>NZ_CP172846.1:0-1362811 GCF_051200975.1 Candidatus Pelagibacter bacterium nBUS_25 | reverse complement strand
ATTAATAAAAAAAAATTAATTTATTATCTAAATAAATATTTTTTTTAAATCAAACACAGATTGAATCGTTTATAGATTGAATCATAAAAACTATTTTTATTTACCAAATCTAGATATAGTTAAAATTAAAACTTTATTAATAGATGATGTGAATACTTGAGGTTGTTTTTGTACGAGCTTATAAAATTTTAAATTTATATTGCAGAAATCTTTTTGGATATTCTAGAAACGTTTCTTGATGCATTTTGTTTCTTAATAATCCCTGTCTTGGCAATTTTCATTAGTTCAGAATTCAATTTAGGCAAGAATTTTAGAGCTTCGTCTTTTTTTTTATCATCAATTAAAAGGTTCATTTTTTTTAAAGCGTTTCTAAATCTGCTTTTTCTAGCCTTATTAACGGCCGTTTGCTTAGATATTCTTCTAATTCTCTTAATTGCTGATTTTGTGTTTGCCATATCCGCAGGGGTATAGCTTGAGAATTTATGGTGGTCAATAAAATAATTGGCTATTTTTGACAAGAATCACAAAAAAAAGTTGATCTATTAGAGATAATTTTTTTTTTAATAACATTAGAACATCCTAAATTTTTACACCGTTCTCCCTCTTGATGATAAACTTTAAATTCATTCTGAAAACCACCTTTTAATCCTGAGGTATCCTTAAAATTTCTTATACTAGATCCACCCTTACTAATAGCTTTGAGTAGAATTTTTCTACTGTTATTAATAATTTTTTGGCATTCTTTTTTACTTAATAATTTTACTTTTTTGAATGGATTTATTTTGCTTAAAAATAGAATTTCACTAGCATAAATATTTCCTATTCCTGAAACAAATTTTTGATCAAGTAGAAAGTTTTTTATATCTTTATTTTTTCCTTTAAAAAAATTGTAAACATAGGTTAGATTAAAATTCTTATTAAAAGGTTCAGGACCCAAATGATAAAATCTTTTATTCAGGTCTAGATTATTTTTTATCAACTGGAAAAAACCAAATCTTCTTGGATCATTATAAACAATCCTAAAATTTTCAAAAATTAACTCAACATGATTATGTTTTTTTGGTAAAAAAGGAGAATTATAAAAACTAGTATTTGTAGGTTTGTTAACTAATTTATTATTTACAACGTGTATTGTTCCTGACATGCCAAGATGAATTAAGCAATAATTTTCTTTTGGTAAATAAATGATTAAATATTTAGAGAATCTTCCTACTTTAATTATTTTTTTATTTTGAAAATAAGTAGCAAAGTTCGGTGGAATTTTTAATCTTAAATTTCTATTTCGTATTATTACTTTTTTAACCTTTTTTTGTTTGATTTTTTTATGAAGAGATTGTCTTACAATTTCTACTTCTGGTAATTCTGGCATTTGACACTATATTGAATATATATTTTTTTTTATGCAACAATATCTTCAAAATAAAAAAGGGCTAGTAGAAGGTGTATTTGATCAGGTCTATAGTAAATACGACCTAATGAATGACTTTATGTCACTCGGTGTTCATAGATTTTGGAAAAAAAGCTTAATAAATATGATGAACCCATCTTTAAATAAAAATTTCATCGATGTTGCTTGTGGAACAGGCGACATAGGTAAACTCTATTTAGACAGCACTGATAAAAATGGTAGAATTACTTGTGTGGATCCCAACAAAGGAATGGTAAGCCAAGGTAAACAAAAACTCTCTAGTTACAAAAATATTAACTGGGTTATTTCTCCTGCAGAACAACTACCCTTCGAAGACAATAAATTTGATTTTTATACTATTAGTTTTGGACTAAGGAACACAAAAGATTTAAACAAAGCTCTTTCTGAAGCATATAGAGTTTTAAAACCAGGTGGAAGGTACTTGTGCTTAGAATTTTCAAAAATACAGAACTCAAATCTTGATTTTATTTATAAAAATTATTCAAAATTAATTCCAATCATTGGTCAATTTGTAGTTGGTGAAAAAGAGCCATATGAGTATTTAGTTAAAAGCATAGAACAATTTATTAATCAGGAAGAATTAATTGAATTAATGAAGAACAATAACTTTCAAAAATGCTCTTACAGAAATTTTTCTGGAGGGATTGTTTCAATTCATAGTGGATGGAAATATTAATGATTAAAAAATTTATAACTTTATTTAAGTTAGGAAGAAAAATTGCTAAATCTGATATACTAAGTATTGCTTCAAAATTCCAAAAACCACCTGTTATAATAACAATATTATTTCAGCTGTTATCAATTTCTTTCTCTAAGAAAAATCAGCAAAACCTAAGTTCTAATGAGGGAGAAAGATTATCTAATTCTTTAGAGTCTATGGGCACCACATTTATAAAACTTGGCCAATTTTTAGCAACTAGACCTGATATTATTGGTGAAGAACTATCAACTAAGCTTGAAAATTTACAAGATCGTCTTCCACCTTTCTCTATAAGCCAAGCAAAAGAAATAATTAAAAGAGATCTTGGTGAGGACACATATAATTCAATAATAAACTTTAGCGAACCTGTTGCAGCTGCCTCGATTGCACAAGTTCACAAAGCTCAAATTAATGACAATGGAACTATTAAAGATGTGGCAATAAAAATTTTAAGACCAAATATTAAGAAAATATTTAATGAAGAAATTGACGCAATGATGTTGTTTGCTTTTATAATCGAGTCTTTTGTAAAAAAAACAAAAAGATTAAAGCTTGTTGAGGTTGTATTTTTATTGAAAGAGATAACAAACCTTGAAATGGATTTAAGGTTTGAAGCAGCTGCAGCAAATGAATATGCAGAAAATACTAAAAACGATGCAGGATTTAGAGTGCCACAAATTTATTGGAACTTTACAAGTGAAAATGTAATGACTCTCGATTGGATTGATGGCGTATCAATAAGAGAAACTGAAGAATTAAAAAATAAAAATTTAGATACAAATAAAATTGCAGAAGACATTATTCAACATTTTTTAAGACACGCAGTAAGAGATGGTTTTTTCCATGCAGATATGCATCAAGGAAATATTTTTATTGATAACAATGGTCAGATTGCCCCTATAGATTTCGGTATAATGGGTAGATTAGACAAAGTAAGTAAAAGATTCTTAGCAGAGATTTTATTTGGATTTATACAAAGGGATTACAGGAAAGTTGCCGAAGTACATTTGGTAGCTGGATTAGTTCCAAATAATGTTCCAATTGACGATTTGGCTCAAGCTCTAAGATCAATAGGAGAACCTATATTTGGTCAAGCAGTTAAAGATATATCGGGAGGCAAATTACTAAAACAATTATTTGATGTAACTGAGAAATTTAATATGCAAACCCAACCTCAATTATTAATGTTACAAAAAACTATGGTTGTAGTTGAAGGAGTTGCAAGAAAATTAAACCCTAATACAAATATATGGACAACGTCCAAGCCTGTACTTGAAAGCTGGTTGAGAGAAACTAAAGATCCAATTAATGCGATTACAGATACTCTGAACAATACATCGGAGGTTATTAAAAGATTGCCAGAATTTCCTGAGATCATGGATAAAGCTAATCAAGCTTTAACATTTTTAGCTAGTGGTCAAATCCCACAAAACTCAAATTCTTACACTGCCTTAAATAATAAAAAATCTGAAATGACTGCTTTTAGAAACCAATCTATTATTGGTTTATTAGTTCTTGTAATTATAGGGTTATTGGTATTTTAATTCGGCAAATGAAAAATCTGTTAGACAAAAAAATTCTTTATATAATTTGTGGTGGAATCTCTGCTTATAAAAGTCTCGAAACAATTAGAATTTTCAAAAAAAATGGAGCACAAATAAAAACAATTTTAACCAATAGTGCTAAAGAATTTATAACTCCTCTTTCTGTTGCATCACTCTCTCAAGGGAAAGTTTATACTGATTTATTTAATGTCGAAAATGAAACTGAGATGGATCATATCGCTTTATCAAGATGGGCAGATGTAATTTTAATTGCACCAGCTACAGCAAATACAATTTCAAAATTAGCTCAAGGTACAACAGATGATTTAGCTTCAACCGTTTTACTTGCATCAAATAAAGAGATTTATTTAGCACCGGCTATGAATGTAAGAATGTGGGAACATCAATCAACAAAACAAAATTTACAAAAACTAATAAATTATGGTTACAAACTTATTGGTCCAGAAATTGGGGAAATGGCTTGCGGGGAATACGGTGAAGGAAAAATGTCTGAACCTGATAAAATTTCAAACGAAATAAACAATTATTTTTTAAATCTTAAAAAAAATAAAAAATTAAAAGCACTAGTTACAGCTGGTCCAACAAACGAATATATTGATCCTGTAAGATTTATTACAAATAAATCTAGTGGTAAACAGGGATATGAAATTGCTAAATCTTTATCTAAAAAAGGTTTTGATACAACTCTTATTTCAGGACCAACTAATTTAAAAATTGATGATGATATTAAACTTATTGAAGTTGAAACAGCAGATGAAATGTTATTAGAAACTCAAAAAAACTTACCCACTAATGTAGCAGTTTTTTCTGCAGCAGTAGCTGATTTTAAAATAAATAAAAAATTTAAAAATAAAATTAAAAAACATGAATCATTAAATTTAAATTTAGAAAAGAATGTAGATATATTGAATTATATTTCAAACCATAATTCAATGAGACCAGAACTTGTTATAGGATTTGCAGCTGAAACAAATAATGTTGAAAGAAATGCAGAAAAAAAATTAAACAATAAAAATTGTGACTGGATAATTGCAAATGATGTGTCTAATAAAAAAATTGGCTTCAGCTCTGATTTTAATGAAGTAACGATCTACTATAAAGATAAAAATAAAGAAAAACTTTCATATAAAAAGAAATCTGAAATATCCGATGAAATAGTTGATAGAATAATTAATCAATTAAATTAATGACAAAAGTTCTTATAAAAAAATTAGACTCATCTGTTGAGCTACCTGCCTATAAAACTAATGGAGCATCAGGTATGGATTTAATGGCTTTTATAAATGAGCCAATAACACTAAAACCACAGAATTCTTGTTTAGTTCCAACTGGCATTTCTGTTGCATTTCCTAGTGAGTTTGAAATTCAAATTAGACCAAGATCTGGTTTGGCTGCTAAAAACAATATTAGTGTTTTAAATACTCCAGGTACAATAGATAGCGATTATAGAGGTGAAATTAGAGTTATTCTTTACAATCATGGCAATACTAATTTTGTAATAAATAATAAGGATAGAATAGCTCAAATGATTTTAACTCCTGTTATTAAGATGCAACTAGAAGAAACAGATGCTTTACCTGAAACAGTTAGAGGAGAAGGTGGATTTGGCTCAACTGGAAAATGAGTTTAAAACTTAGTAAAAATCAGCTCGAAAAATATTCAAGACAAATCATTTTAAAAAATATTGGTGTTTTAGGCCAAAAAAAAATTTTAAACTCAAAAGTTCTAATAATTGGTATGGGTGGATTAGGATGCCCTGTAGCCGAATTTCTAACCAGGTCAGGTGTTGGATTTCTTGGAATTGTAGATCATGATTTAGTTAGTCTTTCAAATATTCACCGACAAACCTTATATGATGAAAAAGATTTGGGAAAACCAAAAGTTAAGGTGGCTAAAAAAAAATTAAATAATATCAATTCTAAAACTAAAATTGATATTTACAATTTAAAATTAAATAAAAAAAAATTTACAAAAATTGTTAAGAATTATGATTATATTGTTGATGGTACAGACAATTTTGAAACAAAATTTTTAATTAACGATATAAGCTTAAAATATAAAAAATTTCTTGTAACTGGGGCTATAAGCAAATTTGATGGACATATATTCACTTTTGATTTCAATAATAAAAAAAATCCTTGTTTAAGATGCTTTTACCAGGAAGAAAGTATTTCTGACGACATACTAAACTGTGAACATGAGGGAATACTTGGAACTATTGCTGGAATCATTGGTACTATGCAAGCTAACGAAATCTTAAAAAAAATTTTAAATGTTGGGAAAAATTTAAATGGATTTATTTTAATTGTAGATTTTTTGAATTTAAATTTTAGAAAAGTAAAATTTAACAAAAGAAAAAAATGTAAATGCAATTAATACAAAAAATTATTTATACATTATTTTGTTTAACAATTTTAACAATATCCTCTGTTGCTGAAGAAACTTTTGTCTCTTTAAAAAAAAGTAAAGTTAATGTTCGTTATGGTCCTAGCTTTGACTCAGATATAAAATATGTTTATAAAAAAATAAATCTACCATTAAAGGAAATAGATAAAAAAGATAATTTTAGAAGAATTATTGATTTAAAAAATAATAGTGGATGGATACATGTCTCTCAATTAAAAAAGAATAATTCAGTTATAACAACTAAAGATAAAATCTTATTTAAGAAACCATCATCTTTTGCAAAACCAACAGCTCAAATAGAAAAAGGAAGATTACTAATTGTCGATAAATGTGAAAATAACTGGTGCAAGATCAAATCTGATAGTTATGAAGGATGGATTAAAACTATTGATATTTGGGGCTTAATTAACTAAAATCTGCTGATAAAGAGCTTAAATTTGCTGCATTAAGTTTTGTTGTATGAGAGTATTCTTCGTGGTCAATCCCAATTTCAACTTCTACGCCGTTCGATTTAAATTTTTGAATTTGTTCATCATCAAATGTAAAATGTATGAATTGAACTGAAGAAGCCTTTCCTTCTGCAGAAGTTCTATCAACGTCCTCCTCAGGGATTGCTTTAATTGTCTCACCATTAATTTTAATGAAGACTTTTTCCTCTATTCCTCCAGCTTTACTTAAGAATGCTGCTCTTGAAATTGGATTGTCAATTTCAAACATTAGTGTAGCTGTAAGCTCTTTTCCATTGGGTATTAGGGGATTATAAGCAGTAAGTTCATCTTTTAGCTGTTCATCACCACCTTTTTCAATGTAAAGCATTTCTTGTACTTGGGCTAACATTGTTTCGTAACTTTCAAAATAAAAAGTTGCATATGGACCTAGTGCTATTCTTCTATCTTTCTTAAAGCTAACAATACTTTTTCTAAGCTCTTTTCTATTTTTTGTATAGACATCTAGGGGCATGATGTCTTCTTTTACAATTTCTTTTTTGTCTCTTGGCATAATCATAATTTATAACTTTTTGCCATTAATTCGATAGGATGTAACGCCTCATCATTAGAAATGTTTGTATCGATTTCTAATTGTTTTAAATGTTTTCCTGCAAGCGGACAATCTGAGGCCATATATTTATTATTTTTATTTTTAATTTGTCTAGCGGTTGGTCTGCCAACTTTATTTGCTAAATCATGTGTATCTTTCATCACACCAAAAGTACCTCCGTGACCAGCACATCTTTCAACAACATCTAATTTAACGTTTGGTATAAATTTCAGCATATCTCTTGACTTAATACCCATATTTTGTGCTCGTGCATGACACGCATTGTGAACAGTTACACCACCATCTATTTCTTGTAATCCCTCAGCTAACCCCTCGTTATTTGCTATATCAACAACATACTCATCTATATCCATCACATTTGACGACAATCTTTTTATATTTTCATCTTTAGGTAATAAAAGGGGCCATTCAAACTTTAACATTAACCCACAGCTAGCTGTTAAAGTTATTACTTTATAACCTTTGTCAACCCACTCTAATAAATCTTTAGATACATTTTTTGCTTGTTCAACCACCTTAGGAAGATCTGCTTGCTCTAAGAAAGGCATCCCACAACATCCTGGATAAGCCTCTTGAACTTCAACTCCATTCTTTTTTAAAACTTTTAAAGCCGCAACTCCTGTATTTTTTTTATTAAAATTAACAAAACAAGTCGTATAAATTACAACTTTCCTATCCTTGTTTGAAGTTTCAAAATTCATTTTATCTTTATTTTTTTTAAAGAAGTTTGAAAATGTTTCTGAATTATATTTTGGTAATTGTACTCTTTTATCAATCCCTGAAACAATTTCTAAAATTTTTCTTAGAAATTTATTTTTAATATCAGATACCCAATTAACTAATTTTGAAAACATGACACCAATTTTTGCATTTCTGTCTATTTGAGCTAATTGTGTTGGTACACCTGGTAATTTTCCCATTTTTTTTTGAGCTGTTCTGTATCTCAACATTAAATGAGGAAAATCTAGATCAAAATCATGAGGGGGTACGTATGGACATTTAGTCATAAAACACATGTCACACAAAGTACAAGCATCTACAACAGGTTTAAATTGTTCACTTTTTAAACTTTCGACATCCTCATTTTCTGACTCATCAATCATGTCAAACAACTTTGGGAACGAGTCACATAAGTTAAAACATCTTCTGCAACCATGGCAAATATCAAACGCTCTTCTCATTTCAGCATCTAATTTTTCAGGATTTGAAAAATCGGGATGTTCAAAATCTATTGGGTGTCTTATAGGGGCGTCTAAACTACCTTCTTTGCTCATAATTTTTTTGAAATTTTATTGAATATTTAGTGGGCAAATTAATGCCCACTAAAAAATTTATTAACTAATAGACTCTAAAGTTTTTTGGAATTTACCAGCGTGAGATTTTTCAGCTTTTGCTAAAGTTTCAAACCAATCTGCGATTTCCTCAAAACCTTCTTCTCTAGCAGTCTTTGCCATACCTGGGTACATGTCCGTATATTCATGTGTTTCACCTTGTACTGCTGAAGCTAGATTAGCTTTAGTTTCACCAATTGGTAAGCCAGTAGCTGGATCACCTACTTCTTCTAGATATTCTAGGTGACCATGCGCGTGGCCTGTTTCACCTTCTGCTGTTGATCTAAATACTGATGCAACATCATTATATCCTTCGATGTCTGCTTTTTGAGCAAAATAAAGATATCTTCTGTTTGCTTGGCTTTCACCAGCAAATGCCGCTTCTAGATTTTCCTTTGTCTTAGTTCCTTTTAATGACATTTTATTCTCCTTAATTTAGTAATTTGAAATATATAATGATTTTAAATTTTAAGTCAACAGTTTAGAATAATTATAATGTAGAACTTAAATATATGATTTTATTGAATTAATTTTGATTTTGATTATCACTCGCAACTTTAATCAAAACTTCTACAGATTTTATTTGTTTTCCAGAAATATCTTTTTTCAAATTAATAGAATCAATATCATTCTCCTCACAATCGATTAGCTCGTGAGTATCCTCATCATAAAAATGATGGTGAATTGAAGTATTAGTGTCATAGTAAGTTTTATCTGAATTTATTGCTATTTCTTTTAAATAACCTTTTTTTTGGAAAGCATGAACCGTATTATAAACTGTAGCCAGAGATATTTTTTCATTCATCTCATCTGAAATTTTTTTAACAAGATCATTAATTGTAAAATGGAAGGTTTTATCCCTTAAAAACAATAATTCACAAATTTTTACCCTTTGCTTTGTTGGTCTTAGTCCAATTTCTCTTAATTTGTTGATAACGCAGTCTTTTTTCATAGTTTTTTATAATAATTCTAAAGTAACTCTAAAATTATACTGTTTTATTATATTATATTATCATTAAATCAAGTATTAAGGGTCTTCAATTTTTATGAAAAAAAATTCTTATTCTTACGATGATCTCATAACATGCGGAAATGGTGAGCTTTTTGGGCCTGGAAACGCTAAATTACCACTTCCCCCAATGCTTATGTTTGATAGAATTACTGAAATCAACGATAATAATGGTGCTTACAATAAAGGTTCTTTGAAGGCTGAATTAGACATTAAAGACGATCTATGGTTTTTTGATTGTCACTTTAAGGGTGATCCGGTTATGCCAGGATGTTTAGGTCTTGATGCAATGTGGCAGCTAGTTGGTTTTTATCTTGGGTGGCTTGGTAACCCTGGAAAAGGTAGGGCTCTTGGAGTAGGTACAGTAAAATTTACAGGTGAAGTTTTACAAAATGTAAAAAATGTAAGGTATGAAATTGATATGAAAAAAATTATGTCTCCAGGAGGTACAACTGTTGGTCTTGCTAATGGAATTGTACTTGCAGATGACAAAAAAATATATTCAGCAGAAAGTTTAAAAGTGGGGTTATTTAAATAATGAGAAGAGTTGTTGTTACAGGTTTAGGAATTGTATCTTGTTTGGGTAATAATCAAGAAGAAGTTCATCAATCTTTATTAAATTCAAAATCAGGAATTTCATTTAGTGAAGAATACAAAGAACATAATTTAAGAAGTCATATACATGGCAAACCAAATATAAATCTTTCTGACCACGTTGATAGAAAAACAATTAGATTTATGGGATCTGGTTCAGCTTATAACTATATTGCAATGAAAGAGGCTATTGCTGACTCTGGTCTTGAAGAAAAAGACGTAAGTAATATTAAAACTGGAATCGTGATGGGTTCTGGTGGACCTTCAATTGAAAACGTAGTTTTATCTGTCGATAAGACTAGAGCAAAAACTCCAAAACTTATGGGACCATTTGTTGTTCCAAGAACAATGGCAAGTACAGCATCAGCAACCCTTGCTGTACCATTTAAGATAAAAGGTGTGAATTATACGATGAGCTCAGCTTGCGCCACTAGTGGTCACTGTATTGGTCATGCTAGTGAATTAATTCAAATGGGTAAACAAGATATTGTTTTTGCAGGCGGAAGTGAGGAACTACACTGGGCAATGACTGCTATGTTTGATGCAATGACTGCATTGTCTTCAAAATATAATGATACACCAGAAAAAGCTTCTCGAGCTTATGACAAAACTAGAGATGGTTTTGTAATTGCTGGGGGTGGTGGAGTGCTAGTGCTTGAAGAATACGAACATGCTAAAGCTAGAGGTGCTCAAATATACGCGGAATTAACTGGTTATGGAGCAACGTCAGATGGTTACGATATGGTAGCCCCATCTGGTGAAGGAGCTGTGAGATGTATGAAAATGGCTCTTGCAACAGCTAAAAATAAAATTGATTATATAAACACTCATGGAACTTCAACTCCAGTAGGCGATATTACTGAACTAAGAGGTGTTGGAGAAACTTTTGGAGCTAATGTTCCAAAGATAAGTTCAACTAAATCACTATCTGGTCATCCACTAGGTGCTGCATCAGTTCATGAGGCGATTTATTGTTTAATCATGATGAAAAATAGTTTTATTACTGGCTCAGCAAACATTGTAGATATGGATGATGAGGCTAAAAAATTTCCAATTGTAACTAAAACTGAAACAGGTGTAACTTTAAACACAGTTATGTCTAACAGTTTTGGATTTGGTGGAACTAACGCTGCTTTAATTTTTGAAAAGGTTTAAGTTATGAGTTTAATGAAAGGTAAAAAAGGATTAATCATGGGTGTTGCCAATGAAAGATCTATTGCTTGGGGAATTTCACAAAAACTTGCTGAAGCAGGTGCTGAACTAGCATTCACTTACCTTGGTGATGCTTTAAAGAAAAGAGTAATTCCTTTAGCAGAAAAATTAAATTCAAAAACTACATTTAGCTGTGATGTTGAAAAAAAAGAAGATGTAACCAAATTATTTGAAGATGTTAAATCTCAATGGGGTGAAATTGACTTTGTGGTTCATGCAATTGCATTTTCGGACAAATCTGAATTATCTGGTGAATATTTAAACACTACTAGAGAAAATTTTTTAAGAAGTATGTTAATTTCATGTTTCTCATTTACAGAAGTTGCTAAAGAAGCTTCTAAAGTAATGAAAGAAGGTGGAAGTCTAATTACTCTAAGCTATGAAGCAAGCAAAGCTATTCCAAATTACAATGTAATGGGTGTATGTAAGGCCGCTTTAGAATCTAGTGTTAAATATCTAGCAAGAGATTTAGGCGCTAAAGGCATGAGAGTAAATGCAATTAGTGCAGGACCTATTAAAACGTTGGCTGCTTCTGCTATTGGAGATGCAAAATTCCTATATAAATGGAATGAAGACCATTCTTTCCTAAAAAGAAACGTAGATATCCATGATGTTGGAAATTCAGCATTATATCTACTAAGTGACCTTGCAAACGGTGTTACTGGTGAAATTCACTATGTGGATGCTGGATATAACAAGGTTGGGATGCCAGATCCTAAAAATATCTCTTAAAATATAGTTAAATATAGTTAAATATAGTTAAATTTAGTTAAAAAACCCCCGGAACTCTCATTCCAGGAGTTCATTTAATTAACTTTTAAAAAGCTCTAAAGCTTGATTAAGAAGTTCCTCAGATTTTGCATGATCTCCAGACTCGTGAGCTTTCATACCTGCATCACGTAATTTTTGAGCTTCTTCAATTTTCGCATCAATATTTTTTGCCATCATTGGACAAGATCCAGCAAAAACTGCACTTGTAAACATTACAAATACTATTGATAAAATTATATTTTTCATAATTATCCTTTCGTTGGATGTTAAGTGGAAACTTTAAAGGTAATTATTAGCTCATTCATTGTCACATGAGACATTTTTATGGTCAATTTTTGCAATAAAAAAAACCCCCAGAACTTTCATTCCAGGGGTTTAGTTTAGAATTTAAATTTAATTATTATTCAGCAGCTTGTTTCATAGAAAGTTTAACTTTACCTCTATCGAAACCAATCACTTTAACTTTAACTTCGTCACCTTCTTTGACAACGTCAGTAACTTTAGCAACTCTTTTGTCTGCTAGTTCTGAAATATGAACAAGTCCATCTTGTTTTCCTAAGAAATTAACAAATGCACCAAATTCCATAATCTTCATAACTTTACCTGAATAAATTTTATTCAGTTCAGCTTTTGCAGTGATGTCTTTAATAAACTGCATAGCGATGTTTCTAGACTCTTCATCTGGAGCAGCAACTGTTACAACCCCTTCGTCATTCACATCAACTTTTGCACCAGATTTTTCAACAATCTCTCTGATTGTTGCGCCACCTTTACCAATCACAGCAGCGATATCTTTTTTATCAACTGTAATCTGTTCCATTTTTGGAGTGTGTTGCCCAACATCAGCTCTTGATTCACTTAAAGCTTTATTCATTTCACCTAAGATATGAACTCTTCCGTCTTTTGCCTGCTTTAAAGCCTGCTCCATGATTTCAAAAGTAATACCAGTAATTTTGATATCCATTTGAAGTGAAGTAATTCCATCTTTAGTTCCAGCAACTTTAAAGTCCATGTCTCCTAAGTGATCTTCGTCACCCAGAATGTCTGATAGAACACTAAAATCATCACCTTCTTTAATCAAACCCATTGCAATACCTGCAACTGGTTCTTTAATTGGCACACCAGCATCCATTAATGCTAGAGAAGCCCCACAAACAGTAGCCATTGAAGAAGAACCATTAGATTCTGTAATCTCTGATACTATTCTAAAAGTGTATGGAAACGCCTCTTTTGAAGGCAGTGAAGAATTGATTGCTCTCCATGCTAATTTTCCATGACCAACTTCACGTCTTCCAGTTCCAATTCTTCCTGTTTCACCAACTGAAAAAGGAGGAAAGTTGTAATGAAGCATAAATCTTTCTCTAGACTGTCCATCTAGACTTTCTATTCTTTGTTCATCATCAGAAGTACCTAAAGTAGTGACTACAATCGCTTGTGTTTCTCCTCTAGTAAATAATGCTGAACCATGAGTTCTTGGCAAAACACCAACTTCACACTCGATAGCTCTTACATCCGCTAAACCTCTGCCATCAATTCTTTTTTTGTTTTTAAGAATATCAGTTCTAACAATTTTCTTTTCAAGATTTTTTAATTCATCATTAACATTAAAATCAGAGTAATTCTCATTATCGACAAAAAGCTGCTTAGCTTTTTCAGATATTTCTGAAATTTGATTTGATCTATCTTGCTTATCTATTGTCCCAAAAGCTTTAGTTAAATCTTCAGTAAATTCACTCTCAAGTTTTTGCTTAACTTCGGATAAATCTTTTTTCTCAACTGTCCATTCTGGCTTTCTACATTCTTTAGCTAACTCCTCAATCATTTCGATTACTGGGACAAAGCCTTCGTGACCAAATTTAACTGCAGCTAACATTATTTCTTCAGATAAACCTGATGTTTCTGATTCAACCATAAGCACTGCATCTTTAGTACCTGCTACAACTAAATCTAAACTTGAGTTTTCTAATTCAGCTTTTGATGGGTTAAGAATGTACTTACCATCAACATAACCAACTCTAGACGCTCCTACAGGGCCCATAAATGGCATTCCTGAAATTGCTAATGCTGCTGATGATGCGGTGATTGCTAGGATATCTGGTTGATTTTCTTTATCGTATGAAATTACCGTTGGTAACAACTGCACTTCATTTTTAAATTCACCAGGAAACAAAGGTCTAATAGGTCTATCAATTAATCTTGAAATTAATTGTTCACTTTCAGTTGGTCTTGCTTCTCTCTTAAAAAATCCACCTGGAATTTTCCCACCTGCGTAATACTTTTCTTGATAATTTACAGATAGAGGAAAATAATCCATGTCAGGATTAACTTTTTTTGCTCCTACTACTGTTGCTAAAATAACTGTTTCACCACATGAAGCGATGATTGCTCCGTCTGCTTGTCTTGCTACTTTACCTGTTTCTAAACTTATCTTCTTTCCTGCTACTTCTATTTCTTTCTTGTATACTTTAAACATTTCATTTCCATTTCGTTTCGTTCGTTTCGTTCCATTCCGTTCTATCTATCTTGATCTTTATTTTCTTAAACCCAATTTTGACAGTACATTTTTGTAAGAATCCATTTTTGTGTTTTTTAGGTATTCTAACAATTTTTTTCTTCTATTTACCGCTCTCAACAATCCAACAGATGAATGTTTATCTTTTTTGAATTGCTTAATATGTGTAGAGAGAGTTTCAATTTTCTCTGTTAGCAAAGCAATCTGAACCTCTGAAGATCCAGTATCTTTATCATGCTTTGCTAATTCTTGTGCCTTTTTGTTCATGCCTCTTTTTTCCTATTTATTTGTTTGTTTTATTAAATTTTCTATTTTTTCCGCATACTCAAAAGACTCGTCTTTTCTAAAAAGTAATTTTGGTAAAAATTTCATAACCACTTTCTGTGATAATATTTTTCTAATTAAAAATGAGTATTTTTTTAAAACATTGATTGCTTCTTCAGCATTTTTACCTCCAAGTGGAAGCACATATGCTTTAGCTATTTTCAAGTCCTGACTCATTCTTACCTCTGTAACCGTTATAGTGTTAGTTTCTAAATTGGGGACCTTAGCCTCATTTTTTATAAAAATCATGCTTAAAGACTGCCTAATCATTTCTCCAACTCTTAGCTGTCTTTGGGATATTGGTTTTCCAATTCTATCACTCATTAGATCATTCTCTCAGTGGAAGTTACACTAAACGCTTCTATTGTATCGCTTTTTTGGAAATCCATATAATCTTTTACCGTAATTCCACATTCTTGACCATTACTGACCTGTTTTACTTGGTTTTTTTCTCTAAATAGAGTTCCAACTTTTCCTGTATAAATGATTGCTCCATCTCTAATTATTCTAACATCTGAAGCAGTAGTGATTTCACCCTCCATCACTTTTGATCCTGCCACCTTTCCAGCTCCTGAAACTTTAAATATTTCTAAAATTTGAGCTGTACCTGTAACTGTCTCCTGAATATCGGGTGATAACAATCCTGACATTTTTTGTTTAATATAATCTAGGACTTCATAAATAATATTATATGATGAAATCTTTATTTTTTCGTTTTCTGCTAATTTTTTTGCTTCCTTGCTTGGCTTAACATTAAACGCTATTAAAACTGCATTTGAAGCTTTTGCTAATGTAACATCTGTTTCAGTTACCATTCCAATATCTGCTAAAATTATTTTAGGTTTAACTTCATCATGTTTAATTTGACTAATTGCATTCTTAATTGCTTCTGATGATCCATGAACATCTGATTTAATTATTAAATTTAATTCTTCTGCTGAACTATCTGAAAAAGCTGAGTCTTGAGTAGCAAATGTTAGTGGATTTTTAACTTCTTTACTTTCTTGAGCTCTATTTTCACTTAAAGTTTTTGCTTCTTTTTCATTATCAACAACAATAAAATCGTCTCCAGATTTAGCTGCACCGTTAATCCCTAAAATCTCAACTGGTGCTGAAGGAGGTGCTTCATTAATATTTTTTCCTTTGTCATCAATTATTGCTCTAACTTTTCCCCATTTTAAACCACTTACAAAAAAGTCACCTTTTTTTAAAGTTCCTGTGGTTACTATGATTGTTGCAACAGGTCCTCTTCCAACATCAATTTTAGATTCTAATACAATTCCTGTAGCTTTTGATTCAAAATCAGTTTTTAAGTCTAATATTTCAGCTTGCAAAATTATCGCTTCAACTAATTTATCTAAATTCTTTTTAGTAGTTGCTGAGATTTCAACCATTAAAGTGTCTCCAGATAAATCTTCTGCAATCAATTCATGTTCTAATAATTGGTTCTTAATTTTTTGCGGGTCCGCATCTGGCAAATCACATTTGTTAATTGCCACAACAATTGGAACATTCGCAGCTTTTGCATGTTTTATAGATTCTACTGTTTGCGGTTTTACACCATCATCAGCTGCAACAACTAAAACTACTACATCAGTTAGTTTTGATCCTCTTGCCCTCATTTCTGTGAAAGCTGCGTGACCGGGGGTATCAATGAATGTTAACTTATTAGATTGGCTTTCTATTTGATAAGCTCCAATGTGTTGTGTAATTCCACCAAATTCTCCTGACACAACATTCGCACTTCTTAAAACATCTAAGACTGAAGTCTTACCATGATCAACGTGACCCATTACAGTTATGATTGGCGGTCTATTCTTTAAATTTTCAACTCTAGTAGCTTTAATTTTTTGAATTATTTCCTCAGCTTTTTCTTCTCTTATCGGGTTATGTCCAAACTCTTTTACTAAATATTCAGCAGTATCAGCTGCTAATGTTTGATTAATAGTTACAGTAACGCCCATTCCAAATAAAAACTTAATAACGCTACTTGATTGTTCGGCCATTCTATTAGCAAGTTCTCTAACCGTAATAGCTTCTGGAATATTTACATCTCGTTTAACAGGTTTTAAATTTTCTTGAACTTCCTCTTTAGTTAAATTTTTATTTTCTTTTTGCCTTGCTCTCTTAACAGAAGCTTCACTTCTCGCTCTTGCCTCAATTTCATCACTTAGAGCTCTTGAGACTGTTAATTTTAATTCTCTTTTTTTAGTTCCAGCCTTTAGTGTTTTCTTCTCTTTATTTTCATCCCCTTTAAGTCTTTTTGTTGCTCTTTGCTCAGCAAGTTTTCTTCGCTCAAAATCGTTTGTTATTGGGGGTGATTTAGGTGTAAATGATGGTTTTGCGGAAGCACCTCTATTAAATGTTGAGGTAGTTTTTGGCTTGAAACTTCCAGGTCTAGATGTTCCACCTTTACTTGAAAATTTACTTGGTTGTTTTTCGATAACTACAGAATTTTTTCCTTGAGATTTTGCAATCTCAATATTTTTGAACGATTTTTTGGCTGTACCAGATATTGTTAATTTTGTTTTTTTTTCCATAGCTCATCACTCAATCTTTGTAGACAATATTTCTCGCAGACATAATCAATTCATCTGCTTCTTCTTTTGATAAAGCAAAATCTTCCAAGTAACCTTGGATTTTCACTCTTTCACCTTTTACAATATCGTATCCACCTGTTAGCTCATCTGATGCCAAGTCAGCAAAATCCTCCAATGTAAGAATTTTTTGTTCACCTAAAGTCATTAACATACCAGGTGTAAGTCCTTTTAAATTTATTAACAGGTCTTGAAGGCCTAATTCTTTTATTCTTTCTGAAATATCTTCTTGATCCTTTTGATGAAATTCTTTTGCTCTTTCTATAAGAGCTTTTGCAGTATCTTCTTCAATACCTTCTATTTTCATCAAGCTTTCTGCAGTAGTATCTTTAATATCATCTATTGATGAAAAGCCTTCGGCAACAAGTAGTTGACCCAATGTTTCATCTAATTCTAAATTTTTAACAAAGTTTTCTGTTTTTTCTTTAAATTCAGATTGTCTTCTTTCTGAGTCTTCTGCATCAGTCATTATGTTAATTTCATAATTTAATAACTTTGTTGCAAGTCTTACATTTTGACCTCTTCGTCCAATTGCTTTACTCAAATTTTCTTCTGTTAAAATTACATCTAATTTTTTTCTTTCTGAGTCAACATTTACTCTTTGAACTTCTGCTGGAGATAAAGCGTTTGAAACTAAAATTGCTGGATCTTCTGACCAGTTTACAATATCAATTTTTTCCCCTTGTAATTCATTTACAACAGCTTGAACTCTAGAACCTCTCATTCCTACACAAGCTCCAACTGGATCAAGAGAAGTATCAACGGCTTTTACACAAATTTTTGCTCTACTGCCTGGATCTCTTGATGATGACTTAATTTCAATTAATCCATCGTAAATTTCTGGAACTTCTTGAACAAAAAGTTTCTCCATAAATTTAGGGTGTGCTCTTGATAAGAAAATTTGTTGTCCTCTTGGCTCTCTTCTGACATCATAACAATAAGCTTTAATTCTATCTCCAGCCTTAATATTTTCTCTTGGTATCATTTCATTTTTTTGGATTATTGCTTCTGTACGCCCAAGATCTGCTATCACATTTCCAAATTCTAATCGTTTAACAATACCACTTAAAATTGAATCCTTTTTATCAATAAAGTCATTGTACTGTCTTTCTCTTTCAGCCTCTCTGACATTAAAACTAATTACTTGTTTTGCAGTTTGGGCTGCAATTCTACCAAAATCAAATGACGGCAATGGTTGTAATACTTCGTCTCCAATTGCTTTATCTTTGTTAATTTCATTTAGATTAATAGCATCTTCAAGCTTAATTTCTGTATTAGAATTTTCAGGATTTTCAGCAACAACCAATTTTCTAAAAATTTCTATATCTCCATTATCTCTATTAATAGAAACTTTAATTTCATTTTCTTGACCAAATTTAGATTTGGCTGCTTTTGCTATACCAGTTTCCATAGAACTAATGATTAGTTCTTTGTCGATAGATTTTTCTAAAGCAACAGCTTCGGCAATTCTTAATAATTCTAGTTTATCTGCTCTTTTATTTAACATGTTTTTGTTTGCTCCAAAAAAAAATGGGCTAATGCCCATTTTGTAAATTCAATAATGTAAGGGCAATATAGTAAAGTTTTTTTTTAATTCAACAGAAACTATTTAGAAAAATGACTTGTTTTATCTGTTTTTTCCCAAGAAAATGAACCATTGTCTTCTGGTGTTCTTCCAAAGTGGCCGTATGCAGCTGTTTTCTCATATATTGGCTTATTTAAATTTAACATCTCTCTAATTCCTCGAGGGCTCAGATCAAAATTTTCATTTATCTTATCTAAAACAAATTTAATCTTATCCAAATCATTATCAAATAAATCAACATAAATTGACAATGGTTTTGACACACCAATTGCATAAGCTAATTGAATTAAACATTTGTCAGCAATTTTTGAAGAAACAACATTTTTTGCAATATACCTTGCTGCATATGCAGCAGATCTGTCCACTTTAGTTGGGTCTTTTCCAGAAAACGCGCCGCCACCATGAGGCGCTGCACCACCATAAGTATCTACTATAATTTTCCTTCCAGTTAATCCACAATCTCCATCAGGACCACCAATTACAAAATTGCCTGTAGGATTAACATAAAATTCATCTTCATTAAAACCTTCAAGAAAATTTGATGGAATAGATTGTAACATATAAGGTCTCAATAAATCTCTAACTTGTGCTTGATTAACATCTTTTGTGTGTTGAGAAGATATTACTACAGATTTTACTTTTGAAGGTTTTCCATCTACATATTCAAAAGTAACTTGGCTTTTACTATCTGGTTCTATGTTTTTTAATTTTCCTGACTTTCTATCTTCTGCCATCAATCTTAAAATTTCATGAGAATAATGAATAGGTGCAGGCATTAAAACATCTGTTTCATTACAAGCATAACCAAACATGATACCTTGGTCTCCAGCTCCTTCATCTTTGTTCCCAGCTGAGTCTACGCCCATTGCAATATCAGCAGATTGTGAATGAAGATGACTTTCTATTTTAGTTGCTTCTCTCCAGGTAAATCCCTCTTGATCATAACCAATATCTTTTATGCAATTTCTAACTTTTTCAATTAATTCATCTTGCTTAATTTCAGGACCTCTAACTTCACCTGCTAAAACTACTTTATTAGTTGTTGTGAGCGTTTCACATGCAACTCTTGAGAAGGGATCTCCAGAAAGGTAACTGTCGACAACCATATCTGAAATTCTATCAGAGACTTTATCTGGATGACCTTCAGATACAGACTCACTTGTGAAAAGATAATTTTTTAAATTACTCATTATTAATTCTATTAAATGAAAAAATTATAAAAATATATAATAAAATTAGAGTCAAGAAGATTTTATTTCCATATTTAGAAAATATGGTTGGTTGTATTTTTTTAGTCTCCTTAAAATCTATATAACCTGATTTACCATATTCAACTTTTTGCTCAATAATACCTAATGGATTAATAATAGCTGCAATTCCATTATTTGCTGAACGTAATAAATATTTACCACTCTCTATTGCTCTAAAAATGCTATGTGTAAAATGTTGCTTGGGACCTATTGAGTCACCAAACCATCCGTCTTCAGAAATATTAATTATTAGATCAAAATTTGCGTTAGTAAAAATTTTACCCGAATAAATTATCTCATAACAAATCAATGGTAAAATTTTTATATAGAAACCCTCTCTATTAATCTCCATAATTTCTCTTCTATTTCCCTTTGAAAATGATTGATAATTATTTGTAATTGACCTTAAACCAAGAGCTTTTAATTTATTTTCGAAGGGTAAAAATTCGCCAAAGGGCACAAGTTTTACTTTATTGTAAAAATTTAATAATTCTAAATTATGATCATAAATAGATAGAGAATTAAAATAATTAATACTTTCTTTATTGTTTGTTTGATTATTAATACCAATTAAAAATAAGTGATTTTTATTAAATCTCTTTTCAAATAACCATTTATATTCAAACAGTTCTTTTTGTGAAATTTCTGGAAGAATTCCTTCTGGCCACACAAAAATCGTTTTTTCATCTTTTTTAGGTTCACTTATTTCAATTAAATCATTTATTACTGAAACAGGATCAATATTTAAGTAAAATCTATCAAGACTAATATTTGAACCAATTACTCTTATTTTGTAATTGTAAGATACAACATCTGATGTATTAAATTTTTGTTTATAAGATGATCCATGCATAAAAAATAATAGTGGCATTATTAAAAAGACAATGCATACGCCTATATCTTTTTTTGTATCTCTTAATATGAAAACTGCGGGACTAGTAAACAATGAAATGCAGAATAAATTAAATCCATAAGTTCCAATAAAGGAAGTGATACTTAAAATTTCTAGATGATTTGAAAAACTATAAGCAATTAAATTCCAAGGGAAACCAGTTAAAATTGATCCTCTTATAAATTCAAAAATTCCAAAAAATAATGAAAAAGAAAAAAAGGAGCTTACAGTTTTTTTAGGTCTTGAAATTATAAAACATAAGGTAACCAATCCAAAAAAAATACCTAAAAAAGCTGGTATTAGAACAGCAGCTATAGGAATTAAAAATTTAAAATTTTGATCAAATGTTAAAGATATCGATATCCAATATAAACTTGATAAAAAAAAGCCAAATCCAAACAACCACCCATATAAAAAGAAAGTTTTTTTATTTTGGGTAATCTTAGATTTTTTAAATAAAAATATAAAAAAGGCACTAAAAGTAAAAAAATTTATTATTAAGTAGTTATATGGAGGCAGACTTAAGGATGAAGCCACGCCTAGAGAAATTAAAAATATTATTTCAATGTAATTTTTTTTTATCAATCTAATTCATCTTTGAAATTACTGATTTATATATTTTTTCTTCCTCATTTAGCATTTTTGTATAATCGTCATCTTTAATATGATCAAAACCAAGTAAATGAAGAAATCCGTGTATAAAAGTCTTAATTAGTTTTTCTTTAAAATTTTTAATATTTTGTGATTTTGGTTTATTCATAAAATTATAACTAATTATAATGTCTCCAATATATGTTTTTTTAGCTATTGATATTTTTTTAGTTAAAGGAAATGAAAGAATATCAGTAGACTTATTTTTGTTTCTAAAATCTTTATTTAATTTTTTAATACATCTATTATTTGAAAGAAGTAAAGTGAGGTTGACTCTCTTGTTGGGAAATTGATATTTTTTTGGAAATAAGCTACAGATTTTTTCAAAGAAAAGTTCCTTTTTTCTTAGTTTTTTTGACCAAGCTTTCTCCTCTGAGAAAACTTCAATATTAATCATTTTTTGAGTATGCTTTAACTATTTTAGACACAAGTGGGTGTCTGACAACATCAGAGTGATCAAAATCAACTACTGATATTTCATTTAAATGGCCCAATAACTCTTTTGATCTAACTAAACCAGACATATTTTTATTTGGTAAATCAATTTGCGTTGGATCGCCGTTAACAACTATTTTAGAATTTTCTCCAATTCTAGTTAAAAACATTTTAATTTGAGTATCAGTTGCATTCTGTGACTCGTCTAAAATTGCAAATGAATTTTTAAGAGTTCTTCCTCTCATGAAAGCAAGTGGTGCAATTTCAATATCACCAATTTCAATCATTCTTTGAATTTTTTCAAAATCAAAAAGATCATATAAAGAGTCATACAAAGGTCTCAAATAAGGATCTACTTTTTCTTTCATATCACCAGGTAAAAATCCTAACCTTTCACCAGCCTCAACAGCTGGTCTAGATAAAATTATTCTTTCAATCTTTTTTTCTAACAACATTGTAAGACCTACAGCTACTGCTAAAAATGTTTTTCCCGTTCCTGCTGGGCCTGTTGAAATTATTATATCACTTTGTCTTAAAGCTCTTACATAATCTTTTTGTTTTTCTGATCTTGGAATAATAGACTTTTTTGGCGTCTTAATTATATCTGTGACATTATTATTTTTAACTTTTTCATTAATCATAAAATTATCAACTGAAGAAAGTATGTCCTTGTTCTCTATGCTCCCATTGTTAATAAATTGATTAGCTAAAAATTTAATAGCATTTTTAACTATTTCATTTTTTTCAGGATTAGATTTGATTAGAATAGAGTTACCTCTCGAGTATAAACTTGTCTCTGTAATTTTTTCTAATTCTTTTAAATTTTTATTAAACTCACCTACAACACCAATTAAAAGTTCATTGTCATGAAAAATAACACTAAGAGAATTATTGTCTGAGTAAACAAACTTTAATGATGTATCGCTATTTTTTTTTGTTAAACTATTCAATTTTCATGCTACTTTTTGTTTGGAGCTTAAAACTCTTTCACCGAATAAAGTACTTCGATTACTATTGTTGATTTTTACTGACACAATCTTACCGACATCTTCCTTTTTACCATTAAAAATAACTGATGTCATATATTCTGATCGACCAAAAACTTGAGCTTTATCCTCTGTTAAATTTTCAACTAAAACATTAATTGTTTTATTTTCCAATGATTTATTCATATGTATTTGATTATCATATAATTGACTTTGAATTTTTTCCAATCTTTCCATAGAAATTTTTTTATCTATTAATTTCAAATCTGCTGCAACTGTTCCTGGTCTTGGGCTGAAAATAAAAGAATAAGAATTTATAAACTTAATTTCTTTAATAAGTTTAAGAGTAGCCTCAAAATCATCATTTTCTTCTCCAGGGTAACCTATAATAAAGTCACTTGAAAATTGGATACTAGGGTTAATTTCTTTTAATTGGTCATATGTTTTATAATAATTGCTAATAGTATGCTTTCTGTTCATGAGATTTAAAATTTTGTCTGATCCACTTTGAACTGGTAAATGTACCAGGGGCATAAGTTTTTTTGAATTTTTGTAAACTTCAATTAAATCCTCTGTCATATCTTTGGGGTGTGATGTTGTATATCTAATTCTTTTAACCTCAGAATATTTTTCAATTTCTAATATTAAATTTGACAATCTGTGTTTTCCATTTTTGTATGCATTTACATTTTGTCCAAGTAAAATAATTTCTTGTGTACCAGATTCTGCTAAATACTTTACCTCATCCAAAATCTGTCTAAATGGTCTTGAATATTCTGGACCTCTTGTATATGGCACTACACAAAAATGACAAAACTTGTCACAACCCTCTTGGATTGTTAAAAATGAAGAAATTTTACCTGAGTCATTTTTAATTTTATTAAAATATTTAAATTTTGTAATTGGATCAAATTCTGTTTCTTCTACTTTTTTATTTTTTGAAATATAATTTAAGATTGTATCATTAATTTTATGATAAGCTTGTGGTCCAATTACAAAATCGATGTAGGGTTCTCTTTTTAACATTTCTTGATTTTCTGCCTGTGCAACACATCCAACAATAATTACTAATGGTTTTTTTTTTGATCTAAAAATTTTTTTAACTCTTCCAATTTCATGATAAACTTTTTCTTTAGCTTTATCACGTATGTGACACGTATTTAACAAATAACAACTTGCGTCTTCATAGTTTTCTGTTTTTTCAAAACCAATTTTTTTTACTGAGTCATATATTCTATTTGAGTCATACTCATTCATTTGACAACCAAATGTTTTGATAAAAATTTTTTGTTTCATTTATTGGGACTTTTTCTTTATCCCATATAATTCGAGTTTATGATCTACTAGCTTATAACCATATTTTTCTGCTACTTTTTTTTGAAGTTTTTCAATCTCTTCATCTACAAATTCAATAATTTCACCTGACTTAACATCTATTAAATGATCGTGGTGTCCTTCGTTTAACTCTTCATATCTTGCTTTTCCTCCCTTAAATTCATGCTTGGCCAATATACCCGACTCCTCAAATAATTTTACAGTTCTATAAACAGTGGCAATACTAATTTTTGAGTCAATTTTAGAAACTCTGTTATATAACTCATCAACATCTGGATGATCAGACGATTGGGACATTACTTGTGCAATTACTTTTCTTTGATCAGTTAACTTTACACCCTTAATCAAACATTTTTCTTCTATGGTTTCTGACATAATTAATTTTAACTTATATAAGCAGGATTAATCAAATTTTTTTTAATTTTATATTTTTTACATAAATTAGGTATATTTTCATAACTTAAATCACTTTCATCTTTAAAATTATTTATATTATAACAATAATAATCTATCTTTTTCGCAACATTAAAAGCCTTAACTATAGATAGAGAGTTTCTTATCCCGGCAAAACTTCCTCGTCCTTTATTGATATAAATTGCGCTAATATCAACTATTTTAAGATTTTGTGATGAAAGAAAGTCATTAATAATTATAGTAAATTTTTCATAATTAATTTTAGTATTCTCACATGTAATATTATAAGTATTGCCAGTAGTGATGATCATTAAAAAAATATTTTCATTAGTAACATCTATAATAAGTTTGTTCATTTTTATCCTGTTTATAAGCACAGATTCTATTTCAGATGAAGATAATATCAAATACTATTCTGGTGATGAAGGTATTTTGTCGTTAATGTATCACCGCTTTAATGAGCACAAATATCCCTCAACCAATATTCAAATGAATATTTTTAAGAAGCAAATGGAAATAATAACAAACTCTAATTATACTTTTTCAAATCCTAAACAATTTGAAAAAAATTTTTACGTACCAAAAACAAATAAAAAAATTCTTATTACAATTGATGATGCTTTTCAGTCATTTTATCAAGAAGCATGGCCATATTTAAAAAAAAATAAGATTCCCTTTATCTTATTTGTTTCAACAGAGCCTATTGGGAAAAAGGGGTATATGACTTGGGATCAGATTAAAGAAGTTGAAGCTGAAAAATTTACCTCTATAGGACATCATTCACATTCTCATGGATACCTTATTGATGGTAATAATGATTTATTCAGCTTAGATGTAGAAAAAGCAAACAAAATATTTTTAAAAAATCTAGGCTACATACCAAACTTATTTTCTTATCCTTTTGGTGAATATTCAAAATTCATGAGAGATTATATTTCTCAAAATTTTGATTATGCTTTCGGTCAACATTCAGGTGTAATTGATTTAAATAAAGATAAATTTGAACTACCTAGATTCCCAATTAATGAAAATTATGGAGACCTAAAAAGATTTAATTCCATTATAAATTTGTATCCACTTGAATATGAACAATTGCTTCCTTTGGAAAAAAATTTATCAATAGAAAATAATCCACCAAATTTTCAAGTTAAATTTTTTAATGAACAAAAAAATATTAAAAGTATCGACTGCTACTCTAATGAATTAGATAAATGGGAAAAATCAAACACAAGGTTAAACAATAGAATATTAACCGTCGAATTTAGGGGTCCATTTATACCAAGAAGAGGTAGAATTAATTGCTCCTTGAATGACAACGGCAAATGGCGGTGGTTTGGTATTCAATTTCCAATTAAAGAAAACTAGATTAAACTTTCAAGATCTACACTTGAGGGCAGTAATTTTGCATCATCAAAATCTTGTAGTTTGTTTTGTTCTATTATTTTCTGTAAGACTTCAACATATTGATTGCCTGTCTCTGCATATTTATTTAGATATTTAGAAAGTTCCATGCTGTCTAATAATCTATTAGAGTCTCTAAACTCTGCTCTAGCTTTTCTAAAAGCTTTATAAGTGGAATGAGTATTTAAATTTCTTTGATAAGCTCTAACTGATGCTTGAAGAATATTAAATTTCATAACTTTATGATCTTCACCTTTTTCAGCATTTTTAGGCTTAAGACCTTCTCCTGACCACGTCCACTGTCCAAACAAAGCATTACCTTCTTGTGCAAATCTAGAAGTTCCCCAGCCTGTTTCTTTAGCTGCCTGAGCTATTGCCAATGATACGGGTATTACATCCATTCTTATTTTTAATGTTGATAAATCTTTAGATTTAATTCCATATTGTTTATATTTTTTATCTAACCATTGCTTTTCTGAATTTGAGTTGTTGCTTTTATTAATAATTTTAAAGAGTGTTCTTCTATCTAATTTAATATTATTATTTTCTTGTATGACCAAAGGTAAAATGATTTGAATAAAAAATTCTTTCCTTTTTTTTACACTTTCAATCATTTTAATCTCTTGAGGCAATAAAGTTAGAGCAACTGGTTTAACTAATTTATTTTTTCTAACATCATTAAGATTATATCCGGTATCCTCAAATAGTTCTATTATAGTTGAGGCACTTAATCTTACAGAATCAGACTCTAAATTATTCAAGCTAAAAATATCAAAAAGCATATCCTCTTCCTTAAGAATTTTATTTTCATTTTTGTCTTTTTTATTAAGAGTATATGCCAAGACCTTTTTAGAATTATTTGTATATTCTTTTGTATTAAAATTTTTATCAGCAAAATTAATAAAAATAGGAGTGATGAAAAAAAAAGAGATAACTGATAAACTGCTTATAAAAAACCTTATTAAAGTATTTTTATTTTTTTTTTAAGTGAATCTTGACTATTATTCATATTTTAAATAGCAACAACTTCTTTAACTTCTGGTAAATAATGACATAGAAGATTTTGAACACCTTGTTTTAATGTCATTGTAGAACTTGGACATCCAGAGCAACTTCCTTGCAATTGAACTTTAACCACACCGTCTTTGAACTCTTTAAATTTAATATCTCCTCCATCTCTTGCTACTGCAGGTCTTATTTTTTGGTCTAAAATTTTTACTATTCTTTGTTCTATTTCATCCAGATTTGCATTTTGCTCATCTAAACTTTCATCAATAACAAACTCTTTTCCTTCAGAATAAAAATCATTGATAAATGAAACTACAATATGTTTTATATCATCCCATTTGGTTATATCTTTTTTGTTTACAGAGATGAAATCTTCTCCTAAAAAAATTCCTTCTACCCCATTTATAGAAAGTATATTTCTTACAAGTACATTTTGTGTGTCATCTTTATTGATAATTTCATATGGACCACTATTAGACACTTTTTTTCCAGGCAGAAACTTAAGTGAATTAGGGTTTGGTGTCACTTCTGTTTGAACGAACATGGATTATATATAGTGAATATTTAAAAAATTAACACTTGATAATAAATTTTATCTAAAAACCTACTATTTCTTTAATTCTTTTGATCTTTTTTGAAGCTATTTTATTGGCCCTTTCAACTCCTTCTAGAAGCGTATTATCTAAATACGATTTGTCATCTAGTAATTTTTTAATTTCTAATGAAATAGGTTGAATTTTATCTATAAGAACTTCGGATAATTTTTCCTTAAATTCTGAAAAATTTTTTCCATCAAAAATCTCTACACTTTTTTCTAAAGTAGAATTTGTTAAGCTTGCATATATCCCTAAAAGATTTTTTGCTTCTAACCTTTTGGCAAGATCTTTCGTGGTGCTGGGCATTGGCATTGGGTCTGTTTTTGCTTTTTTAATTTTATTAATAATCAGGTCTTTATCATCAGTTAAATTTATTCTACTTAAATCTGATAATTCAGATTTACTCATTTTTCTTGAACCATCTTTAAGACTCATGATTCTTGAAAATTCTTTTTGTATTAAAGGCTCTGGAACTTGTAAAAAATTTTCTATTTCAAAATCACTATTAAACTTTTGAGCAATATCTCTACATAACTCTAAATGTTGTTTTTGATCATCTCCAACTGGAACGTGGGTTGCATCGTACAATAGAATATCAGCTGCCATTAGAACTGGGTAAGAATAAAGCCCCACACTAACTTTTTCCTTGTCTTTACCAGCTTTTTCCTTAAATTGAGTCATTCTATTTAGCCATCCCATTCTAGCAACACAGCTTAATATCCATGCACCCTCTGCATGAGCAGGTACTTGTGATTGATTAAAAATTATACTTTTTTTTGGGTCTATCCCACTTGCAATAAATGTAGCTATAGTCTCTTGGATATTGCTTCTAAGTTCCTTGGGATTTTGTTTAACAGTAATTGCATGCAAATCTACAACACAGAATATACACTCATTTGAATTATCATTGTTTAAATCTACAAAATTTTTAATTGCACCTAGATAATTTCCTAAATGAAGATTACCTGTTGGTTGAACACCTGAAAAAATTTTTTTACTCATTATATTTTAATAGTTTAGTTTAAAATCACTAATTTTAAAAGCTTTGATGAAATAGCACACAATTAAATAAAATGATAATCCAATTATAACAGATAAAACTAAATATAAAGATTTAATTGAATGATTAAATACTAATTCGTTTTGAAAAAAATTTAATAAAAAGTTAAAAAATAATCCCATCATAATTGATGCAAAAACTATTTTAATAAATTTGATAAAAAATATTTGATTGAAATAAAATAATTGTCGATTTTTTAAAAATATAAATAACATTATTGAATTAATCCATGACGAAATCGATGTTGCTAATGGAATTATTATAAAGCCAATTTCACTAAAATAATAAACACTTATAAAAATATTAAGTAATACTGAAATCAAAGAAATGTAAAATGGTGTTTTAGTATCATGATTTGCAAAGAAAAAACTTGAAAAAACTTTTATTAAAGCAAAAGCAGGCAAACCTAATGCAAAATAATATAAAGCTAAACTTGAGTTATTCACCGAATTCTCATTAAAAGATCCATATCCAAATAAAGCTGAGATAATTTCTTCTGATCCAATGGCTAAAGCGATAGTTGCTGGAAGACTTAAAAAAAAACTTAATTCAAGAGCTTTATTTTGTATAAGCAAAATCTTATTTTTTTTTCTAGATTGGATATGTTTTGAAAGTTGTGGAAGTATAACAACACCAATAGCGATACCAGCTATAGCTAAGTTAATTTGATAAATTCTATCTGCATAATATAAATAAGAAACTGCACTTGCTTGAAAAGATGCAATTACTGTTCCAATTAAAATATTAATTTGAGTAACTCCAGAGGAAAAAATACTTGGTAAAAGTTTTTTAAAAAAAAACTTAACTTTGTTACTAGCTTTAAATTTGAAATTCAATTTTAGCGTAAAATGTTTTGATACAAATCTATATAAAAATATTAATTGTAAAAAACCAGCCAAAGAAACACCATAGGACAAATAATGAACTAATTGATCACCTAAAGATTTCGAAAAAATTAATACTAAAATTAAAACAATGTTTAAAATTATTGGGGCTGCAGCTGCAGCTGCAAACTTATTATGTGAATTTAAAATTGCAGAAAAAAAAGACGCTAAACAAATGAAAAATAAGAAAGGAAAAGTAATCCTTGTTAAATTTATTGCTACTGTCATTTTTTCTAAATCACCAACAAATCCTGGGGCAATAATTGAAACAAATGTAGGCATAAAGATTTCAATTATTATTGTTAAAAATAACAAACCTAAAAAAAGAAGATTAAAAACATCATTAGCAAATTTATTTGATTGTTTTTTACCCTTATTTATTTCTGATGAATAGCTTGGGACAAATGCTGCATTAAAAGTACCTTCAGCAAATAATCTTCTGAATGTGTTTGGAATTCTAAATGCTACAAAAAAAACATCAGCTAATGCTCCTGTACCAAGAAATACTGCAATAAGAATATCCCTTAAGTAGCCAAGCAACCTACTTATTATTGTAAAAAAACCAAATGTGCCTGTTGACTTAACTATGTTCATAAATCATATTAGTCTTAATTTTACCCTAATTGTATACCTAATTATCAAAAATGAAAAAAACTAACATTTATCATTACACCGACAAAGAAGCTCTAGATTTTCATAAATATAAAAAACCTGGGAAGATCGAGATTATTTCATCAAAAAATATGACTACTAAGAGAGATCTTGCTTTAGCATATTCTCCAGGCGTTGCAGCTCCTGTTAGAATGATTAGTGAAAATCCAGAAACAGCATACGATTATACCAGTAAAGGTAATTTGGTAGCTGTCATCAGTAATGGTTCTGCAATTTTAGGAATGGGTAACTTAGGGGCACTTGCATCAAAACCTGTAATGGAAGGTAAAGCAGTGCTTTTTAAAAGGTTTGCAGATATTGACTCTATTGATCTTGAAATAGACTGCTCTGATGCTGAAGAAATTATTAACTCGATTAAAAATTTTGCTCCAAGTTTTGGAGGAATAAACTTAGAAGACATAGCTGCTCCTGATTGCTTTATAATTGAACAAAAATTAAAAGAAATTTTAGATATTCCTGTTTTTCATGATGACCAACATGGAACCGCTATCATAACAACAGCAGCTTTAATAAATGCACTAGATATAAGTGGTAAATCAATAAAAGAAATAAAAGTAGTTGTTAATGGAGCTGGCGCATCTGCACAAGCATGTACAGAATTGTTTAAAAATTCTGGTGTACCAAATGAAAACATAATTATGCTGGATAGAAAAGGCGTAATCTACAAAGGAAGGCCTGATGGCATAGATCAATGGAAATCTAGGTTTGCAATTGAAACTAATTTAAGGACTTTAGAGGAGGCAATCAAAGGTGCGGATGTTTTTCTAGGTTTGTCTGCAAAGGGTGCTCTAAAAAAAGAATTTGTAAAAACAATGGCAAAAAATCCTATAATTTTTGCCTGTGCAAATCCTGATCCAGAAATTACTCCTGAGGAAATAAACGAGGTAAGAGATGATGCAATTATTGCAACTGGTAGATCAGATTATCCAAATCAGGTAAATAATTTAATTGGCTTTCCCTATATTTTTAGAGGTGCTCTTGATGTTAGATCAAAGACAATAAATGAGGAAATGAAAGTTGCTGCAGCACAGGCTATTGCAAAGCTTGCAAGAGAAGATGTTCCTGATGAAGTTGTTGCTGCTATGGGAGGTGAAAGACCGCATTATGGTAAAGAGTATATTATTCCCTCTACATTTGACCCTAGATTAATCAGTATAATCCCAGCAGCTGTTGCAAAAGCTGCAATGGATAGTGGAGTTGCAAGAAGAAATATTGAAGACTTGGAAATATATAAAGATCAACTTAAACAAAGATTAGACCCTACAGTGACAATAATGCAGGGAATAAACTCTTACATAAAAAAAAATCAAAAAAGAATTGTATTCGCAGATGGTGAAGATAAAAATACACTTAAAGCTGCAATAGCATTTAAGAATTCTAAGTTAGGTATTCCAATTCTAGTTGGAAAAGAAGATAAGATAAAAGAACAAATTAAAAATATTGGTTACAGTGATAATTTTGATATTGAAATAGTTAATTCTAAAGATGAAGAGAAAAGAAATAAATATGTAAATCATTTGTTTCAAAAACTTCAAAGAGAACAAGGTTTGCTGGAAAGAGATTGTGATAGACTTGTTAGAAATGATAGAGTTATATGGGCAACTAGCATGGTTGCTTGTGGTGATGCTGATGGTGCTGTTACCGGAAACACAAGGAGATTTGGTGCTTCTTTAGAGAAAATTAAACAAGTAGTGGATGTAAGAGATGGAGAAATCATGTTTGGGCTAAATATGGTTGTTCACAAAGGTAAAACCATTTTTGTAGGTGACACTAGTGTTCATGAATATCCAACATCAGAACAAATGGCTGAAATGGCAATTTCTACAGCGAGAGTAGTAAGATTATTTGGTTTTGACCCAAAAGTAGCATTTGTTTCTCACTCTACATTTGGTCAACCTCTTACGAGCCGAACAAAACATATTAGGAAAGCAGTGGATATTTTAAAAGAAAAAAAAGTAGATTTTGAATTTGATGGAGATATGCAACCAGATGTTGCTCTAAATCCAGAGTATCAAGAATTATACCCTTTCTCAAAAATTGTTGGTAAAGCAAATATATTAATCATGCCAGGACAGCACAGTGCAGCAATATCTTATAAGATGATGAAAATATTAGGAGATACTAAAGTTATTGGTCCATTGTTAATTGGGCTTGGGTTGCCAATAGAAATTGCTCCTCTAAGATCTTCAACGTCAGAACTAATCAATTTAGCCTCTATTGCAGCATATTCTGCAGATGTAATTGATTACAAAAAATAATTACTCTTTTTGAATTCTTAAATCTTCTACAAGGATAATGCTTGCAATTACATCTTCTACGTCCAATATCTCTTTAGCTTCACTTATGACTAAATCTTTTTCTTCAGGAGTTAATGAAATTCCATAAACATAGATTTTTTTCTTATAAGTATCTATTTGGTAATTGGTTGCTTTAATATTTTTATTTAAAATTAGTGCTGTCCTAAGTTGAGAAGTTATTAAAATATCTTTCGCAGATCTTTTAAAATTAAATTCTTCTTTTATTTTAATATCATTTCGAACAGATCTAGCTCCTTTTGTCTCCCAGGCTAATTTTGTTAATAGCAGTTTTTCCTCAGGATTTTCAACTTTTCCTGTTAAAAAAATTCTTCCATCTAATACTTTGGATCTTACTGATATTAAATATTTCTTATCTTTAATAAGAATTCGTGCAGCTAAATTTTTTTGCATAATCGAATCGTCCATTTGAGTTCCAACAGATCGTGGATCAAAAGCAATACTAACCCCTGAGCCAAAAATTCCTTTTGATGACACTCCAATACAACCAGATAAAATTGCACTAAGTAAAATAATTAATATATATTTAGTTTTCATTTTTTAATTTCAAGCAATAATTATAAATTTCTTTCTTAGATATGTCTTTTGTTTGACAAATAATGTCTGTAATTTCTTTTACAGTTAATTTATTAATCATCATCCTTATTATATTCATATCTGATTCACTCAATTCTTGTGAATTAATTTTATCATTTTTTTTTTCAGAAATTACTATTGTTAGCTCCCCTTTTAGCTCCATATTTAATATATTCAAATCATCTATATTTTTTCTTATAAATTCCTCATATATTTTTGAAATTTCTCTACAAAATACTATTTTTCTTCCACTAAAGTTTTTTTTTAATTCGGGAATAATTTTGTTTACTTTTTTTGGAGACACAAAAAAAACACACGTTTCATTAAATTTTGAAATTTTATTAAGAACATTTTCAATTGCTTGTTTTTTTTCAGGTAAAAATCCATAAAAAATAAATTTTTCTGAAAAGCCACTTATTGATACTGCTGCTGCAACAGCTGAAGGTCCTGGAATTGGAATAATTCTAATATTATTTCTAACACATTCATTCACCAATATTGCGCCTGGATCAGAAATACTAGGTGTTCCAGCGTCTGAAATTAATGAAATTGTTTCTCCAGATTTAAGAAGATCTATAATCTTATTTAAATTTTTTGACTCATTAAATTTATGATTTGAAATCAGACGTGATTTTATTTCATATCTATTTAATAGAATCCTGGAAACTCTCGTATCTTCACAAAGAATATAAGTTGATTTTTTTAATATTTCTATAGCTCTTAAAGTAATATCTTTTAAATTACCGATTGGTGTTGACACCAAATAAAGACTATTTTCATTATCTTTTATTTGAGATTGTGATTTTATGATCATAATTGAGCTTAAAAAACATTATACTAACATTAAAATGAGTAAATTTATTAAAATTATTTTTTTTGTAATATTAAATTTTTCATTATTATTTTCATTTTCTACCAAAGCCTCCGAAAAAATTAAGATTGGTCTCATGGTACCTTTGACTGGTTCCAATAAAGAGCTTGGGCAATCAATTATTAAAGCTGTAAGACTAGCCGTGAAAGATATTAATAATGATTCCATAGAAATTATTCCCAAAGATACAGCTTCTAAGGCAAACAAAGCACTTAAGTCAGCATTTGAATTAAAACAAATGGGTGTAAAGGTTGTAATTGGGCCTGTTTTTTATGAAAGCATATCTTATTTAGATGAAATCAAAGATATAACTTTTTTGTCTTTAACAAACAAAACATTAGATCTTCCAAAAAATGTAATTTCTGCAGGAATAAACTCTACTTCTCAATTCAATACCATAAAAAAATTTATAAAGACAAACAAAATAAAGAGGACAATATTTTTGACACCTATTCAAGATTATGAGTTTGAAGTTAAAAAAGGAATTAAAGATTCTAGAATCAAAATATTTAAAGATTACGACTATAGTACAGAACCTACAAAATTAACTAAACAAATTGAAGAAATTACCAATTATAGAATTAGAAAACAAAACTTAGAGGATGAAATTTTAAGATTAAAAAAATCAAATCAGTCAAATAAAGAAAAAAAAATTAAAAAACTTGAACAGAGATATACGTTAGGAGGTTTAAATTTTGAGGCAGTCGTTATTGCAGATTTTGATGAAAGTTTAAAAAGTGTATCCACATCACTTTTATACACAGACGTTTCTCCTAAAAATAAGTATTTTATTACATTAAACCAGTGGTTTGATAAAAGTTTATTAAATGAAATAGATATCCAACCCTTATATTATCCTTCAATAAATAAAAGTAATTTTGATAATTACAAAGACAAGTTTTTTAATGAGTTTAAAGAATACCCTTCACACTTAGATTTATTAAGCTACGATCTTGTTGGACTTGTCTATTATTTATCATTAAAAACTAACCTATCTAATTTAAACAAACTTTTTAAAAAAAAGAATTCTTTTAAAGGCAAGATTGGTATTTTTGATATCAAAGACAATAAAATTAATCACCGTTTAAACTTTTATAAAATTGAAGATAAAAAAATTATAGAAATTTTTTAATTTTTTGAAATGCAACAAAACGATGGTCTATTTTATATTTTTGTATAGAACTCATTTCACCAAAAGTTTTTCTTTTATTTTTTGGAATAAAAATTGGATCATAACCAAAACCATTTTTCCCTTTTGGTTTTGCTGAAATATATCCTTCAACTTTACCCAAAACAGATACTATTTTTTTATCTAAGTAACAAATTGATAACGCACAAATAAATCTAGCTTTAACTTTTTTATATTTCCAGTTTTTATCCTTTTTTGATAATTCTCTGTACACTCTATTTATTGCTTTTTTAAAATCACCTTTTTTTCCACCCCATCTAGCCGAATAAATTCCTGGACTTTTATCTAGAATATCAATCTCAAGCCCTGAGTCATCAGCAAGACAAAATTTTTTTGTTTTTTTTGAGTAATACTTAGATTTAATGATTGAGTTTTCTGTGAATGTCAGTCCATCTTCTCTTGGACTCTTAAGTTTAAATTCAGATATTGAGTGGGTTTTAATGTATTTTGGCAATAAATCTTTAATTTCCTTATATTTTCCCTTGTTATTAGTGCCTACGAGCAATTTTGAAATTTTTTTCATTAATACCTAGCAATTTTGAGATTTCATACCATATATGCCTTCATGGAAAAAGAGGAAAACCTAAGCCAAGAAAATGCTACAGCAGAAACGTTAAATGAAAGCAATAAAGCTGGTAAACAATCAGACGATAAGCTTGATGAAAACAATGGTGTGGAAGAAAAATTAGAATTATCTCCAGAGGAAAAAATAAAAGAATTAGAAGATAAATTAGCAAGAACTTTTGCTGAAATGGAAAACCAAAGAAGAAGGTTTGAAAAAGAAAAAGATGATGCATTTGATTATGGAGGTTTTACATTTGCAAAAGAGGCTTTAAATTTAATTGATAACCTTGCAAGGTCAAAATTAATTTTAGAAAGCGATGAAGCCCTTAAGGATACTGAGGCATTAAAAAAAATCCTAGAGCATTTCGATATAATTAATAAAGATTTAATCTCTATTTTTACTAAAAATAATATTAAACCAATTGATTGTCTTAATAAAAAATTAGACCCAAATTTACATCAAGCAATGATGGAAATTGAAGACAATCAAAAAGAACCTGGAACTATTGTTCAAGAAGTTCAAAAGGGTTTTATGATAAAAGACAGATTGCTAAGACCCTCTTTAGTTGGTGTGTCTAAAAAGACAGAAAATAAAGATGATAAAAGTGAGGAAAATATAGAAAATTTAGACAAATAATTACATTTGTTGAGCTTGTAGAATTAATATTAACACATATATGAAAGGGAGAATTTAAATTATGAGTAAAATTATTGGAATAGATCTTGGTACAACAAACTCATGTGTATCAATAATGGAAGGAAGCCAACCTAAAGTATTGGAAAATGCTGAAGGTGCTAGAACAACCCCTTCAGTTGTAGCTTTTACTGACGATGGAGAAAAACTAGTCGGCCAACCTGCTAAAAGACAAGCTGTAACAAACCCTGAAAATACAATTTTTGCTGTTAAAAGACTTATTGGAAGAAATTTTGAAGACCCAACAGTAAAAAAAGATATAGCTGCAGCTCCTTTTAAAATAGTTAACTCTGAAAAAGGTGATGCTTGGATTGAAGCAAAGGGTGAAAAATATTCACCTTCACAGATATCTGCTTTCATTCTTCAAAAAATGAAGGAAACAGCTGAGAAATATTTGGGTCAAGAAGTAACTAAGGCAGTAATAACTGTTCCTGCGTACTTTAATGATGCTCAAAGACAAGCAACAAAAGATGCTGGTAAAATTGCAGGCCTAGAAGTTTTAAGAATTATAAATGAACCTACTGCAGCATCACTTGCATACGGTTTAGATAAAAAACAAAATAAGAAAATTGCAGTATACGATTTAGGTGGAGGAACATTTGATGTTTCTATTCTTGAATTGGGAGACGGTGTATTTGAAGTTAAATCCACAAATGGAGATACTTTTTTGGGTGGCGAAGACTTTGACAACGCAATTGTTGATTACTTAACTGCAGAGTTTAAAAAAGATAATGGTATAGATTTAACATCAGATAAACTTGCCCTTCAAAGATTAAAAGAAGCTGCAGAAAAAGCTAAAATTGAACTATCTTCAGCAGAACAAACAGATATCAATTTACCATTTATCACTGCTGATAAAACAGGCCCAAAACATATTAATTTAAAAATGACAAGAGCCAAACTTGAAGCTCTTGTTGAGGATTTAATCACTAGAACACTACCACCTTGCAAAACAGCATTGAGTGATGCTGGCATATCAGCAAGTGACATAGATGAGATTGTTATGGTTGGTGGAATGACCAGAATGCCGAAAGTTCTAGCAGAAGTTAAAAACTTTTTTGGAAAAGACCCAAATAAAAGTGTTAATCCAGATGAAGTCGTTGCAATGGGTGCAGCTATTCAAGCGGGTGTACTTCAAGGTGATGTTAAAGATGTACTTCTTTTAGACGTTACACCTTTATCTCTTGGTATTGAAACTTTAGGTGGTGTATCAACTAAGCTAATTGAGAAAAACACAACAATACCAACAAAAAAGAGCCAAGTATTTTCTACAGCAGAAGATAATCAGCCTGCAGTTTCTATTAGAGTACTTCAGGGTGAAAGAGAGATGGCAACTGATAATAAAATGTTAGGAAACTTTGAGTTAGTTGGTATTGCTCCAGCACCAAGAGGAGTTCCTCAAATTGAAGTTACTTTTGATATTGATGCTAATGGTATAGTGAGTGTTTCAGCAAAAGATAAAGGAACTGGTAAAGAGCAAAAAATTCAAATCCAAGCTTCAGGCGGACTAAGTGAAGATGAAATTGAAAAAATGGTTAAAGATGCAGAAGCTAATAAGGAAGAAGATAAAAAGAAAAGAGAGACTGTAGACACAAGAAATCAAGCTGACACTTTAATTCATTCAACTGAAAAGAATCTTAAAGAGCATGGGTCTAAAATTACTGATGCTGAGAAGAAAGCAATTGAAGATGCATCATCCAACTTAAAAGAAGCTCTTAAAGGAACTGATAATGAAGATATTAAGAAAAAAACGGAAACGTTAGTTCAGGCATCAATGAAATTGGGTGAGGCTATATATAAAGCTCAAGAGAAAAAACCAGATACACCTGATGATAATAAAAATAATGATAAAGGAAAAAAAGACGATAACGTAGTTGATGCAGATTTTGAGGAAGTAAAAGAAGAAGGTAAAGAAGAAGGTAAAGAACAAGATAAAGAAAAAAGCGCTTAAGACTATCAACGACCATTATCTCAAAGTAATTTATGGCTAAAAGAGATTTCTATGAAGTTTTAGGCGTTGGAAAAAGTGCATCTCCTGATGAACTAAAATCAGCTTACAGAAAACTTGCTGTCAAATACCATCCTGATAAAAATCCTGGCGATAAAACAGCAGAAGATAAATTTAAAGAGGCCAGTGAGGCATATGGTATTCTTTCAGATAAAGAAAAAAAACAAAATTATGATAACTTTGGACATGCAGCCTTTGAGAATGGTGGTGGAAGACAAAGTGGAGGTTTTGGTGGTTTTGGTGGTGCAGATTTTTCAGATATTTTTGAAGATTTTTTTGGAGATTTTGGTGGTGGTGGAAGATCAAGAAATAGAAGCTCCAACAATAGAGGGTCAGATCTAAGATATGATCTATCAATTTCACTTGAAGAAGCTTACCAGGGCAAAAAACAGGATATAAAATTTTCAACTACTGAAAAATGCAATACTTGTAAAGGAAATGGCTCAAAACCTGGCCATTCTCCAGATAGATGCACTTATTGTGGAGGAAGCGGTAAAATAAGATCTAATCAAGGCTTTTTCACCGTTCAACAAACATGTCCCCAGTGTAATGGTAATGGTGAAGAAATCACTAACCCTTGTAATGACTGCAACGGTCAAGGAAAAAAACAAGCCTCAAAGAAAATATCAGTAACAATTCCAAAAGGTGTTGATGATGGAACAAGAATTAGGTTAGCAGGCAAAGGAGAAGCTGGCAGCAGAGGTGGGGCAACAGGAGATTTATATTTATTTATAAATGTTAATTCACATGATCTTTTTAAAAGGTCTGATGAAAATTTATTTTTTGAATTTCCTATTTCATTTGCAGATGCAGCTCTTGGAACAACTATTGAAATTCCAACTATTGATGGTGGTAAAGCAAAAATTAAAATTCCTGATGGAACCCAAAATGGCAAACAATTCAGACTCAAGGGTAAAGGGATGCCTTTTATGCGCAGAGGTGATTATGGTGATTTATACGTACAAGTAAATACAGAAGTTCCAATATCTCTCAACAAGCAACAAAAAGAATTATTAGAAAAATTCAGAGAAATTGAGAATGAAAGATCAAATCCAAGTATTAAAAAATTCTTTCAAAAGGCAAAAAATTTCTGGAAAATAAATTAATAACTATAATTTTTATAACTGTAATTATCTAATTTAAAGTTATAGTATTCAATATAATGAATAGTGCAGTAAAAAAAATTATCTTATCATCTTTTGTGTTAATTTATGTTTCAAGTTGTTCAACTGCTGTAACTGTTGTTGATACATCAACATCAGCAGTAATAAATACAACAAAAGGAATAATTCACTATTCTACTTGTCCATTTACAAAAAAAGAGTGTTTTTAATTTAAAATGAAAATGATTAATTTAGCTATCACAGGATGTATGGGGAGGATGGGTCAACAACTAATAAAATCTTCAAAATCAAATAAAAATTTTAGGTTAGTTGCACTTACAGAAAGCACTACTATTAATAGGAAATTTAATGGGGTTAAACCTGAATTAAATACAGTAAAAGCATTCGATAAAGCTGATGTAATAATTGATTTTACAGTACCAAAATGTACTCTAGAAATTCTAGGTATTGCTTCAAAACTTAAGAAGAAAGTAATTATTGGAACAACTGGTTTTACTCAAAAAGAAGAAAAAATCATAAAAAATTACTCAAAAAAAATATCTATTTTAAAAGCTGGAAACATGAGTTTGGGTATCAATTTGTTAATGTACCTAACAGAAATAGCATCAAAATCTTTAGATGAAAGTTATAAAAGTAAAATTTTTGAGGCACATCATAAACATAAGAAAGATTATCCATCAGGTACTGCTTTAATGTTGGGAAAGGGAATTGCTGATGGAAAAAATAAAAACCTATACAAATTGATTGGTAAAAAATTTTTAAACAAAAAAAAATTTCCTTTTGGTAAAAAAATAAATTTTAACTCATTGCGTAAAGATGAAATCATTGGTGAACATGAAGTGACTTTTTCAAGCGGAAAAGAAATTATTAAGTTAAATCATGAAGCTTTTGACAGAGCTTTATATTCAGATGGTGCACTAACAGCTGCTAAATGGATAACAAATAAAAAAGCTGGATTTTACACAATGAGAGATTTGTTAAATTTTTCATAATGAATGAAAAAGAGAAGGCCAAAAAAATCATTAAGATTTTAAATAGAATTTATCCAAAAACTCCAACTCCTTTAAAGCATAAAAATAAGTTTACTCTTTTAACCTCTGTCCTTTTGTCTGCACAATGCACTGATTTAAATGTCAACAATGTTACTAAAAATATATATCCAAAATATTATAAACCAGAGCACTTTGTGAAATTAGGAATAAAAAAAATTGAAAAATTAATAAAGCGTATTGGCATCTTTCGGATTAAGGCAAAAAGTATTTATTTAATGTCTCAACAACTAATAGATAAACATAATGGAAAAGTGCCAAAAACTTTTAAAGAACTCGAGTTATTACCTGGTGTTGGCCATAAGACAGCTAGTGTAGTAATGTCTCAAGGATTTGGATATCCTGCTTTTGCAGTAGACACCCATATTCATAGACTGGCGCAAAGATGGGGGCTTACTAGTGGCAAAAACGTTATTCAAACAGAGAAAGATTTAAAGAGAATTTTTCCAAAAAGCACCTGGTCTAAACTACATCTACAAATAATTTTTTATGGTAGGGAATTTTGTAAAGCTCGAAACTGTTATGGTTTAGCTTGTAAAATATGTATCTCTTGTTATCCTAACAGAAAAAAACCTGTAGTTACAAAAAAAGCTTAAAATGAAAATATTGGGAATAGGAAACGCAATTGTAGATGTTCTTTGTAAAGTGGATGACAATTTTTTAAGAAGCAATTCTCTTACTAAAAGTACTATGAAGTTAGTAAATGAAACTGAATTTAAAAACCTAATATCACTACTCAAAATTGAGGAGACTATTTCTGGAGGATCTGTTGCAAACTCTATCGTAGGGCTTTCACAATTAGACAATGATGTAGGTTTTATAGGTAAAGTGAATAAGGATCATTTAGGTCAACAGTACGAAGATGGATTAAAAAAAGAAAAAGTTAATTTTTTATACTCAAAAAAAGATGAAGTAATCTCTACAGGAACTTGCTTAATATTGATTACACCCGATTCAGAACGTACCATGTGTACTTATTTAGGAATAGCTGGAAAAATAAATGAGCAAGATGTTGATCTTAATAAAGTTAAAGAAAGTGAAATTGTATTTCTTGAGGGATATCTGTGGGACGAAGGTGAACCAAAAAAAGCTTTTGATAAAGCAATCAATAATTCAAATAAAGTTGCAATGTCTTTATCAGATCTATTTTGTGTAGAAAGACATAAAAGGCAATTTTTAGAACTTGTAAAAAATAAACTAGATATTGTTTTTGCAAACGAGCAAGAAATATTATCTCTAATAGACAGCACATCTTTCAACGATGTAATCTCATTTTCAAAAGAATTGGATAAAAATGTTATAATTACAAGAAGTGAAAAAGGATCTGTTTCAATAAAAAACAATGAAGTATGTGAATGTAAGGCGGAAGAAAACCTTAAAATTGTTGACCTTACCGGTGCAGGAGATTTATTTGCTGCAGGATATTTGCATGGAGTAATCAATAAAATGAGTGTTAAGGAGAGCCTTTTAAAAGGCACTGAGCTTTCTTCAAAAATAATTCAAAAAATTGGTGCAAGAATTTAATTTTTGCTTATTTTTTAATTTTTCTATTAAAACTACCTTTTCCTTTTTTAGGCTTCATTATATTTGGTTTAAATTTTTTTGTTCGCAATTCTTTAGCAATTGGATTTTTTTTATTTGATTTGGTAGCCATTCTTTTTGCTTATTATAAAATTTTCATTATTAAAAGTTTTCAAAAATTTTTTTCTCAATCTATAAATATGAGTTTCAACTGTGTGCGTTTCTACATCATCTTGATACATCCAAACATGTTTTTGTAATTCATCAACTGTAACAGGTTTTTTCATATTAAATAAATGCAAAATTATACTTACTTCTTTTTCAGTTAATTTTAGTCTTAGACTTTTCAATGATATTTCTCGAGCATTTAAGTCAATTAAATAATTATTAATATTTACTTCTGATTGATTTGAAAATCGTTGTTTCAAAATTTCAATATTAAGTTTCTCTAATAAATTATTAAGTGTTATGGGGAATTGTTGAGCTATGTATTGGTTATCAAAACCTATTAATTTCTGTTTTGTAATTATTAAATAATTCTTAATATTCTTTATTTCATTTCTTAATATTTTCTCATCTAAATGTTTAACAATTTTAAAATTTAATTCACCCTCAACCTCTTTAAGAACCTGATATAAATTTGGAAATTTGTAAATTATTAAAATTTGATTATTCATATATAATAAAGATATGACTTTTTTTTTAAAAAATAAACACACACTTCAAGTTGATAATTTTAATTTTAAGTGTTCAATTGGTAAAAATGGCACTTCAAATAATAAAATTGAAGGAGATGGAAAAACACCAATAGGTACCTTTCAAATTGAGCACTTATATTACCGAAAAGACAGACTAACAGAGCCTGAAACCTCATTAAAAAAAATTGATATTAATGAAAATATGGGTTGGTGTGATGATGTCCATTACCCAAAAAAATATAATAAATTAGTCAAAATTAATAATACGATAAAATGTGAAAAGCTTAAACGAAGAGATCATAAATATAATCTTTTAATACCTTTAAAATATAATTTTAACAAACCCATTGCAGGATTGGGTAGTTGTATTTTTATTCACTTAACTAAAAATTATAAACCTACAGCTGGATGCATTGCTTTGGTAGAAAAAGATTTTTTAATTATGCTAAAATTAATAAAGAAAAATACTAAGATTAAAATTATTTAAAATCTATTACCGAAAATACTAGAGCCTATTCTTAAATATGTAGCTCCGTTATTTGCAGCTTGAAGATAATCTTGAGACATACCCATACTTAATTCTTTTAAATTAAACTTTATATTTAAATTTTTTAGTGCTTTAAAATAATCAGAAGTAGCTTCATTTTGGGGAGGCAAGCACATTAATCCAATAATATTTAAATCATATCTTTCTACAGCCTGCTTGTACAAGTCTGGCAATTCTTTGATAGAAATACCATTCTTTTGACTTTCGCTTCCTAGATTTACTTGAATAAATATTTTAAATTTTTTTTTGTTTCTAGACTCTTCTTTTGAAATTTTTTCTGCTAATTTTAAATTATCTAGTGAATGTATATAATTAAAATGTGGGAACAAAAATTTTACTTTGTTTGTTTGCAATTTTCCAATCATATGTAAATTAATATTCATATATTTTTTTTTCAAATTTGGCCATTTTTGCAATGCTTCCTGAACCTTGTTTTCACCAAAATCTTTATGTCCATAATCCAAAAGAGGTTTTATGTTTTCTTCACCAAAAGTCTTGCTAACAGCTATAATTTTTGCATTTGGGCAATTAACTAGTTTTTTTTTTATATTTTCTAAATTACTAATAGTTTTATGCATTTTAATTTATTCTGTTTTATAGACGATTTTAATTTTAATTTAATTAATAATCTGCCAAAAACAACTTCAATAATTTTTAGAAATTATAATAATCGTTTAAATACAGACTCAATAATAAAAACTAAAAACCTATGTAGAAAACTGCATTATAAATTATACTTAGCAAATAATATCAAATTAGCTTTAGAATTAAATTTAGATGGAGCTTATATTCCAGCTCATAATAGAGATTTTAAGATTAATTCGTACCAACTTAAGAAAAAATTTAAATTAATAGGCTCAGCACATAATTTAAAAGAAATAAGAACCAAAGAACTTCAAAAGGTTGATTATTTATTTTTGTCTTCTTTATTTTTTTCTAAGAAAAACAAAAAAGAACTTGGAATTTATAGATTTTTAAACCTATCTAAAAAAACAAAAAAAAAATAATTTGTTTAGGTGGTATAAACAAAGATAATATAAAAAAAACTAATCTAATTAAACCTTATGGAGTAGCAGGAATATCGTACTTTCAAAACTAATTGATATGATTAATAGAGAAGACATTTTATACATAACCAAAGAGACAAAAAGAATTCAAAATTTTTTTGAAAGTGGAAACTTTGAAAAAGTAATCAAAAAAACAAAAATTTTATTAAAAAAGGATCCTTCACAAACTATATTTTATAATTTGATTGGTTTATCTTACAAGCAACTTAACAATTTAGAACTTGCTGAAAAAACATTTAAATCAGGGTTAAAGGTCAAACCCAATGATCCAAGTATTCTAGTAAATTTAGGAGCAACGTATCGTCTACAAGAAAAATATAATGAGGCAAAAAGTGCTTTGGAACATGCTTTAGAACTTAATAAAGAAAATTTTAACGCTTTAGTGAATTATGCAAATGTTTTAAAAGATTTAAATCAAAACACACAAGCAATTGATTATTACAATAAAGCTCTAGCTATAAATAACAAAAATCAAGCTTTACTAACTAATCTTGCAGGCAGTTACCAAATGATTGGAGATTTTATAAAATCAAAAGAAATTTTAAGAAATTTACACAAAGAATATCCTCAAAATGTTCTAGCAGATCAAATGTACAGTTCTATCCATAAGTATGATGATGACCAAACACATCAAAAAGAAATGTTAGAAAAATTAAATAAAGAAAATATATCATCAAATGATAAAATGGTTCTTTGTTTTTCTATTGCTAAATCATTTTCTGATCAAAAAAATTCTGAATTATCTTCAAAATATTTTATAATGGCTAATGATTTAAAATTTGACACAATAAAAAACTTTGATTTCGATGAACAAACTAAATATTTAACTAGTCCAAAACATATTTTCAAAGATTTTATTTTTGAAAAAAATACTTCCTCTAAAAAACCAGAGTTAATATTTATTGTTGGTTTGCCTAGATCTGGCACAACTTTAACACATCAAATTATATCATCACATTCAGAGATATTTGGTGCTGGGGAATCACCAATATTAAAAAATGTATTTGTAAAAAAATTTGAAAATGATGATTTTATAAAAAAGATAGTTGATCTTGATAAAAACCAAAATGAATTCAAAGAAAATTTAAGAGTTGATTTATTAAGTAGGTTTAAACAATATAATAATAATTTAATTATTTTAGACAAGGCACCTCTTAATCTTGTCTGGTTGGGTTTTATCAACATATTATTTCCAACTGCTAAAATTATTCACTGCAAAAGAAACTTAAAAGATACAGCATTATCTATTTATAAGAACACATTCGAAGGATGGGCCTTACCATGGAGTTATAATCAAGAATATTTAGTAAAATTTATTGATTTATATAAGGAATTAATGGCTTTTTGGCACATGAAAATGCCAGGTTATATATACGACTGTCACTATGAAAAGTTGGTGAATGATCCCATTGAAGAAACTAAAAAGTTAATCAATTTTTGTAACTTAACATGGGATGAAAACTGTTTAGATCACACAAAAAATAAAACTGGAATAAAAACTGTAAGTATCGAACAGGCTAGAAATCCTATACATAAAAAATCAGTAAATCTTAATGAAAATTATTTAAAATATTTAGATTTTTTGAATAAAATTTCTGAATAAAAAAAAAGGGCCTAAAAAAATTTAGGCCCTTTAAATATTTGTCTTTTAACAATTAGAATGCAAAAGATACTGTTAACTCAGTGTGTTGATAATTGTTAGCAGTGTTACCAACATTATCACCTTCATTTGCGTGAGCCTGTAAAGTTAGACCACCCATTGAATAACCAACTGAGAAACCTTTTAACTCTTGATCTACAGATCCAGATACTTCTACAGTTGATTCACCGTAAGAAATTGACAAGTCATCATTTACTGCAAATGAAATACCAAAAGCAGTATTTTCTTCGTCATTTCCTGAAGCAGGATCAACATCAGTTAATTGAACACCAACAGTTGCTGCACCCATAGCGTATGTAACACCCATAGTGTCGTAGTTATTTTCAGTTGTAGAAGTTACACCTTGGCTTCCAGTACCGTAGAAAATGTTAGCACCATCAATACCTGTGTACTGAATAGCTACAGAAGATGATGAATCAACTGAACCAGTACCAGATACACCACCATCGTCATTAGCAGCTTGTCCATCTGGACTGTAACCGATTTCTACTTTTACACCGTCAACAGAAGTGTTTGTGTATTCAAATCCACTTGAAGCTGAAGAAGCGTAACCATTCTTAGTTCCACCAAGACCGTCCCAAATTTCTTCAACAGCAGTTGGCATTAAGTCATCTATACCAGCAACACCTAATCCACCAGCAGCATCAGTGTACATAACTTTACCCATGTCACCCATATCGTAAGTTAATAAAGATGAAGATTGAGCACCTTCAACAGTCATTACATGAGTTAATGATACTGAGTGACCATTATCTAGTTCACCACCACCAGAAAAAGTCATGGCTTTTTGCATACCAAAACTGTTACCAGTATTTGATGAATCAGTAGTTCCACCTTTTGAAGTGTAACTCATTTTTGCTCCACCACTTACTGATAGTGAACCAGCCATAGCAGTAGTTGCGATAAGAGATCCAGCTAATGCTGTAAGTCCTATTTTTTTAAAGTTTGTCATTAATTTCTCCTTTGTTTAATTATTAATATTAATAACAAGAGCAAATTAGCTTATTTTCCTAAAAAATTTATCTTAATCCTTGATTTTTTAATTTTTTAAATGAAGTGTTGCAATAATATCACACAATAATTGCTATAAATCATGAATATTCGTGTTATTTAGTCAATTAATTATGAATATTTTAATGAAATATACCACACATGCAGCAATTTTAATAATTTTTTTTGTTGTATCTGGTTGTGGCATTTACAAAAAAGTAGATGCTAGAAAAGTACCAGTAAATGTAAATGATCGAGCTGCTAAAAATATTGAAGAAGGAAGAAGTTTTAAATTATTTGATTCAGAAAAGACAATGGGAGGAAATTTTCAATTTGCTAGTTCTAATGAACTATGGAGAGCCTCATTAGATGTTATTGATTTTATGCCTCTATCTTCCGTAAATTATAGTGGCGGTATAATTATTACAGATTGGTACACAGATAACACCAGTAAAAATGAAAGTATTAAAATCTCAATTCGGTTTCTAACAAACGAAGTTAGATCAGATGCATTAGATATAAAGATATTTAAGAAAAAATGTATTGATAATTTACTAAACTGTAAAATAACCGAACAAGAAAGTGTTTTGGTTCAAGAACTTAAAAAAGAAATACTAAAAAAAGCAACCCTATATAAAACATCAGATCAGAGCAAAAAAAAGAAAAAAAACAAGAGTAGATTCTACTCAGACTAAAAATTTATTATAATTTTGTGGAAAGATATAATTTTAAAATTATCGAAGATAAGTGGCAAAAGTATTGGGAAAGCCAAAAAACATTCTCAACAAAAGTAGAGGAAGATAAAAAAAAATTTTATTGCCTAGAAATGTTTCCTTATCCATCGGGTAAGATACATATGGGCCATGTAAGAAATTACACAATTGGTGATGTCTTAGCTAGATACAAAACATTACAAGGATACAACGTGTTGCATCCTATGGGATGGGACTCTTTTGGGATGCCTGCTGAAAATGCAGCAAGACAAAATAAATTAGATCCAAAAACATGGACTGAAAAAAACATTTCAGTAATGAGATCTCAACTAAAAAAACTAGGTTTATCCATAGATTGGGATAAAGAGATTTCAACTTGCTCGCCTGATTATTACAAACATCAGCAAGAATTTTTTTTAAAACTATATGATAAAGGATTAGTTTATAGAAAAGAAAGTTATGTAAATTGGGATCCTATAGACAATACAGTTTTAGCCAACGAACAAGTTATAGATGGTAAAGGATGGCGCTCTGGTGCGATTGTTGAAAGAAAAAAACTTAACCAATGGTTTTTTAAAATAACAAAATTTTCAAAAGAGCTTTTAGAAAGCTTAGAAACTTTAAAAGACTGGCCAAACAAAGTTAAGGTTATGCAAAAAAATTGGATTGGAAAATCTTACGGCTGTGAAATTAAATTTAAAATTGAGTCAAAAAAAGATATTAATGAAATTGAGTGTTATACTACTCGTCCAGATACCTTGTTTGGTATGTCTTTTTTAGCACTTTCAGTAGATCATCCAGTTGCAAAATTTTATGAAGATGACCCAGAATTCATGAAATTTAAAAAAGAATGTTCTAAAACTGGTACAACTGAGGAATCCATTGCTGCAGCTGATAAACTTGGATTTAAAACCAATTTATTAGCAATTAATCCTTTAGATGAAAATATGAAAGTACCAGTTTATTTTGCTAATTTTGTTTTAATGGATTATGGATTGGGTGCTGTGTTTGGTTGTCCAGCACACGATCAAAGAGATTTAGATTTTGCAAAAAAATATAATCTAAAAGTTACACCAGTTGTAAGACCTGAAAAAGATAAGGAATTTTTGATTAATGATAAGGCTTATACAGAGTCTGGTTATTTATTTAATTCAAAGTTTTTAGACAATCTAAAAGTTCCAGATGAATCTATTGAAAAAACAATAAATTACTTAGAAGAAAATAATATTGGCCAAAAAAAAACAAATTATAGATTAAAAGACTGGGGTATTTCACGCCAAAGATATTGGGGATGTCCAATTCCAATTGTTTATGATGAGAACAACAATCCAATTAAAATTCCAAAAGAAAAACTTCCTGTTCAGTTGCCAAAAATTAAACAATTAAATAATGTAGGAAATCCGCTTGACGAAATTAGCGAGTGGAAAAATATATTAATTGACGGAAAAAAATACACCAGAGAGACAGATACTCTTGACACTTTTGTAGACTCTTCTTGGTATTTTTTAAGATTTTGTTCTCCTCATAATTTAAACTATGGATTTGATGCTAAAGAAATAAAGTATTGGATGCCTGTTGACCAATATATAGGTGGTGTTGAGCATGCCATATTGCACCTTTTGTACTCAAGATTTTTTATGCATGCCTTATCTTATCAAAATGACAGCTTTAATATCAAAGAACCTTTTAGTGGTTTATTTACACAGGGTATGGTTTGTCATGAAACTTACAAAGATAAGAATAATAATTGGGTTAGTCCTGATGAGCTGATTACCAAAGATGGAAAAAAATATCTTAAAGATAGTGAAGAGCTTGTAAAAGTAGGTCCTTCAGAGTCTATGTCAAAATCCAAAAAAAATACTATAGATCCTGAAAAAATTATAAAAGATTATGGTGCTGATTCAGTTAGATTATTTATTTTATCTGATAGTCCACCTGAAAAAGATGTTCAATGGTCTGACGAAGGCATTAAATCATCTTATAAATTTCTCCAAAAATTATGGGTTTTAAATAAAAAAATTATTGATGAAATAGAGGCCAATCATTCATCAAATTCTAATAACGATTTAGACAAATTAACCAACAAATTTATAAAAGAGATTACCCATAATATTGAAAATTTTTCTTATAATAAAATAATTGCTAATCTTCATGAAACATATTCAGCCTTAAATAAAATAATTTTGAGTAAAATTGAAAAAATAAAATTAATTGAAAATTATAAAAAAATTTTAATAGCAATAAGTCCGGTAATTCCTCACTTTTCAAACGAATGTATGGAAATATTAGATATTAAAGAAAAATTATTATGGCCAAAGGTGGATGAAAAATTTTTAGAAGAAGATAACATAAAATTTATTATTCAATTTAACGGTAAAACTAGAAAAATTATTGAGTTGAAAAAAGATACGAATGAGGAAACTTTAATAAAAAAAATAAAAGAAGATAAAAAATTAAATGAATATTTAGGTAATAATAAAATTTTAAAAAAGATATTTATTCCTAATAAACTAATTAATATAATAATTTGAAATGATAAAAACAAATATAATTATAATCTCTCTAATTCTTTTTTTAAACAGCTGTGGGTTTACGCCAATTTATTTAAAAAAAAATGATCTTAAATTTTCAATTGAAGAAGTGAACTATTCTGGTGACAGAGATTTAAATAACTTTTTAAAGATAAATTTAGATCAGTATAAAAATGAAAAAGTAGATAATAAAATTTTTATTGAGGCTAAAAGCACATATAAAAAAGTCATTTTAAGTAAAGATGGAACGGGAGTGGTAACTAATTATCTGTTAGTAGCTGAAGTAATATTCTTAATAAAATCAAATAATAAAGAAATTAAAATTGTTGAAAGAAAAATTATAGACAGTATGGATGATAAATTTGAAGAGGCTAGATATGAGAGAACAATAAAGCAAAACTTTGCATCCTCTATATCAAGCAAACTTACGTCTGAATTAATTATTAATTAATGATTTTAAAATCTTTTGAAATTAATAAGATTAATCTAGATATTAATAATTTAATATTATTTTATGGAAAAAATGAAGGCTTGAAAAGTGAAGCTCTCAACATTTTAATTAAAGACAAAAATATAATTTCATACTATGAAGAAAAAGAAATTTTAGATAACGAAAATAATTTTATTGAAACTGTTTTATCTAAATCTCTTTTTGACCCACAAAAATTTATTTTTATCAAAAGAGCTACCGACAAAATTTTAAAAATAATCGAAAACCTGCATCAAAAAAAACTGGAAGATATTACAATTATTTTAAATTCAGAGAGTTTAGAAAAAAAATCAAAATTAAGATCTTTTTTTGAAAAAAATAAAACATTAGTTTGTGTACCCTTTTATCCTGATAATGATCAAACGTTATCTAAATTAACTTATAATTTTTTAAGAGAAAAAAAAATTTCAATTTCATCCTCAAATATAAACTTAATAGTAAGCAAATGCAGTGGAGACAGAGAAATACTTATGAATGAGCTTCAAAAAATTGAGCATTTTAGCAAAAATGGAAAAAAAATTAATAATGACAATATATCAAAACTAATCAATTTAAGCGAAAACCACAATATATCTGACCTTGTTGATAATTGCCTTGCTCAGAACAAGAGGAAAATAATAAGTATCTTAAATGAAAATAATTTTAGCAACGACGATTGCGTTATAATTGTTAGATCTTTTATAATCAAATCAAAAAAATTACTGGCTTTATCAAAAGCATTCGAGACTAACAAAAATATCGATTTGACCATTTCATCAGCAAAACCACCAATTTTTTGGAAAGAAAAAGAAATAACTAAACAGCAGATTCTAAAGTGGAACTCAAAAAACATTAAACAACTAATTTACTCACTAAGTGAAACTGAATTACAAATTAAAAAGAATATAAATAATTCAATTAATTTAATTACAGATTTTATTTTATTTCAGTCTTCTTCAACTGTTAATAATTAGATTTAATTATATCAATAATTTTATTCAGCTGGTCAAGGTCTTTATACTCAAAAGAAATTTTTCCCTTATTCCTTTTATTGTTTTGTATTTCCACATTTAATCCAATTTTATTTGATACCGAAAGTTCAAGAGCTATAATATTAGTATCTTTTGTGATCTTTGATTTTTGTCTTTTCTTTTTAAATAATTGAACAAAATTTTCAGCTTGTCTTACTGAAAGTTTATTGTCTACAATTTTATTAGCAACAAAAATTGCATTATCCATACCTACTAAGATCTTTGCATGTCCTGTCGATAACTTATTTGACTCTATTAATTTTATCACTTCGTCTGGTAAAGTAAGTATTCTTAAAGAATTTGTTATATAGCTTCTACTTTTACCAATAAATTTTGAGACCTTTTCTTGATCATAAGAAAATTCTTCTATCAATCTTTTATAACCTTGTGCTTCTTCCAGCGGATTTAAATCATGCCTTTGAACATTTTCGACTATTGCAAATTCTAAAGATTTTAAATCATCTACATCTGTGATTACTACTGGAACAGTGTGTATCCCTGCTCGTTGAGCTGCTAACCATCTTCTCTCGCCTGCAATGATTTCAAATTTTGAATTTTCATTATTTGATTTTCTAACTATGATTGGCTGAATTATTCCTCTTTCTTTTATAGAATTTGTTAAGTCCTCTAAGTTTATCTCATCAAAATTCTTTCTTGGTTGATATTTGTTTGGTATTAAGTCGCTTACTGGTAGTTGATTTTTTTGCACCTCTACTTTTGTTTCACCAATTAATGATGATAAACCTCTTCCAAGACCCTTTTTAATTTTATCCATTAAGCAGCACTCCCAATTATTGTCTCTTGATTTATAAATTCATTAGTAAAACTAAAATATGATTTACTACCAGGACAAGATTTATCATAAATTAAAACTGGCATGCCATGAGAAGGTGCTTCTGATAATCTTACATTCCTTGGAATTACTGTTGAGTAAACTTTCTCATTAAAATAATCTCTAGCTTCTTTTTCAACTTGAGAAGAAAGCTTATTTCTTTTGTCATACATAGTTAAAAGGATCCCTCTAATTTTTAAATCTGGATTTAAGCTTACTTTTATCCTCTCAATAGTTTTCATGAGTTGAGTTAGTCCTTCTAAAGCAAAGAATTCTGTTTGCAAAGGTACTAGAAGTGAGTTTGAGCATACAAGTGCCATAACTGTAAGAAGGCTCAAGGAAGGCGGACAATCAATTAGTACATAATCGTATAATCCTCTAGAATTGTTTAAATAAGCGCTTAATTTTGCCTTTAATATAAAGGCTCTATTATTGTCGTCAGCCGTTTCTACCTCAAGTCCTGATAGATCCACATTAGAGGTTATAATATCTAAATTTTCAAACTGTGTCTTCTTGATTATCTCATTAATCTCTCTAGTTCCATTCAGCACACCATAAATTGTGTCACTTGAGTTGTCTACATTGGATAATCCGAGACCTGTTGTTGCATTTCCTTGAGGGTCTAAATCAATAACTAAAATTTTTTTATTAAGTTGAGTTAATCCCGCAGCTAAATTTATAACTGTTGTTGTTTTCCCTACCCCGCCCTTTTGATTTATTACTGAAATAATTTGCATTTAGTTTTTCTTATATCTTTTTTTATTTTTCTTACTAATTTTTTTTATGTTTAATAAAAATGAGTCATCATTAGTTAAGCTTTTTTTTTCTATGTACTCTAAACTCCAATCATCTTTAGATTTTTCAAATATTTTTTTTCCACTCTTGCCCATAAAAAAAATTAAATTTTTATATTTAGAAAAATTTTCATAAACTAAATCTAGAACCACAGGCATTGGCTTGAATGCTCTTGACATAACCGTGCCTGTTTCTAAATTTTTTATTTCAAAAATATTTTTTTGAAAAACTTTTGTATTTAAATTTAGTTTTTCTGAAACTTCTTTTAAAAAACGGCTTTTATGGTGGCTTTTTTCATAAAGATGCACATCCATATCATTTTTCATATTTTTGAGTATAATTGCTACTACAATTCCTGGTAAACCCGCTCCAGATCCTAAATCTGTAGTTGTATTGCAATTAAAATCAATAAAATCAATAATTTGTGCAGAATCTACAATATGACGCTCAATTATAGACTTTCTTGATGATGTATTTTGGCTAATTATGTTAATTTTTTCATTTTTTTCAATAATCATCGATATATAGTTTTCAAAGTCTAAAAATGTTTCACGTGAAACATTTAAGTCATTTAGTCTTGCGTATGATTTTAAAATCTCTTGGTCCATTAAGCTATATGCTTAATAGACTTTCTTTTAACGTGTGACAACAAAATATATACAGCAGCTGGAGTAATTCCATCAATTCTTAGTGCTTGACCCATTGTTTTTGGTTTTATTTCCTTAAATTTAGCTTTAACCTCGTTTGACAACCCTGAAAGACCATCATAGTTAATTTTATCTGGAATTATAAGGTTTTCATCTCTTTTAAAAGCTAAAATATCAGCTTTTTGTTTTTTCAAATAACCTCTATAATGAGCATTAATTTCAACCTGCTCATCTATTTCATTGCTAAAAAAAGGTATATCAGACCATATTTCCCTAATTTTATTCATATCAACTCCTTTTTGAGTTAATATCTCATTAGAAGATCTCAAGACTCCATCTTTTGCAATTTTTATTCCGAATTTATCAGCTTTATTAGGTGATATATTAGATTTAGTCATTTTTAGCTTAATTTGACTAATTTTATCAAATTTATCTAAATAAACATCTTTTCTTACATCACCAATTAATCCAATTTCTATTCCTTTTGCAGTTAATCTTTGATCTGCATTATCAGATCTCAGGCTTAATCGGTATTCTGCTCTTGATGTAAACATTCTGTATGGTTCAGCAACACCTTTAGTCACTAAATCATCAATCATTACACCTATGTAAGCATCAGATCTATCTAATATAAAAGGTTCTAATTTTTTATGAGATAAAGCGGCATTTATCCCAGCTACAAGACCCTGAGCTGCAGCTTCTTCATATCCTGTTGTTCCATTAATCTGACCAGCCAGATAAAGGTTGCAAATCTTCTTGGTCTCAAGAGTTAAAAACAGTTCTCTCGGGTCTATATAATCATATTCTATAGCATATCCCGGTCTTATTATAGAAACATTTTCTAAACCACTGATATTGTTACATATTTCTTGTTGAATATCAGCTGGAAGTGATGTAGAGATGCCATTTGGGTAAATTGTGTGGTCATTTAACCCTTCAGGCTCTAAAAATATTTGGTGCCGACCCTTGTCAGTAAATTTTACTATCTTGTCTTCGATAGATGGACAGTATCTAGGTCCAACACCTTGTATGCTACCAGAGTACATAGCACTCTTAGATAAATTTTTTTCAATAATTTTGTGAACCTTTTCGTTAGTATAAGTCATACGACAAGAAACTTGTTTGTTAATATTTTTTTTAGTTAAAAAAGAAAAAAAATAAGGATCATCATCTGCAAACTGTTCTTCTAAATTTTCATAATTAATTGTTCTTGAGTCAAGTCGGGGAGGGGTTCCTGTTTTTAATCTTCCTATTTTAAAATTATATTTTTCTAATTGTTCACTTAATCCCGTTGAAGGTTTCTCGTCATACCTTCCAGCGGGTATTCTTTCATTGCCTATATGTATCAAACCATTTAAAAAAGTGCCGGTTGTTAGTATTAGCTTAGAACATAAAACTTTTTTACCTTCTCTAGTTACAAAACCAGTTATTGTATTTCTATCAAAAATAAACTTTATTACAGGATCTGAAAAAATTCTTAAATTACAGTAGTTTGCAAGTTTTTCTTGCATATATTTACGGTATAACGACCTATCTGATTGAGTTCTTGGTCCCCTTACTGCTGGACCTCTACTTCTGTTTAATAATCTAAATTGGATACCTGATTTATCTGCAACTTCACCCATAACACCGTCAAGTGCATCTATCTCTCTTACCAAATGACCTTTACCTAAGCCACCTATCGCTGGGTTACAAGACATCTCTCCAATTGTTTCTATCTTATGGGTAAACAAAGCGGTGTTCACACCTAGTCTTGCAGAAGCTGCAGCTGCTTCACAACCTGCATGGCCACCGCCAATTACCACAACATCAAATGATAAATCATTTTTCATAAGCTAAATTTATAACTGATTATTATATTTACAAGGTGCGTGTAGTTTTGTTTAAATAAGCTTAAATTATCAACGTTTTTTATTAAAAGAAGGCTTAAAAACATGGAAAACAGGGTATTATTTACCTATACAAAAATCGTTGAAAATACTACCTAATATCTCCTCAACATCAACTTTTCCAACAATCATACCAAGATGTCTAGTAGCTAACCTTAAATCTTCGGCAGCTTTATCAAAATCTTCAACTTCATTTTTTTTATTAAAATTTTTAAGATGTTCTGAACATTGTTCCAGATGTTGTCTGTGTCGTTCTCTTGTAATTAAAATATCATCACTTGTTATAAATTTATTTTTTAAATTATTTTTTATTTTTATAATTAATTCATCGATGTTTAAATTTTCCTTAATTGAAATTAATACATGATCTAATTTTTTGATCACTGGATCAATATCTCCCTTCAAAAGATCTGATTTATTAATTACTAAAATTGCGTTTTGATCTAATAAACCCTTCAAAACATCAGTAAAATAAAGGTTTTTGGGATCAACAACTACCAACTTTAAATCAGCTTCTTCTGCTCTATTTAATGATAATTTTATACCTTTCTTTTCAATTTCATTTTTAGATTCTCTTATACCAGCAGTATCAGAAACAATTACTGGATAACCATCTATGTTAAGATGAGTTTCAATTACATCTCTTGTTGTTCCTGCAATCTCTGAAACTATTGCAACGTCTCTATTTGATAGATGATTTAAGAGACTAGATTTTCCTGCATTGGTTGGTCCAAGAATTGCAATCTTAAAACCTTCTCTTATTCTTTCTCCAACCTTTTGATCATTTAAAATTTTTTCAATATTTTTTAAAACTTCATCAGAACTCTTTATTATTTCTTTCAAAATATCTTTTGGTAAATCTTCATCAGGAAAATCTATTTTTGCTTCCACATGAGATAATATTTTTAAAAGTTTTTCTCTTAAAAAATTAAATTGATCAGAAGATTTTCCATTCATAATCTTAATTGCTTGCTGTCTTTGAATTTCAGTTTCAGAAGAAATTAAATCTGCAACGCTTTCAGCTTTAAGTAAATTTATTTTTCCATTTTGAAATGCAAGTTTTGTAAACTCACCTGGCTCTGCTAAACGAAAATTTTCAATATCTGAAATAGTAGTATGAAGAGCATCAATTACAGCTTTGCTTCCATGCACCTGTATTTCGGCCATATCTTCGCCTGTGTAGCTCTCAGGCCCAGGAAACCACAGTATGATGCCTTCATCAATTAGCTCAGAAGTGTTGATTTTATTGATTTTTCTTAGTGTTGCTACTCTTGGCTCTGGAACAGATTTACCAGTTAATAATTGAATAGCTTTAGAGGTCTCTTTTCCTGAAATTCTTATTACAGCAATACCAGATACTCCAGGTCCACTTGATAAAGCGTAAATACTCATGATTTAAATATAAGTGTTTTTTTTTTATTTTAATATACCTTTATTTTAAAAAGTTATGAATTTTGATAATATAGAAGTTATTAATTTAAATCACGTTAAGTATTTAGAAAATAAATTATTGAATGGTCAATTTGAAGATCTAGAAAAAATAATTGAAAATTTAAATAAGAAAAATTTTAATCATCCAGCCATAAAACTTCTTTATGCAAACTCAAAAGTATTAAAGAAAAATTCAAAATTAGAAGAAAAAAAAATTGCTTTTGATATATTTCTTGAAACATACAAATCAAATTCTAATTTTAAAAAAGTACTTTATAATCTTTGTGCCATCTGTTTTCAGATCAAAGAATATAATAAAATTTTAATTTTATTAGAGGATTTTATTAAACAAAATGACTACGATGATAAGGTTTATGGCACCTTATATAAAATTTATGGAATCTTAGGTGAGGCTGAAAAAGCTAATGAATTTGCAAAAATAATTGTTAAAAATGAGCCAAAAAACCTAGAAGCTTGGTCAGCATACATATTCACTTCATTATATTTGGAAAAATTTAAACAAAAAGATGCGATAAATCTTTTTAATGAATTTACCAATAATGTTCCTAAATACGAAGTTAAAGAGAAAATATCTAATCAAACTTTAAACAGTAAAATAAGGGTTGGCTTTATAACACCATACTTCAATGGAAACTCTATTGATGGCTTTTTATTAGGTTTACTAGAAAACATGGATAGAAAAAAATTTGAAATTATAGGTTTTAATCTGGGTAATTCTAATCAAAAATCAGACCATTTAATTCATCATTTTGACAATTGGAACCATGTTTTTGATCTAGAAGATTTAGAATTAATTAATTTTATTAGAAAAAAAAATATTAATATTTTAATTGATCTAGTTGGACATGGGCCAGGAAATAGATTGCCAATTTTTAAAAATAGAGTTGCACCTATTCAAATATCTTGGCTAGGATATACAAACTCAACTTGGTTGAAAGAAATTGATTATATAATTTCTGATCCATATCTAATTAAAAAAAATGAAGAAAATTTATATTATGAAAAAGTTTTATATCTTCCAAATATATGGGGCGCTCATAAAAAATTAGATGAAAAATTAAAAATAAAAGAATTACCTTATGATACAAATAATTATGTTACTTTCGGCTCTTTTAATAATTTTCTTAAAATTTCAAATAATGTCATTAGAGTTTGGTCTGAAATTTTAGATAAAACCAATAGTAGATTGATTTTGAAATGTTCTATGCATGATAATTTAGAAATACGAGAAAGATTTTTAAATAGATTTCCCAAAAATATAACAAATAAAAATAAAATTGTTTTATTAGAAAGACAAAAAGAAAAGCAAAACCATATTAATCTTTACAATAAAATAGACATTGGGCTAGATACTTTTCCCTATACTGGTGTGACAACCACATTTGAGGCTATATGGATGGGAGTTCCAGTATTAACTCTGAAGGGGGATAATTTTACATCGCGATGTGGCGAAAGTATAAATATTAATTTAAACCTGAGAGAATTTATAGCTGATGATACGGATGATTATATTAAAAAAGCAGTAAATTTTACAAAAAAAATAGAAGTAATTAGAAATTTAAGAAAAAATTTACGAGAACAAGCTAAAAGATCTTCACTTTATAAAACAAAAGATTTTTCTAATCAATTTTGTAATGAATTAAAAAATTTGTGGATAAAAAAAATTAGTTAAAACTTTAATTTTAAGCAGGCTTATTCATTGAGTTAAAAAACTCAGCGTTATTTTTTGTATCTTTTAATTTTGAATTGATGAATTCAATTGCATCCATTGTTCCCATTGGTGCAATAATTCGTCTAAGAACATTCATTTTTTGAAGATCATTTTTATCAAATAACAATTCCTCTCTTCTTGTTCCAGATTTTGTTATATCAATCGCAGGATAAATCCTTTTATCAGCTATTTTTCTATCAAGAACAGTTTCGCTATTTCCTGTTCCTTTAAATTCTTCAAAGATCACTTCATCCATTCTGCTACCAGTATCAATCAAAGCAGTTGAAATGATAGTTAAAGATCCACCTTCTTCAATATTTCTTGCTGCACCAAAAAATCTTTTTGGTCTTTGAAGTGCATTTGCATCCACACCACCGGTTAAAACTTTTCCAGAACTAGGAATAACAGCATTATAAGCTCTCCCTAACCTTGTTATTGAGTCTAATAATATGACTACATCTTTTTTATGCTCTGTTAATCTTTTTGCTTTTTCAATAACCATCTCGGCAACAGCAACATGGCGTTGCGCTGGTTCATCAAAGGTAGAACTAATTACTTCTCCTTTAACGGTCCTTTGCATGTCAGTAACTTCTTCTGGCCTTTCATCAATTAGTAAAACCATTAAATAACTTTTTGGATAATTTTTAGCAATTGAGTTAGCAATACTTTGTAATATCATTGTTTTACCAGCCTTGGGTGGTGAAATAATAATCGACCTTTGTCCTTTTCCAATTGGACTCACAAGATCAATTAATCTTGGTGTTAAATCAGGTTTTTTTTCTATTTTTGTTGTCTCGATTTCCATGACCATTTGTTGATCAGGATAAAGAGGTGTTAAATTATCAAATGCAATTTTATGCCTAGCTTTTTCTGGTTCTTCAAAATTAATTTTACTCACTTGAAGTAAAGCAAAATATCTTTCACCTTCTTTGGGGGCCCTAACTGGTCCTTCCACAGTATCTCCTGTTCTTAAACCAAATTTTCTAATTTGACTTGGGCTTACATAAATATCATCTGGTCCTGGTAAATAATTTGACTCCATCGCTCTTAAAAAACCAAAACCGTCTTGTAATAGTTGTAGAACACCCGCCCCAGTAATTTCTTCTTTTTCTGCAACTTTTTTCAAAATCGCAAAAAGGATCTCCTGTTTTCTTAATGTACTAGCATTCTCAATGCCAAGTTCTTCGGCTTGTGTAATAAGCTGTTCTGATGATTTTAATTTTAACTCTTGAATATTCATGATTTGAAATTTGTAAGGACTATTTAGATACTGTTAATATATATACTACATTTGTTATTACAACCCTAGATTGGCTTAAAAATGACTATGAAAACTATAAAAATTAGCATTATTGTGGGAATTTCATTAATTATTCTAAAGAATTTTGATGATCTTGTATTAGAATTATTTTTTAAAGATACGAGGCATTTCCCTAAATAATCATTATAGGCAGATAATAACATCACTAGAATAATTTTTATTTGCATCCAGAGTTGAGAAAATATTTCTATTCCATTTAAATAAATAAGAACTAAACCGAAAATCCAGGTGAAAATCATTGCTGGACGCATTATGTAATAAAAAAGTTTTTTTTCCATTACTTCAAAAATATCAGTAGCTTCTTTTTTTTCTTTGTTCTCAACATGATAAACAAAAATTCTTGGAAGATATAAAAGACCAGCCATCCATGAGACAACAGCTATCAAGTGTAAACTTTTAAATATTAAATAACTATTCATAATTTAAACATGGGCATTTATTAAATTGTTTTGGGCATTGTATCTTTGGAGGAAAAAGCTCTCCATTGAAATTATAATCTTGTTTTTTAATTATTAGATTGGACATTGCTTTAATAAAATTTTCATTAGTACCTAGTGCTGGAACTCTTGTATAATTTTTACATCCATGTTTGTCAGCCAACTCTTTGTATTCTATATCTAACTCGACTAGGGTTTCTGAATGTTCAGATACAAATGCTATGGGAACTAGAACAATATGTTTGCCTATTTTTGAATTTTCTACAATTAAGTCTTCTGTGGATGGACCTATCCATTTTAAAGGGCCAACTCGACTTTGGTAACTTAAGGCCCAATCCAAACTTTTAATATTTAGTGACTTAACAATTTTATCGACTGATTGCTCTACTTGCCATTGATATGGGTCTCCCTTTTTTATATTTTTCTCTGGTAAACCGTGTGCAGAAAATATTAATTTGAAATTTTCTAATTTATCAATTTTTTTTAATATTTCTTCTCTGTGTGCCACAACAAAATTATCATCTGTAGGATAACAACAAATTGTGCTTGTTTTAATTTTAAGATTATTTTTTTTACAAATATCTTTCCATTCTTTAATTGATGATCCCGATGTTGCTGCAGAATATTGTGGATATAATGGCATTAATATAATCTCGTCTGGGTTAAAATTTTTTACATGATTTATCACTTCCTCTGCCCTTGGGTGCCAACATCTCATGACAATAAAACATTTATATTCTGAGTTTTGATCATCATTATTCAGCTTTATTTCAAGAGCTTTTGATTGCTCTTTTGTTAGTTTTAAAATAGGAGATGATCCACCAAGCTCCCGGTATATCTTTTGAGCGGTTGGGGTTCTTCTATTAGAAATTAATTTAGCCAAAGGATACCTAAAAATAGTAGGTAAATTTAATATTGCTGGATCATTAAATAAATTAAATAAAAATGGCTCTACATTTTCTAATTTGTCAGGGCCCCCCAAATTGAAAAGAATTACCGCTTTTTTCATGAATAATCTTTTACAGTATTAACTAAATATTCGAACATTTTAGGATCTGTCTCAGGTAAAACTCCATGCCCTAAATTAAAAATATATGGGTGATCTTTAAATATATTTAAATATTTAGTTGCTTCTTTTTTTAATTTTTCTTTATCTGTAAGTAATATTTTGGGGTCAAGCCCACCTTGAACTGGAATTTTTATATCCTGTAAAATTTTTTTTGGATCCACATTGTAGTCAATACCAATTGCATCTGGTTTAACAATTTCACAAAATTCTTTGTAATTTTTAATTTCTCTGGGAAAGCAAATGACAGGTGTATGTAAAGATTTTACATAATTGACCAAGTTAAGGGTAGGTGAATAAACGTAATTAGGCAAATCTTTTTCTTCTAATAAACCAGCCCAACTATCAAATATTTGTATTACATTTGCGCCGTTATCAATCTGATTTTTAATATGTATTTTTAAAAATTTCTCTAAAATTAATAGAATCCTATTTATTAAGAAATCATTTTTAAAAAAATCTTTCTTTAAATTTTTTTTAGGCGATTGTTGGTTGATAATATAAACTAGTAAAGTCCAGGGCGCACCCACAAATCCTATAGTATTTTTATTTTTTACTATATCGTTCGTGCTTACTTTTTTTATAGTTTTGTACACAGGATAGATTTTTTGAACAAAATCAACTTCATCTAGTTTTAGCATTTCATCAATATTTACATTACCGAGTTTAGGGCCAAAACCTTTTTCAAATTCAACCTTTTGATTTAAACCATATGGAAGCATTAAAATATCAGAAAAAATTATTGCAGCATCTAAGTTAAATCTTTTTAAAGGTTGTAGTGTAATCTCTGAGGATAAATTTTCATCTAGACATAAATTTATAAAATTTGGATTTAATTTTCTTATTTCTCTAAACTCAGGCAAATATCTTCCAGCCTGTCTCATTATCCAAATTGGATTGATTTTCGTTTTTTTGTTTATTATTACTTCATGTAGAGGGGTCATATTAAAATATTATATATATTTATTGTATTAGTATTATGTGTTGTGAATATTGATGATAAGTATTTTTTAACATTTTATTAACAACTTAATAACAATTAATAATCATTAATATTGTTAAAATTGAAGCTTTTTAAATTTTTATTCAATAAATTGTATAATTCTATTAACAATTTAATTAATGTTAATAAAAGCCTTATTTTACAATAATAATTAACCAATATTTAAATTGAGTAATTTTATTAAAATAATACAAATTTATTAACAATTTATTCATGAGTAATTCATATCAAATTTATCTTATATCTGACTCCACTGGGGAGACATTAGATCGAATTTTTTTAGCACTAAAAGCCCAATTTAAAAATATTGAATACAAGGTATATTCGTACTCTTTTACAAGAACTGAAAATCAAATTCTTAGAATTTTAGAAGATGCAAAAAAAAATGAGAATTCAGTAATTCTTTATACAATTGTAGATAATAATTTAGCTAAATATTTAGCGAATGTAAGTGAAAAAAAAAAATTCCTTGTTTTGGTATTTTAGGAAATTTAATTTTAAATTTTTCTAAAATACTCAATCAGAAAGCATCTCACGAACCAAGCGGTCAACACGTGCTTAATGAAGAATATTATGAAAGAATAGAAGCCATCCAATTTACCATGAATCATGATGATGGAAATTTGTTAAATGATATAGAAAAATCAGACATTGTTCTAGTGGGCGTTAGCAGAACAAGTAAAACACCCACATCTATTTATCTTGCGAACAAAGGTTTTAAAACTTCAAATATACCTCTCGTAAATGAAAATTCATTACCCAAAAAATTAAAAGAAAATCCACAAATAACTTGTGTTGTTGGTTTAAACACAGAGCCAGAACGTTTGGTTGATTTAAGAAAAAATAGAATGAACTCTTTAAAAGAAACTGAAAATGCAAAATATACAAATATTGAAAACATCAAAAAAGAAATTATGGATGCAAAGAAAACTTTCCAAAAATATAAATGGCCATCAATTGATGTTACAAGGAAATCTGTTGAAGAAACTGCTGCGTCTATAATAAAGATACACGAAATATATTTAAACAATGTTAGATAAAATTATTCTTGCATCTAAAAGCAAAGTCAGAAAAGAAATATTGGTTAAGCACAATATATCTTGCGAGGTTAAACCATCAAATGTAGATGAAGATGTTGTTAAGGACACTCTTATAGGTGAATCTGCTACACCAGAAACCATCTCAAAAAATTTAGCCGAACTGAAAGCTAACAAGGTAAGTTTAAGTCAAAAGGATAAATTAGTTCTAGGAGCTGATAGCGTATTAGACTTGAATGGTGAGCTAATATCTAAACCAGAGAGCCGAGAAGAAGCTTTAATCATTTTACGTAAACTTAATGGTAAAAAACACTATTTGATAAGTTCAGTCTGCATTTCAAAGAATGGTACAATGATATGGAATTATACTGATAGGGCTGAACTAACTATGAAAAGCTTTTCAGAAAACAACTTAAAAGATTATTTATCAAAAATATCAGACGAGGCCCTATATGCTTATAATGTCTATCAAATTGAGGGTGAAGGAAGAAACTTATTTTCAAATATTGTTGGAGACGAAGATACCATAATGGGACTACCCGTTTTTAAAATTAAAGAATATTTAAAAAATTACCAATGAAAAAATTTTTAGTAATAGGGAATCCTATCGAACACTCCTTGTCTCCAGTGTTGCACAACTATTGGATCAAAAATAACGATATTGATGCAATTTACGAAAAACGAAAACTGAATGAAAATGAACTAGAAAAACTAATTTCACAAGTTAGAGAAAAAAAAATTAACGGTCTTAACGTTACTGTACCATTTAAAAGAACCATCATTCCTTTTTTAGATGAGTTAAGTATTGAAGCTCAAAAAACACAATCAGTTAATACAATTTATCTTAAAGGAAATAAAGTAACTGGGCACAATACAGATATAATTGGATTTGAAACTAGTATTAAAAAATTGGATTATAACCTTAATAACAAAAAAGTTTTAATTTTAGGAGCTGGAGGAGTGGTTCCCTCAATAATTTTTGCTTTAATAAAAATGAAAGTTTCTAAAATTACAATAAGCAATAGAACAAGAGAAAAAGCAGAAAATTTAAAAAAACTTTTTGAAAATATAGAATTAACAGAATGGGGCGTGGTCCCAAATTTTGATGTGATAATTAATGCTACGAGTTTAGGCTTAAAAAAAGAAGATAAAATAAATTTAGATTTTTCATCAATCTCTAAAAACAAATTTTTCTATGATGTTATCTATAATCCTGCAGAGACAAATTTCTTAAAAAATGGAAAAAAATTAGGAAATATAGCTTTAAATGGAAAATTAATGTTTATTTATCAGGCTTTTTCAGCCTTTAAAATTTGGCATGGGATTGAACCAGATGTAAATGAAAACGTTATTAAATTATTAGATCGATGATTAAAATTGGAATTTTGGGTGATATAGGTTCGGGCAAAAGTTATGTGGCCCAAAATTTTGGTTATCCAGTTTTTAATGCCGACGATGAGGTTGCTAAATTATACCAAATAAATAAGAATGTTTTTAATAAGTTAAAAAAAAAATTACCAAAATATATTCATTCATTTCCAATAAAAAAAATAGAAATCTTAAATGCAATATTGGCTAATAAAAATAATTTAAATAAAATAGTTAAGATTATTCATTTAGAAATAAGAAAAAAAATGAATATTTTTTTGAAAAAAAACAAAAATAAAAAAATTGTAATTTTAGACATTCCATTATTGCTAGAAAACAAAATTAATAAAAAAAAAGATATATTAGTTTTTGTAGAATCTAAGCAATCCCACATTTCAAAAAGACTTAAAAAAAGAAAAAATTTTAATCAAAAGCTCTTGAAAAAATTTAAGTCTATCCAATATTCGACAGAGTATAAAAAGAAAAAATCTAATTTTACTATTAAAAATAATTTTACAAAAAAATCTGTTAATAATGGTATAAAGAAAATTCTTAAAGAGATTATATAAATGAAGGAAGTAGTTTTAGACACAGAAACAACGGGCATATCAATAAAAGAAGGACACAGAATTGTTGAGGTTGGCTGTATAGAGCTGGACAATTTAATCCCAACAAAAAGAAAATTTCATTGCTACTTAAATCCAGAGAGAAAGGTATCAGAAAAAGCTTTAGAAGTTCATGGATATACAGATGAATTTTTAGCTTCTCAAAAAAAGTTTGTTGATATTGGAGAACAATTTTTAGAATTTATAAAAGATAAAAGACTTATTATTCATAACGCAGACTTTGACTTGAGTCATTTGAATAATGAATTAGCCATATTAGGAAAAAAAAAATAAATAATGAGATTATTGATACTTTAATTTTAGCAAGAGATAAATTTCCAGGATCACCTGTTAGCCTAGATGCTCTTTGTAAAAGATATAGAGTTGATAATTCAAGAAGAACCCAACATACAGCATTGATTGACTGCGATTTGTTAGCAAAGGTTTATATAAATTTAATAGATCAAAAAGAACCAACATTAAATTTTCAAAATGATGAAGCAAAGATTAATCAAAAAAACAATACAAGTATTGATTATTTTAAAAAGATTGTATCACCAACTGCTGAAGAACAAAAAAAACATAAAAATTACCTAAAAAACAATCTTAAAAAAAATTTTTTTTAATTTAATCTTTGATTATAGAGTTGTTCAAAATCAATCTTTTTTTCAAATTTGACACTTGGATAACCTGAGTTATGTAATAAATTTAAAAAAGATTTTTCCAATTCAGGATAAATCTCAATTTGAACATCACACAATACTATTTTTTCAAGGTCTTTCTTTTCCGTAATATTCTCTTCTATTTTTACAATAGTTGAATAATTAATTTCAAAATAAGATTTTTTTTTATTTTCTTGTTTGTCTTCAAATTTTAAAATTGTATTAACTTCTACCATTTTATCTTTAAGGGCTTTGGAATTAATATCAATATTGAGTTGATACTTTGAAATATAATCACGTACAAAAATATATGTTTCAATATCAGGAGTCTCACTTGACATATCTTTAATATACTTTCCTAATATTTTATATTTTTTTGTCATTGTCATCTTCTATATCTTCAAATTCGCCATCAATGAAATTATTTTTTATGGTGTCTTTTTCCTCTTTTTTAAATTTATAAAAAAATTTTTCTAAAAAAAAATTTCTAGAAATAGGAAATATGATTAAGAATCCTATAATATCTGTTGCAAAGCCAGGAATAATCAATAATAGAGCTGCAAAAGCAATTGCGGCACCTGATATCATTTCATATGTTGGTGTTTTATTTTTGCTTATCTGCTGAAAGCCTGATTTAATAGTATTCAATCCTTCATATTTGGCATAACAAATCCCAACTATTGCTGTGGTGAATATTAGTAAAATAGTAGTAATAGCACCAATTTGAGATCCTATTTTGATAAAGAGGAATATTTCAATAGCAGGAATTAAAATTATTAATAATAAAACTGAGTTCATTTGTCTGTAATCTAAATTGCTAGTTGAAATTAATCAACATAGTAATTATTATAAGTCTATGAGTTACAGCTTCGAATATATAGATATAATTCTCCTAGCAATGATTGCTGGATTTATCTTTTTAAGACTAAGAGGAATACTTGGAAAAAGAAGTGGGTTTGACGGAAAAGCATCAACACATTTTGATAAAATTTTAAAAGAAGCTGTGGTTGCTAAAAAATCAGAAAATAATGAGGTTTTTGATGAAGAAGCACAAAAAGAATTCCTAAAGGGTGCAAAAATTGCTTATGAAACCATAATCACTGATTTTAGTGATAATGATAATAAATTAACAACCAGTAAACCTTTATTAAATAAAGAAACTTATAATCAATTCAATGAAGCCTTAAAAGAGAGAAGTGGGAGAGGTCATTATGCTGAAATAACTTTTATAGGAATAAATTCTGCAGTTATAAAGGAACACAAAAAAATAGATAAGATTTTTAATGTTACAGTAGATTTTATTGCTGAGGTTATAACTTGTATTAAAGATAAAGATAAAAAAATTATATCAGGTGATCCAGAAAAAATAAAAAAAATCTATGATACTTGGGTTTTTTCACGAGACATAACATCAGCCAACCCTAATTGGCAATTAGTTAATATTTTAACTTAATTGACTGACAATATTTCAGAAAAAGATAAAAAAGACTGGGAAAATTTTCTTTCAAAAAATGAAAAATTACCAAACAAAGATTTTAAATTAGATAAAAAAATATCTTTTAAAATTAAAACAATTGACTTGCATGGCTATAGCCTTGAGGAGGCTAATAAATCTATTGAGGATTTTATAATCAAATCTCATCAAGAAAATATAAATAAATTAATTGTTGTTACTGGTAAAGGAATACATTCTCAAAATGAAAAGGACCCTTATGTATCAAAAGATTTAAGTATTTTGAAATACTCAGTTCCTGAATTTATTTCAAATAGTAAAAATTTAATGAAACTTATTTATGAAATTAAAGATGCAAAAATTGAGGATGGTGGCAGTGGAGCCTTTTATATTTTTTTGAAAAAAAATAAATTTATAAAATAAATTTTGAAAGATCGGTATCTTTAACTAAATTATCTAAATTTTTATTAATATAATCTTTGTTAATAATAATTTTTTCTCCAGCACGATCGGTTGCAGTAAAACTAATTTCATCTAAAATTTTTTCTATTATTGTGTGAAGTCTTCTAGCTCCAATATTTTCAACTGTAGCATTTACCTCTGATGCAATGTTTGCAATAGTGTCAATACCATCATCTGAAAATTCTAGATCAACATTTTCAGTTTTTAATAAGGCCACATATTGTTTTATCAAACTAAAATCTGGTTCTCTTAAAATTCGTTTAAAATCATTGCTAGTCAACGCTTCTAGCTCAACTCTTATAGGTAGTCGTCCTTGAAGCTCAGGAAGTAAATCAGACGGTTTTGCAAGTTGAAATGCTCCTGATGCTATGAATAAAATATGATCAGTTTTAATTGGACCATGTTTTGTGTTTACAGTTGTTCCTTCAATTAATGGCAGTAAGTCTCTCTGCACACCTTCACGAGAAACATCTCCACCAACTCTGTCTGTTCTTGCAGAAATTTTATCTATTTCGTCTAAAAAAACTATTCCATTATTTTCAGTTGATAATTTTGCTGCTTTAATAATTTTATCTTGTTCAATTAATTTATCTGATTCATCATTGATTAAAATTTCATGAGATTCTTTTACTGTCATTTTCTTTTTTTTCTCTTTATTTCCCATTGATTTACCAATCATCTCACCAATATTGATCATGCCAACATTTGCTCCAGGCATTCCAGGAATTTCAAAAGAAGTGTTATTTGATCCATTATCACTTACAGCAATCTCAATTTCATTATCATCTAGATCACCACTTCTAAGTCTTTTTCTAAAACTTTCTCTTGTTGCTAAACTTGCTTTTTTACCAACCAAAGCGTCTAAAACTTTTTCTTCAGCAGATTTTTGAGCCTGGGCGTGAACTTCTTTTCTCATTTTGATTTTTTCCATGCCAATAGCTATTTCAATTAGGTCTCTAATTATCTGCTCTACATCTCTTCCAACATATCCAACTTCAGTAAATCTTGTAGCTTCAACTTTTACGAACGGTGCCTCTGCTAATTTTGATAACCTTCTAGAAATTTCAGTTTTACCAACACCAGTTGGTCCAATCATTAAAATATTTTTTGGTAAAACTTCATTTTTCATTTCACCTTTAAGTGCTTGCCTCCGCCATCTATTTCTTAAGGCAATTGCAACAGCTTTTTTAGCTTTTGTCTGACCTACAACAAATCTATCTAATTCAGAAACTATTTCTCTAGGAGATAATGAACTTACAAGAGAACTTTCTTCTTTAGTGTTCTTATCTTTAGGAACTAGAGGTGTTACGTTTGAATTTTCCATTATATTTTTAAAACTTTAATATTATCATTCGTAAAAACACAAATTTCAGATGCTACTTTAATTGCTTTTTTGGCAATTTCTTCTGCACTTTTATCTGTTTCCATCAAAACTTTTCCTGCAGCCAAAGCATAGTTTCCACCCGAACCTATACCTATAACATCTCCCTCAGGTTCTAAAACATCCCCAGTTCCTGAAATAATGTAACTGTTGTCTTTATCACCAATTGCCATCAGGGCCTCTAATCTTCTAAGATATTTATCTGTTCGCCAATCCTTGGCTAATTCAACAGCTGCTCTTGATAAGTTCCCAGCATGCTTTTCAATCTTAGCTTCTAATCTCTCAAACAAAGTTAAAGCATCCGCAGTTGAACCTGCAAATCCTGCTACCACATCTCTTTTTTCAATTTTTCTAATTTTTGAAGCTGTACTTTTAACTACAGTATTTCCCATACTTACTTGACCATCTCCAGCGACCACTACTTCATTGTTTTTTCTTACTAACACAATTGTTGTCATAGGAGATAAATGGTAACTATTTTTGATACTTCAAGTGTTGATACTGATATTGATATAGTGGGATTATATATGTATACCTCTAAAATATATGGCTAGAAAAGGAAAAGTATCGAGAAAAACTAAAGAAACCAGCATTAGTGTTGAGGTAAATATTGACGGTAAAGGTAAATACCAAATTGACACTGGAATTGGTTTTTTGGACCATATGCTTGAGCAATTATCAAAGCATTCATTAATTGATTTAAAGGTTAAAGCGAAAGGTGACACACACATTGATCTTCACCACACCACAGAAGATACGGGTATTGCAATTGGTGAAGCTTTAAAAAAAGCTGCAAAGAAATTTGTTGGCATTAAAAGATATGCTCATAGAGTTATTCCAATGGATGAAACGTTAACCAGGGTTGCAATAGATGTTTCAAACAGACCTTATTTAATATGGAAAGTAAAATTAAAAGTGGAGAAGCTTGGTGAGATGGACACAGAATTATTCAAAGAATGGTTCCAAGCATTTTCTCAATCCGCTGGTATCACTATGCATGTTGAAAATATTTATGGAGACAATAGTCACCACATTATCGAGTCTTGCTACAAAGCATTAGCAAGATCATTGAGAGAAGCATTGGAGATGGACCCAAGAAGTAAGAAGAGCATTCCATCTACTAAAGGCTCATTATAAGTTTAATGAATGTCACAATTGTTGATTATAATTCGGGTAATATAAGCTCGGTAATAAATTCCTTTAATGAGGTTGCTAAAAACAAAGTAAAACTCAAAGTTACTTCGGATTTAAATAAGATTAAGTCTAGTGACAAGGTGGTATTACCAGGGCAGGGTTCGTTTAAGAGTTGTGTTGATGCACTAAATAATATCAAAGGTTTAGTTGATACCTTAAATGAATTTGTAATAAATCATAAAAAACCACTTCTTGGAATATGTGTTGGATTGCAAATGTTTGCGGATATTGGTTATGAGGAAACAGAAACTAAAGGTTTAGGATGGATATCAGGTCAGGTATCAAAAATCGATAATCAAAACGGAAAATATAAACTTCCTCATATTGGTTGGAACCAAATAAATATCCTAAAAGACAGTAAGATTTTTAAAAATATAGAAAATAACCCTCATATGTATTTTGTTCACAGTTATGAATTTATACCTGAAGATAAAAGTGTAATTTCATCAACAACAGATTACTCATCAAATATTGTATGTTCTATTGAAAAAGAAAATGTTTTTGGAACCCAGTTTCATCCTGAAAAAAGTGATAAAACTGGCCTTAAAATAATTGATAACTTTATAAATTTATAAAATGAAAATATTTCCTGCAATTGACATTAAAGATAAAAAGTGTGTCAGACTAGTTAAAGGAGACTTTGACAACAAAACTGAATATGAAATGTCACCTGTGGAACAAGCAGGAAAATACAAGGATCATGGTTTTAAAAACTTACACATAGTTGATTTAGATGGGGCTTTAACTGGAGAAATGGTCAATCTTGATATTATTCAAGAAATAGTAAGTAAATTTGATATTAAAATTGAAATTGGTGGAGGCATTAGATGCTTTGAAAGTATCAAGAAATATATTGAAGCAGGTGTTGAGAAAGTTATTTTAGGAAGTGCTGCTATTAAAGATAAAGTTTTTTTAAAAGAAGCATGTGAAAAATTTCCAAACAAAATTGCTTTGGGGTTGGATGCTAAAGATGGTTATTTATCAGTCTCTGGGTGGAGAGAAAATTCTAATCAACTAACTCTAGATTATTTAAAAGAAGTTAATGATTATGGTGTAAGTAGATTGATCTTCACTGATATCAACAGGGATGGAATGAAGCAAAGTCCCAACTTTGAAGAAACATCTAAGATTGCTGACATAGCCAATTGTCCTGTAATAATATCTGGAGGAGTTTCTTCAATTGATGATGTTAAAAAAGCAAAAGAATTAAATAATAAGAATATTGAAGGTATTATAGTTGGAAAAGCCATTTATGATGGTGATATCAAATTAGAGAAATTGGTTAAGGAACTAGATGCTTAAAAATAGAGTAATACCTTGTTTAGATGTTAAAAATGGCCGCGTAGTTAAAGGTATTAATTTCGTAGATCTAAAGGATGCTGGAGATCCAGTTGAACAAGCAAAAATTTATTCAGACGGTGGAGCTGATGAAATTTGTTTTTTAGATATTACTGCTTCAAACGAAAATAGAAATACTATTTATGAAGTGGTAGAGAAAACTTCTAAGAAATGTTTTGTTCCCTTAACTGTTGGAGGAGGAGTTAGAAGTGTTGATGATATAAACAAATTACTAAACTGTGGTGCGGATAAGGTATCAATCAATACTGCTGCAGTCCAAAATCCAGAAGTAGTAGAAGAAAGTTCTAAAAAATTTGGCTCACAATGTATTGTTGTTGCAATAGATGCAAAAAAAAATGGAAATAATTGGGAAATTTTTACTCATGGTGGAAGAAACAATACTAGAATTGATGCGATAGAATTTGCAAAAAAAATGGAAAATAGTGGAGCAGGAGAGCTATTAGTTACTTCAATGGACAGAGATGGTACTCAAGCAGGATATGATATTGATCTGATGTTTAAAATTTCATCTAAAGTTAATATACCTGTTATTGCCTCAGGTGGTGTTGGTAATTTAGACCACTTAGTTCAAGGTATAAAATTAGGAGAAGCTAGCGCTGTATTAGCAGCATCAATATTTCACTATGGAAAACATTCAATAAAAGAGGCTAAGGAATATCTGGATTCAAAAGGAATACCTGTTAGAATTTAGTATGCTTAGTACATTAGAAAATTTAATAAAACTTGCACGAGAAAGAAAATCAGCACCAGCAAAAGGGTCTTACACAAATAAGTTGCTTACAGATAAAGCCTTAAGTAAAGCCAAAGTTTTAGAGGAAGTTGATGAATTAATTGAAGCGATTGAAGAAGATACAAATAAAATACATGAAGCGGCAGATGTATTTTATCATTTATTGATGTACTTAGAAGCTAATGATGTGAAAATTGAAGAAGTGATGCAGGAATTAGAAAATAGAAAAAAATGAGTTATGATGATAACAATATCTTTGCAAAAATTTTAAGGGGAGAGATACCTTGTAATAAAATTTATGAAGATGACTTTGTTTTGTCTTTTTATGACATTAATCCTCAAAAAAAAATTCATGCTTTAGTCATCCCTAAAGGGAAATATGTTGATCTTGATGATTTTAGTTTAAGTGCCTCCCCAGAAGAGATGGTTGGGTTGCTTAAGGGTATAAATATAGTTGCTAAAAAACTAGGTATTTCAACAGAAGTAGGCAAAGGCTATAGAGCACTCACCAATATAAGTGATGATGGTGGTCAAGAGGTTCCACACTTACACTTTCATTTATTTGGGGGAGAAAAAGTTGGAAAAATGGTTGAGTGACACAAGAAGTTAATAGAAATTATTTAGAAATAAATTCAATTCAAGATCTTAATGAGGTTATCAAACCTAATGGAGATTATTCTTTAAATTTATTAGAGCCAATAAATTTTCAGCTAAATAAATTTTTTTATAAAAATATTGGAAAAAAACATAGATGGGTTGATCGATTAGTTTGGACAGAAACTCAATGGATAGATTATGTTTCTAATAAAAATGTTAAAACATATGTTTTTAAATTTAAAGATGATTTAGCTGGCTTCTTTGAGTTGATATCTCATAGTGAAAAAAAAGAAGTTGAAATTGCCTACTTTGGATTGCTAGAAGAATTTCAAAATAAAAAATTGGGATCATATTTATTAACCAAAGCAATTCAGATATCTTTTAAAGGAAGTGTTAATAGAGTTTGGGTTCATACATGCTCTCTTGATCACAAAAATGCTTTAAATAATTATATTGCTAGAGGTATGAAAATATTTAAAACTGAAACTATAAGAGTCTAGTTTTGTGTTGGTAGTATAAATAAATCTTCATCAATTTGTTGATTTACCTGAATTGAGGAAAGATAAGTAACATTTACATTTTGATAGATATCTTTGGTCTGCCACCCGAATAAATTAAAAGTTTTATCATCAAAAAAAATATTTATTTCACTGTTATTTTCTACTATTTCAAAATTTATATAAGTTTTATCTAATATTCTTTCATTTAAATTTTCTATTTTTTTAATTAAAAAATTTTTATCTAATATTAAGTTCAGCGGAGTTTTATTTAAAGGGTACCTGTAAAAACTTGTTATAGTTTTAACTACTAGTGATTTGCCATTTGAAACTAAAATTTTATTATTTTTTTGATATTTACAATAAATTTTCTTTGGATATTCAATTGTACAATTTCCAATTTCTATTTTTCCATTAATATTTTGTTCAAAGTCAAAATTTAGGTTTCTGGTATTTTTTAAATTTTCTATTATTTTATCTTTATTACTTGCATGTGCATTGGAAATTAAAACTAAAAAAATGTAAATAAGAAAGTATTTAAACATTAAAGCACATCTCTTTTACCAACATGATTTGCTTTACTAACAACTCCATCAGCTTCCATCATATCAATAATTCTTGCTGCACGATTGTAGCCAATTTGAAGTTTCCTTTGTAAAAAAGAAGTTGATGCTTTACCCTCTGATCGAATAATTTCTAATGCTTGCAGATATAGTTCGTCTTTATCACCCTGATTTTGACTATCACTAATTTCTTTATCATCAGCAAAGTTTAATATTTCATCTATATAATCTGGCTCAGCTTGAGTTCTTAGAGAATTATTAATTTTCTCAATCTCATTATCAGATACAAATGGCGCATGTATTCTAACTATTTTATTCGCAGATGACATGTAGAGCATATCTCCCTTACCTAGCAATTGTTCAGCACCCTGCTCACCAAGAATAGTTCTACTATCTATTTTTGAGGTAACTTGAAAAGATATTCTAGTAGGGAAATTGGCTTTAATTGTGCCAGTAATAACGTCAACACTGGGTCTTTGAGTGGCCATAATAATATGAATTCCTGCGGCTCGAGCCATCTGAGATAATTTTTGAATATAGTTTTCAATCTCTTTACCGGCAACTAACATTAAATCTGACATTTCATCAACTACAACAACTATATAGGGCATTGGAAGAGTATGTTTAGTATTATACCCATCAATATTTCTTACACCCTCTTTCGTCATCAATCTGTATCTACTTTCCATTTCTTTAACAACCCAGCCAAGAACAGAAGCTGCTTTTTTTGCCTCAGTAATTACTGGGCAAAGCAAATGTGGAATACCCTCGTATGTTGATAGTTCAAGCATCTTAGGATCGATTAAAATAAACTTACATTTATCTGGTGTGTGCCGATAAAGGAGAGATAAAATGATAGTATTAATACAAACTGATTTTCCAGAACCTGTAGTTCCAGCGATAAGAAGATGAGGCATAGAAGTTAGATCACCAACAAGTGGTTTGCCAGAAATACTTTTGCCAAGTGCTATTGGTAATTTTATATCCCTTTTTTTAAAATCAGAATTATTTAAAATCTCACTTAAAAAAACATTTTCTCTTGCATTATTTGGAAGCTCTATGCCAACAGTATTGCTTCCAGGAATTGTTGATATTCTAGCAGACTCCGAGCTCGTGTTTCTTGCAATATCATCAGATAGATTTATTATTTTAGAAACTTTGACTCCAGCAGCAGGCTCAAACTCATTAAGAGTAACAACTGGACCGTGGCTAACTTTCTTTATATTTCCACTAACCCCAAAATCCATAAGTATTTTTTCTAAAAACTCTGGATTGTGAGTTTCATTTTTTTCAAAATTCTCTCTTTCTTTTTTTGTTGGAATTTTCAATAAATCAAGGCTTGGTAATTTAAATTTTATTTTAGTTTCAAATTTATTTTCATTTTTTATGAAAGGTAAATCTTCTTGAATAAGATTTTTTATTTCATCTTGTGGAATATATTCACTAATTATTTCATTTTTATCTGTATAATTTCTACTATTCTTTTTATTTAAAAAATTTAAGATTCTTTTAATAAATAAAAAAAATTTTTTAATATCAAAATTTAAACTTATCAGAAAAAAAATAAAAATAGTTAAAACTAATATATAGAAGGATACATCTTCATTAATTAATATTAGTGATTTGAGAAACGATTGACTTAAATATTGCCCAACAAAACCACTATTTCCGTTTATGTATAGCGCATATGTGTTAGAATAATAATGGGCAAAAAAAAGTGTACCAAATATTAAATATAAAATTGTAAAAAAATTATTTTCGATAAATAAAAAGAAATCTTTTGTTTTAAAAATGTTAATGCCTGTAATTATGAGTGTAAAAGGAATTAAATAAGCCATCAAACCGACGGATTGGAAAACTAAATCAGATATAAAGCTACCCTGAAAACCCATTAAGTTTTCAATTTTCGTATTTTCAGGAAAAATGTAATTAGGATCGTTAGGAGAATATGTTATCAATGACAAAAATAGCACCACCCCTGTCAAAGAAACCAAAGCCCCAAATATTTCTGCCAATCTTTTAATGGTAAAATTAAGCAATAAATCAGCTGTTTTTTTAATATTCATATAAATGAGTCGGTTAAATCACTTTGTATCATCTAATTTTTATTGTTAAAATTAAAAATATTATGACAGTTTGTATACTTGGTAACGGTTTAACAGCTTTAACTTTGGCAAAGGGGCTTGTTAACTGTAAAATTAATGTTGACGTACTTTATAACCAAAAAAATTACAAAATTAGCGATACGAGAACTATTGGGATTACAAAAAATAATATAGATTTTTTTAACAATAATATAATTAATATTAAAAAAATTATTTGGGATTTAAAAAATATAGAAATTTTTTCAGAAAATCTAAAGAAAGAAAGACTAATAAATTTTAAAGCAAATAACGATCAACTTTTTTCAATACTTAAGAACCATAAGTTATATGAATTATTAGAAAAAAATTTATCTAAAAATAAATTTTTTAAATCAAAATTTGTAAAAAAAGAAAATTTATCTTTTTTAAACAAGTATGAACTTATAATTAATTGTGATCCATTTAATTTAATTACAAAAAAATATTTTAGTAAAAAAATAATCAAAGAATACAATAGTTATGCCTATACCACTATAATTTCTCATGACCAGATTTTAAATGATACAGCTTTTCAAATTTTTACAAAAAAAGGTCCATTAGCTTTTTTACCAATTTCAAACACACAAACATCTATAGTATATTCCCTATATAACTCTAAAAACCAAAAAGAAAAAAATATTAACAAACTAATAAGAGATAAAAATTTTAGGTATAAAATCAAAAGTGTAGATAAAATTAATAGTTTTGAGTTAAAATCGTTAAATTTAAGATCCTATTACCATAATAATATATTAGCATTTGGAGACTTGTTGCATAAAGTTCATCCATTGGCTGGTCAAGGTTTTAATATGACTATTAGAGATATTAAAATTTTTTTAAAGATTATCAAAAAAAGATTGGATAATGGTTTATCTTTGGATAGTTCAGTAAATTTAGAATTTCAAAATAGACAGAAACATAAAAATTTTATTTTTTCGTGTGGTGTAGATTTAATTCACGAACTCTTTAATTTCGAAAGAAAAATGAAAACTAGTTTTCTAAGTAAGTCTGTTAAGCTAATTAGTAATTATCCATCTATCAATAAAATGTTTTCTAAAATTGCTGACAGAGGGGTGTTGTTTTAGCTTACTGAAGAGTTGTATTGTCGTAAATATCGTAAGTGTAGGTACTTAAAATCTCAGCTATTTTATTTTTTCTTATACTAAGATTTTCTGCTTCTAATAAGATTTGTTTTTCTTCTAATGAAAAAGGCGAAGCCATCGCCAAAGCATTTATAGTCTCATCCAAACTTTGTTTTTCGAGTTCTTTCCAATTTATTATAAAACCTCTCTTTTCAAATAATGTTTTCAGATCTTTAAAAATTAACTCTAAGTCAGAAAATTTAAGCTGTTCTTTCTTGTTATCAAGATCATGATTAAAACGTTTAAAATCAACCTCATATTCTCTATATTTTTTTGTAGTTTCAATTTCTTTTTTAACTTCAAATCTAATTAAACCTTTAAGCTCTATTAAGTATCTTCCATCCTCAGTTTCCTTGAAACTTGTTATTTTTCCAAGGCAGCCAATATTATGTAGATCGGGAGAAACCAAATCATCACTTGCTTTTTTTGGTTGAATCAATCCAATTAGCTTATCTGACATCATACTATCATTTATCATATCTATATATCTTGGTTCAAATATATTTAATGGAACTGTCGTTTTAGGAAATATTATAAAATTGCTTAGAGGGAAAATAGGCAAAATTTTAGGTAAATTTTTCATTTAGAATAAATTATTAAAACTATTATTAATCATCTATAATATTTATACAATGATATTTTGGATTTCATCCTATCCCAAAAGTGGAAATACGTGGCTTAGAATTTTATTAGCATCGTATTATTATACTAAAGATGGAGTATTTGATGAAAATGTTTTGAAATATATTGATCAATTTCCACAAAAAAAATTTTTCAATGGATTTAGTTATGACCCTAAAATTTCAACTGATACGACTAAATTTTGGATAAAAGCACAAGAAAAAATTAATCAAGACAAAAAAATAAGATTTTTTAAAACCCACAATGTTTTTGGATCAGTAAATAATTTTAATTTTACCAATAGAGAAAATTCGATTGGTTGTGTTTACGTAGTTAGAGATCCCAGAAATGTAATTACCTCACTTAAAAATTTTTATGAAATGAATGATGATCAAGCATTCAAATTTGTAACATCTAAAAGTCAATATATCTATGATCTTCACAAATTTTCAGAAAATGGCTATAGTGATTTTCAATTTATTAGTTCATGGGACTCAAATTTGGAGTCATGGAAATCACAAAAAAGAATACCCGTAAAGGTAATTAGATATGAGGATTTGTTAAATCAAACATACACAGTAGTCAATGATGTGATTAGTTTTATTAACCAAACTATAGGCAGTAAAGAAAAAATTTTTAAAAACAAAATTAAAAATGCTGTTAGCTCATCATCATTTTCAAAGCTAAAAGATAAAGAAAAAAGTCATGGTTTTTTAGAAGCCCCCAGATCTAAAATTGGTGACTCAAAAATTCCTTTCTTTAATTTAGGGCCAAAAAATAATTGGAAAACAATTCTAAATGATGATCTCAAATATAAATTAAATAAAGTTTTTAAAAAAAAATTAGAAGAATTGTCTTACGAATAAACTTCAAGTCTTTATACATAAGTACTTTATTTCTTGCTAAATTTATAAAAAGCTTCTATTTTCATTATTTATAGAATAAGCGGGCATAGCTCAGTGGTAGAGCGTCTCGTTGCCAACGAGAAGGTCGAGGGTTCGACCCCCTTTGCCCGCTCCATAATTCAGATATGAGTGATCTTTTAAATAAAAAATGTGTTCCATGTGAGGGAGGAGTATTGCCTTTTGATGTATCTGAAATTCATAAATATCAAAAAAAAGTTGATGGCTGGGATGTTTCTAAAAATGACAATGAAATTTTCTATTTAAAAAAAAAAATTGAGTTTAAAAATTTTTTAGAAAGTCAAACTTTCATCAATAAAGTTGCTGAAATTTCAGAAAGTGAAGGACATCACCCAGATATATCATTTGGCTGGGGATATGCAGAAATAAAAATCACAACACATGCAATAGAGGGATTGTCTGAAAATGATTTTATTTTAGCAGCAAAAATAGATCAATTGATTAATGTCTAAAATGCCTAGTTTTTGAAAAAACTAAAATTGTGTCAGTTTCGTTTGCAAAATTAATTATTTCTTTATCTCTAATAGATCCAGAAGGCTGTATAACTGCCGTAATACCAGCTTGAACTAATTTTTCAATTCCATCAATAAATGGAAAAAAAGCGTCAGACGCAGCCACTACCTCATCTTTTGTATTCATAAATTTTTTCATTTTATCTATTGCAATTTGACAACTATCTAAACGACTTGGTTGGCCAGATCCAATTCCGGCAGTTGTCTCATTTGTTGCAAGCACTATTGCGTTAGATTTTACATACCGACAAATATTAAAAGCAAAAATTAGATTTTTCATTTGTTTGAAAGTTGGCTTTCTTTTAGAGACAATTTTAAAATCTTTATTACTAAACTTTTTTATATCTTCTGTTTGTATTAACAATTCCTCATTTGAAGATACAATCCTTAATATTTCTTTGAAGGAATAATTGGTAGCATTAATTAATCTTAAATTTTTTTTTTCTTTTAATAATTTTAACGCATCTTTATCAAAATCATTTGCAATAATAACTTCAAGAAATAATTTATTTAATTCTGATGCTAGTTTTTTATCTATTTTAAAATTACACGATACTATTCCTCCAAAAGCACTAATAGGATCACATGCAAGTGCATATTTATAACTTTTAAGATGATCTTTGTTTATTGAAACTCCACATGGATTTGCATGTTTAACAATGACTGTTCCAATGTTTTTTGGAAGAGATTTTGAAATAGTTAAAGCTGAAAATATATCATTGTAATTATTATAACTTAGTTGTTTTCCATGAATTTGATTTATTTTCATAGAGTTGTTTCTTGAATATATCCCACTTTCTTGATGAGGATTTTCACCATAACGTGGAGTTTCAATAAGATTGGCATGAAATACCTTTTTTTTAGGAAAAATTATATTAGTTTTTTTATTAAAATAATTAGAAATAACAAAATCATAATATGCAGTTTCTGTAAAAGCAATTCTAGATAATTTCTCTCTAAATTTTAAGGATGTGCAACCTTTATTTTTTTTTAATTCTTCAACTAGTTCTTCATATTGATCTGATGAGGTAATAACTGTTACATCTTGATAATTTTTAGCCGCTGATCTGACCATTGTTGGTCCACCCACATCAATATTTTCAATTATTTTTTTGTGATCTTTTGTATTTTGTAATGTCTCCTCAAATGGATAAAAGTTTACAATAACTAAGTCTATATTTTCAAAATTATTATTTTTTAAATCTTTTAAGTGAATTTTACTTTTTCTTTTGTTTAAAATTCCAGCATGTATTTTTGGATGAAGAGTTTTTACCCTACCTTCTAAAATTTCAGGTGAATTTGTGAATTCTGAAACTTCTAGGCATTTAAATTTTAACTTTTGAATTTCTTTATATGTGCCACCCGAACTAATAATTTTGATATTATTTTTTTTTAAAGAAATAAGAAGTGGTTTTAAATTTTTTTTATCTGATACAGAAATAAGAGCTGTTTTTATTTTTTTCATTATAGCTTGGTGATTTCCCACTTTATGGTTTGATTATTTTCTTTGCTCATTCCTGATATACATATGTTTTGGTTTTCTCTGTGTGAATTTTTAATACCTAAATATAATCCTTTATCAATATTTATATCAAAGTTTTCACAATTAAATTTCCAACCCTCGTCTCCGAGTTCTATCAAAATTGATTTATTATCCTGCGTTTTCATTACTTTTGTATTTGGATTTAGATGAAATCTTATATCAAACTTAATATTTTTTGATTTATTTTTCCTTAGTAATTTGTCAAAACCAACAAATTTCATTTGCTCCGGATAAAATTCAATTTCTCTTTCATGTATAGTTTTAAACTTTTTAAGATAACCATCGTGTGAGCCTGATATTTTCCAATAGTTGCTTTCAATTACAATATTTTTCCTAATTATATGAATTCCTTTTTTAACAATTACATTTGATTTATCTAATTTTTTATAATCACAAGAAGAATGGTCTTCAATTGATAAAGTGCTTTGTAAGGCTGTACTTCTTGAAAGTTTATTCAATTTACTTTCTTTATTGGTAAAGTAACCAGAATTAGTAATTAGTTTTTTACCGTTAGAAATAATTTCGAATGAAAGAGCTCCAGATTGATAAAATTTTGAAAAATTATCGCTTGGACTATCTCCAACATCCATTGATAATATAATTTTCTTATTTTTGAGAATTGCATATCCCGCAAGTTCTTTGTTTTCATTTTTAAATATATATCCAAATCTTTTTAGATATTGATCAAAATCATCATTTTTTGAAATATAATTACCGTTAAATAAAAGATCTTGCTTAACGTTTTGCCAAATAAAAGCATAACTTTGACCAAGATAATATATTATTTCATCTATATATTCAGGAATTGTATTTTGAGACTCTTTGAACCACTCTCTAATTATAATAAAATATTTTAAGTACAAGACTAGTTGTTTTATATCTCTTGATTTTGGAAAACCTTGATTATTAATTGATGATTTAATTATTTTTTTTAAAAAATTTAACCCAGTAATAAGATATTTATTATCGTCTTTATATGCTAGTCCTGTTAAAATAATTGCAGCACACCCAATAATTTTATTTTCAACTTCTGATAAATTTTTTATTTCATTTAAAAGGTGATTTGCTTGTTTTTGAATGCTTTGATTAAATTTCTTTTTAAATTCTTCTTCACAACCTTCATAGGTCAATTGATGATTTGATAACCAGGAAATTATTCTTTTAGAGGTGATATCAAAATCCCAACCTTTATTATTATAGTGATTATTCTTATTTATCCAATTATTGACAATTGTTTGAGTGGTCTTTTTTGATGATTTTAGATCTAAACTAAAAAACCAAAAAAAATTGTTTAATTTTTTGAATTCTTTATTATCCAAGTTGTCTTGCCAAATAGTTTCTAAGGCAAAATCTTCAATTTTATATTTTTTTTTTGATATTTTACTATTGAAGATAGCAAGTAGGGACTTGGTTTGTAGTCAAAGGTAATATCTTTAGTTTTAGATATTTTTTTATCGTAAAAATTTGAGTTTTGATAAAGTTGTTTAAAACTTAATTTTAAATTTAAATAATATTGACTTAAATTAACTGCAAAATTTTTAGTGATCATTAACTTATTTTGATTTTAACAAATCAATATTTTTTTTTATATCTCCATTGTTACTTTTAAATATTGTTGTTCCAGAAACAAGTATGTTGGCACCAGCCTCAATTGCTGATTGACAATTATCAAAATTAATCCCTCCATCGATTTCAATATCAAAGTCAATATTTTTTTTAGATTGAATTTTTTTAAGTTGTTTAATTTTATCTAAAACTTCAGGCATAAACTTTTGACCTCCAAATCCTGGATGTACACTCATTATTAAAACTAAATCTATTTTTTCAAGGTAATTGACAATTAAATCAATTTTAGTTTCAGGATTAAGTGAAACCCCAACTTTTTTGTTCAAACTTTTAATCTTTAAAATAGATTCTTCTAAATTTTCAGTTGCTTCAGGATGGATTGTAATAATATCAGCACCAGCATCCGAATAGGCTTCAATATACTTATGAACGGGAGATATCATTAAATGAACATCAAATTTAACTGAACACTGTTTTCTCAATGCTTTAATAACTGGGGGTCCAATAGTAAGGTTTGGAACAAAATGACCATCCATAACATCTACATGAATCATATCTGCCCCACCTTCTTCAAGCCTCTTAATTTCATTACCTAATTGACTAAAATCAGCAGATAATATTGATGGTGATATTTGTATTTTTTTCATTGATTGCCAGATCTACTAGTATCAATTTTTAAAATTTAATTGAATTAAATAATTGGTAAATTTGTGTAGAAATTTCACTTTCTAGCGGAAATGATAACATACCCATTACAGAATAGCCTAAGACCCAGGGCATAAAATAAAATCTAATCATGTAGAAGAACCAAGCGACATATAAAGGAACTAGAGGTGCTATAATGAAAGATGGTGTTAAAGGCTTAAAAATTTTTATTAGTGGGTTAGTATATTTGACAAATATTTTCATGAAAAAAAATTCAGAGTCTTCTTTTTGGAAAATGTTCATCGCAACCCTTCCTATTAAAGTCCACATAATAACTCCAAGTAAGTAGTCAATAAAATAAACTAAAGGATGAAAGTTTGCTGACATTTAAAATTTATATTGGAAAAAAGATTAAATTAAAAGGGGCGAAATTAATCGCCCCCATAATTAAGATTTATTAGCTCTATTTACCAGTAACGGTTCTACCGCTTGGTACACGAACTTCGTCAACCATTTTTTGAGTTGCTTTATCTGGCTCTTGAGTCATTAAACTCACTACAACCATAGCAACTAAACTAACAGCTGCTCCGAAGATACCAAACGTTAACTGAGTAATACCTAAGAATCCGCTTCCACCAGTTCGTACCCAAACCAGGTACCAAATTGATGATGCAAGACCTAAAGCCATACCAGCAATAGCACCTTCTCTGTTAGCTCTCTTCCACCATACACCAAGTACAAGTGGGAAGAACAAACCAGACATCGCAAAGTCAAAAGCCCAGATAACTGAACCTAAGATACCTTGGATTTCCATTGCAGCAATAGTTGCTCCAGCAAAACCAATTACTACAAGTAATACCCTTGCAACAAGTAGTCTTTTTGCAGTCTCCGCTTTTGGATCTATCATTTTGTAATAAACATCATGAGAGATTGCATTTGCAATTGCTAGAATTAAACCATCCGCAGTTGACATGGCAGCAGCCATACCTCCAGCAGCAACCAGACCTGAGATTACATAAGGTAATCCAGCTATTTCTGGAGTTGCTAATACAACCGCTTTACCGCCCATGAAAAACTCATTTAATTCAAGAGTTCCATTGCCGTTAAAGTCACTGATGAACATCAAGTTTGCCTGGTTCCAGTTTTGAAACCAATCTATTGATTGAACTTCAGCAAATGATTTACCGATAATACCTGTTGGTAAAGTCGGATCAATCAACGATAGTTTAGATAGTGTTGCTAACATTGGTGCAGAAGAATACAGAAGGAAGATAAAGAATAAAGACCAACCAACTGATTTTCTAGCTGCTTTTACGCTTGGAGTAGTAAAGTATCTCATCATCACGTGCGGTAATGAAGCTGTTCCCATCATCATCGCTAATGCTAACGAAATAAATGCCCAAGGCGTTGCATTTACTGCAGAGTGAGCTTTAGTTATTCCAGCCAACCCTTTAGGTACCGTTGCTAGATCAGCAGCAGAGTTTTTAACAAAACCAAACTGTGATTCTAACTCACCAATTCTAGCTACTTCATCAGCTAACATAAAGTGAGGGAAGAAACCTGCACCCATTTTGTTACTGATCCAAAAAATTGGAAGCATGTAAGCTATAATTAGTACGATATATTGTGCAACCTGTGTCCAAGTTACCGCTCTCATACCCCCTAACATTGAACAAAGTAAAATACTTATAAGTCCAATATATACAGCGTATTTAAAGTCGATATCTAAAGCAACAGACGCAATAGTACCCGTAGCGTTAATTTGTGCAGTCACATAAGTGAATGAAGCAACAGTTAAAACTATTACTGCAAGCAATCTTGCTAAATTACCACCGTATCTTGTACCTATGAAATCTGGAACTGTGTAACAGCCAAATTTTCTTAAGTATGGTGCTAACAAAGATGCAACTAATACATATCCACCTGTCCAACCTACAAGTAAAGCCATATACCCATAACCTTTAAAGTAAATACCACCTGCCATTGCAACGAATGAAGCACCAGACATCCAGTCTGCTGCTGTCGCCATACCGTTGAATACAGTTGGAACTTGCCTTCCGGCTACGTAATACGCTTCTGCTTGAGCTGTTCTTGATAGATAACCAATTAAAGCATAGATGAATATAGTAAATGCTACAAAGCCAATACCTATTGCCTTTGCAGTCATACCCATCTGCTCACCAATTGCCATTAAGATTATGAAACCTATAAATCCTCCAGTATAGATTCCGTAAACTTTTGGCAAATTGTCTATAAATTTACCTTTAATCATTAATTATCTCCTCTTTCGTTGAAGCCGAACTCTTCATCGATTTTCTCTTGCCTATTAGCAAACCAGAAAACCAAGATTACGAAAATTCCAAGAGATCCTTGACATGTAAACCAATATGTCCATGGATATCCGAAAGGTCCAGTAACCTCATTCATTTCAGCTGCGAAAAGGAAGATGCCAATTGAGAAAACAAACCAGATTGCCAATGTTACGAATAACAATGACCTGGTTTTTTCCCAGTGTTTTTGTGCGTTTGACATTTATACCTCTCTTTTTAGTTATAACTAAATAAAACCATAACCATTATAAGAGTTTTTAAAAGATCAAAATTGACCAAAATAGGCAGTCTATTAGTTACTTTTTAAGCTATAGTGTGTAAAAACAACAATTATATGCAAAAATATAAACTTTCTTGGAAAGATTTATCATTTAAAGATTTTAAAATTTATTTGTTTGCATTGTTTAAAGCATTTATTCCAAAAAAAAAAATCAAAGATTTAGATGATCTAGAACACTTCATTCAAACGAAGTCAGCTTGGGTCACCCAGGTTACTCTGTATAGCTATTTAAAAACAAGAATGGGGACAAAGTATGTTCTTCATTTTGATAATGATGTTTTTATGTCTTCTGTAAATCAAGCTAAGTGGAATATTTATTCTATTGCTTTGCAAGACTTAACTTTTTTTACTTTCTCATATTTAAAAGTAAACTTTAACTATCAAAATATTGATCAGGCTAAAGAAATTTTTTCTAAAATTTTAGATGATGAGACTTCAAACAAGATGCCATCTGACATAATTGAAGAAGCAAAAAAAAGTTTTAACGAAAGATTTGAAAATTTAGACTGGGAAATTTATTATAAAGATCTTCCATTTAACCCTAGTGCTTTATCATTATATAAATGGGCTCCAATTGCAGAAGAATTAAAAACTTTAGATCGAAAAATTGTTTTAAATTCTATGATTTTAAAATGGGATATTATAAGAAAAGAATTTAAGGATTTAATTCAATTTTAAATATTTTTTCTATTATCAACTAAACTATTTACAACACTTGGATCAGCTAAAGTAGTTGTGTCACCTAATTGATCATGTTCATTAGCTGCAATTTTTCTTAAAATTCTTCTCATAATTTTTCCTGATCTAGTTTTTGGAAGACCAGGTGTGAAATGTATTAAATCTGGTGTAGCCAAGGGCCCAATTTGTTTTCTGACCCAAAGTTTCAACTCTCTCTCAAGGTCACCATTTTCTCTCTCACCTACATTTAAAGTTACGTAGCAATAAAGTCCGTTGCCTTTTATATCATGTGGATATCCAACTACAGCTGCTTCAGCAACTTTTGGATGAGCAACAAATGCACTTTCTATTTCGGCAGTCCCAAGATTGTGTCCGGACACAATAATTACATCATCTACTCGACCTGTAATCCAATAGTATCCATCTTTGTCTCTTCTGCATCCATCCCCAGTAAAATATTTACCGTCAAACTGTGAAAAATATGTATCAATAAATCTTTGGTGGTCGCCATAGACAGTTCTCATTTGACCAGGCCATGATTTAGCAATACACAATCTACCTTCTCCTTGACCTTTTATTTCCTTACCTTTTTTATCAACAAGCACAGGCTCAATTCCATAAAATGGTTTAGTGGCTGAGCCAGGCTTCAAGTCAATTGCTCCAGTTTGAGGAGCAATCATTATTCCTCCTGTTTCTGTTTGCCACCATGTATCAACAATTGGGCACTTTGAATTCCCGATAGTTTTATAATACCACATCCAAGCTTCTGGATTAATTGGTTCACCAACTGTACCTAGTAATTTTAATGATTTTCTTGAAGTTTTTTTAACAGGTTTATCTCCTTCACGCATCAAAGCTCTAATTGCTGTGGGAGCTGTATAAAAAGTATTTACTTTATATTTGTCAATAATTTGCCACCATCTTGAGGTGGTTGGATAGTTTGGAATACCTTCAAACATTATTGTTGTTGCCCCATTTGCTAAAGGTCCATAAATTATATAGCTATGACCTGTAACCCAACCAATATCAGCAGTACACCAGTAAATATCTTTTGGTTTATAATTAAATATGTATTGATGCGTCATAGAAGCATACACCATATAACCACCTGTTGTATGTAAAACTCCTTTGGGTTTACCAGTTGAACCTGAGGTGTACAAAATAAACAAAGGATCTTCGGCATTCATTTCTTCAGGTTCGCAGTGTTTTGAAACATCTTTAATTAAATCATGATACCAAACATCTCTTTCCTTATCCCAATTGATATAATTTCCAGTTCGTTTAACAACAATGCATTTTTTAATATTGGGACAACTCTCTAATGCTTCATCAGTAGTATATTTTAGAGGTATAGTTTTTCCTCCCCTAACACCTTCATCAGCTGTGATTATATATTCAGACTCACAATCATTAACTCTTCCAGAAATCGAGTCTGCTGAAAATCCACCAAAAATAATTGAGTGAACTGCACCAATTCTAACACAAGCAAGCATTAAAATAGCAAGTTCAGGAATCATGGTTAAATAAATAGTAACTCTGTCTCCTTTTTTAATTCCTAATTTTTTTAAGCCATTAGCTGCTTTTGAAACTTTTTCGTGAAGCTGTTTGTAAGATATTTTTTGGTTATCTTTTGGATCATCTCCGACCCAAATTATTGCAGTTTTGTCTTTTTTATCTTTTAAATGTCTATCAATACAATTTGCTGAAGCATTTAAGGTCCCATCTTGAAACCATTTGATTTTAACTTCTTTAGTGCTGTATTTGACATCTTTAATTTTTTTGTATGGCTTTATCCAAGTAATTCTTTTTCCTTCTTCTCTCCAAAACTCATCATTATTTTTAATAGATTTAGAGTATTTTTCTTGATATTTACTTTTTGTAGCTAGACTATTTTTAACCCACTGAGGTTTAGTTTTAATTACAAGTTCTTTTGAATCTTCTTTAGCAACTTTGCTAACAACTTTTCTTTTAACTTTAGTTTTTTTTGTTACTTTTTTAGCAACTTTCTTTTTAACTTTAGTTTTTTTCTTTTTTTTCAAAGGCATGAAATTATTTTATAATTAAACTTTACTCATGTTATTTAATATTTTCCAGCTTTTAGAATCTATTGGCATTACTGATAGTCTGCTTTGCTTAATAAGAGCTAAATGGCTTAATTCCTTAGATTTTTTGATAGTTTCAAGAGTTATGGGTGATGGTAATTTATTCTTAAATTTTACTGTAACAGCTACAAAACGTCCTGATTTATCAGTTTTATCCAGGTAAGCTTCTTTTATTACTTCTACAATTCCAACAATTTCTTTTCCAATATTTGAGTGATAAAAAAAACAAAGGTCACCTTTTTTCATACTTTTCAAATTTTTTGCTGCTTGATAATTTCTTACACCATCCCAGGGAGCTCCTTTAGAGCCTGTTTTTTTTTGTTGATCAATAGACCAAACATCAGGCTCAGATTTCATTAACCAATATTTCATTATAATCGTACTCCTGCTCCTTTAAGAAAGGCAGCATTTTCATCTAGAGGCCACCTTGGTTTTGCTGGATGATCTAGATTATTAAATTGTTTTAATTTAAATTTTTCTAAACCAACCATAGCAATCATTGCAGCATTGTCCCCACAAAATTCAATTGGTGGAAAAATATTTTGATAATTTTCTTCATTACATAGATTAATTAACATTGATCTAATTCTTTTATTAGCTGCTACTCCCCCAGCAACTACAAATATTTTTTCTTTTAAATTATTTTGTTTTTCAAATTCTGTAAATGCAATCTTAGTTTTTTTATATAAAATTTGTTCCACTGTTTTTTGAAAAGAAGCTGCAAGATCAAATTTTTCCTGATCTGTTTTAATATTTTTTGTTATTCTCAAAATTGCTGTTTTTAAACCTGCGAAAGATAAGTTGCATCCCCCCTTATTAAAAATTGGCTTAGGCAGATCATATTTATTTGGATCACCTTTTTTTGCTAAAATTTCTATTTGTGGTCCGCCAGGAAATTCAATTCCTAAAAGTTTTGCAGTTTTATCAAACGCCTCTCCCAAAGCATCATCAATAGTTGTTCCCAATCTCTTATATTTACCTAAGCCTTGAACATTTAAAAATTGTGAATGTCCTCCAGAAATTAATAAAAGCAAATATGGATAATCTAGGTTTGAATTTAGTTTTGGGCTTAGAGCATGGCCTTCCAAATGATTAATAGCAATGAATGGTTTATCCAAGGCAGAGGCAAACGCTTTTCCAAAACTTAAACCAACCGACAAACATACTATCAAGCCTGGACCAGCCGTAGAAGCAACAGCATCTATCTCTTCAATTTTTCTACCACTGTCATCTATTGCTTTTTGAACAATCCAATCAATTTTTTCTATATGTGATCTTGCTGCTAATTCAGGAACAACACCTCCAAATTCTTTGTGGACATCAACCTGGCTAGAAACAATATTGGATAAAACTACTGGTATTCCTTGTTCATTTTCAGTAATTATTGACGCTGCTGTTTCATCACAACTAGATTCAATTCCTAGAATTAAGGGTTTTTTACTCATTCAAATAGTTTTTATTAATTGTACAATCTCAATACAAGTAAGAAATATATTTTTATGAATAAGAAAATTGTCATTGGATCGAGAGGAAGCAAGTTAGCGTTAGTTTATGCTCAAAATGCCAAAGATAAGATTGTTCAAACTACAAATTTAAATGATGACGATATCGTAATTAAAGAAATATCAACAAAAGGAGATCAGGTTCAAAATATTAGATTATCAGAAGTAGGTGGAAAAGGTTTATTTTCAACAAATATAGAAAAAGAACTTCAAGATAAAAAAATTGATATAGCAGTTCATGCATTAAAGGATATGCCAGCTGTTGAAACTGATGGTTTAAGAACTGATACATTTTTAGAAAGAAATGATCCAAGGGAAATATTAATAACTAAAGATAAAAAAAAACTTAAAGAATTAAAAGCTGAAGCTATAATTGGAACATCATCCTATCGAAGAGAATTTCAAATCAAAAATATTAGATCTGATCTTAATTATAAACTTATAAGAGGAAATGTTGATACAAGAATTAAAAAACTTAATGATGGTTTGTATGATGCAATAATATTGTCATATGCAGGAATTAAATCTTTATCAATAGAAGATCAGATTACAGAAGTATTTTCAACAAAGGAAATAATTCCAAGTGCAGGACAAGGAATTATCTCGCTTCAATGCCGAAATGATGATGATGAGGTTATTTCAGTTTTAGATAAAATTAATGATCAAGAAACATCCCAAAGAGCCAATGCTGAAAGAAATGTTCTCAAAGTTTTAGAAGGTGATTGTGAAACAGCTGTTGGAGCTCATGCCATTATTGAAGGTGATGAAATTCTTTTAGAAGCTGAGCTCTTTTCTCTAGATGGTAGTCAAAGATTTTATGAAAAAAAATCTTCAAAAATTGAAAATGCAAAATTACTTGGTAAAGAAGTGGGGCAGATTTTAAAAACTAAATCAAACAATTCTTATAAAAGATAATATGCATATTTTACTAACTAGACCACTAGAAGATTGTTCTGAAATGATTATAAAATTTAAATCATTAGGACATCAAGTTTCTCATCTTCCTTTATTAAGAATAGATAAGGTAGATTATGAACAGATAAATTTTTCAGATTTTAAGGGGATTATTTTTACAAGCGCAAATGCTGTAAATTTTTTAGATCTAAAAAATATTGACAAAAATCTTTTATGTTTCTGTGTAGGAAATGCTACTGAAAAAAAAGCTAGAAGTGTTGGTTTTCAAAATGTGATTGCAGCTGAGGGAAATGTTGAAAATTTAAAAGAATTAGTTTTACAAAATTTCAATCAGAAAGATGGAAATTTAATTTATATAAGTGGTGAAATAGTTTCCGTTGATCTTGACCAACAACTTTTAAAAAAAGGTTATAATATTAAAAGAGTAATTAATTATCGGACTACTCATAATCAAAATTTTGATGGTGAATTTGTAAACGAATTAAAGCTTAAAATGCCTGACATAGTTTATGTTTATTCTCAAAATAGTGCCTTAAGTTTGATAAATTTTATTAAGATGCATCAATCCGAAAGTCTCTGGATGAATACAAATTTAATGTGCATTGGTGAAAAAACCTCGTCAATACTGAATGAAATTAAGTGGAAGAAGATATTTCTTTTTAATCCTGGAGATGAAGAGTTTTTGTTATATAAAATTTAGCTATGGAAATAATAAATAATTTTTCTGATATATTTTTGTCAGTTTGGAAAAAAGGAATTCTAGGTGTTGATATTTTTCAAATATTAATTGGTATTGGGATTTTTTTTATTTTCTTAATTTTTAGAGGTTTAATAAGCAAACTTATTATTAAAAAGTTAGAAATAATTTCTAAAAGAACTACCAATAAATTAGATGATACATTCGTTCATTCTTTAGAGGGTCCTGCTAGATTTCTACCGATTGTTCTTGGTTTTTTTATTGCAAGTTATTACATGACTTTTTCAAGTGATGGCCGTGAAATTGTTGACACTATAAATAGAACATTAATTACGATATTGATTTTTTGGGTCATCCATCAAATTATTGAGCCAATTTCTTATATTTTAAGTGGACTAGATAAACTTTTAACCAGAGAGTTAATTGGATGGATCATAAAGTCACTTAAAATTTTAATTTTTATTTTAGGGCTTGCAGCAGTTCTAGAATTATGGGGAATAAAGATAGGGCCAATTATTGCAGGACTTGGTTTGTTTGGTGTGGCCGTTGCATTAGGTGCACAAGATTTATTCAAAAATTTAATCTCAGGTATTTTAGTTTTAGTGGAAAAAAGATTTAAAATTGGAGATTGGATTGCTGTTGAAGGAATTATTGAAGGGACAGTTGAAAATATTGGATTTAGATCAACTTCAATAAGAAAATTTGATAAGTCCCTTGCTATAATTCCAAATTTTCAATTTGCTGAAAATGCAGTTGTCAATGTAAGTGAAACTTCTAACTGGCGGATTAGATGGATTATTACCCTTCAATATGACTCAACTATAGAGCAATTAAAAAAAGTAAGAGAAGAAATTGAAAGTTATATAAATTCAAGTGATGATTATAATCAATCAACGGGAGTGGCAGTAAGAATTGAAAAATTTTCTGATAGTTCAATAGATATATTGGTGAGATGTTTTACTAATTCTAATAGTTGGAGTAATTCATTAGAAGTTAAAGAGAGGCTTGCAATTGAAATTAAACAGATTGTTGAAAAAAATGGAGCTTCTTTTGCTTTTCCAAGTCAGTCGATTTATATTGAAAAAAAATGATAGCCATCTTTTATTTAGCACTTCAAATTTTGAAACTTTATTCTTATGTTGTTATAGCAAACGTTGTCATTAGTTGGCTAATATCATTTAATATTTTAAACACCCAAAACAGATTTGTTTACTCTGTTTTAGAACTAACTTATCGTTTAACGGATCCGGTTTTATATAGAATTAGACGTTTTTTGCCTAATTTAGGCTCATTAGATATATCACCAATAATTCTTCTTTTATTGATTTGGTTTATTGAAATGTGTATGAAGCTTTACATCGCACCAATGATTTTTTAAGGAAGAAATATGATTTTAATAGATGGAAAAAAAGCTGCAGCAGAACTTAGAGAAGAATTAAAACAAGAAGTAACTGAGCTAAAGACAAAATACAATAAAGTCCCAGGGTTAACTGTAATTTTAATTGGAGATATGGCTCCAAGCCAAATTTATGTCCGAAACAAAGAAAAATCAGCAAATGAAGTAGGTTTAAAATCTGAGGTTATAAAATACCCTGATACAGTTGAGGAAAAAACTGTTTTAGAAAAAATTGAAGAATTAAATAATGATGAGAGTGTTTCAGGAATTTTAGTTCAACTTCCACTTCCAAAACATATAGATAAGCAAAAAGTAATTGAAACAATTGCACCCTCAAAAGATGTAGATGGTTTTCATCCAATGAATGTAGGAAATTTATCTTCAGGTTATGAAAGTTCAGTACCATGCACCCCCCTTGGATGTTATTTGATGATTAAAAAAATTGAACCAAATTTAAGTGGTAAAAAAGCAGTTGTAGTTGGAAGATCAAATTTAAATGGTAAACCAATGACGCAACTTCTTCTTAAAGAAAACTGTACGGTGACAATTACACATTCAAGAACAAAAGATTTAAAAGCTGAATGCCTAGAAGCAGATATTATTGTTGCAGCAGTTGGTATCCCCGAGCTTGTAAAAGGCGATTGGGTTAAAAAAGATGCAATTGTAATTGATGTTGGAATAAATAAAACTGAGAATGGTTTAGTGGGTGATGTTGCATTTGATGAGGTTTCAAAAGTTGCCAAGGCTTTAACACCTGTGCCAGGTGGAGTAGGACCAATGACTATTGCTTGTTTATTAAAAAATACAATAGATTGTTTTAAAAGATCACAAAAATAAACACTTTTTCATTTATAAGTTTTATTGTCTCAAATTGATAAAACTTAATTAATTTCCTCTCTAATTTGATAAAGTTTCTAAATGAAAAAGCCGCCCTATGAATATCGAATTGGATTAATAATGATATTGTTAACGGCAGTTCCAATTGGAGCAACGCAATTAGGCTGGTATCTATATGGAAAACAAGTTGGTTTTGACTTTGGGATGATAGCTGGTACCTTTTCAGTAATTTTAGCTGGATATTTGATGTATCAAAAAGGTTGGCGTGATGAGGATGAAGATTAATTTATGGAAAAAATAATATTTTTTGGACTTGCAATTCCTATATTAGGTTTTGTTTTTTATTTAGGTGGAACAGCTATTATGAAAGGCTTCAAAGCAAAAGTAGAAAATAGGCCAGAAGAACAAGAAGAAAAAGAACCAGTAATTTCACAATCTGAAGGTGAGCATCTGAGCAATGAAATTACAAAACTAAATGATTTGCTACAAAGTGGAGTATTAACTCAAGAGGAGTTTGAAAAAGCAAAAAAGAAAATATTAGATACTTAATTTTTATTAATCATAAGTGATTTTTTGTATAAAAATAAATTTTTTACTTCAAGAAAGTTTTGATCGACCACCGTCCACTGCTATAATTTGACCTGTTACCCAAGAACTATCTTCAGATATTAAAAACTTAGCTAATGATGCAGAGTCTTTACCCTCACCCAATCTTTTTAATGGGTGAGCTTTAGCGATACCTTCAGCGATTGTAGTATTCTTCAACATAGGCTCAGCAATTTTTGATTTTGTCAAACTTGGAGCAACACAGTTAACTCTTATATTTGGTGCGAATTCTGCTGCTAGTGACACTGTTAAACCTTCGACAGCAGCTTTAGCCGAAGCAATAATAGCATGATTTGTAAAACCTCTTTGAGCCGCAACTGTTGAAAATAAAACTATAGAGCCTTTATTTTTTTTTAAACTCTCTTGATATCCTTTTATAGCCTCTACAGCTGAATAAAGATTTAATTTCATACATTTATTAAAATCTTGTTCAGTAACCATTCTTAATGGTTTAAGATCAATTGAACCTACACAATAAGCAATTCCCTTTATCTCAGGAACATTAGCTTTGACTTTTTCAATAAAACCATCTTCTAAAACATCAGCAACTGTAAATTTGCAACCTAATTTATCTGCAATTGCACTTACTTCACTTTCATTTCTTGCAATTAAGTGAATATCATTTCCTGCATTTTTTAATTGTTCAGCTAGACTTGAACCAATTGAACCTGTCGCACCAAAGATTAGATATTTTTCTGACATAAATTTTTTTATTAGTTATATTTAGTTATGAAATTATTTTTTATACTTGGTAATCAATTATTTCCATTAAAATACTTAGACCGCTTCAAAAAGGACCATGTGTTCTTTATGGCAGAAGATAACGGATTATGCACTTATGAAAAACATCATAAGCAAAAAATCCTATTATTCTTATCTTCTATGCGTTCTTATGCGGATAGTTTAAAGAAAAATAAATATAAATTAGATTACCTAAAAATTGAAGATAAAGATTTCAAAGATGATTATTTTAAAAAGCTTAAAAAAATAATTACCAGAAATAAGATAACTGAAATTACAAGCTTTGAAGTAGAAGATAAGTTTTTTGAGAAAAAAATTTCTCAGTTTTCAAAAAAAGAAAAAGTTAATTGGAATGTTATACAAACGCCTATGTTTTTAAATTCTAGAGATGAATTTAAAAATTATTTGGGAAAATCAAAAAAGCCTTTCATGGCAACATTTTATAAGGAAGTTAGAAGAAAGTCTGGAATATTAATGGGTGCTGATGGCAATCCAATCGGTGGAAAGTGGAGCTTTGATGAAGATAATAGAAATAAATTACCTAAAGATATATCCATCCCAAAATTTCCAAAGATCAATGAAACCAATCATACAAAAAAATTAAAACCAATTATTGAAAAATTATTCAAAGATCATCCCGGAAGTACAAATAATTTTTGGTTTGCAACAGAATATGATGATGTTGTTAAACTTTTAAATTTTTTTATTAAAGAAAAATCTAATTTATTTGGCGATTATGAGGATGCTGTAAATCAAAAAGATAACATCTTATTTCATAGTGCTTTAAGTCCATATATTAACCTGGGTTTAATAACACCAGAATTTATTATTCAAAAAGTTTTAGAGTTCCATAAAAAATACAAAATAAGAATGAATTCACTTGAAGGATATATACGTCAGATAATAGGTTGGAGAGAGTTCATGAGAGGTATTTATCAAGGCTATTCTGATGAAATGGAGGTAGGAAATTTTTTTAAACAAAATAGAAAAATGAAAAAATCTTGGTACGAAGGAACTACGGGTTTGCCTCCATTAGATCATGCAATTAAAAATGCCGTTGATCATGGGTGGTCTCATCACATTGAAAGATTAATGATTTTATCAAATATAATGAACCTTTGTGAAGTAAAACCAACTTATGTTTATAAATGGTTTATGGAAATGTTTGTTGACTCATCTGACTGGGTGATGGTTCCAAATGTTTATGGCATGGGTTTATTTAGTGATGGAGGGATTTTTGCAACTAAACCATACATTTGTGGATCTGCTTATTTTATGAAGATGATGGATTTTAAAAAAGGGGAGTGGTGTAATACGATGGATGGTCTTTATTGGAGGTTTATAGATCGAAATAGAAAATTTTTTTTAAAGAACCCAAGACTTTCGATGATGGTTAGAATTTTTGATAAAATGAAAGATGAAAGAAAAAAAATGATTTTATCTGAAGCAGATAAATTTATAAAATTAAATACTGCATAATGTATATTTCTATAACAGGCATTAAAGTAAAAGGTTTTTTTGGAATGTTAAAATTCATGAGGTATACAATACCAAGTTTTTCTGCAGCAAGAAAAGCAAATGGAAATTTGTTTTGTGACTCAAAAAAGATAAGCAAATATCATCATACCCTAACAGCTTGGGAAAATAAGAACAAAATGTTAGATTATTTAAGGGGTAAACACCATGCTTTGGCAATGAAGAATTTTAGATTTATTGGAACAGGTTCTGTTTATGGGTATGAGGATAATAATGTGCCAAGTTGGGAAGAAGCAATAAAAAAATGGAAAGAAAATTTTAGAGAAATTTAGTTTTATAAAATAAAGTGTACTATTAAATGTTAAAAAGTCTGTTCATTATATTTTCTTTTCAACTTTTTGGAGAGGCAATACAAAAATTTTTTGAAATAAATATTCCAGGACCTGTCATTGGACTTATTTTATTATTATTAGTATTTATATTTTTTCTAAAATCAGCAACGCCCTATAAAAAAATTAAAAAGGAAATATCAGAAACTAGTCACCAAATAATTAACTATCTGTCATTATTATTTGTGCCAATAGGAGTAGGTGTTGTGATGCACATTAATTATCTTGGAGATAATTTATTTAAAATTTTGGCAATTATTGTCATAGGTACTTTAGCAAGCTTAGTATTTACCGCTTTCGTTATGGAAAAGATTATTAAATTAGAGAAAAAAAATGTCAAAAGAAGATAAACTTTATAAAATTTGGGTATACTTGCAAGCAGAGCCTTTGTTTTGGATAACTCTAACTCTTGGCGCTTTTTTGTTGGGAGACTATTTATACAAAAAATCAAAACTCAATCCTCTAGTAAATCCAGTGGCAATTAGTATTTTAATTGTTTCATCTGTTCTATTGACGATGGATGTCACTTATGATCGATACTTTAATGGAGCCAAGTTCATTCATTTTATGTTAGGTCCTGCAACAGTAGCTTTAGCAATACCTATTTACGAAAAAAAAAACCTAATTTTAAAAGAAATTAAACCAATTGTATTTTCAATTTTTTTAGGAATTCCTTTTGCGATATTGATCACTTATTACTTAGCTTCTTTTTTTAATTTAGATCAGGAAATTATTCTAACCATGGTTCCGAGAAATGTTACTGCACCTATAGCTATGGGTATAGCTGAGTTAATAGGTGGAATTCCCTCTTTAACAGCCATTATAACAATTATTACGGGAATTGTGGGTGCTTCCCTTGGAACTTTTGCATTAAATATTTTTAATATAAAAGATATGAGTGCACGAGGGTTTGGTTTTGGTCTAGCAAGTCATGGTATTGGAACTGCAAGAGCAATGAGTAAAAACAAAACAGCAGGAGTTTTTGCTGCACTCGCCATGGGTTTAAGTGGAATTGCAACTTCAATTTTTGTCTTAATTATTATTAAATTTATTATTTAATAATGAAAAAAGAAAATCTACCTTCAAAAATTTGTCCCGTTTGCAAAAGACCCTTTATTTGGCGTAAAAAATGGAAGTTAAATTGGGATAAAGTAAAATATTGCTCCAAGAAGTGCTCTAAGCTAAGCTAAACTTTAGTGGATATAATTGTTTTACAACACATTAAAATTGAAGATCCTGGTTATATTAAGGATTTAATGTTGGCTGATGGAGTCAAGTTAACTACTATTGAACTTGATGAAGGTGAAAAAATTCCAAATGATCTTAGTAAATTTGATGGAATGTTTTGTATGGGTGGCCCAATGGATACCTATATGGAAAAAGAATATCCTTGGTTAATTGAAGAAAAAAAAGCAATTGAAGAATTTGTTATCAATTTAAAAAAACCTTACTTAGGTTTTTGTCTTGGTTGTCAGTTACTAGGTGAGGTGGTAGGTGGTAAAGTAGTTAAATCTAGTACGCCAGAAATTGGAATTATGGATATCAATTTTAACAAAGAAAAAGATAAAGATAATTTTTTTTCAAAATTTCCAGAACAAATCAAAAGTTTACAATGGCATTCATATGAGGTGCAGGGAATAGAAAATAATAAAGATGTAACTTTGTTAGCATCGTCTCCTGAAACAAAATATCAAATTTTTAAATACCAAAACCACGCTTATGGAATTCAATTTCATATAGAAATTAAAGACACTACAGTTAATGAATGGGGGCGTGTTCCAGAATATAAAAAAGCCCTTGAAGATCAGTTGGGAGAAGGTGCTTTAGAAAAATTTGATAATGCTGCAAAAGATAATATGTCTGACATGAATAATTATTCCAAAATTCTTTATGAGAATTTTAAAACCATATTGTGATTTATTTAATCAAATAAAATGAACAATAAATTTTTTGAATGGGCAGGTGTGATTACTGCTATTTTATATTCCTTGTTTGTTGCATTAAATATTGGAATAGAATTTTTTGGCTTCTGCTTATTACTTTTATCAGCGATATTGATTGGAATTTGGGCTTATAGAGGAGGCCATAAAGGAATACTTTTGTTGCAATTTTTTTATGCAACCGCTGGTATTATTGGAATGATACGTTGGTTTTAATTTAAATTGTAAAATCTTTTTAAAGAGATAGATAAATCTGATGTCAGAGATATTTATTCAAACTTTCTTCCTATATTTTATAGTAATTGACCCATTAGGAAATACTCCATTATTTTTGAGTATTACTCAACACATGGAGACAAAACAAAAAATTAAAGTTGCATTTAGTGCAACTATAATTGCAACTATCATATTGTTATTTTTTGCGTTACTTGGAAGCTCACTGTTAAGCTATTTACATATTTCTTACCCAGCTTTTACAATAGGAGGAGGAATTATCTTATTAATAATTGCGATAGAGATGTTATTTGACAAGCGTCAGCAAAGGAAAGGAGAAGATATAGATTTAAATTCTGATAACGTGAGTGTATTTCCTTTAGCAACACCTATTATTGCAGGACCAGCAGCCATTACTTCAGTAATTGTTTCTGTTTCAGATATTGGAACTAATTTTACCAATCAAACAGTAGGAATGTTTTCATTGGTAATTGTACTATCTCTAACTTTTATAATCTTTTTTATAGCTTCAAAGTTTTCTAATTTAATAAATAAAAAAATAATTGGGGTTATCTCAAGAGTGGTAGCTATCATTCTTGTAGGATTAAGTGTTCAGTATATTTTAGATGGCATTAAAACTTTTTTAGCTTAATTAAATTTAGCAATAATTTTTGGGATATAATTTTTAAAGTTAAAAAAACCTTTATTGCAATATTGCCAAGAAAACTGATCTAACTTTCTATATAATAATTTGATATTTTTTAAATTATTGTTTTGAATAAAATCTAAATTTTCACCAACAGTTGGATAAAGAGCATAAACTTTTTCAGTAATATTCTCTAAATCACTGATGTTAATAAGTTCACAATTAATTGATTTATCTTCTAACCTTGTTTTTTGATCTTTTAAAAGATCGGCTTTAAACTTCAACACTTTTTCACTCAATTTGATAACTCTATTTGTATCATTTAAGACTAATAAAATTTTTTTAAATTTATGATCTTTAAAATCAGAAAATTCAAAAGTCATATTATTTTCAAATATTAATAAAGTTTGATCCTTTAAAATTTCAGAATTTAAAAATTCTTTTTTATTTACTTGATAAGTTTTATCACTGAATATTGGTGTGGCATTTTCATTAAGCTTTATGTTTTGAAATCTATTGTTAGTAAATTTATTTATATTCCATTCACTTGCTAGATAATGTTTGCCTTGAGTTTGAACCCCAGCTACCCATCTCCAACCAAGTGTATTTGATGCGGCATCACCATCATAAAGATGTTGCATAAAAAATTCTGCACCTAGCTGCCACGGTAATTCTAGTGTGAATATCCAAATACTTGCAAACCACATTCTGGTATGGTTATGAAGGTAATTATTCTCTTTAAGTTCGGTTACCCATTGATTAAAGCATTCTATGTCTGTTTTTCCTTCAGTGGCATCTAAATAATACTGATTGTCTTTGAATTCATTTTTGATTTTATCTAATTCTATTAAATAGTCTGACCAAACATTTGGTCTCAACTCAAGCCACCCTTTCCAATAAACGCGCCATAAAACCTCTTGAACAAACTTTTCATTCTTTGAAAATGAATACTTTTTGAGAGATTTATCAATTACCTCTAATTCATTGATTGCTCCATGCGTTATGTATGGAGACAAACAGGAAATATTTGATCTGTTATTAGGTCCAAAATCAAAATTTCTTAATTTTGAATAATCAATTAAATTATTTTCTACAAAATTATTTAATTTATCAACTGCTTTAGCCCTTGAGGCTTCAAACATCATATTAAATTATTTTGATTTTTTTCTTTTTAGACCCAATTTATCACTGTGTCTTAATCTTAAAATTACAATTGCAGCTGCTATTAAAACTATAGCAACAGCCTCATAAACTAATGCTGTTGGATCCATTTCTTTACCTTGCAATATAATAAATCGAGCAAGAGCAGTAATCGCAATTAAAAGAGGTAAAGTTATGCTTATTGATTGTTGATCCCAAAAAACCCTTACCATTGCTAATACTTCTAAATAAAGGAACATTAATAATAAATCGGCTAATGTTACAGACTGATTTATAATCATATATTTAATTTCTATACCAACAGCAATTACTGTGCTTATCAAAATAATACACATTAATGCTAACTGTAAATTTTTTGCTATTTTTTCCATTATTTGTTTTTACTGAACGGTAACCATTTTTCAAATACTGATTTAGATGGCCCATCATAAGGAATAGAATATGAACTTGGATTAGGACTAGTTAAAACCTCAATTCCTTTTGAAAATACAAAAATAAACACTACCACAAAAACAATCACCATTATTTTAAATGGGTCAAAATTTTTTGTTTTAAAAACACTACTAGATTTTTCCTCTGCTTTATGAAAATTTTTAAAAGTCATATAGACGGCAAATATTAAACCAATGTGAGCCACATAAAGACCCGCCCAACCAAAGGCAAAAGTTGTATAAGAAAAAATGTATAAACTAAAAACTGTAGTCCAAATAAAACTTAAAACTAAAAGAATTTGTAATCTTACAGTTTTAGGAAGAGATCTAAGATCATTTTTACTATCATCAAATAAGATATTTGCTGCATCCATCATCCAGTTTTTTAACGATTCCATGGTGTAAAGTTATAATTTTTAGTAATTATAACAAATGTCAAATTGTCCTAAATCTTATTTTAAATTGGCTTTAATAGCGTTTTCTAATTGAATTGAGCTTTGAGCACCAGAAATAAAATCTTTTCCTATCTCAAAAAATGGAACTCCACTAATATTCTTCTCTTTAGCAATTAAAATTTTTGAAGTCACATTTTGAATATTTTTTTCATTAATAAATTCTTTAAAAATATTTTCTGTAATATTATTTTCTTTAGCAATACCAATTAAAACATCAATATCTCCAATATCGAGTCCATCAATAAAATAAGACTGATATATTTTTTCTTTAATTTTATTTTGTAAATTAAATTGTTCACTTAGAACAATAAGTAAATGAGAAAGAATAGTGTTAGGAGTTCTTTTTATTTTATCTAAATTTAAATTTATCCGAGATTCCTTTGCTTTTAATTTCATATTTTCATACATGGGCGCTGCATAATCTTTTCCACCAAATTTTATTTCTAAATACTTATCTCTATGAATACCTTCGGTTGGCATATCTGGATTTAATTGAAAAGGAATATGTCTAATATCAAATTTTATATTTGGAAAATTTTTTAAGGCTTTGTTTAAATTTTTATGTCCAATAAAACACCATCCACAAATGGTATCTGCAAAAACGTTTATTTGCATTTTATTTAAGAACGAAGTTTTTTCTTATGAAAATTAATAAATCTTTCAACATTAGATTTATTAAACGTTTTGTTTTCTTCAAATGAAACTTTTTTCATTGAGTAAGCAGAACTTTTAGTTTGTCGAGATTCTATTATTACATTCCCTTTATAAAGCTTAAGTTTTACAGAACCGTTAACTTTATTCTTTTTGAGATCCATAATTTTTTGAAGTTTAAATCTTTCATTTGAATACCAATAACCATTATAAATTAATTCAGCATATCTAGGCATTATTTGATCTTTCTTATGCATGGTTTCTTTATCAAGTGTTACTGACTCTATTGCTCTATGTGCATGAATTAATAATGTGCCACCAGGAGTTTCGTATACTCCTCTAGATTTTATTCCAATAAATCTATTTTCTACTAAATCAACTCTTCCAATTCCATTATTCCCTGCAAGCTGATTAAGTTTTTCTAATAATTTTGCAGGAGATAGTTTTTTTCCATTAATTGCAAATGGGTCACCATTTTTAAAATTGATAGTTACAAAGCTTGGTTTATTTGGTGCTTTTTCAGGCGAAATTGATCTTTGAAAAATAAATTCAGGAGCAGAATTTTTTGGATTTTCTAAAACCTTACCTTCTGTTGATGTATGAAATAAATTATCATCAATTGAAAAGGGAGGGGCTCCTTTTTTATCTTTTGGAATAGTTATTCCATGTTTTTTTGCATAATTAATAAGATCTGTTCTAGATTTTAGTTTCCAAATTCTCCATGGAGCGACAATTTTTATATTGGGTCCAAAATAATGATACCCTAATTCAAATCTAACTTGATCATTCCCTTTTCCAGTTGCACCATGTGATACAGCATAAGCTTTAAATTTTTTAGCAACTCTAATTTGATCTTTAGCGATGAGTGGTCTTGCTATTGATGTACCTAATAAATAAACCCCCTCATAGATTGCGTGACCTCTAATCATTGGATAAACATAATCTTTAACAAAGATATCTTTTAAATCTTCTATGATTATATTTTTAACGCCAAATTTCTTTGCATTTGTGATAATTTTTTTTCTATCAATTTCTTGTCCCACATCTGCAGTATAACAAATTACTTCAGCATCATAATTTTCTTGAAGCCATTTTAAGATAATAGAAGTATCAAGGCCCCCTGAGTAGGCTAGAACAATTTTCTTTTTTGATTTCATTTATTTAACTACAGGCTTTTTTTGTAGAGTTGTAAGCCTTAGTAAATCCTAGTAATGAGTAATGATCAATTGTTTGAGAGCCTTTTTGATTATATCCAGTAATCATTATTCTAGAGCCTTTTTTCATTCTCTTAATCATTCTAAACTCAATTTTATTATCAGCAATCCACGCAAAACCTTGTTCTTTTATATCAAATTTAAATTTATTTTTTCCTGACTGGGCAACTACAGAGTTATTTTTATTAAACTCATAACCACCTGTAACACTTACTTCATCAATTATTTTTTCTGCAGGTCTAAAAGCAATAAATAACTTTGCATCTCTTTTATTTGATTTTGGAGCCTGTAAAATAGGAGATGATTGAGCAAAACATACTTTCCCGGTCGCATCAGTTAAAATCATTGATTCCCAGTCTTTATATTTACCAATTTTTTTTATTTCTTCTGCAGACAATTGATTAACACAACCAATAAATAATATTGATACAACTGATAGAATTTTTTTAATTATGGACATGGATTAGGATAAATTGTTTGAACATTATTAATTTCTTTAATGACATCATCAGTTAGGTTGATATTTACACTTTCTATATTTGTTTTCAACTGCTCCATCGTAGTTGCCCCAATAATAACGGAAGTTACAAATGGTTGAATTTCTAAAAATTTTAAAGACATCTGAGCTAAATCAAGACCATGTTTGTTAGCAATTCCATAATAAGCATCAACAGCTTTTTCTGTGTTAGGCTTTGCATATCTTGTCCAAAAATTAGGATCTCTTTCAATTCTTGAATTTTTAGGCAGTTGATTATTTCTATATTTCCCTGATAAATATCCACTTGCCAATGGTGAATATGCCAATAGACCAATCTCATCTCTAATTGATATTTCGGCTAATCCAACCTCATAGGTTCTATTTAATAAGCTGTAAGGATTTTGAATAGACATCATTCTTGGTAAATCTTTTTCTTTAGATAATTCCAAATATTTAGAAACACCCCATGGTGTTTCATTTGATAAACCTATTTCTCTTATTTTTCCTGCATCAATGAATCTTTTGAGATTGCCAAGGACATCTTCAAATTTATTCCACTCACCATTCTCTTTATGCTCATATCCAAGACGTCCAAACATATTTGTATTTCTTTCAGGCCAGTGTAATTGATAAAGATCAATGTAATCTGTTTGTAATCTCTTTAAGCTATCATTGATTGCTTGAGTCATCTTATCTATTCCATAATTATTTCCTCCACCTCTTAAATATGCTCTCATAGGGCCTGCAACTTTTGATGCTAAAATAACCTTGTCTCTCTTTTTTGATTTTTTAAACCAGTTACCTATTATGATTTCCGTATGACCATAAGTTTCTTCCCTTGGTGGAACTGCATATAATTCAGCGGTATCCCAAAAGTTAATACCTTGGTCTAAAGCATAATCCATTTGTTCAAAACCTTCTTCTTGAGTATTTTGTTCACCCCAAGTCATAGTGCCGAGACAAATTGTACTTACTTCGAGATTAGTATTGCCTAGTTTTTTATAATTCATAATGGTTTTTGTTTAATTTGGATATTTTTAATCTTTTTAAGGTATCTTGAATAATTAGTAAAAGACTATTATATATTACTTATTATGGAATTTGATAAAAACGGAATCTTAAATAGAGCCAAAGCTGCTCAACAGTCAACAGTTGTAATGGATGAAGGTTTAAGAACCTACATGCTAAAAGTATATAATTACATGGCAACTGGAATTTTATTAACAGGAATAGTTGCACTTTTAACATTTAAAATGTCAGTGGTGACTAATGATGCTGGATCTATTGTAGCATTAACCTCAATAGGTAATGCAATATATTTGTCTGGATTAAAATGGCTTGTTATGCTGGCGCCTTTAGGAATAGTTTTTTATATGAGTTTTGGAATAAATAAAATGAGTGCTTCAAAAGCTCAAACGACTTTCTGGGTTTTTGCAGGATTAATGGGCTTATCTTTGTCATCAATTTTATTAGTTTATACCGGAATGAGTGTTACCAGGGTTTTCTTTATATGTTCAGCAACTTTTGGTGCAATGAGCATTTATGGTTATACAACTAAAAGAGATTTAACAAAACTTGGCTCATTTTTGATGATGGGTTTAATTGGAATAATAATCGCTTCAATAGTTAACATTTTTATGAAATCTTCAATGATGTATTTTGTAATATCAATCCTAGGTGTTTTAATTTTTGTAGGCTTAACAGCATATGATACTCAAAAAATTAAAAATATGTATGCAGCAAGTGATACAGGTGAGATCATGGGTAAAAAAGCAGTGATGGGTGCTCTTACTCTTTACCTAGACTTTATAAATTTATTTATAATGTTGCTAAGATTGTTTGGACAAAGAAGATAATTAAAATTTAATAGATTTTACCAAGTTAAATAAATCATTTTTAGTTTCTTCGCATTTATCCCAACAGGCAGAAGTAACAACATATTCTTTTTTCTTATATAAAAATATTATTTGTTGAGTAACAACTCCTTCCATAAAAGAACTTTCGTTTTCTCTGTACATACTCCAATCAGCAAATGAAGGTTGATCATGCATTCTGCACTCTTTAAGATCTACTTTTCTTTTACCAACTTTTTTTTCAATTTTTAAAATTTTTTTACATTGTTTTAAGACTTTTTTTTTATTAACTTTGTAATTGTTATCAAAAACCAAAATATTTATATTATTTAATGGGTGGCTAGAAAAATTATAAAGCAATTCTATTTTTTGATTTTTAAGACGTTGTTTTGCTAAGTTAATTTGTTTTTTTATAAGTGGATCTTTATTTGAGTGATTGTAGACATCATAAAGATTATTTTTATTAAATATTTGATAACCTTTTGGAAGCTCAAAACTAAAGTTTTCAATACTAGTAAATTGTTCTGCCTTTAATGGACCCATTAACAAAATAAAAAATATTAAAAAAATTTTATACATACGTTGTGTTAAACAACACTTTTAATAAATTTACTAGACCATCTAGAGTATTCTTTAATTGTAATATTTGATGGTTCAATTAAAATTTTTCTTTTATCTTCAGTTGAGTTTTTTTTATTTATAAACTTTCCCTCAACACCCTTACCAATAAAATTTAAAACTGTTCTTCTTGATGCATATTGATCAACATCAGTCACAAGTTTTTCAATAGAAATTTCTTTTTTTTCAAAATAGCAATTTATTAAAGTTAGCCAAATAATGTAACCATATGCACCATTAGATCTAAAAAACTTTATGGAAGGTTTAGACCAGTCTTCTTTGAGATCGCTGATTAAATATTTTGCAAGCTTAGACATTCTTTAAAATACCATACCTAACCATCAATCAAATTAAAAATAATAATTAAATCTGAGACATTTCGTATGCAGTATTTGCACTTATTTTTTCAAAGATTTTATGAAAATAATTTATTTAATGAATAGTATTTCAAAAATTTTAGCAATTTTATCCTTACCCCTTTTATTAAATGCATGTGGTGGTGGTGGCGGTAGTGGCGGTAGTGCAGGAGGTGGAGCTAGCTACACTGTTCCTAATTGCACTGATGCTGGAAATTCAACAATAAGAGATGCAGAGTATTATGGTATGTCAAATGGAAGTAATTATGCATTAGCAAGAATTTGTGCTGGTGCTGCTTATGCTAGAGGGGCTACAGGATCAGGAATTAATGTTGCTGTTATTGATACAGGTATTGCTCTTTATGGTAGCGGAAATAATTATCATTTAGATTTTGGTGGAAATAACGACTCACTTCCAAGTTCTAAAATTGTAACTCCTACTGGAAGTGACAATATAAATTCAGATAATATTCCTAATGACGACGAAGGTCATGGAACACATGTTGCAGGAATTATAGGAGCAGATAATGATAATCAAGCCGATTCACCAATTGTTACAGATGGGATGCATGGTGTAGCATATGAGTCTAAACTTTATATTTTTAAGGCCGGCAATTCTGATGGTGCATTTCCTGATGCTGCAATAGCAAGTTCACTTTCAGAAGCAATTACTGCAGGTGTTGATATAATAAATAATAGCTATGGTGACTCTGCAGAAATAGGTGTTGATTGTAATAGTGCTTCAAGTTGTGAGACTGCGATAGGTAGTTCAGTGTATACTCAGATGGAAGCAGTTGGTGCTGCAGATATAATAAATGTATGGGCGGCTGGCAATGATAGCAAAGATAATCCATCATTATTAGCAGGTGCTCATTTGTATGATACTGACTTTCAAGACTTATCAATTGCCGTGGTAGCTGTTGGAACAGATGGAAAAATTGCAAGTTATTCAAATAAATGTGGAGTTGTTGCTGCATACTGTGTTGCAGCCCCTGGTAGCTCTATTTATGCGCCATGGTATTTTGCAAATGGATATCATGTTGCTAAAAGTGGTACCTCGATGGCAGCCCCAATGGTTTCAGGAGCACTAGCTTTAGTGAAACATGAGTTTAGCTCTCTTACAAATGCACAAGTTGTTAGTAGATTATTTACTACAGCTCTAGATACGGATGAATATTCACAGAGTTCAATATATGGTCATGGACTAATAAATTTAAATGCTGCTACAGCTGCGGTAGGAAGTCTGCAAACAATTGGGGGAAGCAACCTATTAGATGATCCTAATGCAAGCTACTACGATTTAATTAATAATAATTTTATAAGTAGTGCAGCATTTTCTAATGCTTTGAAATCAGCTCTTAATGCTCAAACAATGGAAGTGTATGATAGTTTCGATAGAGCTAATTTTGATGTTGCTGTCGATGGCTTTTTTACTTCTGGGAGCTACACCTCTCAAAATACAATTGAAAACCATATGTCAAGACTTGAACCAAAAACTACTAAGAAAAATAAACACAAAAATTTATATGGTAGTTTTACAATAGAGACAGATGGTAATTACATAGAAAGTTCTTTGTTTTATTCAGCAGGAGATTTCTTGGCACTAGGTTATAATCAATCAACTAATAGCTTTGAAAATGCAATAGATCCATTATCTAATTTCTTTAATGATAGCAATTTTGGTAACAATTATTTAGTAAATCCCTATTTTAATACCGGATCAGGACAAGACTATTTTATGTCGTTTAATAACAATAGTAGTTTTGGATTTGATACTTTTACAAACGCAAATGGTAATGACTTAGGTTTAGCGTTTAACTTAAATCCTTTATCAAGTTCAAATGAAGGAATGAAAAATGCTGGAGATTTGCAAATAGTATTTGGAGCAAACTACGAGCAAAATAAATTTTTAAATTCCACATCAACAGGTGCTTTTGCAACAGGTGATTTGTCTAATACAAACTTTACTGGAATTAAATATAAAAAGAATTTAGGTGATGATTTTACTTTTGTAGGTTCAGGATTTGCAGGATATACTTATATCGATAAAGCTTCAAACTCATATATTGATAGTTCAACTCCATTATTAACAAGTTCATTTACTTTAGGTCTTACGAAAGCTAATTTTTTAAAAAAAGATCAGAGAATAGGATTTTTTATAGATCAGCCACAAAGAGTTGAAGATGGTAGTATGAATTTAAGATTACCAACATCATCAGATAGAGATAGAACTGTCACTTATAGCAACCTAAATGTTGATTTAGAACCCGATGCCAGACAAATAAATTTTGATATTGTTTTTAATAAAACGATCACAGAATCGTCTAATTTGAGTGCCAACTTAACTCATGTTCAAAATGGTGATCATTCAAATGGTTCAAAAAATCAAAATTTTATGTCATTGTTCTATAAAAAAACTTTTTAAATTGAGTTTGAATAAATTAAGTATTTTTATAAGTTTTTTGTTATTCTCTTGTTCTAGTCATTTGATTCAAGCCGAAGAAATAAAACCTCAAAATTTAAAATGCGGATCTAATAGTGGAGTAACATTTTTTGAAAAAAATGGATTATTTACTCTTAATGATGAAGATTTTATCTATAAATTAAGATTAATAGATAAAAATTTAACTAAGGAAGAATTTAATTTTATTTATATCTCAAAGCCTCAGAATACAGGGGGATATTCATTGAATTTGGAAAAAATTATTAAAAAAAAAGATAAGCACCAAATTTATTTTAAAGAAAATAAACCACCCCAAGGTTCAGCTAATATTATGGCAATAACCGCAACATACTGTTTTTTAAAAATAAATGATTTAGATAAGGCAACAGTTATAATTAAATAACTTTAAAGTTTTTTCCAGTTAGTATTTTTTAATAAAATTCTAAGATCTAATGAGTTTTTGAGAATTTTACCAGTAGTATCTGTAATTAAGTATTTAAGATTTTTATTCTTTGGCTTAAAGTTTTTACAAATTTTATATAAAGCATTCTCTGCAGCATTTCTAAAGACACTAAAGCTAACTTGTTTACTTGAGATACTTAATCCATAATCTTTCCATGATCCTTCAGAGACCATTTTTGCATATAGATCTAAGATAACCTTTAGTTCATCTCGCTCAAAAAATTGTCTTTCTTCTATTTGTTTATGGGGATTATTGACTACTAGTTTTAAATTACTAGGCATCAATTTTATGCTTATTGATTAATGGTATCTGGAAACCGGTAAAAATTATAGTTATTGGCAACATGCCCCATACTTTAAAGTTAACCCAAAACTCCTCCGATTGAGTTCTCCAAACACATTCATTTAATATTGCAAGGCCCAAGAAAAAAAACATCCATCTTTTATTTAATAATTCCCAACCAATATCTGTTAGTGGGATTGATTTACCCATAATTTTTTTTAGAACAGGCTCTTTAGCAAAATATTTCCCAAAAAATAATGCTAAAGCAAATAAAATATTTATAATTGTTGGTTTAATATAAATAAATATCGGATCATTAAAATAAATAGTTAAGCCACCAAAAAAAGTAATTAATATTCCACTTATTAAGGGCATCATTGGTATTTTTTTTTCAAAAAACCAAACAACAGCCAATGCAATTAAAGTTGCAACTATAAGTGGAGGAATAGCAACTGATAAATTTTTATCATTATTATAATAATAAAAAAAAAATATAGCTAATGGTCCAAAATCTGTAACGAATTTTAAAAAAGATTTATTCACTTAAAATATAATAACATATTTGCCACATCACAAAACATTAATATTTTTAGCATTGATTTTTATTTTTAAATACCCATACTAATAACTATGCCAATTCAAAAAGCCAAGTTCTCAATTGGGGACATCGTAAAACACAAACATTTCGAATTTAGAGGGGTTATATATGATGTTGATTTTGAATTTAATAATTCTGAGGAGTGGTATCAATCTATTCCCAAAAATGTTAGACCAAGAAAAGATCAACCTTTCTATCATTTGCTGGCTGAAAATGAGGAAATAACTTACGAAGCCTACGTTTCAGAACAAAATCTATTAATGGACGATTCTGACGAGCCAATAAAACATCCTTTAATTGAGGAAATTTTTTCAGGAAAAAAAGGGTCAAGTTATTTTAAGATGTCTAATTAAATCTATCATTTTTCAAACACATTTAGCTCAAATCTAAGCCATATAAATTGAGTAAAAAACTTATATTCTGATCAGGGATGTTAAATTTTAATTCAAAATTATTATCTCCCTCTGCATTCTTGATCAGAAATCCTTTTCGTAATAAACATTGTTAACTAATTATGTTTAAACTTTTTCAACCAAATAGAATTTTTCGAATAACCTCAAAAGCTCCGAAATATATTTTATTTTTATTTGTGATTGTGCTTTCTATTGGATTAACTGAAGCCCTAATATTATCTCCAGAAGATTATAAACAAAGTGATGCTGTTAGAATAATGTATGTACATGTTCCAGCTGCCTGGACAGCATTAGGAATTTTTTCATCTATTACCTTATTATCTATTAGTGGTTTTATTTTTAAGAATAAAATTTTTTTTTTAATCTCTAAAAGTTTGGCACCGTCTGGTTTTGTTTTTAATATAATTGCATTAGTTACTGGTTCTATTTGGGGGAAACCAACCTGGGGAACATGGTGGGCTTGGGATGCTCGAATTACATCGATGTTAATATTGGCACTTTTTTATGCAATGTATCTAGTTTCGTGGAGAATTTATGAAAGTGAAGAAAAGGTTTTTAAGATTACAACATTTATAACGATTATAGGTATAGTCAATGTTCCTATTACTAAATATTCAGTAGATTGGTGGAATACACTTCATCAACCAGCATCAATCAATATTTTATCAAAAAGCTCAATTCATTCATCAATGCTTTTCCCTTTGCTAATAATGACTGCGGCATTTGCTCTTTTTTCATTGCTAATTTTCTTAATGAAATATAATACAGAACTGATAAAAATTAAAAATAAAGGCCTAGATAGACTATGATAAATGAACTATTTTTTATGAACGGATATGAGACTTACGTATTGTCTGCTTTCAGTTTTACACTTTTAAGTTTTTCAGCACTATACTTGATTACAAAAGTTCAATTTACTAAGGAACAAAATAAATTTGTAGCTAAATTTGGATCTCTAAACTCTGAGAAAGCTAAATCTGCAAAATCACAAAAAATAAATAAAGAAATTTTAGCTAACGCCACAAATAATTAACTTTTAAACCATGTATGGTCGTAAAGTTAAATTAAGATTTTTGTTTGTAGCTCTTATTCTAATTACTTTAATACTTACGGTATTTCTAGTCTTAAAATCACTTGAAGAAAACGTAGTATATTTTCAATCACCTTCAGAGATTAAAGCTTTATCAGAATTAGATAAAAAAAAAATTAGAATAGGTGGAATGGTAAAAAAAAATTCCATTTTAGTAGAGGCCAGTGAAGTTAAGTTCATAATTACAGATTTCAAAAATGAAATTAATGTCACTTACTCAGGCGCAATCCCAAATCTTTTTGCAGAAGATAAAGGAGTGGTTGCAGAAGGTTTTTTAAAAGACAGAAATTTTTTTTCTGCCACAAAAATTTTAGCAAAACATGATGAAAATTATATGCCTCCAGAGGTAAAAGAGGCGCTTGGAGAAAGATAAAATGCTATTTAGTGTTATAGGAAATTATTCATTATTTCTTGGACTTTTTTTTGGATTGGTTCTCATTTATCTTTCTGTAAAAAATTTTAAAAATCCAAAATTATTAGATACTAAAATTTTATCATTCACATTTTTACAATTTTTTTTAGTTGTAATTAGTTTTTTATGTTTAGTTTTATCATTTGTATTATCTGACTTTAGTAACGAAACTGTTTTTAATAATTCACATACAACAAAACCATTTTTCTATAAAATTGCTGGAACCTGGGGCAATCATGAAGGAAGTTTATTACTGTGGTTACTTGTTTTAACATTGTTTATTCTTATTTTTTTAATAAGAACTAAAAATCAACCTATAAAGTATAGAATTTTAACTTTAACGTTTCAGCAGATTATAATTATAGGTTTTTTTATTTTTTTGATCAAAACATCAAACCCTTTTAATTATATTTATCCAATACCAACAGAAGGATTGGGGCTTAATCCAATACTACAAGACCCAGCTTTAGCAATTCACCCTCCAATTTTATATTTGGGTTATGTAGGTTCTTCAATAATTTTTTCTTCAGTTCTGGCTGCAACAACTTTAAATATTGTCTCACAAAAATGGGCGTCTCATATAAAAAAATGGGCTTTAAGTTCGTGGATTTTTTTAACTCTAGGAATTTTATTGGGATCCATTTGGGCGTATTATGAGTTAGGTTGGGGTGGTTTTTGGTTTTGGGACCCAGTCGAAAATGTCTCTTTAATGCCATGGCTTGCATTAACAACACTTTTACACTGTATTTTGGTTTTAGAGAAAAAATTAATCTTAACTTCTTGGGTTATAATATTATCAATATCAACATTTGCACTAAGCATGAGTGGTACATTTTTGGTTAGATCAGGAATTCTTAACTCTGTACATACTTTTGCAAATGATCCAGAAAGAGGTTTATTTATTTTAATTTTTTTATTTTCTTTAATTTTTCTTTCATTATTTATTTTTTTCTTTTTTCATAAAACTAATAAAAATAATTTAAATAGTTTTTTCTGGTTAAGCAAAGAAACAGCTATAATAGTTAACAATTGGTTTATGATGTATTTTTTATCAGTTGTTTTGATTGGTACTATTTATCCTATTTTTCTTGATGTTTTGTCTTCTCAAAAAATATCTGTTGGACCACCTTTTTATCATAAGCTTATTATACCTTTTTTAGTTCCCTTTTTACTGATTATGGCGATTGGACCAAAGTTGAAATGGATTAAATCAAACTTAGATGACAAAATTTATTTAATTTCATTATTAATCATTTCAATTTTTTTATCCATTTTAATTGTTAAAAACTTCAGCCCTAATTTTTTGATAAACACAATTTTAATTTCAAGTGCTTTATATTTGTTTTTTATTACTTTAAGAGATTTTTTTATTAAAGGATTTAAAAATCTAGCACAAAATATAGCTCATTTTGGTTTTAGTTTATTAATTTTAAGTATTCTTTTTAACAGTTTATTTTCAAATGAAATTATTACAAATTTAAGAGTGGGAGAAATTTTTCAGGACACAAAAACAAAAATAGTTTTTAAAAGTATTAGTCAAAAAAAGGAAAAAAATTATAGATCGATTATAGGTAATTTCATTGTGCAAGATTCTAAAGGTAAAATAGAAAATCTATCACCAGAGCTAAGGATATATAATCAACCAAATATTGCCACTAGTGAGGCTGATATTAAAACGACACTATTGTCAGATAAGTTTATTGTTATTAACATGGTTCAAAATCAGAACTTTTTTAATGTTAGGTATCAGGTTAAACCATTTATGTTGTGGATTTGGCTTTCAGTAATTTTGATCAGCTTTGGTGGATTAGTGAGCTTTGTTAAAAAAGAATATGAAAAATAAATTTTTACCATTTTCAATCGTTTTAATTTTTATAACAATTTTTATTATTTTTTATAAAGGTTTACAGGACACTAATATTTATACCCCGGAAGTAAAAATAAATTATGAAGTGCCTTCAGTTTCAGTCGAATTATTTGATTCAGGCAAAACAGTTAATACACTTAAAATTTTTAATACAGATAAATTTTATTTATTAAATATTTGGTCATCTTGGTGTGTTCCTTGTAAGCAAGAACATTTAATTTTAATGGATTTGATAAAAAACGATAATTTAAAGATTATTGGCATTAACTACAAAGACACAAAAAAAAATGCAAAAAAATTCCTTGAAGAGCTTGGAAATCCTTATGATAAGATAATTTTTGATAATGATGGCACCAATGCTATTGAATGGGGCGCTTATGGAGTTCCGGAGTCTTTTCTAATCAATAAAAATAAAATTATTAAAAAATATATAGGGCCACTTAGCAAAGAGTCTATGGAAGAAATTAAATTATTTATAAAATGAAAATATTTAAATTCTTTTTAATCATTTTTTTTATTTTTCCTATTAATAGTTTGAAAGCCGACAATGAAATTTTGAAAAATAAAATTACAAAAAATTTACGTTGTTTGATCTGTCAGGGACAATCAGTTTACGATTCTGACTCAGAATTTGCAAATAGTTTGAAAATTGTAGTTGATAGTAAAATTGATGAAGGATTATCTGAAAAACAAATTTATTCTTATTTTCAAAGTAAATATGGTGAATGGATTTTATATGATCCTTTGTTTAATAGGAATACCTACTTTCTTTGGCTATTACCTCTATTGATATTTTTTGTTGGCGGTGCAATAATATTTAATAAATTTATAAAAAAACCATAATAATCTGCTATTAACAATAATGAGTTTTAAAAAATTAATTATAATTTTAACTATATTTTTTACTGCCACTAGATTGCTTGCGGCAGAAAACAGCAGTCATCAGTATAATTTTTTTACAGGCAATTTTGATTTTAGTGATGATAAGCAAGCAGCAATGTTGTTTGGTATTCAACATCAGAATGAAAATTTAGAAAAAGATACTTTTTTAGGAAATATTTCACCAATTACTGGTGGTTTTATAACAGAAAATTCTGCTGCATATGTTTATACAGGATTTGAGTGGAACGTTGATATGGGCGCTTTAACATTCACACCTAGTTTTGCACCTGGCTTGTACTTCAAAGGAGATGGAAAAGATTTGGGTCATGTTCTTGAATTTAAATCTGAAATTCAGTTTTCTTATGATTTATCTGAAAATTCTAAAATTGGTATATCATACAATCACGTATCTAATGCAAGCATTGGAGACAAAAATCCTGGTGCGAATAGTTATATGTTTAATTTAATTAAAAATTTTTGATAACGACTATGAATTTAAAAGATTGTTATAATTTTAGTGACTTTAGAAAGTTAGCAAAAAAAAGACTACCTTCACCCATCTTCCATTACATTGATGGCGGTGCAGATGATGAGGCTACTCTTAAAAGAAATACAGAAGCATTTAATGACTGTGATTTAGTTCCCAATGTTTTAGCAAGTGTAGGCAAACCTGATTTATCAACAACTGTTTTTGGTAAAAAAATTGATATGCCTATATTTTTATCTCCAACTGCTATGCAAAGACTTTATCATCATGATGGTGATAAAGCCTCAGCTCGAGCTGCTGAAAAGTTTGGAACTTTTTATAGTATGTCTACAATGGCAAACAACACAATTGAAGAAATTGCCAAAATTTCAAAAGGACCAAAATTATTTCAACTTTATGTTCATAAAGATCAATCAATCACAGATGATTTAATTGAGAGATGTAGAACATCAGGCTATGATGGTATGTGCTTAACCGTTGACACATTGGTTGCTGGGAATAGAGAGCGAGATCACAGAACAGGATTTACTACACCACCAAAACTTACACTACAAAGTTTAATGAGTTTTGCATTGCATCCAGAATGGGTATTTAATTATTTTACGCATGGAAAATTTGAATTGTCGAATGTAAAAACTAAGACTGATAAAGGAACTAATATTTCAAAATCAGTAATACAATATATTAACGAACAGTATGATCCAGCAATGAACTGGAAAGATGCTGAGTATTGTGCAAAAAAATGGAACAAACCTTTTGCATTGAAAGGTGTAATGTCAGTAGAGGATGCTAAGAGAGCAATTGATATTGGTTGTACGGCTATAATGATCTCAAATCATGGTGGAAGGCAGCTTGATGGTTCAAGATCACCTTTTGATCAAGTAAAAGAAATCTCAGATGCGGTTGGTGATAAACTTGAAATTATTTTAGATGGTGGAATTAGAAGAGGTACTCACGTTTTAAAGGCTTTAGCAGCAGGGGCTACAGCGTGCAGTTTCGGTAAAATGTTCTTATTTTCTCTAGGTGCTGGGGGTCAAGCAGGAGTAGAACGTCTATTGCAGAATATGCACGATGAAATTAATCGAAATATGGTACTAATGGGATGCAAAACTATTCAAGAATTGAATAGATCAAAAATAATTTATCGAAAATAAATAATTAAGGAGAATTAAAAAATGAAATTAGCAGCAAGTTTAAATCGCTTGGGAACCGAGTCAGCTTTCAGTGTTTTAGCAGAAGCTAAAAAATTAGAAGCAGCAGGAAACCCAATGATACATCTAGGACTTGGTCAACCTGATTTCAAAACGCCAAAACATATAGTTGAAGCAGCTAAAAAAGCTCTTGATGATGGTCATCATGGGTATGTTCTTTCAAATGGAATTCTTGAGTGCAGACAATCAGTCACTAGAAAAATTAAAAAACTTTATAATCAAGATATAGATCCAGAGAGAATTATTATAATGCCAGGTGGAAAACCTACAATGCATTACGCCATTCAATGTTTTGGTGAACCTGGGGCAGAAATTATTCACCCAACACCTGCATTTCCAATTTATGAGTCTATGATTAATTATACTGGATCAACAGCAGTCCCTTATGATTTGACTGAAGACAAAGATTTAAAATTTAGTGCTGATAAGATTTTGTCTTTGATAACTGATAAAACTAGATTGTTAATTTTAATTAATCCGAATAATCCCACAGGAAGTTTTGTAGAAAAATCAGAAATAGACAAATTAGCAGAGGGACTAAAAAAATATCCTCATGTAACAATTCTAAGTGATGAAATTTATAGTAGACAAATTTTTGATGGAAAAGAAATGCCTTCATTTTTTAACTATCCAGAATTAAGAGATAGATTAATAGTTCTTGAAGGTTGGAGTAAAGCCTATTCAATGACTGGTTGGAGATTGGGTTGGAGTTTTTGGCCAGAAGAATTAGTTGAACATATTAATAAATTGTTAATTAATAGCGTGTCATGTGTTAATGCAGCAGCACAGTTTGCAGGTATTGCGGCTTTAGATGGGCCTGACGACTCTATAAATGAAATGATGGAAAAATTTACCCAAAGAAGAAAATTAATTCATGAAGGGCTAAATAGTTTGCCAGGTGTTGAATGTAGTTTGCCAGGTGGAGCATTTTACGCTTTTCCTAAAGTTATAGGAACTGGAATGGATGGTTCAGAATTTTGTAAAAGAGCAATGCATGAAGCTGGAGTTGCAATAGTTCCAGGAACTGCTTTTGGTAAAACTTCTAAAGATTATGTAAGATTTAGTTTTGCAGCCTCTCAAGATAACATTTCTAACGCATTGGAAAATATCAAAAAAATGCTAGGCTAGTATTAATGACTGATCTAGTGCTGCCGAAAATTGATAAAAATACAATCAAACGTAAAGATGAAATTGTAAAAAACTTATCTAAAATTTCTGGTTTAGAAAATGTGTTAAGTCATCCTGATGAAATTAAACCTTATGAAACAGACGCTTTAGCAGCTTACACACAAAGTCCATTAACTGTAATTTTACCAAAAGATACAAAAGAAGTTAGTGAGATTTTAAAATATTGCTATGAAGAAAATATAAAAGTAATACCAAGAGGCGCAGGTACAGGCTTGTCAGGAGGTGCTTTACCACTGCAGGATGCGGTCGTATTAGGATTAGGAAAATTTAATAAAATTTTAGACATTAATTATGAAAATAAATATGTAGTAACTCAACCAGGTGTTACTAATTTAGGAATAACTCATGCAGTACAACATAAAGATTTTTATTATGCTCCAGATCCATCTAGTCAATTAGCTTGTTCTATTGGAGGAAATGTTGCTGAAAATTCTGGTGGTGTTCACTCTTTAAAATATGGAACAACTACGAATAATATTTTAGGTGTTGAAATGGTTTTGATGGATGGAACTATTTGTAGAATTGGAGGAAAAACATTAGATCAAGAGGGATATGATTTAATGGGTTTGATTTGTGGCTCTGAAGGATTGCTTGGAGTTGTGACGGAGGTAACTGTTAAAATTTTAAAAAAACCTCAAGTAGTTAAAGCAGCATTGATAGGGTTTCCATCAATTAAAGAAGGAGGTAATGCAGCCTCAGATATTATATCTAATGGAATTGTCCCAGCTGGAATGGAAATAATGGACAAAGCTTTAATTGAAGCAACTGATAATTTTAGTAAAGCAGGATATCCACGTGATGCAGAATTATTATTAATAGTTGAGTTAGACGGGACTGAGTCTGAAGTAAATGAATTATTGAAGAAAGTAAGTGAAATTTCAAAAAAAAATAATTGCTCAAGTTTAAAGTTGAGTAAAAATGAAAAAGAAAGATTATCGTTTTGGGCCGGAAGAAAGGCAGCTTTTCCAGCTTGTGGTGCGATGGCACCTGATTATTATTGCATGGATGGTGTTATTCCAAGAGGGAAGCTTGCAGTAGCCTTATTAGAGATTAAAAAATTATCTCAAAAATATGAATTATTAGTTGCTAATTGTTTTCATGCAGGAGATGGAAATCTTCATCCATTGATAATGTTCGATGGAAGCGATAAAGAGCAACTAAGAAAAACAGAGGAGTTTGGGGCAGAAATACTTAAACTTTGTGTGAAATTAGGTGGGGTTATTACTGGTGAACATGGAGTTGGTATAGAAAAAAGAGAATTAATGTGTGAAATGTTTAATGACAAGGATATTCAACAACAGCTTGATATTAAAAAATCATTAGATGAAAAAAATTTATTAAATCCAGGAAAAGTTTATCCTATCTTAAGAAAATGCACAGAGGAAGGAAGGGTTCATGTCCATAAGGTCGAAAATAAATTCCCAGATCTTCCAAGATTCTAACAACACTTATTTCCCAAAAAATGAGGAAGAAGTATCAATTTTAATTAAAGAATTTTATAAAAAAAATCTTCCAACTGAAATTATTGGAACTAATACAAAAAATTTTATTGGAAATAAAACACAAACATCTAATAAAATTTCACTTTCCAAATTAACAGGTATCATTGATTATTTTCCAGAGGAACTATACATAAAAGTAAAAGCTGGTACTCTATTAGAGGATGTTGAGAAAGCTTTAGAAAAAAACAATCAAGAATTAGCTTTTGAACCAATTGATTTTGGTTTTATAGAAAATGGACAATCTAACAAAGGTACCGTTGCTGGCTATCTGTCATGTAATTATGCAGGTTCAAGAAGATTTAAAGTTGGAAGTGTAAGAGACCATGTCTTGGGGTTTAAAGGCGTAAATGGCAAAGGAGATATTATTAAATCTGGAGGAACTGTTGTAAAAAATGTAACAGGTTATGACTTGTCAAAATTAATTACAGGTTCTTTTGGAACTTTATGCATTTTAACTGAAATAACTCTTAAAGTTTTACCAAAGAAAAAATTTTCTAATACAATCGTAATTGATGCAAAAAACAATCAATTGATTTATGACCTATTTAATAAAATATCTGGTTCAAGTAGCGAGGTATCAGGCGCTGTATTTATTCCTGAAGAACCTAAGGACGACAGTTACTTAAAGAATAGAGATAAAATATTCAAATTCAATGATTTGGATTTTAAAGGCTCATTTTTAGCATTTAGAGTTGAGGGAGATAAAATTTCTATTAATGAAAAAATAAAATCTTTGACAGAAGAGTTGCAATTAAACACTTATAAGACATTTTTATTGGATAATTATCAATCTGAACCTTTTTGGAAAAAAATAAATAATTTAGAGCTTTTTGAAAAGACCAAAAATAATTTGGTGAGAATAGTTATTGAACCTTCTAACGGGTCCACAATGATGAAGTATTTAAGTAATAAATTTAAATATTATATTGATTGGTGTGGTTCATTATTTTGGATTGAAATGCCTGCAAAAAAAAATATGAAAATTAAGGAAATTAAGAAAATCACCAAAGAGTATGGTGGATACCTAACAATTATTAAGGCATCTTCCGAATATGATTATGAAGAGTCAATTTTTACAATTGACGATGTTAGGTTGATGATTTCTAAAAAGATTAAACAAAGTTTTGATCCAAAAAGAATTTTAAATCCTGGAAAGATGTATAGAGGAGTTTAATGCAAACAAATTTTTCAAAAAAACAGTTAGAAAATAAAGATAATTTAGCTACCGAAAAAATTTTCAAACAATGTGTTCATTGTGGAATGTGTAATGCAACGTGCCCCACTCATCAATTGTTAGGAGACGAACTTGATGGACCTAGAGGTAGAATTTATTTGATTAAAGATATGTTGGAAAATAATAAAAAACCAACAAGTAAAGTTGTTAAGCATATTGACAGATGCCTATCTTGTTACAGCTGCATGACCACATGTCCTGCAGGAGTGAACTATATGCACATTATAGATCATGGTAAAAAATATATCGAAAAAAATTATGAAAGATCTTTTTTTGACAAACTGATTAGATATTTTTTATCAATCACTTTACCTAATACAAAAATTTTTAGATTATCCAGTTTCTTAGTTAAATTAAGCAAACCTTTCAAATTTTTATTTCCGTCAAAGATTAAGGACATGATAGAGCTTATGCCTACTCATTTTCCAAAAAAACAACTTCCAAATAAAGAAATTTATAAAGCTAAAGGAAAAAAGAAAATCGCAAGAGTTGCTTTATTGACAGGTTGTGTACAAAAAGAAATATCTCCACAAATTAATGAGGCAACTATTAGATTGCTAAATAGGCATGGGGTTGAAGTTGTAGTTCCAAAAAAAATTAGATGTTGTGGATCTTTAAATCATCATTTGGGAAAAGAAGAAGATGCACATCAAGACTTTAAAAATAATATTAATACTTGGTATGATGAGCACCAAAAAGGAAATTTAGATGCAATTTTATCTAATACATCAGGCTGCGGTACGACAATGAAGGATTATGGATTTATATTTAGAGACGATAAAGAATTAAGCAAAAAAGCGAGAGTTATCTCTGAGCTGACTAGAGATATATCAGAATATATATTTGAGAGTTTAAAATTAGACCTTAAAGAAAAAAATAAAAAATATAAAGTTGCATATCATTCAGCGTGTTCTATGCAGCATGGTCAAAAAATTCACTCTCAACCTATATCTCTTCTAGAAAAAACAAATAATGAAATTCTTGAAATCCCAGAGGGTCATATCTGTTGTGGTTCTGCAGGGACATACAATATTTTACAGTCAGAAATAGCTAAAAAATTATTATCTAAAAAAGTAAATAATATTGAAAGTTTGAAACCTGATTTTATTTCAACAGGAAATATTGGTTGTATTACCCAAATTTCTCATGGTACAAAAGTTCCAATTGTACATACAATTGAAGTTTTAGATTGGTATACAGGAGGCCCAAAACCACAAGCACTACTAAGGAATTAATTATGAAGAAGATATTGGTTACAAGAAGACTACTTAAAGATTGCGAAGATAAAGCTCAAAACACTTTTGATGCAAAGTTAAATTCAAATGACGAACTTTATTCACAGTCAAAATTAATTGAACTAAGTGAGGGTTGTGATGCTGTGTTGACATCTTTGACTGATAAAATGGATGAAGAAACAATCAATAAACTACCTGATACTGTTAAAGTAATTTCAAATTTTGCTGTTGGATTTGGAAATATAGATTTAGAAGCTGCCAAAAAAAGAGGAATAGCTGTAACCAACACACCCGAAGTTTTGTCAGATGCAACTGCTGAAATAGGAATTCTTCTCATTTTAGGAGCATGCAGAAGAGCAGCGGAGGGAATTGAAGCTGCCAAAGAAAGTAATTGGAAATGGTCTGCAGATTATTTAATTGGGAAGCAGTTAACAGGTACTAGACTTGGTATTTTGGGAATGGGAAGAATTGGACAAAAAATTGCAAAAATTGCAAAGTCACTTGGAATGATAATTCATTATCATAATCGTTCTAAATTAAGTGAAGAAAAAGAACAGGGTGCTATTTATCATGATAGTTTAAAAAGCCTTTTTTCAGTATCAGATGTTTTGTCGATTTGTTGCCCTGCTACAAAAGAAACTGTAAATTTAATTAACAAGGAAACAGTAGAATATTTTCCTAAAGGTGCAGTAATCACAAACGTTGCACGAGGTGATATTGTAGATGATGAAGCTTTAATTGATGCTTTAAATAGAAGAAAAATTTATGCAGCTGGTTTAGATGTTTATAAAGGGGAACCAAATTTAAATCCTGGTTACCTAAAAATTAAAACTGCTTTCATTTTACCTCATCTTGGTAGCGCAACTAAAGATACTAGAACAGCAATGGCTAACTTAGCGATAGATAATATTGATGAGTTTTTCAACACAGGTAATTGTAAAAATAAAGTAAATTAAATCTTTATTCATTAATAAAAGCGCGTTTATAAGAGCTAAAAATTGATATAGATCAAACAGTTCTACCTTAGATTGTATCTAAATAGGCATGGGTCATTTTCGCTGTAGACTCCAATCTCTAATTAGAATTAACTTATCAAGTTAATTAACTAAACTAGGAGATACTAATGATTAAAGACAAGAAATCATTGAAGGGTTCAAAAACACCTTCAAGACGTAAGTTCTTCAAAGCAGCAGCAGCAACAGGTGCAGCAGCAGCAACAGCTGTGGCAATGCCAAATGTAGCTTTTGGTGCTCCATTAACTTTAAAGATGCAAGCAGCTTGGCCATCAGGCGCCAACATCTTTTTTGAAATGGCAGGAGATTATGCAAAAATGGTTAGCGACATGTCAGGAGGAGAATTAAAAATTGATCTTCAGCCTGTTGGAGCAATTGTAAAAACTTCAGAAATTGGACAAGCAGTAAGTTCAGGCGTAGTTGATATGGGTCACTGGGTGACTGCATATTGGTATGGTAAAAATGCTGCAGCTTCACTTTTTGGAACTGGTCCTTCATACGGAATGTCATCTCAAGAAGTAATGGGATGGATGGAGTATGGTGGAGGAAGAGCATTATACGAAGAAGCAGTAAAAAGTGTAGGATTTAATTATACTGGTTTCTTTCATATGCCAATGCCAGCTCAACCATTTGGTTGGTTTAAAAAGAATGTAACAAAAGTATCTGATGTTAAAGGTATGAAGTATAGAACAGTTGGTCTTGCGACTAACGTTTTAACTGCTATGGGAATGGTCGTAAGACAATTACCAGGTGGTGAAATCCAACCAGCTATGAAAACTGGTTTGATTGATGCTGCAGAGTTTAACAACCCTACATCAGACTCACAGTTTGGAATGCAAGATGTCTCTAAACACTATCACTTAGGAAGTTTCCACCAATCTCAGGAAATGTTTGAAATTCCTATGAATACTAAGAGACTAAACAGCCTTTCACCTGCTCATCAAGCTATTCTGAAGAATGCTGCTTACGCTGCAAACTCAGATAACTACTTCAAAGCGCTAGTTAGATATTCTACTGACTTAGCTAAATTGATGAATGAGCATAAGGTTAATGTTTACCAAACATCTGATGCTATCCTAGCAGAACAGTTAAAAGGTTGGGATAAAATCGTTGGTGAGTTCTCTGCTAAAGATGCTTTCTTCAAGAAAGTAGTAGACTCACAAAAAGCATACGCTAAGAGAACAATGAAGTATCTGTTGATGAATCAACCGAACTACAAATTAGCTTATGAAAATGAGTTTGGTCCAATCGGAAAAGTTAAAATCTAATTAACTTTAAATAAATTATAAAGAAGGGGGTTCAAACCCCCTTTTTTTTTACAGATTTTTTAATGAAATAAAGATAGGTTTATTTATTAATGAGAAATTTTATTAAATTTGCAGATACGCTAAGCACCTCTATGGGTAAAGCTTTTTCTTGGTGTATAGTAATTTTAATGGGTGGTACAGTTTATGAAGTCGTAATGGCTTACGCATTTAACAAGCCAACACTTTGGAATTTTGATTTTAGTATGCAAATGTATGGTGCAATACTTATGATGTCAGGTGCTTACTGTTTGGCTGAAGAAGCCCATGTAAGAGGAGATGTTATTTACAGATTATTTAGTGAAAGAAAACAAGCTTGGATTGACTTAATACTTTATTTTCTTTTCTTTTTTCCTGGTGTAATAGCTCTAGCATTTTATGGGTTTGAATATGCAGCACTAGCGTGGAAAATAAAAGAAACTAGCTGGAGTAGTCCAGCTCAAATCCAAATTTATATGGTTAAATCAATGATACCAGCAGCAGGTATTTTATTGATCATACAAGGAATTAGCGAAGTATGTAGATCAATTATTTGTATTCAAGAAGGAAAATGGCCAGCAAGAATGGTTGTTGCAGAAGAAACAGAAAAAGTTTTAATGAGACAAGCAGAAAGTGAGAATAAATAAAAATGTTTTTAAGTCTTACAAATCCTGAAGTAGCAATTTTTATGATGGGAATATTTTTGTTCGCAGTGCTTTTAGGTTTTCCAATAGCATTTACGTTAATGGCAATGGGAATTGGTTTTGGCTATTACGCATATTACGATGCAACAATGATGGAGCACATATTCGATAACAGAATATTTCAATTATTTGTTCAAAACACCTATACAGTTATGGATAATAATGTCCTAACAGCAGTACCATTGTTTTTATTTATGGGTTACCTAGTTGAAAGAGCTGGTATAGTTTCAAAATTATTTTTTGCTATAAGATTAGCAGCACATAGGCTTCCAGCATGTATGGCTGTGGCTGCATTAATAACTTGCACATTATTTTCTACCGCCACAGGAATTATAGGCGCTGTGGTAACGCTAATGGGGCTACTTGCTTGGCCTGCAATGGTGAAGGCAGGTTATGATAAAAAATTTGCATCAGGTGTGATTTGTGCAGGGGGATGCTTAGGTATCTTAATACCCCCAAGTATTATGTTAATTGTATATTCAGTAATAGCACAACTGTCACCACTAAGATTATTTGCTGCTGCAATTTTTCCAGGTCTTCTTTTAGCTAGTTTATATATTGGCTATGCAGTTTTTAGAGCATGGATGAATCCGGCAATTGCACCAAAACCTAAAGTAGAGGATATACCACCTCGAGCAGAAATCTTAAAAGAAGTATTAGTTTCTTTTGTACCACTTTTTGGACTAATTATGTTGGTGCTTGGAACCATTTTAGCTGGAATAGCAACACCCGCAGAAGCGGCTGCAGCAGGAGCTTTTGGAGCAATATTGTTATCGTGGTTTTATAAAACTTTAAAATGGCAAAACTTTAAAGAGTCTGTATTTTTAACAGCAAAAACTACGGCAATGATTATGTGGTTGTTTATTGGTTCTTGGACTTTTTCTTCAGTTTTTTCTTATCTAGGAGGACATGAGGTATTTGAACATTTCTTCACTTCAATCAATATAACCACTTGGCAATTTTTAATAATTACTCAAATAATAATTTTTCTTTTAGGTTGGCCATTAGAATGGACAGAAATTTTAATTATTTTTGTTCCAATATTTTTACCATTATTAGAAGTATTTAATGTTAACCCATATTTCTTTGCAATGCTGATTGCTCTGAATTTGCAAACATCTTTTTTAACACCTCCAATGGCAATGTCAGCTTACTATTTAAAAGGTGTTCAAAAAAATAATGTTGAATTAATGGATATTTTTAGGGGTATTATGCCATTCCTTGGCATTGTAATTTTTGCAATGTTTTTAATGTACATGTTCCCTGGAATTGCATTATGGTTACCTGAAACATTGTTTGCGAATTAAATAAGAAATGACAGATATTTTAGAGCTAAAAGTTGAAGACATCGTATCAAAAATAAAAGATGCTCAATTGACTTCGGTTGAGGTTTGCCAAAAATATATTGAAAGAATAAATAAATTTGAAAAAGATGTAAAAGCGTGGGTTCATTTAGATAAAAAACTATTACTTGAAAAAGCAGCTGAGGCTGATGAATATAGACGATCTGGTAAACCAACAGGACCACTACATGGAATTCCTGTTGCACTTAAAGATATTATTGGAACAATTGATATGCCAACTGAGTGTGGAACACCAATTAGAAAAGGTAAATCTTACTCACAAAATGCAGAAATAGTTGATTTACTTCTTTCTGCAGGGGCAATTGTCATGGGCAAAACAGCAACATCAGAACTTGCTTATCTTGGTCCTTCAAAGACTACAAATCCACATGATCATTCAAGAACACCAGGTGGTTCTTCTAGTGGATCAGCAGCTTCTGTTGGATCGTTTATGGCACCACTATCAATTGGTTCACAAACTGGAGGATCAGTAATAAGACCCGCATCTTATTGTGGTGTTGTTGGGTATAAACCAACATATGGATTAATTTCAAGAAATGGTGTTTTAAAAACATCAGATAAATTAGATCACATGGGAGTATTTGGAAGATCAGTTGAAGATGTTGCTCTACTTGCTAAAGTTTTAATTAGGAAAGATAATCACGACAAAGCAACAGTTCACTACTCAACGGAAAACATGTTGAGTGAAACAAAAAAAGGGCCTTTGTTTGAACCAAAGTTTATTTTTTATAAAACTGATTATTGGAAATTACTTGATAAAAAATCAAAAGATGCATTTGAATACTTCATAAAATCATTTAAAAAAAATATTGAAGTTTTCGATACACCTTCTTACTTTAAGAATATTCATAAATATCATCAAATAATTCATGAAACTGATTTGGCAAATAATTTTGGTTTGTATTTTAAGAAATATAAAAAAAAATTATCTAAATATATGCAAGATGCTATTTCAAAAGGTAATAAACATTCAGCCAAAGATTATGCTGAGGCAATTGATTTTATGAAAAGAAGCTATGATTCATATGAAGAAGTATTTGAGGATTATCATGGTGTTTTAACACCTTCTAGTCCTGGTGTTGCTCCAAAAGGTTTGAAAAGTACAGGCACAGCAGAATTTAATAAGGTCTGGTCTTATCTTGGTACACCTTGTATTTCACTTCCATTACTTCAGGGCGATGGTGGTATGCCTCTAGGAGTACAACTAGTGGGTGCTCGTTATGATGATCATAGGTTTTTAGGTGTTGCCAATTGGCTAGAAAAGGAATGTAATAAATAATATGCAAAAATTTACAACATTTCTGGGGTCTTTGCTTGCAGGTGCTTTTTTAATTGGGTTGGCAACAACGCTAACTCGATCTTCTATGATTGGTTTTTTTGATGTGCTGCCAGTTTATATTTTGATGGCTGTAGCTATCTTCATGATGCTGTACGAAGCTTTCTTTGATAAAAAATAACTACTAATAGAAAAAAGTTGTCTGATAAAAAAAAAAATTTTTTAGCTTTTTCACTTTTATTTATTCAGCCAATTTTCATGGCATCTAATTTGATTGTTGCAAGAGGTGGGGTTGAATATGTGCCGCCAATTTCATTAGCATTTTGGAGATGGACTGTGGTAGTTTTATTGCTTCTACCATTTACATTTTCTTTTTTAATAAAAAATTCCAAAATAATTAAAAAAGAATTTAAAAAACTTTTCTTTTTAGGTGCAATGGGATGTGGTGTTTGTGGAGCGTTTCCTTTTTTAGCAGGGGAAACAACTACGGTTACTAATATGGGAATTATTTATACTTCTTCACCCATATTTATTATTTTAATTTCAGCAATTTTTTTTAACGAAAAAGTTAATTTTATTAAAATTATTGGTTTAGTTTCTTGTTTATTAGGAGTTTTTGCAATCATTATCAAAGGTGATTTTAATTTATTATTAAATTTAAATTTTACAATTGGAGATCTATGGATGTTAGCTGCAGCCATTGGTTGGGCTCTTTATTCTGTCTACCTTTTTTATTGGAAATCTAAATTGCCTATTTTTCAAAGATTTACATTAGTAGCATTTTTTGGAGCAGTAAGTTTACTTCCATTTTATATAATTGAAGAAGCAGCTGTTCAAAGAACTTTATTTAATTCACAATTTTTTTTATGGGTTATATTTGCCGCAATATCTCCAGGAATAATTGCATTCACTCTTTATACTCAGGCTCAAAAAAGCCTAGGTGCGTCTTTAACTGGTTTTACGCTCTATATTTTTACAATTTATGCTGCAATTTATGGATTTATATTTTTTGATGAAAAATTGGAAACTTTTCATTATTTAGGCACAGTTTTAGTATTCTTTGGTGTTTATTTAGCTAAGAAAAATTATGAAACTAAAACGTAGGAATTTTTTTTTGGAATTAATTATTGGAATAATTATTGTTTACGCATCAGTGTTAATTCTTCTTTTTATTTTTCAGAGAAGCTTAATGTACCATCCTGATGAGAACAATTACTTTGGTGATAAGTTGGAAGTAGTCGTAGAAAAAGTGAAGATTGTAACTTCAGATAATATAGATTTATTAGGATGGTTTCACAAAAAAGATCTTAAAAAATTTAAGACAATTGTTTATTTTCATGGCAATGCTGGGAAACTTGAAAATAGAATTCACAAATTAAATCATTTTAAAGATATGGACATTAATTTTTTGATAATAGCTTGGAGGGGTTTTAGTGGTAATAAAGGAAAGCCTAATGAAAAAGGGCTTTATATAGATGCTAGAAGTACCATTCAGTGGCTCAAAAAATTAGGCTTAAAAGAAAAAGATATTATACTTTATGGAGAGTCTCTTGGAACTGGCGTTGCAACTGAGGTAGCACAAAGCAATAATTATGCTGGATTAGTACTTGAGACACCTTTTACATCAATGGTTGAAGCGGCAAAAAATTTTTATCCATATATTCCAGTGTCAATTTTGTTAAAGGATAAGTATGACAATCAAAAAAAGATCAAGAATATTAATATTCCAGTTTTAGTGATGCATGGTGAAGTTGATCAAATTGTTCCTTTTTGGATGGGCAAAAAAATTTATGAAATGGCTAATCAGCCAAAGTATTCTTATTTTACTAAATCTGACGATCATATGATGGAATATGATGAAAAGCTTTTATTCAAGCTAGAAAAATTTATCAAAAGTTTAAATTAAGCCACATTCTAAACAAACATAGCACAAATTCTTCTATTAAATATTATGTGTGAAGAAAACACTTTTAATACTTGTCATTTTTTTTTCTTTTAAAAACTTTGTTGCAGCAGAAGAAAATAAATTACTGATTGATAATTTATTCCATATAGATCAAATGAACTCACATAATGAAAATTTTGCTCTATATTTTAAGGCAAGAGAGAAGGCGATATTAGCAAGAGGAGAAAATAGTAATTATATAAATGATTTTCCCAAAGATCTTTATATGTATGATTATAAAACAAAAAGTTCATCTCCACTAATTTCTTATGAATGGTTTCCCAAAAGAGCAAAATATTTTCTTGAAGAATATGACTTTCCAGTATTTCCAGATGATTTTGCTTACTATCTTTTAAAAGATAACAAAACATTAGTAATGATAAGTGCTGTTAAAAGTCTAAATGCTAATTTTAAATTTGATATTAGTAAAAAAAAATTAGAACTTTATCCAAAAAATGGAAAATTTGATTTTATCATTTCATCAATAGCTAAAAATTGTGGACATGATAATTTTAAAGAAAATTATAAGTGTAGCTTCTATAAGCCTTTAATATCAAGTACTTTAATCAACTAATTTGAGTAAAAGCGTCAGCAAATTTTTCTGCATCAAAAATTTGTAGATCATCTTCTTTTTCTCCTAAGCCCAAGGCGATAATTGGAAGTTTATATTTTTTAGCAACTGCTAAAAGTATTCCTCCTTTTGCAGTACCATCTAATTTTGTCATTATAAGACCAGTGACAGGAATGATTTTATTAAATTCTTCAACTTGATTTATTACATTTTGCCCTGAAGTAGCGTCTAAAACTAAAATTACATCGTGAGGAGCTTCAGGATCTATCTTTTTTGTTACGTTTGCAATTTTTTTATATTCTTCCATCAAATTTTTTTTATTTTGTAATCTTCCAGCAGTATCAATTAAAACTTGATTAAAATTATTAGCAATTGCGTCTTCTATAGCCTTATAAGCAACAGATGCTGGATCTGCTCCCTGAGAAGATTTTGTTATCTCAACCTCTACTTTATTTGCCCAATTTTCTAATTGTTCAATAGCTGCTGCTCTAAATGTATCTGATGCAGCTAGCATAACTTTATTTCCATTTGCTTTTAATATTTTACTAATTTTTCCAATGGTTGTTGTTTTTCCAACTCCATTTACACCCGAAACTAGTGTGGCATTAATTTTTTCTTTTTTTTTAAAAAAAGTATTGTTCTCAAGTGGCTTCATCAAAGAAACTATATATTCTTTTAAAATTGTATTTATTTCCTCGGCAATATCTTTCTTTGGATCAATTTTACTATCTGAAATAATTTCCTTAATCTCAGATGCAGCTATAACGCCAACATCAGATTGAATTAAATATTCTTCGATTCTGTCTAAGGTTTTGTCATCTATTTCCTTTTTTACAACTATATCTCTTAGACCAGACGTAAAAGCAGATGCACTTTTTTTAAAACCAGATTTAAATTTATCAAAAATTCCCATCAAATATTAATCTCAATATTTTTTATATCTGAGACAGGTCCTTTCATGTGAATACTATTTTTCTCATCAATAGATATTGATAGTTTACCTAATGCGAACTCAATATCAGTTTTTTTATCTGTTAATCCATTAATATTTGCCGCTACTGCTGTAGCACATGCCGCTGTTCCACAAGCTTTTGTAAGTCCAGCCCCTCTCTCCCAAACCTTAACTCTAATTAATTTTTTACTCACAACTTTTGCAAGTGTAACATTACATTTCTCTGGAAAATATTCATGATTTTCTACTTCAGGGCCTATTTTTTTTAAGTCATAGTCTTCAATATTATCAACAAAAAAAACAATATGAGGATTTCCTACATTAACTGCAGTTCCACCTATATGTTCAATATTATCTTTGTTAATAATTTTAATATTCAGGTTTTTTGTATTTAAATCTTTATTTAATGGAATTTCATTCCAATTGGTTTTTGGAATACCAATTTCCGTTTCCACTAAATTGTCACCTAAAATTTGTGATTTTAATCTTCCTGAAGAAGTCCAAAGTATAATTTCTTTATCATCGTTTTCTTTTGATAAAAGATCAGCTACACATCTAGTCCCATTTCCACAAGCACCAGAAACGCTTCCATCTGAATTGTAGAACTCTAAGTTAGCATCTTTTCTGTCAGTTTTTTGAATAAAAATTAGTTGATCACATCCAATAAAACTCCGATCACATATTTTAATAATTTGATCTTTGTTTAGATTATAACTTTGATTTCTTTGATCAATGATCACAAAATCATTGCCCAAACCATCCATTTTAAATGCTTTAATATCCATATATAGATATTTAACTTATTTATTGACTTTTTGAACCTCTATTATAGGTTGTTGCCGTTTCCGCAAAAACATTAAATTTGTGGTGTCTTTGGAAACAAAGAGATCGACACTAGTCAGCGAGGCTTCGCCCACTAGTGCGATTACTGCTGTGCGTAATAATTATGTTTGAAAATTTAACAAATAAATTCGAAGAAATCTTTTCTTCTTTAAAAAAGGCTCCTTCACTTGATGAAGCTCAAGTAGATGAGGGTTTAAGAGGGATTAGACAGGCCTTATTAGAGGCTGATGTTACTCTTGAAGTTGCCAAAGAGTTTATTGAAAATGTTAAACCAAAAGTCCTAGGTCAAGAAATTATAAGATCAACCTCTCCTGGGGACATGGTTGTAAAAATTGTATATGATGAGTTAGTTAATCTATTAGGTGAGTCAAATACCGAGATAAATCTTAGTGCTGTTCCGCCTGTTCCCATGATGCTTGTGGGCCTTCAAGGTTCAGGAAAAACAACAACTACTGCAAAATTAGCTAAATATTTGGGAACTAACAAAAAGAAAAAAGTAATGATGGTTAGTCTCGATATTTATAGACCAGCTGCACAGGAGCAACTTAGATCACTCGGAGAACAAAATGATATTTTAACACTTCCTATAATTGAAGGTCAACAGCCAACAGATATTTGTCAAAGGGCAATTAGTGCAGCAAATCTAAATGGAGCTGAGATTATTTTATTTGATACTGCTGGTAGAACTCAAATTGATTTACAAATGATGAGTGAAATTAAGCAAATTGAAAGTGTAATAAATCCGACAGAAACATTCTTGGTCGCAGACTCATTAACAGGACAAGTAGCAGCATCTGTTGCAAAAGAATTTAAAAATACAGTAAATCTTTCTGGAATAATTTTAACAAGAGCAGATGGTGATGCAAGAGGTGGTGCAGCTGTTAGCATGAAATATGTTTCAGATGTTCCAATTAAATTTTTAGGTATAGGTGAAAAAATTGATAATCTTGAAGTATTTCATCCTGACAGAATAGCAAATAGAATTCTTGGAATGGGAGACATAGTATCTCTTGTAGAAAAAGCTGCACAGGATTTAGGTGAAGAAAATATTAAAAAAGCAGAAGAAAATTTAAAAAAAGGTCAATTTTCTATGCAAGATTATTTAACTCAGTTGAGACAAATGAAAAAAATGGGTGGTATTGAAGGAATAATGTCTTTCATGCCAGGAGTTTCAAAAATGAAATCTCAAATGGACTCAGCTGGAATTGATGAAAGTATTATTACCAAAAATGAAGCTATTATTTTGTCGATGACTAAAAGAGAAAGAGAGAACCCAAAACTTATTGATGGTTCTAGAAAAAAAAGAATTGCTAATGGCTCTGGCACAGATCCAGCCACTATCAATAAATTGCTTAAGCAATTTAAAATGATGTCTGAAATGATGAAGAAGATGTCTAAAGGAAATCTGAAAGGTATGTCTGATAAAGGAATACCGCCAGAGCTATTTAATCAATTAAAATAATAAAAAGGAGAACAAATGTTAAAACTAAGATTATCAAGAGGTGGAACAAAGAAACGACCTGTTTACAAAGTTGTTGTAGCAGATAGTCGTTTTGCAAGAGATGGAAGATTTATTGAGAAAGTGGGATTTTTCAACCCTCTTTTACCTAAAGAGAAAAAGGAGAGAGTTGGTCTTGAAGCTGAAAGAATTAAGTACTGGTTGGGTCAAGGTGCACAACCAACAACTAGAGTTGCAAGAATTTTAGGTGAAAATGAATTAATGCCAATGCCTGCAAATGGTAACAACCCGAAAAAGGCAGTTCCAAAAAAAGAAAGAAACAAAGAAGGTGAAGCAGCACCAGCAGCTGCACCGAAGACAGAAGTACCAGCAGCAGAGGCTCCTAAAGAAGAAGCTCCAGCAGCAGAAGCGGCACCAGCAGCAGAGGCTCCTAAAGAAGAAGCTCCAGCAGCAGAAGCGGCACCAGCAGCAGAGGCTCCTAAAGAAGAACAAAAATAATTTAAAAGATTATTTATGTGGCAAGCTCAAGTGTTTACACTTTATCCAGAAGTTTTTCCTGGGCCTTTATCAAAAGGCCTATACGGAAAAGCTTTATCTAAAAAGTTATGGGATTTAAATATTGTAAACATTAGAGATGCAGCTGAAGATAAGCATAAAACAGTTGATGACACTCCGTATGGTGGAGGTTCTGGAATGCTTTTAAAAGCAGATATCTTAGCAAAATCTTTAGATCAAAATAAAATTGAAGGTGGAAGAATAATTTACTTATCACCTAAAGGTAAAAAATTTGATCAAAATTATGCTCAAGAATTATCAAATGATAAATCAACATCATTCATTTGTGGTCATTTTGAAGGAGTTGATGAAAGAGTGTTATCTACTAGAAATATAGAGGAAATAAGTATTGGAGATTATATTTTATCAGGAGGCGAAACAGCAGCATTTGTTGTCATTGATAGTATATTAAGACTTTTGCCTGGTGTTTTAGGTAATGAAAACTCTAAAACAGATGAAAGTTTTGAAAATGGGTTATTAGAGTATCCACAGTACACAAAACCTCAAATTTGGGAGGAAAAAGCTGTTCCTGAGGTCTTATTATCTGGTGATCACAGTAAAATTAAAGACTGGCGTTTATCTCAATCTGAGGCTATAACACGCGACCGAAGACCAGATTTATGGCAAAAATATAAGAAGAATTAACTTGATAAATATTGATATGAAAACAATTGAAGAAATAAACCAACATAACGTTAAAAAAATACTATCAGAGAAAAAAATTCCAGATTTTTATCCAGGAGACGTTGTAAAAGTTGGTGTTAGAATTACAGAAGGTAAAAAAGAGAGAATTCAATATTTTGAAGGTGTTTGTATTGCTAAAAAAAGTAGAGATTTAAATTCATCTTTTACAGTTAGAAAAATTTCATTTGGAGAAGGTGTTGAAAGAACATTCCCATTATATGGAACACTAATAGATTCAATAAAAGTAATAAGATCAGGAAAAGTAAGAAGAGCTAAATTATATTATCTAAGAGACAGAACAGGTAAATCAGCAAGGATTGCAGAAAAGATAAGAAAAAAAATTGGAATTGATGTTGATGTAAAGCCAGAAACTGTAACTGAAGAAAATTTAGCGCCTGTAGCAGAGGCTCCTAAAGAAGTGGCACCAGCAGCAGAGGCTCCTAAAGAAGAAGCTCCAGCGACTGAAGTTGTTAAAGAAGAACAAAAATCAGAAAGCCCTTCAGAAAAAAAATAATTTTTTTTTCAATGTCCACTACTCTTTACGATAAAATTTGGAACGATCACTTAGTTGATCAACAAGAGGATGGTACAGCATTACTTTTTGTTGATAGACATTTAGTTCATGAAGTTACTAGCCCACAAGCATTTGAAGGTTTAAGAAATTCAAATAGAAAAGTTAGACATCCTAATTTGACATTAGCTGTAGCTGATCACAATGTGCCTACAACAGATAGAACAAAAGGAATAGCCGATGCAGAGTCTAAAATACAAGTAGACACTCTAGAAGCTAATTGCAAAGAATTTGGAGTTCAACTTTTTGGGATGGCTGATAAACGACAAGGGATAGTTCATATAATTGGACCTGAACAAGGTTTTACTCAGCCAGGAACAGTGATAGTTTGTGGTGATAGTCACACTGCAACACATGGTGCCTTTGGCTCTTTAGCATTTGGGATTGGGACATCTGAGGTTGAACATGTTTTGGCAACACAAACATTAGTTCAAAAAAAAGCAAAAAATTTTAGAATAAATGTTAATGGTCAATTACCTCTAGGCGTAACTTCAAAAGATGTAATACTTCAAATTATTGGAAAGATTGGAACAGCTGGTGGAACAGGTTCTGTTATAGAATATGCCGGTGATTTAATTAGATCTTTAAGCGTTGAGCAAAGAATGACTATTTGTAATATGACAATAGAAGGTGGAGCAAGAGCGGGCTTAATAGCACCAGATGAAAAAATATTTAATTACTTAAAAGGAAAACCTATGTCTCCAAAAGGAAATAATTGGGAAAAAGCTTTAAACTATTGGAACACACTTAAAACTGATGCAGATGCAAGTTTTGATCAAGAGCTGAATTTAAATGCAGATGAAATTTTACCAATGATTACTTGGGGAACTTCTCCTCAAGATGTAATTACTATAGATGGTAAAGTTCCTAGCCCTCAAAATGAAAGCGATGAGGATAAAAAGAACTCTATTGAAAGAGCTTTAAAATACATGGGCTTAAAACCAGATATGGCAGCTAAAGATATTAAAATAGATAAAGTGTTTATTGGAAGCTGTACTAATGGCAGAATAGAAGACTTAAGAGAAGCAGCTAAAATTTTAAAAGATAAAAAAATATCATCACATGTGAATGCAATGGTTGTTCCAGGTTCTGGCTTAGTAAAAGAGCAAGCAGAACAAGAAGGTTTGGATAAAATATTCGTAAATTCTGGTTTCGAATGGAGAGAGCCAGGATGTTCAATGTGTTTAGCAATGAATGCTGATAAATTAAAACCTGAGGAAAGATGTGCTTCTACGTCGAACAGAAATTTTGAAGGACGACAAGGAAGAGGTGGTAGAACACACTTAGTAAGTCCTGGTATGGCAGCTGCAGCAGCAATATCTGGAAATCTAGATGATGTAAGAAAGTATCAAAACTAATGCAAAAATTTAATACATTAAAAAGCGTACCTGCATATTTACCTATAGTAAATATTGATACAGACATGATCATTCCAAAACAATTTTTAAAAACAATAAAAAGAACTGGACTTGGAAAAAATTTATTTTTTGAAATGAGATATGACGATCAAGGCAAAGAAATTAATGATTTTGTTTTAAATCAAAGTCCATACAATGGTTCAAAAATTTTAATTGCTGGTAAAAATTTTGGATGTGGCTCTTCTAGAGAGCACGCACCTTGGGCATTATTAGACTTTGGGATAACATGTGTAATTAGTTCTAGTTATGCAGATATTTTTTATAGCAATTGTTTTAAAAATGGAATTTTGCCTATAATTTTAGAAGAAGAAAAAATTAAAGAGCTATCAGAATATGCAAATAGAAAAGAAGAAATTTCAGTTGATTTGAATGATGAAAAAATTGTTTATGGAAATAATGAAATTAAATTTGATATAGATCCATTTAAGAAAAAGTGTTTGCTAGAGGGATTAGATGATATTGCTCTATCTCTTAAAAAGTCAGACAAAATTGAAAATTTTGAAACAGATCTAAAAAACAAAAAACCATGGATTTTTAATGATTAAAGTAAAAAAAAGAAAAATACTTTTATTGCCAGGTGATGGTATTGGGCCTGAAGTCATTGGCGAAGTAAAAAAAATTATTAATTGGTTCAATGATAATAAATCATTAGATTTCGAAATAGATGTGGATCTTGCTGGAGGTTGTTCTTATGATAAACATGGTACACCTATAACGGACGAAGTATTTTATAAAGCTTTAGAAAGTGAAGTGGTTATGCTTGGTGCTGTTGGAGGTCCTAAATGGGATAATTTAGAATTTTCAAAAAAACCTGAAAGAGCATTATTAAAACTTAGAAAAGAATTAAAGTTATTCGCTAATTTAAGACCTGCTATTTGTTTTGAACAATTAGTTGATGCATCAACATTAAAGCCAGAAATTGTATCAGGCTTAGACATAATGATAGTAAGAGAATTGACGGGCGGAATATATTTTGGTGAGCCAAGAGGTATTAAGCCAATTGATAATGGTGAAAGAAAAGGAATTAACACCCATACATACACAACTAGTGAAATTACCAGAGTAGCAAGAGTTGCTTTTGATTTAGCTAAAAAAAGATCAAATAAAGTAACATCATGTGAAAAATCAAATGTAATGGAGGCAGGACAGCTTTGGAAAGAAGAGGTTCAAGAACTTCACGATAAAGAGTACAAGGATGTAGAATTAAGTCATATGCTTGCTGACAATTGTGCAATGCAGCTTTTAAGAAACCCAAAACAGTTTGATGTGATAGTAACTGACAATCTATTTGGTGATATGTTATCTGATCAAGCTTCAATGCTTACAGGGTCTTTAGGACTTCTACCATCTGCATCATTGGGGGCAAAAAATAAAGATGGTGAAATGAGAGCTATGTATGAACCTATTCATGGATCAGCACCAGATATTGCGGGCAAAGGAATAGCCAATCCGATTGCATCGATATTAAGTTTTGCAATGGCTCTTAGATATTCATTAGATCTTGATAATGAAGCAAACGCTTTAGAAAAAGCAGTTCAAGACGTATTAAATGATGGTCTTAGAACAAAAGATATTCTATCAGAAGGTATGAAAGAAACGTCAACCTCTGAGATGGGTGATGCGATAATTTCAAAATTGCAATAATCTTAGAATTATTCTAAGCTTAAATTATGCCAAGTTATACTGCACCAGTAGAAGATATGCTATTTCTTTTTGAAAAATTAAGAAATAACAAAAATTACAATGATTTAAAAAAATATGATGAAGTTGGTTTAGATTTAGTAAAAGATATTTTAGAAGAAGCAGCAAAAATTAATCAAAATTTAATCTTACCGTTAGCAAAGATAGGAGATGAAAATCCTGCTGTTTTAGAAAACGGAGTAGTGAGAACACCTCCAGGCTACAAAGAAGCTTACCAAAAATATATTGAAGATGGTTGGACATCATTATCTTGTGATCCAAAATATGGTGGTCAAGGTATGCCTAAAACAGTAAGTGGATTTTTTGATGAAATGCTTTCGTCAGCAAGCCTCTCATTTAAATTATATAGCGAATTAAGTATTGGTGCCTACAATTGTATTAATCACCATGCTCCTGAAGAAATTAAGGAGAAATACTTACCAAAAATGGTTGAAGGAAAATGGAGTGGCACAATGTGTTTAACAGAGCCAGTATGTGGAACAGATTTAGGGTTATTAAAGACAAAAGCTAGTCATCAAACTGATGGTACTTATAAAATAAGTGGTCAAAAAATTTTTATCACATCAGGTGATCACGATTTAACAGAAAATATAATTCATTTAGTTTTAGCTAGATCAACAGATTCACCAGCAGGAACAAAAGGTATAAGTTTATTTTTAGTTCCAAAATTTATTGTAAATGAAGATGGAACAGTAGGACAAAGAAATGGAATATCCACAGGATCTATTGAAAGTAAAATGGGCATTAAAGGTTCCGCAACATGTGTTTTGAATTTTGATGAAGCAACTGGTTACATGATTGGGTCAAAAGACAAGGGCTTGAATGCCATGTTTACTATGATGAATTTAGAGAGAATTGTTGTTGGTATTCAAGGCTTGGGTATTTCTGAAATAGCATATCAAAATTCTCTGGCTTACGCTAAAGAGAGAAAACAAGGCAAAACTAATAATACAAAATCAACAAATGGTGCAGATTTTATAATTGAACATGCGGATATAAGAAAATCATTGTTAAACATGAAGTCAATAATCGAAGGAGAAAGAGCCCTTTGTTTTTGGCTTTCACAACAAACAGAAGTTAGTCTTTATCATCCAGACGATAAAATAAAACAGGAGGCTTCTGATTATGTTTCGTTAATGACCCCTGTTGTTAAATCACTATTTACTGATCTGGCAATGGAAATAACTAATGATGCTATGCAAATTCATGGAGGATATGGATACACAAAAGATCAAGGAATTGAACAATTATATAGAGACAATAGAATTACGCCAATTTATGAAGGAACAAATTCAGTTCAGGCAGCTGATTTAGTTTTTAGAAAACTTTCAAATAAAAATGGAAATATAATTCAAAAATTTCTAGACTTGATTAAAAGTGAAAGTGATAGCAAGAATGAAAAAGTGAAGTCATATTCCAAGGAATTAAATTATTACTTAGATATTTTGTATAAATTTACAGGCTGGATTGAAGATAAATCTAAAATTGAAAAAGATGATGTTAGTGCTGCTGCAAATGATTATTTAAAAACACTTGGTTATGTATCAATAGCATACTCTTGGATTAAGGTATTAGAAGTAAGTTTTACTGATTATGAAACTAATAAAGAATTTTATGAAGATAAAATAAATACAGCAAAATTTTATTTTGATAAAGTGTTACCAAGAGCTGAATTTCATTATAAGTCTGCAATATCTGGAAGTTCAAATATAATGAATTTTAAATTCAATTAATTATGAGTAGTTACGATGTAAATTTAGACAAGAACAAAGCTAATCATATTCCTCTTTCTCCATTAACTTTTTTAGAAAGAGCTAAAGATGTTTATCCCAATTATGAAGCAATAGTTTATGAAGATAGAAAGTATACTTGGTCAGAAGTTTATAAGAGGTCAGTAAAATTTGCTAGCGCATTATCAAAAATTGGAATTAGTAAAGGAGATACAGTTTCATTTTTAGCGTTTAATACTCCTGAAATTTTTGAGGCACATTATTCAGTTCCAATGACTGGTGGAGTACTAAACACAATTAATGTTAGATTGGATGCAAACACTATTGCCTATATATTAGACCATAGTGAAGCCAAAGTATTAGTTGTGGACAGACAACTTCATGTAGAAGTTAAAAAAGCTTTAAGCATGATAGATAAAAAAATTATTATTATTGATATAAATGACAAATATGCAGATCAATCAAAGTTGGAAAAGATTGGTGAATATGAATATGAAGATTTTTTAGATACTGGTGATGAAAATTATGATTGGAAAATGCCAGAGGATGAATGGCAGGCTATTTCCTTAAGTTACACTTCAGGAACAACAGGTAATCCAAAAGGAGTTGTTTATCATCATAGAGGTGCGTATTTGATGTCTACTGGAAGTTCAGTTGCATGGAATATGCCAAATAGACTTAATTTTCTAACTATAGTACCAATGTTTCACTGTAATGGCTGGTGTTATCCTTGGACCATTCCAATGTTAAATGGAAGAACTGTTTGTTTAAGAAATATAGATGTTAAAAAAATTTTTGAATTAATAGAAAAATATAAAGTAACTCATTTTGGTGGTGCACCAATTATACTTAATATGATCACAGGAGCCCCAGAGAGTGATCGAAAAAAATTAAATCACAAAGTTCATGTATTAACTGCAGGAGCTCCTCCACCCAGTATCATTTTTAAGAAAATGAATGATTTAGGATTTGAAGTAATGCATGTTTACGGTTTAACGGAAACGTATGGCCATGTTACGCAATGTGCTTGGAATGATGAATGGAACAATTTTGATGAAGATAAGCAGAATGAAATTAAAGCACGACAAGGCGTTAGATACCCAAATACTGAAGGGGTTACAGTTATGGATCCTGAAACAATGAAGCAAGTTCCACATGATGGAAAAACTATTGGTGAAATTATGATCAGAGGAAATATTGTAATGAAGGGATATTTCAAAGATAAAGATGCAACAGATAAAGCGATGGCTGGAGGCTGGTTTCATACAGGTGATTTAGCTGTTATGCATCCTGATGGATACGTTAAGATACAGGATAGATCTAAAGATATAATTATTTCTGGAGGAGAAAACATATCATCTATTGAAATTGAAAATACACTTGCAAAACATCCATCTGTTTCCATTGCAGCGGTAGTTGCTAAACCAGATGATAAATGGGGTGAAGTTCCTTGTGCATTTATAGAAATGGTTAAAGACAAACTAGTTACGGAAAAGGAATTAATAGATTTTTGTAAAGAAACTTTAGCTGGATTTAAAGTTCCCAAAAAAGTTGTTTTCTGTGAACTTCCAAAAACATCAACAGGAAAAATTCAGAAATTTGAATTAAGAAAGCAATTCTAGGAAATTATTTGATATTCGAGATAGAAAATAAAAGTATTTATGCGTCAGATGCTGGTCAAGAATTAGATCATAAAAAAGAAACTATTATTTTTCTTCACGGTAGTGGTCTTTCTCATATAATTTGGTCTTTAGTTGAACAATTTTTTGCAAATAGAAATTTCAATGTTTTATCCGTTGATCTTCCTGGACATGGTAATTCTGCGGGGCCCTGTCTTCACACAATAGAAGAAATCGCAGACTGGTTAGAAAAAGTATTTATTAAATTGGAATTAAAACAAGTTATTTTAATTGGTCATTCTCAGGGGTGTTTGGAAATGCTTGAATACTCAAATAAATATAAGAGCAGAATAAACAAGTTAGTATTTGTTGGTGGCTCTTATAAAATGCCAGTAAATCAAGACTTAATAGACCTAGCTCAAAACGGAGACTCAGATGCTGTTAAATTAATGATGAAATGGGGTTACGAAGGGTCAAAAAAATTTATAGGTGGAAATCCTATAAAAAGAATAATCCAATCTCCGAAAGATATTAGTAGAATATTAGGAGTAGATCTTGTTGCTTGCAACAATTACAGCAATGGTTCAAATGCGGCAAAAACAATTGATTGTCCCACCATGCTTGTTTTGGGCTCCTTAGATAAAATGGTTAACATAGAAGTAGGAAAAAAATTTGCAAATATGATTAATAATTCTACAACTCACATTATTGATGAATGTGGACATATGATTATGATTGAAAAAGCTTTTGAAATGCGGGAAAAAGTCTTAGAATTTTTACAAAAATGAAACAGTATTCAATTGCAAAATCCAGGAGACTTAGAAGTACTCCATACACTTCAAGAATAGAGAAACAAGGTGTAACTGCTTATACTGTTTATAATCATATGCTTTTACCTGCAGCATTTGGATCTATCGAAGACTCATATGAACATTTAAAAAAAGATGTTCAAGTTTGGGATGTTGCAGCTGAACGACAAGTTGAAATTCAAGGAAAAGATTCTGCAAAACTAGTTCAATTGATGACATGTAGAGATTTATCAAAATCTAAAATAGGAAGATGTTATTATTGTCCAATTATTGATGTTTCAGGAAATTTAGTAAATGATCCTGTAATCTTAAAGTTAGCAGAAGATAAATGGTGGATATCAATTGCTGACTCAGATGTGATTTTTTTTGCAAAAGGTTTGGCATCTGGATATAAATTTGATGTCAAAATTATTGAACCAGTTGTTGATATTATTGCTGTTCAAGGTCCTAAATCTTTTGATTTAATGGAGAAAGTATTTGGAAAAATAATTAAAGAACTAAAATTTTTTGGTTTTAGTTATTTTGATTTTGAAGGAGTAAAGCATTTAATTGCTAGATCTGGATGGTCTAAGCAGGGAGGATTTGAAGTTTATGTTCAAGATACTCAATCAGGACAGAGATTGTATGATCACCTGTTTGAGATAGGAAAAGAATTTAATGTTAAACCAGGTTGCCCAAATTTAATTGAAAGAATTGAAAGTGGATTGCTTTCGTATGGAAATGATTTTGACAATAATGATAATCCATTCGAATGTGGTTTTGATCAATACGTTTCATTAGATAATGAAATAAATTTTTTAGGAAAAGAAAATCTTAAAAAAGTTAAACTAAATGGAATTAAAAAAAAACTTATGGGAATTAAATTTGAAGCTAAAGAGGTCAGCTTATCAGGATCATTAGACTTAAAAGATGAAAATAATAACATTATTGGAGAATTAAGATCAGCATGTTATTCACCACATTTCGAAAAAGTAATTGGCATCGCAATGATTAAAAAGCCTTACTGGGAAGTGTCTCTAAGTGTGAAAGCTGAGATAAACGGCAATATTTGTACTGGAAACGTTTGCGATTTACCTTTCATTTAGTATAAACTTTAACAAAATCATGAATATAGCTATTGTTGGAGCCACTGGTAATGTAGGCAGAAAAATATTAGAAGTTCTAGAAAGAAAAGATCTAGCTATAGATAATTTGTATTTATTAGCATCATCTAGAAGTGCAGGATCTAAAATTATTTTCAATGGAAAAGAGCATGAAGTAATCGATTTAGAGACTTTTGATTTTTCAAAAGTAAAAATTACTTTTTTTGCAGCAGGGGGAAAAATTTCAGAAAATTTTGCTGGAGTTGCTGCAAAACATTCTTTGGTAATTGATAATTCAAGTTTTTATAGAATGGACACAGATGTACCATTAATAGTGCCTCAAGTAAATTCAGACCATTTACACAATATAAAGAAAAATATTATTGCAAATCCAAACTGCTCGACAGCTCAACTTGTCATAGCATTAAAGCCGTTGCATGATTTATTTAAGATTAAAAGAATAGTTGTTTCAACATATCAATCAGTTTCAGGAGGTGGTAAGGCTCCCATGGATGAATTGATAGAGCAAACAAAACAAGTTTTACAAAATAATAAAATAGAGTCTAAAAACTTTACAAAGCAAATCGCATTTAATGCAATTCCTCACATAGATGTATTTTCAGATGATGGTTATACAAAAGAAGAACTTAAAATGACAAATGAAACAAAAAAAATTTTAGATAGCAAAATTGATTTAACGGCTACTTGTGTAAGAGTGCCTGTGTTAGTTTCTCATTCAGAGTCAGTTAACATAGAATTTGAAAATTCTTTTTCATTAGAAAAAGTTAGAGATGCCTTAGATAATTTTGAAGGATGTAAAGTAATTGATGAAAGAGCTGACAAAGGTTATTCAACGCCTATTGAAGCTGAGGGAAAAGATGAAACTTTTATTTCTCGCATAAGAGAGGACAAAACAGTAAGGAATGGCTTAAATATGTGGATTGTCTCAGATAATCTTTTACGAGGTGCAGCTTTAAACGCAGTTGAGATTGCAGAAACATTAATTAAAAATAATTTTTATGGAAAATAAAAATCCTTTATCTCCACATATACAAATCTATAGGTGGCACATTTCATCATTAGTATCTATTTCTCACCGAATAACAGGAATTATTAATATTGCTGCGATTACTTTGATTTGTATTTGGGTTTCTTTTTTAGTGTTAGGTGATGCAAATTATAGTTTAATAAATCAATTCTTAAATTCTATAGTTGGAAAATTTATTGCAATAGGTTTAGTTTGGTCTTTTAGCTTCCAAATGTTAAGTGAAATTAGACACTTGGTCATGGATATGGGCTATGGTTTTGAATTACAAACAACTCGTATCACAGGTCTTATGGTTATCTTTGGATCATTTGTATTAACTATTTTGATTTATTTAATAGGTAAAAATTTAATATGAATTTAGCTACAAAAAAATGGGTATTTTTAAAGATATCATCAGTGATGTTGTTACCGTTAATGTTTTGGTTTGCAGTAAATTTTATAGAAATTTATGACCAAAATCATTTTGAATTAGTAGAATTTTTTTCTAATTCAGTTTCTAAATTTTTATTTAGCTTATTTATTATTTTTGCTTATTTTTTTTCTGCACTAAATATTAGTGAGGTTTTTGAAGATTATATATCAGAGGATAAAATCAAATATGTCGCAAACAGACTATTATTTATTTCTGCTATAATTATTCCATTATTAACAATTATTTTTTTATTTAATCTAAACTAATGAGTTCTTATAAAATTATTGATCATGAATACGATGTTGTTGTTCTTGGAGCAGGTGGATCTGGTCTAAGAGCTGCTGTAGGATTAAGTGAAGCTGGATTAAAAACAGCTTGTATTTCAAAAGTTTTTCCAACAAGAAGCCATACATCTGCTGCTCAAGGTGGAATTTCAGCTGCTCTAGGAAATATGGGTGAAGATGATTGGAGATGGCACATGTACGATACTGTAAAAGGTGCTGATTGGTTGGGTGATCAGGATAGTATTGAGTACCTATGTAAAGAAGCTCCAAAAGCAGTAATTGAACTAGAAAAATATGGTGTTCCATTTAGCAGAACTGAAGAAGGGAAAATTTATCAAAGACCATTTGGTGGAATGACTAAAAATTATGGAAACGGAATAGTACAAAGAACTTGTGCGGCAGCTGATAGAACGGGCCATGCAATATTGCATACTCTTTATGGACAAGCTTTAAAACATAATACTGAATTTTTTATAGAATATTTTGCTTTGGATTTATTGATGAAAGATGGTGAGTGTAAAGGATTGATTGCATGGAATTTAAATGATGGAACAATTCATAGATTTAGAGCACATACAGTAATTATTGCAACAGGTGGTTATGGAAAAGTATACTACTCAGCAACCTCAGCTCACACTTGCACTGGTGATGGTAATGCAATGGTTCTTAGAGCTGGATTACCTTTACAAGATATGGAATTTGTACAATTTCATCCGACAGGAATATATGGTCACGGTACTTTAATAACTGAGGGAGCTAGAGGTGAAGGAGGTTACCTTACAAATTCTAAAGGTGAGCGATTTATGGAAAGATATGCTCCTAATGCAAAAGATCTAGCTTCAAGGGATGTAGTAAGTAGGTCAATGTCAATTGAAATTAATGAAGGAAGAGGAGTTGGAAAAAATCAAGATCATGTTCATCTTAACTTAAGTCATTTAGATAAAGAAATTATTGAAAGCAGATTGCCAGGTATAACTGACGCTGCAAGATTATTTGCAAATGTTGATGTCACCAAAGAACCAATTCCAGTTGTGCCAACTGTTCATTATAATATGGGAGGTATTCCGACAAATTATAAAGGAGAAGTTTTAACAGTGAATGGTTCTGAAAAAACGGTGCCAGGCTTAATGGCTATTGGAGAAGCAGCCTGCGTTTCAGTTCATGGAGCAAATAGATTGGGGTCAAATTCTTTAATTGATTTAGTTGTTTTTGGAAGAGCAGCAGCAAAAAGAGCTGCTGAGCTGGTTAAACCTGGGGCACCACATGAAGAAATTAGTGAGAATGAAACACAAAAATGTATTGATAGATTTGATAAAATTAGAAATGCAGATGGAGACACTGGCACAGCTGAATTAAGACTGGCGATGCAGAAAACAATGCAATCTAAATGTGCAGTTTTTAGAACAGAAAAAACTCTCAAAGAAGGTGTCGAAGAAATAAGAAAAACTTATGATGGATTAGGCTCTATATCAGTAAAAGACAAGTCATTAGTATTTAATACGGATTTAGTAGAAACTTTAGAATTTGATAATTTAATTAGACAAGCTGTAGTGACTGTAGACTCTGCATATAATAGAAAAGAAAGTAGAGGAGCTCATGCTCGAGAAGATTATCCTAAAAGAGATGATGAAAAATTTATGCAACATACACTTGCCTGGTGTGATGGTAAGAACACAAAAATTGGCTATAGAGAAGTACATAAGTCCACTCTGACAAACGAAGTACAATATTTTCCACCGCAAGAAAGAGTGTATTAATGGTTCAAATAAATTTACCTAAAAATTCTGAAGTAACTAAGGGTAAATATTATCAAGATAAAACTGGTTCAAAAAATTTAAGAAAAGTTAACGTTTATAGATGGGACCCGTCCACAGGAGAAAATCCAAAGTTAGATACCTATGAAGTGGATATGGATAATTGTCCATCAAAAGTTTTGGATATTCTTAATAAAATTAAGAATGAAATTGATCCAACATTAGCCTACCGAAGATCTTGTGCACATGGAGTTTGCGGATCTTGTGCTATGAACATGGGAGGTAAAAATGGCCTTGCATGTACCACACCTCATGCAGAAATTGATGGTGATATAGATATTTATCCTTTACCACACTTAAAAGTTAAAAGAGATTTGATTGGGGATTTAGATGGGCTTTACAAACAATATCAATCAATTGAGCCTTGGTTAAAAAATAATTCAACGAAAGAAACAACTGAAATAGTTCAATCAAAAGAAGAAAGAGCTAAACTTGATGGCGCCTATGAATGTATTATGTGTGCATGTTGTTCAACATCTTGTCCAAGCTACTGGTGGAATGGTGATAAATATTTAGGTCCTGCAGTTCTTCTTCAAGCTTATAGATGGATCATTGATAGTAGAGATGAAGAGAGAAAAGCAAGATTAAAAAAAGTTGCAGATGAATTAAAGCTTTATAGATGTCACACTATTCTAAATTGTACAAATGCTTGTCCAAAAGGCCTGAATCCAGCAAAAGCAATTGCTGAAATTAAAAAAATGATTGCTACAGCCAATGTTTAAATAGACTAATAAGCTTTTTTGATCTAAAAGACCCTATTCATGAAATTAATAGAGCACTTCGTTGGTGGAAAAATTATTCCTGGTTCATCAGATAAAAAGGGCAAAGTTTTTAATCCTGCAACTGGAGAACAAGAATCTGAAGTAAGACTTGCTTCAAAATCAGACTTAGATCAAGCAGTTGAAGTTGCTAAAAAAGCTTTTGAAACTTGGTCATTAAAACCTCCTCTTCAAAGAGCAAGAGTGATGTTTAAATTTAAAGAATTAATTGAAAAAAACTCGGATGAACTAACAAAATTAATAGTTTCTGAGCACGGTAAAGTTTATGATGACGCCCAAGGTTCACTAACAAGAGGACTCGAGGTAGTTGAATTTGCTTGTGGAATTCCTCATTTATTAAAAGGTGAGTTTTCAGAAAATGTAGGAACTAATGTTGATAGCTGGTCAATGAGACAGCCGTTAGGAGTTGTGGCTGGAATAACACCTTTTAACTTTCCAGCAATGGTTCCAATGTGGATGTTTCCAATAGCTATAGCATGTGGAAACACATTTATACTTAAGCCTTCGGAAAAAGATCCTTCATGTGCAATCAAATTAGCACAATTACTTACAGAAGCAGGGCTTCCAGATGGTGTATTTAACGTTATTAATGGAGACAAAGAGTCAGTTGATGCAATTTTAGAAAACAAAGATGTAAAAGCGGTAAGTTTTGTAGGATCAACACCTATTGCTAAATACATTTATGAAAATTCAGCTAAAAATGAAAAAAGAGTTCAGGCATTAGGTGGAGCTAAAAACCATTTAGTGGTTATGCCTGATTGTGATTTAGATGGAGCTGTAAATGGATTAATGGGTGCAGCCTATGGTTCCGCAGGCGAAAGATGTATGGCCCAATCTGTGGCGGTGGCTGTTGGTGACATAGGTGATGAATTAGTCTCGAGATTATCAAAAAAAGCTGAAGCTTTAAAAGTTGGTCCAGGCATGGATAAAACTTCAGAAATGGGACCCCTGGTTACTAAAGATCATTTAGCAAAAGTTAAAAGTTATGTAGATCTAGGTGTTGAAGAGGGAGCAAAACTAGTTGTAGATGGAAGAAACTTAAAACTCCAAGGTTATGAAAATGGCTTTTATATTGGTGGTTGCTTATTTGATCATGTTTCAAAAGACATGAGAGTTTATAAAGAGGAAATATTTGGACCAGTGCTATCAGTTATTAGAGTAAAAACTTTCGAAGATGCAGCTAAATTGATTAATGATCATGAGTATGGAAATGGAGTAAGCATTTATACTAGAGATGGAGATGCTGCCAGAACTTTTGCAAGTAAAATTCAAGTTGGTATGGTTGGTATTAATGTTCCAATTCCGGTTCCAATGGCGTTTCATAGTTTTGGAGGATGGAAAAGATCTTTATTTGGAGATAGTGCAATGCACGGTATGGAAGGAATAAAATTTTATACAAAATTAAAAACAGTAACATCAAGATGGCCATCAGGTATTCGTTCAAACGCGGAATTTGTAATGCCAACAATGAAATAAGGAAAAACATGACTAAAATATCATTAATTGGTGCAGGTCAAATAGGCGGAACATTAGCACACTTAATTGGAACAAAAGAGCTAGTAAACGAAGTAGTTTTGTTTGATGTTGCAAGCGGAATAGCAAAGGGAAAAGCTTTAGATATAGCGCAATCTTCATCAGTTGATGGTTTTAATGTAAAATTTTCTGGCACAGATGACTATAAAGATATTAAAGACTCTGATGTAATAATTATTACTGCCGGTGTACCAAGAAAACCAGGCATGAGCAGAGATGACTTATTAGGAATTAATTTAAAAATTATTAAACAAGTAGCAGAAGGAATTAAGCAAAATGCCCCTAACGCGTTTGTTATATGTATTACTAATCCTTTGGATGTCATGGTAATGGCATTTCAAAAATTTTCAGGTTTACCAGCTAACAAGGTTGTTGGAATGGCTGGAATTTTAGATAGCTCAAGATTTAAATTATTTTTGTCTTTAGAATTAAATGTTCCTGTAAAAGAAATAGATGCAATGGTAATGGGTGGACATGGAGATACTATGGTACCAATGCCTAGATTTACAAAAGTTTTAGGAAAACCTTTGCTTGATTTAGTAAAAGAGGGAAAAATTTCCAAAGAAAGATTAGAGGAAATAAATCAAAGAACTAGAGATGGTGGGGCTGAGATAGTGAAATACCTTGAAAAAGGATCTGCATTTTATGCGCCTGCAGCATCAGGAGTTCAGATGGCAGAAGCATATTTAAATGATGAAAAAAAATTATTACCATGTGCTATTCAGTTAAATGGTGAGTATGGTGTGAGCAATGTTTATGCAGGTGTTCCAGTAATTATAGGAAAAGATGGAGTAGAGAAAATTGAGCAAATTGATTTAGATGATAAAGAAAAAAAAGAATTTATGCATTCCATTGACGCAGTCAAAGCTCTTTGGGAAGCAGCGTCTAAAATAGATCCTGATCTTTCTAAGTAATAATGAACATTCACGAACATCAAGCCAAACAAATTTTAAAGAAATATGGTGCAACCGTTCCAGAGGGTGTGTTTGCACTTTCTGTTGATGAATTGGTAGAAAAAGCAAAATCATTAAATACAAAAAAATATGTATTAAAAGCACAAATCCATGCGGGTGGAAGAGGTAAAGCTGGAGGAGTAAAAATTTTAGATACTATTGAAGAGTTAACTGATGCAGCAAAAGAACTGATGGGAAAAACTTTGGTAACTCATCAGACAGGTCCTGAGGGCAGAGAAGTTAAAAGACTCTACGTTGAAGAGTCGTCAAATATAGATAAAGAGTTTTATTTATCATGTTTAGTCGATAGAACTAGTTCTAAAATAGCTTTTATATCTAGTGATCAAGGGGGGATGGATATTGAAGAGGTAGCAAGTAGTTCACCTGAAAAAATTATAACAACAAAAGTTGATATAAATAATGAAATTTCAGATAAAGAATGTGAAGAGATAGTTAAAATTTTTAACTTAAGTGATAGTGCAAAAAAACAAGCAATTTCACTAATAAAATCAATTTATCAAATGTTTATAAATACTGATGCAAACATGGTTGAAGTTAACCCCCTAATTTTAACTAAAGAAGAAAAAATAATTTGCTTAGATGCAAAAGTAAATTTTGATTCTAACGCTTTATTTAGACACCCTGAAATTGTTGAGTTAAGAGATTTAAATGAAGAAGATCCAACAGAAATAGAAGCAAGCAAACATGATTTGGCTTACATTAAATTAGATGGAAGTATTGGCTGCATGGTTAATGGAGCAGGACTTGCTATGGCAACAATGGATATAATTAAATTATATGGAAAAGAACCAGCTAATTTTTTAGATGTAGGTGGTGGTGCTTCAAAAGAAAAAGTTTCTGCGGCTTTAAAGATAATTCTATCTGATAAAAATGTTAAGGGAATTTTAGTTAATATTTTTGGGGGAATAATGAGATGTGATGTACTTGCTCAAGGGGTAGTCGATGCTGCTAAAGAAATAAATATTAGTGTTCCATTAGTTGTTAGACTTGCAGGAACAAATTTCAAAGAAGGAAAAGAAATATTAGATAATTCAGGATTGAAATTGATATCTGCTGAAAATTTAGATGATGCGGCTAAAAAAATTGTAGAGGCAATAAAATAATATGTCTGTTTTAGTAAACAAAAACACAAAAGTAATTTGCCAAGGTTTTACAGGCGCACATGGTACTTTTCATTCTGAGCAAGCAATTAAATACGGAACTAATTTAGTTGGAGGAGTAACTCCTAAAAAAGGTGGTCAAAAGCATTTAGATAGACCTGTTTTTAATAGTGTTATTGAAGCAAAAAATAATGTTGGTGCGGACGCATCAATGATTTATGTGCCTGCTAAATTTGCTGCTGCAGCTATTATAGAAGCAATCGATGCATCTGTAGAATTGATTGTTTGCATTACTGAGGGTATTCCAGTTCAGGATATGCTTAAAGTTAGACAAAAATTAAATGGTTCTAAAAGTAGATTGATTGGACCAAATTGCCCAGGGATAATTACGCCAGATGAATGCAAAATTGGAATTATGCCAGGAAATATTCATAAAAGAGGTTCAGTCGGAATTGTATCTAGATCTGGAACTCTCACTTACGAAGCAGTTGCACAAACGACTGAGAACGGTTTAGGCCAATCAACTTGTATTGGTATTGGAGGCGACCCAATAAATGGAACAAACTTTATTGATTGTTTAGATTTGTTTTTAAATGATGAAGAAACTGAGTCTATTTTAATGATAGGAGAAATTGGGGGTACAGCAGAAGAAGAAGCTGCAGAATTTGTTAAAAATCACAAAATTAAAAAACCAATTGTTGGTTTTATTGCTGGAATTACAGCTCCACCAGGACGTAGAATGGGTCATGCAGGAGCTATTATCTCAGGAGGAAAAGGTGGCGCCGAAGATAAGATTAAGAAAATGGAAGAATCTGGCATTACAGTAGCAAAATCACCTTCAATAATTGGTAAAACTTTATTTAATAAATTGTCAAATTGAAAAATAATATTAGAGGATTATATTAAATAGATAGATGTCAGCATCAAAAAATCTCGAATACGAAAAAACCTCATTTTTAAACAAGTCTAATAGTGCATTTATTGAGCGAATGTACCTTAAGTTTGTTAACAAAGATGCAGATTTACCAGATAGTTGGAAGGATTATTTTGAGGGTATCGGAGATGAATTAAATATTATTGCAAAAGAAATTAATGGCCCTTCTTGGGGTCCTAAAAAAAACAAAATAGATATTGATGAGCTTCAGAAAAAAATTGATCAAGAAGATCATAACTCCAATGGTGCCGCTTCTAATGTGGGTGATACGAATGTAAATTCATCTGGATCAAACGAAGATTCAATAAAAGCTGTTTCGATGATAAGATCTTATAGGCAAAGAGGACATCTCATAGCTAAATTAGATCCATTAGAATTAATTAAATCAGATTATTTAGATGAACTTCACCCTGAGTCATTTGGTTTTAAAAAATCTGATTATAAAAAAAATATTTATTTAGGTGGTGTGATTAATAAACAAAATTCAAATATAAAAGAAATTTTAGAATTTTTAAAAAAAACTTATTGTGGACCAGTTGGATATGAATATATGCATATTTCAAATCCTACAGAGAGAAAGTGGTTTAGGGATAGAATTGAAAAATCAGAAGATGATTTAAGTTTTACTAAAAATGGTAAGGAAGCTATTTTGAATAAATTAATTCAAGCTGAGGGGTTTGAAAAATTTCTTCATACCAAATATGTTGGTACCAAAAGATTTGGATTAGATGGTGGAGAGAGCTTAATACCAGCTTTAGAACAAATTATTAAGATTAGTGGTCAATCACAAGTAAAAGAAGTTAAAATTGGAATGTCCCATAGAGGTAGGTTAAATGTTTTAGCCAATGTGTTGCAAAAATCATATAAGAGAATATTTAATGAATTTGCTGGAGAATTTGGAACTTCATCAGATGAGGGTGCGGGTGATGTAAAATATCATTTAGGTGCTTCATCTAATAGAGAATTTGATGGAAATTCAGTTCATGTTAGTTTAACTGATAACCCTTCACATTTAGAAGCAGTTAATCCAGTTGTGCTAGGTCAAACTAGAGCAAAACAATATTTCCACAAGGATAAAGAGAGAAACAAAGTAATACCAATTTTAATTCATGGCGATGCTGCTTTTGCAGGCCAAGGCGTTGTAGCTGAATGTTTTGCAATGTCTGGACTGCCTGGACATAATACTGGTGGTACAATTCACATAATAGTTAATAATCAGATAGGATTTACGACAAGCCCAAGATTTGCCAGGTCTTCCCCATACCCATCTGATGTAGCAAAGATGGTTGATGCTCCAATAATTCACGCAAATGGAGATGATCCAGAAGCTGTTGTTTATGCGGCTAGAATAGCAACAGAGTTTAGACTTAAATTCAATAGAGATGTAGTTGTAGATTTAATTTGTTACAGAAGGTTTGGTCACAATGAAGGAGATGAGCCATCATTTACGCAACCTTTGATGTATGAAAAAATTAGATCTCATCCTTCAACAATAAAAGTTTATGGTAAAAGACTTGTAGATGAAAATGTAATTTCAAATGAAAGTTTAGATAATTCAATTAAGACTTTTAAAAACTTGCTTGATGATCAGTTTAAAAATGCAAAAGATTACAAACCAAAAATTGCTTGGTTTGAAGGTACGTGGTCAGCATATAAACCTGAAAAAGGAAAAGATAAAAGAGGAGTAACGGGAGCAGATACTAAAAAGCTTTTACAAATTTCAGAAAAAATAAATGCTTCATCGGATGAATTAAATTTACATAAAACGATAGTCAAAATATTAAATAATAGAAGAGAAGCTGTTAAGAGTGGATCCAATATTGATTGGTCAACAGCCGAAGCTTTAGCATTTGGATCTCTTTTAGAAGAGGGCTATCCAGTAAGATTGGTTGGGCAAGATTCTGGAAGGGGAACTTTTAGTCAGAGACATTCAGTATTAAGAAATCAAAAAAATAACAGTCGATATGTTCCTCTAAATAATATTTCAAATAATCAAAAACAATTTGAAGTTGTTGATAGCTTTTTATCAGAATTAGCTGTTCTGGGATTTGAATATGGTTATAGTTTGGTTGAACCAAATACTCTTACTCTATGGGAAGCACAATTTGGAGATTTTGCGAATGGTGCACAAGTCGTGATTGATCAATTTATTGCATCAGGAGAGAGAAAATGGAGAAGAGCTTCTGGATTAGTAATGTTATTGCCCCATGGATATGAAGGTCAAGGACCAGAACACTCATCAGCTAGATTAGAGAGATTTTTACAGATGTGCTCAAATGACAATATGCAAGTTATGAATTGTACAACACCTGCAAATTATTTTCATGCTCTTAGAAGACAAATGCATAGAGATTTTAGAAAACCATTAATTATGATGACTCCAAAATCTTTACTTAGAAATAAATACTGTGTATCAAATTTAGAAGATTTTAGTAAATCGAATTCTTTTCATAGAATACTTTGGGACCATGCAATAGACCCACAAACAAAAGGTTTTATAAAATTAAAAGAAAGTTCAGAAATTAAAAAAGTAATAATGTGTTCAGGTAAAGTTTATTTTGATTTATTAGAAGCTAGAGAAAAATTAAAAAAAGATGATGTAATTTTATATAGAGTTGAACAACTCTACCCATTTCCTGCGAAAACTCTTGTTAAAGAGCTTAAACCATACGCAAAGAATGCTAAATTTTTTTGGTGTCAGGAAGAGCCTAAAAATATGGGTGCTTGGTTTTCAGTTAGAGATTATATCCAATGGACATTGGATACTATTAAGGCTAATAATAATGAAATTTCTTATATAGGAAGAAGCCCCGATGCATCCCCAGCAACAGGATATGCAAAAAGGCATAATTCTCAACAACAAGAAATAATTGATAAGGTTTTTGAATAATTATAGATGAGTGAAAAAATTGTAGTTCCTGTTCTTGGCGAAAGTATTACTGAGGCAACAGTTGCAAAATGGCTAAAAAATGCTGGTGATGCTGTTGACGCTGATGAGCCAATCGTAGAGCTTGAGACAGATAAGGTTAATCTTGAAGTGCCATCTCCTGTTAAAGGTATTTTAACAGAAATAAATTCAAAAGATGGCTCTGTGGTAGAAGTTGGAGCTTTGTTAGGCTCAGTATCAGAGAGTGGATCAGCAGGGTCAGTTAAAAAAGAGGAAATTAAAAATGTAGAACCCACTCAAAAAGAAGATAACGTAATTAAATTAGATGCATCTAAAAAAGAACCAAAAATTTTTGAGGAAAAACCAGAAGAAAAAATTGAAGATGAACCATTAGTTTTAACTGATGAAGTCATAGAAGAAGAAACTCCAAAGGCCAAAATAGAAAAATCAGAGCCTAAAACTAATACAGAAAGCCAAACACTTTCACCAGCTGTTAGAAAAATTGTTACAGAAAATAAAATAGATATTAATTCAGTTCAAGGCTCAGGAAAAGATGGAAGGGTTTTAAAAGGTGACCTAATAAGTTTAATGGGAGCTAATCCACAACCTTCAGAAAGAAAAGCTCAGTATGGTCAAGAAGAAAGAATTAAAATGACCAGACTAAGACAGACGATAGCTAAGAGATTAAAACAAGCACAAGAAAATGCAGCTTTGTTAACTACATTTAATGAAGTTGATATGACTAATATTATGGAAATGAGAAAAGAAAATCAGCAAGATTTTCAAAGTCGTTATGGAATAAAATTAGGTTTTATGTCTTTTTTTGTTAAAGCGTGTGTTGTTGCATTGAAAAATTTCCCAGCAGTAAATGCTGAGATAGATGGTGATGAAATAATTTATAAAAATTATTATAATCTTAGTTTTGCTGTAGGTACTGAAAAAGGTTTGGTTGTACCTGTATTAAGAAATGCTGATGAATTATCATTTGCTGATATTGAAAAAAATATTAAAGAAATTTCAGAAACAGCAAGAGACGGAAAATTAACTATTGAAGATCTTCAAGGTGGAACATTTACAATTAGTAATGGTGGTGTGTATGGATCAATGTTATCAACACCAATATTGAATCTTCCTCAATCAGGGGTACTTGGAATGCATAATATTGTTGAAAGACCAGTTGTGGTTGATGGAGAAATAAAAATTAGACCTATTATGTATTTAGCTTTGTCATATGATCATAGAATAATTGACGGTAAAGAGTCAGTTTCATTTTTAAAAATGGTTAAAGAAAATTTAGAAGACCCTAGACGGTTATTTTTGGATATTTAAATGTCAGAAAAATTTCAAGCAGTAGTAATTGGAGGGGGTCCTGGTGGCTATGTTTGTGCTATTAGGCTTGCTCAACTTGGACTTAAAACAGCCTGCATAGAGTCAAGAGGATCACTTGGGGGAACGTGTTTAAACGTTGGGTGTATTCCCTCAAAAAGCCTATTAAATTTATCTGAAGAATTTCATAAAGTTCAAAATTTATCTAGTAAAGGAATTGAAGTTGGAGAAGTTAAGCTAAATCTAGAAAAAATGATGAAAAGTAAAGATAAAGCAGTGACTATTCTTACTAAGGGAGTCGAGTTTTTATTGAAAAAAAACAAGGTGACCTATTACAAAGGAACTGGAAGCTTCAAATCTCAAAATGAAATTATAATTAGAGATGATCAAAACAAAGAGACAGTTATAGAGGCTGAAAAAACAGTGATAGCAACTGGTTCTGTACCAATGTCATTACCTGGAATAGAAATTGATGAGAAAGTTATTGTATCTTCAACTGGAGCATTAAAATTAGATAAAGTTCCAAAAAAAATGGTTGTAGTGGGAGGTGGTTACATTGGATTAGAAATGGGATCAGTTTGGTCAAGATTAGGAGCTGAAGTGCAAGTAGTAGAGTTTTTAGATCATATTACTCCAGGTATGGATAAAGAAATTTCCTCAGAATTTATGAAGATTTTAAAAAAACAAGGCATCAAATTTAATATGCAAAATAAAGTTGAAGCTATTCAAAATAATAAAACAGGAGCAGTTGTTTCAACAGTTGATAAAGATGGAAATAAAAATAATTTTGATTGTGATGTAGTTCTTATTTCTGTTGGACGAAAAGCAAACACTAATGGTTTAAATTTAGAAGCTATTGGGGTTGAATTAGATGAAAGAAAAAGAGTTAAAACAGACAATATGTTAAAAACAAACGTTGATAACATATATGCGATAGGTGACGTTATAAGTGGACCAATGCTTGCCCATAAAGCAGAAGATGAAGGAATTGCGGTTGCAGAAAATATTGCAGGTCAATCAGGTCATGTAAATTATGATACAATTCCTGGTGTTGTTTATACTACCCCTGAGGTTGCATCAATTGGCAAGACAGAAGAACAATTAAAAGAATTAAACACAAAATATAAAATTGGTAAGTTTTCATTCATGGCAAACTCTAGAGCAAAAGCTATAGATGACGCAGAAGGGTTTGTAAAAATTTTAGCAGATGAAACTACAGATAAAGTTTTAGGTGCACACATTATTGGTCCTCACGCAGGAGAGCTTATTGCAGAAATAGGTGTTGCTATGGAATTTGGTGCAAGCTCTGAGGATATTGCAAGAACTTGTCACGCTCACCCAACATTTTCAGAAGCTGTTAAAGAAGCAGCATTATCAGTAGATAAAAGAGCAATACACTCTTAATAAATTTTCATATTATTAAGATATGAAAGTACCGATTCTTTTACCAAATATCTTTAACCATCCTTTTACTTACGAAAGTGATATTAATTTAAAAGTAGGAGATTATGTAGTTGTACCTTTTGGTAAATCTAAAATCACAGGAGTAGTTTGGGATGAATTTGAAAAAAAAAATAATAGAAATTTTAAGATAAAGAGTGTTTTAAAAAAATTAGACGTTTCTCCATTAAAAAAAACAACTATCAAATTTCTTAACTGGTTTTCAGAATACAATATAATTCCTAAAGGAATGGCTTTAAAACTAGTTTTATTAAGTAGTAATGCTGTAGAAAAATTTCAACAAGATGCTTACAAAATTTTTGACACAAGTATCAAAAAAAATTCAATAAAGCTTTCTGAAGAACAAAAAAAATCCCTTAAAAAAATGAATTTTTCTAATCAAAAATTTAGGGTTCATGTTCTTCAGGGAACAACAGGCTCAGGAAAAACCATGGTATATTTTGAAGCCCTTAAAGACATTATAAACAAAGGTTTTCAGGGCTTAATTTTATTACCTGAGATTGGCTTAACAGGTCAATTTGAAAAAAAATTTATAGAATTCTTTGGTTTTACCCCAGCAGTTTGGCATTCTGGTATTACAAAAAAAAAAAAGGAAATTATTTGGAGTGGAATTGCAAACGGGAAAATAAAAGTTGTCATTGGAGCTAGATCATCATTATTTTTACCATTTAAAAAACTAGGTCTAATTATTGTTGATGAAGAACATGACCAATCTTATAAACAAGATGAAGGAGTTACCTATAATGCAAGAGACATGGCTATTTCAAGAGCGTCATTTGAAAATATTCCTATCAATTTAATTACAGCTGTTCCATCAATTGAAACTTATGAAAATATTAAAAAAGGTAAATATAGTATTTCTAAATTAGAAAAACGTTATCAAAATGCATCATTACCAAATTATGAAATAATCAATCTTAATGAAACAAAATTAGAAAAACAATCTTGGCTTTCAAAAAAAATAATTGAGAAAGTAAATTTTCATCTTGATAAAAAAGACCAAGTATTATTTTTTTTAAATAGAAGAGGTTTTTCTCCACATGTACTTTGTAATAAATGCTTTAATAGTTATTCGTGTCCAAATTGTTCAATCAATTTAGTTTATCATAAAAATAAAAATAATTTATTGTGCCATTATTGTGGTTTTAAATCTTCTTTGAAAAGAACTTGTGTAAAAGATGGTGACTGTGAGTTTATTTTTAGTGGGCCTGGTGTGGAAAGAATATCTGAAGAAGTTAAAAAAAACTTTCCATCAAAAAAAATTGAAATTTTTTCGAGTGATACTATGAATAAAAAAGACTCTAGCGATAAATTAGAAAAAATAATTAATAATGAAGTTCAAATATTAGTTGGAACACAGTTGATCTCTAAAGGTTTTCATTTTCCAAGCCTTAATTGTATTGTGGTAGTTGATATTGATCTTTCGTCTCAAGGACATGATCTGAGAGGAGCTGAAAAAAATTTACAGTTATATCACCAGCTTTCTGGCCGTGCAGGAAGAACAGGTAAACCTGCTACTGTGTATTTTCAAACTTATAATACTAATACTAAAATGATTTCAGATTTAACAAATAGTAATCCTGACATCTTTCTTGATAGAGAATTAGATATTAGAAGACAAAACAAGCTTCCACCATTTCAAAGATTTATTTCATTAATTCTAACAGGAGACAATGAAGTAAAATTAGAAAAAGAAGCTTTTTATTTTAAAAATTTTATCGAAAAAAAAATTAATGGAAGAGTTTTAGGACCGGTCAGCGCACCTATTTTTAGACTAAAAAGAAAATTTAGAATAAGAATGTTAATTAGAGGTTCAAAGTCTCTCAAATTACAGAATTCAATCGCTGAAATTATCCCAAATTACAAATTTTCATCAGGAATAAAACTTTCAGTTGATGTTGATCCAATAAACTTCAATTAACCTTTAAAAAAAGGACTTTTAAACGAATGTGCTACTTGAAGACATTATGGTCATATGCTAATTAGAGCGTGATTTTAAAATAATCTTCAACATAACAGAGGTACCAAGTTGAGTAAAAATAAGGGATTTTCAATAACTTCAGCTGAAAGATATTCTTTAGCTTTGTATGAGCTTGCAAGTGAAAGCAATGTTCTTTCTCAAGTAGAAGATCAGTCCTCATCTATCTTAAGCCTGATTTCATCAAGTAAAGATTTCTCAGATCTAATTAAAGATCCAACTAATAGCCAAGAAGATCTTTTAAAAGTTATAGATATTATTTCTAATGACAACAAATTTGAAAGTTTATTAAAAAATTTCTTAAGTTTTTTAATTACTAAAAGACGTTTTTTTTATGTAGATCAAATTTTAAATAGCTTCATTGAAACATGTTCTCAAAAAAGAGGAGAATTAAAAGCAGAATTAAAATCTGCAAAAGAATTATCTGGCGATGAAATATCAAAAATTACAGAAGAGCTTACTAAAAATTTTAGCTCAAAAATAAAATTAAACTACAAACATGACGAAAGTTTAATAGGAGGTTTAATAGTACAAGTTGGAAGTACTATGGTTGACACCTCAATTAAGAATAAATTACAACAAATCGAAAACAGAATGATAGAGGCATAAATGGAAATAAATCCTTCAGAAGTAACAAAGATATTAAAAGAACAAATTAAAAATTTTGGTGATAAAGCAGAAGTAACTGAGGTAGGACAAGTTTTATCAGTAGGAGATGGTATCGCTAGAATTTATGGTCTCGACAATGTTCAAGCTGGAGAGATGGTTGAGTTTGCAGATGGCTCTAAAGGTATGGCCTTAAACTTAGAGAGTGAAAACGTTGGAGTTGTAATTTTTGGAGATGATAGAAATATCAAAGAAGGTGATACTGTAAAAAGAACTGGGAACATTGTTGATACTCCAGTCGGAAAAGAATTATTAGGTAGAGTTGTTGATGGGTTAGGAAATCCAATTGATGGCAAAGGACCTTTAGATAAAAGTGTTAAAAAAAGTAGAGTTGAAGTAAAAGCTCCAGGAATTATTCCTAGACAGTCAGTTAGTGAGCCTATGCAAACAGGTCTTAAATCTATTGATAGTCTAGTTCCAGTTGGAAGAGGTCAGCGTGAATTAATTATTGGTGACAGACAAACAGGTAAAACTGCAGTTGCAATTGATGCTATCATTAACCAAAAGAAAATTAATGAGTCTGGTGATGAGAAACAAAAACTTTATTGTATTTATGTTGCTATTGGTCAAAAAAGATCAACTGTAAGACAAATTCAAAAAACATTGGAAGAAGCTGGTGCAATGGAATACACAACAATCGTTGCTGCAACAGCATCTGACTCAGCACCACTTCAGTTTTTAGCACCTTACACAGGTTGTACAATGGGAGAATATTTCAGAGATAATGGAATGCACGGATTAATTATTTATGATGATTTGTCCAAGCAAGCAGTAGCTTATAGACAAATGTCCCTATTGTTAAGAAGACCTCCAGGACGTGAAGCTTACCCTGGTGATGTATTCTATCTCCACAGTAGATTGTTAGAAAGAGCAGCAAAATTAAGTGATGAGCATGGTGGAGGTTCTTTAACAGCGCTTCCAATTATTGAAACACAAGGTGGTGACGTATCAGCGTTTATTCCAACTAACGTAATTTCAATTACTGACGGTCAGATTTTCTTAGAAACTGAACTTTTTAACCAGGGGATAAGACCAGCTATTAACGTAGGTTTATCTGTTTCAAGGGTTGGTTCTTCAGCACAAACAAAAGCGATGAAAAAAGTTTCTGGATCAATGAAATTAGAGTTAGCACAATATAGAGAGATGGCTGCTTTTGCTCAATTTGGATCTGATCTAGATGCTTCAACACAACAACTTTTAAATAGAGGTTCAAAATTAACTGAACTTCTAAAACAAAAACAATACTCACCAATGACAGTAGCTGAACAAGTTATTTCTGTCTTCTGTGGAGTAAAGGGATATTTGGATGATATTGAATTAAAAGATATTGCTGAATTTGAAAATAAAATCATTGAAAAATGTAAGTCTGATAAACCTGAAATAATTGATTCAATTCAAAGCTCAGGTAAACTTGAAGATGATAAAGAAAAATTACTAATTGAAGTAATAACTCAATTAAAGGAAAACTTTAAATCTTAATTTATTATGGCAAGTTTAGACGACCTTAAAAAAAGAATAGCTAGTGTAAAGTCTACACAGAAAATTACCAAAGCTATGAAGATGGTAGCGGCAGCAAAACTTAGAAGAGCCCAAGAAAGTGCTGAGAAGGGAAGGCCTTATTCAGAAAAAATGAATAATATAATTCTAAATCTTTCTAGTGGGATTTCTGACAAAGAAAATGCTCCAAAATTATTATCTGGATCAGGTAATGACAAAGTTCATTTATGTGTAGTGATGACTTCCGATAGAGGTTTGTGTGGTGGTTTTAATTCGAATATTATTAAAAAGGCCAAAAGCTATTTTGCTAAGCTTTCAAAAGATGGAAAAGATCTAAAGATCATTACTGTAGGTTCAAAAGGTAACGACCAACTTAAAAGAGCCTATAGTGACAAGATAATTGCAAATATTTCATTCAAAGAGTCAAAACATGCTAACTATTTTGATGCTGAAAAAGTTGGTAAAATGGTAATTGAAAAATTTGGAGCTGAAGAGTTTGATGTTTGTACTATTTTTTATAACCAATTTAAAAATGTAATTACTCAAATTCCTCAAGCACAACAAATAATTCCTTTAAATGTTGAAAATTCAGAGGATGATAAATCTGAGGATAGTTACGAGTTTGAACCAGATGAAGATGAGATTTTAAGCAATTTATTGCCAAAAAATATTTCAACACAAATATTTAAGGCAATGTTAGAGAATTCAGCTAGTGAACAGGGCTCAAGAATGAGTGCAATGGATAATGCAACCCGAAACGCAGGTGAAATGGTTGACAAGCTTACTATTGAGTATAATAGAAGTCGTCAGGCAGCAATTACTAAAGAACTAATAGAAATCATATCAGGAGCAGAGAGTTTATAATTATGAGCAAAGGAACAATTACACAAGTTATTGGAGCAGTAGTAGACGTAAAATTTGATGGAGATCTTCCAGAAATTTTAACAGCCTTAGAATGTAAAAATGGAGACAACAGACTAGTTTTAGAGGTTGCTCAGCATTTAGGAGAATCTACTGTTAGAACAATTGCAATGGATGCTACTGAAGGTTTAAAAAGAGGTGACGAGGTGACAAATACTAAAGCGCCTATCCAAGTTCCAGTTGGCCCTGAAACATTGGGAAGAATTATAAATGTAATTGGAGAGCCTATTGATGAAAGAGGCGAAGTAAAAACAAAAGAAAGCTGGCCTATTCACAGAGCTGCACCAGAATTTAACGAACAATCTACTGAAACAGAAATATTAGTTACAGGTATTAAGGTAATTGATTTACTAGCACCATATGCAAAAGGTGGAAAAATTGGACTGTTTGGTGGAGCTGGAGTTGGAAAAACAGTTTTAATTATGGAGTTAATTAACAACGTTGCAAAAGCACACGGTGGATTTTCAGTATTTGCAGGAGTTGGAGAAAGAACTAGAGAAGGAAATGACTTATACCATGAGATGATAGACTCAGGTGTTATTAAAAAAGATGGAGCTGGATCTAAAGCTGCACTAGTTTATGGACAAATGAACGAGCCTCCAGGAGCTAGAGCTAGAGTTGCTCTTACAGGATTAACTGTAGCTGAATATTTTAGAGATCAAGAAGGTCAAGATGTTCTTTTTTTCGTAGATAATATATTCAGATTTACACAAGCAGGTTCTGAGGTGTCAGCACTATTGGGTAGAATACCATCGGCTGTTGGTTATCAGCCTACACTTGCAACTGACATGGGTAACCTTCAAGAAAGAATTACTACTACTAATAAAGGATCGATTACATCAGTACAGGCTATTTATGTACCTGCCGATGATTTAACTGACCCTGCGCCCGCAACATCATTTGCTCACTTGGATGCTACTACCGTACTATCGAGACAAATTGCAGAAATAGGTATTTATCCTGCAGTTGATCCACTTGATTCTACTTCAAGAATTTTGGATCCTAGAATTGTTGGTGATGAACATTATAGAGTTGCTAGAGAAGTTCAAAAAATCTTACAAACTTATAAATCGCTGCAAGATATAATAGCTATTTTAGGTATGGATGAATTATCTGAAGAAGATAAGTTGGTTGTAGCAAGAGCAAGAAAAATCCAGAGATTTTTATCTCAACCGTTCTTTGTTGCTGAAGTATTTACTGGATCACCAGGTAAATTAGTTGATTTAGACTCAACAATAAAAGGCTTTGCTGCAATTTGTAAAGGTGACTACGATCACCTGCCAGAAGCAGCTTTTTATATGGTTGGAACTATAGAAGAAGCAATAGAAAAAGCTGAAAAAATGGCTAAGGAAGCTGCTGCTTAATGAGTGAAGAGTTTAAGATTGAAATAGTAAATCCAGAAAAATCTTTTTTAGTTAAAGAAGATGCATCTGAAGTTGTTGTTCCTGCCTTTGAAGGTGAGATGGGAATACTTAAAGATCACATTTCTATAATTTCATTTTTAAAGCCAGGTATTATAAAAATTTTGTCAAAATCTGGTGATGAAAATTATTATGTTGAGGATGGAATTGTTGAGTTTAAAAATAACAATTTATCAATCCTGACAAGCTCGATATTTAATCTCACAGATTTAGATAAATCTAAGCAACAAGATCTATTAAAATTGGCTGAAGAGGAAGCAAGCAACCCTGAGATAAATGACCAATCTAAATATTTGGTTGATCAAAAACTTGAAGTACTAAGATCTCTTAATTAATAATCTTTTTAACTTTTTCCTGAAGTTCTTTGTAAACGTGTAGCTTAAAATCTACTACAACTTCTGTAATTTGATCAATATCGATCCATTTCCAATCTAAAAACTCTGGATTTTTAGTTTTAATATTAATTTCTTTTTCTTCTCCTGTAAATTTCATTAAAAACCACTTTTGTTTTTGACCTTTGTATTTACCTTTCCAAATAATTCCTAATAATCGATCAGGAAGTTCGTAGGTTATAGAGCCATCCATTTCTTTGATTAGTTCTACACTTTTAACACTAGTTTCTTCCTCAAGTTCTCTGTATGCAGCTTTTAAAAAATCTTCTCCCTCATCAACTCCACCTTGAGGCATCTGCCAAAATTTTTTTGCATTATCGATCCTTCTTGCAACAAAAACTTTATTATCATTATTTAATAAAATTATTCCTACCCCAATTCTTAGTGGTAGTTCGCTAAAATTCTTTTTCATATTACTATCCGTTTAGTAACTTAATTGCGTAATTTAGCTGATTATCGGTAACAGTTTTAATTCTAAAGTCATCACCTTCTTCATTGACTTCAATATCTGGTCTTACTCCTACTTCTGATATAGATTTTCCAGATGGCAGGTAATATTTTGCAATTGTTAATCTGATAGCTCCTTTGTTTTTTAGAGGAATTATTGACTGCACAGATCCTTTTCCGTAACTACTTTCACCAAGTATAATTGCTCTTTTATGATCTTTAAGAGCTCCAGCAACAATTTCAGATGCAGATGCAGATCCATAGTTTATCAATACCAATAAAGTTTTTCCATCAGTAATATCTCCTTTTCTTGCAAACCATTTTCTATTCTCTGATTTTTTTCTGCTTTTCGTTGATACTATTTCACCATTTTCTAAAAAAAAGTCAGAAATTTTTATTGCCTGAGATAATAGACCTCCAGGATTATTTCTTAAGTCCAATATAAATGCTTTTAAATTTTCGTTTTCTTTTAGTTTTTTAATTTGTTTTTTAATCTGTTGACTACTGTTGTCGTTGAAAGAAGTTAATCTGATATATCCTATATTATTTTCTAATAAATCTGATTTAACAGATTGTACTTCAATTATTTCTCTTGTTATGTTGAATGTAAGAGCCTTTTTTACTCCTCTTCGTCTCACAGTTAGCTCAATGCTAGAACCAACTGGACCTCTCATTAAATCAACTGCTTCACTTAAAGATTTTCCTTGCACCTGAGTGTTATTAATTTTTACAATATAGTCCCCAGCTTTAATGCCAGCTTTTGATGCAGGAGTATCATCTATGGGTGAAATTACTTTTACAACACCTGACTCCATACTAACTTCAATTCCGAGACCACCAAACTCCCCACTAGTTTCGGTTTGCATCTCTTGAAAAATTTCTGGTGACATATAAGCAGAATAGGGATCAAGTGACTGAAGAAGACCATTAATAGCAGAGTCCATGCTTTCAGATTGATTAATTTCATCTACATATTCTTCATTTATCTTTTCAAGGACTTCTCCAAATAGATCAATTTTTTTATAAATATCTATTTCAGCTGAATTTATTGAATAGGAGAAAAAAAAAGAGGTTAAAAAAATTATCAAATAAAGTTGAATTTTTTTCATATAATTACCTTTTCTTTTGGAATTAGTTCTGACCAAATTTTTTCAAGCTCATAAAACTTTCTTTTTTCAGGATGGAATATATGCACAATCAAATCAATTCCGTCAACCAGCTTCCATTCACTACTTTCTTTTCCTTCAATCTTCGAATTTTTGATACCATTATCTTTTAACTTTTCTAAAACCTGCTCTGATAAAGACTGTATATGTCTTGAAGAAGTACCACTTGCAATAATCATATAGTCTGCCATTGAACTTTTATCTTTAAGGTCAATAGTTACAATGTCTTGAGCTTTGTTAAGATCCAGTGTGTCAATTACAACTGATTTAAGATCTGAAATTTTATCCATTAATTAAAATAAGACTATCAAATTTTTCTTAATTGAGAAGATGAAATGTTGACTTTTTTAAATTCAACAAATGTAAGAGTTTTATTGTTAAACTTCTTAAATGTCTTTGATTTTAAAGAATTTTTTTTATATCCATGACGATCGAATACGATGATATTACATTTTTGAGTAATTAATTCTGATTTGTGCCATCTATGAAAATCAATCAGGTTGTCCGCCCCCATTAAAAAATAAATTTCAAAGTTTTTATTTTTTTTAAGATGGTTAATTAGATCAATAGTTTTATTAGATTTAATTATATTTTCATAAAATTTTACTTTTATAAATGAATTCAATCCAATTATTTTTTTACAATCCTTAATTTTTTTTGCAATAGGTGTCTTGCTCTCAGATTTAAGTGGATTTTGCTTAGTAATAGCCCAAATAATTTTTTCAAGTTTGAATTTTTTTTTAGCTTCTTTAGATATTGCTAAATGACCTTTGTGAGCTGGATCAAATGAACCTCCCAAAATTCCAATTTTAACTTTTTTTATATTCAAGTTATTCTCTTATTTTTCCTTTACTTGAGATTTCATATTTGTATGAAACTAACTGCTCTAAGCTAACAGGGCCTCTTGGAGGTAGTGTATTAGTTGATATACCTACTTCTCCACCAAATCCGAATTCACCACCATCCGCAAACTGTGTTGAAGTATTATGCATTGCAATAGAGCTTTTAACATTTTTTAAAAACTTATTAGCTGTTTTTTTATTTTTAGTAATAATTGAGTCAGTATGCATTGTTCCGTATTTGTTTATATGATTGATAGCTTCATCAGAACTTTTAACAACTTTAACCGATACAGCAGCTGTTAAATATTCTGTAGACCAATCTTTCTCTTTAGCTGGATAAACTTTACCTTTGTAATATTTTCTTATGATATTATCACCGTATATTTTACAATTTTCATTCTCAAGTCTTTTTAAAATTGGATTACAAAATTTTTTAACTATTTTCTCATGAAGTAAAATAGTTTCGGTTGCACCGCAAATAGCTGTATTTCTTAATTTAGCATTATAAATAATATTTGATGCCATATTTAATTCTGCATCTTTGTCAATAAACGTGTGACAAATACCTTCTAGGTGGCCGATTGTAGGAACTGTTGAAAACTCTTGAACTCTTTTAACTAAATTTTTTCCACCTCTAGGAATTATAACATCAATGTATTGTTTCATTTTTGAAAGCATAATGTCGACCATTTTTCTATCTTTAGAGTCTACAAATTGAATATAATTTTCATCAACATTATTTTTTTTAAGAGCTTGTCGAAATAATTTTGCCAATATTCTGTTGGTATTCAAAGCTTCTGATCCACCTTTTAGAATTACAGCATTACCAGACTTAAAGCATAGACCTGCTACATCAGATGTTACATTGGGTCTACTTTCAAAAATAACACCAATTACGCCAATTGGTATAGTTACTCTTTTTATATTTAATCCATTTGGTCTACTCCATTTTTTTAGAGTTACATTTACAGGATCTTTTAGTTTAGAAATTTTAATGACAGAATCTTTGATATTTTTGAGTCTTACTTTATCAATTTGTAGTCTGTTAATTAGATTTTCTTTAATTCCTTTACTTTTAGCAAATTTAACATCTTTTAAGTTTTCTCTTAATATCGATTTATTTTCTTTATCAAGTAATTTGGCGTAAAGATTTAAAACTTTATTTTTAGTATCTAAATTAATTTTTTTTTCGGAGGCTTTTCTACTTTTAATACCTATTAAGTTCATTATTTTAATCATTTTAAATCTCTACCATATCATCTTTGTGAATAACTTCTGATTTTGCAACATAACCTAGTAATTTTTCTATTTGATTTGAATGATTTCCCATAATTTTAATTATTTCATCAGATGTAAAAGAACTTAAACCTCTTGCACATTCATTGTTTTTTTTATCTAGAATTTTGACATGATCCCCTTTACTAAATTTTCCTGAAATTTTTTTAATCCCAGCGGCTAATAAGCTTTTTCCTGATCTTAAAGCTTTTTTTGCACCATCATCAATTATAATTGATCCTTTTGGCGCAATAGAACTTATGATCCATTTTTTTCTAGCATCAAGCTTTGAAACTTTAGAATTAAACCAAGTACAATTATTTTTTTCATTAATCATTGAGATAGGATTTAAGAGTAGTCCATTTGCTATAACCATATTACAGCCTGCTAATTGACAGATTTTTGCTGCTTCAATTTTAGTTTCCATTCCACCACTGCCATATTCGTTTACACCTTTGATATTAATCTCTTTTAAATCTTTTTTTATATCATTTACATTTTTGATTAATTCAGCATCTTTGTAAATTTTTGGATTTTTTGTGTAAAGACCATTCACATCTGAAAGAAGAATTAAAGTGTCAGCATCTGAAATTTGTGCAACTCTTGACGCCAGTCTATCATTATCACCATATTTTATTTCAGTTGTGGCTATTGTGTCATTTTCATTAACGATTGGAATAAAACCTAAATCAAATAAATTTTCAAAAGTTCTTTTAGCATTTAAAGATCTTCTTCTTTCCTCTGTATCTTCAAGAGTTAATAGGATTTGTGAAATATTTAGCTTATATTTTGTAAATGTTTGAGAAAATAAGTTCATCAGTTCGATTTGCCCGATTGAAGCTATAGCCTGACTCTTATCTAGTTTAATTGTTTTTTTATTTATATTCATTTTCTTGCATCCAAGCGCTATTGCACCTGAGCTTACAATTACTACTTTTTGATTTTTATCTTTTAATTTTTTGATATCTTTTGCAAAACTAGAAAGCCATTTTTTTCTAATCTTTTTATTGTTATCTACGAGAAGTGAAGATCCTATTTTGACAACTATTATTTTAGAATTTTTAAGAGACATATGACAAAAGTTTAGCTTTAATTTTAGATATAGAGTCTTTTTCTAATGTAGTCATAGTCATTATTTCACAATTTTTACCTTTTGAAAAATAATCAATTACATCTTTAACAGTATCTTCATCTACTAAATCTATTTTATTAAGTACTACAAGCTCTTTTTTATCAATTAATTTTGAGCTGTAACTTTTTAATTCATTTTTAACTTGTTCGTAAGACTCATTTAAATCTAAGTTAGTAATATCTATAAGATGCAATAATGATTTACATCTTTCTATATGTTTTAAAAACTGTATACCAAGACCAACACCTTCATGAGCACCTTCTACAAGTCCTGGGATATCTGCAATAGTAATTTCTTTATCATCATAAGACGCAACTCCTAAATTAGGATTTAAAGTAGTGAATCTATAATTTGCGATTTTTGGATTTGCGTTTGTTATTGCAGCCAACAAACTTGATTTTCCAGCATTTGGTAAACCAATTATTCCAATGTCAGCAATTGTTTTTAATTGAAGCCAAATTGTAAACTCTTCTCCAATTCCACCTTTGGTAAATTTTCTTGGGGCTCTATTTGTAGAACTTTTAAACCTAGTATTTCCAAGTCCACCTTTACCACCAATAGCAACGACAAAATCTTCTCCTTTTTTATTAAAATCAAATAGTAAAGTTTTGTTGTCTTCTTCAAAAACTTGAGTTCCAAGGGGCACCTTTAAAAATAAATCGTCACCTCCTTTACCTGTACGATTTTGTCCAGCACCATTTTCTCCTCGTTGTGCCTTATGATGTTGTTGGTACCTATAATCTATAAGTGTGTTAAGATTATCTTCAGCCTTTAAAATTATTGATCCACCCTTTCCTCCATCACCTCCATCGGGGCCTCCATACTCAACATATTTTTCTCTTCTGAAGCTTGGTGAGCCATCACCACCGTTTCCAGCTTTAATATAAATTTTTACTTGATCTAGGAATTTCATAATACAACATCTATTTAAGTTGTACTATTAATTGGGCTTTACTGAAACGAAAGTTCTATCTGCTTTAGATTTTTTGAACACAACTTTACCTTTTACTACTGAAAAAATAGAATGATCTTTACCCATTCCTACATTTTCTCCAGGAAAAATTTTAGTTCCTCTTTGTCTTACAATTATATTTCCAGGTATTACTGTCTCACCACCGTACTTTTTAACACCAAGTCTTCGCCCAGCACTATCTCGTCCGTTTCTCGATGATCCACCTGCTTTTTTTGTTGCCATAACTTACCTAATTTATTTATTTGCCGCTTCTGTTTTTGGTTTAACTTCAGCTTCAACTTTTTTAGTTGGTTTAACCATTTTTTCTGCCTCAGATAAAACTTTACCATCTTTAGAAAAAATTTTGTTAATTCTAATCATTGTATGTTCTTGTCTATGACCATTTTTTCTTCTTGAATTATGTCTTCTTCTTTTTTTGAAGATTAAAATCGTTCTGTCTTTACCATTTTTAATTAAATCAGCTTCTACTTTAGCACCTTCAACATGTGGGGTACCTATTTCTATAGATTTATCATCTCCATATGCAAGTATTTCGTTGAATTCTATCTTAGACTCAGGTTTTGAGTCTGGTAATTTTTCAATTTTCAGGATTTCACCAGCTTTAACTTTATACTGTTTTCCACCTGTTTTTATTATAGCGTAAGACATAGTAAGAATTTAAATTTAAGTTACCGCAATATAGTTGTAGCAAGGTTTTAGTCAAGTTGAATTAACTAGAAATTATCCTTTAAATCTCTCAATTTTGAAAAGGATTCAACGTTTTTTGCTCTTAAAAATATATTACATTCTATTTCATCTTTGACACTAGAGGGGATAGTGGGCAGGTTATTTTTAAGCTTTTCATTAATTTTTGATATTTTGTTTTGTAAATTTATATTTTCAGGCTCATGTTTGATACAAAACTTGGAATTTTGAAGTGTGTATTCATGTCCACAATAAATTTTAGTGTCCTCAGGAAGCCTTTTTATTTTTCCTAAAGAGTTAAACATTTCTTGATAAGTGCCTTCAAAAATTTTTCCACAACCAAGAGAAAATAGTGTGTCACCGGTAAAGATTAGTTTTTCTTTAAAAAAATGAAAACTAATATGACCTGTCGTATGACCAGGTACATGAATAATTTTTGCCTCAAAGTTATCAGCTTTCCAAATTTGACCATCCTCAAGTAAAACTTGGATCTCTGGAATTCTATTAGCGTCATCTTTATAGCCGACTACAATTGAATTGTATCTATTTTTTAGATCTATATTTCCTCCAATATGATCAAAATGATGATGTGTATTTAGAATATATTTTAGAGTAATATTTTCTTTTTCAATAAAATTAATAACTGGTTCAGACTCACTTGGGTCAATAACGCATGCTGTATTATTAGACTCATCAATTACTAAATAACTGTAATTATCTTTTAAGCAGTGAATTATTTCTATTCTCATATTATTTTTCAATTAAAAATATACCTAGATCAGCAAATAAATTTTTAAGACCTAAATTAGTATCATTAATTGATGATACGTTTTCATTACTTAGAGCTATCGATTTGAAAATTTTAAAATTTCTAGATTTTACAAAATGAACAAAATCCTTAATTGTACACATATGTAAATTTGGAGTGTTATACCATTCATCAGGCAATGTTTTAGTTATAGGCATTGTTCCTTTAGTTAATAAATGAAGTCTAATTTTCCAATAACCAAAATTAGGTATGGTAACTATTGCTTTTTTTCCAACTCTTAATAATTCATTTATTACTAGTTCAGGATTTAAAAATGCCTGAAGTGTTTGACTTAAAACAACATAATCAAAAGATTTATCAGGAAATTGGATTAAATCTTTCTCAGCATTTCCCTCAATTACTGTTAATCCTTTTGCTATACATTTTTGAACTTTATCTTTTGAGATTTCTAATCCTCTAATGTTAATATTTTTATTATCTTTTAAAAATTTCATTAAAGTGCCATCTGCACACCCAACATCCAAAACTTTTTTATCTTTTTCAATTAAATCAGCAATAACTTGGAATTCATTTTTCATAATTAATTATCTGTATAAGATTTATCTAAAAAATTTTTAAGAGCACTTAGAAAGTCTGGGACATCAAGTAAGAAAGAATCATGTCCTTTATCTGACTCGATTTCAACAAAACCAACGTCAGCACCAATAGCGTTTAAAGCAATTACGATATCTTTATTTTCCTGAGTAGGGTAAAGCCAATCTGATGTAAAAGATATTATGAAAAATTTAGCTTTAGTTTCTTTAAAAGCATCTGATAAATTTCCGTTAAATTGTTTAGCTAAATCAAAGTAATCCATAGCTCTTGTAATATAAAGGTAACTATTTGCATCAAATCTATCTACAAAAACTGATCCTTGGTATCTCAAGTAACTTTCAATTTGAAAATCAGCATCAAATCCAAATTTTAGATCTTCTCTTTCTTGTAATTTTCTCCCAAATTTTTCTTGAAGGCCTTTTTTTGAAAGATATGTGATATGAGCAGCCATTCTTGCAACTGCCAAACCTTTATTGGGTATAGTATCTTTGGAATTATAATCTCCTTCATTCCAATTACTATCTGCAGCAATTGCTTGTCTTCCAAGTTCATTAAACGCAATATTTTGTGCTGAATGACTTGAGGTACATGCAATAGGAATTACAGTTTTAGCCTTATCTGGAAAATTACTAATAAATTGCAGAACTTGCATTCCACCCATTGATCCCCCCACAATAGAAAAAAGTTTTTCTATACCAAAGTGATCTAGTAAATTATTCTGAGCATTTACCATGTCGTTAATAGTGATTACAGGAAAATTGGTACCAAAAACTTTTTGAGTATTTGGATCTTTGTGACTTGGACCAAATGAGCCGAGGCATCCACCAATCACATTTGAGCAGATTACAAAATATTTGTTTGTATCAATTGCCTTATCAGGACCTACAGCATAGGACCACCAGCCATCTTTATTTGTAATTGGATTTTGGCCAGTTACAAATTGGTCACCTGTAAGTGCATGAAAAACTAAAATAGCATTATCTTTTTCTTCATTTAAAGTTCCATAGGTTTCGTATGCAATTGGAAAATCATTGATAGTTTTCCCACAGTCAAGTTTAAGTGGTTTTTTAACTATTAGAGTTTTTAAGTTTAATTCCGTATTCATAATAAATGCTATTATTTGAATTGAGAGAAAAAAAACAATTTTAGCGGTTTTTTTTAAGCGCTCGCAATTCAGTTAAATCAGCGCATAAATTTTGTACTAGATGTTATTTATTATGTCAATTTTTTTAAAAACTGTCTTATTCTATGTAAAATTTTATAATTTTATCTATAAAGAACTCATAAATTAAAAATATGACCACTCCAAAATTTAAAAATTTTAATATTGAGCCCTACAAACCGGGTAAATCCAAAATTAAAAAACTAAAAAAAATAATTAAATTATCAGCAAATGAGTCAGCTTTGGGAATGAGTTCCAAAGCAACCAAGATAATATCTAATAAAGGGTTAAATTTAGAGAGATATCCAGATGGTAAATCTCAGAATTTAAGAAAAGAAATATCAAAAAAATTTAAACGTGATCCAGATAAAATTATATGTGGAGCAGGTTCAGATGAAGTTATTCAAATGATCTGTCAATTATTTTTAAAGCCAAAAGATGAAGTTGTAGTTCCAGAATACAGTTTTCTAATGTACAGAATTTATGCAAATATTGTTGATGCAAAAGTTAAATTTGCAAAAGAAATTAACTATAAAATTTCAAATATTGAGATACTCAAAAAAGTAACAAAAAATACAAAAATAGTTTTCCTTGCTAACCCTAATAATCCTACTGGAACTTATTTGACAAAAAAAGAGTTACTAGATCTTAGAAAAAAATTGAATAAAAATATTTTATTGGTGGTAGACGATGCTTACGCAGAATATATGAAAAATTCTGACTACAAATCAGGATTAGATTTGTTTAAAAACAAAGACAATGTTTTTGTATTAAGAACATTCTCTAAAATATTTGGACTAGCTTCTTTACGAGTTGGGTGGGGATATGGATCTAAAAAGATAATAAATGCATTAAATGTTATAAAACCCCCATTTAATGTTAGTCATATTGGACAAATGGCAGCAACGGAGTCACTTAAAGATCAAAATTTTATAAAACGCTCAATAAAACACAACTTATATTATGCAAAGAAATTAAAATCTTTTCTTGAAAGATACGAAATTTTTTCAAATCCAATTTCTGCAAATTTTTTATTTTTAGATTTTGAAAAATGTAAATATACAGCAAAGTATTTTTATGAAAGACTAAAAATAAAAGGAATTATTTTAAGATCCACAGAAGATGGTTATCATATTAAAAATAAATTAAGATTAACTATTGGATCTAAAAATGAAAATTTAGCATTTATGAATGCTGCAAAAAAAATATTAAATTAATATGAAAAATATTTTAATTATTGGATGTGGGTTATTAGGATCATCTTTGCTGAGAAGAATTCAAAAAAAGAAGATGGCTAACAAGATTTATATTTATGAGAAATCAAAATCCAATATTATAAAAATAAAAAAATTAAAATTACCAGGAATAATTATAAAAAAATTGGAGGCTGGAGTTGTAAAAGCAGATTTGATTATTTTATGTACACCAATGAATGAATATAAGAATCTTATTCTTAGAATGAACAAATGTTTATTATCCAAAACTATTATAACTGACATAGGTTCGTCAAAAATAGAGTCATCAAAAATTATTAAAAAATTTTTAAGAAAAGATATTTCCTGGACACAAAGTCACCCCATAGCAGGATCCGAGGTAAGCGGACCAGAGTATGGAAGGCAAGATATATTTGAGGATAAATGGTGTGTTTTGATAAAAGAGAAAAATACTAAGAAAAATCATTTAAATATATTGAATAAGTTTTGGAAAAAGATTGGATCAAAAATAGTTATTATGAGTCCAGAAAAACATGATAAAATTTTCTCTATAACTAGTCATCTTCCACACTTGATTGCATACAATTTAGTAAAATCAGCACAAGACTTTGAAAAAATACAAAATTATGATTTGATTAAATATAGTGCAGGTGGGTTACGAGATTTTTCAAGAATAGCAGCCTCAAATGAAATTATGTGGAGAGATATATTTTTTAACAATAAACATAATATTTCAAAAGCTATTGATCTATTTATTAAAAACTTAAATTCTTTTAAAAAAGATATTAATTCAAAAAATAATAAATCAATTTTAAAAAAATTAATTCAAACCAAAAAAGTAAGAACAAAAATCATTAAATTAAAACAAGATGTTAACAAACCTGATTTTGGAAGAAGTTAATATTTTATAGAGGATATTTTTTTTATAGACAGGCTAGCTGTTCTTTTAATTCTCTCTATTGTTTTTATTATTGGCATAATTAATACTTTTTTTTCTGGACCATAAGCGTGAATTAATTGTTTAGAATCAATGCACATAGCAACATGACCTTTCCAAAAGATTACATCACCTTTTTTAAATACTTTTCTTTTTAATTGTTTTCTAGAATATTTGATTTGGTCTTTTGTATCTCTTGGATAAAAAGAGTTATTATAATAATAAAATAGCTGCAATAAAGCTGAACAATCAATTCCATTGAAAGTTTTGCCACCCCATACATATTTGGTTTTTAAAAATAATTTAAATATTTTAGTAAAATTTTTTTCTTTATGATCTATTTTTTTTAAATCATTTTTTTTTACCCATTTATTTTTTTCAAATTCTGCAAGATTTTTACTTTCTTTAATTATTGAAATTTTTGAACCAAAGGGTAAAAATTTATTGGTTATTATTTTTTGTTTACTCCAAACTTTAGCTTTTAAACTATAAACTTTATGGCTTGGCTTGTGGTTTTGTACATACTTTTCATTCTTGATATAACCGATATAGTTATCAAATGAAGATTTTATTTTTATCCAATCTTTATTTTTTGATAAAATTTTAAATTTTTCTCCGAATATTATTTGAGAAGTAACTTCAGAATTTTTTGAAGCCTTTTTATAAATATTTGAGAATTGATTCTTATAATAAAAATTATTTTTCACGAAGTTTAAGCTTATCTTTAATAAACCATAAGCAAATCAATGAAGGGATAACCATGATAGCAGTCAAAATAAAGAATGTACCCCAATCTCCATTTAGCCAATCTACTAATGCTCCAGACGAGGATGCAAGTGTTGTTCTTCCAGCCGTTCCAATAGAAGCAAGAAGTGCATATTGTGTTGCAGTATAAGTCCTGTCTACTAACAGTGAAATAAAAGCAACAAAGGCAACAGTTGCAAATGCTGCAGCTATATCGTCAAAAATTACAGCAACTGCAAATAACCACTCTGATTTTCCACTCCACGCTAATGCTGTAAATAATAAATTAGTTGCAGCCATCAATATACCCGCTAGAAACATTGCTTTTAAAACTCCCGATCTAATTACAAATAGACCACCTAACAATGTAAAGATAACTGTTGTAATCCAGCCCAAAGTTTTTGAATAAATAGCAATATCGCCTTTAGAAAATCCTATTTCCTTATAAAAGACTATAGACATACGACCCAAAAATGCCTCACCTATCTTAAATAAAAAAACGAAACTCAAAATACCTATTGCAATTGAAAATCCATTTTTTTTGAAAAAACTTATTACAGGACCCCCAAGAGTTCCACTTATCCAAGCAATTATATTTGTAATAAAATTTTGTGATCCAAGTTTACTCTGAATTAGTTGGTCAGTTTTTCTTTGATTAACTTTCCTCGTACTCGAAGGAGCTTCATGAACAAACATAAGCCCAATATTCATTAAAATTACTACAATTCCCAATATTAAAAATGTTGATTGCCAATAATTAGCTATGCCAATATTTTGAAAGTATTCAGCAGTAAATAAAGCTATTACACCACCTAATTTATATCCACTCCACCAACCAACAACTGCCATTGCAGCACCAGCGGCCATTGATTTGCCCTCATTTTCACCGATCTGTTCAATTCTTAAAGCATCCACAGTTATGTCTTGTGTTGCTGATGCAATTGCAATGATTAACCCAACTGTAATTAACAGCGCGAGATTTTCTGTTGGGTTTATTAAACTCCAAACGACCAAGCAGATTAAAATTGCAGTTTGCATTAAAACTATCCAGCCACGTCGATGACCAAGTTTTTTTGTAAGATAAGGAATTTGAAGTCTATCTATTAGAGGTGCCCATAAATAATTAAATGCGTATACCCCAAATATCAATCCTGCCCATCCTATTGTAGATCTACTTAGACCCTCTTCTTTGAGCCATAAACTCAAACTGCTACCTATTAAAACCCATGGAAAACCAGAGATGGCTCCAAGCAGTAGTATTCTTATCATTCTTCTATCAAAATAAACTGAAAAGGTTTCTGATAGAGATTGTTTTTTTATTTCAATCATATTAATTTCTCCAAAAAGATGGCAAGAATAATACTAATATTGCAAATAGCTCAAGTCTACCTAAAATCATACCAATCGTTAAAATCCATTTAGAAATATCGGGTAAAGATGAAAAATCTCCATTAGGACCTATTATAGGACCCAATCCTGGTCCAACATTTGAAATTGATGTGGCGGCTCCTGAAATTGCCGTGATGAAATCAAGACCAGTTAAAGATAGTAATGCGGTAAGTATAAAGAAGATTACAAAGTAAAAATAGATAAAAGAAATTATTGATGCAATAAATTTATTATCAACTGAGCCTTGATCGTACTTGATAACAAACACACCTTTCGGATAAATGATTTTTTTAAGTTGATTTACTATAAATAAATATAGAATTTGAATTCTAAAAATTTTAATACCACAAGCAGTTGACCCAGCACATCCACCTATAAACATTAGCGCCAAAAACAAAGTTATTGGAAAAGCACCCCAGCTATCATACTCAGAGTTTACATAACCAGTACCTGTTAATATAGAAATAGTATTAAAAAAAACTGACCTTAAATTAAAATTTTCATGATTATTTAATAATAGGTATGTTGATAATAATATAATTGCAGTAACAATAATTTTAAAAAAAGTTTTAATTTGAGCATCTGTTAAAAAAATTTTTCTATTTCCACTTATAAATTTGATGTACGCAATAAATGGAACACTTCCTAAAATAATGAATATCATGGAGACTATTTCAATTGGAATACTATTAAAAAAACCAATAGATTGATTATAATTTGAAAAACCACCTGTTGCTATTGTGGTCATAGAATGTGTTATACTGTCAAATTTACCCATTCCAAATATCCAATAAGTCAATGCACAAATTATAGTTAAGCCTGAATATATATATATTAATCTCAAAGCTATCTCTTTAGATTTTGGAAGTATTTTTTCTTCAGAGTCATTGCTAGAAATCTTAAATAATTGCATTCCACCAACATTCATTATTGGCATCAAAGTGATAGCCATAACAATAATACCAATGCCACCTAACCACTGCAATATAGCTCTCCATAGTAAAATTCCTTTTGGTGTAAATTCTAGATTTGAAATAATAGTTGACCCAGTAGTTGTTATTCCAGACATGCTCTCAAAAAAAGCATCTGTCACTGATAGCTCTATTGTTGAAAATATAAAAGGAAGAGACCCAAAAATTGCTATACTCAGCCAAGAAAGTGCAGTGAGCAAAAAGGCTTGTTGTAAATTTAATTTTTTATCATGATCTAGGTTAGATAAAAAAAACAAAGTTCCAAAAATTATTGTAACGATTGATGCTCCAAAAAATGAAGAGTCTATTTCAGAGTAAGCAAATTGGACAATAATAGGTATGAACATGAATACCCCAAGAATTATTTGTAAAATTCCTAGTGTAAAAAAAACAGTTTTATAATTAGTCATTTTGAAAGAACATTATTTTATGGTAAATAAATTTCAACTCTATAAGAATTGGTAAAACCACTGATTTAAGATTTTTAGAAGCATAATTCATGATTAAAAAAGAAAATTTAGATAAAACTAGCGCTTGGCCTTTTGTAGAAGCAAAAAAACTACTTCGAGAAAGAAAGTCTTTTATAGAAAAAAAAGGCAAGATTACTCTTCAAACAGGCTATGGTCCTAGTGGTCTTCCACATATAGGAACATTTGGTGAGGTTGCAAGAACGTCAATGATGGTAAATGCTTTAAAGCAACTATCGGATCTTCCAACTGAAATAATAACATTTTCTGATGATATGGATGGCTTACGAAAGGTACCAGATAATGTTCCTAATCAAGAGTTACTAAAAGACAATCTTCACAAGCCATTAACCAAAGTCCCTGATCCATTTAAAAAATTTGGAAGCTTTGGTGAGCATAACAATGAAATGTTAAAAAAATTTTTAGATAGTTTTAAATTTAATTATAATTTCCAAAGCTCTACATCACTTTATAAAAGTGGATTTTTTAATCCAACACTTAAAATAATTTTAGAAAATTATGAGAAAATTATGAATATTATTATTCCAACTTTAGGTAAGGAGCGCCAACAAACTTACAGTCCCTTTTTACCAATTTGTCCTGAGACTGGACATGTTTTAGAAATTCCTGTTATTGAAATTGATAAAGAAAAATCAAATATTATTTTTGATAATAAGGGAAAAAAATTAGAGGCAAGTATCTTAAATGGGAATTGTAAATTACAGTGGAAAGTTGATTGGGCAATGAGATGGTACGCATTAGATGTAGACTTTGAGATGTACGGAAAAGATTTGATTGAAAGTGCAATTTTATCCACAAAAATAATAAATTTATTAGGGAAGAAAAATCCATCTGGTTTTGCATATGAGTTGTTTTTAGATGAAAAAGGAGAAAAAATTTCTAAATCAAAAGGAAATGGGATAACAATTGATCAATGGCTGGAATATGCATCACCAGAAAGCTTATCCTTGTACATGTATCAAAATCCAAAAAGAGCAAAAAAGTTATATAAAGAAATAGTGCCTAAAGCTGTTGATGAGTATTTAGATTGTATTGAAAAATCCAAAAAACAAAATGAGCTACAGTTATTAATGAATCCTGTATGGCACGTACATAATGGTAATATTCCAAAAGAAGAAATGATTATGACATTTTCAATGTTACTTAATTTAGTTGAAACAAGTAATGCTGATAGTAAGGATTTGTTATGGAAGTTTGTTAAAAAATATAAGTCAGATATTTCTGAAAAAAATTTTTCAATTTTTGATGGCCTAGTTGGTTATGCAATTAAATATTTTAATGATGTAATTAAAGCTCAGAAAAAATATAAATCACCAAATGTGTCAGAAAAACTAGCTCTTGAAGCATTAGTAAAAACTCTAAAAAAATGTACAGATGAAATGTCCCCAGAAGATATTCAAACTTTGATTTATTCTACTGGAAAGGAAAATGGTTATGCAGATAACTTGAGAGATTGGTTCAAATTAATATATGAGGTAGTTTTTGGTGATGAAAATGGACCTCGAATGGGATTTTTTATAAGTTTTTTTGGTGTAAAAGAAACTACCGAGTTGTTAATGAATAAATTAAAATAATGTTTTCTAAATTAAGACCGCTAATATTCAAAGTAGATCCTGAAAAAGCACATACGTTAGCAATAAAATCATTAAAATTTAATTTAATTCCTAACGTATTTGATGAAAGTAAAAATGATCCTATTTTTCAAACAAAAATTTTTGACAAAGATTTAGATAATCCAATTGGAATGGCAGCTGGTTTTGATAAAAATGCAGAGGTATACAACTCATTATTCAAATTAGGTTTTGGATTTGTAGAGGTTGGAACGATTACTCCTTTGAAACAATATGGAAATCCTAAACCTAGAGTGTTTAGATTGGTAGAAGATGAAGCATTAATTAATAGACTAGGCTTTAATAATCATGGTGCTGAAATTGTTAAAGAGCGTATTAAACGTAATAATAAAATGGGTTTACTTGGTATTAACATTGGACCTAATAAAGACTCTAACGATAGATTAAATGATTATTTAATAGGATTAAAAACTTTCTATGATGAAGCCGATTATATAACAATCAATATTTCATCACCAAACACTGAAAATTTAAGAACATTTCACGAAGGTAATAAATTAAAAGATTTACTTAGGTCTATTATGATAGAGAAAAAAAATTTAAAATCAAATATTCCTATTGCTGTTAAAATTTCACCAGATATAGATGAAAATCAAATTAACTTAATTTCTGAAATTCTTTTAGAATGTGAAATAAAAGCAATCATCATTTCAAACACATCAGAAGCTACAAGGGATAAACTGAGTGATATACAAGGACATCAAAAAGGGGGTTTGTCAGGAAAACCAATTGAGGAGAAATCTAACATTTTAATAAATAGATTTTATAAATTATTAAAAGGAAAAATAAAAATTATTGGTGTTGGTGGGATCGATTCTGGTAAGGCGGCTTATGACAAGTTAGCAGCTGGCGCAGACTATGTGCAGTTATATACAGGGATGGTTTTTAAAGGCCCAAATATTGCAGGAATTATAAAAAAAGACCTAAAAGAATTATTAATTAGAGATGGAGTTAAAAATTATACTGAAATTGTAGGAAATAAAACTCTATCTTAAATCTATTAAACTTGACGCTTTCCATATCTCCCCTTATATAGGCACTATTATTATGTCAAAAAAATGTGAATTAACTGGAAAAATCCCCATGAAGGGTCACAACGTTAGTCATGCTAACAACAAGACTAAGAGAAGATTTTTGCCAAATTTAAAAAAAGTAAAATTCACAAGTGAATTATTAAAGAGAAGTCTAAAGTTAACAGTAAGCAATTCTGGTGTTAGATCTGTTGATAAAAAAGGTAGCTTTGATGAATTTCTCAAGGCAGTTAAAAACAAAAATCTGTCCCCAAGATTAAAAGAATTAAAAAAAAATATTTTAATAAAATCTCCATTTAAGAAAAAGCCTGTAGCTAAAACTGCTTAATGAGCAAACTTTTTATTGCCCTATCAATTTTGATGGGAGTAGTTGTTTTATCCTCTAATTATCTAGTTCAATTTCCAATTAATTATTATGGATTAAGTGAGATTCTCACTTATGGAGCTTTTAGTTACCCAGTAGCTTTTTTGATTACAGATTTAGCTAATAGATTTTATGGTAAATTTGTTGCAAGAAAGATTGTATATTTTGGATTTTTTATAGGAATTATTTTTACTCTTATATTTTCAACTAATTTTGCTGATTTAATTTCTATTAGAATAGCTATTGGATCTGGAATAGCTTTTCTAACAGCTCAACTATTAGATATTCAGATTTTTGACCGTCTAAGAAAAAAAGAGTGGTTTATAGCCCCTTTAACTTCATCTGTAATTGGATCTACAGTTGATACTTTTTTATTTTTTTCGATTTCATTCTATGCAACAGGTGTACCTTGGATAACATTATCATTGGGTGATCTAGCAGTAAAACTATTTGTATCTTTGGTAATGTTGGTGCCATTTAAAATTTTACTTAAGATCAGTAAGCCTGTCTAAAATTAATATAAAAATTTATAAGATAAAATTTTGTAAGCTAGTTTTGCTACAAGAAAGTTATATGAGTTAAAGCCTTTTATCGGTGATAATTCATTAATATCTGCACCAACAATTTTTGAATTTTTTGCTGCAATTCGAATAATATTTAAAGTTTCATCCCATAACAATCCACCTGGTTCAGGAGTTCCTGTTGCTGGCATGATACTTGAGTCTAATCCATCTACATCAAAAGTTAGATAAACTGTTTTGTTCTTAATTAATTTCTTAAATTTATTAAGATTCCATTTATTTTTATCTTTTGCCCAAAATATATTAATTCTTGATGAATTCTTTTTTAAAAAAGGAATCTCACTTTCTGATATATTTCTAATACCAAAAGAAATTAGAGAAACGTTTGGGTAGTCCAAACATCTTTTTATAGCTGAGGCATGAGAGAACTTTTCTCCATTATAGCTTTCACGCAAGTCTGCATGAGCATCAAAGTGTAGTAGACAAATATCTTTATATTTTTTTGCAAAAGGAGCAATACAACCAGGTGTGATAGAATGTTCACCACCAAAAGTCATTGGAAAAAGTTTTTTATCTAAAATTTCCTCATTAATTTTAGACATTTTACCAAGTGCTTTTTTGATATCTTTATCAATTTTAAATGGCTTTAAAGTTTTAATACCTATCTTTTTATGGGGCTCACAATTCAATTCTTCGTCATAAAGTTCAACTTGGTGAGATGCTTTTATTATTTCTTTTGGACCATTTTTTGTTCCCCCACCATAACTCACTGTTTTTTCAAGACCAAAAGGAACTATTACAACTTTTTCTTTAAAATTGACTTTATTGTCAATTCCTAGAAATCCATTTTTATTTGAAAGATATTTCAATTTTATTCAAAAATTTTTGTAAAGTTTTTTCTATCTCTATTTTTCCACTCACCCTTATGATAAGCATCACTTGCAATCAAAGGTAATACACTTGTTGCCTCTGCAAATACCATTTGTTCTTTTGTAATATCAACTTTTCCCCAGGAACTTGCTTCCTTTAATGTTGAGCTACTGCAAGCACCATCTCTACTATCAGCAACAGTTATTTGTACAGCATATTTATGCATGTCAACTTCTTTACCTAATAGTTCAGCACAAATTACTGTATCTTGAATAAAATTTTTTGGCACACCTCCACCAATCATAAATAGACCTGAACCTTTAGATTTAATCTTTATTTCTGTTAACTCTCTGAATTCTCTTACAGAGTCTATCGTCATGTGTTGTTTTGGATTTTTTTCTTGATGAATCACTAGACCAAAACCCGCACTTGAATCTGTGAAAGCTGGACAAAATATTGGCACATTATTATCAAATGCTGTTTCAATTAAAGAGTCTTTCTTTTTAGAATTCTTCTTTAAATATTTTCCCATTTCATAAATAAATTCTCGTGATGTGTAACTTCTTGGTTCCAATGTATCAGCTATTTCACAAATAATTTTATCACACATTTGAAGCTCTTCTTCATCAATATACGTGTCATATATTCTATCTATATAATTATTTCTTAATTCAGTATCATCTTGAAATTGAGAACCTTGATAATGTTTAAATCCAAGTGCTTCAAAAAAATCCATGTCTACAATAGAAGCCCCAGTTGCAACAATTGCATCAACCATATTATATTTTACAAGATCTTTGTAAATATTCATACACCCAGCAGCTGATGTTGATCCAGCTAAAGTTAGAAATATTGTGCAATCTTTATCTTTAAGCATATCATTGTAAATATTGGCAGCATTAGCTGTTTCCCGAGAAACAAAAGACATTTTTTCCATTGAAGAGATTATTTTTCTAGAGTCGAATGAAGTAATATCAATGTGTTCAACAGGGTTTTTTAAGAAGTCTTTTTTACTATTATGACCTGGGTTTTTTTGATCTGACATTAAGCAACCAAAGTAGCTTTGTTAATGTCTTTGTCATACATTGTCATGATTGGTTTATCTTCAACTTCAAATATTTCATCAGAGTAATAACCATTAAATTGAGTTCTAAATGTTAAGCCATAAGCACCAAGTTGGCCTAGCTCAATATAATCATTTTCCTTTATATTATTTGGAAGAAGAAAAGGACCCTTCATATAATCCATGCTATCACATGTAGGTCCAAAAAAATCAAAAGCTGTTAATTTTTTTGATATTATCTTATTAGAATTTTCTTTAATCATTTTAGATGGAAACACTATATTTGGAGTTCCTGCATCAAACAGAGTTCCATATGTACCATCATTTATGTAAAGTTTTTGTTTTTTCCTTAAATTTACTCTGACAATTGTGGAACCACTTTCAGCAACTAAAGCTCTTCCAGGTTCACAAATAATTTCAGGCATTTTTTCAAGTTTTAAATTTTCTAAACCTTTTTTAATTTCATTAAAATAACTATCCATAGTTTGAGGCACTAAGTCTGGATAAATTGTTGGAAATCCTCCTCCAACATTAATGTAATCAGGTAAAATTTTTGTTTTTTTAATTATATTTCCAATTTCATTAATACCTTTAGAGTATGAAATGGGATGCATACATTGTGAACCAACATGAAAGCTTAAACCAATTTTCTTTGCATGTTGTTTTGCTAGTCTTAATAATCCTGCTGCTTCTGAATTTAAAGCACCAAATTTTTTAGATAAATCTATTTCAGCATGCTCATTAGAAACGGCAACTCTTACAAATAATTCTAAATCTTTGGCACCATTTGTGCTTTTAATAATCTTTATTAATTCATCCTTAGTATCTAGTGAGAATGTTTTTACTCCATGGTTAAAATAAGCTTCTTTAATACTCTCTCTACTTTTTACAGTATGCATGTATGAACATTTTGCTGTTTGGCTAAACATTCTAATACTTTTAATTTCTTCTATAGAAGCAACATCAAATTGTTCTACACCACTATCTATGATTGATTGAATTACGACAGGATGTGGATTGGTCTTAACCGCATAAAGAATTTTACCAGGAAAATTTTTGTTGAAATATTTTACTGCAGAACGAATAGAATTCTTTCTGATACAATATATCGGTTTTTCAGGTTTCAGTTGATTTACTATTTGTTCAACTGATTTAAATTTTTGCATTTAAAATGCCTCCAAAAAAAAATTTAATAAAAAAAAGCTTTTTATCTCTAAAAAACTTTAAAATTTCCTCCTATTAAGCCCATAGATTAATAATGTAAAGTAAATAATAGGTATTGAATTATGATGGCTAATCACCATATTAGTCTAATGAAAGAACAAACAGTCCTCAAAAATATTAACGATTTTGATAATAAATCTCTACTTATAGTTGATGACGATAATCCTTTTAGAGAAAGACTGGCAAGGGCCATGGAAAAAAAGGGATTTGAAGTTACTCAAGCTGAGAGTGTACAAAAAGGAGTAGAGTCGGTTAAAGTGAAAAAGCCTGGTTTTGCAGTAGTAGACTTAAGACTTGGAGATGGTAACGGATTAGAGGTTGTAAAAGAAATTCAAAATACAAATAGTGAAAGTAGAATAATTATGCTGACTGGTTATGGAAATATTCCAACCACAGTGGCAGCCATTAAAGAGGGTGCCATAGATTATCTTGCAAAGCCAGCTGATGCTGAGGATGTAGAAAAAGCTTTACTTGCAGATCCTGCAAAAAAAGCTGCTCCTCCAGAAAATCCAATGTCTGCAGATAGAGTGAAATGGGAACACATACACAGAGTATTTGAGTTATGTAATAGAAATGTTTCAGAAACTGCAAGAAGATTAAAAATGCATAGAAGAACTCTTCAAAGAATTCTTTCTAAAAGATCCCCTAGATAAATTTTCTAATTTTTAAAATTTGCTTCGTTATCAAGGCTAAAAGCACTACTTTAAATATCTCTGCTAATAGAAATGGCTGAGCTCCTAAAGCTATAATTGGCTTGTCCCACCCAATAAGTGTTCCTAACCATAATAATCCCAACATATAAATTGTAGAAGTTGCTATTGTTAGCTTAGCCAAAATTAATAAAAGACTGTCTTTGCTATTAACTTTTGAGGCTAAGTAGCCAGCAGTTAAAAAACCAATTAAATAACCCATAGTTGGGCCTGTAAAATAAATTAATCCAACCCCTTTTTCAGGAGAATTTGAAAAAACAGGTAAACCTAAAATTCCTTCAAACAAATACAGCCCAATACTCGCAAGCCCCATTTTATATCCAAGGCTTACACCCAAAAATAGAACTACAAATGTTTGCATAGTCATTGGAATTGGATAAAAAGGTATTTTAATTTTAGCTGATATGGTCAGTGCTATAGATCCAAGTAATATTGTCAATACTGATTTTATTAATTTAGTTTGAGATATATTTTTAGTTAACTCCATATCAAAATGATACTATCAAACATTAAAATAATCTAGATATAATTAATGATCTTAAAAAAAAGAAATTTTTTTATATACAGATTTTCATACGACTGTAATATTTAATGATATTTTAATGGATAAAATTCAAAAAACAGATCATTTTTACCTAATTGATGGCTCAGGATATATTTTTAGAGCTTATTATGCATTACCACCATTAACTAGAAAAAGTGATGGACTACCAACAGGTGCTGTAAGTGGATTTTGTAGTATGCTTTTTAAATTACTTGAAGACTCAAAGTCAGAGCAAAATTTACAAAAACCTTCACATTTTGCAGTAATTTTTGATTCAGCAAGAAAGACATTTAGAAATGATATTTATAGTGATTATAAGGCTAATCGTTCAGAGGCACCTGATGATTTGGCGCCTCAATTTGAGTATATCAGAAAGTCAGTACTAGCTTTCAACTTACCATCGGTTGATCTGCCTAATTATGAAGCAGACGATTTAATTGCTACTTATGTTGAAAAAATACTGAAGAAAGGTGCTAAAGTTACAATTGTTTCTTCAGATAAAGATTTGATGCAATTATATAAAAAAGGTGTTCGAATTTTTGATCCTATGAAAAATAAATTTATTTCAGAAGAAGATATTTTTACAAAATTTGGAGTTGATTCATCAAAAGTGATAGACGTACAGTCTCTCGCTGGGGATAGTAGTGATAATGTTCCAGGTGTTCCGGGTATAGGAGTTAAAACAGCCGCTGAACTGATTAATAAATACGGAACTTTAGAAAAACTCTTAAAGTCAGCTAGTGAAATAAAACAAAATAAAAGAAGAGAAACACTTATTGAAAATAAAGATAAGGCATTGATTAGTAAAAAACTTGTAACATTAATGAAAGATGTTCCAACCAACAGAGATTTGACAGAGTTCAAACTAAAAGAAATAGATAAAGATAAACTTTATACATTTTTAAGAGAGATGGAATTTAACCGACTTTTAAGTTCTGTTATTTCTGCATATGGTGAACCAAAACTAAAAGACATATCTGATAAAATAAAAGCTTCAGAAAAACATCAGCCAATCAATAATAAAAACTATCACTTAATTAGCGAACCTCATCAAATAGATGAATGGATAAAAGAAGCTGAAGAAGCAGGAGAGGTTGCAGTGGATACAGAAACAAATTCTTTAGATCCACATCAAGCAGATTTAATAGGCGTTTCTCTATGTTCTAAAATTGGCAAAGCTTGTTATATTCCAATTGGACATAAATCATCAAAATGTATTAGGAAAGATATTGTCATTAAAAAATTAAAACCTTTATTAGAAGATCCAAGTGTTAAGAAAATTGGTCAAAATATTAAGTTTGATTTTATAGTTTTATATAAGCAAGGAATAACAATTTCATCAATGGAAGATACAATGCTTATGTCTTATGTTTTGGATGCAGGAAAAAATAGACATAATATGGATATACTTTCAGAAATTCATTTAGGACATAAAACAATATCTTTTAAAGAAATCGTTGGAACTGGAAAGAAAGAGATAAATTTTAGTGATGTAGAGGTTGATAAAGCTAAAGATTATGCGGCAGAAGATGCCGATATAACTTTTAGATTATATAAAAAATTTATTAAAAATTTAAAGTTAGAAAAAATGGTAAATATTTATGAAATATTTGAAAAACCATTAATTAAAATCCTAGCCTTTATGGAAATGGAAGGAATTGAGGTTGATAGCAAATTTTTAAAATCACTTTCTTCAAAGTTTGAAAAAAAAATTAAGAATTTAGAAAAAGAAGTTTTTAAAATTTCAAAAAAAGAATTTAATATAGCTTCACCAAAGCAATTAGGTGAAATTATTTATAATGATTTAAAGATTGCAGGTTTAAAAAAAACAAAAAAAGGAAGCTTTGCAACAAGCGCAAGTGTTTTAGAAGATTTAGCTTTTAAAGGGCATAAATTTCCACAAATAGTTTTAGACTGGAGACAAGTATCAAAACTAAAAAATACTTACTCAGATTCTTTACCAGAACACATTAATCCATCAACAAAAAGGGTACATACTTCTTTCTTATTAGCAGCAACTACAACTGGTAGATTGGCATCAAGCGATCCAAATTTACAAAATATTCCAATTAAATCAGAAGATGGAAAAGATATCAGAAAAGCTTTTGCTGCAAAAAAAGATTATTTGTTAATTTCAGCAGATTACAATCAAATTGAAATGAGAATTTTAGCAGATTTAGCAGATGTTAAAGAACTTAAAAAAGCTTTTAAGAATAATGAAGACATACATTCATTAACAGCTAGTCAGATTTTTAATATTGATATTAAAAAAGTAGATCAAGATCATCGAAGAAAAGCTAAAGCAATTAACTTTGGAATTATTTATGGAATTTCACAATATGGCTTAGCAAAACAAATTAATGTTTCAAACCATGAGGCAGAAGAATTTTTAAATGCATACTTTGGAAAATTTCCTGAAATAAAAGTTTATATGGATAGTACTATTAAGTTTTGTAGAAAAAGTGGTTATGTAAATAATATTTTTGGTAGAAGATCTCATTTCAATGGAATTAATGATAAAAACTTCAATGTGAGAAACTTTCAAGAACGAGCTGCAATCAATGCACCTATACAAGGGTCAGCATCAGAAATTATGCGTTTAGCAATGATTAGATTAGATAAAAAATTGTTAGAACAAAAAAATATTAAATCTAAAATGCTTTTGCAAATCCATGATGAATTAATATTTGAGGTACCAAAAAAAGATGAAAAAATGATGATCAAATTAATAAAAGAAGAAATGACCAGTGTTGCACAAAGTGATTATCATTCATTTTCAACTCCACTAACTGTTGATGTTAATGTTGGAGATAATTGGGGAATGCTTCATTAATTTTATTAGATTGCCCAATTTAGAACAATTTAGTATTTTTATATAAAGAATGCATAAACAAACCATAGCTTTAATAGATGATGATAGAAATATTTTAACTAGTTTAAGTATAGCTTTAGAAAAAGAAGGTTTTACAGTTCAAACCTATATAGATGGAGAAAGTGCATTGATTGGTCTAACCAGAACACCTCCTGATTTAGCAGTTATCGATATAAAGATGCCTAAAATGGATGGAGAAGAATTGCTTAAAAAACTTAGAAAAAAAACATCTCTACCAGTAATTTTTTTGACATCCAAAGACGATGAAATTGATGAGTTGCTTGGATTGAAATTAGGAGCAGATGATTTTGTAAAAAAATCTGGAGGTTTTTCAATTAAAGTTTTGATTGAAAGAATTAGAGTTCAACTAAGAAAAAAAGATACGAATAATATTTTAGAGGAAAATAAAAGTTTAATTTCACACGGTAAGCTAAAATTAGACCCATCTCAACTTGAGTGTGAGTGGAACAGTAAACAGCTCCCGGACAAGTTAACTACAACAGAATTTTTAATTGTTAAAGAGTTAGCAAAAAGACCTGGAATTATTAAAGAACGAGCACAATTAATGGATATTGCTTACAGAGAAGACACTGATATTGAAGATAGAACTATTGATAGTCATGTTAAAAGAATTCGTAAAAAATTCAAAAAAGTAGACCCTGATTTTTCAGCTATTGAAACTAGATATGGTAGTGGATATAGATGGAATGTTAGCTAATGTTTAGTAAATATTTAAAAAGTTTATCTATATTAAAAAAATTTTTATTTATAAATTTTATAATCTTTACAATTATTAGTTTATTTACATTTATTTATCTAAATAATGTTCAACCTAATTTAATTAAAAAGAAATCAGTAAAACACTTAAATGTAATAGATAATACAATCAATACTCTTCTAAGATTAGACGTAAAATTTAATCCTGATGATATTAGGAAGTTTTTATTTTCAACGCGTTTTATATTTCAAAACCTTGATAGAGTAATCTTTTTTGATAATGATTTAAATATAGTAGGTGACACAGATACCTTAGATCTTGATCCAAGATCTTTTTCTACAAGATTAGATGAAATTGAATTCGAAAGTTTGAATGATAATGAAAATGACAAAAATGATACAAATGAAAATAATAATTTAACTAAAAATAAGAACTTTCCTCATGAAAAAATATTAAAAAAATATTTAAATTCAGACGCTTATGGAAATTCTTACACATTCATACAGGAGGATCTTAATCAATTTAAATTAATTACTATTAAAAATGTAATTAAAGATAATTCTAATATTGGGTACATTGCCATTACTGAAAATGCCAATGATATCAAAATAGCCACTGATGAAAGGAAAGCTTTTGTTATTAGAACCGCAATTGCTGTAGGTTTTGTAATTCTTATTTTCTCTTTTGTTTTGAGTAGATATTTTATTAAACCAATACAAAACCTTGTAAGCTATACAAAAGTTATTAAAGACAAAAGTCAAACCAAAACAAATATTGAAAGTTTAAAAAGTCGTAATGATGAATTAGGACTTTTATCAAATTCACTGGATGATATGACAATTGAACTTCAAAAAAGAGTCGCTCACGCTGAGAATTTTTCCACAGATCTAGTTCATGAAATCAGAAACCCACTTGCATCTTTAAAAAGTGCTTCTGAGATATTGCAAGACAGTAACAACTCTGAACAACGATTAAAATTATTGAATATTCTTAGCCATGATGTTTTGAGAATTGAAAGATTAATAACTGATTATTCACAGATGTTAAAAGATGAAGTGGCTCTTAGTAAAGAAAAGATGAAAAAAATCAATATAGAGCCAATTATTCAATCTGTTGTAGATGATTATAACAACATCCAAGGAGTTAAAAAAAATATTAAAATTAATTATGAAAATGATGGCAATGAAAAATATATTATTAATGGTATAGAAAACCGAATTGAGCAAATAATTGCTAATTTATTGGATAATTCAATTTCATTTTGCAAAGAAGGAGAAAATATTTTTGTAAATATATCCAATACTGCAAATAAAAAAATTATGGTTAAAATTATTGATGATGGCCAAGGCTTTAAAGAGATAGATACATCAAAAATATTCAAAAGATTTTATAGCAATAGGCCAGATAAATTTGGAGAACATTCAGGTCTTGGATTAAATATTGTTAAAAATTTAGTTGATCTTCATGATGGTGAAATTGTAGCATCAAATCGATTAGATAGAGATGGTGCTATTGTAGAGATAAATTTTCCAAGCGCTTAATCTTATCTTGATTAATTTGTTGTTAACTGTATAAAACTTTTCTATGGAAGATTTTAAAGTCAAAGATATATCATCAGCTGAATTTGGTAGAAAAGAAATCTCGATAGCAGAGAGTGAAATGCCAGGATTAATGGCTTTAAGAGAAGAGTATTCAAAAACTAAACCATTAACAGGAGCAAGAATTATTGGTTGTTTGCATATGACTATTCAGACAGCTGTATTGATAGAAACATTGGCTGCTCTAGGAGCTGAGATAAGATGGTCTTCGTGTAATATTTTTTCAACTCAGGATCATGCAGCTTCTGCGATCGCCAAGGCTGGAATACCTGTTTATGCATGGAAGGGTGAAACTGAAGAGGAATATCTCTGGTGTATCAAACAAACTATTATTGGCAAACCTGATTGGAAACCAAATATGCTTTTAGATGATGGCGGTGATTTAACTGCAATCATGCATAATGAATATAAAGATTTGATGAAAGAAATAAAAGGAGTTTCAGAAGAGACTACTACAGGAATAAAAGCTTTAAATAAGATGGAACAAGACAATTCTCTTTTAGTGCCAGCGATTAATGTTAATGACTCAGTTACTAAATCAAAATTTGATAATTTATATGGTTGCAGAGAAAGTTTAGTAGATGGAATTAGAAGAGCAACAGATGTAATGATGTCAGGAAAAATTGCAATTGTAGCGGGCTTTGGAGACGTAGGTAAAGGAAGTGCGGCATCACTAAGACAAAGTGGAGCAAGAGTTTTGGTTACTGAAGCAGATCCAATCTGTGCATTACAGGCTGCAATGGAAGGATATGAGGTTGTTTTAATGGAAGAAGCTATTAGCAGAGCTGATATCGTTGTAACAGCCACAGGAAATAAAGATATTGTTACTGCAGACCATATGAGAGATATGAAAGATAGAGCAATTTTATGTAATATTGGTCACTTTGATAATGAAATTCAAGTCGAAGCTCTTAAAAATTATAAATGGAGTGAAGTTAAACCACAAGTTCATGAAATAGAATTGCCAAGCAAAAAAAGAATTATTCTTTTAGCAGAGGGAAGATTAGTTAATTTAGGTTGTGCAACAGGACATCCAAGTTTTGTTATGAGTGCTTCATTTACAAACCAAGTAATTGCACAGATTGAGCTTTGGAAAAATCATAAAAATTATGAAAATAAAGTTTATGTTCTTCCTAAACATTTGGATGAAAAAGTTGCAACTCTTCATTTAAAAAAAGTTGGTGCTAAACTTACAAAATTATCCAAAGAACAAGCAGATTATATAAGTGTTGGAACTGAAGGTCCATTCAAACCAGATGCCTATCGCTATTAAAAATAGCATAATAGATATATCCTCAGAAGAGACGACCAAAGAATTAGCTAAGAATTTTTCCAATTATCTGACAGGTGGCGAAGCAATCTTTTTATATGGAGAAATGGGGGTAGGTAAAACTACTTTTGTAAAATATTTAATTAATCAATTTCAAATAAAAAAAAAATTACAAACTACAGAAGTAACAAGTCCAACTTTTAACTTACTTAATGAATATGAGACAGATGATTTAATTATTAAACATTATGACCTATTTAGATTGAAAGATAAGTCTGAAGTTAAGAATTTAGATCTATTTGATAATGATCAAAATAAAATAACACTTATTGAGTGGCCAGAATTAATTAATAAAGTAAACTTTAACAAGACCATAGATTTAATTTTTAACTATGAAAATGAATTAAATAATAGATCTGTTAAAATTGATGGTCTAGACTGATCTTTTTATATGAAACTTTCAAAAGATTTTAGGGAAATTAAAGGAGATGCTTCTTTTAGAAAATTTTATAGAAATACTAAAAAAAATTCAATTATAGTTTTTGCAAAAAGAGAAAAAATTAAAAATTTATTAATTTATGACTCAATTAATAAAATCTTAATTAAAAATAATATAATTGCACCTAAATTATTAAGTCAAAATTATAAAGAGAATTATATTGAAATACAAGATTTGGGAAAAAAAACTATTTATCAAATATTTTCAAGAAATAAAAAAAATCAATATTTAATATTTAAGAAAATAATTAATATTTTAAATAAAATACAATTAATAAAAGATAAAAAAATCAAAAATTTTAGAAATAAATTTTACCTGATTAAAGATTATAAAAGCAAAATCTTATTAGATGAAGCAAAGTTATTTAGTTATTGGTATGTTCCAAAAAAATTAAATAAAAAAAAAATCAATATATTCAATAGTAAATTTGATAAAGAAATTAAGTTGGCATTATCAAAACTAAACTTTAAAAATGATACTTTTGTTCATAGAGATTTTCATGTTTCAAACTTAATCATAAACTCCAATAATCAAATCGGATTAATTGATAATCAAGATGCTCTTATTGGAAACAAAGCCTATGATTTAGCGTCCTTAATTGATGATGTCAGATATAAAACACCCAATTCATTAAAAGATAAGGTGTACAACTATTATTTAAACACCAATAAAACAATCGATGTAAATAAATTCAAAAATGATTTTGATATTTTATCTGTTCTTAGAAATTTAAAAATTATTGGAATATTCATGAGATTGGCAGAAAGAGATAAGAAAAGAAAATATTTAAAACTTATTCCATATGCCTGGAATATGATTGATAGCAGGATGAGTAAAAATAAAGACTTAATTAATTTGAAGTTGTTATTGGCAACTAATTTCCCTAAATTTATAACTAAGTAAAATGAAAATTAATACAGCCTTTATTTTATGTGCAGGATTTGGAAAAAGATTAAATCCGCTAACGCTAGACACTCCCAAACCTTTGATCAAATTAAACAATATTGCAGTGCTTGAAACTTGTATTAATCTAATTGAAAGTTTGGGTATACAGCAAATTATTCTCAATACTTTTTATTTAAAAGATCAAATTCATGATTTTATAAATAATAAAAGATTTAAATCTAAAATTTCAATTATTGAAGATGGTGAGAGTATTCTTGATACAGGTGGTGGAATAAATAATATGATGAAACATACAAGTGAAGATAATGTTTTAATATTTAACCCAGATACAATATGGAAGAAAAATTATTTTAATGAAATTATTGAAATGGAAAATATGTATTTTTCCAAAAAACTAAAAAATATACTTTTATTAGTAAAAAAGGAATTAAGTTTTGATAAAAATTTAAATGGTGATTTTGATCTTAAAGAAAATTTAATCATAAAAAATAATGAGAGTAAATTTATTTATACAGGCTGCCAAATTATAAATAAAAAACTTCTTTCTGATTATAAAGATAAAAATTTTTCAATAACAAATGTATGGAACGATCTAATTGAAAAAGAAGAACTATATGGATTTGAGACTGATAATGATTTTTATCATTTAACTGATCTCAAAACTTTTAAAAAACTACAAGATCTTTAGCTCTTTCTTTATCTAAGTATTTGCAATCTGTAATTTTATTCTCTTCATCTAATTTTATTACAAGTGGATTTCCAGTTGGTATCTCCAATTTAGATATTTGATTTTCATCTAATTTAAATAAATATTTACATAATGCTCTAATCGAATTTCCATGTGCAGATATTAAAATATTATTGTTAGAAATCTCATTTTCAATTTCTTGTTTATAAAACTCTAATACTCTTTCATAAGTATCTTTAAGAGACTCCGTATCAGGAATTCTATTAATTGGTATTTCTTTATAGGTATTAATATTAATAGGGTGATAAGGATTGTTTTTATCTAAAGGGTCTGGTCGCAAATCCCATGAACGTCTAAATTGATGAACTTTTTCTTCACCAAGTTTTACTTTCATTTCATCTTTATTTAAGCCTGTGAGAGCTCCATAATGTCGTTCATTCAGTTGCCAAGCTTCTTTTGAAACTTTTACGTCATGTAATATTTCTTTGATTAATTTTAACGTATTTTTTGCTCTTAATTGAAAAGATGAATAATAAATATCAACATGAATATTGTTTGATTTTATTAGTTCACCTGCTTTTTTTGCTTCTAATTTACCATTGTCAGTTAAATCAACATCAACCCAGCCGGTGAATTTTTTTGCAAGATTCCATACACTTTGACCATGTCTTACTAAAATTAAATAACTCATTTGTTAATCTTTTAATTTAATTTATAAAATATAACTATACAATTTAATGACTAATTTTTTTTTACAAAATAAATTCATTTTTTATCTATCTAATTTTATTCTAATAGTCTTGTATTTATTTCCTGGCAGTTTATTAGGTTGTTTTCTATTTGATGATTGTAAGTTACAGCCACAATTAACTCCAGATCTTTTAATTTCCACAAACCATTTATATGCATTTAGTTTACTGACTACACTTGGTCTTTTTACCTATAAAAATTCAAATAAATTGAATTTTTTGAATATGTACCTGGTTTTACTTTCTATAATTTTAGAAATATCACATATATTTATTCCAGTAAGAAGCTTTGAATTCTCTGATTTATTTGGAAATTTATTTGGAGTATTAATTGTGTTGTTGACTAACTTTTTTTATAAAAAATATGCAAATTTTTAAAATTAATTCATTATTTGTAGTATTATTTTTTATTTCTGCTTGTTCTTCAATACCATCAAATACTGCTAATAGTTGTTCCATATTTAACGAAAGATATTTATGGTTTAAGCATGTAAGTAAATCAGAAAAAAAATGGGGTACACCTATTTATTTACAGCTTGCTATAATAAAAATGGAGTCAGATTTTGACTGGCTAGCAAAACCTCCCAGACAAAAACTTTTTAAGATAATTCCTTATAAGAGACTATCAAGTTCATTTGGATATTCTCAAGCAGTTGATGGTACTTGGGAGCAATATAAAAAAGAAACAGGGAATAAGTTGGCAGTTAGAACTAGGTTTAAGGATAGTGTTGATTTTATTGGTTGGTACACTAATAAATCAAGTACTATTTTAAAAATATCCAAAACTGATTCTTTTAAACAGTATGTTGCTTATCATGAGGGATGGGGAAATTACAAATATTACAAAAAAAATAAAAAGATAATTAATTTGGCAAAAAGAGTTGAGAAACAATCAAATGTTTATAAAAATCAGCTAAAAGAATGTAGCACCTCACTGAGCAGAAATAAATATATTATTTTTTAGATAATTCTTTTTTTAACTCTAAATCAACCGAGTCTATTCTTTTGCTATTTCTGGCAAGTGCCAAGTACATTGTTGGTGTCACATATAGTGTAAAGAAAGTAGAAATTATCATTCCTCCAAGAATAGTTGCTCCAACAGCTAGTCTAGATGCTTCTCCAGCTCCTGGTCCAATATTTCCAATTACTAAAGGCATCATCGCTATCATGGTACTTATAGATGTCATCATAATTGGTCTAAATCTTAAACTAGATGCTTCTTTTACTGAGCTTACCAAATCTTTACCTGTCGTTCTTATTTGATTAGCATAATCTACAATTAAAATACTATTTTTAGTTGATATACCAATTAAAATTACAAGAGCAATTTGAGAAAAAATATTTATTGAGCTATTTAAAAATAGAATAAAAACTAAACCACCAAAAACAGCCAATGGTACTGTAAGCATAATTATAAATGGGTGGACAAAAGAGTTAAATGTTGCAGCCATTACTAAATATGCTGTGAGTAAACCAAGTGCAAAAATAATATAAAGTTCATTGGTAGTTTCTTTGATCTCTTCAGACTCACCTTTCCAAGTAATTTGGTTTGTGGGTGCAACTTCTGACATAATATTTTCCAGATATTCAATTGCCTCAAATAACGAGTAATTTGGATTTATGTTCGCTGATATTGTTACTGCTCTTTGTCTATCGTATCTTGCTAGTACTTTTGCAGACCCTTCTTCTTTTAAATCAACTAAGTTTGATAGTGAGATTAATTCACCAGTTATGCTAGATCTTACAAATAGCTTGCTCAAACTATCTTTATTTTTTCTATCAACAAGATATTGCTGAAGAATAATTGGATATTCTTTTCCTAATTTATTAAATGTAGTAACTCTTTTACCACCATATAAAGTTTCTAATGTCTGACCAATAGATCTAGTCGATATTCCTAAATCTTTAGCTTTATTTTTATTTATAACTAATTTTACTTCTGGTTTATTCCTATTAAAATCTGACTCGATTCTTGACAATCCTCTATTTCTTCTAAGTTTACTCATAACTTCTTTTTGAATACCTTCTAATTCTTCGTAGGTACTTCCTAAAATTACCATTTGGACTGGTTTATTGTAATTGGAAACCCTTATCCCTTGAGGTGAAATTGGAAAAGCTAAAGTTTGAGGTACAGTTACTATCTTGCCTATAGCTTGTCTCATGATTGTCATTGCATCTTTATCTCGTTTTTTCCAATCATCTAGTAAAGCAATTATAATAAAACTATTAAATGAATTTGCAGAACTTCCAAAACCTGGAACTCTCATGATGAATCTATTGTAAGGACTATCTTCAGCCTGTAGCAATGGAAGCAATCTCTTTTCTACATCTTGAGCTTTTTGTTGTGTGTAATCAAACGAACTTCCTTCATCTGTAAAACCAATAACTAAATAAACACCCCTATCTTCTTTTGGGAGAAGCTCTTTGGTTGTGTACATAAATAAAGCCACAGATCCAGCTATAATTAAAAAAATAAAAGTTATTATCGTTTTCTTTTTATTAATCCAATAGTTTAATGTTTCTTTATAAAAATTTGAAAAACCCTGAAAAAAAATATTAAATTTTTTTACAAAGAATCCAGAACTAGCTTTTTTATCTAAAAATTTGCTCGCAAGCATTGGTGACAAAGTTAAAGCAACAAATGATGATACAACAATAGAAAAAGATAAAGCTATAGCAGTCTCTCTAAATAAAGTTCCTGATATTCCTTTAATAAAAATCAATGGAATAAAAACAGCAAGTAAAATTAAAGTTGTTGCTACAATTGCAAAAGTAATTTGTTTAGACCCTTTATATGCAGCAACTAATGGATTTTCTCCATTTTCTATTCTTCTATATATTGCATCTGTCATAATAACAGAGTCATCAGTTATAATTCCAATTGCGAGTATAAAACTTAGAAGCACAAAAATATTTATTGATAAATCAAATAAATAAATACCTAAAAATGATGCAATTAAGCTAACTGGTAGAGCAACAGCAGGAACTATTACTGCTTTAATATTACCTAAAAATAAATAAATTATTATTACAACTAAAACAAATGCAATTGCTAGAGTTTTATAAACTTCATCAATTGCTGCCTTAACATATGTGGCTCTGTTAAATGAAACTTCTAACTTGAGACCTTCTGGTAAAGTTTTTCTAACTTCAACAATTTTTTTTTGGATTTCTTTTGATAGCTCAACTGTTGAGGCACCACTCTTGGCATAAATCCCAATACCAACTGTTTTTTGATTTAAATTATTTTTACTTTGAGCTTTAAATAATGTTTTTTCAGAAACAGGACCTAATTCTACATTTGCAACATCTGCTAATCTAACTATTTTATCTTTTGTTCTTTTAATAGGTAAAAATTTTAATTCATCAATGTTGTTATAGGATTTATCTAAATTAATTGTTAGATCTATATTATCTGCTTCCAAAGTTCCAGCAGGCAGACTTATATTTTCATTTCTAAGTGCATTTTCTACTTCCTGAATAGTCATATCATTTGCAGCTAGCTTAATAGGATCAATCCAAACTCTAACACTAAGTTCTCTAAGACCTCCCAATAGAATTCTTCCAACATTTTTTACACTTGAGAAAGAATCCACTAAATATCTATCTGCATAATCACCAAGTTCTAAATCCGACCATGTTGAAGACGAAACAGAAAGCCACATTGTTGTGGTAAAACCTGCTGCTTGTTTTAATATTTGTGGAGCATCTGCTTCAGAAGGAAGATTATCGACTACTCTAGCCACTCTTTCTCTAATGTCATTTGCGGCATCATCAAGCTCAATATCCGTATCAAACTCGATGTTAATACTACTTCTTCCGTTTTCAGACTTAGAGTCAATATTCTTAATTCCTTCTGCTCCTCCAATAACATCTTCGATAACCTGAGTTATTTCTTGATCTACAATTGGAGCTGACGCAGATTTATAATCAACTTTAACTTGCACTACAGGTGGCTGTAAACCATCAGGTAGCTCTCTTACCGGCAGTTCAGAATAAACAAATAAACCAAATACAATTAGTATTAAAGATAGAACCCATGCTACTACAGGTCGTTTTATGCTTACTTCGGTGATGTACATTTATTTATTTTTTCTCTGTCTCAGATTTTTTAAATGGGTTTAATTTTTTTAACCAATCAAACTTACTTTTTTTCTGCTCTGTTTTAGCTGGTTTACCTTTTTTCTTCCAACTTGATGACTTTGGTTTTGAACCATATTCAATTGGTTTTATTTTTCCATTAGGTCTTGTTTTTTTTAGACCTTCAGCAACTACTGTATCACCATCTTCAAGACCAGATTTGATTTCTACAATTCCTTTTTTTCTTAAGCCAATTTCTACTGCTACTTTTTTTACAGTATTTTCTTTATCTACTTTATATACATAAACATTATCACCCTCCATTAGCAAACTAGTATCAAGAATGCTTAAAGAGTTTCTCTCATTGTAGTTAATAGAGATCTCTAATAGCGATCCAGATAAAAGTTCATTGTCAGGGTTATCAAGTTTAATTCTAACTGGAAGAGATCTTTTATTTGTGTCAATTCTGCTTGCAGTAGATTCTACAGTCCCAGGGTATTTTTTAAGAGCATTTCCAGAAAATTTTATATTTACGTTTTGACCTTTTTTTACATATGGTGCAAACGTTTCAGGTATATCTACATCAACAAATAGAACTGAAGTATCTTCTAAATTTAGTATAATTGAACTCTTTGATACATCTATATCATTAGAAAAATCTCGTTTACCAATAATTCCATCGAAAGGAGTGGTTATGTTTCTATTCTTTAATTTTGCAATCACATCTCCTGTTTTAACTTTTGTATTAAATTTAATTGGCTCTAAAATTTCATATTTTTCAATATTAAAGGATTTAATTTGTGCTGGAGCTGCAGTACCAAATGTCTCGATAGTGTTTTGAAATAATTTTTGTTCAACCACTTGAACAATTATTCCTGGCGGTGGTCTTTTGCTAAATTTTTTCTTAAAATGATTACCAATCATTGTTCTAGCAATGATTACTGCTGCAATGATAAAAAAGAAGATTAATACTATTGATATAATTTTTGTTGATCTTCTCATAATTTAACTCTTTCCATACTCAGACCATGAGCCATCGTAAATTGTGGGCATATATTTATCATTAATTATTGAATAAGCTAGCGCCAATACGCTTGCAGTGACTCCAGATCCACAAGTAAATACTAGGTTTTTATTTATATCAAATCCTACCGAATTAAATTTTTTTGTAATTTCATCTTTGTTAATAAATGTATGATCCTCATTTATTAATTCAGAAAAAGGGATACAAAAAGAATTTTTGATTGATCCACTTTTTAAGCCTTTTCTTGGCTCTACGACTTTTCCTTCAAATCTTTCTTTACTTCTAGCGTCGACAACTTCAAATTCTTTTTTTTGAATATTTTCATCTATTTCTTTTTTATTTTTAACAAGCTGCTTATTTTCTTCTGCTTTATAAATGGATACTCTTAAATTTGTTTGTTTGCTGTCTGTTAATTTATTTTCATTTTTCCACTTCTTTAAACCACCGTTTAATACATGAACTTTTTTTGGGTTATGACCAAAGTAAATTAGATTATACCAACATCTACAGGAACTGATAACATCTGAGTTGTCATAAATTACTATTTCATCATTATTTTCTATTCCCATGCTACTTACAATCTCTTCCCATGATTTTGCATCAGTTAACATATGAGGCAAATCTGTATTTAGTTTTGAATTTTTATCTAGATCAAAAAAAATAGCATTTGGAATATGCTCTTTAAGATATTCAATAAAACCATTTCTTTTTGTTTGTGGCATATGCCAAGAGCAGTCAATAATTTTAACTTTATTTATATTTTTTTCTAGCCAATTTGTATCTACTAATGACATTTTATCTCTTTTCTAAATATTTTTGATGATATTCTTCTGCTGGACAATAATTTTTAACTATAGAAATTTTTGTAACAATTTTTCCAAATAATTTTTTATTTTCCTCATTGGTAATTTTTTCAGCAATTTGTTTCTGTTGATCGTTAAAATGAAATATTTCACTTCTATACTGAGTCCCAAAGTCTGGACCTTGAGAGTTTAAGGTGGTTGGGTCATGAATTTCATAAAAATATTTAATAATTTTTTCATATGAAATTAATTTAGGATCAAATTCTAATTTTACTACTTCAGCATGGTTAGTTGTGCCTGAACAAACTTCTTTATAATTAGTTTTACTACTGTCACCACCACAGTAACCTACTTCAGTTTTTAAAATCCCCTCAAGTTTGTTAAACTTAATTTCAGGTCCCCAAAAACATCCAAGTGCTAAAATTGCTATTTCCATTGATAATTAGATTATTTGATCTAAACTTAATCACATGTTCTCTAAAAATCAATTAGGCTTTTTTTACATGTTTATCTCTATATGTGCATTTTCTGTAATGGATGTGATTGTAAAATGGACCAATGATTACCCAGTTGGACAAGTTTTGTTTTTTAGAGGTTTTTGTGGATTAATTCCTATTTTATTTATCATTCCTAGGGAAAGATATATTGATTTTTATAAAACTAGTAGACCTTTGTTACATTTTAAAAGATGTATGGCTGGAATAATTGCGTTAATTTCAATTGTTGTTGCTTTAAGAAATCTTCCATTAGCTACTGTTGTTAGCGTTACTTTTGCAGCACCAATATTTACTACTATTTTTTCAATATTTTTATTAAATGAAAAAGTTGGTTTTTATAGATGGTTAGCAGTTATGGTTGGTTTTATTGGGATTATTGTTATCTCAGAACCAGGATTTAGTTCCTTAAATTTTTATTTTATTTTACCTATTATTTTTTGCTTAGGACTATCTTATGTAGCTATAACTATTAGGAGATTATCCACAACAGAACCAGTTTGGTTAATAGGATTCTTTTTTTCAATTTCAATAATGATTTTAAGTTTTTTTACATTTTATCAAAATTGGTTATTACCAAATTTACTTGATTTATTTTTATTATCCATGATAGGAATTTTAGGAGGATTAGCAAACTTATGGCTAACCCAGTCTTATAAATTATCTGAAGTAAGTTTGGTTACCCCAGTAAAGTATCTAGCATTAGTATTTGCCATAATATTTGGTTATTTAATTTGGGATGAAATTCCAACAACAAAAACTCTAATTGGGGCTATTTTAGTAATAGCATCTTCAATAATAATATTTAGACGTGAAATAGTTTTAAAAAAAAATTTATCATTATCAAGACATGAGTAAGATACCAAGTTATTGGAGTAGAGCAAAAAAAAATTTGTCTAATAAAGATAAAGTGATGGCTAGTTTAATTATGAAATATAAATCTCCTACAGAAAAAATTCTAACAACAAGAAAAGATATTTTTTTTTCTTTATGTAAAAGTATTATTGGTCAACAGATTAGTGTTGCAGCAGCAAACTCAGTTTTTTTAAAATTTAAAAAAAAATGTAAAAATAAGATTAATGCTAAAATGGTAACTACATTAACATTTACACAATTAAAATCATGCGGTCTTAGTAAACAAAAAGTAAAAGGAATTCAAAGTTTAGCAAAACAAACTTTGGATAAAACTTTTAATCCAAGATTAATATCGAAAATGTCAGATGAAGATGCTATTTTATATCTTTCACAATTAAGACAAATTGGTAGATGGTCTGCAGAAATGATTTTATTATTTACTTATAATCGTTCTAATATTTGGCCGGTACAAGATATTGGACTACTCAGAGCAATTTCTAAAAATTATAAAAAAAAATATTTACCACCTGAAAAGTTTGTAAATTTGTTGCAAAAAAGATTTTCACCATATTGTTCTGTTGCAACCTGGTATTTGTGGAGAAGTATAGATCCTGAACCTATTCAGTACTAAAGCCCTCAATTACCTGCATATGTCTCTCAGTGGTATCTTTTGCTAAATCCCATCCAGCTAAATATTCTGTTGAATTGTGACATTCAATTGCTTTTTCATAACTTGGAAATTCCCAAATAACTGATCTGGAAAAATCATCTCCATCGTATGTTTTATGTTTTCCGCCTCTTACAAGAGGAACACCCCCAAAACTTTTAATAATTGGTGTAACAACTTCTGCATATTTTTTTAAATTATCTTGATTTTCAACTTTTACATACAAACTGATCCAATAAGCTTTCATTATTTCTCCCTTTCAAAATTTTTTAGTTATGATAGTAAAATTTATGGCTGATAAATTAATTATCACTTTTGATGAGTATAACAAAATTGTTGAAAAGTTAGCAATCGAGATTCATAAAAAATATAAACCTACGGTTCTAGTGGGAATAATGAGAGGTGCAGCCCCAATTTTAGATATCCTTTCAAGAATTTTAAAATTACCAATAGCCTACATTGTTATCCAGAGCTACTCTGGAGATGGGATGGAAGATAAGCAAGGGCAACTAATGTTTGCAAGGGAAATTAGTTCTTTAGCAGAAAACAAAGATTATAATAAAGTACTTTTGGTTGATGATCTTTCAGACACAGGTTTAACATTAAATAAAAGTATAGAGTGGCTAAAAAATTATGGTCCAACAAAAGATTATATAAATGAAGTTAAAACAGCTTGTTTATGGAAAAAAAAATCATCAACTTTTGAACCTGATTTTTGTCCAGTTAGATTAGATACAGATCCATGGATTGTTCAGCCAACTGAACATTATGAAGAACTATCTATAGAAGAAATTATTAAAAGAAATTAATTAATAGGGCTAGAGTTACTAGCCCTATTAAATTTTTTAATTAAGCAACTGCAAAGCTTATTACACTTAATATTGCAATAACAAATATCGCTGGTGATGTAGATGAAAATTTACCAGTAAATATTTTAATTAAAGCATAAGACACAAATGCTAAAGCAATACCATTACTAATACTATAGGTTAAAGGCATTGCAATCATAGCTAAAATTGCTGGAGCAGACTCTGCAATGTCGTCCCATTCGATATCTGTAATATTTCTTACAAATAAAACAGAAACAAATAATAAAGCAGCACCATCAATTTGTTTTGGTAAACTAGTTGCTAAAGGAGCAAAAAATATACATGCTAAAAATAACAATCCAATAACAAGAGATGTCATTCCAGTTCTACCACCGGCTTTTACACCAGCACCAGACTCTACATAACTTGTAACAGTTGTTGTTCCCATCATTGCACCTGCAACTGTACCAACACTATCAGATAACATAGCTTTATTGATGTCTTGAAGTTTACCTTGTTTATCAACTTTACCAGCAACGTTTGCAACTGATGTCAACGTTCCTGCAGTATCGAAAAAGTCGATGAATAATAAAGTGAATATTACTGTAGACATTCCTGCAGTCAGTGCAGCTGATAAATCAAACTTAAAAAGATAAGTCATTGGTGGAGGTGCACTTACAAGACCATTGAAATTAGCTAATCCTGCTGCCCATGAAATAATACTGAATACTAAAATTCCTATTATAATATTCCCTTTTATATTCATCTTTTCCATTACAATAATTGCAATGAATGTTGCGCAACCTAATAAAACTATTGGGTTACTTAAATCTCCAAGTTTTACTAGAGTAACTGGATCATCAACTACGACTTCCATAATTTGCAATCCAATAATTGCTAAGAATAAACCAATCCCCGCACCGATTCCTAACTTAAGACTTTTAGGAATTGAATTAATTAACCAGGCTCTAATAGGTGTAAGAGATATAATTAAAAATAATACACCGGCAACTAGTACTGCACCCAAAGCTTCTTGAGGTGTGTAACCCATTCCTGCACAAACTCCAAAAGCAACAAAGGCATTAATGCCCATACCAGGCGCAAGTCCAATTGGCCAAGTTTTTCCATAAAAAGCCATTATAAAACATGCGAGTGCTGTTGCTAATATTGTTGCTGTATAAACTGCGCCGAAATCAAAGAAACCTTTTTCGGGTCCGGCAAATTCACCCGATAAGATAAATGGATTTAAAAACATTATATAAGCCATCGTTAAAAACGTAGTAGTTCCAGCTATTACTTCTGTTTTAAAATCTGTTTTGTGTTTTTTATAATTGAAATAATTTTCAAGCATTTGTCCTCCTATTAAGTGACAAATATTTGATTCTTCTTGTAAATACGCTGTAAAACTAGCGTTTATTCACATATTTCAACTCAGAAGTTTATAATTATGCCATAATTGTAATGTTATTGTTATTTTATGGCAAAACTAAAATTACTTTTAATTATATCTTTTTCATTTTTGATGATTGCCGGATGTCAAACAATCAAAGATAAAACAAATAAAATTGTTGAAAAAGAGAATGAAAAATTAAGTAAATATATTAGTAAGCCTGCGAGTGTTTTACAGATGGATTTAGGAAAACCAGATGAAGATTTCAAGAATGCAAAAGGAAATTTTGAATTAATTTATAATACAAAAAAATATGGAATTCCTTGTGAGAGAAGATTTGAAATAAATCCTGATAAAATTGTTATTGGCTTTGTATCAAATGGTTGTTTTTAATTAAGTACTTGCGAGGAATTTATCCCCGCAAGCAAGGTAAACTTATTTAATTTCTATAAGTTTTTTCTTTTTATGTTCTGGTATAATTCTTTCACAAGAAATAGTTAATAGACCATCTTTTAGTTCAGCACCATTTACCTTTACGTCATCAGCAATAGTGAATGATCTTGCAAATTGTCTTTGTGAAATACCTTTATGAATTATTTCCCCATCAACATTGTTTTCATCTGATTTATTAACTTGCTTGGTTCTTACAGTTAATAAATTATCTTCAAACTCAACCTCAACGTCATTTTTATTAAAACCAGCCAATGCAACTTCAATAGCATAGTTATCTTTTGCAGTTTTTCTTATGTTGTATGGTGGATAATTTGACTGCATGGTCAAATTTCCATTTCCAAGCATATTTTCAAATTGATCAAACATATCGTCAAAACCAATTGAAAATGGTCTTAGTGAGTTAAAGATTGATAGATCCTTACTTGTCATAATATTCTCCTTTGTTAAGCAAGTTTATTTATGTAAGCCCCATTAGGCGACTTACAAAGTATATATAGGAATTAGTTTTACTGTTTCAAGATCTACAGAATTAAATTTTTTCTGATATTTTTAGTGCAAACGCATAATCAATTGCTATTTCTTCAATAGCACCATCTCTTCCAGATTTTCCTCCATGACCTGCGTTCATTTCTGTTTTTAAAAGAAGTAAATTATTATCAGTTTTATATTCTCTTAATTTTGCAGTAAATTTTGCAGGCTCATCAAACAAAACTCTATTATCACTTAAGCTTGTAGTAATTAATATGTGTGGGTAATCCATTTTTTTAATATTATTATAAGGAGCATATGAAAATATATAATCAAAATGTTCTTTATTATCTTGAGCATTTCCAAATTCATCAAATTCTCCAACAGTTAAAGGTAAAGAGTGATCAAGATTTGTTGTTAGAGAATCTACAAATGGTACTGCCATGATCATTCCTAAAAATAATTCTGGTGATTGATTTACAACTGCTCCCATTAATAAGCCTCCAGCAGAGCCCCCCATACCAATTATTTTTCCTTTTGATGAATAGTTATTGTCAATCAAATATTTTGCAGCATGAATGTAATCTTCAAAGGTATTTTTTTTATTAGTAAGCTTTCCTTCTTTCCACCATTTCATTCCTTTTTCCATACCACCTCTAATATGAGCTGTTGCCCATATAATATCTCTATCAATTAAGCTTAATCTTGTTGACGAAAAGTTGGGACTTATTGAACTTCCATATGAACCATATCCATAAAGCAATAAATTTGCCGAACCATCAATTTTAGTCTTTTTATGCCTTGTAATTGTTAATGGAACTAACCTTCCATCGTGAGATTTATATTCTACTCTTTCAACAATATAATTTTCTGGATTATGTCCAGAAGGTATTTCCTGTTCTTTAACAAGTTTTTTAGATTTATTATGTAAGTCGTATAAATAAACCCTTGATGGAGTTTTGGGAGACGAATAGCCAAGATATAATTTGTTAGTATTTCTATCTCTTTGAACCAAAGAAATATCTGGTACATAAATACTTTCATTAGAAAATATTAATTCCTCTTCAAGATCTGATGTAATATTTCTAATAAATAATTTATCTAGTGCGTTGGAAGTTTCAGATCTAATAATCCAGTCTTTTAAAAAAGTTAGCCCACCTATTAAAACTTCATCTCTTGGAGATATAAATGCTTTCCATTCTTGAAGTGTAAGACTTTTAGAAATATCAATTTTAAAATCCTCAGCATTTTTGTTAGTATGATTATAAAATTTTCCATCCCAAGAGCTAACTGAGTAGAGAATTCCTTTCTCTCTTTTCATTATTAATTTTGGTGAAGGATTTTTCTCATCTACATTAAAATAGTATTGTTCAGATGTGTTATGGTCAGATGTATTAATAAAATAATATTTTTCATCGGAGCTTAAGCCAATGCTAACAGTGAATGCCTCACTTTTTTCCTCAAAAATTAGTTGATCTTGGTTTTTAAAATTACCAATTTCATGCCTGTATATTTTCCTTGCACGATGATTTTCATCAAGTTTAGAATAAAAAATATATTTATCATCTAAACTAAAAGTAATTCCTCCTGAAGTTTCAGAAATTTCTTTTGTGATGATTTTATTGGTTTCAATATCTCTTATAGAAATTGTATAATATTCAGAGCCTTTGGTGTCTAAAGAATATCCTAGGTATTTATCATTATTGCTTACTTCTAAATCTCCAACACCAAAATACTCTACTCCTAGATTTTCTTTTTCTTTATCACCATTCCAAACTTCTTCAACTAAATCTGAATTAATTTTCTTTCGAAGTTTGATTGAATAATTTCCAGCTTCAGTTGTTTTGGTCCAATATTCATAGGTGTGATCTTTATAGGGAAGAGACTCGTCATCTAACTTTATTCTTCCTTTAATTTCATTAAATAATTTTTTTTGTAAAGGTTTCGTGTTTTCTAAATGATAATCAGTATATTTATTCTCTTCTTCAAGATAATCTTTTACTTTAGGTAATAGTTTATTTTTATCTCTAAGTACCTCTAAAATATTTTTTTGATGTATCCAGCTATAATTGTCTTCCCATGTAACATCATGACATGATTTTAATTCTGGTTTTTTTTTTAGATATGGTATTTTCATAAGTAGGGAAATATATGAATATAATAATTTATACAGTGTTAATTTTGGCTGCTTTGTATTTTTTATTAAGGTTTTTTGCCTCAATAAATTCAAAAAAAATATCACAAGGTGTGAGAATAATATTATTTATTGGTTTAATAGTGGTTGCAATATTATTTGCAGTTGCTGGCAAATTTTTGTTAACTTTGCCATTAACAGTTGCAAGTTTGGCTTTATTAAAATTAAAGGGTCTATCTTTTTTTCAACTAATTTCACTATTCCGATTAATTCAAACTCTTAGAAATTCTGGAAGATTTTCATTTAATGACCAGAAAGTATCTAATGCCAACACAATGTCTACATCAGAAGCTTACAAAATATTAAATCTTAATCCGTCAAAAAAAATAACTAAGGATGAAGTAAATAAAGCTTATATAAAAATACAAAAAAAAATTCACCCTGATATTTCACCAGAAACTTCTAGACTTTCGACTATAGTTAACGAAGCAAAAGATATAGTTATCAAAAATTTAAATTAGTTTTTTAAATGATTAATAGTTTTGATTACTTCATCTACTGTTATTAAATTTGGGTCTGCATTAGTACCATGAGTGATTTCGTCAATTTTATATCCATTCGGAATTACTCGATGATAATTTTGACTATAGTCAGTATAAGCTTTAGGTGCATCTAAAAGCATAACAATACTTTTTTTCCCAAATTGACACATTATGTGTGATCCAAAGGAATCATTGCCTACATACATATCTGATAAGTAGAGATAGGGTATCACATCGTAAATACTCTTGTTACTCAAGGTGATATAATTTTTTTTTTTTAAATTTGATACTATTTCACTCTCAATTTCTTTTTCATTTGGCCCGCAAAGTATAAAAAAAAGATACTCATCCAATACATTCAATTGATTAATTAGATCAGAAAAATTTTTTGATCCCCATCTTGTTGTTGGGCCTGAAGATCCAGCACCAATCACAATTTTAAATTTATTATGATCAAATTCATTATATATTTTATTAATTCTTTCTTGATTAACAAAAAACTTAGTTTCTGTGGGACAATTATCTAGATTAAGAAAACTTTCGGTCAATTTTTTTGCAGCACTGACTAAATGCAACCTTTTTTTTTTAAAAAAATTATAGATAAAAACATTCTTTATTCCCGCTAGTTTTGCAGCCAAATATAATCGCATACTTGGATAAAAGATTAGTAAATTTTCAAAATCTAATTTTTTTAGAATTTTGCCAAGCTTAAAAATATCAATTAATTTTTTATGATATTTATTAATATATAAAACCTTTTCAATTAGAGGGTCATCCAAAAGAGCTGCTTCAAGATTTTTGCACAGAGTAATGATAGTTACAGGACCATTTTTTTTTGCAATTTGGTGGCAATATGAAAGGTGAAGCAAATTAGCACCTAGTCCTACATAGCTTAAATAAATACCTGTTTTCATAAAAATTTATACATTTTATTTATCAAACGATTTCCAAAAATTTTAAACTCAAAATTAAAATTTTTTTTAAGATATAAAGAGTTTTTACTAGAACCTATTAAAAATTTATCTTCACTTTTTCTGTAAAATTTTTCTTTGACAGAAAAATATTTTTTATAGTCTAATTTGTTTAACTTATATGATAATGACAAAATCTCTTTACCCGAAACTTTCTTTCCTGCCGATATTATGAAATCTTTTGCATTTAATTCAGACGTTAATATTATTGCTTTTACAATTTCTGTTACCCAAGAATAATCTCTATAGGTATCAATATTTCCAACTGCAATTTTTTTTTTATATTTTGCACCTAAACAAACTTTTTTGATAAAAAATTCTTTTGGTCTAAGTGGTGATTCTATCTGCATAAATACTAAATTAAACAAGTTTAATCCAAACTTTCTAAATTTTTTTATTAATTTAAACGTTCTTTGTTGAGCCTTGATATATGGATTATTGTTAGATGAAAATTTACAATTTAAATCAATAAGACCTTTTTGTGGAGAAAAAATATACCCAGAGTTTGCTTTAAAAAATTTTATTTTTAAATTCTCTTCTTTTATTACATGGAGAAAATTTTTTGTTCCATTGAGATGAGAAAGAAAAGTTTCCTTTTTTTTTCTAGGACTTTTACTTAAAGAGCTTTGACCCGCAAAGTAAAAAATTTTATTAGGAGTAAATTCTTTAATAGTTTTTTTAATTTCAATTTTTTTGTTAATATCAAGTTTTACAAATTTAACTTTTTTTTGAATTTTTAAATAATGATAATTTTTCATTATTTTTTTAATTGATCTTGTTGAAACGATTACTTCTTCTCTTTTTCTTAAAAGTTCTGATGCTAAGTAAGCCCCTAATACACCAGAACCAATTATTAAATTAATGTTTTTATTCATTTCCTTTTGAATTATTATATTTATAAAAATTTATGAGTTTATTGAAAGGTATATATTCTGCATCAATGTCGGTGTTAAATGACAATTTAACACTAAATGTAATAAAAACAATTAAACATGCTGAAAGGGTAATCGATGAAGGATGTCATGGTGCAGCAATTTTCGGAAGCACTGGACAAGCTCAGCTAATACCAATTTCAGAAAAAATTGAACTTTTAAATCATTTGACAAAAAGTAAGCATAAAGAAAGGTTTATAATTGGAACAGGATTAAATTCATTGGGCGAAACAATAAGCTTAATGAGAGTTGCTAGATCATTAAATTTTTCAAAATTTTTGATTATGCCTCCTGCTTTTTACAAATTTAAGGATGAAGACGTAATAAATTTTTATTCTAAAATTGTAGAAGCCACACCAGAAAGTGAAATAATACTTTATAACTTTGAAAAGCTATGTGGGTATAAATTTAGCATAAAATGTGTGCAAGAATTAGTAAAAAAATTTCCTAAACAAATTGTTGGCATTAAAGATAGCTCTTATAATCTTTTTGAAAATCTAAAATTAGATAATTTTTCAATTTTCCCAGGATCAGAGACAAAATTATTAAAAGGTTTAGAACTTGGATGCTCTGGAATAATTACAGCAACTTGTAATGTTACATCGACTTTGGCAAGAAAAGTTTATGATGATTTTTTTGATAAAAAAGATCAAACAGTTAATCAGAAACTTTGTGATGTTAGAAATGCATTTGAAAAATATAATTTAATATCTGGACTTCATGCTTACTACTCAAAAGTTGATCCAATATACAAAAACGTTTTACCACCATTATCAATTTTAAATTCTAATGAAGAAAAGGAATTAATTGATAATTTAGAAAAATTAAATTTTTTTATCAAACCAATAAGGGCAGCCTGAAATGCAATTAGCTAGATTTCTTAACAATGTATTTAAGAAAGATGGTTTTATTTTAGAAAATGCCTATTCCAAAAATTATATCATTGGATCACCCAAAAGTGAAAAGCCAATTAAAGTTAAAATTTTAGACAAAAAACTTCATTATAAATTACTATTCCAGCCAGATTTATATTTTGGAGAAGCTTATACCAATGGAGAATTAATAATTAAAAATGGAAGTTTGAGTGATTTTTTAGATTTGGCATTAATGAATTTTGGAAGAAATGATCTAAATTTATTTAGTTATTTAATAAATAGACTCCGAGGATCTTATAGATACTTAACTAACTTTAATTTCATCAAAAAATCTAAAATGAATGTATCGCATCATTATGATATTTCAGATGATCTTTATGATTTATTTTTAGATCCCAAGAAACAATATTCATGTGCGTATTTTAAAAATGAAAATGATACACTTGCAGATGCTCAAAATAATAAAATTCAACATATAATAAAAAAATTAAATATAAAACCTAATCAGAAAGTTTTAGATATTGGATGTGGCTGGGGATCTTTAGCTATCGATATTGCTCAAACTGCTAATTGTGAGGTTACAGGAATAACATTGTCTAAAAATCAACTTAATTATTGCAATAAAAAAGCAAAAGAACTCAATTTAGAAAATCAGCTAAAATTTAAGTTGATAGATTACCGACAGCTTAATGAAAAATTTGATAGAATTGTAAGCGTAGGAATGTTTGAGCATGTTGGTAGGAAATTTTATAAGAAATTTTTCAAGCAAATTGATAAATTACTTAGTGATGATGGTATATCTTTAATTCACACAATAGGCTCAGTAAATCCACCAAGAGACCCACATCCTTGGATAACAAAATATATTTTTCCAGGGGGTTATACACCAAGCTTAAGTGAAGTGACTACACCTATCGAAAAAGCTGGATTAATCATCTCTGATGTAGAGGTTTTAAAACTACATTACTCCCATACATTGAGACATTGGAAAGAAAACTGTATTAAAAATAAAGAAAAAATTATTCAAATGTTTGATAAAAAATTTTTTAGAATGTGGGAATTTTATTTAACAGGTTGTGAAATGTCATTTAAGTGGGGTGATCAGGTTGTATATCAATTTCAACTTACAAAAAATTATACTTCAACCCCGGTAACAAGAGACTATATTTATCAATGATTTATTGATAGGTATAATTCTCTCAAACATGAAAAAAATAAAAAAACAATCAAAAAAAACTAAAAAAAAAGTTAATAAAAAAGTTCATAAAAAAGCAAAAAAAAAATCAAAAGTTATCAGAAAAAAAATAAAAAAGATAAAATCAAAAATTAGACCAAAAAAATTAGATAAAGCCAAAAAAAAAATTGTAAATAAAAAAATACCAAAAAAACAAAATTTTATTTTAAGATTAATAAATTTTCAAAATTCTTTAATACCTCAAATAAACTTTAAAATTAGTTTTAGTATTGAAAAATATATTCAAGCTTTCTTTGATAAAATAGCTGATACAATTTTTGAATATAAAGAGACTAAAAAAGATGAAGCTAGAAGACTAAAATTAGAAAAATTAGAAAAAGAAAGACTAGAAAAAATTAATCTTGAAAATGAAAAGCAAAAACAAGAAGAACTAAAGATTAAGTTACAGGAACAAGCTTTAAAAGATGAAATTAAGCTAGATAAACAAAGAGCCAAAGATATAAAAATCTTTCTTCGAAAAGAGCAAGCTTTATTAAGAATAGAACAAGCTGAAAAACAAAAGCAATTCTTAAAGCAATTAAGATTAGAAAAACAAATTGAAAAATTCAGAATTAGAGAAGTTAAAGAGTTAGAAAAGTTAGAAAAAATATCACTTAGAGAAAAAAGAGATGATTATGCAGGCCTTCAAGAACGAATAGAAAAACTAAAAGAAAAATATCGAATAATTAGAGATCAGAAGATAAGAGAAAGAGTGGAGGCCCTTGGAGTAAAAATTCAAGGTGATGAAGATAGAGAAACGTTACTTAGAAAAGAAAAAGAATACACAATAGCAAGGCAAAAAATAGAATTTGCACTTGAAAGTTTTTACCGTAGTGCAAGCAGTTTAGTGTTTCAGTTAAACAAAAGACATATTACAAGACACATGTCTATCTTTAGATGTATTGATAAAAGATTTGAGACTGGTGAGATCTTTGTTAAATGGGATGAGTCTTCTGATGAAGAATGGTTATTATTAATATATATCAAAAATAACTCACCAGATGAAGGAATAGTCATCGAAGATAAAACTAACCCAGAAAAAAATGTATCTCATGAATTTAAAAATAATGAAATATTTAAAGCATCAGATACGATGGTTGACTCTCTTACACAGCTTATTGCTAGAAAAAGGGCAAAAAATAACAATTAAACTATCTTATTTAATTAAGTAATATTTAGAATGTTTTTTGGAACAATTACAATGGCAATTCTATACCTAATCCTAAGATATACTCTTGCTTGGATAACCTATTATAATAACTTAGACTCAAGGCTTGGAAACTCTACATGGCGTTGGAGTTATGATTATCAGGTAGTTGGTGAAAGAGACATTTCAGATTTAGATGATAAAGATTTTGTGAGGTTGAGAAGAAAAAAAAATAAGATTGTTACTTTAATGTACTCAGTTGTAATGATTATGTTTATTGCTTCTATGTCTTTATTGAGCAAGTTTTTAATATTTTTTCTAAATTAGTTTTTTAGTTGTTTTTTATTTTTTAAATATAAAAAATAAGCAATAATTTCATATCCAAATCTAAAAAACGTAAAAATTACAGGAAGTTTAAAAAAATAATATAGAAACTTATATTTTGGAATTTTTTTCCAAACATATAAAAATGCCTCTGCACCTTCAATTATGTTATCCCCATCTTTAACATGAAGTCTTCTTAAAAGATCTTTATCTTTTTTTGATGTTTCTTTTTCAGCGACAGAATTATCTGTTATATCAACCCAATCGATATCTTGAATTTTTTCTTTTTTGTACAAATTAATTTCAGATCTGCAAATTTTACAGGAATTATTAAAATATACTTTCATAAATTAAAGTTTGTATCTATGTAATTAATATATGTACATGTGTTAATTCATCCATTGAAAATTGAGTATAAATAGCTATGTAATGTCCATGGCAAATTTTTTTGACAAATCAGATCTTACTAGAAAAGATGTGGATGAAATTGTATCTGACACTTTAAAGAATTGTGATGATGGTGAGTTATATTTTGAAAATTCAAAATCAGAGTCTATTTTATTAGATGATAATAAGATTAAAAGCTCAAATTATAGTTCAGATTTAGGTTTTGGTTTTAGAGCTGTTTCAAATGAGGTAGTTGCTTATTCCCATTCTAATGAAATTTCAAAAGATTCATTAAAAAGTTCTGCTGAAAATTTAAAATCTACACTTAAATCTAGTAAAGGAATTTATAATCATGAAATTCCAAAAACTAATAACAAATTTTATGATGACATAAACCCCATTGAACAAAAGACACTCGATTCTAAATTAGAAGTTCTAAATAATGTAAATGATTATTTAAGAAAAAAAGACTCTAAAGTTAAACAGGTAACAGCAAGCTTTAGTGGAGAACAAAAATCTATTGAAATTATTCGTTCTGGTGGAGAAGCTTTAACAGACATTCGTCCTCTAATTAGGTTTAATGTTTCAGTAATGCTTGAGAAAAATGGCAGAAAAGAAACGGGAGTTTACGGAATTGGTGGAAGACAATCTTATGATGATTATTTAAAAGATGATAATTGGAAAAATGTTTGTGAGGAAGCTTTAAGAATTGCTTCTGTAAACCTTGATAGTAAACCAGCACCAGCAGGTGAAATGAAGGTAGTGTTAGGCCCTGGTTGGCCAGCAATATTAATTCATGAAGCTATTGGTCATGGTTTAGAAGGAGATTTTAACAGAAAAAAAACATCAGCATTTCATAATTTGATGGGCCAAAAAGTTGCTAGTGAAGGGGTTACAATTGTTGATGATGGAACAATAGATAAAAGAAGAGGAAGCCTTACTATCGATGATGAGGGAACTCCAACAGAAAGAACAGTTTTAATAGAAAATGGAATTTTAAAAAATTTTATGCAAGATAGATTAAATGCAAGGTTAATGAATACCAGGTCTACAGGTAGCGGGAGAAGAGAGAATTACAAGCACATTGTTTTACCAAGAATGAGAAATACGATGATGTTAAGTGGAACCCAAACTCAAGATGAAATGATAAAGTCAGTTGATAGAGGAATTTTTGCTGTCAGTTTTGGAGGTGGACAAGTAGATATTACATCTGGAAAGTTTGTTTTTAATTGCACAGAAGCCTATGAAATAAATAATGGTAAAATTGGGTCACCAATTAAAGGAGCAACCTTGATAGGAGATGGTCCATCAATTTTGAAAGAAGTATCAATGGTGGGAAATGATATGATGATGGATCCAGGAATTGGAACATGTGGTAAAGCAGGCCAAGGTGTGCCAGTTGGAGTAGCGCAACCTTCAATTTTGATAGATAAAATGACTGTTGGTGGAACCAAATTATAAATCATGGTTAAAAATCAAGAATATTTAAAAACCAAAGCTTCATTTTGCTTAGACTTAGCAAAAAAACTTGGAGCAACAGATGCAAGTGTGACTGTTGGAAACTCAATTTCAGAAACTGTTAGTTTTAGAAATAAAGTTTTAGATGAGTCTAATAGATCAGATAGTTTAGCAATAAGTATTGAAACATATATTGGTAAAAAAAAATCATCAATATCATCATCAAATTTATTGGATGATAATTTAAAAACTTTAATTGAAAAATGTTATGAAACTACAAAGATGACACCAGAAGATGAATTCAATTCCTTGCCTGAAAAAGACTTATTGGCAAAAAACATTAAAGATTTAGATTTGTATGATCAGTCACATATAGAGAATGATAAAAAAATAGATTATTTAAGAGAATTAGAAGAAACAGCTTCAATTGATGAAAAGATTATTAATACCGAGTCAGGCTTTACAGAAAATAAGTCAAATTTTATTTTAGCAAATAGTGATGGTTTTTGCAATGGGTACAAATCATCTTCATTCTCAGCATCTTGCGTAACTGTCGCAAAAGATGAAAATAGCATGGAAAGAGACTATGAATTCACAAGCAAATGTCATTTAAATGATATTGCCAATCCTTTGGAGCTTGGAAAAACAACAGCTGAACAAACTTTAAAAAAATTAAGTCCAAAAAAAATTGGTAGTGATAAAATGAGTATTATTTTTGATAAAAGAATATCCAAAGGTTTTTTAAGCTCCTTTGCGGGTGCTATTTCAGCTTCATCAATTGCAAGAGGCACATCATTTTTAAAAGACAAAATAAAACAACAGGTATTTTCTAATTCGATTAATATTATTGATAAACCAGATTTAATTAAGGGTATGGGTTCACAGTGTTTTGACTCTGAAGGGGTAACGACAAAAAACTTAGAATTAGTTAAGAGCGGAATTCTTAATGATTATTTAATTGATACATATAATGGAAAAAAATTAAATCTAAAATCTAATGGTCGAAGTAGCGGATGTACTAATCTTTATTTTGAAAACGGGAAAATTAATTATGATGATTTACTAAAAAGTCATTCTAAGATTTTATACGTGACTGAGACAATAGGACATGGAACTAATTTAGTGACAGGAGATTTCTCTGTAGGAGCTACTGGCTTTCTAATTGAGGGTGGAGAATTTAAATATCCAGTAAATGAGATAACCATTGCTGGAAATTTTAATGAAATGTTTAAAAAAATTACTTTGGCAAATGATTTAGAATTTAAATATTCAGTAAACTCACCTACCATGATGATTGATGAAATGACCGTTGCGGGAAAATGAGCACTTATTGTGTGATTGGCTCTGGTATCTCGGGAGCAACAATTGCCAATCTTTTAAGCAAGAAATATTCAGTTGATTTATTTGACAAAGCAAGAGGTCCAGGAGGTAGAGCTTCATTTAAAAGATTAGATAAGTTGAAGGGTTTTGATCATGGAACACAATATATCTCTCCAAAAAGCTCATCCTTTAAAAATTTTATTCAAAACTTAATAAAAAAAAAAGTTTTAAAAACTTGGGGTGGAAAACATTTATTTTTAAATAAGATTAAGAGAGAAAATAAAAATCATTTAAAAATAATAGGCAAACTTGGCAATAACGATATCAGCAAGTATCTTCTCAAAGATATCAATTGTAATTTTAAAGCAGAGTTAAAAAGAATTGATTATAAAGAAAAAAAATGGGTCCTAACTTTTTCTGATGGAACTAAAAAAATTTATGAGAAATTAATTCTTACTTGTCCATTTGTTCAATTATCTAAACTATCAAAAAAATTTATAAAAAACTCATTCATTAAAAAAAAAATAAAAATGGATGCAAATATTACAGTGATGATAGTTACAAAAAAAATAAAAACAAATATTAGTAGTTACTTATTTGATGATAAGATTTTAGGGTGGGTTGCTAAAGAAAATACAAAAAAAAGATTTAAAAGTAGCAAGGATTTATGGACTCTACAAAGTACTTATAATTGGGCAAATAAAAAAATTAATAAAAATAGAAAAAATAAAGATTTAAATTCTAAAATTTTAATTGAACAGTTCTTTAAGTTGACAGGAATTAAAAAAACTAAAGTTTTATTTTATCTTAATCATGGTTGGAAATATTCATCTAATTCAAAGCCTCTGAAAATAAAAAGTTTTTGGGACTCGTCAACTAATCTAGGTGTTTGTGCAGATTGGTTTGTAGGTCCAAGATTGGAAGCTGGATGGATAAGCGCCAATGATCTTTATAAAAAGATAGTAAAGTAAAGTTATTCAAATTTTTTAACTTTATATTCCCAATTACCTAATCTTGAGTAGGCAACTTTTAAAATTAATGCATTTTTCTTATTAAACCAGACATCAAAATTAAGTCTTTTATCTTTTGGAATAGACATATCTTTTGAGGTCAATTTAAAGTGCTCTACATCATAAGTTTTTCCATATAGGTCTAATTTTTCTTTACCAATAAAAGTCACAACCTGCTCCTTAATACTGCCTGAAACAGGGCTAATTTGGCTATTTGCCTGCAGTATTTTATGGCTCCACCAATTTCCAACTACATTATCTGTTGATGCTTTTCCTGTATACGATGACCCTTGAATTTCAAATTCATTTGTTTGATCATTAAGTTTAAGATTTACAAACTTTTCTTTTTTATTCTGGCGTGTTTTTGACTCAAATGAAATTAATTTATCTTTTATATATTTTTCTTCACCAAAACCCTCAATTTCAAAAACGGTTGCACCAAATAATTTTACTGTAAATTTTATTTGATTGGTGACTATTGTTTCATTCTTATTTCTTTTAAAAAAATAAAAATTATAACCTATCACTTCACCATCTTTTAAAATTTCCATTTCTATTTTGTTAAACTTATTATAGTGAGCCATATGTGCCATGCTGTTGAATGGGAATACAAAAAGAAATATAAGTAACAAAAACTTTTTCATTTGATATTAGTTTAATAGACTTTGATAATAAAAGAAGTATTTTATTAAATATGTTTTTACAAATTAAAAATATACCAAGAGTTTCCTGGAGTTCTGACAAACCATTAAATTTAAAACCAAAAATCTCTACCTTTTTTTTTCTTTGGTTTGGTTTGATTTTATTTGGTTTGGGAGAAGGGATGTTAATTGTCTCAGCATCTGGGGCATCACCATGGAGTGTGCTAGCACAAGGTATATTTTTAAATATTGGTTTTTCAATCGGTCTTATAACTATTTTTATTAGTATTGCAGTTTTATTACTTTGGCTTCCATTAAAACAAAAACCAGGAATTGGCACTATTTTAAATGCCTTAATTATTGGAGTAATGATAGATGTGTGCATTAGATATGTTCCAACTCCAGAAAATTATATATCCCAAATATTACTTGGAGCATTTGCAGTGTTGACTGTAGGAATAGGAGGAGGAATTTATTTAGTTGCAAATTTAGGGGCAGGCCCAAGAGATGGTTTGATGATTGGTCTTCAAAAAATAACAAATTTACCTATTGCTACTGTAAGAGGTTTGCTTGAAATTTCAGTAATGTCTATTGGTTGGTACTTGGGAGGTACTGTTGGAATTGGAACTTTATTGTTTGCTTTTGGGATAGGACCTTGTGTAGCTTTGGGGTTATTTTTAGTAAATAAATTTTTTAACTAAGCAGCAGTCCCAGACTTTTCACTTCTTTTTCTATCATGGGGGTCAAGAATAGCTTTTCTTAATCTTAGGGATTTTGGCGTAATTTCTAGAGCTTCATCAGTATTTAACATACTTAATTGTTCCGCGATTGACATTTGTCTTACAGGGGTTAACACAACATTTTCATCTGTACCTTGAGTTCTCATGTTAGTTAATTGCTTACCTTTCATGACATTTATAATCATATCACCAGGTTTTGGAGTTAATCCAACAATCATTCCCTCATATACAGGGTCATTATGAGTAACAAACATTTCACCTCTTGCCTGTAAGTTAAATATTGCAAATGCTACAGCTTTTCCTGTGGACATTGAAATTAAAGCACCGTTTTTTCTACCATCCATTTCACCTTCAAACTTTCCGTATCCATGAAAAATTCTATTAATTACACCTGTTCCTTTTGTTAAGGTTAAGAATCTACTTGTGTAACCCATTAAGCCTCTAGTTGGTGCGTGAAATACTAATCTTTTTTTATCTTTTCCAGTATCTTTTAAATCTAAAAGTTTACCTTTTCTTCTATTCATCGAGTCAATTATTTTTGAAGAATACTCTTCATCAAGATCAACAGTAATTTCTTCAATAGGCTCAAGTTTATTACCATCTTCATCTTTTTGATATAATACTTTTGGAGGACTTACTGTCATCTCAAATCCTTCACGTCTCATTTGGGTAAGTAAAATTTCAAGCATTAATTCGCCTCGACCACTTATTACAAATGAATCTACATTTGCATTTTGAGAGAAAGTAATACCAACATTATTTTGTGCCTCAGAAACTAATCTGTCTCGAATTTGTGTGCTTGTTAATTTTTTGCCCTCAGTTCCAGCTAAAGGTGAACTATTAACACTAATCGTAATAGACATTGTAGGAGGATCTATTGGGGTTGCAGGAATTGGGTCATTTAATTCTGGATCACAAATTGTATCTGCGACATTCGCTTTTTCTAAACCTGCAATTACAACAATATCTCCAGCTTCGCCTATTTCAATTGGTACTTTTTTAGTTCCTTCATATCTAAAAATCTTTGTAAGTTTACCTTCATCTACTTTTTCACCTTTAAGATTAATTGCTTTAATAGGTTGGTTGGCTTTTGCAGTTCCTTGAGATATTCTTCCAACAAGACTTCTTCCTAAAAAACTATCCGCATAAAGCAAAGTAGAAAGCATAGCAAAGGGTTTAGTTTTATCTAATTCTGCTGGTTGTACGTGTTCAATTATTAGATCTAATAGTGGGTGGAGATTTTCTCTTGGGCCATCAACTTCTTTACTCGCCCATCCAGATCTTCCACTTGCATATAAAACAGGAAAATCTAATTGTTCTTCATTAGCATCTAAACTTACAAACAAATCAAAAGTTTCGTCTAATACTTCATTTGCTCTTTGATCTGCTTTATCCAATTTGTTAATTACAACGATTGGTTTTAATCCTTGTTTAAGTGCCTTTGCTAATACAAATTTTGTTTGAGGCATTACACCTTCTGCAGAGTCTATTAGTAATAATGCACCATCAGCCATACTTAGCACACGCTCAACTTCAGCTGCAAAGTCTCTGTGACCTGGTGTGTCTATTATATTTACTCTTGAGTTTTGCCAATTAATTGATGCAGGTTTAGCAAGAATTGTTATGCCTCTCTCTTTTTCTAATTCCCCTGAGTCCATTAATCTTTCATCAACAACTTCATTATCTCTAAATGAACCACTTTGTTTCATCAAGTTATCAATCATGGTTGTCTTTCCATGGTCAACGTGTGCAATGATGGTGATGTTTCTGATATTATTGCTCATAAATTGTGGCTCTTATACATCAAATCCTTCATTTGAAAACTTAAAAAAAGACAGTATTTACTTGATTAAAAGTCTTTTACAAAAAATTCATTTCTTGTGATTGTTTTAAAAACATATAGATATCGCAGTAAAATTAGATGGACATAGAATCAAAGTCTATACATCTAAATCATTAAATGGAAAATTTTAAATTATTTAAAATAGAAGATTCACTAAAAAATTCATTGCAACGAATGAATTTTACAAAACCTACTCCTATTCAAGGAATGGCAATACCTGCTGCCTTAGAGGGAAAAGATATTTTAGGAACAGCACAAACAGGAACAGGAAAAACTTTAGCCTTTAGTATACCTCTAATTAATAAGTTGATTTTAGACAAGAATGCTTTTGCATTAGTTATGTGTCCAACTAGAGAATTAGCAACACAAGTAATGGAAGCAATCAAAAGTATTATAAGTGACAAAATAAGTATTAAATCAGCTTTGCTTATTGGTGGAGAATCAATGCAAAAACAACTGAGACAACTAGGTAACAGATCTAGAATAATAGTTGGAACTCCAGGGAGAATTAATGATCATTTAAAAAGAAAAAGCTTAAATTTATCAGCGACAAAGTATTTGGTTTTAGATGAGACTGACAGAATGCTCGATATGGGATTTACCCCACAAATTGAAATGATTTTAAAATTTGTTCCAAAAGATCACCAAACATTATTATTTTCAGCAACTTTACCTCAAAATATTTTAAGAATTTCAGACAGATATTTAAACAAACCTGAAAGAATTTCTACAGGAGCTACATCGATTCCAATTGCAAAGATTAAACAAGAAACTCTTCAAGTTTTTAAAGAAAATAAATACGATGAATTAATTGATCAATTTTTAGCCAGAAAGGGTTCTATTTTAGTTTTTGTTAAAACTAAAAGAGGTGCTGACAAGATGGTTAAAAAACTAAAAGAAGAAGGACATTCAGCTGATGCAATTCATGGTGACCTTCGTCAAAGTAAAAGAGATCGTGTTATTAATTCTTTTAGAAAAGGACTAAAGAGAATTTTAATTGCAACAGATGTCGCAGCTAGAGGTTTAGATATTCCTCTAATTCAACATGTAATCAATTATGATCTACCACAAGTTCCAGAAGATTACATCCATAGAATTGGAAGAACTGCAAGAGCAGGATCTGAAGGATCTGCATTAACATTTTTAACACCTGATGATAGAATAATGTGGAATTCAATAAATAAATTAATTGATCCAAATTTCAAACCAGCACCTAGTGGCTTAAGAAGAGATTCAAAAAACAAAAGAAGAGGCAAAGGACCAAATAATAAAAAAAGAAAAACTAGAGATGAAAAAAGATCTTTTGGAAAAGATAGAAAAGATCGATCGTCAAATTTTAAAAGCAAATCAAGATCTTATAGTAAAGGCAGATCAGACAAACCATCAAGAGATGGAGAGAAAAAAAGTTTTGGTTTTAAAGGGAAATCAAGTTTGAGAGACAAACCATCAAGAGATGGAGAGAAAAAAAGTTTTGGTTTTAAAGGGAAATCAAGTTTGAGAGACAAACCATCAAGAGATGGAGAGAAAAAAAGTTTTGGTTTTAAAGGGAAATCAAGTTTGAGAGACAAACCATCAAGAGATGGAGAGAAAAAAAGTTTTGGTTTTAAAGGGAAATCAAGTTTTATAAAAAAAAATAACTCAAAACCATCTGGCTTTACAAATAATCCAAAATATTTTGGAAGAAAACCTTCGGAAAACACATCTTCAGACTCAGAGAAAAAAAGTTTTGGTTTTAAGGGAAAGAAAAAATTTAAGAGTAGAAATAGCAGACCTAAAAACTTTAGCTTTAAAAAACATAGTAAAAAAAGAGCTAAATCTTAAGATTTTTTAGTCTTTTCTTTTTTTTGTTTTCTCTTTTCCTTCAGACTTAATTTTGGTTTTTTACTAACGCTAGAGTCTTTGAATGATTTTCCACTGTATCTTTTTGACATCCTAAAATTATAGCATTTTATTAAAAAAAAAGGCTATCTAAAAAGATGGCCTTTAAATTTCTTTTTAGAAAAGAGCGGGATTACATTCTATTTAAGCAATTCTATAATTATTGATTTACTTATGTTTTCTTAAAATTGTGCATCACTTTTAGTAATGAACTCAAAAGTAACTAACTAAATTTTAAACTTCTCTTTTGCTTAAAATTTTTATCTAAGTTTTTATTTGCAAAATATCTTAAATAACCTTTTTTCAATTTTTTCCATTCTTTGTCAATAACAGAAAACCAAGCAGTATCTCTATTTCTTCCTTTAATTACTGCTGCTTGTCTAAACACACCTTCAAATTTAAATCCTAATCTTAAAGCAGCATTTTTGGATTTTGCATTCCCATTATTACATTTCCATTCATATCTTCTGTATTTAAGTGTCTCAAACACATTCTTCATCATTAAATACATCGTCTCAGTTGCTTCAACTGTTTTTTTTAAAATTGGAGAATAAGTTATATAACCAACTTCTATTGAACCTACTTTTGGTTGTATTCTTAGATAAGATGCTAATCCACAATATTTTTTATGTCTTTTTGAGTAAATGGCGTAAAAAAAACAATCTGTACTTTTTAAATAGTGATTTAATTGTTTTAAATTTTTAAAGGGTCCATCTGGCATATATTTCCATAACAAACCTTTTTTATCTAAACTAAATGTTTCAAATAAATCTTTACCGTGTTTCGATGGGTTGACTGGTTCTAGGATTACAAATTTACCTTTTAGAAATTCTTTACCAGGTACATTTGGAATTATAAATTTTATTTTTTTTCCTAACATTTTGAATTTATATCTCAAAAACAAAAAACCCCCAGAAAATTTTTTCTGAGGGTTTCTAATTTGTTTAACTCTTGTACTTAGAGCGTTCTGGTCGGGGAACCGTATTACATTCCCATTCCACCCATACCACCCATGCCGCCCATTCCACCAGGCATACCAGCAGGCATTCCGCCAGCAGCATCTTTTTCCTCAGGTTTGTCAGCAATCATAGCTTCTGTAGTAACTAATAATCCAGAGATAGAAGCAGCATCTTGAAGAGCAGTTCTCACAACCTTAACTGGGTCAATGATACCTTTTGCAAACATATCGCAGTATTCTTCACTTTGAGCATCATAACCATATGATGTTTTTTTTTGCTCTAACAATTTACCAACTACTACTGAACCATCTACACCAGCATTTTTAGTAATTTGTCTTATAGGTGCTTCAAGTGCTTTTCTCACAAGTTCCACACCTGCTTTTTGATCATCACCTTTTACTTTAAGTTTTTCAAGATCTTGCGCAGCATATAGAAGAGCACAACCACCACCTGTTACAATACCTTCTTCAACAGCGGCTCTAGTTGCATTTAAAGCATCTTCAACTCTATCTTTTCTTTCTTTAACCTCAACTTCTGTTGCACCACCAACTTTGATAACGGCAACACCACCTGCTAATTTAGCAAGTCTTTCTTGAAGTTTTTCTCTATCGTAATCTGATGTTGTTTCATCAACTTGTTTTTTAATTGAGTCACATCTAGCAGCGATATCTGATTTTTTACCACTACCACTAACGATTGTACTGTTATCTTTATCAACTTTAATCTTTTTACAAGATCCAAGGTCTTCAAGTTTAACATTTTCAAGTTTAATTCCTAAGTCTTGAGAAATTACTTGGCCACCAGTTAGTATAGCGATATCTTCAAGCATAGCTTTTCTTCTATCACCAAATCCTGGAGCTTTAACAGCTACAACTTTTAGTCCACCTCTAAGTTTGTTTACAACTAAAGTAGCTAACGCTTCTCCCTCAACATCTTCAGAGATAATCATTAACGGTCTACCTGATTGTACAACAGCTTCTAATAATGGAACCATTGGTTGTAAGTTAGTTAATTTACTCTCATGTAATAAGATGTAAGGATTGTCTAACTCAGTAGTCATTTTATCACTATTAGTGATGAAGTATGGAGATAGATATCCTCTATCAAATTGCATACCCTCAACAACATCTAATTCAGTTTCAATTCCTTTAGCTTCTTCAACAGTAATAACACCTTCGTTACCAACTTTTTGCATTGCCTTAGCAATCATTGTTCCAATTTCTTTATCGCCATTTGCAGAAATTGTTCCCACTTGGGCTATTTCATCACTATCTTTTACTTTTTTTGCTGAAGAGATTAAGTTTTCTTTTACATTTTCAACAGCTGCATCAATTCCTCTTTTAACATCCATTGGATTCATGCCTGCAGTGACGTATTTAATTCCCTCTTTAACAATTGCTTGAGCTAAAATAGTAGCAGTAGTTGTACCATCACCAGCTTCTTCATTAGTTTTGCTAGCAACTTCTTTAACCATCTGCGCACCCATGTTCTCAAATTTATCTTCAAGATCTATTTCTTTAGCAACAGAAACACCATCTTTAGTAATTCTTGGTGCACCATAAGATTTATCCATTACAACATTTCTGCCTTTTGGACCCAAAGTAACTTTAACGGTATCAGCTAAAATATTGACACCTCTCATCATTGCCGCTCTTGCTTCAGCGTCAAATTTAATTATTTTTGCCATTATACTTTCTCCTTTAAATTAAATTATTTTCCTGAAATACCCATAATGTCTGACTCTTTCATTATGCTGTATTCTTTGCCATCAATTTTGACTTCAGTTCCTGACCACTTGCCAAATAAAACTTTGTCCCCAACTTTAACATCCATTGGAATTAATTTTCCATCTTCTTTTTTAGCTCCACCACCAACAGCAACAACTTTACCTTCCTGAGGTTTTTCTTGAGCTGTATCTGGGATGATTATTCCACCAGCAGTTTTTTCACTGCTATCTAAAACTTCGATTAATACTCTGTCATGTAACGGTTTAAACTTCATAAATTCTCCTTATTAAATATGAACTTCATATAGATACTGACTAAACTTTTTCAAGATAATATGAAAAATAAGTTGTGAAAAATCCTAGGAAATTAGGGATTTTATGGTTTATACCTTAAAATATGACTAAAAATTTAGATTCTGAAGGCTTGCAGTCAATTGCTGAAAATTATGATCTCTTTTATATAGATCTATGGGGAGTAATTCATAATGGCATTAAACTTCATGAAGGTGCAATTTTTACCCTTAAAAAATTATTAGAGATTAATAAAAATTTTGTTTTATTAACGAACGCACCAAGACCCATCCAGCCAGTTAAAGAGTTTTTAAAAAAAATGGGATTGGATGAGAAATTTAGAGATAAAGTTTTTACTTCAGGTGAAGCAGCACTAAATTACCTAAAGAAATTTTATTCTTTAAAAAGATTTTATCATATTGGTCCACCTAGAGACTTTGATTTATTTAATGACTTTAGAAGCAATAAATCCAAAGAAATTGATAAATGCCAATATTTTTTATGTACAGGTTTGTTTGATGATTATGATCAAGATTTAAATTATTATAAAAATTTATTAGAAAACCACATTGATAAAAAGATGATTTGTACAAATCCTGATTTAATAGTTGATAAAGGAAATAGAAGAGAATTATGTGCTGGATCTGTTGCAATGGTATTTGAAAAATTGGGAGGAGAGGTTGTTTATTTTGGTAAGCCTTATCCAGAAGTTTATAATCAATCAATAGACAATAAAGATAAAAAAATTTTATCAATTGGAGATAACCTTAATACTGATATTAAAGGGGCAAACCTTTTAAATTATGACTCATTATTAATTTCTAATGGAGTACATAAGGATGAAATAAAAGATAGCGGAATAGAAAAAATATCAAAACAATATGAATCAATAGTAAACTTTATGCAGTCAGATTTAACATGGTAAAATTATATAAAAATTTTGATATTAATAAAAATCATAAAGGATCAATAATTTTAATTGGTAACTTCGACGGTGTACATTTGGGCCATCTAAAATTATTTAAATTAGCCCAAACATATAAGAAAGAATATAATTTAAAAATTGGTGTGATTAATTTTGACCCAATGCCAAAAATGTTTTTTAATAAAACTTTAAAAAATTTTAGACTATCAAGTGTAACTCAAAAAGTGAATTTATTAAATAATCTCGGCGTTGATTTTATAGTGACTAAAAAATTTGATAAAACTTTTTCAAAAACAAAATCAATCAATTTTATAAAAAATATTTTATCAAAAAAATTAAAAGCGAGATTTATATTTGTTAGTAATAACTTTAGGTTTGGAAATAAAAGGGAAGGGGATGTAAAATTTTTAGTTCAAAATGAACAGAAGTATAATTACCAAGTTATTAAACCAAAACCTTTTTTAGTTGATAAAAAAATAGTTTCATCTTCTTTAATCAGAAGCTATTTGGAAAAAGGTTTTTTAGACAGAGCTAATAAATTATTAAATAGAAAATGGTCTATTGATGGGATGGTGCAAAAAGGTAGACAAGTTGGAAAAAAAATTGGTTTTCCAACATGCAACATAGACATCAAAGATTACGTCCTAGCTAAACCAGGGGTGTATGCGGTGAGTGTTTTTAGGAGAAATAATTCCAAAACTCTTAAAGGAATAGCAAATCTTGGTTATAGACCAACATTTAATCAAAAAAAAATCTTACTAGAGGTTCATTTGTTTAATTTTTCTGGAAATCTTTATAATAAGTACTTATCAGTTGAGTTTTTAAAATTTATAAGAAAAGAGAAAAAATTTAAAAATATTAATAAGTTGAGATCTCAAATTAAATTAGATTTAAAAATAGCAAAGAAAGCATAATGAGTAATTCGCAAATTAATCTTCCAAAGACAGCTTTTTCTATGAAGGCTAATTTACCAGTAAGAGAGCCAGAAATCCTAGAATATTGGAAAAAAATTAACCTTTATCAGGAGCTTAGACAATCTAGCAAAGGGAAAGAAAAGTTTGTTTTACATGATGGCCCTCCGTATGCAAATGGCAATATACACATGGGTACTGCTTTAAATAAAATTTTAAAAGACATTATAGTGAAATTTCATCAAATGGATGGAAAAGACTCGATATATGTTCCTGGATGGGATTGTCATGGTTTACCAATTGAGTGGAAAATAGAAGAGCAGTATAAAAAAAATAAAAAAAATAAAAATGAAGTTCCAATAGTTGAGTTTAGAAAGGAATGTAGATCATTTGCAGAAAAGTGGATTGAAGTTCACAAAGGACAATTTAAACGACTAGGTGTTATAGGTGACTGGGAAAATTATTACTCTACAATGAGCTATGATGCGGAAGCTCAAATTGTAAGAGAATTAGGAAAATTTCTAAAAGAGGGAAGTTTATACAGAGGATTTAAACCTGTTTTGTGGTCTACAGTTGAAAAAACTGCACTTGCAGATGCAGAAGTTGAATACCAAGATCATAAATCTGATACTATCTATACATCTTTCCCTGTTAAATCATCTAACATCAAAGAACTTGATGAAAGTGAGATTGTTATTTGGACAACAACTCCATGGACAATACCAGCCAACAAAGCCTTAGCGTACAATGAAGCTCTTGATTATGTGTTGATACAATTAAATGATGATGGTGATTTTAAAAATCGAAAGATAGTTGTAGCAGAAGCTTTATTGGACTCTGTCATTAAAGATTGTGAAATAAAAGATTTTAAAGAAATTAAAAAATTTAAAGGGAAAGAATTAAAAAATACAATCTGCAATCATCCTTTTTTCGATTTGGGATATGAATTTGATATCCCATTGTTAGAAGCAAGATTTGTAACAACAGAGCAAGGCACAGGTATTGTTCATTGTGCACCAAGTCATGGACCTGATGATTTTAATTTGTGTTTGAACCATGGAATTAAAGCTATTGAAACAGTTGATGGTGATGGAAAATACACAAAGAACGTTCATTTATTTGAGGGTAATCATATTTTTAAGGCCAATCCAATTATAATTGAAAAACTCAAAGAACAAAAAAAATTACTAGCAAATGGTGAGCTTACGCATTCTTATCCTCATTCATGGAGATCTAAGGCTCCATTGGTACATAGAGCAACACCACAATGGTTCATATCAATGGAAAGTCATAAATTGAGAGAAACAGCTTTAAAAGCTCTTGATGAAACTACGTTTTATCCAAGTAAAGGAAAAGAAAGATTGAGATCTATGATTGAAACTAGACCTGACTGGTGTGTTTCAAGACAAAGAGTTTGGGGGGTTCCTCTTCCAATTTTTGTTAATAAAAAAACTAAAGAGATCTTAGTAGATGATGAAGTAAACGAAAATATAGCAAACATTTATGAAAGAGAAGGTTCTGATTGTTGGTTTTCAGACAACCCACAAAGATTTTTAGGTGAAAAATATAGGTCAGAAGATTATGAAAAATTGAGTGATATTGTTGAAGTGTGGTTTGATAGCGGATCTACTCATTCATTTGTTCTAGAAAAAAGAGAAGATCTAAAATGGCCAGCATCAATGTACCTTGAAGGTTCAGACCAGCACAGAGGATGGTTTCATTCATCGCTTCTCGAGTCTTGTGGAACAAGAGGGAAAGCTCCATTCGAGTCAATTTTATCACATGGTTTTGTTGTTGATGGAAAAGGATTAAAAATGTCAAAATCACTTGGAAATGTAATTGCTCCTGAAGATATTTTAAAAAAATATGGTGCTGATATTTTGAGAATTTGGGTGGCTTCATCTAACTATGCAGAGGATTTAAGAATTGATCACTCAATTTTAGATCAGCATGCTGACTCTTATAGAAAAATTAGAAATACATTTAGATATTTGCTTGGAAATCTTAATGATAATCTTGAAGAAATTGACTTTGAAAAAATAAATTTATCTGAACTACCAGAATTGGAACAATTTATGCTTCATAAAGTTTATTCATTGAATGAAAAATTTAAAAATTATTTTAATAATTATGATTTTCACAATCTTTATAAAGAGCTATTAAACTTTTGTACTGTAGATCTATCAGCATTTTATTTTGATATTCGAAAAGACTCTTTATACTGTGATTCTAAAGACTCTAAAAAAAGACAATCTACAATTATTTTACTCAATATTATTCTTAACTCATTACTAAAATGGTTTGCACCAATTCTATCCTTTACTACAGAAGAAATACATAGATTAATAATGAATGATAATAAAAGCATTCATTTAACAAAATTTTTAAAGTTTCCAATAAGTTTCAAAAATGAAAATTTAAATCAAAAATGGTTAGAACTTATTAAAATTAGGAATGCCTGCAATATTAGTATTGAGGAAAAAAGAGCTAGTAAAGAAATTGGATCAAGTTTAGAAGCAAGTTTAATAATTAATTTAGATAAAAAACTAACTGATATTTCAAAAGATGTAGATTTTTCAGAACTATGTATTACTTCAAGTGCCGAGATATCATATTTAGAAAATTCTGAAATAAAAGTTGAAACAACTAAAGCTGAGGGCTCAAAGTGTCAAGTTTGCTGGAAAATTACCAAAGAAGCATGTTCAAGAAAATCTTGCCCGAAACACCCTGAATGATATTTAAATTTTTTAGTAAAAATTTTTACATTAGTCTTTCAATAGTAACTTTAATTTATTTTTTAGACAGACTAACAAAAATATTTGTCATTCAATTAGATAAAAATAATTTTGGATCTGATATTTTTAATTCTTCTTATTTAGACATTGTATTGATTTGGAATAGAGGGATTGCGTTTGGCTTATTCTCTTTTAATGAGGCGTATCTATACAATATTTTAAGTTTAATAATTTTGATAATAGTTATCATACTAGTTGTAATGTCTATAAAAAGTCAGGGTTTTGCTCGATATTCTTTATTAATGATTGTTGGTGGTGCATTGGGCAATTTACATGATAGAGTTTTTTTTAATGCCGTACCAGATTTTATTGACTTTCATGTTGGAAATTTTCATTGGTTTATTTTTAATGTATCAGATATATTTATATCTTTAGGTGTAATTAGCATGATTGTTTTAGAGCTAGCAGATAATAAAACTAAAAAAAATAATGATAAAAAATAATAAGTTTTCTATTTTACTAATTTTAAGCACTATTTTACTTTCAAATTGTAGCTCAGTTCAAAAAGCATTTGACCCACAGAATAAAAATTCATCTGATGAATTTCTAGTTGAAAAAAAATCCCCCCTATCCATGCCACCAAGTTTTGAAGAATTGCCAATGCCATCAGATCAAAAAATTGATAAAGAAAATCAAATCAATAATGTTGAGTCTTTAATTACCGAAAAGAATAATGATATTGAAAAATTAGAAAATATTGATTCAGAAAAAAACTTTGAACAGTCAATACTGGATAAAATTAAAAATAATTAATGTTTACCAAAAATATAAGTTTTAAAAATTTTTTGATTAAAAAAAAACATTTAGCTGTAAAAAAAAACTTAAACTTAATTTTAAATGAAAGAGATCAAGTAATTCATTCACTTTCAAAATCTTATAAGGATAGTTTTAATAAAAAAAATATTAAACATTTTAATAAAAAATTAGATTATAGAATTATAGGAATGGGAGGATCCACCCTTGGATCTCAAGCAATTTATGATTTTTTAAAGAAAAAAATAAAAAAAAATTTTATATTTGTGGATAATTTAAATGCTTTTAAAAATAAAAAAGCAAAAAAAAATTTTAATAATTTGATTATATCAAAATCAGGAAACACAATTGAAACTATAGTAAATGCAAATATTTTAGTTAAGAAAAAAGATAAAAATTTATTTATAACAGAAAAAAAAGAAAGTTATTTAAGTTTACTCGCGCAAAAATTAAAAGCAGATGTTGTTGATCATAATAATTATATAGGAGGAAGATATTCTGTTTTATCTGAAGTCGGAATGATACCAGCAGAATTAATGGGATTAAATTATAAAAACTTCAGACAATTAAATAATTTAGTTAAAAATAAATATTTTATGAGAGCGTTAGTCTCAAACGTAGAAGCTACAATTTATTTTCTGAAAGCAAAAAAATTTAATTCTGTTGTCATTAATTACGATGAACAATCAACTAATTTATTTAATTGGTATCAACAATTAATAGCTGAAAGCCTTGGAAAAAAAAATAATGGCATACTTCCAATTGTTTCAGTTATGCCAAAAGACAATCATAGTGTGATGCAATTATATCTTGATGGTTTTAAGAATAATTTTTTTACTTTTTTTTATTCATATGAAAATAATTCTGCAAAAATAAACAATAATTCAGTTTTGTCACAACAAAAGTTTTTAAAAAATAAGAATATCAACCAAATTATGTTTGCTCAAAAAAAAGCTACAGAAGTTGTTTTCAAAAAGAAAAATATTCCTTTTAGAAGTTTTGAAATTAAAAAAAGAGATGAAAAAACACTTGGAGAACTTTTTTGTTTTTTTATTCTCGAAACTATATTGATTGGCAAAGCTTTAAAGATTAACCCATATGATCAACCAGCAGTAGAATTTATAAAAAAAGAAACTAAAAAAATTTTATTTTAAAAGTAAGATCCAAATATAATTTTGGAAATTCCATATTGTTTTTGATCAATTAGATGAAAATTTTTTGGAAATGTATCAATTTCTTTTTTATGTCTATGTATAATAATTATACCATTATCTTTAAGAGTATTGTTTTCAATTATTTTATTTAGAATATTTTCTAATGCCTGTTCTTTATATGGAGGATCTAAAAAGATAACATCATATCTTAGTTTTAAACTTTTAAATTCAAATTTATTTAAAATATCTGTTTTGATAATTTCATAACCAATTTCTGACTTCAAATTATTCAAATTCTTTTTGAGAATAGGTAAAACACCTTCATACTTTTCTATAAATGTAACATGATTTGCACCTTGAGAAATACATTCTATACCAAAAGAACCTACTCCAGAAAACAAATCTAAAACGTATGCTTTTTTTATATCGATTGAAAACTTATTTGAATGATTAATTATGTTAAATATAGATTCTTTTGTGAGATCTTTTAAAGGTCTTGTTTCTTTATCTTTAGGTTCAAGTAGTTTTTTCCCCTTAAATTTACCACTAATGACTCTCATTGATTAATAACTTTAAAGCCAATATCATTTCTATAAAATCCACCACTCCAATCTAATTTTTTTAGACTGTGATGTATCTCATTTCTTGCTTCTAAAAAATCATCTGAGAGTGAGATAAAATTTAGCACACGACCACCAGTAGCATATATTTTATCATCTTCTTTTTTAGTCCCAGCATGAAATATGAAATTATTTTTATCTGAAGTAAAATTTTCAAGATTATCTATTAAAACATTTTTTTTGAAGGCATCTGGATATCCATTGGAGCATAAAACAACACATAAGCTTTTTTTATTAATCCACTCAATATTTATATTGGCAAGTTTTTTATTACAACAAGCTTCAAGTATTTCTACTAAATCAGTTTTTAGTTTTGGAAGAATAGTTTGGCATTCAGGATCACCCATTCTAACATTATATTCGATTAGATAGGGTTCATTTTCAACAATCATTAAGCCAGCATATAAAAAGCCCTTATATTCAGTCCCGAGATTTGAAAGCCCTTTAAGTGTTGGTTTGATAATTTTATTTAAAATCTTATCTTCTAAATCATTACTTATCAGCCTGGAAGGTGAATATGCTCCCATCCCACCAGTATTTTTTCCATTGTCACCCTCAAGAACTCTTTTATGATCTTGGGCAGTTTCGAAGGATTTGATAGTGCTTCCGTCGCTAATTATAAAATAACTCATTTCTTCCCCTTTAAGAAATTCTTCTATAAGTACATTTTTAGCTTTGCCAAATTTTCCATCAAATATTTCTTCAACGGCCATGAAACTTTCTTCTTCATTATTGCAAATATAAACACCTTTACCTGCTGCAAGGTTATCGGCCTTAATTACATTTGGATATTTTGTATTTTCTAAAAATTTTTTTGCATCAATTCTATTTTCAAAAATACCAAAGTTGGCGGTTGGAATATTATATTCCTGACAGAGTTTTTTCGTGAAAATTTTAGAACCCTCTAGTTGAGAAGCAATTTTATTTGGCCCAAAAACTTTTATATTTAACTGTTCTAAATAATCAACGATTCCATTTACCAAAGGTTGTTCAGGACCTACAACAACTAAATCTACTGAGTTATCAGTAATAAATTTATATATTTTATCAAATTCATTAATATCCAGCTTAACGTTAGTTGCAATTTGTGAAGTTCCAGCATTTCCAGGAATGCAAAAAATTTCTCTTACATTAGAGGATTTAGATATTGTTGCTGCAAAAGCATGCTCTCTACCACCACTACCTATAATTGCAATTTTCATAATATTATTTATATATCTTATAGATGAAAAATAAATTAGCTAAATTAAAATATATGCCAAATAATTTCCAAATTATTGAAGAAGGTGACCACGTAATTTGTGCTATTTCACAAAAGATAATACCTTTAGAAAATTTAAATTATTGGAATGTAGAGAAACAAGAGGCTTATTTTTCCTATGTTGAGTCTTCAATTAAAAGAGAAAAAGATGAAAAAAATAATTAACTTTTCCATCTATCGTGGGTCCATATCCACTGTTCTACATTTTTTAAAATCATTTTTTCAAGAATTTTATTAAGAAATTCAGTAATTTCCAAGATAGATTTTGTTTTATTTACCTTGATTGGTTTTGAAACGTAAATTTTAAAATAATTTTTCTTATTTCGTTCAATATAAATAGGAACTAATTCGCAATTATATTTTTTTATTAGTTGAGCAGGTATGGTTGTAGTTGTTGCAAGATTATCAAAAAATTTTACTTTTTCACCCTCTCTAACCCTTTGGTCAATCATTAAGGCTATTGATTTACCTTTAATCAAATTCTTAATTATCTCACGACTTCCAGCTCTTCCTTTTTTAATTTGGTTTCTGCAAATATTTTCTTTTCTAATTTTTTCCATAGTCTTATTTAAAAAGATATTATTTAATGGCCTATAGATTGTAGCAAGTTCAATACCAGCCTTTTCAATTTCCATTGCCATCAGTTCAAAATTATTAAAATGACCAGATATAAAAACAGCTTTTTTATTGTTCGTTTTTAAATTTTCTAGATATTCGAGTCCTTCTATTGAGATATATTTTTTTAACTCATTATTTCTAAATTTTTCTAAATAGACGTATTCAGCAAAAATTCTCCCATAATTACCTAGAACATTTGAGGCAATTTTATTGGGACTGTCGTGGCTTTTAATATTTGCCTTACTTAAATTCTGAATGATTAATTTTTTTGATCTAAATATTGGACCTATTGTTTTTCCAATAAAAAAACCCAAATTTGATGAAAATCGATAACCAATTAATTTAAATAAAATAAACAAAATTTTAATTAAAATAAATTCTATAAGATAAGCTAATTTTTTCATAATTTTGATATCAAAGTTTTTTGAAAATTTTTTTTATCATTAATTTCTAACTTTATTTTCAAAAATTTTATATTTTTTCTTTCAATTTTACTTAATCGGAAAAAATCTTTTTCCGTTGTTACTATTGTAAAATTTCCCTTTTTGGCTTTGTCTTTTAACTCTTTTAGTTCAATTTTTGTAAGTTTATGATGATCAGGAAAAATTATTTTTTCACAAATATCGAATTTATATTTAACTAAAGTTTTTTCAAATTCATGTGGATTTCCAATACCACAAAACATTAAATATTTTTTATTTAAATTAAATTTTTTTAAATTTAATGGCTTGTATTTTCCTTCAAATATTCTCAATTTTTTATTGATAGATTTTAACTTAGTTAAAAGTTTATAATTTTTTCTTTCTCCATTTATAAAGATTAAATCATATTTATTAATCGCATTTACATTCTCTCTTAATGGCCCAGCTGGAAGCATAAATTCATTTCCAAGTGCATCTTCAGAATTAAAGCATACAATTTTTAGATCATAACAAATGTTTTTTTGTTGTAATCCATCATCTAGTATTGCTACTTCGAAATTTTTTTTTGAAGCTGTTAATAGAGCATTTTCTCTATTATTGGACAATATAATCTCTCCTTTATTTCTTAACAAATTTATTTCGTCTACCTGATTTTTATATTTTTTTTTAATAAATATTGTTTTAAATTTATTATTTAGTAATTCATTTATTTCAATTGCTAAAGATGTTTTGCCTGTACCACCTACAAAAATATTACCAATACATATAGTTTTAATTGCAAATCTTTTCTTAATTAAAAGTAATTTTGAAATATTAATTAAATATGTAGCTAGAGATAGAGGGTAAAGTATAAATGAAATAAAATTTTTTGTTTGCCAAAATTTTGGTTTGATTAATTTCATATTAAATATTTATTTACATAAAATAAATTTTTTTCAAGTACAGCATTTCCTATTTTTATAATTTTTTCTATATTTTGATTGGTATTTTTAGTGTTTAATTTTTTAAATATTATCTTTTCCATTGTTACAATATTAGAGGTTTGCGATGACATTTTAAGTTTATTCAAAAAAGCATATATTTCTTTGAAGTTTCTTACATTGGGTCCATTTATAATGTAATTCCCTAATCTTGCAGGTTCAAGAGGGTTTTGACCGCCATGTTTGATTATTGAACCACCAATAAAAGCTACATTAGTTAAGTCATAAAACTTAGATGACTCACCGTAACTATCAACTAAATATATATCTGTGTCTTTTTGTATTTCTTTCTTAGAAGAATGAGCGATAGTTTTAAGACCAAGAATATTTAATTCATCTATTATTTTACCAGCTCTACTAATATGTCTTGGAATTATAATAGTGATTAATTTTTTTTCTTTTTTTTTTAAATTTTTATGTAATTTACCAACCAATATCTCTTCAGTATTGTGTGTGCTGGCAGCACACCATACTTTAACGTTTTTGAACTTATCTTTTAATAGTTTGTTAGCACGATCTTGACTATTTATCTCACCAAAATATTTTAAATTACCAGCAACCTTAACATTCTTAACTTTTAATAATTTGAGATACTTCAGGGTCTCTAAATTTTGAGGCAATGCTAATGATATTTTGCTAAATACTTGTTTTGCAAAATTTGGAAAAATTTGCCACCTGTTAAAACTACGCTCTGTAATTCTGGCATTCATAATTATGATTGGAATATTCTTCAAATGTAAATTTTTGATTATATTAGGCCATATTTCTAAATCTATGAAAATTGCCAATTCTGGTTGCCAGTATTTAATGAACTTTTTTACAATATAATTATTATCTAATGGGAAATATACATGTGTTGTTTTTTTTAATCCAAGTTTTTTAAAAATTTTTGCAGAGCTAGTTGTTGATGTTGTTAATAAAATATTATTTATTTTTTTATTTTTTTCTAATTTTCTAATAACTGGAACTATACTCATTAGTTCACCAACACTAGCCGCATGTACCCAAATTTTTTTTTTATTTTCTTTTTGAGAATATATACAAAATTTTTCTTGAACTCTTTTTAGATCTTCTTTACCTTTTATTACTCGAAAAAAAATGATTACAGGTGATATTATAATTATTAAGTTTGCAACTATGTTGTAAAAAAAATACATCAATGTTTTTTAATTTGTCGTTCATAAAAATTTTTATAAACTTTTGATTGAACTAAAAGTTCCTCATGCTTTCCCGAGTCAATAATTTTACCATTATCGATTACATATATATTATCTGAATCAAGAATTGTTGATAACCTGTGTGCAATTACAATAGTAGTTTTATTTAAAATTAACTGACTTAAGGCTTTTTGAATTTTTTCTTCAGTTTCAGAGTCTAATGATGAGGTCGCCTCGTCTAATAATATTATTTTACTTTTCTTTAAGAAAGCCCTCGCTATGGATAGTCTTTGTTTTTCTCCACCAGATAATTTTACTCCATTTTCACCAATCATGGTTTCAAAACCATTCTCTAAATTATCAATAAACTCTTTACACATGGATTGTTTTGCAGCCTCCAAAACCTCTTCATTGCTAGCCTCTGGTCTAGCATATTTAATGTTGTTCAAAACTGAGTCGTCAAATAATGTAGTGTTTTGATCTACTATTGATATTTGGCTTCTTAAAGATCCTAAATTAAATTTTGATATATCTTGATCATCTAAACGTATACTTCCTGAAGTTGGAGCATAAATTCTTGGTATCATATTTAATAATGTTGATTTACCTGATCCACTATGGCCCACTAGAGCTGTCATTTTACCACCAGCAAAGTTTGTAGAAATATTTTGTAGAACCTTATTTGCTAAATTAGATTTGTAGGTAAAGTTAACGTTTTCAAAAACTATACCTCCCTCTGAAACATTTAATTTATCTTTGTCCTCATTTAAATTGATTTCATTTTTAATATCTATAATTGGAAGAATTCTTTCTGCAGCGGCAAAACCTTGTGCAATAGCAATATTAACTTTTGTAAGTGATTTTACAGGCTGATATGCCAGCATCATTGCTGCAAGAAATGAAAAAAAATTGTTAATTGCTAGCTCACCACTAATGATCAATTTTCCCGAATAAAATATCAAAATTGCAATCATTATACCTGTTAATATTTCCATCACTGGTGCTGATCTAATATATACAGCTGAAATTTTTACAGATTTTTCTTTCAAATCATTAACAAATGACTCAGATCTATTTTCTTCATAATTTTCTCTTTGAAAAATCTTAATAATTTTATGATTTTTAAAAAGGTCAATCAAATATCTGTTCAAATCTCCAGATTTTTCTTGTGCCTGAGTTGAAATTTTACTCATTCTTTTTCCTAAGATTTTTGCAGTGATAGAGGCAAGTGGAATCATGATAATTGCAATTAAGGAAAGCTTCCAGTTTTGCAAAAACATTACACAAAGTAATCCTATTAATGTAAGACCATCTTTGAAAATAGTTAGAAATGCTTCCGCTAACATTCTTGTGATTTGATTTACATCGAAATTTAAATTTGAAATATATTTACCTGAGTGTTTACTTTCAATAATTTCAGTATCAGCCTTAATAAAAGATTTTAACATATCTGTTTGTAAAATTTTTTTAATTTCCTCAGATACATTAATCATTAGTAGTTTTGCAAAATAAAGAGAAATACCTTTTGCACCAAAGGCAATAATAATTGCAAGTGGAATTAAGATAATTAAAGTTTGATCTTTGTTAATGAATATTTTTTCTATAGCTGGATCCAAAAGCCATGCTGTTGCCGAAGTACTTAAAGCAACTATTATTGAAAAAAGAGCAGCTAATAAAATTTTACTAATAAATTTTTTTGTATAGTCTTGATAAAGTCTTTTGAATATTTTTGATTTTATCATTTGTTTATATTATTTTTCCAATAATAATATTGATAAAAATTATTAGCCCTAACAAATTATTACTTTTAAATTTAGTTAAACAATCATTAGATAAATTTGTATCTAATTTTTTAATCTGAAATACTAATAGGTGTATAATTGGAATTATCATGAATAAAAAATAATAGATCTTAAATTGCATTAATATCCCAACTAAAAACAAGGATATGATAAATAAAGAGTATGAAATATACAAAAATTTTTTCGGATCATTTTTAAACTTTATTGAAGTTGATTTCACTCCTATTATCTCATCATCTTTAATATCTTGAAACCCATAAATTGTGTCGTAGCCTAGTGTCCAAAATATGGCTCCAAGATAAAATATAACTGGAACTATGGAAATTTCGTTTGAAATAGAAATCCAGGCTAAAATTAACCCATAATTAAATGTAATTCCTAGAAATAATTGTGGCCAATAAGTAATTCTTTTCATTAATGGATACGTAAAAGCTAATGGCATCGAGATTAAAGCCATCAAGATCGTAAAATAGTTAAAATTAATTAGAACTAAAAAAGCAATGCCACATAAAAACAAAGCATATACTGATGCAAGCTTTATAGAAACTTTATCAGATGCAATGGGTCTATTTTTAGTTCTTTCAACTTTTTTATCAAAATTTTTATCTGCTATATCGTTTACTATACATCCTGCTGAGCGCATTAATATTGAGCCTGAAAGAAAAAGCACAGAATAAAAAAAATAATTTAATAGATCTGAATTAAAATCATAAACTATTGTAAGCCCCCAAAGACATGGCCAAAACAAAAGCATAAAACCAATAGGCCTTCCTAATCTTGTGAGCTCAATAAATAGCTTTATTTGGTTCATAATTTACTTGTAAATAACAAAGGCTAGTTTCATAATCAAATTGATTCGTATGAATATAGATTACACAGTCACAGCACTAATGTTTCCAGCTATTCCTTTGCTAATGAGCATCTATAGTAATAGATTCCATTCACTTAGTAAGCTTATTAGAGAACTTCATGATGAGCACGTTTATGAAAATCATATTCCTCATGAGTGGAAAAAACAATTTATTAACTTAAGTGGAAGAATCACTCTTTTGAGATGGACTATTATGTTTGCTGCTTTTGGATTTTTGTTCAACATGATGACTGTACTTGGTCTCTATTTAAATGAAATATTTATTGCAAGATTAATTTTTGGCTCATGTTGTTTATCCATGATCATTTCAATTCTTTTTTTTATTAGAGAAATTCATATCTCGACTAATGCACTTAAGCTGCATATGGCTGATATGGATGTTGATGTTAATTAGGAATTATAACTGCAGGCCCTAAAATTTTTCTTCCCTCTAAATCCTGGTGAGCTCGAACTGCTTCATCTAATTTATATTTTTTAAATATTTTTATTTTTACTTTCCCAGAACTAATTTTTTCAAACATTACTTTTGATGCTTCATCTAGCTCTTCTTTAGTAGATAGGTATTGCTGCATAGCAGGTCTTACAAGATATAAACCCTTTGGCTGAAGCATTTTAGGAACATTTATATCCGATAATGGTCCTGATGCATTTCCAAATGAAACCATCATTCCTCTTGTTGCCAAACATTCAATGGATCCATCTAAAGTGTCTTTACCTACACCGTCATAAACCACTGGAACACCTTTACCATCTGTAATCTCTAAAACTTTTTTAGCAAAATCTTCTTTATTATAGTTAATTACATGATCGTAGCCATTTTCTTTTGCTATATTTATTTTTTCATCTGAACCAACAGTACCTATAACTGTGCAACCTAAACTTTTTGCCCATTGACCAAATATTTGACCAACTCCTCCAGCTGCTGCATGATAAAGAATTGTTTGTCCTGAATTTACAGGAAATGTTTTATGTAATAAATAAAATGTAGTTAAACCTTTTGTCATCAAAGTTGCCGCAACCTCAAGATCAATACCCTCTGGTACTTTTACAAGATTTTTTGTTGGGTAATTTCTGTGTGTTGAATAAGATCCTAATGGAATACCAGCGTAAGAAACTTTATCACCAATTTTATAATCTTTTACATTGTCTCCAACTTCAGTAATAACACCTGCACCTTCCAAACCCAAACCGCTTGGCATTTTTAAAGGATATAAACCTGATCTGTGGTAAGTATCTATATAATTAAGACCAATAGCTTTTTGTTCTATTGTTACCTGGTCTGTACCTGGCTTATCTAAAGTAATATCTTTAAGCTCTAAAACTTCAGGCCCACCATTTTTTTTAATTTCTATAGCTTTCATAATTTATTTTACAAATGTATCATTATGATAATCTTGTACTGCTTGCAAGATTTCAGCTTTAGTATTCATTACAAAGGGTCCGCCTCTTGCAATTTCTTCATTAATTGGTTTGCCTGAAATCACTAAAAACTTAGCATCTGATTTAGCTTTCACAGTTAAATCCTCACCTCTAGTTAATAGTATTAAGGTACTATCTTTAACATTGTCATGTTTATTTTTACCAATTTCAATTTCACCATTAATTAAATAAATAAAAGTATTATGAGTTGACGGTAATTTAAAATTAAATTCTTTATCTTTATTTAATTCAACATCAAAATAAAATGGCTCAACGTTATGACCTTTAACAGGGCCTTCAGCAGTTTCAAATTTACCAGCTATGACTTTAACTTGTTTGTCTTCATCTTTATGAACACTCATTTTATCTGCATCAATATAAATATATTCAGGCTTACTCATCTTTAATTTAGCAGGCATGTTTACCCATAATTGAAAACCATGAAGCTTACCTTCTTTCATTGCTGGCATTTCAGAATGAATTATTCCACTTCCTGTTTTCATCCACTGAACATCTCCCGCAGTCATTCTACCTTCGCCACCAGTGCTATCTTTATGTTCAAAATCTCCGGCTAACATATAAGTAACTGTTTCAATTCCTCTATGAGGGTGTGGTGGAAAACCTGCAATATAATCTTCACTATTTTCAGATCCAAATTCATCTAGCATTAAGAATGGATCAAAGTAATTTGGCTCAACACCAATACTTCTTTTTAATTTTACTCCAGCCCCATCAGATGCTGAAATAGGTTCAATAATTTTGCTTACTTCAATATTATTCATATCATGAAAGTAGTTAATAAAATTTTAATTTCAATGTTACTTTTTGTTGTGTGAACCATCACAGAATGGTGCATTGTTAGTTTGTTTACATGCACAGAAAAACATTTTTTTTGTTTCTTTTGCCTTGTATGCCAATGGTGTAAACTCAGTTCCTTTATGTGATCCATTACAAAATGGTTGTTTTTTTGATTGTCCACATGAACACCAATAATAAGATTTATCTTTTTCAACTTCTACTGCAATTGGTCCATTGCCAGCACTCTGTCCTTTAGTCATATTTACCCTTTCGATTAATTTGAGACATAACTAATGATTTGTTACAAATTATGCAAGTACGCAAAATAATCATACTAGTATTAAAAAACATACCTTGATACTTATAATAAAATAGTTATTTAAGTGACATGAAAGAATTAATTAATTGCCCAGCTGAAAGAGCTATATATTTTCTTGGTGGTAAGTGGAAAATAAGAATTCTATTTACACTGTTTCACAATAAGACAGTAAGATTTAATGAGTTAAAAAAAGTATTAAAAACTATCACTCAACAAATGTTATCTAAGCAACTTAAAGAGTTGGAAACTGATGGCATTGTTAATAGAAAAGTTCATCAAGTAGTACCTCCAAAAGTTGAGTATTCACTTACAGAATTCGGCTTATCAGTAATTCCTATTTTGAAATCTTTTTCTGATTGGAATAAAAGAAATACTAGAACTATCTCATTAAAACTTAATAAAAACTTTGAAGAAAACAGAATAAGATAAAGCTTATTCTTTTGACAACATTCTTTATTTGTGGTTCAATTGATTAGCGCTGATTTAAGTTAAATTGCAGAGCGCTTTAAAAAATCCTGCTAAAGCGACACTTTAACCACCGCTTTAGCCGGTGGTTTTTTTTTGAAATTATCTCAAATTAAAATCGGGTATTTGAACTGTATTGTGCGCCCAGCATTTTGCTAAAGCACTAAAAAGGAGAGAAGAGCTAATTTTTACCCTCTTTGGTTAATTAGTTTCTTTTCTCCAAATTAATGGAGGGAAGAGCTATTTCAAAATAAATTGATTTGATTTGTATCAAAGTTTAAGCCTCTTAACTCTGTATTGGAGAAAAAATGAAAACAAATATACTAAAAGAAAGATTAGATAAAGGACCTGTGATTTGTGCTGAAGGTTTTTTATTTGAAATAGAGAAACGTGGATATATGGCATCTGGAGAATTTGTGCCAATGGTATCTTTAGATCATCCAGAAGTTCTTGAAAATTTGCATAGAGAATTTCAACATGCAGGATCTGATATTGTTGAAGCCTTTACTTACAATGGACATAGAGAAAAGATGCGAGTTATAGGTAAAGAAGAATTACTTGAACCGCTAAATCGTTCTGCTTTAAAAATTGCAAAAAAGGTTGCTTTGGATACACCTAAAGGATCTCAGCCAAATTTAATGGCTGGAAATATTTCTAACTCAAATATTTGGAAGGAAGATGATAAGCAAGCTCAAAAAGTAGTTGAAGGCATGTTTTCTGAAATGATTGGTTGGGCAGTTGATGAAGGTGCGGATATGTTAATTGGTGAAACTTTTTATTATGCTGAAGAAGCTTTTAAAGCTCTTGAAGTAATGAAGAAAGCCAATTTACCAACTGTGTTAACAATTTCACCAATGGGTGAAAATAAAATGAGAGATGGAAAGTCTGTAGTTGATACATGTAAAGAGCTGGAACAAAAAGGCGCTGATGTTGTGGGCTTAAATTGTTTTAGAGGACCAGCAACAATGTTGCCATTCTTAAAGGAGATTAGAAAAGCAGTCAAATGTCATGTAGGTGCTTTACCAATTCCATATAGAACCAATGAAAAATTTCCAACTTTTTTTAATTTGCCTGACAGAGCCGATTGTGGCTGTCCTTCTCCACATGGAAGAACATTCCCAACAGCTTTAGATCCACATTTTTGTAATAGATATGAAATAGGTCAATTCGCAAAAGAGGCAAATGATTTAGGGATAAATTATCTTGGTGTTTGCTGTGGAGCTAATTCAATGCTGATTAGGGAAGTTGCAGAGTCAGTTGGATTAACTGTTCCAGCAAGTAAATATAGAGAAAATATGGAAAATCATTTTATGTATGGAAAAAATAAAAGAATTCCAAAACATATGACTGATTATGGAGATAAGGCTTAATTTTAATTAGATTTTATATTGGGTAATAGATCTTTTAAGTTTTTGATCTCTAACTTTGGTTGGTAGTCAAGTTTATCAAAAATATTATTATTTCTGTTTACCCAAATAGAATTATAACCATAATTTCCTCCACCTGATACATCCCAAGTGTTTGCACTCAAAAAAGCAACTTCATTTTTTTTAATTTGATATTTGTTAATTGGCATATCGTAAACTTTTGTGTCTGGTTTATAAATCCCTACTTCTTCGATTGAAAAAATATCATCAAAAATATTTTCTAAATTATTACTTTTAACTAATTGATTGAGAAGGGTGGGTGTGCCGTTTGAGAGAATAGCTAGTTTATATTTCTTTTCTTTAAGTGATTTTAAAACTTCTGTAACTTCAGAAAATGGAGAAAGGATTTTATAAAGATCTAACAACTCATTTCTCATCGAGAGGTCAATTTTATAAGCTTGCATTGACTTATCCAAACTATCCTCAGTCACTTGCCAAAAATCTTTATGTCTTTTCATCAAACTTCTAAGCCAAGTATATTCTAGTTGAGTTGTTCTCCAATAATTTGCAAAACCTTCCCACTTATTACCAATTTTTTCTTTACATTTTTCTGCTGCTGAATTGACATCAAATAATGTGCCGTATGCATCAAAAATTATTGCTTTAATATTTTTCATAATTAAACTTATCTTAATGAGTAATATTAGATTATTTTATAGTGAAAGTTTATCACTTAATTTAACAGCTACACTTGATAAATCACAATCTCATTATGTGAGTAAAGTAATGAGAGTTAAAGAAAACGAAGTTTTTTCTTTATTTAATAGTAGTGGAGAGTGGGAAGCAAAAATTTTAAGTATTTCAAAAAGTATTGTTGAATTTAGTATTACCAATCAATTGAGACAAAAAGAAAACCCCAAAGAATTATGGCTTGCTTTTTCACCCATTAAATCAAACTATTTTAATTTTATGATTCAAAAAGCTACAGAGTTAGGTGTTACAAAGTTTTTACCCATAATATTTGATCGAACTATTGTTCGTAAGATCAATAAAGAGAGAGTTGAAAAAGTCATTATTGAAGCAACTGAACAATCTAATCGGATTAACGTTCCTTTAATCGAAGACCCTCAATCTTTGGAATCTTTTTTGAAAAATAAAAACATGGATTTAATATTTACGGATTTAAACTCAAAAAATAATAAAATTGATACAGATCAAATAACGTCTAAGCCAACTTGTGTAATAATTGGACCGGAGGGAGACTTTTCTGAATTGGAAAGAGAACAGATTCTTAAATTTGAATATGTTCAGCCAATTAAAATCAATGTAAATATACTGAGATCGGAAACAGCTGTAATTTCAGCTATATCGATCATAAATTACGCAATAAATTGATATTTTGTCGCGAAAAGTAAAGTGTAATTTTGCAAAAGACGAACTATATAGTGTCTACAAATGAAAAAATTTTTATACATATTTCTAGCTATTTTTTATTCATCAAACGCGATTGCTAATCAACCAAAAGATTGGCAACTAGGTTTTCAAAATGCTGCATCCCAGTCAATGAGGGATATAGTTAATTTTCATGATAATTTGTTACTACCTATTATAATTGCAATCAGTGTCTTTGTATTATTTTTGATGATTTACGTGTCTATTAGATTTAGAGCTTCAAGAAATCCAAATCCATCAAAGACAACACATAATGTTGCAATCGAAGTGTTGTGGACTTTAATTCCATGCTTAATTCTAATTGTTATAGCAGTACCATCCTTCAAAATTTTATACAAACAAGATACTATTCCAAAAGCAGATGTTACGGTTAAGGCTATAGGTTACCAGTGGTATTGGGGTTATGAGTATCCAGATGAAAATATTATTTTTGACTCATATATGATTGAGACAAAAGACTTAAAAGAAAATCAACCAAGACTTTTGTCAGTAGATCATGAAGTTGTTGTTCCGGTTAATAAAGTAGTTAAGGTTTTAATTACAGCAAATGATGTTTTACATGCTTGGGCATTACCATCATTTGGTGTTAAGAGAGATGCAGTTCCAGGAAGAATTAATGAAACATGGTTTAAAGCTGAAAAAGTTGGAACTTACTACGGACAATGTTCTGAGCTTTGTGGAATTAAACATGCTTTTATGCCAATTACTGTAAGAGTTGTGTCAGAGGCAGATTATGCTGAATGGCTAACAGGTGCAAAAATTAAATTTGCAAAAGAACCGTTATTAGAAAACGAAAATATAAAACTAGCGAGTAACTAATATGTATACACAAACAGCATCACACGACGATCATCACACACCAACTGGTTGGAAGCGTTGGGCTTATTCAACTAATCATAAAGACATTGGAACAATGTACTTAATATTTGCAATTGTTGCAGGTGTAATTGGTACTGCGTTTTCAGTTTTAATGAGAATGGAATTGATGCATCCTGGTGATGGTATTTTAGGTGGTAATTATCATTTATATAATGTTTTAGTTACAGGTCATGGATTGATCATGATTTTCTTTATGGTGATGCCTGCAATGATAGGTGGATTTGGCAACTGGTTTGTTCCAATAATGATTGGTGCACCTGATATGGCTTTTCCAAGAATGAACAATATTTCATTTTGGTTATTACCAACTTCATTTATTTTATTAATACTTTCAATTTTTATGGATGGCCCTCCAGGTCAAACAGGAGTTGGTGGGGGTTGGACTATATATCCACCTTTATCATCTAAAGCTGGGCAACCAGGGCCTGCAATGGACTTTGCTATTTTAAGTTTACACTTGGCTGGAGCATCTTCAATTTTAGGCGCAGTAAACTTTATTACTACAATTTTAAATATGAGAACACCAGGCATGACGCTTCACAAAATGCCTTTATTTGCTTGGTCTATTTTAGTTACAGCTTTCTTACTATTATTGTCATTACCAGTTTTAGCTGGTGCAATTACAATGCTTTTAACGGATAGAAATTTTGGTACTGCCTTTTTTGATGCACAAACAGGAGGGGATCCAGTTTTATTCCAACATTTATTTTGGTTCTTTGGTCACCCCGAAGTTTATATTTTGATTTTACCAGGCTTTGGAATGATTAGTCATATTGTTTCTACATTTTCAAAAAAACCTGTCTTTGGCTACTTAGGAATGGCTTATGCAATGGTTGCAATTGGAATTGTAGGTTTTGTAGTTTGGGCTCACCACATGTACACAGTTGGTTTAAGTACAGACACTAAAGCTTATTTCTTGGCAGCTACTATGATCATTGCTGTTCCAACGGGTATCAAAATATTTTCTTGGATAGCTACAATGTGGGGAGGATCTATTTCATTTAAAACTCCAATGGTTTGGGCTTTAGGATTTATATTTTTATTTACTGTTGGTGGTGTAACAGGCGTTGTTCTTGCAAATGCAGGTGTTGATACCGCAATGCATGACACTTACTATGTTGTTGCACATTTTCATTATGTATTATCTTTAGGAGCAGTATTTGCGATCTTTGCAGGTTTTTATTATTGGTTTGGAAAAATGTCTGGATATGAATATTCGGAATTTTTAGGACAATTACATTTCTGGCTTACTTTTATCGGAGTTAATTTAGTGTTCTTTCCACAACACTTCTTAGGTTTAGCTGGTATGCCAAGAAGATATGCTGATTACCCTGATGCATTTGCTGGATGGAACTATGTTTCATCTATTGGATCTTACATATCAGTAATAGGTTTATTAGTATTTTTTGTAAATTTAATTTATTCATTCTCAAAAAAAAAAGCTGCAGCCCAAAATCCTTATGGAGAGGGTGCTACGACTTTAGAGTGGACAGTACCATCACCACCTAATTTTCACACTTTTGATGAATTACCAAAGTTTGAAGATGAAGAAAGTCTTGAAAAATCTAGCAGTTAAAAAATAATTTAGATTTTTCACACTAAAAAAAATGATCAAGTCTAAATTAAAAAATAGAAACTTAAGTCAAGAAGACGTTTTTAATTTTTCAGAACTCTTTAAGCTAATGAAGCCAAGAGTGATGTCACTAGTAATCTTTACATGTGCTGTTGGTTTGTTAATGGCACCAAACATTATTCCAACCAAAGATGCAATTATTGGAATCATTTTGGTATCTATTGGTGCTGGAGCAGCTGGAGCATTAAACATGTGGTATGAATTTGATCTTGATGCGTTAATGTCAAGAACCTGTCTTAGACCAATACCAACTGGAAAAGTTAATAAAAACCAGGCTTTGGTTTTTGGTATTGCTCTTTCAGTGTTTTCAGTAATTGCTCTTGATTTTTTTGCTAACAGAATATCAGCTAGTTTATTATTATTTACTATCTTGTTTTATGTGTTGGTTTACACAATTTGGTTAAAAAGAAAAACTCCACAGAACATAGTTATTGGGGGGGCCGCAGGAGCTTTGCCACCAGTTATTGGCTGGACCATTGCTACAAATACTCTTTCATTAGAACCCTTAACATTCTTTTTGATAATTTTCTTTTGGACACCATCTCATTTTTGGGCATTAAGCCTCTATAAATCTGATGACTATAAAAAAGCAAAAATTCCAATGCTTCCATTAACAAATGGAATTGAAAGCACTAAATTAAATATTTTTATTTATTCTTTGATAATGGTGCCTGTGATTGTGATGCCTTATGCAATTGATTTTGTGGGATTAATTTTTTTAATTCCATCTTTAATTTTAACTTTTTACTATAATTTTTTATGTTTTGAACTATATAATTTTAAGAAAAATAAATTTAGTGCAAAAAAAGCAAAATCTATATTTGGGTATTCAATTTTATATTTATTTTTGATTTTTGTTCTTTTTTTAATTGATAAAATTTTATGATAACTCCAGATAAAAAAACTAAGAAAAAAAATATTTTAACTGCGGTAGTAATTCTGGCATTTATGGTTTTTCTTTTTGTGTTTACTTTATACAATGTAGGAGTTTTTGATAGACAACTATGATGAGAAAAAAAACTTTAACTCCAATTTTGCTTGGTGGAATTTTTTTCCTTATGCTTGGTCTTTCATTTGCGGCCGTACCTCTTTATGACATGTTCTGTCGAATAACTGGTTTTGGAGGAACTACTCAGGTATCCAAAGAATCCCCAAATATAGTACTAGACAAAGTTGTCAGTGTTAGGTTTGATACTAATGTAAACAATCTTACTTGGGATTTTAAAGCTAAATCAAATGTTATTGATGTTAAGGTAGGCGAAGTGAACAGAATAGAGTTTGAAGTCGAAAACTATGGTAATGAAACAACTTATGGAGTGGCAAGCTTTAATGTTTCACCATCAAGTTTTGGAAAATATTATAGCAAACTGGGTTGTTTTTGCTTTGAGAAACAAGAACTAAAAGCAGGAGAGAAAGCCACTTACGTAATGACTTTTTATTTAGATCCTGAGCTAGTTAATGACCCAACTACTAAAAATTTAGAGGATGTAACTATGTCGTACACTTTTTTCTCGACAGATTACTATAAACAATCATAATCACGAAAAATGTCAGCTGAAAAAAAACATGATTATCATTTAGTAGACCCAAGTCCTTGGCCTATCTACGTATCATTTTCTTGCTTGGTATTAGCAATTGGAACAATTTATTATATGCATAATGATGTTTCATGGGGAATGTACCTAGGTTTTGCTCTTGTGCTTTATGGTGCTTACATGTGGTTTAGAGATGTTGTGATAGAGGCAGAACATCAAGGACATCATACTCCTGTTGTTCAAATTCACCATAGATATGGAATGACATTGTTCATTGCATCAGAGGTTATGTTTTTTGTTGCCTGGTTTTGGGCATATTTTGATATCAGTTTATTTCCAAATGAGTTTGTTGGGAATGTTTGGCCACCAAAGGATATAGAAACTTTTGATCCATGGGATATTCCTTTAATCAACACACTTATTTTACTATTATCAGGAACAACAGTTACTTGGTCTCATCACGCATTATTGGAAGATGATAGAAAAAGTTTTATTCAAGGTCTTACATTGACAGTCATTTTAGGTTTCTGTTTTACTTTACTTCAGGCATACGAATATCATCATGCTACCTTTGATTATTCAGGGCATATTTATGGAGCAGTTTTCTATATGGCAACAGGTTTTCATGGTTTTCATGTTGTAATAGGCACAATATTTTTAGCAGTATGTTTGTGGAGAGGTAAACTTGGCCATTTTAATAAAGATCATCATTTTGGATTTGAGGCAGCAGCTTGGTACTGGCATTTTGTTGACGTGGTTTGGTTATTTTTATTTGCAGCTATATATATTTGGGGAAGTTAATATTTAGTCCTTGAAGAATAAGTTATTATTTTCAGTATTTGTTTATTTTATAATCCTGGTTCTTTTGTCACTAGGGTCATGGCAGCTATATAGATTAACTTGGAAATTAGATTTAATAAAACAAATTGAAGGCTCATTAAAAAATAAACCAGTTAAACTATCAAGTGGTGAGAAAAAAAATTATCTAAGAATAAAAACATCTGGGAATATAAATTTTGAAAAACAAATTTATTTATATAATTTAAATGAAAGTGGTAAACCTGGGTTTGAAGTAATTAATCCCATTATAATTGATAATAAAGATTATTTAATTAATAGAGGCTGGATACCTTTTGATAAAAAAGAAAAACCTGAGATTAATTTAATTAATCAAAACAACATTATTGGAACATTAAAGAACCAAACTAAAGCAAATTTTTTTAAACCTAAAAATGATATTGGAAAAAATTATTGGTTCACATTAGATAGAGATGATATTTTTAAATATACAGGTAAAAAATTTTCAAAATATATTATCTATTTAAATGGTGACTATCAGCTACCGAAACCGAAAGTGATTACAGCTAATATTTCGAACAATCATAAAAAGTATGCGATTACCTGGTTTTCAATGGCGATTTCAATTCTTTTAATATATCTATATTTTAGAAAAAAAAATTATTAGATGGAATATATAAGCACAAGAAACAGTAAAAAAGTCTTTGAATTCAGGGATGTTTTTGTAAAAGGGCTTGCTGATGATGGGGGTTTATTTGTGCCTAGATCTCTCCATAAAGTTGATGTTAATGAACTTAAAAACCTTGAGTACAATGAATTAGCAAAGAAACTTATTTATCCATTTATTGGAAGTTTTATGACTGAAAATGATTTGGGTAAAATTGTAGATCAATCTTATTCAGTTTTTAGAAAAAAAAATGTTGTTAATTTTGTAAAAGTTGGAGATCGATCTGTTCTTGAATTATTTCATGGCCCTACATTAGCCTTTAAAGATATTGCAATGCAACTTTTAGGTAATTTCTATGAATATTATTTAAATAATCAAAACGAGAAACTTAATATTGTTGTGGCAACCTCAGGAGATACAGGGGCTGCAGCTATAGATGCCATTAAAGGCAAAAAAAACGTGAATATTTTTGTACTTCACCCACATAATAAAGTGTCACCCGTTCAAAGAAAATTGATGACTACAGGAAAAGATAAAAATGTTTTCAACATCGCCATCAAAGGAAATTTTGATGACTGTCAAAATTTAGTTAAAACAATGTTCGCTGATAAAAATTTTTCAAGTGATATTAAAATGTCAGGTGTAAATTCAATTAACTGGGCACGTATAATAGCTCAAAGTGTATATTACTTTTATAGTTATTTTTTAATTGAAGATAACAAACAACCAATAAATTTTTCAGTTCCAACAGGAAATTTTGGTGATGTTTATGCTGGATATCTTGCTAAAAAAATGGGACTTCCAATTAATAAATTGATAGTAGCAACTAATCAAAATGACATTTTACACAGAGCTATTTCAAAAGGTAGTTATGAAGTGGAAAATGTTTCTGAAACACTGTCTCCTAGTATGGATATACAAGTTGCAAGTAATTTTGAGAGATTGCTCTACGATTTAAATGATTGTGATGATTCACAAACAATAGACGTTATGAAAAATATTAGAGAAAAAGGAAAATATATAATTGATCAAAATAAATTAGATAAAATTAGTATTAATTTTTTATCTTCACGAATGAGTGAGGAAGAAGTTCTAAAAACTATTGAAGAAGTTTATGAAAAATACAATATTGTATTAGATCCACATACTGCAATAGGCTACGGTGCTTTTGATAAAATAAACTTAAATGGAAATAATATAGTTTTAGCAACAGCGCATCCCAGTAAATTTCCAGATGCAATTAAAAAAGCTATAAATTTAAAAGCAGAGCTTCCTAAAGAATTAATGTTTGTTATGGATGAAAAAGAAAATTATGATATTATTGAAAATAACGTTGAATATGTAAAACAACACATAAAAGAAAGAATTTAATGAATATAAAAGAAAATGATCAAGTTCCAAATTCTGAAATTTTTATTATGGAGAATGGAAATCCTGTTAAGAAAAATACACAAGAATTTTTAAAAGATAAAAAAGTGGTTATTTTTGGTCTACCAGGTGCTTACACTTCAGTATGCTCGGCAAAACATTTGCCAGGTTACGTTAAGATGTTTGAGAAATATAAAGAAAAAGGAATTGACCATATAATTTGTATTTCAGTTAATGACCCATTTGTAATGAATGCATGGGGTAAAGAGCACAGTGTTGGTGATAAAATCTTAATGATTGGTGATCCTTTTTTGAATTTTACCAAAGCAATTGGAGCAGATGTTGATAAAAGTGCAAGAGGGCTAGGTATTAGATCTAATAGGTACACGATGTTAGTAGACAATTTAAAGGTAGTTAAATTAAAGGAAGAAGATGATGCTGGTTCTTGCGAAGTCTCTGCTGCTGAAAATTTTATTCAACTAGTCTAAATTTGCAGCTTTTTTGGCTAATAGGTCAACCTCTTCATTCATGGTATTTCCAGCATGAGCTTTAACCCAGTTCCATTTAACATTTAAAGATTTATTTAAATTAAATAATTCGACCCACAAATCTTTATTTTTTACATCCTCTTTTTTAGATGTTTGCCAATTATTAATTATCCATTTATTAATCCATTGAGTTATCCCAAGCTTTACATACTGAGAGTCTGTATAAATAGAGATTTGTGACTCAGAATTCATTTCTTTTAATGCATTAATAGGAGCTAATAATTCCATTCTGTTATTTGTTGTTTTTTTTTCATTACCACTAATTTTTTTAATTTTACCATCTTCAATTATGATTGCAGCCCATCCACCATTTCCAGGATTTGTTAAGCAAGAACCGTCTGTATAGATTTCAATCATTAAATTAAATAATCTTTGTATGAATTTAAATTGTTATGTGTAATAAGTTTTTGATAATATTCGTTAGGATCTTTAATTTTTATCAATGCTGTTTTAGGAGTATTAGAATAGTCAAATAGCCGGGTTAAAAGATATCTAATTGCAGCACCTCTACATAATATGTTTAATGATTTTTTTTCTTTATATGAAATTTTTTTCACACTCTCATAACCTTTTATTAATTCACTAATTTTTTTTTTATTTAACTTAAATTTTGAATTTTTTTGATCGAAGCATAAAGCGTTGATGCAAATAGCAATTTCATACATAAAAATATCATTTGCAGCAAAATAGAAATCAATTACTCCAGACAATTTATTTTTTTTAAAAAAAATATTATCTATAAATAAATCTCCATGTATTATTCCTTTAGGAAGTCCCAAAGGCCAATTTTTTTTAATGTCATTCAAATTATTTGTTAAAAATTTTTCTAAGTTAGAAAATTTCTTTGATTTGAATTTTATACTTTTTAATAATGGTCCCAATTCTTTAATACCCATAGAATTTTTTCTAGATATTTTAATGTTCTTGGTAGCTTGATGAATTTTTGCTATCATTTTGCCTACTGCAAAGCAATTTTTCGAATTAAGTTTAATTTTGTCTTTACCATTTAAAAAAGAAACAACACATGCAGTTTTATTTCTCAATTTAATCAAATATGAGCCATTTTTGTTTTTAAGAGGTTTTGGACAGTTAATATTCGAACTATGCAAAATTTCCATTAATCTCATAAAGAATGGTATTTCTTTATTTGAAACTCTTTTTTCAAAAATTGTTAAAATAAATTTATTTTTTTTAGTTTTTAATAAGTAATTTGTATTTTCAATTCCTTTTGTAATTCCATTGAAATTGATAATTTTTCCTATTTCAAACTGATTATTTATTGAAGAAATATCTCTTTTATTAATCTTTGTATAAACAGCCATTTAATTTAATTTTTTTGGAATTTTAAATACTACGTTTTCTTTAATTATTTCTATTTCATTTATTTTGATAGTAAATCTATTTCTTAAATCATCGATAAAGTTATTTACCAATATTTCAGGTGCAGAAGCACCAGATGAAATACCTATTGTATTTGAATTTTGTATTTCATTATAAGGTATTTTACTTTCTGAATGAATTAACCTTGAATTTTCACAACCAGATTTTTTGGCAACCTCCACAAGTCTTACAGAGTTTGAAGAATTTCTACTGCCTATTATAAAAAACATATCACATTGTTTTGCAATATTTTTAACAGCCATTTGCCTATTGGTTGTGGCATAACAAATATCTTCCTTTTTAGGTTCCTGTATATCTTTAAATCTACTTTTTAAAATTTGAATTATATCTTTTGTATCATCTACAGATAAAGTGGTTTGAGTAACAAATGCTATCTTTTTATTACTTTTATTATTATAATTTTTTGCTTCTATTTCATTTTGTATAAGTTCGATTGAGCCACTAGGTAATTGACCCATTGTTCCTACGACTTCTGGATGGTTTTCATGACCAATTAAAATTATATGGTAACCAGCTTTATTAAGATTTTCGGCCTCTCTATGAACTTTTGAAACTAAAGGACAAGTTGCATCTATATAAGTCATATTATAATTTTTAGCATCCGCAGGTATTTTCTTTGGCACTCCATGGGCTGAAAAAATAACTGGCCTTGATTTATCTTGAATTTCTTCGAGTTCTTCAACAAATATAGCGCCCCTTTTTTTTAAGTCATCGACAACAAATTTATTATGAACTATTTCATGACGCACATAAACAGGTGCTCCATATTTTTGAATTGATTTTTCAACAATTTCAATAGCTCTTTCAACTCCTGCACAAAATCCTCGGGGTGCTGATAGTAATATTTTGATTTCTTTATTTTTCATTTTTTTCTAATAAATATTCAAGCAATATATGAGGAAAGGTTAAGGACGCCAAACCTATAAATATTACTTTATAAATTGAACTGTTTAAACTGTGACTATTGTTTAAAAAAAATACACTTATTAAGCACAGAATAGCTGTCAAAATTGTTAGTGGAAGAGCCTTTTTTAAAAAAATCTTTAGACCATTATTAAAGTTAAAATTATCTATTTCATGAATTAAAGAAATACTATGTCTGATTGAGTGCAAAAAACAAAAATAAATTGTAAATGCTATTAATGGTGAAAAATAATAATTTATTATTATGATTGAAAAGAAATCTAAAAAAATAGCAAATTTTTTTATTTCAAATTTTTTAATAAATAAAAAAACACTTGATAAAGTGCTTAATATAATTCCAATCAATAATATATTATTACTTTCTATATAATCCAATGTTAAATAAAATGACTCATTTTCAATAAATAAAAATTTGTATATCGCAACTGTTTCGTCAAAGTGAAAAAACATTGGAGCTAAAATGACCAAAGATCCTTTAAGAAAATACAAAAATTGATTTTTTATAGAATTTTTTTCCATTAGAAATTGGGTATCTTCTTTACCAAAATGATAAGAAGCAAAGATTAAGAAAACTAATAAAGAAATCGTTGGCACCAATACCCATGCAATAATTATAAAAATAACGAATAAAATGTATGCTAGATAAAAAAATGACATTTTGTTGATATCAAAAATTTTTAATAGCTTTCTTCCTTTAATGTGATCAAGCGACCCATGAGAAACACCAATAATTAAGATAAGTATTAGGCATACTATAGGTGAGATAGAAAAATTATTAGTTTTAAAAACTATTATTGAAATAATGTTACAAAATAAAAAAAAAATAAAAGAATGATTTAAATTTATTTTTTTTATTTCATTAATCATATCAAAACATTTCTTTTAAAAATTTTAATTTTGGCATTTTAGAGATAATTGAAAGATCTTCTAAAACACTACTTTTATTTGATAAAAAATTGATTACCGTTCTAGGAGAGCAGTTAAACATTTTAAAAAAAATTTGACCCATATCTTGTGGGTTATTTCTTAAAACTTTAAGAAAAATATTATCTAAAAATTCATATTTCTTATTGAGCGTAAACAAATTGGCACTTTGAATATTGTCCAAATTATTTCTTATATATTTAGAGTGCTCTTGAATATTAAGAAATGTGTATCCAGTGCTTAATCTAGTCATTCCTCCTGCAGTTCCAATATTGATTTGATTGTTTTTTTTATTATTATTCATATTAAACAAAGGTATAGCACCCAATTCTTTAAAATTAATTTTGTAATCTTTTATTTTTAAATTGTTCTTAATATAATGGGTTAGTTGATCATCATAATCTTGAATAGATGTATTTTTTAAATCTGAAATCCAGGTAGTTTCGACAAGAGCTTTTTTTTTTGAATATGGAAGTGTATAAAAAAAATGCACATTATTTTTTTGATCACAATCAAAATCCATTAGGTTAAAGATTTCTTCATCAAAGAACTCTTTATTTGTTTCTATTTCAAAACCCGAAAAGTGTTGCCATAAATTACCCTTATCTTCTGTTACATCCGCAACACTATTAAATATAAATGAATTATTTTTATTGATTTCATTCATATTTTTAAAAAAATGAATATTATTATTTTGCCTCAAAGAATTAACTATTTTTTCATAAAATAAACCACTATCAATCGTTTGATAGGGCGCATTGTTACAGTCAATATATTTTGTATGATTAGGAATATTGATAGTAAAATTATTCCAACTTTTTTTAATACAATCTTCAAAATTATGGGAAAAAATTTTCCAAAAAGACCAAGTTTTGTCTTTTTTATAATTATCTCTTGGTTCAATAATTGCTAAAGTTTTATTCTTTAATTTTTGGTGCAAATTTAATTCATAGGCAAGCGATAAGCCTGCGCAACCACCCCCAATAATTATATAATCAAATTCTTTCATCTAAATTTATTTCTTCATTAATTAAAAAATGATTATGTTGAATATCATCATCACTTTTATTAATCAAAAATAATTTAATTAGATCCAGTAAAGAATAAAGAGTTTCAATTATTTTTTCAAGATTGGATACATAAATTTTACCTGATCTTTTATAATTATTTAAATTTTTTTTATTTAGAATTTTATATCCAATTTTTCTATAAACTCTCCTCGCAACTAAAATAGCAAAACGTAAGCTGAATGGAATTTTTTGAATTGAGTAGAACGAATTTTCATAATAATTTTCAGCAAGTTGTATTGTAGATTTAATTTCTTCAAAATCTAAATTTATATAGGATCTTCCATTATTTAGATCTTCAACAACATCTCTGGATATGTTTGTTAATTGCATAGCTATGCCAAGGTCAATAGCTGATTTTAACGAGTTTTTTTCATTTACTTTTAGAATTTTAGCCATCATCAAACCCACTGTTCCTGCAACTCTGTAGGAATAGATTAGTAAATCTTTTTTTTTATCTAGCTTTATATTTTCTTGGATGTCAGAGTTAATCCCATCTAATAAATCATGAACTACCTTTAAGGGTATATTAAATTCACTTATAAGCCCCCACATATTCTTTATAATAGGGTCATCAAATTTCTTATTATAAAAGTTATTTTTAAATTCTAAAAATTTTATTTTTTTCTCTCTAATTGGGTCATTGTTATCAGCAATATTATCAGCTACTCTACAAAAATCATACAAAGCTGAGCATTTTAAATAAGTTTGTTTTGGTAAAAAAAAACCTGCCCAATTGAAAGATTTTGCATATAGCGATAAATAACTTCGGCTAGACATTATAAGATTTTATCTAATACCTTTGCGGAAGACAAGACACCTGGTACTCCCGCACCTGGATGTGTACCTGCTCCAACAAAGTAAAGACCATTATATATCTCTGATTTATTATGAAATCTGAAGTAGGCTGATTGAGTAAATTTTGGTTGAATGGAAAAACCAGAACCAAATTTAGTATTTAAATCTTTTTCAAAGTAATTTGGTGTTAAGTAAAAATCTTCTATAATATTTTCTCGAAGATTTGGCATTAAATCTTTTTCCATCTTATCAATAATTAAACTTTTCATTTTTTCACCCTCTATATCCCAATCAATTCCCGACTGATTGTTAGGTACTGGGACCAATACATAGAAACAATCATTACCTTCAGGAGCCATTGATTTATCCGTTGCAGTTGGTCTGTGTAAATAATAACTAATATCCTTATTTAATTTTTTTTTATTAAATATATCGTCAAGATGTTCTTTATATTTGTCACCAAACTTTATGGTGTGATGTTCAACGTTATTATATATTTTTCTAGTTCCAAAATAATAGACAAATAATCCCATGGAATATTCCATCCTATTTTTTTTCCAATTAAATAAAATTGAATTGTTAGTGTTTTCATTTAATAATTTTTCATAGACAGCTGGAGGATCAGCATTACAAATTACATTGTCAGCCTCTAAATTATATTGACCATTTATCTGCACTCCATAGATCTTACCATTCTTTGAAATTATTTTAGTAACTTCACTTTTTTTCATCACATTTATTCCAACTTCACTCATTAGTTTTTCATAACCTTTAATGATATTTCCAGTCCCACCCATTGAGTAATGTATTCCCCATTTTTTTTCTAAATATAAAATAAGCCCATAAATAGAGGTTGTGGTAAAAGGGTTTCCTCCTACTAAAAGAGGGTGCATGCTAAGCATTCTTCTCAGTCTTTCATTTTTAATATATGACGAAACTAAAGAATATACAGATTTGTAGCTTTTAAGTTTTAAAAGTGCAGGTAATTGCCGCATCATTACAAATGGTTTGTCAAAAGGAATATCTGCTAGTTCAGTAAAACCCTTATCAAAAATTTTTTTTGTAAAATTTACTAATTTTTCATAGCCTTTCACATCTTCTTTACTAATCTTTTCAATTTGGTTTTTCATTTCAGTCTCATTTCCTGAATAATCAAATTTTATTTTGTCTTCAAAAATAAATTGATACCAAATTTTTAGCGGAGAAATTTTAATATAATCTTTAGGGTCTTTTTTAAAAAGCTCAAACAATTCATTAATTAAATAAGGTGCTGTAATTACTGTCGGTCCACCATCAAATGTAAAACCATTTCTTTTAAATACCCTTGCTCTGCCTCCTAAGTCAGAATGTTTCTCTACCAATGTGACCTCGTGACCTTTAGCTCTAAGTCTAAGAGCTGCAGCAATTCCTCCAAATCCGGAACCAATAACTATAGAATTCATTTTAACAACTTATAGTTTTTTTGAAAAATTGTAAGGGTATTATGAGTTAATTTTTTTTAACTCTTCTTTAGTTTCTTCTAAATTTTTTTGAAATACTGTATCTAGTTTAGATTTGTCAATGGAGGTAGTAATAATTTTTTTAACTGAGTCTACCGCAATTTTAATTGATGCATCTTTTATCTCTTTGATGGCTGCTTCCTTCATTTGACTTATTTTATTTTTGGCTAAATTTTTTTTAATTTCGGATGATTTATGAAATTTATCATTTAATTCAATAATTAACTTATCTGAATCTTTTTTAGCTTCTTCTAAAATTTCATTGCTAATTTTTGGTGCTGTATCTAATTTATTTTGTGCATTATCAAGTAAAGTTTTTGCTTCAGTTCTTAATTTTTCACTTTCATCAATTTCACTTTTAATATCTGATATCATTTTATCTAACATCTCAGTGATTTTTTGAGGTATCTTTAGGTAAATCAGGGCTCCAAAAAAAATAACAAATGAAACTGCTACCCAAAAAGTTGCATCAATTACCATAATATTTGTCTCCACTTCTTTTAGATAGGTCATCTACAATTGCTGAAATACTGCTGTTGTTCACTTCAGCTCCTATAAGTTTTTGTATTAATTCTGATGAAGTTTCTATTGCTATCTTGTTGATCTTCTCAGCCGCACCACTTTGTAGTACTTTGATTTCTTGTTCTGCTTTAACAATTTCGTCATCAATCTGTTTATTTAGCACTTCTTTCTTTGCATTGATGTCTTTTAAAGCTTTCTCTCTAGCTTGATTAAATATATTCTTGGCCTCAAATTTACCTTTTGAAACAATTTCTTCATATTCTTTCAGCTTTTCTTCACTATTTTCTCTTTGTTTCTCTGCAGCCTCAATATTTTCTAATATTTGGGATTTTCTAGACTCTAAGTTTTCACTAATTTTAGGAAGTATTAATTTTGATAAAACTATATACAAAATTCCAAAAGTTAGTGTTAACCAAAAAATCTGAGAAATCCAAAATTCAGGATTTAATTGAGGCATACCCCCGCTTTCAGCTGCAAAAGCTTCCATAGAAAAGAGGAAGCTAAAAAATATCGACTGAAAATATATTTTTTTAATCATCAAATTTAAAATGCAAATAGAATGATTAATGCAACTACTAATCCAAATAATCCTGTTGCTTCTGCAAGTGCAAAACCTAAAAGCAAATTAGGAAATTGTTTTTGTGCTGCTGATGGATTTCTCATCGCACCTGACAAATAATTTCCAAAAATTATTCCAATACCAACACCGGCACCAGCCAACGCTATTGCTGCTAAGCCTGCCCCGATCATTTTTGCTGCTTCTAATTCCATTATATCCTCCTATGTTAATTAATGGTGTAAATTTAATGCATCATTCAAATAGATGCAGGTTAAGATTGCAAAAACATATGCCTGAAGAAAAGCAACTAAGATCTCCAAACCTGTTAACGCAACCGAAAAACTTAGTGGAAGCCATCCACCAACTATTCCAAGACTTATTACAAAGCCTCCGAAAACTTTCATCATAGTATGACCTGCCATCATGTTGGCAAACAATCTAACTGATAAACTAATTGGTCTACTTAAATAAGAAATTATTTCTATTACAACAATCAGTGGTAGCAGTACTGCAGGAACTCCACTAGGTACAAATAATTTTAAATAACCAAAACCATGTTTCATAAATCCAATAACTGTCACTCCAATAAATATAAAAGCAGCTAATATAAACGTAACAATGATGTGGCTTGTAACTGTAAAAGTGTAAGGTATCATTCCAAACATGTTACAAAAGAGCACAAACATAAAAAGAGAAAATATAAAAGCAAAGTATGGTTTTGCTTTAAGACCAGCTGTATCGCTAATCATTTTAGAGACAAAAGTATAACTAAGCTCTGCAAGAAGTTGAATTTTATTTGGTATCAATGAATTTTTTTTTGATCCAAGATTAAAAATAACTAGAATAGCAACTGAACTAATAATCATAAACAAACTTGCATTTGTAAATGAGATATCAAATGTGCCAACTTTAATTTCTGGTCCAATTCTGTGAACATTGAATTGGGTCATTGGATTTGCCATAAAATTTTATCTATTTTTGCATATTTTTTGCAGATCTAATTACGTTAGTTATTCCAGCAACGACACCCACAAAAAAAAATATTAATATAAACCAGGGTTTAGTACCAAAGGTCTTGTCAAAAATAAACCCAATAATTGTCCCAACGGCAACGGCAGATACTAATTCTGTACTTAATTTAAAGGCTGTTCCAATAGATGATGGATTATCTTTTTTATTATATAAGTTTTTCCTTAAAATCTTACTTTTTGCAATCTCTAGGCGAGTTTTTAACGGATCTTTTGGCATTTGTATAGTTTAGGCAACCATACTCTCTGCTTTTTGTAAATCAACAGCTACTAGTTGGCTAATTCCTTTTTCTGGCATTGTAACCCCGTAAAGTCTGTTCATTTTTGACATTGTCAAGGCGTGGTGCGTTACAATAATAAATTTTGTGTTTGTAATCTTTATTAGCTCCTCTAGAAGGCTACAAAATCTTGTGACGTTAGCATCATCAAGTGGTGCATCCACCTCATCTAACACGCAGATCGGAGAAGGGTTAGTTAAAAAAACTGCAAAAATTAAAGAGAGAGCAGTCAAAGCTTGTTCTCCACCAGATAATAAAGTTATTGATTGGAGTCTTTTTCCAGGAGGACTTACTAACATTTCTAAGCCTGCTTCTAATGGGTCGTCAGAGTTTACCAACTCAAGCTTTGCATTTCCACCATTAAAAAGCTTAGTATACACTTCATTAAATTTTCTATTAACTTTTTCAAAGGCCTCTATTAATCTTTCTCTACCTTTTTGATTAAGTTCGTTAATACTATCTTTTAATTTATCGATTGCAGTCACTAGATCAGAACGATCTTGCTCCATCTTTTTTATTTCTTCTTCATACTTACTTGTTTCTTCGTCAGCTTTTAAATTAACTGATCCTAAACTTTCTCTTTCTTGCTTTTTTTTATCTAAAGAATCTTCTTGATCAACAGCATTTGGTAATTCTTCAACACCATTTAAATTCGAATTTTCTAAAATATTTTCTTCTGTTAAACTAAGTTCGGAATTAATTCTATCTAGTAAATCACTTTTTCTTTTTTGTAATCCTTCAATAGTTGCACCAGAACTTGCTTTACGTTCTCTAATTTGAATTGATTGTTCTTGAATTTCATTTAGCTGTAGTCTTAAAGCTTCAATTTTTTGATCTGTTTCTTCTATGATATTGTCATTATCTATTTTTTCTTTATCAGAAATTCTTAGATTTTCAGAAATTTGACCTTTTCTCTCAGCTTGAATACTTGGTTGATTATCTAATTCTTTTAATTGTTTTGTTAATTTATTTTTTCTCTCTGTTAATTCTGCAACCATTTTTTCTGAATTTGATAATAAATTTATCCAACTTTCAATTTCAGTTTCAATAGTTTTAATTCTTTCATTACGTTTAATAGACTCATTTTTGATTGATTGATTTTTACTATATGCATCAGCGTACTTTTCTTGAAGTTGTTTAATATTTTGTGATTTTTCATTTACACTTAATAACTCTTCTCTTGATTTTTCATTTTTTAAGTCATTTAAGAAGTTATCAAGTTCCATGTTGCATCTATCTAAAAGAGTAACAGCCTGATTTATTTCATTACTATCTATTAATTGTTTAACTCTATCAATAGAGTTTTTAACATTCTTTATTGGGCCAATGCTTATATTTAGTGTTCCTTCAGCAATATTGTTAACTACTTCATCAACAGCTTTTTGTTCCTCTTTAAGTTTGTTTTTAGCTTCTTCTAACTCGTCATTGGATAGTTTTTCAGTTTCAAAATACTTTGAATCTACTTCTATTAAATCACTTTTTTCTTCTTTAAGTCTTTTTTCATTAGAATTTGCATCTATTATAATACCTCTTTCTCGTGTGATATCTTCATCAAGGGTTTGAAGAGATTTTTTAATAGCTTCAATTTCATCTTGTGTTCTCGTATTTTCTTCATCTAAACTTTGTAGTTCCAAGTTTAATCTTTGAATTTTAGATAAATTTTCAATATTTTTTTCTCTAAGTGGAGAAACTTTATCTATTGCCGTTTTAATTAAATTTTCCAGCTCAGATATTTTGCTATTAAAACCCTCAACTTCACCTCCAGCCTCACTATTAATTTCATTTTCTATTTGTATTTCTTTGTCTATTTCTATTAATTTTAAATAATAAAGTCCTGCTTCTATTTTTTTAATTTCATCTGTAATTAATTTATATTTTGTTGCCTCCTCAGCTTGTTTTTGAAGATTAGCTAATTGTTTTTCCTGTTGTCTTCTAAGTTCATCAGCTCTTTTAAGATTATTTTCTGCAGCTCCCAACCTTAGTTCAGCTTCGTGTCTTCTTACATGTAACCCAGATATTCCCGCAGCTTCTTCTAAGATAGCTCTTCGATCTGTTGGTTTTGCAGTTACCAAGGCTCCTATACGACCTTGGCTAATCATTGAAGGTGAGTGTGCGCCAGTTGATAGATCAGCAAAAAACATTTGAGCATCTCTTGCTCTTACTTCTTTATCATTAATATAAAACTTGGAACCTTTGTCTTTTTCTATTTTTCTTCTGACACTTATCTGATCAAGTTCACGGTATTGAACTGGTCCTTCGTTATTTTTATTTTCTACATCAATAGAAACTTCAGCAATGTTTTTGGAAGCTTTGTTCGACGTCCCATTAAATATTACATCCTCCATGCCAGAGCCACGCATACTTTTTGCAGACGTTTCTCCCATAGCCCATCTTAAAGATTCAACAATATTAGATTTTCCACATCCATTAGGGCCCACTATTCCAGTTAAACCCTCTTCAATTAGAAAATTCGTTTTATCAGCAAAAGATTTAAATCCATTTAATTGGATTTTTTTAAACTCCATGCCTTAACTTATATCAGTTTTTCTAGAGCTTTTTTTAAATTTTTATAATTAAGAGTTTTTTCGAATTTTTTATTATTAATTACTATCGTAGGAGTAGCATTTACTTTAAACTTTTTAACTCCATCAATTCGATCATTTAAAACAAAATCTTCTATTTCTTTGTTATTTATGCATTTTTCAAAATTAATATCAAAACTTTGGCTAATTAAAAATTTTTGAAGATTTTTATTTGCTTCCTCTACAGAATTACCCTTTACCCATTTTTGCTGGTTAGCAAACAAACTATTCAAAATTTCCGAATCACCATCATTTTTACATTGTGAAACTTTAGAGGCATTAAATGCAGCTACATCTAATGGAAAGTGTCTGAATTCAATTTTAGCCAGACCAGTATCAAGATATTCTTTTTTAAGCTGGGGATATACATCTTTGTGAAAACTTGCACAATGACTACAAGTCAAAGACTCAAACGCGATTATAGTAATTTTTGCATCTTTATTGCCTACAAATATTCTTTTTATTTCCTCTGCATTAATACTCGAGGTAGTGCTAAAAATTATAATTATAAGAGTTAAAAATTTTTTCATTTTTTTTTAAAGACCTTAGTTAGTTCGATAAGTGATTTTTTAATTTTTTCATTCTTAACATTATTAATCTGATCTTGGTATTTATTAATTGCGTCATTTTGGCGAGAAGTGTTTGTTTTAATAAAAATTTTTTGCTCATCATCAAAGCTAATAAATTTAAGTTTTTCAACTACTGAGTAACCAAAAAAACTATTCATTTTATCCATTATATCTTTTTTTGAATATTCCATATCAACTTCATGACCTCTTTTAACCATTATCAATAAAGTGCTTACTCCAAATTTATTTGAATTTTTAAATGTTTTTGGATAGCAAACTTTAAACAAATTCTCACCAACAATGTACTTCCAGTTATTTAAAGTTTCAGAATAAATATGTCCTTTTTTATTTATGATTTTTTTTACATTCTTTGGCAAAGTGTCTTTAAATGATCTTAGGCCTTGAATGGTTTTATTTCTCTGCTTAGTATTATCTTTAAATTGCATATGAAAGAATTGATAATAACAAATAAAATTCTTAATTGGTATGATTTAAATAAAAGATCATTACCTTGGCGAAAAAAAACTTCATCTAAAAAAAAACAATATTATACATTGGTTAGTGAATTTATGTTGCAGCAGACACAAGTTGCAACAGTGATTCCGTATTTTAATAGATTTATTAAAGAAATTCCCAATTTAGAAAGTTTAGCAAATTGCGATAATCAAAAACTAATTAAACTTTGGGAAGGTCTTGGGTATTATTCAAGAGTTAAAAATCTCAAAAAAACTGCACAAAAAGTTATTAAAGATTTTAATCAAAATTTACCTGATAATTTTTTAGATCTTAAGTCACTTCCTGGTATTGGAGATTATACAGCAAGTGCAATTTTAGCTATCGCATTCAATAAACCTATTATTCCCTTAGACGGTAATATTGAAAGAGTGTTGAAAAGATATCTTTATTTAAAAAATGAAAATGAAATTGAAAAGAAAAATTTAATCAAACAAAAAACTTTTTTGGGCACATCTGCTAGAGCTAGTGATTATGCTCAAGCATTGATGGAATTGGGGGCATTAATATGCAAGCCCACAAATCCTTATTGTGAAAAGTGCCCTATAACAAAAAAGTGTAAATCATTTATAAAAAAAGATTTTAAATTGTCTAAATTTAAAAAAAAAAACAAAGAAAAATATTTTTTACTTAAGGTTTATAAAAAAGATAATAAATATCTATTAGTTAAAAACAAAAATTTTAATTTTTTAAAGAACTTTAATATTTTTCCAATGGAGGAATTAATCAAGCCTAAAAATTTTAAACAAAATTTAAATTTTAAAATGTCTAATATGAATATGAGTATTAAAATTCAAAATGATAAGATTATTAAGCCAATCCCATTTTCTTATTGGATTGATCCTAAAAAATTAAAAAACTACACTTTGCCAACTTTTACAAAAAAAATTGTTACTTATCTGGAAAACTATAAATGAAAAAAATTGCAATAATTGGAGCGGGTATTTCAGGTTTGTTTATTGCAAATTTATTTAAAGAAAATCCCAATTATCACGTCACTATTTATGAAAAAAATAGTTCTATTGAATCGGATGAGGGGTATGGAATACAGTTATCTAATAACAGCATTAAGCTTCTCAACAGAATTGGATTTAATTCTTTAGACAATAAAGACAAATTTAACCCAGAAAAAATTGATTTTTATGAACTTAAGCAACAAAAAAAAATATGTGATCTTAACATTTCAGAATTTAATTCTGAAGATTGCAAGTATACAGCACTTAAGAGATCTAAATTAATTAAATTTTTAAAGGATAGGCTGGATATTAATTTATTAAAATATAATCATAATATTTCAAAAATTGAAAAAAATAATGAGCAAATAAATTTAATTTTTAACGAAAATAACAAAGTAATTTGTGATCATTTAATTATTTCTGATGGTGTTTTTTCTAAAGGAAAATCATTAATTTCTGACAATAAAATAAAACCAGTTTTTAATAATTCCATTGCGATTAGAGGAAATATCTCAAGAAATAAACTCAATGAGTTAAATGAAAAAAATATTTCTTTATTTATGGGTCATAATTTTCATTATGTAATTTATCCGGTTAATAACAATAATGAAGCATTCAATTTTATTGGAGTTTTAAAGTATAAATTAACAGCAAATGAGCTTGAAAATTATAGTCTTTTTAAAGATGTGACTTTCTTTGAAGGTATTAAAGACAATTTACAAAGCAAAACTTCCTCAACTATTTTAGATCATCTTACAAATATTAAATGTTTTCCAATATTTGTAAGCAAAGGTTTTGTTAAACCTGGGAAAAATATTTTCTTAATTGGTGATGCATTTTATGCTTTTCCACCTTCATTTGCACAAGGTGCTTCTCAATCGATTGAATGTGGTTCAGAGTTGTTTGACTGTATCACAAATAATAAAAATAATTTTTATGATAATAGAATTTTAAAAGTTAAAATGATTAATAATAGATCAAAATTAAATCAATTTGCTTTTCACTTATCTAACCCAGTCATAGTCTTTTTAAGAAATATTAGCTTAAAGATATTAACTAAAAATAAGAGATTCTTGGAAAATTATTTAGGTAGAATTTATAAAAATTAATTTTTAGAAATTAATCGTTGTCTTAAATAATCAATTGGATAGGTTCTTCCGTTAATATCACAATGCCAATAAGTCCAACCATTGCAACTTTCTGCACCTAAAATAGTTGCCGCAACTTTATGAATAGATCCTTCTGCTTGATTATGCTTAATGCTTCCATCAACCATTATTCTCGCAGTAATTTTTTTTTTGTTATCAAAAATATTTGTACCTGGTTTAATTATACCTAGCTCTACTAATGAACCAAAAGGTATTCTTGGTTTAGATCTATTATTTTTCAAAGTATCTAAGAAATCATCCTCAATAGGTTTGGTATTTTTTAATCTTTGTTTGGCAGCTTTAAAATATGTTTTTTCTTTTTCTATACCGTAATAATTTCTACCCAATTTTTTTGCAACTGTTGCTGTTGTACCTGACCCTAAAAAAGGATCTAAAATTAAATCATCTTTATTTGATGAAGCGAGTAAAACTCTATGTAATAGTGCCTCTGGTTTCTGTGTTGAATGTACTTTTTTTCCATTTTTTTTTAATCTTTCAGTTCCATTGCAAATTGGCAGATTCCAGTTAGATCTCATTTGAAGATCATCGTTTAAACATTTTAAAGACTGATAGTTAAAAGTATATTTTGATTTTTCACTCTTAGATGCCCAAATTAAGGTTTCATGAGCATTAGTAAAACGCGTTCCTCTAAAATTAGGCATTGGATTATTTTTATTCCAAATGACATCGTTTAATATCCAAAATCCTAGATTTTGAATTGCTGTTCCTACTCTAAATATATTATGATAGCTTCCTATCACCCATAGCGCTCCATCCTTTTTTAAAATTCTTTTACACTCTGCTAGCCAAGCATATGTAAATTCATCATATTTCTTAAAATTTTTAAATTGATCCCACTTATCGTTCACAGCGCTAACTTTAGATCTATCTGGTCTAATTAATTCATTTTTTAATTGTAAATTATATGGAGGATCTGCAAAAATTAGATCAAAAGTTTCGCTTGGAATATTTTTTAACTCCTCAAGACTATCTCCATTAACAATTTTATTTTTGAATTCAGTATTCATTTATATAAAATAATTAGACTCCAAATGGATTCCAGCGTCAACCTGAGATTGAATTATTTGGATTCGTTTTGTGCTGACTTAATATTGGGCAACTAGATATTGTGTGTCTTTAATTTAGATAACGGAGAAAAGGTTTTCCTGTGATGCTTATTTATTCCAAGTTTTTTAATAGCTTTTAAATGTTGTTTAGTTCCATAACCAAAATTTTGATCCCAACCGTAACCTTTATTCTTGCTTGCCAATTTAGTTATGAATTTATCTCTAGCAACCTTAGCAACAATGGATGCTGCAGAAATAGAAGGAATTTTTTGGTCACCTTTAATTATTGCTTTTAAATTATAATTTTTTAAATAAGGAATTTTATTTCCATCGATTAAAACTTGTGTAGGTTTTTTTTTAAGTTTTTTAATTGCTCTTTTCATTGCAAGCAAGCTTGCTTGTAGAATGTTGATTTTATCTATTTCTCTAACTGATGCTTTACCAATTACCCAAATAGAATTTTTTTTTATATATTTTGATAATAATTCTCTTTTACCTTTAGTAATAGTTTTAGAGTCTTTTAATAACTTTTTATTAATATCTTTATTTAATATTACAGCAGCTGCATAAACTGGCCCCATTAAACTTCCTCTTCCAACTTCATCGACACCAGCTATTATTTTCATTTAAACAATTAAGAGGTAGTAAATTAGTAGTCCAACTAAAATTCCTTTTATAAAAGAAATCCATAGAAGGCCATAATTAGAGATATTGAGTTTTTCTTTCCACCAATAAACATATCTTTTATGTAATTTAATCATATAAATTTAAATAATAATTTTCATGTCATTAATTTTCTGTTTAATTTTTTTTAAATCTTCCCAAGAATATTTTTTATTTTCTGGAAATCTAATTAAATAGGATGGATTAAATGATATCATCACTGGGTAGGTCTTATTTTTTAATATTGTTTCTTTCCATTTGCCTCTTTCAGAAGATATTTTACTATTAATACCTGTTACAGCTTCCATTGCTGAGCTGCCCATAAGAATAATAATTTTTGGGTTAATAATAGAAATATGCTTTCTTAAGAAAACTGAGTATCTTTTAATTTCTTGTGTAGTAGGTTTACGATCTTCTGGAGGTCTAAAATTTATAGCATAACTACAATAAATATTTTGTTTTTTTATTTCTATTGCGAGCAGCATTTTGTTTAATAAGTCTCCAACCTCACCTTTAAATGTTGTACCAGATTTGTCTTCTTCAATTCCTGGGGCCTCACCAATTAACATAATTGAACTATTGATATTTCCATCTCCAAGGACAAGATTTTGAGAATTATCTTTTAAATTACAATTTTCGATTGAATTTATTTGTTTTTTTAATTCTTCTAGTAGCTCAGCTTTATTTGTTTGATTGCTGTCATTGCTATTTTCGATAATGTTAAATCTATTTATTGGCTTATCTTTAAATACAAAGTTAGGCTCAATAGTATTTATTAATTCCTCGTCGAATTTGCCTTTTTGATTTATCACTTTTTTAGTCATACAATGATTAAATGTTTAATAAACTAATAAAACTAATAGTAGTTTTAGGGTTATTCTATCAGACGTCTGTATATTCTAAAAGTGCTAGTTTTAATGATTTCAATTCAAGAGATCTATCAAATTATTTTTCAGGAATTATTGCCTTTGAGAATAACGATAATTCTGATGCATTAAAATTTTTTAATGCTTCTAAGGTACTACTTAATAAACATGATGCATATTTAAAACGATATGCTTATTCTTTGGTTCTGGAAAATAAAGTTGCTCAAGCTATTAATGTAATAAAAAATGGTAATAACAAAAGTAATTTAGATTTTTTTGATGCATATATTCTTTTAATAGCTGATAGCTTAAAAAAAAATAATTTAGATCAAGCTGAAAAATATTTAAATTTAAGTTTAAAATTTCAAAATGAAAATAGATTTAATTTAGTAATATTTGAAACTTTAAGACAATACCTTCATACATTTAAAAATAAAAAAATTTTAATTAATAAAAAAAACTTTGGTAATATCTCTATCATAAACCAAGCATTTCAAAGATGCTATTTGAAAAAAGAAAACACTAGATCATCTTTTTTAAATTTAATAAATAATTCTGATGGAGATTATTCAAGATATATATTTTTTTATATCAATTATTTAATTGAGAACAATCAAATTGAGGAAGTAAAGGCAATCGCTGATCAACTTGAATACATAAATTCTACACTTCTGTTGTCCCAAAGTAAGAGTTGGGTGGAAAATAAAAAATTTAAAGAGTTTGGTAAAATTTTTTCATGCAATAACCATAATGACATAATTGGTGAATTTTTATTTTTAATATCAAATCTTTATTCATCTCAGGATGATATTGAAAAATCCAATTTTTATCTAAATCTTTCAAATTACTTAAATCCAAAATTCATTTTAAATTCAACACTTGCAGCTGAAAACTTTTATCTTAACGACGAATATGACAAGGCTAAAAAAATTCTAAAAAAAATTGATAAGCAATATGAATTTTATTATTGGTTTAGAGTAAAAAAAGAAGCTCAGATAATTATCAAAAATAAAGGATATAATGAGGGCATAAACTTTATAAGTTCAAAGTTTAGTAAAATTAAAAATCCGAATGTGAAAATGGTTTTTGATATTGCAAACTTTTACAAAAATTCAAAAAATTATGAAAAAGCAATTGAATACTACACTGAAATCATCTCATCTTTGAGTGTCAATTCGGAGATTAAATCTGATTTATTGTATAGGAGAGGTGGTAGTTATGAGCGATTGGGTAATTACCAAAAAGCAGACGCAGATTTAAAACACTCACTTGAAATAAATCCAGATGACGCCTATGTTTTAAATTATTTGGCATATTCATGGTTAGAACGTGATTATAAAAAAGATGAAGCAATGCAAATGTTGGAGAAAGCTTACACTTTAAGAAGTAATGATCCTTATATTACGGACTCAATAGGGTGGGCGCATTACTTGATAAAAAATTATAACGAGGCAGAAAAATATATAAAAAAAGCAGTTGAACTAATGCCTGAAGATCCAACTGTTAACGATCACTATGGTGATATTTTATGGAAATTAAATAGGAATATTCAAGCAAGATACTTTTGGAACTACGTTTTAAAATTAGATGACACTGATGAAGATATTAAAGAAAAAATAAATATTAAAATTATAGAAGGCCTCAATAATTCTTAAATGAAAATTTATGAACTTAAATCGTTTGCTAAAATAAACTTAGCTTTGCATGTTACGGGTAAACTAATTAGACTACATAAGATTGAAAGTATCATAAAGTTTATACAATTGCATGACTTAATTACAATTAAGAGAATTGACAGCAATAAACATAAAATTTCTTTTAGTGGAATTTTTTCTAGAAATATTAAAAAGGATAACACTGTTGATAAATTATTTAAAATTTTAGATGACAAGAAATTATTAAATAATAAAAAATTTGAAATAAAAATTCAAAAAAATATTCCACAGGAAGCAGGCCTAGGTGGTGGGTCAATGAATGCAGCAACTATTTTAAATTTTTTGATTAAAAAAAAATTTGTCAAAATTAACCAAAAAAAAATTTTACAAATAACAAATTTAATTGGTTCAGATGTGATTTTAGGTATAGTTCAAAAAAGTACTATTTTGTCATCCAGTGGAGGTATTAAAAAATTTTTAAAAAGTTCTAATTTTTATATTTTACTTGTGCGTCCAAATTTTGGATGTTCTACAAAAAAAATTTATTCAGGTGTAAAAAAGTTTAGTAAACCAGTATTGAGCAATCCAAATAAGAATATGTTAAATTTAAGATTTTTATTAAAACAAGAAAATGCTCTAGAAAAAGTTGCATTTTCAAAATATCCAAAACTAAAAAAATTAAAATCTTTTATGGAAAATTTAAACCAACCTCTATTTGTGAGAATGACAGGCTCTGGGTCGGTAATAGTTGCGTATTATCAAAATAATCAAGATTGTGAATTAGCCAAAGTTAAATTTAAAAGAAAATTTAAAAATTATTGGTGTAATGCATCGAAAACTATATAAATATTATTTTTTTATGTTATATGAAAACAATATTGGGGCGTAGCCAAGTGGTAAGGCACTGGTTTTTGGTACCGGCATCCTAGGTTCGAATCCTAGCGCCCCAGCCAAATATGGATAATTTTTTAGATAAAATTTTTTTTAGATCTCGTAATCTTGATTATATAAGTCAAAATCTTACTGATTTAACAAACCAAACACCTGCTAATAGAATTTTTGAAGCACTTAATACTTATTCGGAAGGTAGTGAAGTTAGATATGTTGGTGGCTGTGTAAGAAAAATTATAAAAAAACAAATTGTTGATGATATTGATTTAGCCACCAATCTAAAACCAAGTGAAGTTTGTGATGCTTTAAAAAAAAAAGAGATTAATTTTTATGAAACAGGCGTTGATCATGGAACTATCACGGCAATAATTGATAAGCATAAATATGAAATTACATCTTTAAGAAAAGATGTTTCTACAGATGGAAGACATGCAAAAGTAGAATTTTCCACAGATTGGAAAGAAGATGCAGCTAGAAGAGATTTTTCCATAAATTCAATATACTCCGACAAAGATGGAAATTTGTTTGACCCATTTAATGGTAAAAAAGATCTTGAAAGTGGAATTATTAATTTTATTGGAGATGCAGAAAATAGAATTAAAGAAGATTACTTACGTATTCTTAGATATGTGAGATTTTTTATAAATTATTCAAATCAAAGTCATAACAATAAAATAATTAAAATAATTAAAAAAAATATTGGGGGGATTTCAAAATTATCTTCAGAAAGATTATTAGATGAATTTAAAAAATTAATAAAATCGAATGCATTCTTAAAAATATTCAAAGATGAGATTAGTTTAGAGCTTATAAAAATTATTTTTCCTCAACTTAAAAATTTAGAAAATTTTAAAAAATTAAATTCTTATGCTCTTGATAATTTATCCAAGATTGATTTTATCTTTTTACTTTCACTAATGATTGTAGATGGAACTGATAATACGGATTATTTTATTTATAAATTTAATCTCTCTAAAAAAGATCAAAAAAGATTAAGATCAATTGATTTTTTCTATAAAGAAAACGTAAGTATAAAAAATTTTAATGAAAAGAATTTTAATAAGATTTTTTACTTTAATGGCAAACAAACTGTACTTGATATTATCAATTTTAAACTATTTACATCACTTAAAGTTGAAAAAAAATTACTTAAATTAGTGGAGACCTATAAAGATAAAATTATTCCAACTCTACCGATCAATGCAAACACTTTAATGACTAAATATGATATTCCTGCGGGAAAGATATTGGGCAATAAGTTAAAATTAATAGAAGAAATTTGGGTTCAAAATAGTTTTCAAATCTCAGAAAAACAAATTCAAAAAATCATTAAAAGCTAAATATATTTGACGTCTTTTACCTCAAAGTTTTTAACTCCAGCGGGAGTGGTAATCTCCACCAGATCATCTTTATTTTTTCCAATTAAACCTTTTCCAATTGGTGATTGAAAAAAAATTAGTTTTTGTTTTAAATCAGCTTCATCTTTGCCAACAATTTTGTAGTTAATTTTTTCACCATTATCCAGGTTTTCTAAAAATACAGTTGAACCAAAGATTATTTTTCCATCATTATTTAATTTTGTAACATCAATGACGTTGGCTCTTGCAATGATATCATTGATTTCTGTTATTCGACCTTCACTGTGAGATTGCTCCTCTTTAGCTGCGTGATATTCTGCGTTTTCTTTGAGATCTCCATGTGATCTTGCTTCTGCAATCGCAGCCACAATTTCAGGTCTCTTTTTTTCTTTTAAATAAACTAATTCTTCCTTTAGTTTGTTTAAACCATTTAGAGTTATTGGTTCTTTATCCATTTTTTATTTCCATTTAGCAATTGGTGGTAATGACATCAATATACCCTCAACATTTCCGCCTGTTTGTAAGCCAAATTTTGTTCCTCTATCATACAATAAATTAAATTCAGCGTATCTACCTCTTTTAATATACTGCATCTCTTTTTCTTTTAAAGTCCATTTTTTTGTGATTTTTTTTTCAATAATATCATTAAAAATCATTTGAAATGTAACTCCTACATCTCTTATAAATTTAAAATCTTTTTCAAAATTATCTTTTTTATAATCAAAAAAAATTCCACCAATTCCTCTTGCCTCATTTCTATGTGGTAAATAAAAATATTCATCACACCATTCTTTATATTTCTTATAATATTTTTTACTGTGACGATCACACATTTTTTTTAGTGATTGATGAAATTTGGTTTTTTCTTTAACATCTTTAATTGAAGGTGTTACATCCATCCCTCCACCAAACCAATTTTCAGTTGTGCAAATATATCTAGTGTTGAAATGCATAGCTGGAATGTGGGGATTTTGCATATGCATTACTATCGAAATTCCAGACGCCCAAAATCTTGGATCTTTACTTGCTCCAGGAATATTTTTTTGAAATTGTTTTGGAAATTTTCCATAAACTTTTGAAAAATTTACTCCTACTTTTTCAAAAATTTTTCCATTTTTAATAATTCTATATTCACCACCACCTTCATCTTTACTTTTACTTCTTTGCCATGTCGTTGATTTAAATTTAACTTTATTTTTTTCTAATTTAACAATATCATCACAAATAGCATTTTGTAAAAGCTTGAACCAATTACTAGTGATGTCTTTTTTTATTTCATTATCCATATTATATTAACCCTGTTTGTCTTAAACTTTCTGCTAAAACAACTGCAACCGAGGACGCAATATTAAGTGATCTAGCATTTTCATTCATTGGTATCTTCAAACGATCATTTATAGATTGATGAATATTTTCAGGAACACCAGCACTTTCTCGCCCAAACAATATTGTATCATCTTTTTTGAAATTAAACTTTGTATAAGATATCGATGCTTTTGTTGTCATTAAAATAACTCTATGATTCTTTTTTGCCTCAAAGAAATGTTTTGAACTTTGATATAAATCAATTTTATCCCAATCCATATAATCCATAACTACTCTTTTAAAACGTTTATCACTGAGATGAAAACCACATGGTTCAATAATTTCAAGTTTAGCGCCCAAACAAGCGCATGTTCTAATTATTGCTGCTGTATTTTGAGGAATATCTGGTTCATATAATGCAATAATGGGTCTATGGCTCATAATTATGTGTCATTCTTTCAGTAGAAAAAAAACTATTATCTTATAAGAAATCGTATATTAAGTAATTTTTTAACAATAATATTTAAAAAAATGTCAGATAAAAAGCCTAAAAGAAGAGAATTTCTATTTACTGCCTCGTACGCAGTTGGTGCAGTTGGTGTTGGTGCAGTGGTTTGGCCATTAGTAGATCAAATGAATCCTGACGCATCTGTAAAAGCATTAGCAAGCACGGAAGTTGACGTAAGTTCAGTCAAACCTGGAAATACAATAACTGTACTTTGGAGAGGTAAACCAGTTTTTATTAGAAGAAGAACGCCAGAAGAAATTTTAGAAGCAAAATCTGTTAAAATGGAAGATTTAAAACATCCTGAAAAAGATGAAGACAGAGCTAAAGATCCTGAGTGGTTAGTAATGCTTGGAGTTTGTACTCATTTAGGTTGTGTACCATTAAATGACAAAGGTGATTATGATGGATGGTTCTGCCCATGCCATGGTTCGCATTATGATACATCTGGTAGAATTAGAAAAGGTCCTGCACCTTTAAATATGGAAGTTCCAAAATATGAATTTGTTAACGCTAACACAATTAAAATTGGATAAATAATATTATGAGTGATCACGAATACACACCTACGTCAAAAGTTGGAAAATGGTTTAACGATAGGCTTCCGCTTTTAACTTTAGCAAATCACTTAACAGATTATCCCACTCCAAAAAATTTAAACTACTGGTGGACATTTGGTGGAATTTTAACTTTTTGTTTAATAACCCAGATTGTCACTGGTTTAACGCTTGCAATGCATTACATAGCTCACGCTGATATGGCTTTTGAAAGTGTTGAGCATATCATGAGAGATGTAAACTATGGCTGGTTGATCAGGTACATTCATTCAAATGGTGCATCAATGTTTTTTTTAGCAGTTTATATTCATATATTTAGGTCTTTATTTTATGGATCTTACAAATCTCCAAGAGAGATTATTTGGATTATTGGAATAATTATTTATTTATTAATGATGGCTGCTGCATTCATGGGCTATGTATTACCTTGGGGTCAAATGAGTTTCTGGGGAGCAACAGTTATAACAAATTTATTTAGTGCAATTCCATTAGTGGGTGAAGGAATTGTCACTTGGTTATGGGGTGGTTATTCAGTGGACAACCCTACATTAACAAGATTTTTTACACTTCATTACTTAATTCCTTTTTTAATTTTGGGATTAGTAGTCTTGCATATTTGGGCACTTCATGTTCCTGGAAATAACAACCCAGTTGGAATTGATATAAAGAAACCTTCAAAAGATACTGTGCCGTTCCATCCTTACATCGTAATTAAAGATGGTTTTGCATTACTAATGTTTGTGATTGTTTTTGCTTTTTTTGTTTTTTATTCACCTAATATTTTAGGTCATGCTGATAATTATATTGAAGCTAATCCAATGGTTACTCCAGCTCACATTGTTCCTGAGTGGTATCTGTTGCCCTTTTATGCAATTTTAAGATCAGTTCCTGACAAATTACTTGGAGTTGTGGCAATGCTTTCAGCTATTTTAATTTTAGCAGTGCTACCTTGGTTGGATACTTCAAAAATTAGATCTGCGGTATTCAGACCTTTGTACAAACAGTTTTACTGGATACTTGTAGCTGATGTTCTAATTTTAGGATACATGGGGGCTATGCCAGCTGAAGGGCTTTACTTGTTGATTGCGAGAGTAGCTACAGCATATTACTTTCTTCATTTTTTAGTGATTTTACCTGTTTTAGGATTTAAAGAAAAAACACTACCTGTTCCATTAAGTATTACAGAACCAGTGCTTGGAGGCTCTCCTAACTTAGCTACGGCTAAACATAATGAAAGTTTTGATAAATAAAGTGAAAAATTTAATAAAATTATTGTCAATTCTAGCTTTAATTACCTTTGCAACAACACACTCTAATTCTGCAGAGACGGCTAAACTTTTAAAAACTGATTGGAGTTTTAAAGGTCTTTTTGGAAAATTTGACAGGGGTGCCTTGCAAAGAGGATATCAAGTTTACACAGAGGTGTGCGCTTCATGTCACTCAATGAAATATGTGAGTTATAGAAACTTAGGTGAAAAAGGTGGACCAGAATTTACAGAAGCTGAAGTAAAAGCAATTGCAGCTTCATTTGAAGTAACAGATGGCCCTAATGCAGATGGTGAAATGTTTGTAAGACCTGCAAAACTATCAGACAAATTTGTAATGCCATACGAAAATGTTAAAGCAGCCCAAGCTGCTAATGGTGGTGCTTATCCGCCCGACATGTCTGTTCTAGTTAAAGCAAGAGGGGGTGGGGTAGATTATATTTATTCTTTACTTCAAGGTTATGAAGATGCCCCAAGTGGAATGACTTTGGACGAAGGAGTACATTATAATAAATATATGTATGGTAATAAAATTATGATGTCAGCACCGCTTTCAGATGACATATTAGAGTATGGAGATGGTACAAAAGCAACTGTTGAACAAATGTCAAAAGATGTAACAACATTTTTAATGTGGGCGGCAGAACCACATTTAGAGTCTCGACATCAAATGGGCTTTAAAGCGATTGTTTACTTAATTATTTTAACTATCTTAGTTTATTTTAGTATGAAAAAAATATGGTCACGTGTTGAATCTGAAGTTTAATACATCACCATCTTTGACTATATAATCTTTACCTTCTAATCTCATTTTTCCATTAGTTTTGGAATTAACCCACCCATCATTTGCTACAAAATCTTCATACGAAATTGTTTCTGCTCTTATAAAACCTTTTTCAAAATCAGTATGAATTTCACCAGCTGCTTTTGGGGCTGTACAATTCTTTTGAATAGTCCATGCTCTAGTTTCTTCTACACCAGACGTGAAATAAGTGTCTAGTTCTAAAATTTTATATCCTTTCTGAATTAACATGCTTAATCCAGTCTCTTTTAAACCAATCATTTCCATGTAATTTTTTCTCTCTTCAGATTCTAGTTCATTGATTTGATTTTCTATATCTGCTGATACAATTAAAGTATTTTCTTCACCAAATTTTTCTATAAATTTTTTTGTGTATTGATTGCCTTCTTGAACACTTTGTTCGTCTACATTGCATACAAATATTTTTGGTTTAATTGATAATAAACCACTTTGATTTAGCTGTTTACTTTCAAATTGGGATTTTAGAATTGAGATATCTTTATCATTATTAATACAATCTAATGCAATCTCTAGTATTTTTAATTGTTCTTCATCAACATTTTTTTTATTACTTTTTTCTAATCTTTTTTGAATTGACTCTAAATCAGCCAACATCATTTCTGTCTCAATAATTTCTAAATCCCTGATTGGATCCACTGTTGGATTGACATTTTGAATATCATCAGAGTCAAAACATCTTATCATGTGAATGATTGCATCTACTTCTCTGATATGTGATAGAAATTTATTACCTAATCCTTCGCCTTTTGATGCACCTTTTACGAGTCCAGCAATATCAACAAATGAAATGGTGGTGTTAATGATTTTTTTTGATTTTGATACTCTGGATAAATTGTTTAATCTTTCATCTGGCACGGGGACTACCCCAACATTTGGATCAATTGTACAAAAAGGGAAATTTGCTGCTTGAGCTTTACTGGAATTTGTTAGAGCATTGAATAAAGTAGATTTACCAACATTGGGCAAACCAACAATTCCACATTTGAAGCTCATTATTTATTATTATTTACTGTACTAGAAAATAGATCTAATTTTTTTTCTACTAATATGGAAATAGAATTATTGATATCAGTTGAAATTTTTTCTATTTTATTCAATTCATCATCATCAAAATTTTGAAGAACAAAATCTCCAACTTCAATATTTTCTTTTGGTTTGCCTATACCAATTCTAACTCTTGAATAATCTTTACCTATGAACTTATCAATTGAAGCAATTCCATTATGTCCCGCACTTGATCCACCAAATTTTGCTTTAATTTTTCCAAATTCAACATCTAAATCATCATGAAAAACAATCACATCTTCTGCATCTATTTTAAAATATTCAATAAGTTCTCTTATGCAAATTCCGGAATTATTCATGAATGTTAGAGGTTTAATCGCATAAACTTTTTGATCACCAACATTTCCAGTTGTTAGTAGTCCTTTAAATTTAGGTTTTTGTTTTGATAAACTAAATTTTTTGTTGATTGAATCAATAATCTTAAAGCCAACGTTGTGCCTATTATTTTCACTGTCTGGTGTTGGATTACCTAGGCCTACAAATAAAAGCATATTTTTTTAATGGATAGTAAAATTTAACTTTAACAGTTTATTTCTTTTCTTCGGCAGCTTTTTTATCGTCACCCTCTTTTTTTTCACCTTCAGCTGCTGGTTTATCTCCATCTGCTGCTGCATCTGCTCCCGCCTCACCTTCTGCAGCTTCTTCTTCAGCTGGTTTTTCAGGTTCCTTCATTACTGTAGGTGCTGCTAGTGTTGCTATAACAAAGTCTCTTCCCTTAATTGTTGGAGTTACATCTGTTTCTAAATTAATTGATGATATCTTAAAACTTTCACCAATCTCAACACCATCAAGATCAATTACCAAACTTTCAGGAATTTTTTCACTTGGGCATCTTAATTCTACTTTTCTTCTAACAATGTTTAAAACTCCACCCCTCTTTAAACCTGGAGATTTTTCATGGTTAATAAATTGAACAGGTACTTCAATACGTATTTTTACACCTGGCACTACTCTTAAAAAATCAACATGAATTGGTTCATCTGAAATGATATGATATTTAATCTCTCTTGGAAGAACGTTTTGTGGTTTTCCATCAACATTTAGAGTTACTATATTTGATAAAAAATTTTCCTTATCAATTAGAGATTTTAATAATTTTTTTGAAATTGATACTGTTTCGTTTTGTGCTTCGCCACCATAAATTACAGCTGGTACACCACCTTTGTTTCTAAGTGCACTAAGTTCACCCTTAGTTTTAGTGTTTCTAATGTTTGCTTCTAATGAAATCATAAAATCATGGGTTTTTAGCCCAAGTTCTTTAATAACTCAAGGTAATTATTTAAATAAATCTGAAACAGATGTTGAATTAGATATCCTTTTGATTGCTTCTCCCATTAAGCCTGAAATAGGCAGAACCTCAATGTTTTTAGCACTTTTAATTTTGTCGTAGTTGTCAATCGTATCTGTAATGACAAGATTTTTAATTACAGAATTTTTGATTTTTTTTACAGCTTCACCACTTAACACTCCATGCGTAATGTAAACATAAACTTCTTTTGCACCTCTATCTTTTAGTGCTTTTGCGGCATTCACTATTGTTCCACCTGAGTCAATAATGTCATCAACAATTACACAAGTTTTGCCTTTAACATCTCCAATTACATTCATCACTTGTGATTGACCTGGCTTTGGTCTTCTTTTATCGACAATTGCCAGTCCTACATTTAATAGTTTTCCTAAGGCTCTAGCTCTTTCAGTTCCACCAACATCGGGTGCAACACAAATAATATTTTTATTTTTTATTTTTTTCTTTGCATGTCTTGCAAAAATAGGAGTTGCAAATAAGTTATCAACTGGAATATCAAAAAATCCTTGGATTTGACCGGCATGTAAATCTACCGTCACAACTCTATCAGCACCCGCTTTAGTTATTAGGTTAGACACCAGTTTTGCTGAAATGGAAGTTCTTGGAACAACTTTTCTATCTTGTCTTGCGTACCCAAAATATGGAATTACAGCAGTAATATTTTTTGCAGAGGATCTTTTTAAAGCATCTATACAAAGCAAAAGTTCCATAAGATTATCGTTAGCTGGCGATGAAACTGACTGAATAATAAAAATACTGTTTCCTCTAATATTTTCATTAATCTCAACATAAATTTCACCATCAGAAAAGTTTCTGATACTAGAGTTTACTAATTTAGACTTTAAATATTTTGCAATATTTTTACTAAGAGGTTTGTTGCTATTTCCGGATAATAATTTCATTAAAAAACTAATTAAGCATAATTATTGAAATATTTCTACCATAATCATTATGTTTCAATTTTAAAGCTCTTCTTGCACTGAAAAATTTATTTTTGATATCAAAAGTATCAATATTTAAAACATCTACGTGCTTAACCTTAATAGCTTTAAGGGACTTATATATAAAACCAGTTAGATTAAAGTATAATTTGTTTTTTTTATTCTTAAAAAATATTAAATTTTTTTTATCTTTTTTGATAAATTTTTTCTTAAAATCCTCTTTTACTTCATAGTTTTTAAGAGAAATAGACGGACCTACGACTGCAGTAATATTTTCTAAATTACAACCTTTTTTGATCATAAATTTAATTACATTATTTATTATGCCTTTATAGGCTCCTTTCCAACCTGCGTGAATTGCAGCTATCATTTTTATTTTGTTGTCATAAATTAATATTGGGGCACAATCAGCTGTTAATACAGCAATAGGCAAGTATCTTTGATTAGTAATAATAGCATCAGCTTTAGGTTTATTTTTATTTTTATATTTTTGATCGATGTATATGAATTTGTTACTATGAAATTGTTTAACTAAAAAAATATTTTTTGCTTTATTGCTAATTTTTTTTCTTACAATCTGTAAGTTTTTTTTAATATCAGTTTTTTTATCAGACGAGCCAGGTCCACAGTTTAAACTCTTATAAATTTTTTTTGATTGGCCGCCACTACTATTAAAAAAGCCATGCTTTAAATCTCTTAATCCCACTAATTTTTTTGATCTAATCAATTTCAAAACCTATCTTAAATTCATTTTTTGTCTTTTTTATCAACATCACTTTAAATAGCTCGCCCATTTGTTTTTCATCTATAAGACGCCTAATTCTATAAAATAAATCTGATTTTTTTGAGAAAGGTATATTTTCACTTATAATTTCTGCTCGCTGAACTATTCCCATACTAGTCAAAAACTTTTTTTGATTAGTAATTATTGAATTTAAATCACTAAATTGATTAACAAATTTTTTAAATAAACCAAAGTTAATATTATAAGTTATGTCAGAATCTCCAATATCTTCTAGAACATTTGAATATTTATGATTATTGATAGCTTGGAGCGTTTCATGCATTTTAAAATTTAAATATCCATAATCAATTATTAGTATTCCACCATTATTTTTTTTTATTAGATCACAAATATTTTTTAAATAATCAAATGCGCCTGGTGAATATTCAATAATTTCTTGATCTTTTGAGATTTCAAAGTTTAGACTCTGTTCAATCTCTTTTATTTCTGTTAGTTGTTCTTTAAATTCAGCTTTGTTTTCTTCTTTTAAATATACATATCTTTCAACCCAACCTTCCTTTTTTTTGAAAAATTGTTTAATTGGTAGTGCATCAAAAAACTCATTAGCTAAAAATATCGTTGGATATAAATTATTCATCTTTATATCTTTTACCCAAGTTATTTTTTCAGATTTTAAATTTAACTGTTGTTTTTTTCTCAAAAGTTCACTTTTTTCATGTATTTGAAAATTACAATTTTCAAAACATTCTGAAAAATTTTTTAATGTTTCAATTATGACTTTCATCATTTCACCATTTCCAGCTCCAAGTTCAAGTAAATTAAACTTTTTTGGTGATCCGATACTTTTCCAAAAGGTCAATACCCAAATAGCAATCATTTCTGAAAATAGTCTTGTAATGTTTGGTGCAGTAATAAAATCCCCTTCTTTTCCAAAAGGATTTTTTTTCATGTAGTATCCAGAATCTTTATCATAAAGAGCAAATTCTATAAATTGGTCTAAAGGTAAATTTGTTGTTCTACTAATCTTCATTTTTAAGATAAAAAAGAATTGTTCCAATCGTTACAAACACTAGGCTAATTATTTGCCCCATAGTTAAATTGAAAACTAAATAGCCTAACTGTTCATCTGGCACTCTAAAAAATTCAATAAAGAATCTAAACAAAGAGTAAAAAATTAAAAATAATGCTGAAATTAAACCAGGTTTTCTCAAATAGTCTTTTTTTAAAAAGTACATCAACACTAAAAATAAAATTATACCCTCTAAAATTGCTTCATACAATTGAGATGGATGTCTTGATAAATTATCTACTTTTATAAAGATAACTGACCATGGAATATCTGTAGCTATTCCATAAAGTTCAGAATTTATAAAATTAGCCAATCTTCCAAAAAAAATTCCTATTGGCGCTACTAGTGACACCTGATCTAAATAAGAAAATAGATTTTGATTATTTTTTTTTGCAAAAAAGAAACTTGAAATGATTACTCCTAATAATCCTCCGTGAAATGACATTCCACCTTGCCATATCTTAAAAATATCAAATATATTATCTAAATAATATGAAAAGTTATAAAATATAATATATCCTAATCTTCCACCTAAAATTACTCCAATGATGAGATAAGCTATATAGTCATCAAATTTTTCATTTATATCTGAATCTTTGATAAATACTTTTTTACATAAGGACCAACCAATAACAATTCCCAAAATGTAAGCTAGAGAATACCATCTAATTTCAAATGACATAATTTGAAAAGCGACTGGGTCAAAATTATTGATGAACATTTTAAAAAATACTTATATTATATATCTTAAATATGAAAAACTCTAAATTTATAATTGATAAACTTGGTAAACTTTTTGAACAAGGTATTATCTCCTCAAAAGATCTTAGTTCAGAGCTTTTTAATATCTTGAAATCTAAAAGAGATGAAATTGTTTTTAAAATGAAACTCGTCAGTAAGGACGAATTTGATGTGTTATCAAAACGAGTTGAAAATTTAGAAAATAAAATTAAAAAAATGGATACAAAAAAGAAAACTAAACAGGTAAAAAAATCTTAACACGAAGTCCGTTCATTTTAGATTTTTCAAGAACAATATTTCCCCCATGAGATCTGACAATATCTGACGCTATAGATAATCCAAGACCGACACTTGACTTGGATTCTGCTCTACCTTTATCAATTTTATAGAATGGCTTGAATACATTTTCATGCTCTTTTTTTGGAATGCCAGAACCATCATCATCAATAACAATTAACAAATTTGTATTTTCTTTGTTAAGTTTTACTTCAACTTTATTTCCATATTTTAACGCATTATCAATTATATTATTAAGACATCGATTAATTAAATTTTTTCTACCATTGAGATAAACTCTGGGTATTAAATCTTTTTGGATATTCTTGTTATTATATTTGTTAACAATTTGTTCTATCAATTCTGATAAGTTAAACATCTCATCTTTTTCAATATAGGATGAACTTGTAAATTGCAGATATTCATTAAGCATTTTTTCCATCTCATTAATATCCTCTGTTAGTTTTTTAGCTAAATCCTTATCTTTAATGAAAGCAACTTGTAGTTTCATCCTTGTAAGAGGTGTTCTCAAATCATGACTTATGCCAGATAACATCTCGGTTCTTTGATTTAAATGTTTAAGAATTCTTTTTCTCATTTTATCAAACTCATGTCCTGCTTGTCTTATTTCCAATGCACCCGAAGGTTTGAATTCTACTATTTCTTCACCTTTACCAAATTTTTCAGCAGCACGTGCAAGATTAGTAATTGGTCTAGTTTGATTTTTTAAAAATATTAATGAAATCATAACCATAATAATTGCTGGAACAGTTATCCAAAGTGCAAATATTCTTGCTGACGAACTGGTAACCCTATCTCTAGGCACTAAAAATCTAAAGTATCCATCTTCATATTTTATTCTTATATCAATTAATTCTTTGTAACTTGTTGTATCAAACCAAAACTCACCAAGATTAAAGTTTGATTTTAATTCTCTTCTAAGAGTCCTATCAATTGGACTGAATGTTCTTTTATTATATTCACTATTAAAATTCTTATTATTAACATGCTCTATATTTAGATCTATAAATAGAGAAAAGAGATTCTTTAATTCATCTTTATCAATTTTTTGATTATCATAAACTTCAACAAATAAATTAATTTCATTAATTAACGCCTTGGTCATTCCTTTATTAGTTTTGATCCAAAGGCTGTCAAAAAATACAATAGTTATGATTAATTGAAGAACTAAGACAGGAACAGCTACAATTAAAAGGGCCCTGTAAAACAATCTTTTAGGTAATATTTTTTTTAAAAAATTACTCAATCCAAAGAACATATCCTGCACCCCTTATTGTTTGTAAAAATTTTGGATTTTTGGGATCAATTTCAATTTTCTTTCTTAATCTTGTAATAATTACATCTATAGATCTTTCCTTATCTAGCTCTATTAATTGACCAATATTCTCTCGCGAAAATGTTTTACCTGGATTATTAATCATTTTTTCTAATATTATTTTCTCTGTATTGTTAATTTTAAACTCATTATCATTTTTAATAATTAATAGTTTATTTAAGTCAATTTTAACATTTTCAAACTCTATAATTCTAACTTGTTCAGTTTTTATAGTTTTATTTAAAATATTTTTAATTCTTAAAATTAATTCTTTTGGTTCAAATGGTTTTGGTAAATAATCATCAGCCCCAACCTCTAATCCCTCGACCCTTTCACTTGCTTCACCTTTAGCAGTCAAAAGAATAATAGGCGTATCTAATTTTTTTTTATGATCTCTTATAAACTCTAGTCCATTTTTTCCAGGCATCATTATATCTAAAATTATTAAGTCAAATTTAATGATACTAATTTTTTCTGATGCATTTTCTGCACTATCAGCAGTCGTGACTAAAAAATTATTTTCATTCAAATATTTTTTAACCAAAGATCTAATTCCATCATCATCATCAACAACTAAAATATGTGCAATAAATTTATCCATTTATAATTTTGGTTAAGACATTATCAAAATTAATTACTTCTTCTGAATTTGAATCAAGTAATGCTTTATAAATCCTTTTTTTTTGTAGATCGAAAATTTCATTAAATATTTTTTTTCCTTTTTCATTTAAAAAAACATGCTTTACCCTAGTGTCTTGATCATCTTTTTTAAAAGTTACAATTTCTAATTTAATTAGATCTTTAAGCACCCTGTTTAGGCTTTGCTTTGTTACTTTTAAGCGCTTTAAAAGCTCTGAAATTGAAATACCTTGGTACATTGATAATAGATGAATAACCTTATGATGAGCTAAACCAATTGAATATCTATCTAATACCTTTTTGGCGTCTGAAAATGTTTCTCTGTAGCTTACAAATAATTTTTCAATTAAATCTTTTAGTTGTTCGTCTTTTAAATATAAAAGTTCTTTCATTATAGGTAAGTTATATTGACATATTAAAGATACAAAGATAATTTTCACTAATAATTTAAAAAATTTCATACATGGTACCGTACGATAAAAGATCTGGAAAAATTTGGTATAATAGTGAGCTAGTTGATTGGGCTGATGCCAAGATACACGTTTTAAATCATGGACTTCATTATGCCAGTTGTGTTTTTGAAGGTGAACGGGTGTATGATGGTTCGATATTTAAATTAGAAGAACACACTTCAAGACTTTTTTATTCAGCAGAAAGAATGGGAATGACAATTCCTTACAGTGAAAAAGAAATAAATGATGCCTGCAATAAAATTATTTCAGTTCAAAAAGTAGAAAATGGATATGTAAGACCTACTATTTGGAGGGGTAGCGAGATGATGGCAATTTCTGCACAACAAACAAAAATTCATGTTGCTGTAGCAACTTGGGAGTGGGGCTCTTATTTTGATCCAAAACTTAAAGTTGAAGGAATAAAATTAAATATTTCAAATTGGCGAAGACCTGCTCCAAATACAATTCCTTGGGATACAAAAGCTTCAGGTCTTTATATGATTTGTACTTTATCTAAGCATGAAGCAGAAAAACAAGGATACACCGATTCATTAATGTTAGATCATGATGGAAATGTCGCTGAAGCAACTGGAGCAAATATTTTCTTCAAAGATAAAAATGGAGAAATTCACACTCCAATTCCGGACTCTTTTTTAGATGGAATAACAAGAAGAACAGTTATTGAAATTGCAAAATCTAAAAATATTAAAGTTCATGAAAGAAAAATAAGTCCATCAGAACTTTCTAATTTTGTTGGATGTTTTTTAACTGGAACAGCTGCGGAAGTAACACCAGTATCATGCATTGCAGAAAATCAATTTAAGGTATGTGAAACTATAATTGATTTAAATGAAAGTTATCAAGCTTTAGTAAGAAAGAAAAAAGCAGCCTAATCTTTGTTGTCTTCTGACATCGCGTGATCTATTCCTTTACGCATATAATCATACCCAGTGAAAAGTGTTAAAAACGCTGAAAGCCAAAGAAGAATAATTCCTATAGTTTGTGCATTATAATCTTGAAAATTAATAATCTTATTTCCCGTCTCTCCTGAGAGCAAAAGACCAATCGATACCATTTGTAAAACAGTTTTTAGTTTTGCAAGATTTGATACTGGAAGTTTTATTTGACCTTTAGCTAAAAATTCTCTTAATCCTGAAATTAAAATTTCACGTGTAAGAATAATTATAGCAGCAATAACCTCATAATTTCTTATGGTACCATCCATAACTAATAAGATTAATGCTGTAGCTACAATAATTTTATCTGCAATTGGATCTAATAATTCACCCAATTTAGACTCTTCCCCAAGCATTCGAGCCAACATTCCATCTAAAAAATCAGTGAACGAGGCAATTATAAACAATATGAGCGCAGTCAAATCTCCATAAAAGCCTGGTAGATAAAAAGCCAAGACAAAGAAAGGGACAATTATTATTCGCCCAATGGTTAATATATTAGGAATTTTTCTAAGCATAATTATTCGTGAAAGAAGTTATATATCTTTTTTGCAACTTTTTCCTCAACACCTTCTACAGACTTTATCTCGTCAAAACTAGCAGACTCAACGGATCTTGCTGAACCAAAATGGTTTAATAATGCCCTTTTTCTAATAGCGCCAATACCATCGATCTGATCTAGCAATGATTTCGATAATCCTTTAGCTCGTTTTGCTCTATGTGAGGTAATTGCAAATCTATGTGCTTCATCCCTAAGTCTTTGCATAAAAAATAAAGTTGGATCATTTTTTTCAAATTTATAGCTTTTACCATTGTAGAAGAATGTTTCGTCTCCACTATTTCGCATTTTACCTTTTGCAATAGCAATCATTGGAAGGTCATGTAGACCCAATTCATCTAGCACTTCTTTTGCTGAAGAATACTGTCCTTTTCCACCATCAATCAGTATTAAATCTGGTAAGGTTAAATAATTACCTTTTTCTAAAATTGCTCTTTTAAATCTTCTAGATAAAACTTCTTTAAGCATAGCAAAATCATCTTGCTCTGCACCTTTTGTTTTAATATCAAATTTTCGATATCTCTTTTTAACAAAACCTTCATTGCCAAATGTAACCATTGCCCCAACACTGTTGGTTCCTGAAATATGACTATTGTCGTAAACCTCAACTAAATTGATAACATTTTTTAAATCAAATTTTTTAGCAACACCTTCAAATAAATTCTTATTATTATTTGTTTCATAAAGTTTTCTATTTAAAGACTCTTTTGCATTTTTTTCTGCCATTGCAACAACTTTTGCTTTAGTTCCTTTTTTTGCTGTATTGATGGAAATGCTATTTCCTTCTTTTTTACTTAAAGTTTCTTCTATTAATTTTTTATCTTTGATATCACTATTAATAATAACTAATTTAGGAACAGTTTTATTTTCATAAAATTGCATTAAAAAAGAAGACATAATTTCCGAAATTTCTTGATCTGGATCATGTTTTGGAAAGTAAGCTTGATTACCCCAATTTTGTTTTGATCTATAAAAGAAAACTTGAATGCAAGCTTTCCCAGATTCTTTATATCCAGCAATCACATCAGCATCAACTAGGTTTGCCTCATTAATTCTTTGTGAAGATTGAATGATATTTAGAGATTTTATTCTATCTCTAAAAATTGAAGCTCTTTCAAAATCAAGTTGATCACTTGCGGCCTCCATTTCTTTTGAGAGATTTTTTTGGATATCTCTAGATTTACCAGACACAAATTGAATTGCTTGATCTACCGAACTTTTATAGTCATCTTTATTTATGTATCCCACACAGGGACCCGAACATCTTTTAATTTGATAAAGTATACAAGGTCTTGTTCTATTTTTAAAAGTTCCATCATCACAAACTCTTAATTGAAATATTTTTTGAAGCATCTTAATAGTCCAGTTTGCAGTGCCTGCAGACGCAAAGGGACCAAAGTAAAATCCTTCTTTTTCTTTTTTCCCTCTATGTTTTGTAACTCTTGGCCATTGTTCTTTTTCACCAATAAATATGAAGGGAAATGATTTGTCATCTTTAAGTAAAATATTGAATTTTGGTTTATGTTTTTTGATTAGATTTGCTTCCAAAAGTAAGGCTTCACTCTCATTTGCAGTAGTTGTGATCTCAAGCTTAAAAGTCTGAGACAACATTCTCTCTGTCCGAATGATGTGGTTTTTCTCTGCCACATAACTTTTTAATCTATTCGGTAAATTTTTGGCTTTACCTACATAAAGAATATCATCTTTATGATTGAGCATTCGGTAAACACCAGGGCTTTTAGGAATTAATGGAAGCTCTTTTTTTATTACTTCTTTTCCAAGTTCAGAGCTTTTCATGACTTCTTTTTTTGGTAATTTGAATACCAACTGACGTACATTCTTTTAAAATCTCTAATTTTTCAATTTGAAGCATTATTTTACCAATACGTTTATCTTTAAATAAAATATCAAAAACATCTTCCGCAAGTGTTTCTAAGAAATTGTAATGCTTATTTTTGGTAAGTTTTTTGATCAATTTTACAACTTGCCCATAATTTACAATAGATTTGATATCTTTGTCACTGGTTGGTTTTTTATCTTCATAATCAATTTCAAGGCTAAATTTTACTTTTTGAGGTTTTTCTTTTTCAAATTCGTAATAACCAAGTTTTAGATCTAAGGTTAATTCTTTAATAAGAATTTTTTTTTCGTAATTAAATAAACTTTTATTTTTGTCTATTTTTACAACTTTAAAATTACTTTTTTTCATTCTTTTCCAATTACATCTGGTGTTTGCCAGTTTAAATTTTGTCCACTATCAATAGCTAATACTTGACCTGTAATAGAACTGTTTTTAATAAAAAAGTCAACAGCATTACATATTTCTTTAACATTCACCTGTTGCTTTAAAGGTGTAGCTAAATATTGTTTTTTAAAATGTTTATCTGTTTGACGCTTATTTTTTATTGTTGGTCCAGGAGCTATACCGTTTACTCTTATGTTGGGAGCCAAACTCATAGCACTTGTTTTTGTTAATGTGTAAAGTCCAGTTTTACTTAATGTGTATGAAGTAAAAAATGGAGTTAGTTTAAAAACTCTTTGGTCAATAATGTTTATGATATTATTATTTTTACCTTTAATATTATTTGCAAATTCTTTTGTTAGATAAGCAGGAGCTTTTAAGTTTACATCTAAATGATTATTCCAACTTTTAGATGTAAAATTTTTTAAATTATCATTTTCAAACAATGAAGCGTTATTAATTAAACAATCAAAGTATTTTAATTTTGATTTTGCAAACTTGATAATTTTTTTTAAATCATTTTCTTTGGATAGATCTCCTTTAATCAACCAAACTTTTGTTTTATTTTTCTTTAGTTCTTTTTGTAATTTCTCAGCATTTAATTTTGATTTATTATAATGAATAACAATTTCCACATTTGGACCTGATAGCTTTTTAGCAATCGCAGCACCCATTCTAGTTGCTGCTCCTGTTATAATTATTTTGTTTGCTTCCACTTTTTTTTACCTTTTTGCGCTCTTGTTCCTGGAAGACCCATAGTTGATCTACCTTTTGGATACATTTTATTATTTGAACTATATTTTTTTACTTTTGGATTTAAAGTAATTTCTAGCTCAGATGCCTCAAGTTTTCTTATTTCGTCCCTAATTTTTGCAGCTTCTTCAAACTCTAGGTTAGTTGCTGACTCTTTCATTCTTTTATTCAGGGCTTTTAGGTGTTTCTTAAGATTGCCACCAATATTTTCATCAGTTCCAACTTTTACATAATCTTTCTCATAAACGCTTTCAAGCACATCTCCAATTTCTTTTTTTATACTTGTTGCACTAATCTTGTGTTTTTTGTTGTAAGCTACTTGAATAGTCCTTCGTCTATCTGTTTCTTTGATTGCATTTTTGATACTTTTTGTTTCCTTATCTGCATAAAGAATAACTTTACCTTCTAGATTTCTTGCAGCTCTTCCAATAGTTTGAACCAAAGAAGTCTCAGATCTTAGAAAGCCTTCTTTATCTGCATCTAAAATTCCAACTAATGCACACTCTGGAATATCAAGTCCTTCTCTTAGTAAATTAATTCCAACCAATACATCAAATACTCCAAGCCTTAGATCTCTCATAATTTCAATACGCTCTAAGGTGTCGATATCAGAGTGCATGTATCTAACTTTGATACCATTTTCGTGAAGATACTCAGTTAAATCTTCGGCCATCTTTTTAGTTAAAGTAGTAACTAATACTCTAAAGTTGTTGTTAATTACTTTTACACACTCATGCATTAAGTCATCAACCTGGTTTTTTGCAGGCCTAATTTCAACTGGAGGATCTATTAATCCTGTGGGTCTAATGATTTGTTCGACAAACTTATTTTTTGTTTGTTTTAGTTCCCATGGTCCTGGTGTAGCTGATACAAAAACTGTTTGAGTTCTCATTGCATCCCATTCTTCAAATTTAAGTGGTCGGTTGTCCATACAAGAAGGTAGTCTAAAACCGTACTCTGCAAGATTACTTTTTCTTGATCTATCACCTTTATACATCCCATTTAATTGGGGCACAGTTACGTGACATTCATCAACAAAAATTAAAGTATTGTCTGGAAAATATTCAAACAATGTAGGAGGAGGCTCTCCAGGTTTTCTTCCAGATAAAAATCTTGAATAGTTTTCAATTCCAGCACAAGATCCGGTTGCTTCAATCATTTCTAGATCAAATTTAGTTCTTTCTTCTAATCTCTGTGCTTCAAGTAATTTATTTTGTTCTTTAAATTTTTTTAAAGTTGCCTCTAGTTCTCTTTTAATTTTAATTATTGCTTGTTCAATAGTTGGTTTGGGTGTGATGTAATGACTATTTGCATAAACTTTAATTACATCAAGTTCACTGACTAAATCACCTGTTAAAGGATCAAACTCTTCTATTTTTTCTAATTTGTCTCCAAATAAACTTAATCTCCAAGCACGATCTTCTAGGTGAGAAGGAAAAATTTCAAGGTATTCTCCTCTGGCTCTAAAAGTTCCTCGATAAAAATTTTGATCATTTCTTTTATATTGAAGTGCTACTAAAGATTTTATTAATTCTTCTCTGTTGTAATCATAATTAGTCTTTAAACTTAAAGTCATCTTGCTGTAAGCCTCAACAGATCCTAGACCATAGATACAAGAAACACTTGATACAATAATAACATCGTCTCGCTCAAGAAGTGATCTTGTTGCCGAGTGACGCATTCGATCGATTTGCTCATTAATTGAAGCTTCTTTTTCAATATAAGTATCTGAACGTGGAACATATGCTTCTGGTGTGTAATAATCATAATAAGATACAAAATATTCAACTGCATTATCTGGAAAGAAAGATTTCATTTCTCCATATAGTTGAGCAGCCAATGTTTTATTTGGAGCAAGAATTAAAGCTGGTCTATTAGTTTTTTCGATAACCTTAGCCATAGTAAAAGTTTTTCCAGATCCAGTAACACCCAGTAAAACCTGACTAAGTTGATCTTTATTTGCGCCATTAACTAATTGTTTAATGGCTTCAGGTTGATCCCCTGCAGGCTTAAAATCAGTTTTCATCTGAAACTTTTTACCTCCCTCAAGCTTAGGGCTGATCCCAGGATTTTTATTTTGAATTTCGGTAATTAAATCTTGATAAGTATTCTGCATTATTTATAAAACTAGTAGATTAAAATTATATTTCAATGAGCATAATATCAGACAGTTTAAAAAGAATTAAACCATCACCAACTATTGCTGTTACTCAAAAAGCAAGAGAATTAAGAGCTGCAGGCAAAGATGTAATTGGCCTTGGTGCTGGTGAACCAGATTTTGATACTCCAGACAACGTAAAGAATGCAGCAATTAAAGCTATTAAAAATGGAGACACTAAATATACAGCAGTGGATGGAACTCCCGCTTTAAAAAAAGCAATTATAGCAAAGTTTAAAAGAGAAAATAAGTTAAGTTACACAGCAGATCAGATCACTGTTGGAACTGGTGGTAAGCAAGTTTTATATAACGCATTCATGGCAACTTTAAACAAAGGTGATGAAGTTATAATCCCAGCACCTTTTTGGGTGTCTTATCCAGATATGGTTTTATTATCTGGAGGAAAGCCAAAAATAGTTAAATGTACTGAACAAGAGGGATTCAAACTTACACCTTCAAAATTAAGAAAAGCTATTACAAAAAAAACAAAATGGTTAATTTTAAACTCACCCTCAAATCCAACAGGTGCAGGTTACACTAAAAAAGAAATTGAGGAATTGGCAAAAGTTTTAGTTAAAAATAAAAAAGTTCATATTTTGAGTGATGATATTTATGAGCATATTAAATATGATAATTTTAATTTTTATACCATCGCACAAAATTCAAAATTAAAAGATAGAACTCTTACTATGAATGGTGTTAGTAAATCTTATGCAATGACTGGTTGGAGAATAGGTTATGCGGCAGGTCCAAAAGATGTAATTAAAGCGATTGGTAAAATTCAATCACAATCTACATCTAACCCATCTTCAATAAGTCAAGCAGCAGCTGTTGAAGCCTTAAATGGTAATCAAGGTTTTATTCAAAAAAGATCAAAAGCTTTTAAAGAAAGAAGAGATTTTGTTGTTAAAAGTTTAAATAATATTAAAGGCATTAAGTGCTTAACACCTAATGGTGCTTTTTACGTATTTCCAAGCTGCAAAGGTCTCTTAAACAAAAAAACAAAATTAAACACAGATACTGATTTTGTTCAAAAATTACTTGAGAAATCAAATGTTGCCGTAGTGCAAGGATCAGCCTTTGGATTAGATGGTTATTTTAGAATTTCATATGCTACTTCAATGCAAAATTTAAAAAAAGCAATGGAGAGAATAAAAACTTTTTGTGAAAGTTTATCTTAAGAAGTGAAAACAGCCTTATTATTTGGTGCATCTGGGTTAGTTGGAAGCCATGTTTTATATCAATTAATTAGCAATAATAACTATTCTAAGATTAAGTTATTTGTTCGTTCATCAATAGATACAAGTGATCCAAAGATCGAAATTATTCAAACAGATTTTAATAATTTAGAAAATCATAGAGAAGATATCAAAGGGGATGATTGCTTCTTTTGTATTGGCACTACAAAGAAAAATTCACCAGATAAAAATGAATATAAAAGAGTGGAGCTTGAGGTTCCAAAACAAGTTGCTCAAATTGCAAAATCAAACTCAGTAAATTCATTTGTTTTTATCTCATCTGGTTATGCAGATCCAAAAAGTTCAGGAGATTATTTAAAATTCAAAGGAGAAGTAGAAGAAGAATTAAAAAGACTTAATTTTCCAAACCTAGGAATAATGAGACCTTCTTTTTTATTAGGAGATCGAAAAGAAAAGAGAATAGGCGAGAAAATAGGAATTTTTGTATTTAAATTATTATCTCCTCTATTTTTAGGGCCTCTAAAGAAAATGAAACCCATTCAATCAGCAACTGTTGCAAAAGCAATGATTGCCATTACTCAAAATAAAGTTTCAAAAACAATTTTTGAGTCTGATGAGATAGCTGACTTAAGTAGTTCATAATTTTAATCTTCATCACACGTCCTCAAAATGTAGAAAATTTATATATATTTATTTCTAACTAAAATATATTGTTATTAAAATTTATGGACAAAATACAATCACATGCAAAGTTAGTAATTATTGGAGGTGGTATAATGGGTGTAAGTCTTTTATATCATTTAACCAAAGAAGGATGGAGTGATGTGGTTTTAATTGAAAAAAGCGAACTTACTTCTGGTTCTACTTGGCATGCCGCAGGTCAGTGTCCACATATGTTAACAAGTTTGAATCTTGCAAAAATTCATCTTCATTCAACAAATCTCTATAAAAATCTTGAAAAAGAGACTGGTCAGCCAACTGGTTTTCATGAAACAGGAAGTTTAAGACTTGCATATACAAATGATGATTTGGAATGGTTTGATTACACTAAAGGAGTATTGGATATAGTAGGTGCGCCTTGTTCAATAATTTCTACAGAAGAAATTCAAAAATATCATCCATTTATAAAACTTGATGGAATTAAAGGAGCATTTTTAACAACTGAAGATGGCTATACTGATCCTACGAGCACAACGAATGCAATGGCTAAAGGCGCTAGGAATGGAGGAGCTAAAATTTACAGAAAAAATAGAGTAACCGACATTAAAAAAACATCCTCGGGTGAGTGGAAAGTAATTACTGAAAAAGGAGATATAATTTGTGAGCATGTTGTAAATGCTGCTGGAAGTTTTTGTCCTGAAGTAGCTGCAATGGTTGGGTTAAAAAATGTGCCAAGTATTAATATGGTTCATCAATATCTAGTAACGGAAGCTCATCCTGAAATAGAAAAATTAGATAAAGAATTACCAGTTGTTAGAGATCCAGACTCTTCATCTTACTTAAGACAAGAAGGCAAAGGATTATTAATTGGCCCATATGAAAAAGATGTAGCAGCCTGGGCATTAGATGGAATGGATTGGAAATTTGATATGGAATTACTAGAACCTGATTTAGATAGAATTGCAGATCATTTAGAAAAAGGTATGGATAGAATCCCTGAATTTAAAGATGTTGGAATAAAAAGAATAATATGTGGTCCTATTACTCATACACCTGACGATAATTTTTTAGCAGGACCAGCGCCTGGCCTTAAAAATTTTTGGATGTTTTGTGCTGCAAGCATTGGTATTGCACATGGAGGTGGAGCAGGAAAATACATGGCTCAATGGATTGTTCATGGAGACTCAGAAATTAACATGCAAGAATTTGAACCAAGACGTTACATGAGTTGGGTCAATAAAGATTATTCTGTTGAAAAGTCAAAGGAACAATATCGAAGAATGTATGTCACTCCAATGCCTCATGATAAAATTGAAATTGGAAGGCCAATGAAAACCACGCCAATATATCAAAAACTTAAAGATAAAGGTGCAGAATATTTTGATTTATATGGATGGGAAAAACCTGATTGGTTTAATAAAGATAATGTTAAAGAAGCTTTAAGTTACAAAAGAAATAACGTTTTTCCATATATTCAAAATGAATGTGAGCATGTTCATAATCATGTTGGTGTAATTGATTTAAGTAGTTTTTCTAAATTTGAAATTACAGGAGAGGATAGTTATCAATTTTTAAATAGATTATGCTCGAATAGAATTCCTAAAAAAGATGGAAGTATTATTTTAACCCATGCTCTAAATGATATTGGCAGAATTCAAACTGAGTTTACAATTACTAAATTAAAAGATAATCATTATTATGCTTTATCCGCAGCTATTTCAGAAATAAGAGACTTAGACTGGTTAAATCATAATAAACAAGAAGGTGAGAGAGTTATAATCAAAAATGTAACTCTTGAAAAAGGAGTTTTAGGTTTAATAGGACCTAAATCTAGAAATGTACTTCAAAAATTAACAGATTCAGATTTAAGTAATGAAAATTTTCCATGGTTAAAATCAAAGCATATAAAGATTAATAATATAGATGTAATTGCACTCAGAGTTAATTACATGGGAGAATTAGGCTGGGAGCTTCATCATTCAATAGATCAGATGAGTGAAATTTATGATCTTATTATTAAAGAAGGTAAACAAGAAAGTATTATTGACTTTGGAACTCGAGCAATGAATTCTATGAGAATTGAAAAAGGATATAGAGGATGGGGAACTGAACTTACTCCTGAAATTAGTGTTGTTGAAGCAGGTCTTGATAAATTTTTTAATCTTGAAAAGAAAAATGAATTTAAAGGGTCCAAAGCAGTAACAAAATTACTAGATAATGGAATAGAAACTAAGCTGGTATATCTTGAGGTTGAAGCAAAAGATGCTGATGCACATGGAAATGAACCTGTGTACTTTGATGATAAGAAAGTGGGACTTACTACTTCTGGAGCTTATGGTTTTAGAGTTAAAAAAAGTTTAGCTTTTGCATATGTTAAGCCAGATTGTGCAAACATAGGAAATGAGTTATTTATCAAAATTCAAGGAGCAAAAATCAAAGCAAAAATAATTGACGAACCTATCTTTGACAAAAATAACGATCGATTAAGATCTTAAATCAACCCAAGTCTTATTACTGAGTTTCCAGCATCTTTGATGCTATCTCGTGCTGGTTTAAATTTTATCCCCAATAAGTCTTCAGCATATGAAGTATCTGTTTGCATTAGAATGCCTAGTTCTGGTACCATAAGTTTTGCAGATGAATCCAGATAACTAATTAATTTTAACATAAAGTTTGGCATTTCTTTTTTTGGTAGTTTTTTTGCGTACTGTGGAAACTCTTCTTGCATAATTTTAGAAATTTCCAGCATTTTTTTAACTTCTGAACCAATTAATAGACGTCTTCCATTTACTTTAGAATTTTTTAATGAAAGTACATGTGCTTTTGCTACATCTTTTACATCAGAAATTAATATTCCAAAATTTGGAGCCATTGGATATTTTCCTTTAAGGAAAAGTTGAACATATTTAGTCGATGTATTTTCTTTATCATCTAATGCATCACCATTAACACCACCTGGATTAATTACAGTTAATTTATCTTTCAATCCTTTGCTTTCCATTAATTCCCAGGCAACTTTCTCAGCTTTAGTTTTAGATATAATATAATCGTTAGAACCACTCCATTCAGTATCTGACCAATCATTTTCTCCGACATTGTAAGGGTTGGTTCTATTTGGTCTTTTAAACATTGCGGCTATTGATGATGTTAGAACTATCTTTTCAATGTTAGCCTCTATACCCGCATTTAAAACTCTCAAAGTTCCCCCTTTAGCAGCTGGAACTAAAGCTTCTCTATTTCTTGAACTTTTCATGGGATAAGGAGAAGCAGTATGTATAATATATTTACAGTCTTTAGCAGCCTCATTCCAACCTTCATCTTTTAAAAGATCCAATTCAACAAATGATAATTTATCTGTTGAAACATATTCGCTTATAGTTTTTTTAGTTTTCTCTAATGAATTTTGACTTCTAACAGTTCCCAAAACTCTATATCCAGAATTTAATAATTCAATTGCTATATGTTTCGCTATCCAGCCACTTATTCCAGTTAGCAGTACTTTATCAGTCATTTTGTTTTCCTTTAGTTTGTATTAAGTTTTAATGTTTCTTATCAGTGAGATAAAAATTTTTCAGCTTCAAGCGCAGCCATACAGCCCATCCCCGCAGCTGTTACAGCTTGTCTAAAAGTTTTGTCTTTAACATCTCCAGCAGCATAAACTCCAGGGACATTAGTTTCTGTAGAATCTGGTTTAGTTAATAAATAACCCTCTTTATCCATATCTAATTGTTCTTTAAATAAAGCTGTTGCTGGATCATGTCCAATCGCAATAAATAACCCATCAATCTTCATTTCTTGAATATCGTTAGTTTTTAAATTCTTAACTTTAATTGCTTTAACATTTTTAGGATCATTATCTCCGATAACTTCATCAACAGCACTATCCCAAATAATTTCAATTTTTTTATTTTCCATTAATTTTTTTTGAAGCATCTTTTCAGCTCTTAGTTCATCTCTTCTATGAATTAATTTTACTTTTGATGCAAATTTTGTGAGAAACATTGCTTCTTCAACAGCAGCATTACCACCACCGACAACTGCAACTTCTTTATCTTTAAAGAAAAAACCATCACAAGTAGCACAAGCTGAAACTCCAAAACCTCTGAATTCTTGTTCTGATTTTAAATTTAACCATCTAGCTTGAGCACCTGTAGAAATTATAATGCTATCTGCCGTATATTTTTGACCACTATCGCCAACAGCTTCAAATGGTTGAGATTTTAAATTTACTGATGAGATATGATCCTCAATCATTTCTGTTCCAACAGCTTTAGCTTGATCTTTCATTTGATCCATTAACCACGGACCTTGAATTACATCTGCAAAACCTGGAAAATTTTCAACATCTGTAGTTGTTGTTAATTGCCCACCTGGTTGAACACCATAAACTAAAATTGGATTTAACATTGCACGTGCCGCATAAACTGCTGCAGTGTATCCGGCAGGACCAGATCCTATTATTAACACTTTTGTGTGTTTTGTTGGATTTTGACTCATATGAAAGCTATATAGTGATTAATGACTAAATTAAAAGGCATATTATTAACTCAAGGAATGCATGGCATGATTAGTCAGGTAGAGGGTTTGGCTAAAGCTTTAGATATCGATTTTACACACCATACAGTTGAACCAAATAGTTTTTGGAAAGTGCTGCCACCTAAGCTGACACCTATTTCACAAAATGTGTATAAAAAAATTAATCAAGATGACTTTGATATAATTATATCTTGTGGACGTAAAAGTGTAATTCCCTCAATTCATTTAAAAAATAAAGCTAATAAAAAAGTATTTAACATTCATATTCAAGATCCAAAAGTAGATTTAAATCATTTTGACTTTATTGTTGCCCCAGAACACGATGGATTAGAAGGTCAAAATGTTATCAACACCAAAGGAGCCATTCATTATCTCACAGAAAATGAAATTACTAAAAATAAAGATTACTTAAATTCATTTGTTAAAAAAGATGAAAGAAAAATTTGGACATTAATTATGGGTGGCCCAACAAAGTATTACGATTATTCCACAAAGAATATGAAACATATCTTTACGATGTTATACAAATTGCTAAAAAAACATGATTTTCAACTAGTTATAATCCCTTCAATGAGAACGCCAATAAACACAATTCATTATGCCAAAGAATTTTTTGGAGATAATCATACAGTTATAATGGATGTTGATAAAAAAGCTTACCTGTCAGCTCTAGCACTTGCAGAGAATATTATTGTTACATGCGATTCTAGCTCAATGATCTCTGAGGCAGCTTTAACGGGAAAACCTATTTATGTAGCCAATATTTTGCCTAAAAAAAATGACAAAAGATTTCAAAGATTTAGAAATTTATTTAGAGAATTAAATATAACTAGAATTTTAGGTGAAGAGATTGAAAATTGGAACTATCAAAAATTAGACGAAACAAATAGAGTAGCAAGTATTATCAAACAACAAATTAATTCATAATGTCACTTTTAGACTCAATTCAAAACCAATCAAAAAAACATGAATTTCCCTTTGATCACTGGGAATACCATAACGCACTTACTAATGGTGCAATAGAGGAAATTATTAAAGCAGATATTCCAGATGTAAGTAAACATAATTTAAATTATGATGGAACTAGAGCAATTGACGGTGGGGCCGCTGAATTTAGAGAAGGAATAGCTTCAGGTGGAGAGGCTATAAAATTCAGATGTTTTGTGACAAAAGAAAATGAAAAACAATTTCCGAATTTAGTTAAATTCATTAATGAACTTCAATCTAAAGAAGTGCATCAAACTATTTCAAAAATGATTAATAAAGATTTATCAAACTCATATGTTAGAGTTGAAGTTATTTGTGATCGAGAGGGTTTTTGGTTAAAGCCTCATTGTGACATTAAAGAAAAATTAATGTCAGGATTAATATTTGTGAATAATGCCAATGAATCTGAAGAACTTGGAACAGATTTCTATAATAATAAATTAGAAAAAGTAAAAACAGTCCCATACAAAAATAATTATGGATATATGTTTACTAGTGGGCCTAATACTTGGCATGGCATGGAAAAGAAGAAAATAGTCAAAGAAAGACGCTGCATCCAGGTAAACTATGTTACCTTTAAGACTGATTGGAAAGTATTTTAATTAAATTAAAGTTCTTTATTAGCAGTTAAAATTTTATTAATTTTAATGAATGTTCTCCACCCATCTGAGTTAACAATTTTTTTTTCATATTTTTTTTTTACCAAATCAAATGAAGAATTAAATCTAGGTAGTTCAACAATTTCACAGCTATTGTTTTCAGCAATATCAACAGCTCTATTGGTAAGTTGCAGATAAACTTTTTTTTCTAAAACAGGACTTGAGGAGATTAAATTTTCTACAACTAAACATTTAGAAAATTCTTTCTTATCATTTATTGGAAAATCCTTATTTATAATGTCTTGCATTGAGTAAATTAGCAAACCAACATTGTACAAAGAATTATTTTTTGCAACCAAGATGCCGTTTGTCTCTTGTTTTAGAACTAATCTAATATAACTTTTTAATCTGTCTAACCCCCAAGACGGAAATTCTTCAGCTAATAAAGGTAAAATACCCATTAAGTTTAAGTCACTATCTTGAAATCTTAAAATATTGAGACCTGGCAGATTGTTTGTATTATTTGTACTAAGCACACTTTGTATCTATCCTAAATTTAAAAGAACTATTTGATCTGGATCAATAACAATTTATACTTTGTTTATATATTTTGGTATGCAGTCAGCACAATTGAATAAAGAATTTAACGAAAAGAGTAGATGCTCAGAGTGCAATATTAGACCATACTCATTTTGCAGATGTCTACAGGAGGAAAAGCTTAAAGAATTTTCAAATATTTCATCAGAAAAAAAATTTCAAAATAAAGCAAACATTTTTTTGCAACAGGATGATGCAAAAAATATTTATAATATTACTGAAGGGAATGTTAAAATTTATCAATTAATTGATGATGGTCGTATTCAGATAATAGGTTTTCTCTATCCTGGAGATTTTTTTGGTTCTTATAAAAATGGTAAATACAATTATTGTGCAGAAGCTATTGGCCAGGTGCGTGTATGTGTTTTTGAACAGAAAAAACTAGATGAATACATTGATAAAAATATGGTTCTTGCAAAAGAGCTTTTGAATCAAACATCTCATGAGTTAACACTGGCTCAAGATAGAATGGGTGTTCTTGGAAAACTAGATGCTACAGAGAGACTTGCTAAGTTTTTAATGAATATTTCAGATCAAAGAAAAAGAATTGGCTGGCAAAACAATCCGATAAGTTTACCAATGACAAGACAAGATATAGCTGATTACCTAGGTTTAACAATTGAAACAGTGAGTAGAGAAGTTTCTAAATTAAAAACTTCGAACATAGTTAAAGTCTTATCTTCTAAGCAAATCTATATTAACGATTTCGATAAATTATCTAATCTTTCAAAATAAATTAAATAGCCTCAGCATTTAACTGAGACTATTCATAATATTATTGCCTGCTAGTAATTGGTATTTCCTTAACATATTTTGGCAAAGGTTTTTCTTCTCTTAATTTAATTGATAATAAACCTTTTTCCATGATCGCCTCTTTGACTTTTATATCCTTGCTTATAATAAAGCTGGCACAGACGTTTTCTTTTTCAACACCTTTATAAAGATATTCTTTATCATCTTTTTCAATTTTATTATTTGAGGAAGATTTTATTATAAGAACATTATCTTCAACACTGACTTTGACATTTTTTTTATCAACACCAGGCAATGCAACTTCAATATTATAGTCTTGTTTTCCTATCTTAGTAATATTGTAGCCACCTCTGTTTGTTTCAAAGGCATCCAATTCTCTATGATGAATATCTTCAAAATGTTTAAACATATCATCAAAACCAACTGAAAAAGGTTTTAATGAGTCTATAATTGATAGTGATTTCATGTTTCTCCTTTCCATTAATTTAAACTAACAAAAAATAAAAAAAAAAATTTGGTTTAAATCAAAATTATGAATTATTGATTTTGATCAAAACTGATATTTTTTGATGCATATCAGCACAAAAATTAATCGTTTAAATATACTTACAACAAAAGAGTAATAATGAACTACATGTTAACTAACAGGCCTTACCACGGTAAAGCTAATATTGCGATTGCAATGATGTTCATTGTATTAGCGGTCACGTTGATTGCTGTTTATATGCCAAAATTTACTTCTAATCTTAAGACTGGAGTAGGTGGCACTGATTTAGATTACAATCAAATACCATAAAAAAAATAGATGGGTCTGTATCCCAGTGTCAATTTTGATTTAAATCAATATCAAATTTTAAAAAACATCTATTTTGCAATTATGAAAATACATAATCTTGTAAAAACTTTGATACTAGCCATAGCCATAAGTTCTTTAATTACTTTTGCTACAATTTGGATTTCACCATATCTTTTCTAGGATAGGCCCCACCATTTCAGAGACAATGTTGATACTCTATAGGGTAGATACATGGTGAGACCTACTAATTTGTAACAGAATAAATCTTAATATTTTTGATTCACATCAACTTTTTCTTTTTAAATTTCTTTAAAAAAAAATCATGTCAATTAAAGATCTAGTTTATAAAGTTCCAGGTTTATCATTTGATGTTAGTAGACTGGTTGACACTTATAGAGAAATCAAAAGAAAAAAAGAATTTGATCAAGGTGATGGGTCAGTGTCACATATAGATAGTATTTCTCTTAATAAAATTCCAGGTAATGATGATAGTACATCTGGAAAATATTCATGGGGACTTTATTGGACGAAACCAGATAGCTCAGGTCAAGAGGTGGCCAGAGCAGATTATATAGAGGAAAATAATTTCACAGAGTTTTTACCAGAGTTTGAAAACACATATTTTAAATTTGTTTACGATATATTATCCAGAAGATTTGCTTTAGGAAGAACTCGAATATTAAAAAAAGGACCAAGATCAACCTTGAGTTGGCACAAAGATCCAGAACCAAGGTTACATATACCAATTATTACTAATCCAGGATGTAGATTTGTAATTGAAGACAGATCTTTTCATTTACCTGCAGATGGGGGTGTATGGATAGTTAATGCAAAAAAATACCATAATTTTTTTAATGGTGGAGAAGAAGATAGAATACATTTGGTTGCAACACTTCCACATAGCAAATTATTTATTAAAAAAAAGTACACTTATAATCAACTTTGGGATCAATGGGCGAGCTAGATTTAAATTTTTTAGTAAATTTTTTAGCGTGGCTAATCATAGCTAATTTCTTATTTATAATTTTTCGAGTATTTATATTTGGAAGTTATCCTAAAAGTTTTATTTATAAGATACATCATTCATTCTTTAAAGTTTCACATAAAGATTTTGTAAAAGCACATTACAAAGGAATCATTCTCCATGTAACCTTAACAGTTTTTTTTGTTTTGATTCCTTATATTGTTTTAAGATATTCAATTTAATCTCATAAAATTTTTATCTACCTAACGTTTGACACAAATCAAATTATAAAAACTTTGATCAAGATCAAATAAAATTCTGAATCAGTCTTTAAGGTAATATTTATGGATACAAAAAATTATATATCTATCTTTATCTCTTTAATATTAATTTCAATTACATTACAGGCAAAAATATGAATACAAAAAAATATATATCTATCTTTATCTCTTTAATATTAATTTCAATTACGTTACAGGCAAAAAGTGGTGAAGCAGATAAGCTTCCTGTAGTAATTCAGGAGCTGGTGCCAGCACCAGCAGTTCCAGCTCATAACATAGTTGCAAAAGGGGGACCTAAAGTAATTAAAGTGAGAATGAGTATTACAGAAAAAGTCATCACTATTGATAAACAAGGAACAAAGTTCAGAGTTTTTGCCTTTAACGATAGTGTTCCAGGGCCACTTATCGTTGCTCATGTTGGAGATTATATTGAGTTAACATTAGTCAATCCTAAAAAAAATAACTTTGAACACAATTTAGATTTTCATGCAGCAACAGGTGCTTTAGGTGGAGGAGGTCTTACACATATTTTACCAGGTGAAGCAGTAATACTAAGATGGAAGGCAACTAAACCAGGGGTTTTTGTTTATCACTGTGCACCAGGTGGTGCCATGGTGCCTTGGCACGTTGTTAAAGGAATGAACGGTGCTGTTATGGTTTTACCTAGAGATGGACTGAAAGACAGAGAGGGAAATCCAATCACATATGACAAAGCATTTTACATTGGAGAACAGGATTTTTATCTTCCAAAAGATGATAACGGAAATTACAAAGAATATATTCACCCTGGTGATGGTTTTAGCGATGTTTTAGAGGTGATGAAAACATTAACACCTACCCATGTTGTATTTAATGGATCAGAAGGTGCGTTAGAGGGAGACAACGCTTTGACTGCAAAAGTAGGTGAAACGGTAATGTTTATCCACGCACAAGCAAATAGAGATACACGACCTCACTTAATTGGTGGACATGGTGATTATGTATGGCCAAACGGATCGTTTAATGATCCTCCAAGAACTAATTTAGAAACTTGGTTTGTACCAGGAGGCGCAGCTGGAGCAATGGTTTATAAATTTAGACAACCAGGAACTTATGTTTATCTAAATCACAATCTTATTGAAGCGTTTATCTTGGGGGCAAAAGCTGAAGTGAAAGTAACAGGTAAATGGAATAATGATTTAATGGAACAACTAATGGAGCCTACAAGAATTGCAGATTAATAATATGTATGTATCCGATAAAAGCTTGAATGAAAGTATAACGCTAGAAAAAATATCAAAATTACAAAATGAAAACAAATATCTCAAAGACGAAATGGATGAAGAATCGCAAAAGTTTATACAAACTATAAGTGTTCTTAAAAGAGAGATTGAGTTTTATAAAAATAATACTGATATTTTAAATAGAGAAATTAAAAATCTAAAAAAAACACAAAGGAGAAAACTATTTACATCATGAAAAAATATATATTAATACTTTTTTTAATATTTTCTAATTACGCAATGAGTGAAGAAATAAATATTAAAATGTTGAATAAGCTAGACAAAGAAAGAATGGTTTATTCTAAAAAAATTATCAATATTAATGTTGGTGACAAAGTTTTTTGGGAATCAACAGACAAGGGGCATAATGTTGAATTTATAAAAGGTGGCGTACCTGATGGTGTAGAAAAATTTAAATCAAGATTAAATGAAGATGTAAGTTATGAATTTACTATTCCAGGTATTTATGCCTATTGGTGCACTCCTCATAAGAGCTTAGGAATGATAGGGTTTGTCATCGTTGGTGATGATAGATCTAATTTAGACTTGATTAAAAAAATAAGATTTTTTGGACAGTCTAAAAAATTAGCTCAAGCATTAATTGATCAAATATAAAAATGGCACAAACAGTAAAAAATAATTCTGATATATCTAAGCTCCCAAATAAAAGTGGATTAATGACTGGTGATCCAATTTATAAACCCTTTAGATATCCTTGGTGTTATGATGCTTGGCTAACACAACAAAGAATTCATTGGCTGCCAGAGGAAGTTCCGTTAGGAGATGACGTAAGAGATTGGCAAAAAGTAATTTCTGCTTCAGAAAAAAATTTATTAAAACAGATATTCAGATTTTTTACACAAGCAGATGTTGAGGTGAATAACTATTATATGGGGCACTGCATGAATGTATTTAAACCGACAGAAGTGAAAATGATGTTGTCTGTATTCTCTGCGATGGAAACAGTTCATATTGCTGCTTATTCTCACTTATTAGACACAATAGGTTTGCCAGAAACAGAATATTCAGAATTCTTAAAGATTAAAGCTATGAAGGATAAATACGATTACCTTCAAAAATGTGATGTTAATTCTCTTCATAATATAGCAAAAACACTGGCAATATTTAGCGCTTTTACTGAGGGCGTTCAACTATTTGCTAGTTTTGCAATTTTACTAAACTTTCCACGTCATAATAAAATGAAAGGAATGGGACAAATCATAACTTGGTCAGTCAGAGACGAAACTTTGCACTGCAATTCAATGATAAGATTGTTTCAGGAGTTCATTAAGGAAAATAAAGAAATTTGGACAGATAAATTAAAAAATGAGATTTATGAGGCCTGTAGAATAGCAGTATCACAGGAAGATGCCTTTATCGATGTTTCATTTGAAATGGGACCTCTTGAAAATCTAAAGGCACAAGAAGTAAAAGATTATATAAGATGGATTGCAGATAGAAGACTTGTTCAATTAGGACTTGATAGAATTTATAATATCAAAAAAAATCCATTAACTTGGTTAGATTCAATATTAAATGCCGTTGAGCATATGAACTTTTTTGAAGGAAGATCTACTGAATATTCAAAAGCTGCAACTCAAGGTACATGGCAGGAAGCTTTTGAAGAATTAAAATCACCTTATTTTGATTTACTTGAAAAAAATAAGATAATTGGTGAAACAGAATTTTTTAAACCCAAACATTAGTAGGAAATAAAATGTTAAATAAAAATGAAATAAAAGATAAACCAATATGTGAAAATTTTTCAGAATACAATGATGTTAGAAAGAATTTAAATAATGCTTTATCAATTAAAGACCCATTCAATCACTGGGCATTTGATAAAGTTCTACCAAAAGATTTAGTAGATAAATTTCTTAAACTTCCAATTGATCCACCAGTTATAAATTCTTATTCGGGTAAAAGAGAAAGCAATAATAAAACACGAATATTTTTTGATAATGAAAATTGTAAAAAATATGATTGTATGGAAGAAATTGCAGAAATTTTTAATAGTGATGGAATTATTAATACACTAAGTTTAATTAGTGGTAGAGAATTATCTAAAGGAAAACTTCGTATTGAGTATACATTAGATACAGGTGATTTTTGGCTAGAACCACATTTAGATATTAAAGAAAAAATGTTAACATTCTTAATTTATCTTTCAAGTGATACAAACACATATGCAAAAGACTGGGGAACTACAATTTATAATAAAGATTTAACATTCAATTCAAAAGTACCCTATAAGCAGAATACAGGATTTATGTTTGTTCCGGGTAAAGACACTTGGCATGGGGTGCCTAAACAATATATTTTTGGAGTTAGAAGGAATTTGATTATAAATTATGTATCAAGTGATTGGAAAAGTACTAGTGAACTTTATAAAATGAATTAAAATTATTTTTTACAATTACATTCTTTAACAAGAAAGAAATGAATTAATGCCATTGAAAACCACATCCAAGTCATTTCATTGATAAAAAATAAGGTGTTGCTATGAGATATCATTGCTACATGGTTAATATCTTTCCACAAAAATATAATTCCAAGAAATAAAAAAATAAGACCTGAGTAACTTGTTTTCATCAATTCCTATCTAATAAATCTAAATATTGTCAAAAAGCTATGTTTTAAGCCAATAATTTTCTATTAGTTTCTTGTCCGTAAGCCGCTTGTTTTTTTTCATTATCAAGTAAACCAAATTTTTTACGAAAGATTTCTCTCTCTTTCTCAAACTGTCGTTTAATTGAATAATGTAAAATTGAAAAACTTATAAGTGTAAAAATATATGCAGACCAAATATAAATTCCATAGCCATTTAGATATAATATTTCATTAATCATATTATTTTTTAACCTTTTTTTTTAAATAAAGATTGATCTGCATCAAATCTAATAAAAAATAAAAAAGATATATCTTTTTAATGATCAACTATAATGATGAGATAGTTAAAAAATTTACTATTGCATCTATATTTTGGCTTGTAGCAGGATTAGCAGCGGGTTTACTAATTGCTTTTCAGATGGTTTTCCCATCATTAAATTTTGAACCATTATTAACATTTGGTAGGTTGCGCCCCCTACACACTTCTGCTGTAGTATTTGCCTTTGGTGGAAATGTATTATTTGCAACAAGTTATTTTGTAGTTCAAAGAACTTGCCAAACTAGATTGTCAGGTGATGGATGGGCAAATTTTACATTTTGGGGATACCAGGCATTTATTTTAATGGCTGGTTTAGGATATCTATTTGGAGTTACTCAAGGTAAAGAATATGCTGAACCAGAATGGTATGCTGATTTATGGTTAACAATAGTTTGGGTAATATATTTAATAATTTATTTAGTTACACTTACAAAAAGAAAAGAACCTCACATTTATGTAGCTAATTGGTTTTTTCTTGCTTTCATAGTTACAGTTGCAGTTCTACATTTGGTTAATGGTGTTTCTATTCCAGTATCATTGTTTGGTGCAAAAAGTTATCCGTTATGGGGAGGTGTTCAAAGTGCAATGATCCAATGGTGGTATGGACATAATGCCGTAGGATTCTTTTTAACAGCTGGATTTCTTGGAATGGTTTATTATTTTATTCCAAAAAGAGCTAATCGACCAATTTACTCATACAGATTATCTATTTTACATTTCTGGTCTTTAATTTTTTTATATATTTGGGCGGGTCCCCATCATTTACATTACACAGCCTTACCAGATTGGGCTCAAACATTGGGTATGACTTTTTCAATTATGCTTTGGATGCCTAGTTGGGGCGGAATGATAAATGGAATGATGACGTTATCTGGAGCGTGGTACAAACTTCGAGAAGACCCTGTTTTAAAATTTATGATAATTTCTCTAGCATTTTATGGGATGAGTACTTTTGAAGGTCCTTTAATGTCTATTAAAGAAGTTAATGCTTTAAGTCATTATACTGACTGGACTATTGGCCATGTTCATTCAGGCACATTAGGTTGGGTAGCATTTATTAGTTTTGGTGTAATTTATTATTTGTTTCCAGTTTTATGGAATAAAAAAAATCTTTACTCACTAAGATTAGTTAATATTCATCTTTGGATTTCCACTATTGGTATTGTTTTTTATATATCTTCAATGTGGGTATCAGGAATTATGCAGGGTTTGATGTGGAGAGCTTACGATAATCTTGGGTTTTTAGAGTATTCTTTTGTTGAAACGGTTATGGCGATGAAGCCATTTTATCTAATTAGAGGTATTGGTGGAGTTTTATTCTTTATTGGAGTTTTGATCATGATTTACAATTTAATCAAAACTTTAGAGATACCCAGCACAAATAAATCAACAATTTCTCAAAAGGCTCAAATCCAATGATGGAAAAACATAAAAAATTAGAAAAAAACTCAATTCTATTATTAATTTTTACAGTTATAGCTGTTTCAATTGGGGGCATAATTGAAATCGTTCCACTTTTTAGATTGGAGACTACAATTGAACCAATCAAAGGTGTTAGACCTTATACACCCTTAGAACTTAAAGGATTTAATATTTATTTAAGAGAAGGTTGCTATACGTGCCACAGTCAACAAATCAGACCATTACGAGATGAAGTTGAGCGTTACGGGCATTATTCTTTAGCAGCAGAAAGTATGTATGATCACCCATTTCAATGGGGATCAAAGAGAACAGGGCCAGACCTTGCACGTTTAGGAGGCAAATATTCAGATGAGTGGCATGTAGAACATTTAATCAAACCTCAAAATGTAGTTCCAGAGTCGATTATGCCTAGTTACAAACATTTAGGTAATCGTGTTCTAAACTTTGAAGATATGGGAAAACATTTGAAAGCATTAAAGATTACAGGCGTTCCTTATACAGAAGAGATGATTAAAAATGCCTCAAAGGACGGTCTTGCACAATTAAGACCAGAAACAGAATTGGCAGAAAATTTAAGAAATAGATACGGAGAAAAAGTAAATATCAGAAATTTTGATGGTAACGAAAATATACCCACAGAATTAGATGCATTGATTTCTTATCTTCAAGTCTTGGGAAGTATGGCAGATATAAAAAATTATGACCCCCAAATAGTTGAAGAGGTAAAAAAATGATAGGTTTTATTTCTGACAATGCAGGTGTTTTAGGTTTAATTATTTTTTTCTCTATTTTTTCAATAGTTGTTATTTGGTTATTTAATCCAAATTTTAAGAAAAAAATTGAGTCACATAAATTTATACCAATTAAAAATGAAAAAGTAATCTATGTCCGAAAAAAATAATAATAAAGAGATTGATAAAATAACAGGCCAAGAAACTACTGGACATGAGTGGGATGGTTTAAAAGAATTAAATACACCTGCACCAAGGTGGTGGATATGGGTATTTATAGTTACAGTAATTTGGTCAGTTGGTTATTGGATTGTTTACCCTTCTTGGCCAACTTTAACTGGAAGTGGTTATCGTGGAGGGACAGTTGGAATACTAGATTGGACTCAATACAAAAAATTAAGAGATAATCAAAAAGAAATATTAGACATTAGAGAAAATTATAAAGAGTTTTTTAAAGCAACTTTATTTGACGAAATACTTAAAGATAAAAAATCTTATACTTATGCAGTAGCAGGAGGTAAAGCAGCATTTAGAGATAATTGTGCAACATGTCATGGATCAGGTGCTGCTGGAGCGAAGGGGTATCCTAATTTAAACGATGATGATTGGTTATGGGGAGGAAACGTTGAACAAATTTATTCATCCATAAAATATGGTATTCGATCTGGTCATGATGAAGGTAAATATTCTGAAATGCCAGAGTTTGCAGAAGTTTTAAATGATGAGCAAATTAAAGAGTTGGCTGAATACATCTTATCTCTCAATGAAAATAACAACCAATCAAGTGAAAATACCTTATTTGCTGATAATTGTGCTGCTTGTCATGGAAACAATGGTGAGGGAATTCAAGAATTGGGTGCTCCTAATTTGAAAGATAATATTTGGTTTTATAGTAGTGGTGATAAATCGAGCATTATTTCTCAAATTAAAAAGCCAAAACATGGAATTATGCCTGCATGGGAGAATCGTTTAGATGACCCAACTATAAGAATGTTAGCTTTGTATATTTATTCACTATCAGCGTCACAATAAGACATTAATTATGCAAGAAAGTTTGGAAAAAAATCCACTACGTTTGTTTTCTGAGCAAAAAATCATCTTTCCAAAAAGAGTTTGGGGAAAATTTAGAAAAATAAAATGGATTATCATGACTTGCACATTGTTTGTTTATTATTTTGCTCCTTGGATAAGATGGGATAGAGGTCCACAGATACCAAATCAAGCAATATTAATTGATATGCCGAATAGAAGAGCATACTTTTTTTTCATTGAGATATGGCCACAGGAAATTTATTTCTTAACTGGAATATTAATATTCTTAGCAGTAGCATTATTTTTAAGCACAAGTCTTGTAGGGCGTGCCTGGTGTGGTTATGCGTGTCCACAAACTGTTTGGACTGATTTATTTGTTTGGGTGGAAAGAATTTTTCAAGGAGATCGTAACTCTAGAATGAAATTAAGCAATGCACCGATCAGTTTTAACAAAATATGGAGAAAACTATCAACTCATATAGTTTGGATCGTAATTGCAATATTAACTGGAGGTGCGTGGGTTTTTTATTTTAATGATGCACCAACATTATTAGAACAAATTATAAATTTTGATGTTCCTTGGTCTGTTTTAAGCTGGATTGTAGTTTTAACTTTTTCAACTTATTTGATGGCTGGTTTTGCAAGAGAGCAGGTTTGTACTTATATGTGTCCCTATGCTCGGTTTCAGTCAGCAATGTTTGATAGGGATACATTAATTATAAGTTATGATGAATTTAGGGGAGAGCCAAGAGGCAAACATAAAGCCGGTGATAGTTGGGAGAACAAAGGCCATTGTATTAATTGTACAGAATGTATTCAAGTTTGTCCTATGGGCATTGATATAAGAAAAGGTCTGCAAATGGAATGTATTGCCTGTGGCTTGTGTATAGATGCATGTAATAAGATTATGAATAAAATTAATCTTCCAGCAGGATTGATTAGATATGATACAGAAAAAAATAAAGGTAGACGCTTTAGAAATGAAAAAGAAAAAAAAGGCTTATTAAGGGGACGCACATATAGTTATTTATTAATCCTTCTTATTTTAAGTGCAGCAATTCTTTATACACTGTTGAATAGATCAATTTTAGAACTTAATGTTTTACATGATAGAAATCCATTATTTGTAAAACTTTCAAATGGTCAAATAAGAAATAGTTATGATATTAAAATTCTCAACAAATCATTTAAAAGTAAGAAATATTCACTTTCTATTGAAGGTTTAAAAAATTCAAAAATTAAAATTCAAGGTATAGAAAGTTTATCTTCTAACAACTTACCTGTTGTGGCTAATAGTGTTGGTCATTATCGTATTTTTCTTATAGCTGATAAAAATAAAGAGGTTCGAAAAAAAGTAATTTTTAATATTAAAGAATTAGATGATGAAATATCGGATACAGTAGAAAACATATTTATTAGTGGGAAATATTAGTATGATTAAGCAAAAAAATAACAGTTTTCCTCATTATTTTATAGTTTTCTTCGTTATTTTGATAATTTTAGATAGCATATTTGTTTATTTAGCAACCTCAACTCATAGAGGTGTAGTAACTGAGAACGCTTACAATCAAGGATTAAATTACAATAAAATAATTGAGGCTAGTAAAAAACAAAATGATTTAAATTGGAAAAGTGAAATCATTTATCAAGATAATTTTCTAAATTTTTATTTAGAAAATGAAAAAAAAGATAGTTTTGATGGAGCTTCTGTTACAGCTTTTTTAGTTAGACCAACTCAAACTGGTTATGATTTTTCAATTAAATTAGAAAAAAAAACAAATGGTAAATTCCAAAAATTAATTAAATTTCCTTTAAAAGGACAGTGGGATGTAAAGATTTTAGTAATATGGAACAAACACAAATATCAAACAATAAAACGAATTTTAATAAAGTAGATATAAATAAATTATTTTCTCCTTTTGTTAAAATTGATCCAAAAAATAATAATAGTATTATTTTTAAAGTAAAAAATATTCATTGTGCTTCATGTATCCATCTTATTGAAAAATCACTTTACACTTTAAAAAATGTTTTTTTTGTAAGAGTGAATATGTCTACTGAAAAATTAGAAATTAAGTGGGTAGGTGAAAAAAAATTAGCAGATAAATTTGCTAAAATTGTATCTGAGTTGGGATATCCAATAAGTTTGTATGATGTTGATAATTTAGATAATGATTTTGAAGAGAATAAAAAAGTCTTGATAAGATCTATTGCAGTGTCAGGCTTTGCAGCAGCGAATTTAATGTTAATTTCAGTTGGCTTGTGGTCATCATCAGTTGAGACAATGGGATTTGCAACAAGAGAACTATTTCAATGGATTTCAAGTTTAATTGCACTACCAGCTATAATTTATTCTGGGAGACCATTTTTTTATTCAGCATTAAAGGTTTTGCTAAAAAAAAATACAAATATGGATGTGCCGATTTCATTAGCAGTAATTCTAACTAGTTTAATAAGTCTATTTGAAACAGTTAATAATGGTGAACATATCTATTTCGACTCTGCAATAATGTTATTATTTTTTTTACTTATTGGCAGGTATCTAGATGTTTTAGCAAAAGGTAAGGCAAAAAAATCTGCTAAAGAATTACTGTCAGCCTTAGGTGGAACTGCAACAGTTATAAAGGATGAAAAACAAGTAATTGTTCCGGTAAAAGACATAAGGGCAGGAGATATTATTACAATTTCTATAGGAGAAAAAATACCTGCAGATGGAATTATTCTAAACGGATCTACAGAAATAGATTTAAGTCTTATTAGTGGTGAAACATTACCTAAAAAAGCAAATATAAATGATAATGTATTTGCCGGTACAATTAACATTTCAGCACCAATTCAAATTGAAGTTTCTAAATCTACAGAAAATAATTTACTCACAAACATTGTGAAACTAATGGAAAAAGCAGAGATAAGTAAATCCAAGTACACCAGAATTGCTGATAAAGCAGCCAAATTATACACACCAATAGTACATTTAGCTGGCTTATTTACATTTATTGGATGGTGGATGTTCGCTGATTTAGCTTGGCAACCCTCACTTTTAATAGCGGTAACCGTATTAATTATTACATGTCCCTGTGCTTTAGGTTTAGCAGTTCCAGTCGTTCAGGTATTAGCAAATAATTCGCTTATGAAAAAAGGTATCTATTTAAAATCTGGTGATGCTTTGGAAAAATTATCAAAAGTGAAGTATGTAATTTTAGATAAGACAGGAACACTAACAGTGGGTAAGCCTAATTTAATAGGATCATACTCAGAAGAAGATCTACAAATTGCAGCATCGTTAGCACATTATAGCAAGCATCCTTTTTCAAGATCTATTTGTAATCAATTTAATGGCAAATTACTTAATTTAGATAATGTAAAAGAAATAATTGGTTGTGGAGTGGAAGGATATTTTAAAGGTAAATTATTAAAACTAGGAAAAAAAAATTGGTCTTGTCCTTCTCAAAAAGATGAAGATGAAATTTTTTCAGAGATATGGCTTTCGGTAGAAAATGAAAAAAAAATCTGTTTTAGTTTTGAGGATCAATTAAGAGAAGACACCAAGGATGTAATTGATGAGATTAAAAAATTAGGAGTTATTCCAATAATTTTATCTGGTGATCGAAATGAAGTAGTAAAAAGAATAGCAGAACACCTTGGTATAAATGATTATTATTCTGAATTTTCAATAGAAATGAAAAGTGAATTTATTAGAAAATTAAAATTACAAAATAAAGAAATTCTGATGGTTGGAGATGGTTTGAATGATGCCCCATCGCTGGCTGAAGCTGATGTATCTATTTCACCATCAACCGCAATGGATATTACCCAAAATACTGCAGACATTGTTTTTCAAGGTGAAAAACTATTTCCAATTATTAGTTGTATTAAAGTTGCAAAAAAATCAGTTTTATTAATCAAACAAAATTTTTTAATGGCAATTATTTATAATATCTTTGCTATTCCTATGGCGATCATAGGTTTAGTTACACCATTAATTGCAGCTATTGCAATGTCAAGTTCTTCATTATTTGTAATTGGAAATAGTTTTCGTTTAAATCTAAAAAGGAAAAAAATTTAATCATGAATATTTTGCTCTATCTTATACCTATTGCACTTACTCTTGGTTTAATAGGGTTACTAGCATTTTTATGGACGTTAAAAAATAATCAATACGAAGATCTAGAAGGAGCTTCTGAAAGAATTTTGATTGAAGAAGAAAAAGAAAAAAATGATAGAGACTAGTCTATTGATATTTAGCAGAAAATTGTTTTATATATCCTTCAATTTGATTACCTGGCATTGGTTTGGAAAATAAAAAACCTTGTATTAAATTTATACCAATTTCTTTTAGATATTTTAGCTGCTCTTTAGTTTCAACTCCTTCAGCTATTATTTGATTATCTAATCTAGTTGCCATTGTTTTAATTCCTTCTACCGCAACACGAGAGCGTTTATTAGTTACAACATTATCAATTAACTGTTTATCTAATTTAATGATATTCCAGGGTGTATTAATCAAACGTTCAAGATTACTTCCTTTTACTCCATAATCATCTAAAGCAACTGACACTCCTTGATTTTTCGCATATTGTATTTCCTTATTGGCCGCTTTGTCATCAATTCTAGTATTTTGCGCTTCTGTAATTTCTACTATTATTTCATTATCAATTAAAGTTTTTATATATTCTATTTCTTCCATCACTAGCTTTCCTGCTCCAATATTTGCAAAGTGAGACATTTGAAAATTAATTGAAAATTTTATCCTTTTATCGATATTAATATTTTTAAAACTTTTATCAAAAACCGTTCTCCATATTCTAGTACCTTCTTTCATAGATCTTGCATTTAAGTGAATAAATTTAGATAAGAAATCTTTTGGTAAAAGTATAGTACCATTAGGCTTAGTCCATCTTATTAAACATTCAAAAAATTTAATTGAATTATTTTTTACATCAATAATAGGTTGAAAATAAAAACTTAATTGACTTTTTTTAAGAGCTTCACTTAATCCATCAAGTGTAATAATTTCATTTAATTCCATAGAGGTAGCAATAAATTTATCATCTGCAAATTTATAATTATTACGACCTTTTTTTTTAACAACTTGCAAAGCTCTGTCGGCGTATGATAAAGCATCTGAAATTTTACCATCAACAGGAAGTAACGCAGAACCAAATGAACACGTTTTTTGTATTAATATCTTATTATCATCTAAGAAAATACTATTCAATTTATTATGAATAGATTTTGAAAATTTATTTATCTTTTGAGATAGAGTAAAATCTTTATATCCTTTTGCAGTTTCATATTTTTTTTCAATATCTTTTAAATTGAAAAGTAGTGCAAATTCTTCACCACCTAATCTTACAGAATTTAAACTATCTACTCCAATTTTTATTAGTTCTTGACCAAATTTTTTTAAATATTTGTCACCAACTTCATGACCATAACTATCATTAACACTTTTAAAATAATCAATATCAATAATTAGAATTAAATAATCAAATGTTCTTTTATTATTATCACCATTATTCAAAAAGAAACTTCTTCTTGTTTGAACATTTGTAAGTTCATCAAGATTAACTATTCTTTCCAATTTATCTGTTTTAATTACAACATAAGATAAAAATATTACTAATAAAAAAAATATTATAAAAACAAATACAGCTTCATAATAAAAAACAATAATAAAATTATTTTTGATAATATCATTAATACTTTCAAACTCATGATCGTGAACAGGTGAGAATAAATGAATTAAAAAAAAACCTGAAAATATTACAATAGATAAAATTAATAAAAGTAAAACTTTATGTGTTTTTTTTAAACTTATTAATAATTTTATCATATTTAAGTTAAATATTTACCATGTGTAGTTTTGGCCCAATAATGTGGTTTGGTTATTACTTCAAAAATTCCGATGAATGCCGCAACACTATGCAGCATCCAGTAAATAGGAACTAGCGGTAAGATAAAATATAATTTACTAAATTTTCTATTTATGCCTGCAACCATTGACATAAAAATATTAGATAAATTGTATAAAAGTATTCCATAAATAAAATATGTTAACAAATCATCTCCAAATCCTACCCAACTTGAATAATCAGGGGATGTAAGCAAGAAAAACCCTTGTAAAATAGCCAAAGGATTAATTAAGAAATTTATTAATGGTAGTGTTAAAAATAAGTGAAATCCTATAAATCCCCTTAAACCAGTTTTCCATAAGAATTTAAATGGATTTCTATTATGAATTAAGACAGTTATCATGTGTCCTTTAATCCACCTTGTTCTTTGTTTAATCCAAGCTCTTTTGGTGCCAGTTGCCTCCTCCCATGTAGTAGAGTTCAAAATTGTTGTCTTAAATCCTTTTTGATAAATACGAACACCTAAATCCGCATCTTCAGTTACATTGTACGAGTCCCAATTATAAAGTTCGTATAATTTTTTTCTTTTAAAATGATTAGATGTTCCTCCTAAAGGAATTGGAGAATTAACTTTATTTAAACCAGGCAAAAACCAATCAAACCATTGAGCATATTCCAATGAAAATAATCGAGTTAAATAATTATAACTTCGATTGTAATAATTAAGAGAAGCCTGCAAACAAATATAATCATCAGGTAAAGATCTAAATTTAGCTACAGCTTTTAATAATTGATCTGTCTCAGGTTTATCTTCAGCATCATAAATACAAACATATTCACCCCGACAAAATGTTAAAGCATAATTACATGCCTTAGGTTTTGTTTGTGGATAACTTTTAGGTACGATAATGAATTCAAAAAAATGAGGTGGATTTAATTTTTTTGCTAATTCAATAGTCTCTAAATCGTCTTCTTCAAAGATTAATTTTACATCAAGCTTTTTCTTTGGGTATTTTAATGCAGATATATTTTTAATAAGTTTTTTTAAAACTTCAGTTTCTTTATATATAGGAATTAATATTGAGTACGTAGGTAGATTCTTTTGTCCTAAAATGGGAATTTCTTTTTTATATCTATTTTTAAATTTCAAATAAATAGCCACTACAAAAAGCCAAACCCTAAATGATGAATTGATTAAAAAAACACACGTACAAAAAGCGGCAAAACAAAAAGAGGTTTCAGCTGGATATTTATAGCCACAGGTGACTAACGTTCCAATTAATAACAATAAAACAATTGTAAGTTTTAAGGAAAATACTTTTTTTGCAGATAATTTGGGATCTCTGTCATGAAGTAATTCAGATGCATTGTTAGTATCTGTTCTTTTATAAATTTTTTGAAAAAATAATTTCAGGTCTCTAGGTGTTGTTAATACAATTTTTATTTGATCCTTTTGATATTCAGACAATAAAAAATCTATTAATTCTCTATCTATATTTGTTGCTAAAATTAAAATTTTACCATCTTGCTTTGCAAAAGGGTGACATCTATTTTCAAGGTACGAAATATGTTTATTTTTTTTTCTAAAATTTAATAAATTTCTTGATATATTTTTATTTTTTTTAATTTCATCATGTAAAATGAAATCATAACCATGTAGACTCGCTATATTTTTGTAATAATCTAAATATGAAATTATTTTTCTATTAATTATCTTTTGGGATATTTTTTTTAATTCAGGTGTTAGATTTGTTAAATTAAACCCTTTATAATTTCTAACTTTTAATTTTTCGTTCTTTATAATTTTGAACCTTGGAAATGATAAAATTTGTGTATTATCTACGTGTATCATTGCTTATTACTTTCTATTAAAAAATAATCATCAAAAATTAATTAGTATTTTTGCATTTTTATAAAAAAAAAAATTTTTTGAAGATTTAACACCTTCATTTTGGGTATTTTAGATATCTTGAAGTGAAATTACTTCTAATTTTCTAGTTTTAAGAGATTTTATAGCTTCCAAGCATGCTTGAGCAGTCGACATATTTGTACAATATGGAACTTTGTTTTTAAGTGTTGCTCTTCTAAGTGCTATTGCATCATTTAGTCTGTGCTCAGTATTTCCTCCACCCGTATTAATAACTAGTGCGATTTTTTTAGAGTCTAAGACGTCTACTATATGAGGAGATCCACTACTTACTTTATTGATGATTTTACATTTAATTTTATGTTTTCTAAAATACTCCGCAGTTCCTTTTGTAGCACAAAGTGTAAAATTTAATTTAATTAGCTCTTTTGCTAAATCTATTCCTTCATCTTTGTGAGAATCTTTTAATGATACAAATGCCAATCCTTGTTTTGGTAATGAGTTGGCAGCACCAATTTGACTTTTAGCAAACGCCATTCCAAAGTTTTTATCAAATCCCATTACTTCTCCTGTTGACTTCATTTCAGGTCCTAAAAGTAAATCACTGTTTGGAAATTTGTTAAAAGGAAACACTGCTTCTTTAACTGCATACATTCCTTTAGATTTATCTCTTAAATTAAACTTAGATAATTTTTCACCAGCCATGACACGGGATGCAATTTTAGCAAGAGGCAGACCTTTTGCTTTAGATACAAATGGCACCGTTCTACTAGCTCTAGGATTTACCTCAATTACATAAATTTCATCTTTTTTAATTGCAAATTGAATATTCATGAAACCTTTAACTTTTAAGGCTAAAGCTAATCTCTTAGTTTGATTTTCAATTTCTTTAATCAAGAATGGCTTAATTGATATTGGAGGTAGGCTACAAGCTGAGTCTCCAGAATGAATTCCTGCTTCTTCAATGTGTTGCATAATACCTGCTACATGAACTTGTTTTCCATCCGATATTGCATCAACGTCAACTTCCATTGCATGATCAATAAACTTATCAATTAAAATTGGGTTTTCTTCAGCTGCCTTAAAAGCTTCTTCAACAAAGTTTTTAAGCTGGCTTTTTTCATGAACAATTTCCATTGCTCTTCCACCTAATACATATGAAGGTCTAACCATTAAGGGTAAACCAATTCTCTCTGCTATTTGAATAGCTTGCTTGAATGTTTTAGCAATTCCACTTTCAGCTTGTTTTAACTTTAATTTATTAAGAAGATTTCTAAACAAATCTCTATCTTCAGCTAAATCAATTGATGTGTACTGCGTTCCTAAAATTGGCAGTTTGTTATCATGTAAAAATTTAGCAAGTTTAATTGGGGTTTGGCCACCAAACTGAGCAATAATACCAACTAGGTTTCCCTTTTCTTTTTCTTTTTTAATTATATTAAAGACATACTCTTCTTTTAAAGGTTCAAAGTACAACCGGTCACTAGTATCATAGTCAGTTGAAACCGTTTCAGGGTTGCAATTGATCATGATGGTCTCAAAACCAGCATCCTTCAGTGCAAAACTAGCCTGACAACAGCAATAATCAAACTCTATTCCTTGTCCTATTCTATTTGGTCCACCACCTAATATTATGATTTTTTTCTTAGCTGATGGATCGGCCTCACACTCAGAATTAATTGAAAAATTTCTTTGGTATGTAGAATACATATAAGGAGTAAACGATTTAAATTCAGCTGCACAAGTATCAACTTTCTTAAATACCGGTAATATTTTAAGAGCAGTTCTTTTACGTCTAACGGCATCTTCCGATGTTTTTGTAAGTTCAGACAGCTTTTTATCAGAAAAACCAATAGATTTTATTCGGTTAAACTCATTAAAATCTTTAGGTAATCCTTTATATTTAATCTTAGTTTCATTATCTACAATTTCTTTAATTTGCTCTAAGAACCAAGGATCAATTTTTGATAAGGTAAATATTCTCTTTAAATCGATTTTTTTTCTAATCGCTTCAGCAACTAATAAAATTTTATTTGGAATACTTTCTTTAAGTTTCTTCTCAATTTGTTTCTTATTTAGATCAAATATTCTATCTAATCCAGAAAACCCTGTTTCAAGTGACACCAATGCTTTTTGAAGCGACTCTTTAAAGTTTCGACCAATTGCCATAGCTTCACCAACTGATTTCATAGATGTACCCAATGTTGCAGGTGAAGTTGAAAATTTTTCAAATGTAAATCTTGGAATTTTTGTTACCACATAATCAATACTAGGTTCAAATGATGCAGGTGTAACTTTTGTGATCTCATTTTTTAATTCATCTAACGTGTAACCAACAGCAAGTTTTGCTGCAACTTTTGCAATTGGAAACCCAGTTGCTTTTGATGCAAGAGCAGATGAACGTGACACTCTTGGATTCATTTCAATTACAACCATTCGACCATTTTTGGGATTGATTGCAAATTGAACATTTGATCCACCTGTTTCAACGCCAATTTTTCTTAAACATGCAATGGATGCATTTCTCATTACTTGATATTCTTTATCAGTTAAGGTGAGAGCAGGGGCAACAGTAACGGAGTCTCCCGTGTGTATTCCCATTGGATCAATATTTTCAATCGAACAGATGATGATGCAGTTGTCTTTTTTATCTCTTACTACCTCCATCTCAAACTCTTTCCAGCCCTCCAAACACTCTTCAACTAATACTTGGCTTACAGGAGACTCGTGTAATCCACTTTTAATAATTTTTAGATATTCTTTTTCATTTTTAGCAATCCCACCACCAAGGCCTCCAAGAGTAAATGCAGGTCTAATGATTGCAGGCAATCCTATTTTCTTTAAAACTTTAGATGCTTGATTAATGTTATTGACGATTTCAGATTTAGGTAGATCTAAACCAATATCAATCATATTTTTTCTAAATTTTTTTCTATCTTCTGCGTTAGATATTGCTTTAGAGTTTGCGCCGATTAATTCTATTTTGTATTTTTTTAGAATTCCTTTTTTCTCAGCTTCCATTGCAAGGTTAAGAGCAGTCTGACCACCCATGGTTGGAAGAATTGCATCAGGTTTTTCTTTTTTGAGAATTTTTTCTAAAACCTCTAAAGTAATAGGCTCTATATAAGTTTTATCAGCAACATCAGGATCAGTCATAATTGTTGCTGGATTTGAGTTAATTAACACAACTTTATAACCCTCATCTCTTAAAGCTTTACATGCTTGTGTACCTGAATAATCAAACTCACAAGCTTGACCAATAATAATTGGACCAGCTCCAACAACTAATATTTTTTTAAGATCTTTTCTTTTTGGCATTTGTTTTCATGTTGTTGATAAATTCTTGAAATAAATAAACACTGTCTTGTGGTCCTGGGTTTGACTCAGGGTGGTATTGAACTGAAAATATTGGTTTATTTTTTAATCTGATACCTTCAATACAATTATCAAATAAAGATTTATGAGTAACTTCAATATTTTTTGGCAAACTTTCTCTAATAATTTCAAAACCATGGTTTTGACTTGTTATTTCAACATTGTCGTGAACTAAATTCTTAACTGGGTGATTTGCACCTCTGTGACCTAATTTCATTTTTTTTGTTTTAGCACCAAGTGTAAGGGCTAGTATTTGATGCCCTAAACAAATACCAAATATCGGTAAATTTTTTTTAATTAAATCTTTAAGTATATTGATTGCATATTTACCAGTTGCCGCAGGATCCCCTGGACCATTGGATAAAAATATACCATTTGGTTTAAGAGCTAAAATTTTATCAGAGGGTGTTTTGCATGAAACAACGGTTACTTTACAATTAAAGTCAGAAAAATATCTTAAAATATTTTTCTTTATTCCATAATCTATTGCAACTACATGAAATGTACTTTTATTATTTTTTTTATAACCGGTTTCTTTTTTCCAAGTTTTAAGACCTTTCCAAACATAGTTCTTTGGGGTTGTAACTTTTTCTGCAAGATCAAGGTTTTTTAATCCACTCCACTTAATTGTTGAGTTGGTTAATTTACTAATATTGAATTTACCAGTTTTAGAATAAGCAATAGTTCCTTTGGGAGCACCTTTATCTCTGATAAAATTAGTTAAACTTCTAGTATCTAACCCTGTAATTCCAACTATCTTATTTTTTTTAAGCCAAGCATCTAAATGAAGAAATGATCTGTAATTCGATGGTGATGTTATTTCTGAATTAAACACTACTCCTTTAGTCCATATTTTATCAGACTCGTAGTCCTCTTTATTAGTGCCAACATTTCCAATATGAGGGAATGTAAAATTTATGATTTGCCCGGCATAAGATGGATCTGATATAATTTCTTGGTATCCAGTTAATGATGTATTAAAACAAACTTCCCCTGTTGCTTCTCCTTGGAAGCCAATTCCAATTCCTTTAAAAACCTTTTTATTTTCAAGAACTAAGACGCCCGTGCTGATTTGTGAATTTTTTGAGTTCGATTTTTTTGCTTTTTTGATCAATTACAACTCTTGAGTTAGAGGTTAATACAATAATTGCATTATTATCGCAACAGAGATGTAATATAAAATTGTAAAAAAACAATTTTTCTTTTGAAGATTTTTTTCTTTGAAGTAGATTAAAAAATTATGGCATTAAAAGAAACTATCGAAACTGAATATAAAAACGCACTAAAAGCTAAAGATAAAACTAAAATATCAACCTACAGGTTAATATTATCATCTATTAAGGATTTAGATATTGTGAACAGATCTGGTCCTAACAAAAAAGATACTGATGACGAAGATATTAAAAAGCTTTTAAAAAAAATGGTTAAACAAAGAGCCGAATCGATAGATATTTATAAAAAAAACAACAGAACAGATCTTTTAGAAATTGAGCAAAATGAATATGAAATTTTAACAGCGTTTTTACCCAAACAGCTTGGCGAAGAAGAAACTAAGAAAATATGTGCTGAAGTTATATCAAAACTTGGAGCAAGTTCAGTTAAAGATATGGGAAAAGTAATGGGTGAATTAAAAAAACTACATGCTGATGAAATTGATTTTGCAAAAGCAGGTCCACTAATTAAGGAACTATTGGGTAGTTAATGAAATACCCCAAAGAGTACTTGGATGAAATTAAAACGAGACTCAAAGTTTCAACAGTCGTATCAAAGTCAGTTGCTTTAAAGAAAAGAGGCAAAGAATACGTAGGTTTGTCTCCATTTAAAACTGAAAAAACTCCATCGTTTACAGTTAATGATGAAAAAGAATTTTATCATTGTTTTGCAACATCTGAGCATGGAAATATTTTTGATTTTGTAATGAAAACACAAAATTTTAAATTTGGTGAGGCTGTTAAACACCTTGCTCAGCTAGCTGGTATGCAACCTTACATGTTTTCAAAACAAGACGAGGAAAGAGAAAAAAAATGGAAAGAATATTTATCAATTTATAGTCAGTATGTTGATTTTTATCACAGTGAGCTATTAAAAAATGAAGCCTATTCAAATGCTAGAGATTATTTAAAGAATAGATCGTTAGGCAGAGAAGAAGTTAAAAAATTCAAAATTGGCTACATAGAAAAAAATCCCAGTTTTTTTGATAAATTAAAAAATGAATTTAGTGAACAAGCTTTAGTAGAAAGTGGATTGTTTTACCTAGATGAAAAGAAAAAAATATATGTTGAAAGATTTAGAGGAAGATTAATTTTTCCAATAAATAATATTTCAGGACAGCCAATTGCTTTAGGTGGAAGAATAATAGAAAACTTAGATTACTTAGCAAAATATATTAATTCACCTGAAACAACTTTTTTTAAAAAAGGTTCAAATCTTTATAATTTAGATTTAGCAAGGAAATTATCTAATAAATTAGATCACATTTATTTAGTTGAAGGATACATGGATGTTGTTGGATTGAGTAAAAATGGAATTGAAAATGTAGTTGCTAACCTTGGAACTTCACTAACTGATAAACAAATTTTAACTTTAAATCAGTTCTTTGACGATATTATAATTTGTTTTGATGGTGATGAGAGTGGATATAAAGCTGCTCTTAGAGCCGCTGAAAATTCTATAAAAGAATTAAGACCTGAAAAACAAATATCCTTTTTATTTTTACCGGATAAGGAAGATCCTGATAGCTATGTTAATAAACATGGAAAAAACTACTTTGTAGATTTTACAAAACAAAGCAAGTTATCGATCCATCAATTTATTTTCAGTCATTACAAGAAACAAACTGAAAACAACCCATCTTCAATGGCAATATTTGAAAAAAAACTTAGATCTATAGCAAATACGATTAAAGATGATTTTATTAAAAAATATGTGCTTGAATATTTTTTGGAAAAAATTGCAGAGTTAACTCCTCACTCCAATCAAAATAAGAAAAAGTTTTATATAAAAAAAACAAAATCACTGGACTCAACTAAAAAATATTTTAACGAAAGCCAATCAATAACTGGTGTAGAGCTAAAAGAATTTTCTTTACTATATCTACTTCTAAATAATCTATCTCTTTTTCAAGCAAATATTCATTTAATTGAAAATATAAAGTTATTCACAGAAATAAATAAACAAATATTTAATTCCATTATTGAAAGATTAAAGTCTGGTGAGCAAATTAGTATTGAAGATGTAAATTTGGATAAACAGCTATTGGATAAGATAAATAAATTTGCTCCAATTAAACATATTCTGAAAAATAAATCTGAAAATGACAATCAAGCAATAGAGTTACTTGATGATATTTCTAAAGATTTGTTTAATTACGATCTTGAGTTCAGAATCCAAGAACTAGAATCGAGGTTTTCAAAAGATATGAGCCAAACAACATTTAATGAGCTAAAAGACTTGAAAAAAGAGAGAAAAATCAACTAATCTTAATAAATTAGCAATGGATTTTTGTTAATTTGATATTATATAAGTCTTTCAAACTTATATTGCTGTGGAAAGAATAATTACTAAATCATTTGCTAGATTAATGGGTAGAGGAACCCACAGAGGGTTCATCACTTATGAAGAGTTAAATAAATCTCTTGGAAAAAGAAATCTATCTGATGAAAATTTATCTCAAGCATTCATTCATATTTTAGATGAAGGTGTAGCGTTAGTAGAAAAAAAATCTGATTTTAAAATTTTAAGAAAAAAAGAAGGATCCTCCAAAGAAGAAGGTAAGACAATGGAGAAAAGTGATGATCCTATTAGAATGTATCTTCGAGAAATGGGTGGTGTTGAATTACTTTCCAGAGAAGGTGAAATTGCAATAGCTAAAAGAATTGAAGCTGGAAAAGATGTGATGTTGATTGCATTATCTCAGAGTCCAATGACTGCTCAGCAATTCTACGAATGGAATGATCAATTACAAAAAGATGAAATTTTAGTTAGAGAAATTATTGATATCGATACAAATTACATGGAAGATGAGTCCACTGGACCAAGTGCAAAGCAAAAAAATGCAGGTGAGACAGACAAAGATGAAAATTCTGGTGATGGTGACGACGATGATTTTAATCCAACCCTTGCTGCTATGGAGACTGAAATTAAACCTAAGGTGTTAAAGACAGTAAACACTTTAACAAAAGAATATACAAAATTAATTAAATATCAGAAAGAAAAACTAGATTGTGTTCTAAGTTCTCAAAATTTTTCTCCTGCAAAAGAAAAAGGATACCAAAAGATTGTAGATGAAATTTTAGAAAATATTAAGTCACTTCAGTTATCACCTTCAGTTTTAGAGGAGCTGGTTCAAAAGCACTATGTTGAAAATAAAAAAATTATATCTCTAGAAGGTAATCTTTTAAGATTAGCAATGGATAATAACATTCCAAGAAATGAGTTTATTAAATTTTATATTGGCAATGAGATTAATCCAAATCTTAAAAAATTTTTAGATACCAACTTAATTTGGAAAAAATTTTTTGATAAAAACAAAGAAGAGTTTAAAAATATTAGAGAAAGATTAATTGAAATTAGTCATAAATTGGGGATTTCTGTCACTGACTTTAAAAAATTAGTTAGCAGAGTTCAAAAAGGTGAAAAAGAATCTAGGATCGCCAAAAAAGAAATGGTTGAAGCCAATTTAAGATTAGTAATATCAATTGCTAAAAAATATACTAATAGAGGTCTTCAGTTTTTAGATTTAATTCAAGAAGGAAACATCGGTTTAATGAAAGCTGTTGATAAATTTGAATATCGAAGAGGTTACAAATTTTCCACTTATGCAACATGGTGGATTAGACAAGCAATTACAAGATCTATTGCTGACCAAGCTAGAACTATAAGAATTCCAGTTCATATGATTGAAACAATCAATAAGATCGTAAGAACTCAAAGATTAATTTTAAGTGAGTTTGGAAGGGAAGCAACACCTGAAGAGTTAGCTCAAAAACTTAGAATGCCACTTGATAAAGTGAGAAAAGTATTAAAAATTTCTAAAGAACCTGTTTCATTGGAAAAACCAGTAGGAGATGAAGAAGATAGTAGTTTAGGAGATTTTATAGAAGATACAAAAGCATTAGCACCTCTGGAACAAGCTATTAAATCAAATCTTGGTGAAGCAACAACAAAAATTTTATCCACATTAACTCCAAGAGAAGAAAGAGTTCTAAGAATGAGATTTGGTGTTGGAATGAATACAGATCATACTTTGGAAGAAGTTGGATTGCAGTTTTCGGTAACAAGAGAGAGAATTAGGCAAATTGAAGCAAAAGCTCTTAGAAAATTAAAACACCCTAGCAGATCTAAACAATTAAAAAGTTTCTTAGAAAGTTAATTTTACTGGGCCGTTAGCTCAATAGTAGAGTACTGCATTGACATTGCAGGGGTAGTTGGAGCGTAACCAACACGGCCCACCATTTATTTGTTATCTATAATTGATAACTTCTTTAAAATGTTATAGTTAACAGTAAGTTTTGGGCCTGTAGCTCAGTTGGTTAGAGCAGTACACTCATAATGTATTGGTCCCAGGTTCGAAGTCCTGGCGGGCCCACCAAAATTATTAGTTTTTTGAAAAATTTTCTAAAATTTCAAATAAGGCTTCTATTTGACCATCATTAGAATTCAAAATTGATGCAAACTCTTCTTTTTGTGTTCTTGCTAAGCTGAGTCCCTCTATTATCAGATCTCTAATTAAAGGTTCGTCAGGATTTTTTGTATAAACTCTCCAATCAATTTTTACCTCAGGTCTATCAGGTGTACTAATTAATATACTATTAACAATTGTATAATTTTCATTTATGACTTTTTTACTCTGAACATCAATTTTGGGATTAGTGTATTCAGACAGTCTGCTAGAAAAAGTTTTTAAAAAATAATTTTCAAATAAACCAAAATATGTTCTTTTTTGATTGTCATTTAAATTTTTTCTAGCCGAACCTAGGGTATAAAAACCTATTCCTTTTATATCTACAGTTTCCTTAGCAATAGTTTTTAGTGCATTTATTTTTTCTTCTTTTGAAATATTCTTTGATAGAATTTGTGATGCCCTATTTACAGTAGATTGTACAAATATATTAGGCTCAGTAGAAAAAACATGCCCACAAAATAGGTTGAAAAATATTATGATTATAAGAATTCTTTTCATTAAAATTAATTTTTTTATTAGGATTACTTGTTATCTATTTCTTCCCAGTCTCCTTCATCTTCATAGATAACATCTACCCTTCCTCTTTGATTATTCTTAATTTTATTTTCTCTGTCTTGCAAATATAAGCTTCTTAAAGATGCATAAAAATCTATTGAATTTTTTTCAAGATTGTCAAGTGACTCCAGATTATTTGATCTAAAATCAATACCATCTAAAGCTCTGGATGCTATAAAAACCCCTTCACTTAAAAACTCATTATTACCATGTACTGATATGTTATACCAAGGGTCACCTCCTAATATATTAGCAAATGATCCAGCAGTATCTCTAACAGTAGATGGACCTAATACAGGCAGCACTACGAAACAGCCTGGTCCCACACCCCATTTTCCTAAGGTTTGACCGTAATCTTCTTTTTCATATTTAGGAAAACCCATTTTATTTGCAACATCAATAGTTCCTAAAAGTCCTACTGTTGTATTTACAACTAATCTGCCAGTATTTATTATTGCTATCTTAACATCGCCCTGCAAAATATTATTAGGTATTGTTATAAGATTAGATAAATTTTTAACTGCATTTCTAGTACCCTTTTGAATTGGATCTGGTAAATCTCTATAACTTTTTGCTATTGGTTTTATAAGCGCTTTATCCAAACTTTGATTAAATGCAAAAGTCGCTCTATTCAACTTTTCAAAACAATCTTTTATTTCTTGTGGTTGATCTTTTTTTAATACTAATTCACCATCAGACCCAGCATTTGCATTAAATACCAATAAAAAAATATAAATTATGGTTATCGTTAGTTTTTTTAGCATAGCCAATTATATATATATTATTATAATTTAAAAAATAACATTTAATTCTAAAAAATGTCTACAAAGTGTTTATAAATGGTCAAAATTTATACCTAAATTGAGCATGAATATAATTAAGAATTATTCTCCAAACTTTGAAATAAAAAAAAGAAAACCAAATCAAATTAAATTTATTATTTTTCATTATACGGGAATGAAAAAGAGAATCAGACGCAATAGAAAGGCTTACAAACACGGAATCTAAAGTCAGCTGTCACTATTTAATTAAAAATAATGGAGAAATAGTAATTATGGTGCCAGACCTTTACGAAGCTTGGCATGCTGGATTGTCATCTTGGAAAAACTTAGTATCTCTAAATAAAAATTCAATCGGAATTGAAATAAGTAATCCAGGTCATAATTTTAATTATAAAAAATTTTCTATAAAACAGATTCGATCTATTAAAAAACTAAGTAATTTTTTGATTAAAAAATATAAAATTAATAAAAAAAACATTTTAGGCCATTCCGATATTGCCGCAACTAGAAAAAAAGATCCAGGTGAAAAATTTCCATGGAAATATTTAGCTCAAATAGGAATTGGTAAGTGGCATTCGTTATCAAAAGCAAATCTTATCAAATATAGAAGAAAAAAAGTAAGCCAGAAAGATAAAAAAAAATTTTTTAACAATATTTCAAAAATTGGATATTCAATCAAAAACCCGACAAAAATTAAAAAAGATAAATTTTTAAATTTTGTAATTACGGCCTTTCAAAGAAGATTTAGACAAGAATTGATAAATGGTAAAATTGACCAAGAATGTTTGCTTATAAGTCAAAATCTAGCAAAAAAATTGAATTAAAATTTCTTGCAGTTTTGTAGTTAAGTAATAAGTTGGAGTTGCCAGATGAATGATTTATCGCTTTAATTTATTAAAGAGGAAAGTCCGGGCTCCGCAAGGATACAGTGCCAGATAATACCTGGCGGGGGTAACCCTAGGGATAGTGCCACAGAAAATAAACCGCCATAACATGGCAAGGGTGAAAAGGTGTGGTAAGAGCACACCGGTTCTATTGGTAACAATGAACGCTGGAAAACCCCACTGGGAGCAAGACTAAGTAGAGATGACATTGTCGAAAGACTAAAAGCCATCCTTGGCTAGTCATCAGGGTTAGTTGCTTGAGCTTAAGAGTGATTTTAAGCCTAGACAAATGATGGATTTAAATGACAGAACCCGGCTTATAGTTTATCTGGCAAAATTATCCACAGTTTAAGATTACATCTAAATTAGATGTTCACGCTTTGATTCACTAATGAGTCAATAATGTTCTATTTTTTCAACTCAAGATATATGGCTCTCAATATAAAAAAATTTGAATTAATTATTATTTTTAGTATTAAAAAAGTTGTTAAAAACAGTCAAAATTTACAAGATTCAATATTTGACACTAAATTAAATAACCCATATATTCCCACATATTCCCAATTATGGAATTTAAAAATTATAAATTATATGTTTTTATCAACTTACGAGAACAAACTAGACAAAAAGGGGAGAGTTTCTGTGCCTGCTAGTTATAGATCTCATCTTTCAAATTTAGGATACAACGGAGTTATTTGTTATCCTTCTTTTAATAACGCTTCTATTGAAGCTTGCTCCCAAGATAGAGTAGAAAAAATTTCCTCTGCTATAGACTCTTTAAATCCATTTGAGGAAAAAAGAGATTTTTTTGCAACATCAATTTTAGCAGAAAGTACAAACTTACAATTTGATGGAGAAGGAAGAATATCACTTTCATCAAAATTATTGAAGCATGCAAAAATTAAAAATATTATGTTATTTGTTGGTCAGGGCCAAACATTTCAAATTTGGGAACCAACAGCATTTGAAAAATTTAAGGCTATAGCAAAAAAAAAAGCAAATCTAAATCGAGCAAGTCTTAAATGGGAAAAACATTTTAACAATAACGAGGGGAATAACAGATGACAATTAACTTTAAAGCACCAGAAATTAAAGAATTACAGCCACGACTTTTAGTAATGGGAGTTGGTGGTGCAGGTGGAAACGCAATAAATGAAATGATTGAAAATAATCTACAAGGTGTAGAATTTATTGCAGTCAATACTGATGCACAAGATTTAAAGTTAAGTAAATGTAAAACAAGAATTCAAATTGGTTTAAATTTAACCAAAGGATTAGGTGCTGGTGCCAAATTAGATATTGGTCAAGCAGCAGCAGATGAGTCTTTAAATGAAATTGTAAATACTTTGCAAGGTGCAAATATGGTTTTTATTGCAGCTGGTATGGGTGGTGGAACAGGTACTGGCGCTGCTCATGTTATCGCTAGAGCTGCAAAGGAATTAAATATTTTAACTGTAGGTGTTGTTACCCTTCCATTTTTATATGAGGGTCCTTCTAGAATGAGAAGGGCACAACAAGGTTTAGAAGAATTAAGAAAACACGTTGATACAATAATAGTTATTCCAAATCAAAACTTGTTTAAAATTGCAAATGAACAAACAACATTTGAAGACTCTTTTAATCTTTCAAATAATGTTTTAATGCACGGTGTTCAAAGTATAACTGATTTAATGGTGAGACCAGGTTTAATTAATCTAGATTTTGCTGATGTTGAAACTGTTATGGCTTCTATGGGCAAAGCAATGATGGGCACTGGAGAGGCAGAAGGAGAAGGTAGAGCTCTTAAAGCAGCTGAGATGGCTGTTAGTAATCCATTGATTGACGACTATACTCTCAAAGGTGCAAAAGGATTATTGGTTAATATTACAGGTGGAAAAGATCTTAAACTTTTTGAAGTAGATGAGGCGGTAAATAAAGTTAGAGCTGAAGTTGACCCAGAAGCAGAATTGATTATTGGTGCAATTACTGATTCTGAATTAGATGGAAAAATGAGAGTTTCAATTGTTGCAACATCTTTAGATGGTCAGCAACCTGAGACTAAATCTGTGATAAATATGGTGCACCGTATTCAAAATAGAAATCCAGGTTATTCAGATTTTTCAAACATAGGATCATCTGCATCTTTTAACTTTTCAAATTCAATTTCAAATCCCGTTTCACATGGTGCCAATGCACTCAAACTAGATAATGAAATTATACAAGAACAACATCAAGAACATTTGAATTCTAATATTTCAAATGAGGAAACAATGCATAGTAATAATCTTGAAACAGAAAGTGTTATTGAAGATAGTTCTGTAAATGAAATGGAAAAATCGTTTACTCAAGAAGCTATAGAAGCTTCTGAAGAACAAACAGTGGAAGAAAATATTGAAGAGGATGTTTCTAATGATCTTAAAGAATTTGGAGTTGATTCAGACGCACCAGATTTATTTAATTCAGAAACTGAAAATTCAAGTTCTGATGAATTAATATCTTCAAGCCATGAAGAAGAAGATGACGATCTTGAGATACCAGCATTCTTAAGAAGACAAAAAAATTAATGGTCTTCAAAGATATAAATGGACGCCACCATAGTACTGGATGAGCAAAAGCATTATCCTGTACTGCTAAAAGAAATTATTAGCATTATTTCCCCTCAATATGGTGGCACATTTATTGATTGTACTTTTGGTCAAGGGGGTTACTCAAAAAAAATCTTAGAGTTTGAAAACACTAAAATAATAGCTTTAGATCGAGATATCGAAAGTGAAGTAATAGCTAATCAGCTAAAAAATAAATTTGAAGACAGGTTTTTATTTAAAAACATTAAATTTAGTCAACTAAATAATCTAAAACTTAAAAACGAAAATGTTAAAGGAGTAATATTTGATCTTGGTTATTCTTATGTTCAAATTAAAGATCCTAAAAAAGGCCTGTCATTTGAATCTAAAGGAAATTTGAATATGCAAATGGGTTTGAATAATTATTCTGCCGAAGATGTAATCAACAAACTTGATGAAAAAGAGTTAGATAAAATATTCAAATTCTTTGGAGAAGAAAGAGAGAGTAAATTTATAGCTAGAAATATTATTAAGGAAAGATCTAAGAAAAAAATAGACACTCAAACACTTGTTGAAATCATAGATAAAACAAAAAGAAAAAAGAACTTTAAAGTTCATAGTGCTACAAAAGTTTTTCAAGCTTTAAGAATTTTAGTTAATAGAGAAATAAGTGAATTAATTTTTGGACTAATTAATGCAACCAAGGTTTTAAAGAAAGATGGTGTATTAGCTGTAGTTACATTCCATTCATTAGAGGATAAAATTGTAAAATATTTTTTCAAAAGTCTTTCTGAGAAAAAAAGTATATCAAGATATGCCCCAATTACAGAACAGCCAGAAACATTACTTAAATTAAATGAAAAAAAAGCAATTACACCCTCTGATGAAGAGATAAGTGAAAACTTACCATCAAGATCAGCAAAACTTAGATATGTGATTAAAAAAAATGACTTTTATGATTTTAAAACTGACGTTCTAGAACAATTTAGTAACTTAATTGAGATAGAAAATTTTGGAAATAAGTTATGAAAAAAATTGCCCTAGTTTTAGTTATTTTTTCATTAATTTTATTTACCGCAATTATAAAAAATTCTGCCAAAAAAAATGAGGATAAACTTTTCACAGTAAAAGAAAATATTAGAATTTTAAATTCAGAACTTGAGAAGATCAAGTTGGAGTTTGATTACCTGAGTTCTTCTGACAAATTATTAGAGTTTCAATCATTATATTTTGAAAATGATTTAATACAAAAAAAAATTGAAAATATAAAAGTCTTTAAAATTACAAATAAAGATAAAGAGATTAAAAATTTAAAAATAATTAGCGAATAATGGAAAAATTAAAATCGAAAATTATTATTGAAGATTATAAAAAAAATTTTGATTATAAAAAAAATAATACAAGTTTAAATATTGAATTTAATAGAGTGGCGTTTGTATTCTTTTTCTTTTTTATTATTTATTTAATTTATACTATTCATTTAATCCATCTTGGATCTCGTAAATCTAAGATAGAATTAAATAATAATGTGACAACGTTTGCAAATAAACTCTATAGAGCTGATATAATTGATGTAAATGGCAATTATTTAGCTAAAACGGTCAAATCTATAGATATAGGCATAAAGACAGCAGATATAATAGATAAGAAAAAACTTTTATTAAGCTTAAATATCTTTTTTCCAAATAAAGATTTTAATAAAATTAAAAAGCAACTCGATACAAAAAAGTTCTTTTGGTTAGAAAAAAAAGTCTCAGAGGAAAATTATGAAAAATTAATGAAGCTTGGTGATAATTCTATAAAACCTGAAGAAAAAGTTTTAAGGATGTATCCTCAAAAAAATCTTTTTAGTCATATTATTGGTCAAATAGATGATGATAATAATGGAATTTCAGGTTTAGAAAAATCATTCGATGAGGTTCTTAGAAATTCAAAAAAACCAATAAAACTTACAGTCGATAAGAATGTACAATTTTTAATACGAAAAGAACTAATTAAATATCAAAAAATTTTTAAAAGCAAAGGCAGTGCTGCACTACTCATGAATGTGAATAATGGGAATATACTTTCACTTATTTCATTACCTGATTTTAATCCCAATGAAAGACAAAATATAACTGATGCTAATTTTATTAATAGAGTAACTAAAGGAACTTATGAGCTTGGTTCAGTTTTCAAACCATTCACATTTGCAAGCGCTTTAAATGAAGATTTAATAAAACCAGAAACAGAATTCATAGATTTACCAAAATCAATTCAATGTGGTAAAAATAGAATAGGAGAATATGACAATAAAATTCCATCAGATTTAACTGCCGAACAAATAATTATTAGATCTGGAAACATTGGTTCAGTTAGAATTGGACAAAAAATTGGACCAGAGAAGTATAAATCTTTCCTAGAAAAAATTGGTGTCCTTAGCCCAATTGATTTTGATATTAATGAAGTAGCTCCACAAAAAGACTACGATTTTGGTAAATGTAAATTAGCTACAGCTTCATATGGCCATGGTATTGCAACTACCATCATTCAGTTAGCAAAAGGATATGCAATATTATCTAATGGTGGTTATGATGTTAAGCCAACTTTAATTTATAAGGATAATGAAAATTCTAAAGGTGCAAGACTTTTAAATAGTGGTGTATCTGATCAAGTGGTTACAGTTTTAAGAAAAATTGTTAATACCGAAGAAGGCACTGCAAAGTTTGCAAATGTTCCAAATTATGAAATTGGAGGCAAAACAGGAACGGCAGATAAAGTTTTAAATGGTATTTATTCTGATGATGCAAAGGTGAATACTTTTGCTTCAATTTTTCCAACTTCAAATCCTCAATTTGTATTCATAGTGATGCTAGATGGGCCAAGAAAATCTAAAGATTATTATTATAAATATAGACATCGAAAGGGTGGTTGGAGAGGAACATTAAATAATAGTGCTGGATGGACTTCGGTAGAGGTAGCTGGAAAAATAATGGATAAAATTGGGCCTATTTTAGCCACAAAATATCTAGAAATTAATTAATTATGCTCCTAGGCGATTATTTTCAAAACATTCAAGCAACCTATAAAAAATTTTTTTTTTCAGGAATTACTTTTGACAGCACTCAAATAAAAAAAAATAATATTTTTTTTGCAATTAAAGGAAATAAGATAGATGGTAATGACTTTGTTCCATCTGCAATCTCTAACGGTGCAAAAATAGTAGTAACTGAAAAAAAAATTAATGGACTAAAAAATGGCATTCTATTTATTAACTCAAATAATATTAGAAAGTTATTAGCTGAAATATCATTTAAAATTAATAATAAAATACCAAATAATATTATTGCAGTTACGGGTACAAATGGAAAATCCTCTATTGCCGATTTTTATTATCAAATATTAAATTTGAATGATAAAAAAGTTGCATCAATTGGAACATTGGGTGTTAAATCAAGAAAATATAAAAAAGATTTATCTAATACTACCATAGATCCAATTCAATTAAGTAAAATTTTAAATAAATTAAAAAAACAAAATATTAACAATGTTATTATGGAAGCATCTAGTCATGGTCTAAGTCAAAACAGGCTAGATGGCTTATTGTTTAATACAGGAATATTCACAAATTTGTCACAAGATCATTTGGATTATCATAAAAATACAAAAAATTATTTAAAAGCAAAACTATATCTATTTGAAAAATTAATTAAAAAAAGAGGCAATATAATAACCGATGAACAAATACCAGAATTCAAAAAAATAAAAGATATGGCAACCAATAAAAATTTAAATCTTTTTTCATTGTTAGATAAAAAAAATGATTTTCAATTGTTATCTCATCAGTATCAGGGTGAGTCTCAATTGTTAGAGATAAAATATAAAAATTCAATTCATAAAATTAGACTTAATCTGATAGGAAAAGTTCAATTTAAAAATGTATTAATGGCAGTCATTGCCACAATCAAAAGTAGCATCAATATTAAAGACATACTTAGTGTAATACCAAAAATTAAGTCTGTAGAGGGAAGATTTGAAAAAGTTGGTAAAATAAAAAATAACTCAAAGGTAATCTTAGATTATGCACATACACCAGATGCTTTAAAAACTTGTCTTACAAATATAAAAGAACAATTTCCAAGTAAAAAAATAACTTTAGTGTTTGGTTGTGGAGGTAATAGAGATCAAAATAAAAGAGCTAAAATGGGTAAAATTGCTGATCTTTTTTCAGATAAAATTTATCTTACAGATGATAATCCAAGACTAGAACAACCTAGTAAAATAAGAAAAGACATAAAAAAGGGAATAAAAAAACAAAAAGTGTTAGAATTTTCTAATAGAGCCAAAGCAATTGCAGAGGCAATAAAACACTTAAATACAGGCGAGATTTTACTTGTAGCTGGAAAAGGTCACGAAAAAGTTCAAGAAATTGGTGTAAAAAAAATTTTTTTCTCTGATAAAAAAATTATCCTTGAAGCAATAAAAATTAAAAATTCAAATTTATCAAATAATTTAAAGGTTAATATATTTAACGAGCTTAGTTTAGAAAAAAAAATATCCAACAAAATCTTTTTGGATAAAGCTAGAATTAATTCAAAAGAAATAAAAAAAAATGATATTTTTTTTGCAATTAAAGGAAAAAAAAATGATGGTAACAAATTTATAAGTGAAGCTTTCAAAAAAAAAGCATCAATTGCAGTAGTTAATAAAATTGAAAAAAAAATAAATATTTCTCGTCAAATTAAAAGCAAAGACCCTCTAAAATTTTTAACAAAAAGTTCTGAGTTATATAGAGAAAATATAAAAACAAAAATTATTGCTATAACTGGTAGCTGTGGAAAAACTACTTTAAAAGAATTGTTGGGCAATTCATTAAAACAGATATCTACAGTTGGTATTTCACCTAAATCTTATAATAATAAGTATGGAGTTCCATTAAGTCTTTTTAATTTAGATCAAAGAAATAAATATGGAGTTTTAGAAATTGGGATGGATAAAAAGGGTGAAATAGACTATCTGTCTAAAATTGTAAAACCAGATGTTGGTGTGATTACAAATATTAATTATGCACACGCTAAGAATTTTAAGAATATAAAACAAATTGCTTTAGCAAAATCAGAAATAATTAATAATATTAAATTTAATGGGTTTATTGTTTTAAATGCTGATGATGATTTTTATACTTTGCATAAAAAAATAGCAAATAAAAGAAAACTTAGAATTTTATCATTTAGTATTGATAATCAAAATACAAATATAAAACTAGTAAGTATTAAGAAAATTACCAATAAGTTTAAAGCAATAATTAGAGTAAATGATTTAAAAACTTATTTTTTTATTTCTAATAATTTTCAAAATAATATCTTAAATATTTTAGCTACTTTAGCTGTAATGAGTATTTTTATAAATATATCTAAATTGAATAAAAATATTTTTATGGGATTTAAAACACCAGATGGTAGAGGAGATATTACTAAAATTAAGATTGATAATAAAAGATTAAACTTGGTAGATGAAAGTTACAATTCAAACCCGTTGTCTCTTAAATCTTCAATTTTAAATTTTGATAAAATTCAAATTAACAAAGGAAAAAAATATCTATTATTGGGTGATATGTTAGAACTAGGAAAACACTCAAAAAGGCTTCATCAAACTATAGGAAAAATAATTAATAACACAAAGATAGACAAAGTCTTTGTTAAAGGAAATAAAGTTTTATTTACATACAATTCTGTTTCAAAAAAGAAAAGAGGCAGGGTGTTGAATAACAACTCACAAATTATTGATTTGATTAAAAATGATTTAAATAATAATGATTATCTTATGGTTAAGGCCTCAAATGCAACAGGATTTAATAAGACAATAAGAGAAATTAAAGGATAAAATAAATGCTTTATCAATTTTTACTTAATTTCGTTGATACCTTTGGGTTTTTAAACGTTTTTAAATATATCACCTTTAGAACAGGACTATCTTTATTTACTTCATTAATTATAGTTTTGTTAATCGGTGGACCTTTTATAAATTTTTTTTCAAATAGAAAAATTGTTAATCCTATACGTGATGATGGTCCACAAGATCATATTATAAAAAAAATTGGTACTCCAACAATGGGAGGAGTAATCATTTTGTTTGGATTATTACTTTCTGTATTATTTTGGGGGGATTTATCAAACACAAGTGTTTTATTTTGTATCTACATTGCCATTTCATTTGGTTTACTTGGAGCCTTTGATGATTATAAAAAAATAAAACATAATAATTCCTCAGGAATTTCATCTAAATTTAAAATATTATCACAAGTTATATTAGCTATATTGGGAACTAGTTTATTTCTTTATTTTGTTGATTATCAAGAAATTACAAATTTATATTTTCCATTTTTTAAAAATTTAATAATTAATCTTGGGTGGTTTTTTATTCCTTTTTCTGTATTTGTAATTGTTGGCTCATCAAATGCAGTTAATTTAACAGATGGGCTTGATGGATTAGCTACAGTCCCTGTAATTTTAGTTGCAGGTTGTTTTGCGTTTATAAGTTATGTAACTGGAAATATTGTTTTTTCTGATTATTTGCAAATTCCATACATTGAAGGCACTGGTGAGGTTTCAATTTTTTGTGGTGCGATAATAGGATCATGTTTAGGGTTTTTATGGTTTAATGCTCCACCTGCTAAAATTTTTATGGGTGACACAGGCTCTTTAGCACTTGGAGGCTCCTTAGGTGCTGTTGGAATAATTACAAAACATGAAATAGTATTAGCAATTACAGGTGGTTTATTCGTTCTAGAGGCTGTTTCGGTAATGGTACAAGTAATTTCTTTTAAATTAACTGGTAAAAGAATTTTTAGAATGGCACCAATACATCATCATTTTGAAAAAAAAGGATGGCCAGAGTCAACTGTGGTAATTAGGTTTTGGATCATTTCAATCATTTTAGCAATGATAGGTTTAGCCACTTTAAAATTAAGGTAATGATTGAAAATAAAAATATTTTTTTAGGAAAAAAAATATTAATTTATGGTTTGGGAAAAAGTGGAATTGCTTCATATAAATTTTTAAAGAATAAATCTAAAGTATATTTATTTGACGATGATTTAACAAAAAAATTTAGAAATCGATCATATCAAAGGTTAAAAAGTATTCAGGCAATATCTAAAATTAAGTTTGATGGTGTTATTATCAGCCCTGGAATTGATATTTTAAAATGTAAATTATCTAAATTTCTTAAAAAGAGTAAATCTAAAATTTATACAGATTTAGATGTATTCTACACATTTTACAAAAATAAAAGTATCACTATCACTGGGACTAATGGAAAATCAACCACTGCTAAAGTATTACATGAAGTTTTATCAGACCAAAAGTATGACTGCAGATTGGTTGGAAACATTGGAAATCCAATATTATGTGAAAAAAAAATTACTAAAAATACTTTTTTTGTGGTTGAAGCTTCATCATATCAACTAGATTATAGTCAATTATTTACCTCTAAATACTCAGTAATACTTAATATAAGTCCTGATCATATAGAGAGGCATAAAAATTTAAAAAATTATATTAGTGCTAAATTTAGATTATTAGACACACAGTCTAGGGAGTCTATAGCTTTTGTAAAAAAAAATGACGTGCTAATAAACAAAAAGTTACATAGTAAAAGATATAATCCAAAAATTATTAAAGTTAATTTAAAAAAAGCTAATAAAATAATTAAACTAATAAAAAATAAATACTTTTTATCTGCAGGTAACCTAGAAAATTTATCATTTATTTTAAAGATTTCAGAAAAATTAAATTTAAATAATAAAATATTAATTAAAACTTTAAATAGATTCAAAGGATTAAAATATCGACAACAAATTGTCTATGAAAATAAAAATTTAACAATAATTAATGACTCGAAATCAACAAGTTTTGCATCATCAGAAAATTTATTAAAAAATTTAGAAAATGTTTATTGGATTTTAGGTGGCATTCCTAAAAAAGGTGATAAATTAAATCTATCTAAAAAACATTGCAAGAATTTTAAAACATTTGTATTTGGTAACCATTATAGAGAATTTAAAAAAAATGTTAGAAATAAAATTTCTATTAATCATTTAAAATATTTAAAAGATATATTAAAAGAAATATTTTCTGATTTAAAGAATGAGAAGTTAAAAAAAAATATCATATTATTTAGTCCAGCTGGGGCATCATTTGATAGTTTTAAAAATTTTGAAGATAGGGGAAAATATTTTAATCAATTAATTAAAAAATTTGTTAATGCAAAATAATATTTTTATATTTAAATTTTATTATCAATGGTGGAAGAATATAGATAAATCAATATTTTTACTTATTAGCTTATTATTTATAATTGGACTTTTTTTCTCGTTAGTTTCTACATCATTAATTGCTTCTGATAAATTAGATACAAATAGTTACTTCTTTTTTTTTAAGCATTTAATCTATATTTTTATTGGAATATTTATAATTTTTATTTTTTCTTCTTTAAAAACTAATAAATTATTTCATTACTCATATTTTCTTTTTTTTATTACTTTGGTTGCTTTACTTTTAGTTCCCATTATTGGTGTTGAAGTTAAGGGATCAAAAAGATGGATAGACTTATTTTTTTTACCAAGATTTCAACCCATTGAATTATTAAAACCCTTTTTCGTTATTATGATTTCAACTATTTTATGTAGTGTCAGAACTTCAAATATTTATTTAAAATATTTATTATCAACAATCTTGGTATCTATAATTGCTTTATTTCTTATAATGCAGCCTGATATAGGTCAAACTCTTCTCGTTATTTTCTCTTGGGCAGTTTTAATTTTTACATCTGGAGTAAATATCTTTTTACTTTTTGGTCTTTCTACTATTGCTATTATTTCGTTAGTTTACTTAATTATGTACGTACCTAAGTTTGATTATATTCAAGGTAGGATTTTTTCTTTTTTTAATAGAGATACAGGAACACATAATTTTCAATCTGACAAAGCTATCGAGTCTATTACAAGTGGTGGTTTCTTTGGTAAAGGAATTGGTGAAGGAACTTTAAAAAATCGAGTACCAGAAGCACACACTGATTATATAATCTCTGTAATTTCTGAAGAGTTTGGTGTTGTTGCCATAATATTAATATTATTATTATTTTTAATTTTTATTTATATGGTTTTTAAAAAAATAAACTTGGAAAAAGATGATAAAATTAAACTTGTTTTAATCGGATGTGTGAGTTTAATTTTAATGCAAGCAACTATTCATATAGGTGTTAATATCAGATTGTTTCCAACCACAGGTATGACCTTACCATTTTTGAGTTATGGAGGTTCTTCAATAATAAGTATCTCAATAATATCAGGCATAATCTTAAATTTAACAAAAAGAAAAATAAAAAATTAAAATGAAAGGTAAAATTTTAATCTCTACTGGAGGATCTGGTGGCCATGTCATTCCTGCAATTACAATCTATGATCATTTAAAAGAAAATTATGACATATCAATTTCAAGTGATGTTAGAGGTCTTAAATATCTTGATGATAAATTTTATAAGATACTAGTTATTGATACACCCAAGTTAAATAATTTAATTTTACTTCCATTATCAGTTATAAAAATATTTTTTTTAGTTTTAAAATCTTTGATAATATTAAAAAAAGAAAAAATTCAAATTCTTATTTCTACTGGTGGGTACATGTCACTACCATTATGTATGGCAGCCTGGATATTAAATATAAAAATTTATTTGTTAGAACCTAATATGGTAATTGGAAGGGCAAATAAATTTTTTCTTAAATTTTGTAAAAAAATTATATGTTATTCAGAGAATATTATTAGTTTTCCAAAAAAATATAAAAATAAATTAAATATTATAAATCCACTAATAAGAAAAAAATATTATAATAAAAAATCAAAAGAAAATAATAATAATAATAAATTTACTTTAATAATAATAGGAGGGAGTCAAGGTGCACAAATATTTGATAAAATTTTGCATGAGTCAATTATTAAAGTATCGAAGTTTAAAACTTTAAAGGTAATTCACCAAACAAATAAAAAAAACATTGATAATCTCAAAAATCTATATTTAGAAAATAAGATTGATAATACTGTTTTTAGTTATGATCAAAATCTTAATTTACTAATAGATCAAGCCGATTTGTGTATTACAAGATCTGGTGCCTCTAGTTTAGCTGAAATTTCTTTGTTTAAAAAACCGTTTATTGCCATTCCATTACCAAGTTCTAAAGATAATCATCAATTAGAAAATGCTAATTATTATAAAAATAAAGGTTGCTGCTGGATTGTTGATCAAATTAATTTTGATAAAAAAAAATTTGAAGATTTGTTATTAAAAATATTAAACAATAAAGATGAAATACTTATAAAAAAAAATAATTTAGAAAAATTAAATTATCAAAACACCTGGAATAATGTTAATCAAAATTTATTAAATATTATTAATGAAAATTAAATTAGCAAAATCTGAAATTATTCATTTTATTGGAATTGGTGGAATAGGTATGAGCGGATTATCTCTTATAATGAAGGGTAAAGGATTTAAAGTTCAGGGCAGTGATATTGCAAGCAATAAAAATATTGAAAGATTAAAAAAAGATAAAATTAAGATTACAATTGGACATAAAAAGCAAAATATTAACAAAGCAACAATTGTAGTAGTTTCTTCTGCAATTAAAAAAAACAATCCTGAATTAATAGAGGCAAAAAAAAAACAACTCCCGATTTATAAAAGAGGAGAAATGCTAGCAAATATTGTTTCATTAACAAAAAATATTGTAGTTGTTGGCTCTCACGGAAAAACAACAACAACATCACTAATAGCTTCGATTTTTCAAGAAACTAAAATAGACCCAACAATTATTAATGGAGGTGTAATAAATTCTATCAACAATACTGCAAAACTTGGTAAAAGTGACTGGTCTATCTTAGAAGCTGACGAGTCTGATGGTAGTTTTGTCCACGTTCCACCGACATATTCAATAATAACCAATATAGATAGAGAGCATATGGATTTTTATAGCTCTATGGATGAATTAAATAATCATTTTATTAAGTTTGTAAAAAAAGTTCCATCATTTGGAAAATCTTTTATTTGTATTGATGATAAGAATAATAAAAATTTGATTAAGAGGCTTAGTAATAAAAATTTTTACACATATGGAACAGATACAAAATCAAATTTTTGTATTAGAAATATTAAACAATCAAAAGATTATTCTGAGTTTGATTTAAAGATAATTTTGCCAAATATTAAAAAAAGATTAATTAAAAAAATTAAAATACCTTTATTAGGAATACACAATATCAGAAATTCAGTTGCAGCATCAGCTTTGGCTATTACAATTGGATTAACAGTTTCAAGTATTAAAAAAGGATTAAAAAACTTTAAGGGTGTTCAAAGAAGATTTAATAAAATTTTCACATTTAATAAAGTTGACTTTTTTGATGACTATGCTCATCACCCAACTGAAATCAAATTTGTGTTAGAAGGAGTAAATAAAGTTTATAAGGGATATGAAAAAGTATGTATTTTTCAACCACATAGAATATCAAGATTAAAAGACTTAAAAAAAGATTTCACTTATGCATTTAAAAATGCAGATAAAATAATCTTACTTCCTATTTATACAGCAGGAGAAAAAATATCACTAGGTTTTAAATATGAAAATTTTGCAAGAGAAATAATCAAAAACTCAAAAGTAAAACTATTTTTAGCAGATGATAGATTTCAATTAGCGAAATATATTAAAAATAATATTTATGGAAAAAAAATAGTTATTGGAATGGGTGCGGGTACAATCTCAACTTGGATGAGAGAAATGCCTAAATATTTATAATGAGCATAAACCAAAATGATTTATTATCAGAATTTAATGAAAATATTAAATTTGATTATAATTTAAAAAAAAGGAATTGGTTTAATATAGGTGGTAAGGCTAAAATTTTCTACAAAGCACAAAATTTGAAAGAATTAATTAAATTTTTAAAATTAATAGAAAATAAGGAAAAAATATTTATTTTAGGAGGGGGCTCAAATACTCTTATTACTGACAAAACTTATGATGGTGTCATAATCAAGTTTTCAAATAATTTTAATAATATTTCCCTTCTGTCAGAAGACATAATTATAGCTGGAAGTGCCGTTAGTGATAAATCACTATCAGAATTTGCAATGGATAATAATTTAGGTGGATTTGAATTTTTATCTTGTATACCTGGTACAGTTGGCGGAGGTATAAAAATGAATGCTGGTTGTTTTGGAAGAGAATTTAAAGATATCCTAATCTCAGTACAAGCTATAAATAAATCAAGACAAGTTGTTACAATTCCAGCAAAAGAAATTGATTTTAAATATAGAGATAGTGGATTACCTAATGATTTAATTTTTTTAAGTGCATCTTTTAAGGGTTTCAGAAAAAAATCAGATTTGGTTAAGAATGAAATGGTAGAATTAAAAGAAGAAAAAGAAAAAGCACAACCTACAAAAATTAAAACAAGTGGTAGCACTTTTAAAAATCCACTAGGTCAATCAGACAAAAAAGTTTGGCAATTAATAAAAGAATCAGTTCCTCTAGAAAAATCATTTGGCGATGCTGGTATTTCTGAAAAACATTGTAATTTTTTTGTAAATAAAGGTAATGCTAAATTTGATGATATGAAAAAATTAATAGAATTTGTGTCTGAAAGTGTTTTAAAAAAAACTGGTGTAAAGTTACAAACAGAAATAAAAATTTTAGAATAAGTTGAAAAAAAAAATATTAATACTTGCTGGTGGAATTTCAAAAGAAAGATTAATTAGTCTTGATACGGGTTTACAAGTTGCAAAAGAGCTAAAAAAAAATGGTTATAAAGTAAAAATTTCTGAACCAGATGGTAATTTGTCAAAAAATATTAATCAATTTAAACCAAACGTTATATTTAATGCTTTACACGGACAGTTTGGTGAAGATGGTTATATTCAAACTATTTTGGAAGGGTTTAAAATACCTTACACTCATTCAGGAGTAATTGCTTCTTCATTGGCAATGGATAAAGCAATATCTAAAAAAATTTTTATACAAAATAAAATTAATACCCCAAAATATATTAAATATTCTTATGAAGAAAATAATTTTGATTTAATAAAAAATATTGAAAAGAAGTTCAAATTTCCAGTTGTAATTAAGCCAATTAATGAAGGTTCAAGTGTAAATGTTTTTATTTGTACAAAAAAAAATATTTCAAGAATTTTAAATTCTATGAGAATTTATAAAGAGATAATGATAGAGGAATTTATTGGTGGAAGAGAAATTCAAGTTGCAATTATGGGTAAAAAAAAATTAGGAGCAATAGAACTCAAACCAAAGAGAAAATTTTATGACTATAAAGCTAAATACAGTGCAAATGCAAAAACTGAACATATTATTCCAGTTGAGCTTCCAAAAAATAAATTAAACGAGGTAATGGATTTATCACTTAAAGCTCACAAAATCATAGGTTGTAAGGGGGTTACTAGATCAGATTTTAAATTTTATAAAAATAAATTTTATTTACTAGAGATTAATACTCAACCAGGCATGACAAGACTATCTCTTGTTCCAGAAATAGCAAAATATAAAGGAATATCCTTTATAAAACTAATTGAGTGGATTTTAAAAGATGCAACAACGAAAAAGTAAAAAAATTTTAATATATTTTTTTTTACTGCTGATAGTTGGCTCAATAAATAATATCAATTTTAATGGTTTAAAATTTCAAAATATTAATAATATTAATATTTCTGGATTAGATATTAAAAATAAATTAATTTTGCTTAAAGAAATTGAAAATTTTAATCTTAATAATATTTTTTTAATTAATAAGATTGATTTGAAAGATGAAATTGAATCAAATACTTTAGTAGAAAATTATGCTATTTTTAAAAGATATCCATCTTCACTGGATATTAATATTGAGAAAACTAAATTTTTAGCAAAAATAAATAAAAATGGCCAAATTTTTTATATAGGTTCTAATGGAAAATTTATTAAAAATAACTCTTTTAATAATGAACTACCTTTTATTTTTGGAAATCCAGAAGTATTTGAATTTTTTAAAATTAAAGAAATTATTGATAAATCTAAAATTTCTTACACAGAAATAAAAAATTTATATTTTTTTCCATCTAAAAGATGGGATTTAGAATTAATAGATAATACTATAATAAAATTACCAAATGATAATATAAATCTTGCCCTTAATTTAGCAATAGAATTTTTAAATGATCATAAATTTATAGATGCAAGAATTAAAAATCAAATTATTTTAAATGATTGAAAATTCAGATTTTGAAACTTTTCTTTATATTTCTAAAAACAAATATCAAATATTTGTTTATGATAAAAATAATTTAAAGAATTTATACCACGAAGAAATTGAGAATAACGATGAGATAGAATTGAATATTCTTTCAAAATTTATTGATGACAATATCTATAAAATTGAAAAAATAATAAAAAACTTTATTAGAAGTATTATTTTAATTATAGAAGATGATAAAGTTTTAGATATAGGTATCTCATTAAAAAAAAAAATTATGAAAAAAATATAAATCAAAAACAGATAGAAAACAGCTTAATTGAAGTCAAAGATATCTTTAAAGAAAATTATCAAGATCTGATAATTATGCACATGATTATTGTTGAAAAAGAAAATAGTTTTCCATTAAATAATGTCAATAGCAATGATGATTATCTATTTTTTGAGGTAAATTTTATTTCTATTTCAAATAACTTCACTTTTAATTTTAATAAGCTGTTAGAAAACCACCAAATTAAGATTAAACGCTATATGTCAGGTGGCTATATTAAAAGTTTTTTCGATAAAGAATCTGGAAAATCGTTAGAGTTATTTGTGATGGCAAATAAACTAAATGATGGTTTTAATATAAATGAAGTTCAATTAGTCTCAAAAGGTAAAGAAAATAAAGGTTTTTTTGAAAAATTTTTTCAACTATTTAGCTAAAAGTGTTTTTTCTAGTAATATTTTTTGTTTTCAAAATTTATTAAAAGCAACTTAAAAGACACCTGTGTCTTATTTAACTCAAAAAACAATTAAAAATAATGTTACATTTAACGGTGTAGCATTACACAGCGGATTAGATGTGAATATATGCATTAAACCAGCTGAGCCTAATTTTGGAATAGTTTTTAAAAGAGTTGATTTCAAGGAAAATAACTTAGTTTATCCAAATTTTATGAATGTTACCAATACTTCGCTAAACACAACTATTGAAAATGAATTTGGTGTTAAAGTTTCAACTATTGAGCATTTGATGGGAGCATTATTTGGTCTTGGTATAGATAATGCACTAATAGAAATTGATAATGAAGAAGTCCCAATTTTAGATGGATCTGCAAAAGAATTTATTGAAAAAATTATTAATTCTGGGTTGGTAATTAGTGAGGCCCCCATCAAAATAATTAAGATTAATAAAGAAATCAAATTTACAGATGGTGAGAGATTTATTTCGATAGAACCATCTACTTTAAGTTTGGAAATAGATTTTACACTAAAATATAAAAATCAAATTATCGGAAATCAAAGCAACAAAGTCAAAGTTTTTGAAGATGATTTGACTGATGTCTATAATTCTAGAACATTTTGTTTGTTTGAAGATATTGAATTAATTAAAAAAAATGGACTGGCAAAAGGTGGAAGTTTGCAAAATGCCATAGTAGTTAAAGATCATGAAATTTTAAATCCTGAGGGTTTAAGAAATAATAAAGAATTTGTTAATCATAAAATACTAGATTGTATTGGTGATCTTTATACATCTGGCTATAGGGTAATTGCTAAAATAAAATGTTCTCAAGGAGGTCACTATTTAACTAATCAATTACTAAGAAAAGTATTTGAAAATAAAGATAATTTTTCAATTCTTGAAATAAAAGAAAAGAATTTACCTCATACTTTAATAAATAGAAAAATACTTAAATCTATAGCCTAAACTAAACATATATTTCAAAAGATAAGAATTAAAGGTATATTCAACTATGAACTATCGTAATTATTTTTATTTTTTTTTAATTACTTTGCTTTGTTTTTCTTGTTCCAAAAAAGAAATTGAAAAATCTACAATTAATGAAGTAAATTTAGAGGCTCAGATGATAGAGGCGTATAAAGAGGGATTAAAAGAACTTAAATCTGGTGATGTTTTATTTGCAGCAAAAAAATTTAATGAGGCAGAAATTTTATTTCCACAGTCAGAGTATGCGCCAAAATCAGCTTTGATGGCTGCTTATTCATATTACACTCAAAATTATTATAGTGATGCAATAGCTGAGCTAATTAGATTTTTAAGAGTTTACCCTAATCATAATGATATTGTTTATGCAGAGTATTTATTGGGATTGTGTTATTATGAACAAATTGTAGATGAGAAGAAAGATTTACAATCCATAACTAATGCTAAAAAAACCTTTAATAGTCTAATTACTAAATATCCAAATACTGAATTTGCTACTGACGCTGCATTCAAAATTGATCTTATTAACGAAACTTTAGCAGCCAAGGAAATGTTTATAGGCAGATATTATATGGAAAGAAAAAAATGGATCTCAGCAATAAACAGATTTAGAGTTGTTGTTGATGATTATGATACTACAATTTATGTAGAGGAAGCCATTCACAGATTAGTTGAAATATACTATACAATAGGGATTGAAACAGAGGCAATGAAATATGCTAATTTATTAGGTTATAATTATCAATCCTCTGAATGGTATGAAAAAGCATTTAGTATTTTTAACAAAGACTATAAAAAAACTGCCATAAAAAAAATTAAGAAAGAAAATAATTCCATTTTAGAAAAATTTAAATCTCTATTTAATTGAGATGAATAAAAAGAAAATAGAATTTGAATATAAAACAAAAATAAAGTTATTAGTTGATTATAATAAAAATTATTATGATGCTAGCAAACCATCAGTAACTGACAAAGCATATGATGATTTAAAAAATAGTATTTTAATCTTAGAGAGCAAATATTCATTTCTCAATTCAAAAAACTCACCTTCAAAAATAGTTGGATATAAGCCATCTAAAAACTTTCTAAAGACAGCACATAGAGTTCCGATGTTATCTTTAGCAAACGCTTTTGGAAGAGATGATTTAATTAATTTTGAAAAGAGAATACTGAATTTTTTATCGAAAAATTCAGATTTTAATTTATCTTATAGCGCGGAACCAAAGATAGATGGTATATCAGCTTCATTAATATACAAAAATAGTGAATTTAAAATTGGTTTATCCAGAGGTGATGGAAAAGAAGGTGAGGACATAACAGCTAATCTTGCAACAATTAAAGATATTCCAAAAAAAATTCATTCAAAAGATTTTCCAGAAGAAATCGATATTAGGGGTGAAGTCTTTATACAAAATAGTGATTTTAAAAATTTAAACGAAAAATTTGCTAACCCAAGAAATGCAGCATCTGGATCATTACGACAAAAAAATCCAAATGATACAAAAAAAATTCCTTTAAGATTCATTGCTTACACATTTGGTTTTGAAAAAGGTCTTAAAATAAAAAATCAAATAGATTTTTTAGATAAATTAAACGATTGGGGCTTTAAAACTAATCCATTAAATAAATTAGTTACAGGTGTTGATAATTTATTGATAAATTATTTTAATATAGAAAAAGACAGAACAAAAATTGATTTTGATATCGATGGTATAGTTTATAAAATTAATAATTTTGAACTTCAAAAAAGACTTGGGAATGTTGCAAATGCACCAAGATGGGCAATTGCTCATAAATTTGCCTCCAATAAAGCCATCTCTAAAATTATTAATATAGAAATTCAAATTGGAAGAACAGGAGCTTTGACACCTGTTGCAAAAATAAAACCAGTTAATATTGGAGGTGTAATAGTATCCAATGCAACTCTGCACAATGAAGATGAAATTGATAGAAAGGATATTAGAGTTGGAGATTTAGCGACGATTGAAAGAGCTGGAGATGTAATACCGCATATTTTATCGGTTGATAAAAGAAAAAGAGATAAACAATCAATAAAATTTATTTTTCCAAAAAAATGTCCATCCTGTGGCTCAAAAACTATTAAAGAATTTAATCATATTACTAAAAAAGAGGATGCGGTAAGAAGATGTGCCAGTGAAGGGTATGTGTGTGAAAAAATTGTGATAGAAAAATTAAAACATTTTGTTTCTAAAGAAGCTTTTAACATTGAAGGTTTTGGTAAGAAAATAGTAGAAAATTTTTGGAAACTTAATTTGATTAAATTACCACAAGATATATTTAATTTAGATTTTAAAAAAATAGAAAACCTAGAAGGCTGGGGAAAACAATCAATGGAAAATTTAAAATATTCAATTAATCAAAGAAAAAATATTTCTTTAGAAAAATTGATCTACTCTTTGGGTATACGACATATCGGTGTAGAAAATGCAAAAATTTTATCAAAATATTTTAAATCATTTTCAAATTTTGTTAGTTTTTCAAGCGGAACAAGTTTAGATGATATATTGGATATTGATGGAATTGGTGAAACTCAACTTAATTCAGTAAAAGGTTTTTTTAACAATAAAATTAATTTAAATATTCTAAAAGAATTACAAAAAGTTCTGATTATTAAAGATGCAGTCACTAAAGATAAAAATGGATTATTAAAAGAAAAAACATTTATGGTAACAGGAAAATTGAATGGAATCAGCAGAGCAGAGGTAAAATCCTTGATAGAAGAAAATTCTGGATCTTCTGTAAGTACTATTACTAAAAAATTAAACTATTTAATCATAGGAGACAAACCAACAAAAAAGAAAGTAGATCAGGCTAAAGAACTTCAAATCCCCATATTAAATCAAAATCAATTTTTGAAAATGTTAAATATAACTAGCTAGCCATTTTTTTTCATCAAGAGAAAGATACTTTGAAAGTTTTGAATAAACATTAAAATGATATTTGAAAAGATAATTTTTTTCTAAGCTAGTTAAAAGTTTATAGTTAACTAATTCTTTATCTATTGGAGCAAGAGTTAAATTTTCAAAATAAATTTTGTTTTTAAGCTTATTAACAAAAACTAAATTTTCTATTCTAATACCAAACGACCCTTTTTTGTAATAACCTGGTTCATTACTTAAAATCATCCCTTCTTGAATTTTAATCTTATTTAATTTGGAAATTGATTGTGGGCCTTCATGAACATTTAGAAAGAAACCAACACCATGACCAGTACCATGTTCATAATCTAATTTACTTTTGTTCAAATATTTTCTGGCTCTTTTATCTATTTTTATGCCTGTATTTTCTAGTCTTAAATCAGTATTTGCTACAGCAATGTGTCCTTTTAATACCTTTGTGAAGATGTTTTTGATACTTTGTTTTGGTTTTGTAAAGCAAATGGTTCTAGTAACATCAGTAGTGCCATATTTATATTGACCACCTGAGTCACACAAGAAGATATCCGTTTTTTTTATGGTTCTGCAGTTTTCTTTTTTAGCTCTATAATGAACTATAGCGCCATTTTTACCAGAGCCTGCAATAGTTTCAAAGCTTGGATATAAGTAGTTGTTATTTTTTTTTCGAAATTTTTCTAATTTTATTTGAGCATCAACTTCTGTAATCTTTTTTTTATTTAAATTTTTTATCCAATAAATAAATTTTGTTAGCGCAACCCCATCAAAAATATGAGATTTAATCATATTATTAATTTCAGTTTTATTTTTTACTGCCTTTAAAAGATAAGTTGGATCCTCTCTTTTGGAGATTATAAATTTTGAGCTAATAATATCTTCATAAAAAATTGAACAAGATTTATCATCAATTATGAATTTTTCTCCATTTAATTCTAAAATTTTTTTTGGTAGATCATTTGTTGCAATCAGTTGATTTTGATTAATAATTTTATCTTTAATTAATTTTTTTGCTTTTTTTTGCTCAGTGACCAAAAGAATTTTTTTTGATTTATTAATAATTAATCTAGAATTAGGTATAGGACTATTTGGTCCATCACTGCCTCTAATATTTAAAATCCAAGCAACATTTTCAGGAGCTGTTACAAATAAATAATCAGTTTTATTTTTTTTTAAGTAATTTGCAATTTTATTTATTTTTGATTTTTTATTTTCTCCAACTATTTCATCATCAAGTGAAAAAAAAGGAATATTTTTAGCAATTTTTTGAGTTTTAATTTCATCAATTAAATTATTTGATAAAAATTTTATTTTGTTATGTTTTAAAAAATATTTTTTAACTTGTTTATGTGTGAATAATTTTGGGTCCAATCCTAATGTTAAATTTTTAAATAATTTACAATTAATTATATTTTCATAACTAATAATTTTAAAATGTTTTCCACTCTCCATTTCACTTTGGATGGTGTATCTGCCATCTGTGAATAAATAACATTTGTTTTTTAAAACAACTGCTAAACCAGCAGAACCACTAAAATTCGAAATAATTTTTAATCTATTTATTTTTGAATATTCTGTAAAATAGTCATCATTTTTTGGTATAACATATCCATCAATTTTATATTCGTGAAATTTTTGCCTTAAAGCTTTTACTTCTTTGTTCATTTAATTCTTTTTTGATATCTTATCCATCCAGGACTTCTTGTTCCTTCTTCAATTTCAAAGTCTTGATTAAAATCGAAATCTTGACCATCGTCAACTTCTTCCTCAAAAAAAGAATTTTTTTCTAAATATTTATCTGGCAATTCATCTATAAATCTTGAGGCCATGCTATCAATCCAGTCACCTTGATAAAATCTATTCATGGAAAAAGAAATGATAGCTTTTTTTTTGGCTCTAGTAATACCAACATAAGCTAAACGTCGTTCTTCTTCTAAACCGCTTTGACCTTTTTCTTCGATTGATTTTTGATGTGGAAATAAACCCTCTTCCCAACCAGGAAGAAAAATCACATTGAACTCCAGCCCTTTTGATGCATGCATGGTCATCATATTAATTTTTTCACCTTCCCATTCTTGATCAATTGAGGTTGCAAGAGAAACATGCTCTAAAAAACTCTCTAAATTATCAAACTCTTTCATCGCGCTTAATAATTCCTTTATATTTTCTAATCTATTTTCATTATCTAGATCTTTTTTATTTTTAAGCATAGCCGAGTAGCCAGACTCATCTAAAACAATTTGCAGTAATTTGATGTGACTTATCTTTTTAATATTAAGATCATTTCTCCATTTATTTATTGCATTAAGAAAAAAACTAAGACCTATTTTAGTTTTTGGCTTAATTAAATTTTGCTCAAGCATTTTTTTTGAAGCAGACTCTAAACTTAAATCATTTTCTTTTCCAAATTCATGAACAGTTTTTAAAGTTGTATCTCCAACTGATCTTTTAGGATTATTGACAACTCTTTCAAAGGCAAGATCATCTTTTTCTTGATGGATTAATCTCAAATATGCAACACAATCTTTTATTTCAGCTCTCTCATAAAATTTTGTCCCTCCTAAAATTCTATAGGGCATACCGATTTTAAGAAATCTTTCTTCGAATTCTCTTGTTTGAAATATGGCTCTTACTAAAATAGCTATTTCGTTAAATGAGTATTTTTTTTTTAACTTTTTCTCTATTTCATCAGAAATTCCAATTGCCTCATCCTTACCATTTTTATAGCAATTTAGTTTAACTAAATCTCCTTCTTCCATATTTGTTGTAAGTGTTTTTCCTACTCTATTTTGGTTATTTGAAATTAGGTTAGAAGCAACAGATAAAATATTCTGAGAAGATCTATAGTTTTGCTCAAGTCTAATTACTTTTGTGTTTTTATAAACTTGATCAAATTCTAAAAAATTTTTAATTTCTGCGCCTCTCCAGCTGTAAATAGATTGATCGTCATCACCCACACAACATAAATTATTATTTTTTTCAGAAAGTAAATTTAACCATTTACTTTGAATAAAATTAGTATCTTGATATTCATCAACTAAAATATATTTAAAGTTAGTAGAATAAATTTGTCTTATATCAGGATAGTTTTCTAAAATTTTAACTGTATGTAAAATTAAATCACCAAAATCACACGAATTTAAATCTATTAATTTTTGTTGATAAATTTTATATAGTGGAAGTATTGTTTTTTCATAAACATCTTTGTTGTTTATGACAACTTCAGAAGGGTAACATCCTTTATTTTTCCAACGATCTATTATTGCTAATATAAATCTTGGTGCCAACTGCTTGATATCAATATTTTCACTCTTACAAATATTTTTAATAAGTCTCGTTTGATCATCCGTATCTATAATTGTAAAATTAGAATTTAAATTAGCAGCTGCAGCATGTTTTCTTAATATTTTTGCACAAATAGAGTGAAATGTCCCAAGCCATGAAAGCCCGGTCGCAGCTGATCCAAGCATTTTACTAACTCTGATTTGCATTTCTTTAGCTGCTTTATTTGTAAAAGTTACTGATAAGATTTGATTAGGAAAAGCTTTCTTTTCTTTGATTATATGTGCAATTCTTGAGGTTAAAACCTTTGTTTTTCCAGATCCTGCTCCTGCAACAATTAATAACGGTCCATCTAAGTGTAATACAGCTTCTTTTTGAGCATTATTCAGATTTTTTAAATAATCAGAGTTTATCATTTAAAATATTTCTTTATAAGTTTCATAGCTTTATGAACAGGCATAATTATTTTATTAGAATCCTAAGAAAGATTAACTACTTTATAAATAGTCTATTAAAGGAAAATTTAAACAAATTAAATTTTATTTTTAAAAAAGACAAATTATTAAGTTTTTTTAGTTTTAAAAGAATTTTTGTTATAAATTTGGTCTTATTTATTTCCATTTTTTCATATTTCTCCATACCATATTTGTTTAATAGTAAAAAATTAGTTATTAATATTAAGAATCAGTTATCAAAAAATTTAAATTTAGATTTTAATTTATCAAACAATTATAGCTATAATCTTTTTCCAAAGCCTAATTTTAAATTTGAAAATGGTTCATTTTTAAATGGAGTTAAAAACTCAGGAGAGATAAAGATATATGTCTCACCTAAATATTTGTTATTCCCAAATAAGATTAAAATAGAAAAAGTTATTTTTGATAAAATGAATTTTAACTTGAATAAAGAAAACTATAATTTTTTTATTGAACTTTTGAATAATGATTTTTCTAATTTTACATTAAAGGTTAAGAACAGTAATATCTTTTACAAAAATATTGAAAATGATGTGCTGTTTATAAATAAAATTGATCAATTAAAATACCTCTATGATACCAAAAATTTCGAAAATATTTTACTAGCTGATAATAAAATTTTTAATATACCTTATAAAATTGAAATTAGAAATGATACGAATAAAAAAAAGATTATCAGTAAAATAAATTTAGATTTTATCAATCTTTATATTGAAAATAATTTAAATTATTTAAATGATGAAAAAGATGGTTTTTTAAAAGTTATTTACAATCAAAATAAAGGTGAAGGAAAATACATCTTAAAAAAAAATTCTTTTAAGTTTAATTTTTATGATAGATCTCTTGATCAAAATTTTAAATACAATGGTTTTATTAACCTAAAACCTTTTTTTTCAGAATTATCAGGTAATTTAAATAGAATTAATTTAGATGAATTGTTAAATTCAAACTCCATATTGGCTCAACTTTTAAAAACAGGATTACTTAATAATAAAAATTTGAATATAAATGCAAATATTATTACAAAAAAAGCCACTTCTTTAAAAGATCTTATTAATTTATCACTCAATGTTAAGATAAGTGAGGGTTTGGTAGATATAAATGAAACTAAATTTAGTTTAAAAAATTATGCTGATATTAAAATAACAGATAGTTTACTTTATGCTAATAACAACAATCTAACTTTGGATGCTTTGATTTCTATTAATGTTAAGGATTTCAACGAAGTTTATAGGATTTTACAAACACCTCGCAATAATCGAAAAGAGATTAAAAAAATTGAGTTTAGATTTAATTATAATTTTGATCAAATGATTGCTAAATTGAGTGACATTAAAGTAGATGAAACAATTAATCAAAAAGTTAATAAAACTTTAAATCAAATTATTTTAAAAGATAACAATCTTCAAAATAAAATTTACTTAAAAAGTTTAATAAACCAAGCAATGAATGATTATGTGGGATAGATCATTTTTTTAGGATCTACTATTTTATTGTAATCTTTTTCGCTAATCAGACCTGTCTTTAATGTTTCAAATTTAAGTGTTGTATCATTTTTAAGCGCTGTCTTTGCAATTTTTGCTGCATTGTCATAGCCAATTTTAGGAGCTAAGGCTGTAACAAGCATTAAAGAATTGTCCAAATGTTCTTGGATTTTTTTCTTATTAGCTTTTATTCCCTTCACACAATAAAGGGCAAAATTTTGAGTACTGTCTGCTATTAAATCAATTGATTGTAAAATATTATGTGCAATTAAAGGTTTAAAAACATTTAATTCAAAATGTCCATGAGATCCAGCCATAGTGATACCATTATGATTGCCAATCACTTTAACACAAACCATAGTAACAGCCTCACATTGAGTGGGATTTACTTTTCCTGGCATAATTGATGAACCTGGTTCATTCTCTGGTAATATAAGCTCACCGTATCCTGCTCTAGGACCTGATCCTAAAAATCTAATATCATTTGAAACTTTCATTAAAGCTACAGCACATGTATTTAAAGTTCCCGAAAAATTAACAATTGAATCGTGTGCTGCAAGTTCAGCAAATTTATTTGCAGCTGGTTTGAAGGGAATTTTTGTAAATTTAGCAATTTCTTTAATGATCTTTTTATCAAAATTTTTTTTAGAATTTATACCAGTTCCTACAGCTGTTCCACCCTGTGCAAGATATAAAATTTCTTTAAGAGCATACTCTATTCTCTCAATACTTTTTTTAACTTGTACGTGATAACCTGAAAATTCCTGTCCAAGAGAAAGAGGTGTTGCATCTTGTAAGTGAGTTCTTCCAATTTTTACAATATTTTTAAACTCAGTTGATTTTCTTTTTAATTCTTTTTCTAAAATTTTTAAACTTGGTATTAATTTTTTTAAAGTTTCTTCTGCCACAGAAATGTGCATTGCCGTTGGAAAAACATCGTTTGTTGATTGTGATTTATTAACATGATCATTTGGATGCACTGGTTTTTTGGTTCCTTTTTTTCCACCTAAAATTTCAATTGCTCGGTTAGAGATTACTTCATTAACATTCATATTAGTTTGGGTTCCAGAGCCTGTTTGCCAGACTTTGAGAGGAAAGTTTTCATCTAACTTACCTTTTATCACTTCATCTGAAGCTTTAATAATCGCTTTAGAAATTTTATTACTGATTAGTTTATCTTTCGAATGAACTATAGCAGCCGATCTTTTAATAATTGCTATAGATTTGATTATTGAGATATTGACAAGAATTTTACCAATATTAAAAAATTTGTTTGATCGTTGAGTGGATGCACCCCAATATTTATCATTTGGGACACTAACACTTCCAATACTGTCAAATTCTTTTCTTAATTTCATTGATTAATTTGTAAGTAATAAATAATTATTAACATACAATAATTTTAAAAAACTTACAGGAGCAAAATGTCGAATTTTAATAAAGTTGGAACTTTTATGAAAACTTTTGGCCAAGAGGTCAAAACTAAGCCCTCATTTAGTAGTGATAAAATCAATAAATTAAGGATTGATTTAATTAAGGAGGAGCTTGATGAGCTTAAAGAAGCAATGGATAATAATGATCTGCTAGAAGTAGCTGATGCACTAACAGATATTCTATATGTAACTTATGGAGCAGGACATGCCTTTGGTATTGATTTAGATAAATGTTTTGATGAGGTTCAAAACTCTAATATGAGTAAACTAGGCGAAAAAGGTGAGCCTATTTATAATGAGTCTGGAAAAGTAATGAAGGGCCCAAATTATTTTAAACCTGATTTGTCTAAATTTGTATCTTAGATTTCTAATTTTAAATCAATAGCAGCAGAACTATGAGTTATGCTTCCAACAGAAATTCTATCCACCCCTGTTTTAGCAATGCTTTTGACTGTTTTTAGATTAATATTGCCTGAGGCTTCAGTTTCGTAATATTTTTTAGCGATCTTAACACCTGTCCTTAAATTTTTAACATTCATATTGTCAAATAAAACAGTATTGAATTTAAGACCCATAATTGTTTTTAATTGTTTTAAATTATCAACTTCGACTGTAATTTTTCTTCCTTTTTTATTATTAATAGCTAACAAAACTAAATCTTTAATATTTGATGATGCAATATGATTGTCTTTAATTAAAAATTCATCACTAAGATTAAATCTGTGGTTAGTACCACCTCCTAATTTTACAGCATATTTTTGAATAACTCTAATATTTGGAATTGTTTTACGTGTACAACAAATTTTACATTTTTTACCAGCAAGTTTTACAAATTGATTTGTTTTTGTAGCAATACCTGAAATATGAGATAAAAAATTTAAAGCAACTCTTTCAGCAATTAAAATATTTCTAGCATTCCCCTCAATAATCGCAATCAAAGAGCCTTTCCTAACAATAGATCCATCTTTTTTTTTAATTAAAAATTTAATTTTTTTATCAATTAAATCAAAAGTTTGTTTTGCAAATAATAACCCACCAACAATTGCATTTTGATTTGAAATAAGTCTAACTTTAATAACTTTATTATTTTTTACTAAACTTGATGTGATGTCTCCAGAAGGGTAGAGATCTTCATTTAAAGCTCTCTTAACTGTGTTACGTATAAAATCTTTGCTAAGTTTTATTTTTGACACTTAATTATCTGCCGATAGCTGCCATTTTTTCAACTGATACTCTAGCTTTATCAATTGTATCTTTGTCCATAATTATTTCGCCTGTTTCATTTTCTAAGCAATCTAATATTTTAGGAAGCGTAATTTTTTTCATGTAAGGACACATGTTGCATGGCTTTATAAAATCTACATTTGGATTTTCTACCTGAATATTATCACTCATAGAACATTCTGTAACCATCATTACTTTTTTAGGTTGGTTATCCTGAACATATTTAATCATGCCAGAAGTTGACCCTGCAAAATCACTAGCATTAATAACTTCAGGCGGACATTCAGGATGGGCTATAATTTTAATCCCTGGGTTCTTTTCTCTAATATCGTGTATTTCTTTTTCATTGAACTGATCATGGACAATACAAATGCCTTTCCAAGAGATTATTTCCACATCAGTTTGAGAAGCAACGTACTTTGCAAGATAATCATCAGGTAAAAATATTACTTTTTTAACACCAAGAGATTTTACAATTTTAACTGCATTAGCCGATGTGCAGCAAACATCTGTTTCTGCTTTTACTTCTGCAGATGTGTTAACGTAAGAAACTACAGGAACTCCTGGATATTTTTCTTTCAATAATCTTACATCTTTACCTGTAATTGATGATGATAATGAACAGCCAGCATCCATGTCTGGTAATATAACTTTTTTTTCAGGGCTCATTAGTTTGGCTGTTTCTGCCATAAAATGAACTCCTGCCATTAAAATTATATCTGCAGAAGTTTTTGATGCTTCAATTGCTAGAGCAAGTGAGTCCGCTGCGAAATCAGCTACACCGTGATAGATTTCTGGTGTTTGATAGTTGTGTGCAAGAATTACTGCATTCTTTTCTTTTTTAAGTTTGTTAATTTTGTGGATATATGGGGCATGCACTGACCATTCGATTTCAGGCATAACCTTTGAAATCTTTTGGTAAATTGGATCAGTTGCTTTTTGCACTTCTTGAGTAAATTCCATAGTGTTTTTTTACCAATTTGAAAGTTACTTGTCATTCATTTATTATGAGACATATTGCGGTCGTGCTGAAATTGGTAGACAGGCACGGTTGAGGGCCGTGTGGACCTAGTCCCTGAGAGTTCGAGTCTCTCCGACCGCACCAAATTGTAAATTTGATTAAATTTTTTGATAAAAATTTAGAAATAGCATAACTTGCATTAGAACATGAAAAATATTTTTATTACAATATCTTTAGTTTTTTTCATCTTTAGCAACTCCCAAGCAAATGAAAAACATTTTTTACCAGATGGTTTTTATAAATTTTTATGGACCTATAAAGACAAAGATAAATCTGAATATCTTGTCGCTGATACCGTAAAATTTAATGAAGGTAAATTGGAACATTTATATATTCCTTGCCATAAAGGAATTAAGGGAAATTATAGAAAAAATTTTAAATATAAATTATCAAAAAACGGAAAAAAATTTTCGGTCTCTGGCACAGTAAAACTTTGGGAAGATTTAAAAAATGCAAAGATAAATATTAAATTTGATAAAGATAAAATTGAAAATTTTGATATTACAAAAAGATCAGTAAAATCCTCTTCTCCGTATGGGGACTATGAAAAAGAAGAGGTTCAGCTTAAAATAATAAAAGTGGATAAATTCAAAGATAGTAAATTTATTTGTAGTAGCGAAATTGTAAAATTTAATAGTTTTTCACCCAAAACAGCTAAAGAAATGCTTGGGGGTTTAAAGAGGTTAAAAAAACAAAAAGTTTATGGTGATTTATATATTCCACAAACAAATAAAAAAAAAATTCCTTTGATTATTACCTTGCATCCATCTATGGGTTTTGTACCCAGCCATCATTTTGAATACTTTAATAATCTAGGTATAGCTATTCTTGATATTCAAACGTTCAGATCCAGAGGAATTGAAAACCAATGGCACTACGAGGTATCTGAAGAGGCTGCGACTATAGATGCGTATGCTGCACTTGATAAGATAGCCAAAGACCGAAGAATTGATAAAAATAAAATAGCAGTAATGGGGTTTAGCTATGGTGCAATGGCAGTAATAAATACTCATCAAAATTTTTTTATAGATATTATTAAACCAAAAAATAGGTTTATGGCGCACATCGCTTATTACCCGTTATGTTATTTACACAAAAACATTAAGACAACCAAAGCACCTCTTTATATTTTAGTCGGTGAAAAAGATAGATTAACGCCTTATGAGTTTTGTGAGGACTATGTAAAAAAAATTAAAGAAAATAATGGGAATGCAGTGCTCAAAGTTTTTCCAGAAGCCACTCATCGATTTGATTGGAAAGAATTAAAAAGTCCAATAACAATGAAATCTTTTAGTGAGATGAAAAAAGAATTTGTTTTAAGTAAACTAGATTCATCGTATCCAAGATATGATATAGGAGAAGGTGTTTTTGATACTACAGAGCCTAATGGATGGTCATATTTTTCTTTAAAAGATGAAAATTATAGAAAAAATTATTACTCTGAATGTTGTGATATTAAAAGCACTATAAAATATAACGATAAGGCTGCAACCGAGTCTCTTAATATTATAAAAAATATTTTTGAAGTGAAATAATTATTTAAGATTTTATCCAATTTGGTTTTTCAATCTTAATTATAGCGTTTTTTGTATTAAAATTAGCTTTTTCATTAAAATTTTCATCTAAGTATTTAATTAAAGCAAATGGATATTGTTTATCTATTAATACTTTGCCAATTTCATTATCATTATAATAAATACTTTCACCTTCAGTTAATTCACCTTTAACAATATTTATTGGCAATAATCTTTTTGAAAGCTTATTTTTTAATTTAATTCTAGCTGTATTTTCTTGCCCGACATAGCAACCTTTTTTAAAATCAATTCCATTTAATTCTTCATAATTACATTCAATTCCAAATAATTTATTTTGTAATTTGTTTAAATCCTTTGGGACTATTCCAAGTTTATGACTAAATGAGTGATATTCATTCATATTTGCATCATACAAGTCTAATTTCTTTAGAGATAAATAAAGTTTTTCTAAATTAATAATTAATCTTGCTCCTAATTGTTTATTTCTTGGATCTAAAAAAATAGGATCTTCTCTATATTTTAAAGTAAACCCAGAAATATCTTTTGCTTCTTTAAAAGTTAGGAATTTTTCATGAGAAAAAGCAGCGACCACAAATTCATTACTAAGATTTAGAATTTCAACTTTTGATCTTAGTTTATAAATACTTAATTGCTTATATAATCCATCTACTTGAGATTTTTCACAATCAATTATGTAACCAGACTTGTGTTTAACTATTATAAACTCATATAAGAATTTACCTTGGGGAGATAACAAAGAAGAAAAGCAGCTATTATTTTGATTTACTTTGTTAATGTCATTACTAATTAAATTTTGAAGAAACTCTTTTGTATCCTCGCCGTTTAAGTACAGAATGGCTCTGTCATCCAAAATATATACATTTTTAATATTCATATTTGATTGATTGATGATTTTAATATAATTACTTTTTTCATAAATGTTAGATCTAATAATTAAAAACGGAAAATGTTATATTGATGGTGAATTGAAAGATGTAGATGTTGCTGTTAAAGATGGTAAAATTCATCAAATTGGTCAAATTTCAGATGACGCCAAGGAAACAGTTAATGCTCAAGGCCAAACTGTTTTACCAGGATGTATAGATACTCAAACGCATTTTAGAGAACCAGGATCAACAGATACAGAAGATTTGCATTCTGGAAGTAGAGCTGCAATTGCTGGAGGAATTACTAGTGTATTTGAAATGCCTAACACTAATCCACCAACTTCTAATATGAAAGAATTTCAAAGAAAATTGGACCTCGCAAAAAATAGAATGTATTGCAATTATGCATTTTATTTTGGTGCAACTGCAGACAATGCAAATGATTTAGCAAGTTTAAAAGATTTAGAGGGTTGTTGTGGAATTAAACTTTTTGCAGGGTCTTCAACTGGAAACCTTTTGGTTGCGGAGGAAGATGATATTGATAAGGTTTTTCAAAATAGTTCAAAAGTTGTTGCGGTTCACTCTGAAGATGAAGCAATTTTAAATGTTAATAAAAAATTAATCAAAGATGGTGATGTTCATTCTCATCCTGTTTGGAGAAGTGCAGAATGCGCAATATCCTCAACAAGACGAATTGTTAGAATTGCAGAAAGACATAAGAAAAAAGCACATATTCTTCACATAACAACAAAAGAAGAGATTGATTTTTTATCTCAACATAAAGGTAATATTACCTTTGAGATAACTCCACAGCATTTAACAATTTATGCTCCTGACTGTTATGACAAACTTGGAACTTACGCTCAAATGAATCCACCCTTAAGAGACAAATCTCATTATGATAGATTGTGGTATGGTGTGCGAAACAATATGAACGACACAATAGGTTCAGATCACGCTCCGCATTTAAGAGAAAATAAAGAAAAAAGTTATCCTAATTCACCATCTGGTATGCCTGGAGTTCAAACCTTAATGCCAATTATGCTTAATCATGTTAACGATGGAAAGCTTTCTCTTAATCAACTAATGAATTTAGTATGTGAAAACCCAGTTAAGATTTTTGGAATTCAAAACAAAGGTTTTATTAAAGAAGGTTATGATGCTGATTTTACAATTGTCGATATGAATAAAACAATTGAAATTAAAAATGAAAATATTGAGAGTAAATGTGGTTGGACTCCATTTAATGGATATAAATTTAAAGGAACTCCAACTTCAACTATCATTGCTGGAAAAATTAAGATGCAAGATGGTAAGATACTAGGTGACCCTGATGGAACACCTTTGAAATTTAGCTAAGCTTTACTGTAAAGCTGTTTACTAGAATAACCCCAATAACAATTAGAAATAATCCAAAAATAGCCTGCCAAGCTAAAGTTTGTTTAAAAAATATGTACCCAAGTATTGCTATTGTAAACACACCAAGTCCACTCCATGTTGCGTACACAATCGCTATCGGAAGTTTATCCATAACAAAAGTCATTAAATAGAACGAAGCAAGATAAAATATTGCAAGACAAACTGTTGGTATAATTTTTGTAAAATTTTGTGATACTGGCAATAACATTGTTCCAGCTACCTCACAAAATATTGCAATAGATAAAAAAAAATATGTTTTAATCATTATTTAGAATTTTGTTATCAATTAGGTCTTGCTTAATCTCGTCAAGGATTACAGGATCATCAATTGTAGGAGGCACTTTATATTTAACACCATCAGCAATTTTTCTAATAGTTCCTCTTAAAATTTTACCAGATCTTGTTTTTGGTAATCTTTTAATAACAATTACAACTTTAAATGCTGCAACAGGTCCGATTTTATCTCTAACCATTTGCACACACTCTTTAGAAATCGTTTCATTATCTTTATCTACTCCAGATTTTAAAACAACAAGCCCAATAGGAAGTTGTCCTTTTAATTTATCTGCAATTCCAAGCACCGCACATTCAGCAACTGATTGATGTTCAGATAAAACTTCTTCAATAGCACCAGTTGATAGTCTATGACCTGCAACATTTATAATGTCATCTGTTCTAGACATAATCCAAATATAACCATCGTCATCAATGTGACCTGCGTCATAAGTTTGGTAATAACCCTCATAATTTGACATATAATTTTCCTTATATCTTTTATCTGCATTCCATAACGTTGGAAAAGTTCCTGGAGGCAGTGGAAGTTTAACCACGATATCACCCATTTCATTTGGTTTCGCTAAAGTTTGATCGGGTTTAATGATCTTAACATCATAACCAGGCACTGCTTTACAGGCTGAACCATATTTGGTTTCCATCATTTCAATTCCAGTGCAATTAGAGCTAATCGCCCAACTAGTTTCAGTTTGCCACCAATGATCAATTACAGGAACTTTTAATAAATTTTCTGCCCATTTAATTGTGTCTGGATCTGCTCTTTCTCCTGCAAGAAATAAGCTTTCAAAATTATTTAAATCATACTTTGAAAAAAACTTACCTTCAGGGTCTTCTTTTTTAATAGCTCTAAAAGCAGTAGGAGCTGTAAAAAGAGATTTAACTTTATAGTCAGATATAATTTTCCAAAAAGTTCCAGCATCAGGAGTACCAACTGGTTTACCTTCAAATAATACTGTAGTGCAACCTTTAAATAATGGAGCATAAACAATATAAGAGTGTCCTACAATCCAACCAATATCACTTGCTGACCACCAAATATCATCAGTATCAATATTATAAATATTTTTCATAGTCCATTTTAGAGCAACTATGTGGCCACCTATATCTCTGACTATACCTTTGGGGGTACCGGTTGTACCAGAGGTATATAAAATATAAGCAAGTTCATTTGAATTCATTTCAACACAATCAGCATTTGATGCATTTGAAACAACTTCATCCCAACTAACTTCAATTGGACCATTTAATTTTACTTCATGACCTGGTCTTTGAAATAAAATCATTTTATTAATTTTATGATTGGCAAGTTTAACAGCTTCATCCACCAAAGGTTTGTATTCAACAGTTCTTCCGGGCTCAAAACCACATGAAGCTGTGACTAATAATTTTGCTTTACTGTCATCTATTCTGCTTGCAAGTTCGTTAGAAGCAAAGCCACCAAAGACCACTGAGTGTATTGCTCCAATCCTAGCACAAGCTAGCATTGCAATAACTGCTTCAGGAATCATTGGCATGTAAATAATCACCCGATCACCTTTAGTAACTCCTTGTGCAGTTAGTGCTCCTGCAAATTTTGAAACTTTTGATCTTAGTTCTTCGTATGAGAATTGACTTTTATTTCCTGTAATTGGACTATCATAGATAAGAGCAGTTTTTTTTCCTCTACCTTGATCAATATGGATATCTAAAGCATTATAACAAGTGTTGGTCACACCATCTTCAAACCATTTATAAAAGGGAGGATTAGATTTATTTAAAATTTTACTAGGTTTTTTAAACCAAAAGATATCATTAGATGCTTCTTGCCAAAATTTTTCAGGATTATTTATAGATTGTTCGTAAATTTTTTGAAATTTCTCTGACATAATTTTTGATTCGAATTCTTATTTTTTGTTGGTTTTTAAATCACAAATTGTATTTAATTTTAAAAAATAAGTAAAATCAATGTAAATTAACAGTAATTAACTCTTCATAAATCTAAATTTATTTGCTATCTAACCAAAATCTTTGTTCGAGGTAACTCGAACTTAGTTTATATAAACTAAATAAATAAAAACTAACTAAAGAGGGAGTTTTTTTATGAAAAAACTTAAATTGTTTGCTCTTACAGCTGTTGCCCTAATGGGTGTTACAGGTGTAGCAAACGCTGAGACCGTTATGTTAGCTCAAGATGATTTCGTAGGTATTTCATTTTGGTTAGTATCAATGGCTTGTTTAGCTGCCACTGTATTCTTTTTCTTAGAAAGAAGTTCGGTTCCAGCTGGATGGAGAGTTTCAATGACGGTTGCTGGTCTAGTAACTGGTATTGCATTCGTACACTACATGTACATGAGAGATGTATGGATCATGACTGGTGATTCACCAACTGTTTACAGATACATTGACTGGTTAATTACAGTTCCATTACTAATGCTAGAATTCTATTTTGTTCTATCAGCAGTAAACAAAGCAGATTCAGGAATTTTCTGGAGATTGATGCTTGGTACATTAGTAATGCTAGTAGGTGGATACTTAGGAGAAGCAGGATACATCAACGCTACACTTGGTTTCATTATCGGTATGGCTGGTTGGGTATACATTCTTTATGAAGTATTCTCTGGTGAAGCAGGTAAGAGAGCAGCAAAAAGTGGTAACAAAGCACTTGTAACTGCTTTTGGTGCAATGAGAATGATCGTTACTGTAGGTTGGGCTATTTACCCATTAGGTTACATTTTTGGTTACCTAACAGGTGGAGTAGACGCTAACTCACTTAACGTGATTTACAACGCAGCTGACTTTTTGAACAAGATCGCTTTCGGTCTAATCATTTGGGCAGCAGCAATGCAACAACCTGGTAGAGCTAAGTAGTTTTACTTAAAAGTTTAAATTAAGGGCAGGTACAATTTTGTACTTGCCCTTTTTTTTTGCCTGCAATAATTTAAGCTATGGAAGTTAATCTAGACAAATGGCACAAGTGTAAAGTCGATATTGAAGTTCTTAAAGAGCTTTCAAAAAAATCTGACATAAAAGGTTTACAACATATCTCTCTTTTTTTTGGTTTATTAATTTTAACTGGAAGTTTGGCGTATTTAACTTGGGGGACCTGGTGGTCGGTGTTTTGGTTTTTAGTGTATGGAAACATCTATTCATTTTCAAATCCATTGTGGCATGAGACGGGTCATAAAACTGCCTTTCAATCAAAATTTTTAAATGAAATTTTTTATTATATTTCATCTTATATGGCTAATTTTGAACCAATCAGATGGAGATACACTCATTTTGTTCATCATGGCAATACTTATTCAACTGAAAATCCTTTTGATCATGAAATTGAATATGGAAACAATTTAAAAGAAACTCCAAAAGGATTAATTATAAATATAATTCCGTTTTTAGATTTAATATTTTTTAAAAAACATATTTCATATGAAATTATTCAACATGCATTTGGAGTTAAAACAAAAGTAATGGAAGACTGTATTCCTGAAAAAGCACAAGCAAAAGTAATTTTTAGTTCAAGAATTTATGTTGCAATTTGGTTGTTAATTATTTTATGGTCAATACTAGCGTCATCTTGGCTACCGATGCTTTATTTTTTATTGCCACAATTTTATGGAAAAACTTTACACAAACTTGTTGCATTTACGCAACATGCGGGACTTGCAAGAAATGTTAAAGATCACAGATTTTCATCAAGAGAAATGTATCTAAATCCAATATTAAGCTTTTTATATTGGAAAATGGAATTCCATTTGACACATCATATGTTTCCAACAGTCCCTTCATATAACTTAGATAAACTTCACCACCATATAAAAGATCAATTGCCTAAACCAAATAATGGGCTGATAGAAGCATACAAAGAAATAATTCCAGCATTGATTAAACAGAAAGAAGATGCGAGTTATTTTATAAGAAAAGATATACCTCAATTACAAAATGTCTGAAAATAGACTTGGTATGATTTTACTCACTTGTTCTATCTAAATAAAAACCTATATATAGTCCATGGCAAAAATTACATATAATACTCACGACAGCAAAACACACACAATCGATGTTCAAAATGGATTAACAGTAATGGAGGGTGCAGTTCAAAATGATATTCCAGGAATTGATGCTGATTGTGGAGGTGGAATGGCGTGTGCAACATGTCATGTGTATGTAAATGAAGAGTGGAAAGATAAACTTCCAGCCAAAGAAGATGGTGAAGAAGATATGTTGGATATGGCTTTTGAGCCAAAACAAAATAGCAGATTAAGTTGTCAGCTAATTGTTTCAGATGAATTAGATGGTCTAGTTGTAAACATTCCATCAAAACAAGGTTAGATGAATAAAACAGATGTATTGATAATTGGAGCAGGACCAACAGGTTTGTTTTGTGCTCATCAATTAGGGATCATTGGATTAAGTTGTGAGATAGTTGATAATCTTGATAAAGCTGGTGGCCAATGTATTGAACTTTATCCAGATAAACCAATTTATGATATTCCAGCTGTACCTGAATGTACTGGAGAAGAATTAACCAACAATCTTTTAAAACAAATAAAACCTTTTAATGTAAAAACTCACTTAAATGAAAGAGTGGAAGAGCTCAAAAAAGTTGAAAATCGATGGCATGTTAAAACAAGTGGTAATCAAGAGTTTGATGTAGCAAGCATTGTTATTGCGGGTGGTGTTGGGTCATTTGAGCCTAGAAAATTTCCTTTGAAAGAATGTGAAAAATTTGAGGGTAGTTCATTATTTTATTCAATTAAAGATAAGACAGTCTTTAAAGACAAAACAATTTCCATATTTGGTGGTGGAGACTCAGCACTTGATTGGGCAATAGAACTTTCCAACACATCTAAGGTAAATCTAATTCATAGAAGGGATGGTTTTAGTGGAGCAGAATCTAGTGTCCAAAAACTTAAAGAGTTAAATGATCAAGGAAAACTTAACCTATATACAAAATATCAAATAGACTCAGTTTCAGGAGATAAAAATATTGATCTAGTTAAAATTAAACACGACGACGGAGAAGTAAAAGAATTAAAAACAGATTATGTGCTTGGTTTTTTTGGATTAATTATGCAACTTGGTCCTATCTTAAATTGGGGATTAAACATTGATAAAAAAACAATTACAGTTAACACAGAAAATTTTGAGACAAATATAGATGGTATATTTGCAATTGGTGATATCTGTTCATACCCCGGAAAACTTAAATTAATTCTTTCAGGTTTTCATGAGGGCGCATTAGCTGCAAGAGGATGTTTTAAGTATGCAAAACCTGATGAAAAATTAAGATTTGAATTTACAACCACATCAAAAGCTGCTCAAGAAAGATTAGGTGTTAAGAAGTGATAGAGCTTTTTACGGCTGATACTCCAAATGGTAAAAAAATTTCTATTATGCTTGAGGAGATTGGTTATGATTACAAAGTAACCAAAGTAGACATAAGTAAAGACGAACAATTTAAACCAGAATTTATAAAGTTAAGTCCTTTTAGTAAAATCCCTGTAATTACTGACCATGATAATAAAGAAAGCATTTTTGAGTCTGGGGCAATTCTTATGTACCTAGGCGAAAAAAGTGGAAAGTTTTACGAACAACAAGACAGATTAAAAATAAATCAATGGTTGATGGCACAAATGGGAACTATTGGACCAATGATAGGACAGCATCATCAATTTCATCATTATAATCCTGGTAAAAGTGAATTTGGTGAAGAGAGATATTTTAAAATCGCAAAGAGAATATATAAGGAATTAGACAATAGATTGAAAGACACAAAATTCCTAGCAGGAGAAAAATATACAATTGCTGATATTGCAACTTTCCCTTGGTTTGCAAGACATGAGTGGCACGATATTGGATTAAAAAATTACAAGAATTTATCTAGATGGTATTTAGAAATATCAAACCGTGATGCAGTTATAAAGGGCTATGATCTTTACAATAATGGCTCACAAATTCCAAAGCTCTAATTATAAATAACTATCTTTTTAATTAATTTTTATTAATTTTCTTTAAGTTGAGTTTTATTCTAAGATCACTTTATGAATATAAAAATTTCATCTCTAAATTATTGCCCAGTAAAATCTTTATCATTTCAAAAAATTAATAAATGTAAAATTAAAAAAAACATTGGAATTGAGGGAGATAGAAATTTTGCATTTTCTAAAAACCTTAATTTAGATGAGGTAAAATTATTTGAAAAAAAACCCAATGAAAGAAAAGATAAGTGGAATAAAATTTTAACTCTTAAAAATTCACCAGTTCTAAATAAATATAATTTTATATTTGAAGATAATGAGTTAACATTATTCCTTAAAGATAAAAAAGTACTTACCATTGACGTAAGTCAGCTTACTGAGCGTCAAAAGTTATCTGATAAAATTGCAGAACTGGAAAAATCTTTAAAACAACCTCTAGTTTTAATGAGAAATGAAAACTTTCCTTTTTTTGACACATCTATTTCAAAAAAAATTAATTTTACTAACTCGATCTCTCTTTTAAACATCCAAAGCATCAAAGATTTTGAAAAAAAAATTAATCAAGAGGTAGAACAGCAAATATTTAGAGGCAATATTTATATCGATGGAGTTAAACCTTGGGAGGAAAGAGAATGGTTAAGTAAGGTAATAAGAATTAACAATGTTCATTTTAAAGTTGAAAAAAATATTCCAAGATGTGTTGCAATCAATCTTAAACCTCAAACAGATGATAATTCTTTTGATTTACTTCAGCTATTGAAAAAAACTTACAATCATTTTGATATGGGTGTATTTTTAACAGCTTTAGATGATGGTGAAATCAGTACTGGAGATTCAATTAATTTTGATTAATTATAAATTTAGTCATCTGCATGAACTTTTTCATTTTTTTCATGCTTTTCTTGTGCGGCAATAGTGTATTTTGCAACAGGTCTTGCTATTAACCTTTTTAATCCGATTGGTTCTGCTGTATCTAAGCAGTAACCATAAATATCTTCTCTAATTCTAGCCAAAGCTTTGTCAATTTCAGATATTAACTTAATTTGTCTATTAATAGCCTTCATCTCTACATTTTTATCAGTGTATGAACTTGCTTGATCCACAACATCAGCAGAAATGCTATTATCGTCCATACTTCCAAAGTAAAGTGCCTCATTATTGGCTTTAACTAAATCTTTTTTCCATTCCGTTAATCTCATTCTGAAAAACACCTTATGTTTTTCGCACATATATTTTTCAGTATCTTTTGGCACGTAAGTTTTCGAAATTTTTATTGGAGCCTTAGCTGCAACTTTAGGTTTGGCCGCAACTTTTGTTTTTGGTTTAACAACTTTTGATTTAGGCTTAGAAACTTTTTTTATAGTTTTAGTAGTCTTTGGCATTGTTTAAATTTGAATTTTCGCAGTATATTTAGCAAATTAGAGGTGTCAAGCAAGCTGAATTGTTATAAATGTTTTATAAATGACCAATAACAACAGAAATATAAATAATATTTTTTATATTTTCGTTATATCGCATCTAATATTTTGGACTTTAGTTCCATCTATAACTAATCACAATTTACCACTGGATACCATTGAAGCATTAGCTTGGGGAAGTAATTTAGATTGGGGATTTAACAAACATCCACCAATGAGTGCATTTTTTCCAGAAGTTTTTTATCAAATTTTTGGCTCTCAAGATTGGGCTTATTATTTGCTTAGTCAAATTTTTGTACTTATTTCTTTTTATTATGTATTTAAATTTTCTAAAGAAATTTTTAACAATAATTTATTAGGTTTAATTTCAGTTTTACTTATTGAAGCTATCTATTTCTATAATTTTACAACTCCTGAATTTAATGTGAATGTTTGCCAACTCCCATTTTGGTCAGCTACAGTTTATTATTCATGGAAAATTTATAATAGCAAAGAGGTAAAATTTTCTGATTGTTTTTTAGTTGGATTATTTGCAGCCTTTGGTTTTTTATCCAAATATCTATTTGTTTATCTTTTAGCTTCAATAGATCTATTATTCATGTATTTAATTTTTATAAAGAAAGATAGAAAATTTGATTTTAAATATTTAATAACACTAGAAGTATTTTTGATAATTTTAGTACCTCATTTAATCTGGCTTAATAACAATGAATTTATTACAATAACATATGGACTTGCAAGAACTGGATTAGAGCAATCTAGTGTATTTGACCATATTAAATTTCCATTTATTTTTTTGACAAAACAAATCGGATTACTAATTCCATTTTTAGTTTTGGTTTGGTTGTTAGTAAAAAAAATAAAATTTAAGTTTAATTTTAAAGATAAGAAGCTACTTTTTTTATTATTTATTAATATTCTTCCCATCATATTAATGTTTTTAACTTCAGTAGTTATTGGTTCTAAAATTAGAACAATGTGGATGACACCGTTTTATTTATTTTTTGGAACTTTATTTGTTTATTTATTTCAAGCTCAAATAAACTTCAAAAAGCTAAAACCATTCATGGTTGGATTTATTTTTCTATTTTTTTTATCTCCAATATTTTATGCATATGTCTCATTATCAAAAGAAGATAAAAGGACTGATTATCCTGGCAAAGGAATTGCCTTAAAAACAAAGTATGCTTGGGATCAGCAGTTTAATACTAAGATAAACGTAGTTTATGGAAATGAATGGAATGCTGGCAATTTATCATATCATCTTCAATCAAGACCTGTTTGGGAAGGAATTATTGTAAGAGAAAAACTTGATCAATTGAAAGACTATATGTGTCTTGATAATGTTTGTGTTGGCTCAAGATAAATATGAAAAAGTATATAATTCTAATCCCAATTTATAATGATAGAGAAAGTTTAACTAAGTTAATTGAAGATATTAACTCAGAAGCTAAAAGTCTTAATGCCGAGATATCAGTTATTATTATTAACGATGCATCTTCTCAACAAATAATCGATAAGTATCAAAATACTGAAAATATTAATTCAATTGAAATTATAAATATGAAAGAAAACAGAGGTCATGCAAGATGTATTGCTTCTGGACTTAAATATATTTTTGAAAAAAAAGAATTTGATTATGTAATACCCATGGATGGAGATGGTGAAGATAGACCTGAAGAAATAAAAAATTTTATACAAATTGCAAATCAAACAGAAGACAAAAGTATAACTGGTGAAAGAGTAAAAAGATCTGAAAGTTTAATATTTAGGACATGCTATCGGGCACATAAAATTTTAACTTTAGTTTTTACCAATCAATCTATTAAATTTGGCAACTTTACTTGTTTGTCAAAATCAACAGTTGAAAAAATGATTAATGAAAAAGCAACTTGGAATAGTTTTTCAGGCTCATTAAAAAAAGTAGAAAAAGACCTATTATCAATACCTTCAATTAGAGGAACTAGATATTTTGGACCATCAAAGATGAGTTTTTTTAATTTACTAAAACATTCTTTATCAATAATTAGTATTTTTAAAAAAACTGTCTTAATACGTTCAGCATTATTTATAGTTTTTTATATTCTCTTGATTAAAAATAATGCCTCAATAATTACATCATTGCCTTTAGTTTTATTATTAATAATGATTTATTCAATTTTTACTCTAGCGCTAAGAGAAAATATGAATGAATTTGATAATTCATTGAAAAACATAAATGATATTGATAAAATTAAATAGTCATGAAAAACTTTTTTAGAAAAGTAGCTTTTGGATTAAAACCAGATGAACAAGCGCCATCAGATCCATTAACTTGGGCTCAAAAACAAGTTGAAACAATTCCTGAATTAAATTGGAAGGGTAAACATATTTACTCAGAAAAAGAAATGAGAAAATATTGGATTACACAAAGGGTTGAAGAAAATACAACTCTTAGAAAAAAATATAAAAATGATCCAGATGGTTTAAGAAGAGCTGAAAAACAATTAAAAAATGATACAGGTGCAAAATTCTGGCCTAACAATGAAATTTGCATTAGACACGCAGAGGGGATCAGAAGTGATAATCCAGTTTTAGCAAAACTTTGGTATTTCTGGACAAATCATTTCACAATAAGTGATACCCAATCTTTACCTGAATTTTCTACTGGGGCTTATCATCGAGAATTTATAAGAGCCAATATGGACAAAACTTTTGAAACAATGGTTCAAGAAGCAACTGTTGCGTGGCCAATGATGATGCATTTGGATAATAAAGACAATGTAGGTCCTAAATCTATAAGTGGAAAAGAAGATTGGCGAAAGAAAGAAAATGAACCTGCAACAATAAATGAAAATCACGCAAGAGAATTACTAGAACTTCACACTGTTTCACCCAAAGCGGGCTATACTCAAGAGGATATCATAGAGTTGGCAAAAATAATGACAGGATGGAGGCCCAAATGGACAAAAAAAAAGATCATGGTCATGATGTAAGATTTGAGAGAAAGAGACATGAACCAGGAAAAAAAACTGTTTTTGGTAAAGAGTATAAAGCAGGAAAAAAAAGTTTAAAAATTGTTATTAAAGATTTGGTAAATCACCCCTCTTGTAGAGAATTTATAGCAACAAAGCTCTGCAGATATCTAATCACCGACAGACCAACAAAAGAAATGATTACTCCAATTATTAAAGCTTGGGAAAAATCAGATGGACATCTCCCAGAGGTCCATAAGGCTGCTATTAAAGTTGCGTTTGAATATAACGATAAATTTCAAAAATTCCAAAATCCTGAAAATTGGTGGTTACAAGTAATTAATATGTCAGGTGCCAAATATGCTTATCCAATACCAGAAAAGAAGATGGATAAGTTTGAATTAGGTTCTTTAACTATTCAAGAGTTGAGAGAACCTGACCGGTTGTTAGAAGATATAGGATATCATCCATATAAATCCAAACAGCCTAATGGATATTCAGATTTATCAAGTGATTGGTTGTCTACTGAATTAATAATAAGAAGATTAATGTATGCTAAAAAGGCTTTTCGAACTTATAAAACGATGGACCAGCTTGATCTTAAAATTCATGAAAAAATTATTCAAACAAATTTTGATAATCCGGATAAAATTTTAAAGATAGTTTCTAAAGCTAAGAGTAATGAAGAAAAGCACATGATTTTATTTAATTTACCAGAGGTATTAAGAGCGTGAAGATATCAAGACGAGATTTTTTAAAAGGTTCAGCTACAACTTTATTTTTAGCAGGATTTAACCTTCCGGCACTAGCTTCATCATCCAAAAAAAAGAACTTAGTGGTAATTATGTTACGTGGAGGTATGGACGGACTTTGTGCAGTACCTGTAATTGGAGACAAAAATTTTGAAAAAAAACGAAAAAATATCTTAATTGAAAACACAATAAAACTTAATTCTGATTTTGCTTTGCATCCAAGATTAATAGGATTTAATAGATGTTGGAATGATAATACAGGATCAATAGTTCATGCAACAAGTATTCCTTACACACAAAGGTCTCACTTTGAAGGTCAAAATCTAATGGAGTCTGGAGGAAGAGTTGCTTATCAAGAAAAAACAGGGTGGGTTGGAAGAGCAATGAAGTTAGCAAAACTCCAAGGTGATGGATTAGCACTATCATTACCAATGCCATTATTGCTTAGAGGTGTTCCAAAAAATAACAACTATTTTCCAACAAACGGAAAGCTTCCACAAAATGATACTCTTGATCTTTTAAGATCAGTTTATGCCGAAAGCTCAGAGGATGAACTTATAGAAATGATGGACTTCATTAAAAAAAGAAAAAATGAACAAATGATTAGTGGTTCCTTTCGTCGTGGAGAAAGAGAAAATAAAAATCTTGCAAGACAAGCAGCTAAATATTTAAGAAAATCAGATGGTCCAAGAGTTGCTGTATTCGAAGTGAATGGTTTTGATACCCATGCTGCTCAAGGGGGAGTAGATGGCACTCAAACAGAATGTTTAGTTGAGATGGATGAAATTATTAATAATCTAAGGGATAATCTTCAAGAAGCTTACAAGGATACAATCATTTTAACAGTAACAGAGTTTGGAAGAACAATTAAGCAAAACGGAGGAAATGGAACAGAGCACGGTTATGGAACAGCAATATTCATGGCAGGCGGCTTGATAAAGAAAAGCCAAGTTCATACTGATTGGCCAGGTCTAAAGAAGAAAGAACTGTATCAAGGAAGAGATCTTAACGCTACGATTGATGCTAGATCCGTTTATGCATCAGCAATGTCGACTGTATTTGATTTAGATTTCAAACGTATCCAAAAAGAAGTTTTTTGGGGCGAAAATTTACAAAATCTTTCAGATAAGCTATTCAAAGCTTAATTAACAATCATCAAAATAAAAAAATTTCTAATTATTTTTATATTTATATTTTTAATTCCATCTTTAATTATGTCGTTATTTAAAATAATTTAATTGTTACACGTAAAGATTGAATATTAATTTCATTATTTGTGTATTCAAACAATAATTTACTATGTCTATTAAAAATCATAAGTAGTAAAATTTCTTATGAATGGTTTCTTAGCCAGGCTCAGTTAAGATTAAAACTGCAACGTCATTAACGAATATTATAATTGTTTTAATTTTTAATATCTTAATTTTTTTAATTTTTTCATTAAAATTTTCTTATTCTGAATCAAGATTTGGTGAATTAACAGAAATGCGTGATGAAAGAATGAGAGGAAAAGATGGTCAATGGGTAAGGCCTCATCCGGGTCCTTTTGTATGGAATAAAATTGAAAGGAAACAAGGAAGTTTTTCTTGGGATGAAGCTGATGCACAAGTTGTTTATGCTCAAGAACACAATCAAACAATTATAGCAACTATTTGGCCGTACTCTAATTGGGAACAAAAATCTTGTAAAAGAAAAAAAGCAAGAAGTCCTTTTGGTAAACATTTTTCAAAGTATTTGAGCAAACCTTGTTCAATGGATAATTATAAAACTTTTCTTTTAGCGCTAGTAGATCGTTATGATGGAGATGGTAATAATGATATGCAAGGATTAACTAAGCCAATTATATATTGGGAGATAATGAATGAACCAGAATTTAAGATGTTCTTTAAAGGAAAGAAAGATGAGTTCATAGAAATTTTTAATTTTTCTTCAAAAATTATTAAAGAAAAACAGAAAGACTCTATAATAGTTATGGCAGGTGCTGCTGGAATGTTTCCAGAAAATAAAAAATTTTGGAAATATGCTTTACCAAAAATAAAAGACAATTTTGATATTGCCAACATTCATCACATAAGCACTCCTGATGGAAAATGTGATAAAGAGCTTTGGGTAGACGAGTTTGCAGCCTTATTAAAAAGTGTAGATGTTGATAAGCCTATTTGGTTAACAGAAGCCATGACCTGTGGTCCCCCAGTAAAAGCTTGGATAAATGCATTTTTAAACGGAGCGAATGTTATTGTTGATGTTGGTGTTAATGCACCAGGTAGGAAGATGAGTAAAAAGGGTAGAAAAAATTTAAATGATTTTATTACTAATTATGATGGTTTTTCATCTCTAAAACGTGTCTCAAAAACAGAAGTAGAATTTCAATATAAAGATGGCTCTAAAAAAACTTTGCAAATTAAATAAAGAAACTAAAAATAAACTATGAAAAAAATTTTTCATTAAGTAATTAAAGGTTAAATGAAAAAACTTTTAGGTATCTTATTTATTAAAATTTGCGTTGTAAAATATGGAGATTTTAAATAGCCTTTTTAAAGTGAAAAAGATTATATTTTTAATAGTTTTATCTTTTTTTTGGATTAATCATCTGTATGCAAATGATAATTTTATAGATCAATTTAACGATTGGCTAACTAAAAACGGTCATTATGGTTATGTAAATAATGATGAAGTACCTAAAATTTGCAAAGAAGAAAAACGATACTCTCATTTATGGTATTATAATAAATGTGATCAAATCAAATCAGGAAATACTTTAGATATCAAATTTTATAAATCATCAGAAATACCTTGGGGAAAAAAGCCAAACAAAGATACTTTACTTTATTATTTATTTAGATACTTGGAAGTGGAAAATGCATATGACCGAGCAGGTTCTAAAGGGTCAAAAAATCCTTATAAATTTAATACAGAACTTAGAGATGATAAGATTTCAAAATACATTAAAAAACATATGCAAAAAACGGCTTTGCTTAGTTATTTACTTTTTGAAGATAATAAAATTACAATAGATGAAATTTCACCAAAAGATCGACTCGGAATTTTGTATAATAACGACACCCAGTTTACCAGTGCATCAGTGGGAAAAAGCATAGTTTCTTATGTTACGGGCCATGCAATATGCAAAGGATATATTAGCGGAGTTGATCATAGATTAAATGATTGGCCCGTATTAGAAAATACACTTTTTTATGATCAAAAATTAATCAATCTTCTTAATATGGCCATGGGTCACCAAAAATATGCTGATTTTGATTTAAAGACAAATGAATATAAAAAAAATGCAAACGCAAATACTGTTGAATTTCACTTGAAGAAGGGAGTTTTTAAAAATTCAAAAAAGGCGAAAAGGAAATATCAATATACTAATTTTCTTAGCAACCTTTTAATTAATTATGTTTGGTTTAAATCTGAAGGTCAATTTCAAAATCTTTTAGATGAAATATTTGTAAACAAAGCAAAAGTTAAAAATGATGTATGGTTTTTAAAAATGAATGTCAGAACTGTTAAAGCTAACAATAGAAATAATACAATCTTAAAAGAGTACAAAGTAAGAGATGAAGATGGTCCTTTAAGATATTCATTTAGAGCTTCAAGGTATGATTATCTAAGAATAGCTAAAGCAATGTTAGATGATTGGCAAAATGATACCTGTGTTGGAAAATATTTAAAAAAAATTCATAAACTAAGAATTCCTATGAATAATAAATGGAAAGATGACAAAACGTCTTCATTAAATCCAAAATCATATGCAGGAAAGTTTTATACAAATTATACAGGAATGAAAAAAAGAAATGTAATGGGTATGAATGGTTTTGGTGGTCAACATATAATGATAGATTTTGATTTAGGAAGAATTGTTGTGATTAATTCAATGCATACAGACTACAATTGGAAAAAAATAGCTCACTCAGTTATTAAAAAAGGTAAATAAATCAAGCTCTAATCGTTGGAAGACTAAAAAAATCAGCTGTATCTATTTTAGAAGAATATTCTCTTTTCATATTCCATCTTTTTTGAACACCAGCACTTGCAACACTTAGAGTAGATCTCCCGTATCTGTGATTAGTGTTATCAATAGACCTCATTAAACTACTTATTTTCTCATCTTTTTCAGATGAAAATAGGTTTGTTTTATCATTGGCGTTCGATAGTCCCGTTAGCATGACACCTGCTTTTTGATATTGGTAACCATTTTTAAATATACTCTCAAGTATGGTAACTGCAGTTTTAACTACTTCGATACTATTATTTGTTGCAATTGGAAAATCAATTGTCTTTGCATTCGAATAATATCCATAATTTCTTTGAAAAGGGCTCGTTCTAACAAATACTGTAATTGCTTTTGCAACTAACGACTCTGATCTTATTTTCTCAGATGCATTTAAACAATAATTTGCAACTGCTTCTTTTAATTCTTGAAATCTTTCAACTCTTTTCCCAAACGATCTTGAGACAACACAACTTTTTCTTTTTGTAGTAGTTGTTTCCAAATTAATACAAGGAATTCCTTTAAGTTCCATTGCAGTTCTTGAGCCCAAAACATTAGAAGATTTCTTAATCCAGCTGTTAGATTTATTCTTAAGTTGCTTTGCATTATAAACTCCATTTTTATTATAAAATTTTGTTAACTGTTTGCCAACACCCCAGACATCATTAATTTCAATTTTTTCAAGCACAGGATCCAAGTTATTAATTCCAATTAGACTAGTAACTCCTGATTGCTTTTTCTTTGCAATTTGATTTGCAATTTTACTCAAGGTTTTTGTTTTAGCAATTCCAATACTAGTTGGAATACCAGTCCATTGTAAAACTGTTTCCCTAATCTCTTTTCCAATTTTTTCCATATCTTGATCTGGAAAATTTGATAAATCCAAGAATGCCTCATCAATAGAATAAATTTCCATATCTGAATTAAATCTTTTAAGAGTTCGCATTACTCTTCTAGATAAATCTCCGTACAAAGAATAATTAGACGAGAAAACTTCTACTTTATTTTTGATAATAATATCTTTTGCTTTAAAATAAGGCTCACCCATTTTAATCCCTAAAGCTTTTGCTTCAGTAGATCTTGAAATAATACAACCATCGTTATTAGATAAAACTACAACAGGTTTTCTTCTTATTTTAGGATTGAATAATCTTTCACAAGAAACATAAAAAGAATTACAATCAACTAATGCTATTTTTTTAGTACGTAGAATGGATGACATAAGTTACAACTCCCCAGATAAAAATATCTTGTTCTTCATTAATTAAAATTCTATCAGTAAACTCTTTGGATCCTGACGTTAAAAATTTCTTATCTCTTTCTTGAACTAAGCTTTTAACCACAAGTTCGTCATGAACATTAGCAATCACTGTTGAAAAGTTTTTTGGTTTCAAACTTTTATCGACAACCAATAAATCTCCATCATTAATTCCAACATCCACCATTGATTTACCTTGCACCCTGATAATGAAAGTTGCTGGAACATTTTTTATTAAATGCATATTAAGATCAATATCTTCTTCGATATAATCAGTTGCAGGGGATGGAAAACCAGCACCTGCTTTATGTAGATAATAAGGGATAGTTAGTTTCATGTTCTTGTTTTGTTCTACTTTATAGACTATTTATACAATACATTCAAGAGGTTGTATTTTGAGTCTGTAACTGAATCAAAAGTGAATCAAAACGTGAACATCTGAAACCACATTTTGTGCTATTGTGGATAACTTCAACCAGAGATAGTTTAAACTTAAAAAACAAACAAATGATCTGCATTAAAACTGAAATACCAAAAGAGTTAAATAATATAGATGATGAGTTAAAAGCTATTTATCATAGCAAAGATACGGTTTGTTTTTATATATTCAAAACAAGAGAATTGAGAAACGAATTTATAGAAAAAACTAAAGCGATGAACAAAGATAGTAGAGAACAAATTTATAAAGAGTATCAATTAAATTAGGTTAGGAGAGTTATATGAAATTAAATTGTCATTGTGGAGCTGTTGAAGCTGAAATTAATGTTCCAATTAATGAATTAGCAAAAATAGTAAAATGTAATTGTTCAATTTGTAAAAGAAAAAGTGCAACTATGGGTATGGTTAAAAATGAAGATTTTAAAATTACCAAGGGAGAAGACAAATTAAAGCTTTACCAATTTCACACAAAAGTCGCTAAACATTATTTTTGTTCTGAATGTGGAATTTACACCCATCACAATCCAAGAAGTAATACTGCGATGACTGGATTTAATTTAGGATGTGTTGATGAGGTCGATGTAGCAAACTTAAAAGATATAACTTTGATAGATGGAAAGAACCATCCAATGGATCAGAAAAAATAATAAGTTTGATGAAAGTTACTGAAGAGTGTTTTAGCAAGGTTAAAAAAGATTGTTTTAAATTTATTAAATCACAAGAAACTTCTACAGAAAAGTTTAGTAATAAAGATGGGATGCTAAAGTCTTTTTTAATTCCTATGTGTTTTTGGATTGCAAAAAAAGTAAATAATAAAAGACCTTACTTTGTTGGTTTAGCGGGTGGGCAAGGAACAGGTAAAACAACCATCAGCTCAATTATAAAAATTATATTAGAAAAATATTTTAAACTTAAAGTATTTAAAATATCTATAGATGATTTTTACAAAACTCGAAAAGAAAGATTAAATTTATCAAAAAAAGTTCACCCAATGCTAATGACAAGGGGGGTGCCTGGAACCCATGACGTACAAATGATGTTAAACTTTTTTAAAAAAGCGAAGAGCAAGAATTTTAAAACAATTGATTTACCAAATTTCAATAAAGCAGTGGACGACAGATTCCCTAAAAAGAATTGGTATAAAATAAAAGAAAAACCTGATGTAATAATATTTGAAGGATGGTGTGTAGGAGCCAGGGCAGAAGAAAATAAAACTCTTAAAAGATATATTAATTCACTTGAAAAAGTAAATGACCAAAAACTTATTTGGAGAAGACATGTAAACCAACAATTAAAGACAAAATATAAGAAATTATACTCTCAACTTAATTGCATGATTTATTTAAAGGCTAAAAACTTTAGTTTACTTCAAAAATGGAGATTAAAGCAGGAGCACAAATTATGGTTAAATACCAAAAAGTCTTCTATTCACAAAATTATGAGTAAAGGGGATGTGATAAATTTTATGCAAACTTATCAAAGAATTACAGAAAATATGTTTAAAAAAATGCCTAAATATGCGTCTATTATTTTGAATTTAAATAGTAACCATCAAATTAAATCTGCGGTATACAAAGCAAAATGAAGAAAATATTAATATTAGTTAGTTTAATAGCCTTTAGTTTTAGTAATGCTTTTGCAGTTACTTTATATGATGCTTTAAATCAAACTTATCAAAATAATATTCAGTTGAATGCTGAAAGAGAAAATATAAAAGCATCAGAGGAAGATATTAATATTTCAAAAGCTGATTACAAACCTACGCTTACTTTAAGTGGATCTAAAAGTTTAGAGAATACAAATAAACTAACCAATCAAAGTGGAGGAGATGCTACAATAAATGATGTAGATCCATTCACCACATCAATAAAGCTAGAACAAACACTTTTAGACTATGGAAGAGATTTAACTCTTGAAAAAAATATTACAGCATTAGATTTAGCTAGAGCAAAATTGATTAAAAAAGAACAAGATGTTTTTCATAGTGCAATTGATGCTTATTCAAATTTAATATTAGCAAGAGAAAAACAAAGTATTAATAGAAAAAATTTAAATCTTTTAAGAAGACAGGTTGAAAATGATAAAATTAGATTAGACCGTGGCCAAATTACAATAACTGATTTAGCACAGTCAGAATCTTCATTTGCTGGTGCGCAAGCTCAATTTACTCAAGCAAAAAGTGATTTATTAATTGCTAAATTAACTTATGAAAATATAATTGGAAAAATAGCTGATCCTAATCAATTAAAGAAAAATTCTAAATCGATTGTAAGCATTCCGATTTCTTTAAATGAAGCAATTAATTTATCTAAACAAAATAATCCAGATATTAAAATAGCAAAATTTGATTTAGCTCAATCTGAAAAGGATGTTGCAATCTCAGAATCAGATTTAAAACCTACCGCATCATTATCTCTAGAAAGATCTTATGCTGATGATATCAGCTCAACAATCGATCAAAGAGAAAAAGATGTTTTAAAAGCTACAGTCAGCTGGCCTTTTTACACAGGTGGAAAAACACAATCTACAATTAACAAAAAATCTAATTTAACTACAAGAAAAAGATTATTATTAGATGATACTGTAAGAACCAATGAAACTCATGTTGCAAGTGCATGGTCAAGCTTAGAGTCTTCTAAAGGTTTTTTAAATTCTGTAAAAGTTCAAGTTAGAGCAGCTCAAATAGCAAATGAAGGAATTGCTGCAGAATACGAAAGAGGCTCAAGAACAACTCTTGATGTTATTCAATCAAATGCTTTATTGCTTTCTGCTCAACTTTCTCTAGCAAGTTCTGAGAAAAATTATCTTATGGCTCAGTATAACCTGCTAAAAGCAGTTGGTCTTTTAAACAGCCAATATCTAAAACTGAAGTAATTATTTGTTTTTTTAGACTAAAAAATTAATATATTGCTAATGAGAACAAAATGTGTACATTTAATTCATGATTCGAGTGTTAAAAAAATTAAAAAAAGAGGCAAAAAATGACGAAAAGTAACCTAAAAGTAGTTAAATCTACTAAAGATCAAGAAATGGATATTAAAGAAAAGAACAAAGCATTAGACGCAGCAATAGCACAAATTACTGATAATTTTGGAAAAGGCTCAGTAATGAAGCTTGGACAAAGAAGAGCAATGGATATTGAGTCTGTTTCTACAGGATCTTTAAGTCTTGATTTAGCCTTAGGAATAGGCGGATTGCCAAAAGGAAGAATTGTTGAGGTTTATGGACCAGAATCTTCTGGAAAAACAACATTAGCATTACAAGTTGTTGCTGAAGCTCAAAAAGCTGGAGGAATTTGTGCATTTGTTGATGCGGAGCATGCATTGGACCCAGTTTATGCAAAAAAATTAGGCGTGAATACAGAAGAACTTTTAATTTCGCAGCCGGATGCGGGTGAACAAGCTTTAGAGATTGCAGACACTCTTGTTAAATCAGGATCTATTTCAGTTATTGTAATTGACTCAGTTGCAGCTTTAACTCCAAGAGCTGAAATTGAAGGTGAGATGGGTGATCACCATGTTGGTCTTCAATCTAGATTAATGAGTCAGGCTTTAAGAAAACTAACAAGTTCAATCTCAAATACGAACACAATGATGATTTTCATCAACCAAATTAGAATGAAAATTGGAGTTATGTTTGGAAGCCCTGAAACAACATCAGGTGGAAATGCATTGAAGTTCTACTCATCTGTTAGAATGGATATTAGAAGAATTGGCGCAATTAAAGATAAAGATGAAATTATTGGAAACTCAACAAGAGTTAAAGTAGTTAAAAACAAAGTAGCACCACCATTTAAAGTTGTTGAATTTGATTTAATGTATGGAAAAGGGATTAGTAAAATGGGGGAACTCGTTGATCTAGGTTCTAAAGCAGACATTATAGAAAAATCTGGAGCATGGTATGCTTATAAGGGTGAGAAAATAGGTCAAGGTAGAGAAAATGCTAAAACTTATCTTGCACAAAACCCTAAAGTAGCTGCTGAAATAGAACTGTTAATAAGAGAAAAAGCAGGTGTAATTCAAAAAAAGATTGAAGGAAATCCGCTAGACCCCGAAAAAGCTGCGAAAGATCAAATAGAAGATCCAAAAGCAGAGACTAAGGAGGAAGCAGTTCCTACTAAAAAAAATTAGTTAAAAAGTCATCTTTAATTATTAAAAGGCGCTTAATTTAAGCGCCTTTTTTCCCTTACTGTTATCTAGACATAGAATAAAAAAGCTGTATTTTAAAAATATGGCAGACAAATCTTTAAACGAAATAAGAAATACATTCTTAAGATATTTTGAAAAGAATGATCATAAGATTATAGAGTCTAGCAACCTAGTTCCAAATAACGATCCTACTTTAATGTTTGCTAACTCAGGTATGGTTCAGTTTAAAAATGTATTTACAGGGTTAGAGAAAAGAGATTATCAAAGAGCAACCACTTCACAGAAATGTGTAAGAGCAGGTGGAAAACATAATGATTTAGAGAATGTTGGATATACTCCAAGACATCACACATTCTTTGAAATGTTGGGAAATTTTTCTTTTGGAGATTATTTTAAAGAACAAGCAATCCATTATGCTTGGAATTTAATTACCAAGGATTTTGGTATAGATAAAAATAGACTTTACGTAACGGTTTATCATGAAGATGACGAAGCTTTTAATTTTTGGAAGAAAATAGCAGGTTTTAGCGATGATAAGATTATAAGAATAGCAACATCTGACAACTTTTGGTCAATGGGCGAAACAGGTCCTTGTGGACCATGTTCTGAAATTTTTTATGATCATGGAGATCATTTAACTGGCGGGCTACCTGGCACCAAAGATGAAGATGGAGATCGTTTTATAGAAATATGGAACTTAGTCTTCATGCAATTTGAACAAATTTCGAAAGATAAAAGAATAGATCTACCAAAACCATCTGTTGATACTGGTATGGGGCTAGAAAGGATAGCAGCTTTACTTCAGGGTACGCACGACAATTATGAAACAGATCATTTTAAAAAAATAATAAGCTCAGCATCTGACATAATAAAAATAAAACAAGACCAATCTAACCAATCTAGTTTTAGAGTTATTGCAGATCATCTACGAGCTAGTGCCTTCTTAATAGCAGAAGGTGTTCTACCATCTAATGAAGGTAGAGGGTATGTTCTAAGAAGAATAATGAGAAGAGGAATGAGACATTCACATTTACTTGGATCTAAAGATCCAGTTTTTTTTAATTTGTTTGATACACTAAAAAATGAAATGTCAGGAAACTATCCTGAACTAATTAGAGCTGAGTCTTTAATAAAAGAAACTTTAAGAATGGAGGAAGAAAAATTCTTAGTTCTTTTGGATCGAGGAATTAAAATCTTAAATGATGAGGTATCTAAAATAGACAAAGTATTACCTGGTGAAGTAGCATTCAAATTATATGATACTTATGGATTTCCATTAGATCTTACAGAAGATATTTTAAGAAATAAATCAATGTCAATTGATACAGAAAAATTTCAATTATTGATGAAAGAAAGTAGAGAACTTGCGAAAAAAAATTGGAAAGGGTCCGGAGATGCTGCAGTTGAAGATATTTGGTTTGGAATAAAAGATAAGTTAGGAGCTACAGAATTTTTAGGTTATGAGAGTAACCAGGCAGAGGGAGTAGTTTTATCACTTCTATCAAACAATAAAGAAGTTAATGAATTAAAAGAAAATGATGAGGGCATGATTATTGTTAACCAGACTCCATTTTATGGAGAATCTGGAGGTCAAGTAGGGGATATGGGTGAAATTATTGCAAATAATTTTAATTTTGAAGTAACAGATGTTCAAAAGAAATTAGGCGATCTATTTGTGCACTACGGAAAGGTTATTAATGGATCAATAAAGATAGATGAAAGTGTTGAACTTAAAATTGACACCAAAAGAAGAGATGATACTAGGGCTTACCATTCAGCAACTCACTTGTTACACGAGTCTTTAAGAAGAGTATTAGGTGATCATGTAACTCAAAAAGGCTCTTTAGTTGAACCAAGTCGTTTAAGATTTGATTTTAGTCATATGAAACCAATACCAACAGATGAAATTGATAAGATAGAAAATTTTGTGAACACAATGGTTTCAAAAAAATCAGACGTAAAAACCCGATTAATGACGCCAGATGAAGCAGTTGAAAACGGAGCATTAGCTCTATTTGGAGAAAAGTATGGTGACGAGGTTAGAGTTCTTTCAATGGGAGATGATGAAGGGAAGTATTTTTCAACAGAACTTTGTGGGGGAACTCACGTAAAAAATACAGGTGATATCGGAAAATTTAAGATAATTAGCCAATCTTCAATTGCAGCTGGAGTGAGAAGAATAGAGGCTTTAAGAGACAAGCAATTAGAGGATTTTTTACAAAATAAAGAGAAATTATCCAATATTTCCTCAGAAAAAAATGATGAGCTTATTAAAGAATTAAGTGAACAAATATCTAAATTAGGTGGAAAGCCAAACTTAGATCAATCAGATCAAAAAACATTAATTAAAAATTTATCAAAACAACTAGAGACAATTTCTGTTAATTCAATTTTAGAGGATAAATCAAAAAACATTATTAAAGATGAAGAAATTAGTGGAGTTAAACTAAGGTTTCAAAAAGTTGATGGATTACAACCAAAAGAATTAAGAAAACTTGTAGATAAAGGAAAGAAAGAATTAAGTGAAGGTATCATTATAGTGTTTGCTAGCAAAGATGATAAAGTTGGAATTGCAGTTGGTGTTACGGATAGTTTAACAGAAAAATTTGATGCAGTTAAATTTGTTAAAGTGGGATCAGAGATTATTGGAGGTCAAGGGGGCGGAGGTAGAAAAGATTTTGCTCAAGCTGGTGGCCAGGATCAATCAAAAATTGATGATGCTTTTGAAAAGCTAAAAACTTTAATTTAATTTTTTTTTAAGATTACCGTCAATCTCATCTAAAAACTGATTAGTAGTTAAATACTTACTTGAAGGACCAATTAAAATTGCTAAATCTTTTGTCATTGCGCCATTTTCAACACATTCAATACAAACTTTCTCAATAGTTTGAGCAAATTCTATTAACTCATCATTGTTATCAAGTTTTCCTCTGTGTGCCAATCCTCTTGTCCAAGCGAAGATAGATGCAATAGGGTTTGTTGAAGTTTCTTTACCTTGCTGGTGCATTCTATAGTGTCTTGTAACAGTTCCATGTGCAGCTTCAGCTTCCATTACTTTTCCATCAGGTGTTAATAATGTACTAGTCATTAATCCTAAAGACCCATAACCTTGTGCCATGGTATCCGACTGAACATCACCATCATAGTTTTTGCAAGCCCAGATATATTTGCCACTCCATTTCATTGCACAAGCAACCATATCATCAATTAATCTATGTTCGTACGTTAGGTTATTTTTTTCAAAGTCTGATTTGTATTCTTTCTCAAAAATCTCTTGGAATATGTCTTTAAATCTTCCATCGTATTGTTTTAAAATTGTATTTTTAGTAGACATATAAACAGGCCATTTCTTTATTAATCCATAGCTAAAACAAGACCTTGCAAAGTCTTCAATTGATTTATCTAAATTATACATTGAAAGTGCAACACCAGGACCAGTAAAATTAAATACTTCATATTTTATTTCATCTTTGCCATCCTCAGAAGTCCATTTAACTTCCATCTTACCTTTACCAGGTACTTTAAAATCTGTTGCTCTATATTGATCTCCAAAAGCATGTCTTCCAATGATCACAGGATCTGTCCAAGAAGGTACAAGTTTGGGTATATTTTTACAGATAATTGGTTCTCTAAAAACGGTACCGCCAATAATATTTCTTATAGTTCCGTTAGGAGATCTCCACATCTTCTTAAGGTCAAATTCTTTAACTCTATCTTCATCAGGTGTAATTGTTGCGCATTTAATCCCAACACCAATTTTTTTAATGGCATTTGCTGAATCTATTGTGATCTGATCATCAGTATTATCTCTACTTTTCATACCAAGATCATAATATTCAATTCCAAGATCAAGATATGGAAGAATTAGTTTATTCTTGATGAACTCCCATATGATACGGGTCATTTCATCACCATCAAGCTCTACAACAGGGTTATTTACCTTGATTTTACTCATTAAAATAATTTATCTTATTAATTGAATTTGAATGGTTTATATACATATTAATCAAAAATTAGCAAATAGAAGAAAATGATTAGCAAGATATTTCCAAAGATACACACAGAAGGCTACAAATTTTTAGTTATTGCAGGCTTCATTACAATAATTTTATTATCTCTAAGTGGTTTTCTTGGAACGATAGGTTTATTGCTAACTGTTTGGGTTTATTATTTTTTTAGAGATCCAGAAAGAATTATAATAGAAGATGATAATTATCTAGTAAGTCCTGCTGATGGTGAAGTGATAAAAGTCGAAGAAGTTGATGGACCAAAAGAAGTTGGTTTAGAAAATAAAAAATTTAAAAAGATTAGTGTGTTCATGAACGTTTTTGACTGTCATGTAAATAGAACACCTTGTTCGGGTAAAGTTGAGGAAATTTTATATAAACCTGGCAAATTTTTTAATGCATCTTTAGACAAAGCAAGTGAAGACAATGAGAGAAATTATTACAAAATAAAAGATAAAAGTGGAAACGATATAATAGTAGTTCAAATAGCTGGCCTAGTTGCAAGAAGAATTGTTTGTGAAACAGATAAAGGTCAAGAGCTTAACCAAGGTGATAGAATTGGTATGATTAGATTCGGAAGTCGTGCAGACGTTTATTATGAGAATTATGAACCTTTAGTAAAAGTTGGGCAAAAAACAATTTCAGGTGAGACTTTGTTGGCTAAAAAATAAAAATGGAACAACCCAAAAATAATCTAAAAATTATAGCAGATAAAAAAAATGCCCGAGTAATTCTACCTAATATACTTACTTTAGTCGGTGTTTGCATTGGTTTAACCTCAATTAGATTTGCATTAGATGAAAAATTTGAATTTGCAATTATAGCAATAATTTTTGCAGCTTTATTTGATTGGTTAGATGGAAGAATTGCAAGATTGATTAAAGGAACTTCAGAAGTTGGAAAAGAATTAGACTCTTTAGCAGATGTGATAAGTTTTGGTGTAGCACCAGCATTTATTATGTATTTTTGGAAGTTAAATGAATTAGGAAGATTCGGCTGGTTGCTATGCTTGATTTATGTAAGTTGTGTGGCATTAAGATTGGCAAGGTTCAATGTTAATTCAAATCAAGAGCCTTCATGGAGAGATAATTTTTTTGAAGGGGTTCCTTCACCAGCAGGAGGCATTTTGGTTTTGACACCTTTAATTATAAGTATAACAAACTTTGATTATTTCAGACTTAATTATGATATTATTGTACCAATTTGTTTTATAATAATTTCTTTACTATTAATAAGTAAATTCCCCAGCTATTCATTTAAAAAGATTGTTATACAAAGAAAAACAACTATTTTTTTATTATTTGGTATTGTCTTATTTTTAGGGTTACTTTTGATTTATCCTTTTAACGTTATGGCAATAAGCTCAATTATTTATCTAATTATGTTACCGATTAGTTTTTTTCATTATCAAAAATTAAAAAAACAACATCTCGATAAAAATCCAGTTGATGATGATGATGATTTAGAAGATGTTTTGTAATGAAAAAAAATGTTATAATATCACTTGCAGACTCAAATTATTTTGAATTGCTTAATGAATTAGTAGACTCTATAAAAAGTTTTCAAGAAAGTGAAAATACTGCAATTTGTATTATGGATGCAGGACTTTCATCTAATCAAAAATCTATACTTGCTAAAAAAGTAGATGAAATAAAACCTGCTGACTGGGATATTGAGGTTCCTGATTTTAAAATAAAAGGAAGAGAATGGTTAAAAAGCCAAGTTTCAAGAGCATTTCTTCCAAAATATTTTCCTGATTATGAAAAATATTTGTGGATCGATGCCGATGCCTGGGTTAATTCGTGGGAAGCGATTGAATTATATTTTAAAGGTTGTGAAAATAATAAATTATCAATTGCAACATCAGCAGACAGAGCCTACGGAAGAGTTTTAAGAGTTGAGTGGTTTCTTGGAAGTTTTGCTAGAATTAAATCCCAGAATTACAAACACGCAAAATCTTCTGGGTTTTCTGAAAAAATTGCAAGACAAGTAGCTCTCAAACCTCATTTAAACATTGGTGTCTTTGCATTAGAAGCAAAAGCTCCTCATTGGAAAGTATGGCAAAAAAATTTAAAGATTGCATTAAAAGCAGGAAAAATTTGGGGATCTGAACAAATTGCAATGAATATAGCAATTTATTGTGATGGTTTACCAGCAGAAATACTTCCAGCTTATTGCAATTGGACAAATATAGATGGCCTTAAATATGACAAAATACAAGACACTTTAGTAGAACCTTATTTACCTAATCATAAAATTGGAATAGTTCATTTTGCTGGAAAAAATAATGATCAAATTAGAAATGATAAAAATTTCATATCAAAAATACAAACCATCGATGGTGATATAATCGATAAAAAATTACGATTTAATAATTAATTGAAAAAAAATAAAATTTCAAAAAACTGGGTTAATAAACAAAGAAGAGATACTTATGTTAGACAATCAAAAGTTGATGGTTATCGAGCCCGATCTGCATATAAATTAATTGAAATAGATGAAAAATTCAAAATTTTTAAAGGTGGTGTTTCCGTTATAGATATTGGAGCTGCCCCAGGAAGTTGGTCACAATATGTGGCAAAAACTGCAAAAAGTGGCAGATTGATCTCAATAGATTTAAAAGAAATGGAGCCCATAGGCAATACCGTTCAAATTCAAGGTGACTTTACTGAAGAAAATATCCAAGACGAAATAAAAAAACATGTAAAAACTAAAATAGATGTAGTCATGTCAGATATGGCTGTAAACACGACAGGAATAAAAAACATTGATTCAATTCAAACTGGTGAATTATGTAAGGAAGCTATGTTTTTTGCAAAGGATCTTTTAACTGATAAAGGTTATTTTATTTCAAAAATTTTTATGGGAGGCACTTTTAATGAAATAGTCGCAGAAGGAAAAAAATATTTCAAAGAAGTTAAGGTTTTTAAACCTAAATCCAGCAGAAAAGACTCTAAGGAAAGCTTTATCATTTGTAGTAGTCTTAGATAGGTACTTTTAATTTAAAATGAATCGTATATAAAAGATTATGGTTCCTATAAAAGAAGCACTCACCTTTGATGACGTCACCCTAGTCCCAAAATACTCCGAAATATTACCTTCGGAGGTTAATACTGGCATCCAATTAACTAGTAACCTTAAACTAAAAATTCCTCTTTTATCCTCTGCAATGGATACGGTCACAGAGAGTAAAATGGCAATTGCTATAGCAAAAGCTGGTGGAATAGGAGTTATTCATAGAAATCTTGACATCAAAAAACAAATTATAGAAATTAAAAAGGTTAAAAAACAAAAATTATTAGTTGGCGCAGCTGTCGGAGCTGGACCAAACGAATTTGATAGGTCCAAAGCTATAATAAAAGAAGGTGTTGATTTAATAGTGGTTGATACAGCTCACGGTCATACTAAAAAAGTTGGAGAGATCATTAAATTTATTAAAAAATTAAAGAATAAAAAGATTGCTTTATGTGCTGGAAATATTGCAACACCAGAAGCAGCTAAATTTTTAATTAAATTAGGTGTTGATATTATTAAAGTTGGAATTGGCCCTGGATCTATTTGCACCACAAGATTAGTTGCAGGAATTGGAGTTCCTCAATTAAGTGCAATTTTGTCTGTAAGAAATGGATTGAAAAATAAAAATATAAAAATTATTTCAGATGGTGGAATTAAATATTCGGGTGACCTAGCAAAAGCATTTGCTGCAGGTGCTGATGCTGTAATGATAGGATCATTATTTGCTGGTACAGATGAAACACCAGGAAAATTAATAAAGAAAAATGGAAAATTATTTAAAAGCTTTAGAGGTATGGGCTCTGTAGGAGCAATGAACAAAGGTTCAGCAGATAGATATTTTCAAACCAAACAAAAAGATACATCAAAATATGTTCCAGAAGGAGTTGAAGGTTTTGCAAAATATAAAGGAGATGTTGGAAGTATTATTTATAAATTGATTGGTGGACTAAGATCATCTATGGGCTATCTTGGTTCTAAAAATATAATTAAACTTAGAATAAAACCAAACTTTGTTAAGATTACTAAAGCAGGATTTTATGAAAGTATGGTTCACAATGTAGATGTAGTTAAAAATGACAGTAAATATTAATGAATAAAATTTTTAAATTAATTGCTTTAATATATTTTTCTTTATTATCTGTTAACTTCGCCTTAAGTGCAGAAAGTTTTTTTGACGAAGCATTAAAAAAGTATCAAGATAAAAAATATGATGATGCACGATTTATGTTAGAGCGTAATATAGTTTTTAACCCCAAAGATGCAAAATCGTATTTGTATTTAGCAAAAATTTATAATCATGAAAAAAATCAAAAAAAAGAAGAATATAATTTGGACACAGCGTTATTAATTGAGCCAAATAATGAAGAAGTTATTTTAATGTTAATGAAAATAGCTTTAAAGAAATCAAATTACTCTAAAGTCAAAGATCTCTCGCAAACATTTGTAAAAGTTTGTGATGAATTATGTGATGAAAATAAAGAAATTCAAAAGTCTCTTAAAAATATAGAACCAGAAAATGAGTCTTGATCAAAATCTTGATAAAATCTTAATAATAGATTTTGGTTCACAATTTACGCAATTAATTGCTAGAAGAATTAGAGAACTAGGAGTTTTTTCTGAAATAATAAGTCACAAAAAAATCAAAATTAAAGATGTTGATAGCTCTATTAAAGGAATTATTTTATCTGGTGGACCTTTAAACGTTTATCAAATTAATAAATATTCATTTGATAAAAAAATTATAAATTTAAATATTCCAATTCTTGGTATTTGTTTTGGTCATCAAATTCTTTCTAAGCTTAATGGTGGTAAAGTTAAGCAATCAAAACATCGTGAGTTTGGATTAGCAAATATTTATAAAAAAAATGAAAGTCTTTTAACTAAAAATTTTTTCAATAAACAAAAATTTAAAAAGGTCTGGATGAGCCATGCAGATCAGGTATCAAAGCTTCCACAAAATTTTAAAGTAGTAGCATCAAGTACTAATTCAAAATTTGCCATTGTGGAAAATAAATTAAAAAGATTTTATGGTATTCAATTCCATCCAGAGGTAACCCACACGGAAAATGGGAAAAAATTAATTAGTAATTTTATTTTTTTGATTTGTAAAATTAAACGTAATTGGTCTTCTAAAGATCAAAAAATCCAGCTTATTAAGGAAGTTAAAGATCAAGTTGGATCTGAAAAAGTTATTTGTGCTTTATCAGGGGGTGTTGATAGTAGTGTGGTGGCTCAATTACTTAATAAAGCCATTGGTAAAAAATTATATTGCATTTTTGTTAATACTGGTCTTTTAAGAAAAAACGAAGAAGTACAAGTTGTTAAAACTTTTAAGAAACGTTTAAAAATGAACTTAATTTATGTAAATGCTGAAAAGGAATTTTTAAAAAAGCTACACAATGTTTCTGATCCTGAAAAAAAGAGAAAAATTATAGGTAATCTTTTTATAAAAATATTTGAAAGATATGCAAAAAAAATTAAAAATGTAAAATTTTTAGCTCAAGGAACTCTTTATCCAGATTTAATTGAAAGTAAATCGGTAACTGGCAGTCAAACATCGAAAATCAAATCACATCATAATGTTGGAGGACTTCCAAAAAAGATGAAGCTTAAACTTGTCGAGCCCTTAAAATTTCTTTTTAAAGATGAAGTTAGAAAATTAGGTTTAGAATTAAATTTAAGTAAGGATATTATCTCAAGACATCCTTTCCCAGGACCTGGTTTAGCAATTAGAATGCCAGGGATGATTACGAATGATAAAATTAAAATTCTTAAAGAAGCTGATTCTTATTTTATTCAAGCTTTGAGAGATCATGGCCTTTACCATAAAATATGGCAAGCATATGCTGCTTTGTTGCCTGTCAAAACAGTAGGTGTTATGGGTGATAATCGTACTTATGAGTATTTATGTCTTTTAAGAGCAATAACTTCTGAAGATGGAATGACAGCAGATTTTTATGAGTTTAAAAAGTCTTTCATGGAAACAATTTCTAATCAAATAGTGAATAGCATAAGAGGTATTAATAGAGTTGTTTATGATATTACCTCAAAACCACCTAGTACTATTGAATTAGAGTAGTTTTGAACTATAAATTAGTCATATGAAATATTTGCACACCATGATCAGAGTTAAAAATATTGATGAGTCACTAAAATTTTTCTGTGATGGGTTAGGCTTAAAAGAAACAAGACGTATAGAAAATGAAAAGGGTAGATTCACTCTTGTCTTTCTTGCAGCTCAAAATGATGAAAGGGCAGAAATTGAATTAACACACAATTGGGATGGTGATGAACTAGGTGAAGGTTCAAGAAATTTTGGTCATTTAGCTTATAGAGTTGATAACATTTATGAAACTTGTCAAAGATTGCTGGATATGGGTTATACTATTAATAGACCACCCCGAGATGGCCATATGGCGTTTGTTAGATCTCCAGACAAAATTTCAATTGAGATACTTCAAGAAGGAAATTTAGAATCTAAAGAACCTTGGGCTTCAATGGAAAATACCGGCTCGTGGTAAGTCGATGAAAAAGCAAATATTAGATATAATTAAAAAAAAAATAAATCAAAGATTGTTAGTTTAACTGCCTATTCAAAGAATATTGCTTCAATCTTGGATAGCTTCTGCGATATAATTTTAGTAGGAGATTCACTTGGTTCAGTTTTATACAATTATAAATCTACAAGACAAGTAAGCTTAAAGACCATGATAGAGCATTCAAAAAGTGTGAGAATGGGTATAAAAAAAAGCTTAATGGTTGTTGATATGCCACATAACACATATCGAAATTCTAAAGAAGCACTTAAAAATGCAAAAAAAATAATTTCAATCACAAAATGTGATGCTGTTAAATTAGAAGGTGGAAAAAAAATTTATAATATTGTTAAAGCTTTAACTAAAAATAAAATACCAGTAATGGGTCACTTAGGGTTACTGCCTCAATCAGACAAAACTTTTAAATACAAAGGAAAAAAAATTTCTGAAAGAAATAAGATTTTAAATGATGCCAAATTACTAGAGAGTGCAGGTGTATTTTCAATTGTTCTTGAATGTGTAGAAACTACTCTAGCAAAAAAAGTAACAAGTCAGATTAATGTTCCAACAATTGGAATAGGAGCTTCAAATAATTGTGATGGGCAAATTTTGGTACTAGACGATTTGATTGGACTTAACCCAATTGATGTTAGGTTTGTTAAGAAATATAGCAACGTTAGAAAAGAAATAAAAAAAGCAGTATTTAATTATTCTCAGGATGTGAGGCAAAAAAAGTTTCCACTAAAGAAACACTCTTATTAACTAAAAATATTTAATAAATTCTTCATTAATTTTTAAAATTTCTAGATCAACTAATCCACCAATTATTAACTGCAATCCTACGATAAGAATAAATATTAACCCCATATAAGCAATCCAGATATGTTTTTGTATATAATTTGCCATGTAGGTCGCTAAGGCTCCAGTTAAAATGACAGATAAAATAAGGCCAAAAATCATAAAACCAAAATATTCTTTAGCTGCCGCAACAACCCCAATAACATTGTCAAAGCTAATCATAATGTCTGCAAATAAAACTTTTCCAATACTACTTATGTAAGAAGGTTCTCTTGTTTTTTTAGTTTGTGATTTAATTTTTTTAATATCAACTAAATCTTTTCTTAAATCATTGACAATCCAAATTAATAATAATCCCCCTAAAATTTTGATGAAATAAAATTTAAATAAGTAAGTAGCAAATACTGCAAAAAAAATTTTGAATACAAAAGCTCCTGCTACACCCCACAAAATAATTTGTTTCCTATTTTTGGGTACAAAGTTTGCTGCAATTGAGCCAACTATAACTGCGTTATCAGCTGTTAAGATAATAGTGATAAAAATAATTTTAGTTAAAATAATGAGTTCTTCAATCAAGATTATTAATATTTAGATTTTTTGGTTCCATCAATTATTTCTTTAAGTTCATCATACTCTTCACAGTTACAATTTGCCAATACATTCAATCTTTCTTTTGCAAGATCAATTCTATTGGTTGCAATATAAAGTTCACCCAAGTATTCATTAATCCCTTTATGGTTAGGATCAATTTCTAAACCAAGCAGGTAATATTTTTCTCCATTAACATAATCACCAAGTTTTCTAGTCGTAAAACCTAGGTAATTTAAAGTATTTGCTTGAAGTGGTTTTTTTTTATTAGATTTTAGAAGTAATTTTTGAGCCTTCTCATATCTTTTATTAGCTTTATCAGTTTTACCTTTTTTCTCATATTTTTTTGCTTGTTTAATAAATGAAACAGCTTTGTCATAATTAGATTTAACTTTTGATGAATTATCATCTGTTCCTGCAGCTTGTGAACTAATTGAAAATAAAGTTATAAAAAATGATACAATTAAATATTTTTTTAACATTAATTAAATTTCTCCATTAAGTTTAAAGGTTTAAGTTTAAGTCCATTATCAATCAAATTATTTTTAATTAATTTTGCTGTAGCTAATGAACTTTCATTGTCACCATGTATGCATACAGAGTCTATTTCACAAGGTATCTGTTTTCCACTGTGACAATTAAGTACCTGATTTTTAACCATATTTAGCACGTGTTTTTTTGCTTGCTCTGGGTCAGTTATTAATGCGTGAGGTTTTTTTCTAGAAACTAGATTTCCATCGTCCTCATAGTTTCTATCCGCAAAAATTTCACATGCAATTTTCATGTTGAATTTTTTTGCAGCTTCTTCCATTTTCGAACCAGTTGGAACAAGGTAAATTAAATCTTTGTTAATTCCTTTTATTGTTTTAGCCAAAGTGGTTGCTAAATCTATATCTTCACAGGCCATATTGTTAAGTGCACCATGAGGCTTAATGTGGGTAACATTTTCTTTATAATTGTCTGCAATTGTTTGTAAAATATCATATTGATCAATTATTAATTTTGTAATTTCACCTGAAGAAAGATTTATTCTTTGTCTGCCAAAATTTTCAGGGTCATTAAATGACGGATGTGCACCAATGCTTACACCATTTTTTTTTGATATCTGGATAACTTGATTCATAGATTCATCATCTCCAGCATGAAAACCACAGGCAACATTAGCAGAGTTTACTATCTCTAGTAAATCAGGATCATACTTATTAGAATGATGTTTAGATTTTTCACCCAAATCACAATTTATATTAATTTCCATAGCCTTAAATGTTGAAGTATAACATGACATGATAAAAAATATATCAAATCTTGGTGACGCAGCTCTTTACTGTGATTTTGGAACTGAAGTTAATAAACAAATTAACTTTGAGGTAATTAAGTATTTTAATACAATTAAAGAAAAAAATATTAAAGGAATTAATAACCTTACACCTTCTTACAATAAACTGATTATTTCTTATGATCTCCGTGTAACAAATTTTAAAGAAATTAAAGATAAAATTGAAAAACTTAATGTTCAAGAAACTTTTAGGATAACCAATAAAAATTTAGAAATACCAGTTTGTTGTGATGCTTTATTTTCTTTAGACATGGAAAGATTAGAGAAAAAATTAAATTTAACTAAAGAGAAAATTCTAGAAAATTTTTTTAATAAAGAATTTTTTTGTTATATGACAGGATTTATAGCGGGCATGCCTTTTTTAGGTGATTTAGATGAAAATATGAGAGTTCAACGTTTGGAAACTCCAAGAGTAAAGGTGCCAAAAGGATCTGTTGGAATAACAGAACAGTTTGCTGATATTTATACATTTGAAAGTCCTGGAGGGTGGAACATCATTGGAAATACCCCGTTAGAAGTGTTTGATAGTTCAAAAGAAAAAGATCCTAATTTAATTAACCCAGGTGACACTGTAAAATTTAAACAAATAACATTTGAAGAATATAAAAATTATAATGAGTAACAATTATTTTGAAATAATAAGAGCTGGTATAAATACAACATTTCAAGACATGGGAAGAAATAATTTATACCATATAGGGATTCCTTTCAGTGGAGCCATGGATAATAGAAATTATCTATTAGCTAATCGACTAGTTGGTAATAAATTAGACTTACCAGTTATCGAGTTTGCATATCAAGGTCCTTCATTAAAGTATAGTGGAGACAATATTACTATAGCTGTGGCTGGAGATGTAGTTTTTAAAATAAGAAAAAAGGATAACGAAATAGAGGGTAATTGTTATGAAAATTATCAATTAGAAAATGGAGATGAGATTGACATTTTATCAACCAACAAATCTGTTTATGGCTATTTGGCTGTTAGTGGGGAGTTTGATTTAAAATTACAATGGGGTAGCTGTTCAATAAATACTAAGGCCAACATTGGTTCTAACGAGGGTAAAAAATTAGAGCATAATCAAAAATTAATCATTTCAAAAATAAACACTAATCAACAAAAAAAGAAAACTAATTATTTAAACTCAAAAGTAGAAAATATAAGAGTTATAAAAGGAACTAATTTCGATTATTTTTCTGAAGAAGGAAAAAAAATTTTTTTTGAAAAGGAATTTACAGTATCAAAATTATCTGATCGAATGGGTATGAGACTAAATGGTCCTGAAATAGAAAACATTGTTAATACAAATATTAAATCTGAAGGTTTATTAAAGGGGGCAATTCAAGTTCCAGCAGATGGTAATCCAATTATAATGCTATCAGACCATGGAACAATAGGGGGTTATCCAAAAATAGGAGTTGTGGCTAGTGTTGATTATGACAGATTGGTTCAAATATCACCTGGGTCAAAAATAAAATTCAAAGAAATAGAATTATCTGATGCAGAAACTTTGTTTAAGTTGTATGAAATGGAAACTCAAAATTTAATTTCACAAATTTAATGAATATAATTACAAAATTACCAGGACCTTTATTAGTATTTTTAGGTGCTTGCTGTTTAAGTTTTGGTGGACTTATAGTTAAGTCATTTGAAGGTGCAACTTTATGGCAAATTTTATTCTGGAGATCCTTATTTTTTTCTCTGACAGTTCTAGCTTTTTTAATAATCATTTATAAGAAGAAAACTTTTAGAGCATTTAAAGACTCTGGTTTACCAGGGTTTATTGGTGGAATTATTTTATCTTTTGGTTTCTGTGGATATGTATTTGCAATGTATAACACGACAGTTGCTAATACGAATTTTATTATATCTCTTCAAATTTTATTTCTCGCAATATTTGGCTATTTTTTTCTTAAGGAAAAAATTTCTGCAATTACGTTAACATCAATTATTTTAGCAATATCAGGCGTTTTGTTAATGGTGGGAAATTCATTAACACCAGGTGAGCTTTCAGGAAATCTTGCAGCATTTACAATGCCTATCACCTTTGCAGTTTTAATTATTATTGTGAGAAAATTTCCAACAGTTGATATGGTTCCAGCACAATTTGTAGCAGGTATATGTTCATGCTTTATTGGTTTTTTACTTTCAACAGAAATAATGATTTCACCGCATGATATTTTCCTAGGTTTTCTAGGTGGCTGTTTTCAAGTTGGATTAGGATTTATATTTATTACAACTGGAGCAAGAACCACACCTTCAGCTATGGTTGGAATAATAATGTTGTCTGAATCTGTTTTGGGACCAATCTGGGCCTTTATATTTGTTAGTGAAAGACCATCTATGTTTGGGTTGATAGGAGGAGCTATAATTATTTTTGCTGTATTAGTTCAATTTTATTCACTATTAAGTATGCGTAAAAAAAGTATTTCTCATTGACCATCTGTAAATAGTTGATAAATTGATAATTAACGGGAGAGATTACAAATTTTGTAACACCGAAGGAGCAACCACCCAGGAAACTCTCAGGTAAAATGGACCGTAACATATTAACTCTGGAAAGAGATTAAATTCTCGCCGAAGGAGCAAAACTCTCAGGCAAATATACAGATGGGTACAAAGAGTTAGTATGGAAATAAAAAAAACATCTTTAAACAAACTTCATCAAGACAACAAAGCTAAATTTGTAGAATTTGCAGGGTATGAAATGCCAATACAATACAGCAAAGGTATTGTTGAAGAGCATAAATTTACAAGAACACACTCAGGCATTTTTGATGTTTCGCATATGGGGCAATTGTTTATTTATGGTGATGATAGTCTAACCGCAGATTTAGAAAAAATTTTTCCACTAAATTTAAAAGACTTAAAAGTAAATTCATCAAAATATAGTTTTTTAATGAATGAAAATGCTGGAATTTATGATGATTTGATTATTACAAAAATAGGTGGCGGTTATCTAATAATATTAAATGCTGCTTGCAAGGATAATGACTTTAAAATTATATCTAAATTACTTAACGATAAATATAGGATGAATTTAGAAGAAAATAGATCTTTAATAGCAATACAAGGACCTAAGTCTGTAGAGATTTTAGATTTAATTCTTAATGGAGCAAAAGACCTAAATTTTATGTCAGGAAATTGGTTTTATTACAAAGATCAAAAATTATTTGTAACTAGATCAGGTTATACTGGTGAAGATGGCTTTGAAGTATCAATCCCCAATGATTTTGCTGAAGAGTTTACAAAAAAATTACTTGAAAATGGAGCTCAGCTTATAGGACTTGGCGCTAGAGATACATTGAGATTAGAGGCTGGACTGTGTTTATATGGCCATGAATTGGGTTTGGATAAAACTCCAATCGAAGCCAATCTTAAATGGGCAATATCTAAAGAAAGAATAAAAAATGGTGGGTTTATAGGTTCAGATAAAATTATAAATCAAATTAATGAGGGTACTCCACAAATTAGAGTTGGCATTAAACCAGAAGGAAGATTGATTGCAAGGGAGAAAACAAAAATTTTCAATGAAGATGAGTTGGTTGTTGGTGAGGTAACTAGTGGTACCTTTGGACCAAGCTTGAATGGACCAGTTGCAATGGGTTATGTTGAAAAAGAATTTTCTCAAAAAGATACAAAAGTTTTTCTTGAGGTAAGAGGAAAAAAACATCCAGCAAATATTTGTGGATTACCATTTTATAAAAAAAGTTATGTGAAAGGAGCAACTAAATGAGTGAAGTTAAATATTCTAAAGAACATGAGTGGATAAAAATAGAAGGGGATGTTGGCACAATAGGTATTACCCAACATGCAACTGAAATGTTGGGAGATATTGTATTTGTAGAATTACCTGACGTAGGTACTTCTGTTGAAAAAGATGGAAATGCGGGTGTAGTAGAATCAACTAAAGCTGCAAGCGATGTTTACACACCTATATCAGGTGAAGTAATGGAAAATAATCAATCAATAGTTGACGATCCTGGTAAAATTAATTCAGATCCAGAAAATGAAGCTTGGTTTTTCAAATTGAAAATTAAAGATAAAAATGAACTAGATAGTTTAATGAACAAAGATGAATATGACAAATTTGCAAAAGAAAGTGGTAGTTAAATGTTAAAAAATGCTCAAAAAGATTTTATTCAAAGACACATCGGCCCCTCTACTGAAGAGCAAGATATTATGCTTAAAGAGTTAGGGTATAAAAATCTAGATGAGTTAATAAAAAATACCGTACCAGAAAACATTTTATTAAAAGATGATTTAGAGATAGGAGATCCAAATTCCGAATATAAAGCACTCAGAAAATTAAAAAATATTTCAAAAAAAAATAAAGTTTATTCTAGTTTTATAGGAATGGGATATTACGGAACCTACACTCCTTACGTTATATTGAGAAATATTTTAGAAAATCCAGGGTGGTATACTTCTTACACACCATATCAGCCTGAAGTTGCTCAAGGTAGACTTGAGATGTTAATGAATTTTCAACAGATGATTATTGATTTTACAGGTATGGATATAGCTAATGCTTCACTTTTAGATGAAGGAACAGCCGCGGCTGAGGCCATGGGATTAAGCTATAGAATATCTAAGACAGACTCAAATAAAGTTTTTGTATCAAAAAATTGTCACCCACAAACAATTGAAGTCATTAAAACAAGAGCCGAACCTTTAGGGGTAGAAATAATTATTGGTGATGAGGAGACTGATATCAAAGATGAGATTATCTGTGGTATAATCAGTTATCCTGGTACATTAGGAGATATTAAAGATCCTAGTGAAGCAATAAGTAAAATACATAAAAAAAATGGTAAAGCAGTTTTAGTTTGTGATTTGCTAGCTCTTGCAAAATTAAAAACACCTGCAGAATTAGGAGCAGATATCGCTGTAGGAAGTTCACAAAGATTTGGTATTCCAATGGGTTATGGTGGCCCACACGCAGCATTTTTTGCTACAAAAGATGAATACAAAAGATCGATGCCAGGTAGAATAGTTGGAGTTTCAGTAGATAGACATGGTAAAAAAGCTTATAGATTAGCTCTTCAAACTAGAGAGCAACATATTAGAAGAGATAAAGCTACAAGTAATATTTGCACTGCTCAAGCTTTGTTGGCAATTGTTTCTGCAGCTTATGCAGTTTATCATGGCCCTAAAGGAATTAAAAAAATTTCAGAAAGTGTTTCTCAGTTAACAAAAAATTTTGCTGATAAGTTGAAACAATCTGGATATGAACTTTATTCAGATCATTTTTTTGATACTGTAACTGTAAAAACTTTGGATAAGACTGATAAGATTTATAAAAATGCTTTAGATGAAGGTGTTAACATCAGAAAAGTAAATTCAGAGATGCTTGCAGTTTCTTTTGATGAAAGAAAAAATCTATACAGAGCAAATCAATTACTAAAAATTTTTAATTGTTCTGAAACAATTAAAAAGTCTATGAATGAGAGCTTATCTAATATTCCTAAAAATTTATTAAGAAGTTCAACTTACCTAGATCATCCAGTTTTTAATAGTTATCATTCAGAAACTGAAATGCTAAGATATTTAAAAAAACTAGAAGATGCAGACATTGCTTTAAATAGATCAATGATAGCTTTAGGTTCATGCACAATGAAGTTGAATGCAGTATCTGAGATGATACCAGTAACTTGGAAAGAGTTTTCACAGCCACACCCTTTTTCACCAGTAGAACAAATGGATGGTTATAGAGAGCTTTTTACTGATTTAAAAAATTGGCTTAGATCAATTACTGGTTTTTCAGGTGTATCACTGCAACCAAACGCTGGCGCTCAAGGCGAATTTGCTGGATTAATGGTAATTCGTAAATTTCATGAAAAAAATAATGAAGCTAATCGTAATGTTTGTTTAATTCCAAGCTCTGCTCATGGCACTAATCCTGCAAGTGCGCAAATGGTTGGGATGAAAGTCGTTGTGGTTAAATGTGATGATCATGGAAACGTAGACTTTGAAGATTTAAAGAAAAAAGCTGAAGAACATAAAGATAATTTAGCAGCATTAATGGTTACATATCCTTCAACACATGGAGTTTTTGAGGAGAAAATAACTGATATTTGCGAACTTATTCATAAAAATGGCGGACAAGTTTATATGGATGGAGCAAACCTAAATGCATTAGTAGGTATTGCAAAACCTGGAAAATTTGGTCCAGATGTTTGTCATATAAATTTACATAAAACATTCTGTATTCCACATGGTGGAGGAGGACCAGGCATGGGACCAATAGCTTGCAAAAAACATTTAGAAACCTTCTTGCCAAAACACTCAGTGATTAAAGATTGTGGACCTACAACAGGAATTGGTGCTGTTTCAGCTGCCCCTTGGGGAAGCTCAAGCATTTTATCAATCTCATGGATGTATATAAAAATGATGGGTTCCGAAGGTTTAAAGAAAGCATCACAAGTTGCTATATTAAATGCAAATTATATTGCTCACAAATTAAAAGACTCATTTCCAATTTTGTACAAAGGCAAAAGTGGGAATGTTGCCCATGAATGCATTATTGATATTAGAAAAATAAAAGCTGATACAGGTGTTACAGAGGAAGATATAGCTAAGCGTTTAATAGATTTTGGTTACCATGCGCCCACAATGTCGTGGCCTGTTGCTGGAACTATGATGATTGAACCAACTGAAAGTGAAAGTTTAAGTGAGATAAATAGATTTTGCTCAACTCTTCAAAAAATTAAACAAGAAATCGACAAAATACATTCAGGTGAATATGATAAATTGGACAATCCAGTAAAGAATGCGCCACATACTCATCTTGAATTAGCTTCCAACAAGTGGGAACATAAATATGAAAGAGAGGAAGCAGCTTATCCATCTGAATTTTTAAAGACAGCCAAATATTGGCCACCAGTTGGAAGAGTAGATAATGTTTATGGAGATAAAAACCTATTTTGTACATGTCCGTCAATGGATGAGTACGAAGATACTGCTGCATAAAAATTATTAAATGAAAATTGCAGTAGTAGGTTCGGGAATATCAGGACTAAGTTCAGCTTACTATTTATCAAAAAAACATAAAGTTGATTTGTTTGAAAAGCAAGATCGTTTTGGTGGTCATTCCTATACATTAGATGTTGAATATAATGATAAAGAAAAAGTTGCCGTTGATATTGGTTTTATGGTTTTTAATAAAATCACATACCCAAATTTAATTAATTTTTTTAAAGAAAATGAGATTGAAATTGAAGAAAGTGACATGTCATTTTCAGTCAATGTTAAAGAAACCAATATTGAATATTGTGGAAAAGGTTTAAATGGAATTTTTTCAAACAAGTTAAATTTATTTAATTATAAATTTGTAAAAATGTTTTTTGAAATAATTAATTTTTATAAAAGGTGCGAAAAATTAGATCCTAATACACTTGAAAATAACATTACACTTGGAGACTATTTGCAAAAAATCAAAAAAACTAATTTCTTTATAGATTATCACATAATACCAATGGTTTCAGCGATATGGTCAATGCCACCATACGAGGCATCGCAAATGCCATTATCATTCTTTTTAAATTTTTTTAAAAATCATGGATTGTTTAAACTTAAAAATAGACCTCAATGGTTCACTGTATCCAATAGAAGTAAAACTTATGTTAATAAAATTTTATCAAATATAAGTGGAGAATATTATAAAAATTATGAAATTAATAAAATCGTAAGAGGTGACAACAGGGTAAAGGTTTATTATGGATCAGAACATGAATTTTTTACTTATGACAAAGTTGTACTAGCTTCTCATGCTGATGAGAGTTTAAAGATTATCTCAGATGCTTCTGATCAAGAAAAACAGATATTAAATAATTTTAAATATAGAAAAAATATTGCAATAATTCACTCTGATGAAAGCTCAATGCCAAATAATAAAAAAGCATGGTGTTCATGGAATTCATCATTAGATCCAAATAATAAAGAGAATTCATCAGTTACTTATTGGTTAAATCAATTGCAAAATTTAAAGATTAATCAAAATATTTTTTTAACAATAAATCCTTTTTTTAAAATTGACCCTAATAAGACTTATAATGAGATAGATTTTACACATCCATATTATGATGAAAATGCATTAAAAAATCAGTCAAAATTAAATTCTATCCAGAATGTTAACAATACTTTGTTTGCAGGAAGTTATTTTGGTTATGGATTTCATGAAGATGGCATAAAATCTTCAATTGAAATGCTTAAAACCTTAAATGATTAATTCATCTATATATAACGGGCAGGTAATACACAAAAGGTTTAAACCAAAGATTCATTATTTTAAATATAATGTTTTTTCATTATTAATAGATCTTTCTGAATTGGAAACACTACATAATAAAGTTAATTTTTTTTCATATAATAAGATTAATTTAATCAGCTTTTATGACAAAGATCATGGTGAAAGAAACGGATCTTCATTGGTAGAATGGGTACATAATAATTTAAAAAAAAATAATATTTCTACTGAAAATATAAAAATTAAGATTTTATGTTATCCAAGAATTTTTGGTTTTGTTTTCAATCCTTTAAGTGTTTTTTATGTTTATGATTTAAAAGATCAATTAATTTCAATTTTATATGAAGTTAAAAATACATTTGGCGAGCAACATACTTATATATTTCGAGTAGAAAAGGATGCCAATTTAATACAAAATAATTGCTCTAAAAAATTTCATGTATCTCCATTTATTGAAATGAATTGTAATTATTTTTTTCGACTATTAAAACCAGGGAATAAAATATCAGTTATAATTGATCAGTATGATGCTCAAGATAAAATTTTATATGCCTCACAAGATGGAATTAGGTCAGATTTTAATACAAAATGTTTAATTAAATCATATTTAAAACATCCAATGATGACTTTTAAGATCATCCTAGCGATACATTATGAAGCGTTTAAATTATGGACAAAAGGAATTAAGTTTATAAAAAAAAAAATTAAAACTAACAATAATATAACAATCGAAAATTAATGTTACTTTACAGCGTTGCAGATAAAATAGTTTTTAGTATTCTTAAAAGAATAAATGTTGGATATTTAGAAATCTCAACTTTTTCTGGTGAAGTATTAAAATTTGGCAATCCAAATGATAAACTAAAGGCTAATTTAAAAATTAAAACTCCTGCATTAAACTATAATTTAATCAAAGGAGGAAGTATTGGATTTGCTGAATGCTATATGAGAGATGAATTTGAAACTGATAATTTATCTGATTTAATTGAATTAACTGCAAGAAATATTAATGTTGTACATAAATTTGCTGGTTTATTAGATTTAAAATTTTTAAATTTTATTAAAAACAGATTTATTAAAAATACAAAAAATAGAAGTAAGAAAAATATTGCTAAACATTATGATCTTGGAAACGATTTTTTCTCTCTTTGGCTAGACAAAACTCTCACATATTCAAGTGCAATATTTGATGATCAAAATAAAAATTTGTCTGATGCGCAAAATAACAAGTACCAAAAGTTAATTAATTTAATTCAGCCCAGCAATGGGGATAAAGTTTTAGAAATTGGTTGTGGTTGGGGTGGTTTTGCAGAGTATCTAGGTAAAAATTATGATGTTAAATTGGATTGCATTACTATCTCAAAGAGACAATTTGAATATGCAAAAGAAAGAATTCATAATTGTGGTTTGAATGAAAAGGTTAATATAGAAATTAAAGATTATCGAGACTTAAAAGGAAAATATGACTCCATAGCATCAATTGAAATGATTGAAGCTGTGGGTCAAAATTACTTAGAGAGCTATTTCAAAACAATCAAACATAATCTCTCTGATGGAGGCATGGCTGCTATTCAAGCTATTACCATAGATGATAGTTTGTTTGATAGGTATAAAAATAAACAAGATTTCATTCAAAAATATATTTTTCCAGGAGGGTTTTTACCTAATAAAAATACTATTAATAAACTTGTGTCTAATAATGGATTAACTGTGAACTCGTATGTTTCTTATGCGGATCATTATGCAGATACATTAGCTTTATGGAGAGATGAATTTAATAAAAAATGGGATTTGATTAAAAACCAAGGTTTTGATTTAACTTTTAAACGAATGTGGGAGTTTTACCTTTCGTATTGTGAAGCCGGTTTTAAATCAAAAAATATTGATTTAATTCAATTTTCACTTCAAAATAAATAATACATAGAGGAGATACAAATGCGTCATTTAAATGTTATTAGATCAATTTCATTGATAATTTCATTATTCTTAATTACAAGTTGTTCAAATAATAGCGCAATGAAACCAGAAGATTTTAAAAATAAAGAACCAAAATTAATAATTGAAGAATATTTAACAGGAAATGTAAAAGCCTGGGGTGTTCTCCAGAATAGATCTGGTAAAGTAACAAGACAATTCTCTGCCGACTTAGATGGAACTTGGGATGGTAAGCAATTAATTTTAAAAGAAAAATTTAATTGGGATGATGGAGAAGTGCAAAATAGAGAATGGACTATCAACAAGATAGATGAAAATAATTATGAAGGTACTGCAGGAGATGTTGTTGGTAAAGCAATAGGATACTCTTATGGACCTGCATTTAAATTTGAATATGTTCTATTAGTACCTGTCAAAGGCAAAGAAATGAAGATCACATTTGATGATTGGATTTTTAAACAAGATGACAGAGTTGCAATTAACAGAGCTACAATGACAAAGTTTGGATTTAAAGTGGCTGAGTTAACTGTAGTTTTTGTAAAAGATTAGTAATCTATTTTTTTCATACCTTTTGAAACAAGTTTAAAATACAAACTACTAGGTAGTAATTGTAAAAATTTCAAAAAATACGTAAAAGCTTTTGGAAAGTGTATTTCAAAACTTTTTTTCACAGTTAACCCTTTATATATTTCATTCGCTGCAAATTCTGGTGATTTAATCATTGGCATTGGAAAATTATTTTGATCTGTCATTGGGGTTTTAATAAAACCAGGGCTAACAAGTGAAACTCGCACATTTTTCATTTGCATATCAAAATTCAAACTTTCTGCAAAACTAGTAAGTGCAGCTTTTGAAGCACAATATGCTCCAGCAGCAGGTAAACCTCGATAGCCAGCTACAGAAGAAATTATTGATATTTGACCATTTTTTTTTTCAGAAAAATAATCATAGATAGAGTTTATAGAATTCATTGTTCCAAAATAATTTACTTCCATAATTTGTCTTACCTTATCTAAATTAAACTTTTTTTCTGATTTTGGATCATGCATTCCAGTACCAAATAAACAAATATCAATATTTTTAAATTGATTAATTATGTTTGTTGCAACTGTTTTACATTTATCAATATCTGTAACATCTAATGGAAAGGGATAAATATTTTCATTAATTTCTCTAAGTTCATTTAACAAATTTTCTCGTCTTGCAGATACGGCAACTATCCACCCATTTTTTGCAAATTTAATTGCAACAGCTTTACCTATTCCACTGCTTGCACCTGTTATCCAAATAACTTTTTTTTCTTCCATAATTTATTGTATAATAGATATGTGTTAAAAAACAAATTCATATCATTCTTACTTTTTAGTTTAGTTACATTTTCAGCTTCTTTCATTGGAGGCTTAGCGACAATTAGCTTTAAAGAACCATGGTACTCATTGTTAAATAAACCAGTGTTCAATCCTCCAGATTGGATATTTGCACCTGTTTGGACAACACTATATTTGATGATGACAATTGCAATATGGGTTTTTTGGCACAACAAAAACCGAGATATGAACACTGTTTATATTTATTTTATCCATCTGGTTTTTAATACAACTTGGAGTATAGTTTTTTTTGTATTTCATAACATGATATTAGCTTTATTTGTGCTGATAATACTAATTAGCCTAATCGTTATTCTTATTATTAGATTTAATCGTGTCAACATAGCAAGTTCCTATTTAATGATTCCTTATGTACTTTGGTGCAGTTTTGCTTTGATTTTAAATTTTAGTTTAATAATATTAAATTGAATATGGATGATGTTGTAATAATTGGTGGTGGTATAATAGGGGCTGCAAGTGCTTATTTTTTATCCAAGGAAGGTCGAAAAGTTAAAGTAATAGAAAGAGATCCAACTTATAAAACTGCTTCATTTCCTTTATCCTTAGGTGGTTTTAGAAGACAATTTTTTCAAAGAGAAAATATTTTATTAGGAAAGTTTGCTAGAGAATTTATATATCAAATTCCTGAATTGTTAAAAACTGAAAAAAATCCAAATCCTACTGCAAGTATGGTGACAAATGGATATCTTTTAATGTTTGGTCCAGAACATGCTGAAGAACAATACCGAGCTTTAGAAAATCACAAAGAATGTGATGCTGGAACAAAAAATATTAAAGGATCAGAATTATCAAAAGTGTTTCCCTATGTTAATAATGAAGGAATTGAAACTGCAACTTATACCGACAATCAAAGCGAAGGTTGGATTGATCCTTTTATGTTTCATAGCGCTCTTAAAAGTAAAGCTATTGAGCTTGGTGCTGAATTTATCAAAGGAGATGTTAAAAGTATTTCCGAAATCAAAGCTAAAACAATTATTTCAGCGGCTGGTTGTTGGACAAAAGAGCTACTAGAAGATATTCCAGTTGTTCCTCAAAAACATACGGTTTTTAGGGTTAAATGCCCAACTTATATAAAAGAAATGCCTTTAACAGGTGATTTAACAACCGGAGTTTATTGGCGACCAGAGGGTGGTGAGTACTTGGCAGGTTCACCTCTTTCTGTATTTGACGCTGATGATTTAGAGCCAGCATGGAATGATTTTGAAGAATTAGTTTGGCCAGCACTTGCAAAAAGAATACCAGCTTTTGAAGAATTAAAATTAACTGGAGGATGGGCAGGTTATTATGATTGTAACAGATTAGACAATAATGCTGTAGTTGGCAAACATCCAAAATATGAAAATGTATATATGGCATCTGGATTTACGGGTAGAGGTTTAATGCAAGCACCTGGAATTGGAAGAGCTTTAACAGAATTAATTACCACAGGCTCATATCAAACAATTGATATTAGTGATTTTGCTGTTGAGAGAATTTTAGGCAAAACTGCAAGACCAGAACCTTACGTTCTTTAAAAAATATGAAATTACATATAGGAGGAAAAGAAATAAAAGATAGTTGGAAAATACTAAATATACAAAAAAATGATGGAGTTGATTTTGTTGGTAGTATTTCTGATTTATCTCAATTTGATGATGAATCAATAGAAGAAATTTATGCAAGTCACGTTGTAGAGCATATCGATCAAAAGAATATAAAAAAAACACTTAAAGGTATTTATAGAGTTTTAAAAAATGGTGGTAAATTTTATGTTTCGGTCCCTGACTTAGATATTTTGTGTAGAATTTTTATAGAAAAAACTGCACCACCAAAAGTAAAATACCATGTTATGAGAATGATGTTTGGTGGTCAAATAGATGAATTTGACTATCACTATTTTGGTTGGAACTATGAATTTTTAAATACATACTTATTAGATGCTGGATTTAAAAAAAATGAGAGAGTAAAAACTTTTGGTATATTTAATGACACAAGTAGTTTTGCACCTTATGGACCTTTAATTAGTTTAAATGTAATTGCTCATAAGTAACAATTATGTTCCACAAAAAGTTTGATATTTTTTATTGCTTAATGGTGCAGGCACTTGATACTCTTCAATATTACTATGATTGTCATAAGGATTTTTTAAAATAGTTAATAACTTTTTCATTTTATCTAAATTTCCTTTATATGCTTCTGTTAAAGCTTCCTCAACTTTATGATTTCTAGGAATAACCGTTGGATTATTTGCTTGCATAAGTTTACTTTGTTTTTCCTGAGTTGTATTATTGAATTCAGATCTTTTTTTCCATTCTTTTTTCCAATTAGTAAAATCATCATTTTTGTAAACCACATCAGAATTAACACCCATTAAATTACAAAAAGTATTTGTATAATCTGCTTTATTTTTTTTCATCCAATCAAACAAATCATTAATTAATTTTTTGTCATTTTTATCTTCACCAAATAGACCAAGCTTATCTCTCATCATATTTAACCATTTATCTTCATAAATATTTTGGAAATTATCTATTAAATTTGTTGCTAGTGTAATTGCAGTATCTTCATCTTTATCAATTAGAGGTATTAAACATTCTGCAAATCTTGCTAAATTCCACTTTGTGATTGGTGGTTGATTAGAGAAAGCGTACCTTCCAAATTTATCTATTGAACTAAATACAGTTTTTGGATCATAATGATCCATAAACGCACAAGGACCATAATCAATAGTTTCACCTGATATTGTCATGTTATCAGTATTCATAACCCCATGAATAAATCCAACTCGGATCCAATTAATTACTAGCTGACATTGCTTTTCCATAACAAGATTAAGCAAGTCTAATACTTTTGTTTTTGAAGTTTTAATTTCTGGATAATGCCTATTTATTGTGTAGTCGACTAACGTATTCAAATCGTAAATATTTTGGGTTGCTGCTATATACTGAAATGTTCCTACTCGAAGATGACTAGAAGCAATTCTTGTTAATATTGCACCTTGTAGAAGATTTTCTCTTACAACTTTTTCTCCTGTTTTAACTACAGCAAGACTTCTGGTAGTTGGAATATTTAATGAATATATTGCTTCACTGATTATATATTCTCTAAGCATAGGTCCTAATGCAGCACGTCCATCACCTCCTCTAGAAAAAGAAGTTCTTCCAGAACCCTTAAATTGAATATCAAAACGATTGTTATCGTTAACCACATGCTCACCCAATAAAACTGCCCTGCCATCTCCCAACATAGTAAAGTGTCCAAATTGATGACCAGCATATGCTTGTGCAATAGTACTTGTTTCTTTTGGAATGGAGTTTCCAGAGAATATTTCTGCTAACTTTTTTTTGTCTATTTTTGAAAAATCTAAATTTAAACTAGACGCTAATTCCTCATTTAAAATTACTAACTCAGGGTCATGCACAGGGGTAGGTTTAATATCTTCTTTAAATGAATTTGATAATTTGGAATAGGTGTTATCAAAATGCCAACCAATGGTCATTTTATTTACTTTACTTCAGCCTGATTTTCTTTTGGTTGTACTTCAGTTTTAAATTGATTTGAAATCTTCTGAACTTGCACTGATGAAACTTTATATTCAGCACACATTGTTTCTTCATCTTTTCCATGTCCAGTGACCATGTTAACCATATGTTCTGGAAAGTGGAAAGTTGTAAATACGATACCTTGTTTAACTTTATCTGTAACTTCTACTTTCAAAGCAACTTCACCTCTACCTGAATACAATCTTCCAATATCACCTGTGTTCAAATCTCTTTCTACAGCATCTTTAGGATGAACTAATAAAACATCCTCTTTAACAATATTTATATTGCTTGTTCGTCTAGTCATAGTTGCAGCATTGTAATGCTGTAGAACTCGACTAGTTGTTAAGATTAATGGGTAATCTTTTTTATTAGTTTCAATTTCTGTGGACTCTTTCCAATCAAAATTCTTAAGTTGCCCTTTTCCTATTTTAAATGTCTCTGTGTGTAGTATTTGGGTATCTGTTCCATCTTCTTGAACAGGCCATTGTAATCCTAATTTTCCAAGTCTTTCTCTTGTAACACCTTTAAAGAATGGCACTACATCAGCAATTTCAGATAAAACTTGATCAGCATCATATGTTGGTTGATCAAAACCTAATTTTTGCATCATATCAGTTACAATAACTCCATCAGGTTTTGTTCCTGGCAGAGGTTCAACTGCTCTATTAACTCTTTGAATTCTTCTTTCCGTATTTGTGAAAGTTCCATCTTTTTCTAAGAATGTTGTTCCAGGCAAAACTACAGTTGCAAGTTTCGCTGTTTCACTCATAAAAATTTCCTGCACAACTAATAATTCTAGTGAGTTCATTGCTTCAACTACATGTGCACTGTTAGGATCAGTTTGAACTATATCTTCACCAATGATCCATAAGCCTTTTAATTCTTTATCAATTGCTGCTTCAAACATTTGTGGAATTTTAAGACCTGGTTTTGTTGGGTGTGTTACGCCATATTTTTCAGTATAAAATTTTTGGTTTTTTTCATCAGCCACTTCAAAGTATCCTGCACCTTGATGAGGTTGACATCCCATATCCGCTGCACCTTGAACATTATTTTGTCCTCTTAGTGGATTTACACCCACACCTCTTCTTCCAATATTTCCTGTAATCATTGCAAGATCGGCAATTAACATTACTGTTTTTGAACCTTGCTCATGCTCTGTTACCCCTAAACCATGAAATTCCATTGAGTTTTGTGCTGTGGCGTATGCAATTGCAGCTTCTTTGACCATTTGTTTATCAACACCAGCGACTTTAGCCAACTGATCTACATCTTGCTTTTCAATTTCTCTAATAAAATTATCAAACCCTTCAGTTCGGTCTCTTACAAAATCAACGTTATGTAATTTAGATTTAATAATAAAATGTAGCATCATATTAAGAACAGCAACATTGGTACCTGGTCTTAGTTTAATATGGTAATCAGCAAGTTTAGCAAGTTCAGTAGTAATTGGATCTAATACAATTAATTTTTTACCCTTCATTGCTTGTTGTTTAATTTTTGCACCTGTTACTGGATGGGCGTTAGTAGGGTTGGCACCTATTACTAAAAACAAGTCGGCAAAATAAATATCTTCTGTAGAGTTTGTTGCAGCTCCTGTCCCAAATGTTTGTTGCATACCCCACGCTGTTGGGGAATGACAAATTCTTGCACAACAATCAACGCTGTTAGTTCCTACAGCAGCTCTTATCATTTTTTGAAAAACATAGTTTTCTTCGTTAGTACATCTTGCAGAAGAAATACCAGCAAATGCGTCAGGTCCATTATCATTAGTAATTCTATTCATTTCTTTTTTGATAAAATCATAAGCTTCATCCCAACTTGCTTCTTCAAATTTTCCATTTCTTTTAATCAAAGGTGTTTTTAATCTGTCAGGATGATCATAAAAACTAAATGCGTATCTTCCTTTAATACAGGTGTGACCTGCGTTAACTTCAGTTTCTTTAGGAGTGTCAATTGCAACAACCTTATTATCTTTGATGGAAGCTTCTAGATTACAGCCTACACCACAATAAGAACAAGTCGTTCTAACTTTTTTATCTACGTCTACTGATTTTGATTTGAAAACATCAGAGATGGCATCTGTCGGGCAAGTGTGAGCACAAGCGCCACAAGATACACAAGAAGAGTCTCCGAACATCATATCATTGTCTGTAGTGATCCTAGACTCAAAACCTCTACCACTCATTGTTAAAACAAATGATCCTTGAATTTCATCACACGCACGCACACATCTTCCACAATTAATACAATTATCTAAGTTCATTCTCATATAATCATGAGAAGTGTCTCTTGGAATTCCTTTATGCTGTTTTGGACTATTATATCTGTGATCAGAAATGCCTAAATCATTTGCAACAGTTTGTAGTTCACAGTTATTATTAACCTCACAACTGTCACATTCCATAGGATGATCAGTTAAAACTAATTCAACAATATTTTTTCTAAGACTTGTTAAAGCATCATTGGATGTAAAGATGTGTTGATTTTCAGCAACAGGAGTATGACACGACGCAACAATTTTTGTTGGACCATCTTTCTCTAAAGCAACTTCTACAGAACAAACACGGCAAGCACCGTAAGGAGCTAAATTAGGATCATCACAAAGTGTAGGAACTTTTTTTTCTCCAACATAACTTTTGACGAATTTAAGAATAGACGTATGATTAGCACCAATTTCGTATGGTTTTCCATCAATATATGCAATTTTTCTTTTTTCAGAACTCATTAATTATCCTTAACCATATCATTTTTCATTTCGTCCCCATAGTACTTAAGGATGTTCATTATTGGAGTAGGGATAGCTCCACAAAGTGCACATAAGCAACCCTTCTGCATAGTAACAAGCAATTCATTAAGTAATTTAAGGGGTATTTTAGCTGTTTTTTTCTTTGCTTGATCAAACATCTCTTTACCTCTGTATGATCCAAGTCTACCTGGAAAACATTTTCCACAAGACTCTTCTGCAGAAAACTCAAATAAATGATGGATGTATTCTGACATTGAGAAATCTTTTGGAATACTAACTACACTTGCATGTCCTAGCATAAAACCCTTAGCAGTAAATTCTTGAAAATCTAAATTTAAATTATCTATCTCACTTATTGGAACAACACCACCAAGAGGGCCACCAACTTGAAATGCTTTAATTGGTTCTTTGTATCCACCACCAATTTCATTAAATATTTTACTCATAGGAGTTCCCATATCAATTTCATAAACACCTGGATTATTAAAAAAACTATCAAGACAAACTAATTTTGTTCCAGCAGATTTTTTATTTCCTATTGCTGAAAATTTTTCAGATCCATTTATCAAAATTCCAGTTGCAGCTGCTAATGACTCAACATTGTTTACCACAGTAGGTTTTTTGTATAAACCCTCTGTTACTGGGAAGGGTGGTCTAACATCTACCTCGGCACGTCTTCCTTCTATTGATGCAATCAAAGCAGTTTCCTCTCCACAAATATAAGCACCTTGCCCAATACAAATTCCTAAATCAAAAGAAAAATCTGTTCCCAAGATGTTTTCACCAAGTAGACCTAATTTTTTAAGTTTATTTATACTTCCATTAATAGCTTCGATTGATTTTGGATATTCACCTCTAATATACAAAACTCCTTCATCACTTCCAATTACTAGTCCACAGATAACCATACCAAAAATAACTTTAAGAGGTTGATCTTCTAGCAAGTATCTATCTGAGAATGCTCCAGAGTCTCCTTCATCTGCATTACAGATAACATATTTTTTTTCTCCTTTTGCTTTACTGCAAAAATCCCATTTCATTCCTGTAGGGAAGCCTGCACCACCTCTTCCAGTTAAGTTAGAGTCTAACAAAGATTTAACTATTTCTTTTTTATCTGTTTTTAAAAATTTATTTAACTGATCTTTAAATTGATCTGTTGATGAAAGTTTATCGTCCATTAAAAAACTTGTTGTAGCAAAACTTTTTGAGAAGAATTTTTCTTGTTTAACATCTTCGCCTTTTAAGATTTGATCAATTTTTTCAATATCTTTTCCTGCATAATTTTCACCATTATAATGAAAGGCATTATTTTCATAGCAATGACCCAAGCAAAACATTTCACCAACTTTATCATCTCCAAGTTTTTCTTTTAAAGTATTCTTTAACTTGTCTTGAGTGCCAGCACACATACATGCACTTCCATTACAAACGAATGCTTTTTTTTCTCTATGAGAAGGTCTTAAAAATTCATAAAAAGATTCTGCACCATGAAGTGTTGAAACACCTAAATTATGTTCTTTAGCAATTTCTTTAATATCTTTAGGAGAGTCGCTTAGTGTATTCTCCGAAATCTGTTTGAACAGGTTATCTTTTAAACCTATTCTTCCTGATAAATTGCTTATATTTTTTGACACAAATACCCTTTTTTTAGCCCACAATAACTTTTTTGTTATTTGTGTAAATATTAAAACTGTCCCTCTTTACGAAACCTATGAGGGTCATGTCAAATTTATTCGCTAAATCAATAGCAAGACTAGTTGGCGCACCAACCCCAATCATTATACCAATATTGGTCATTAAAACCTTTTGAACCAATTCAAAATTAAGTCGACCTGAACATGTTATAAATTGTGACTTTGGATCTAATTGTTGATTAACTAATACACTTCCTACGAGTTTATCTAGAGCATTGTGTCTTCCAACATCTTCTCTTAATTCAACTAAATCACCATTAGAAGTAAAAAGACCACTAGCATGTATACCACCCGTTTTGCTAAACTCAGACTGATTATCCCTTAACGTGTTTGGTGATTGTATGACGACTTCCTCTGAAATTTGAGGTTCAGATGAGTTTGTTTTATCTTTTTTAATTATCTCAAGTGCATCTAAAGATGATTTACCACAAACACCACAGGAAGAATTAGTTAAAAAATCTCTTTTAATTTTGGAAATATTCACGTTCTCAGAATTATTAAGGGTTGCCAAAATTTTATTTTGAATATTATATTGTCCTACTTTTTCTCCATAACTTTCTACTGAGTTAATATCCTCAATCTTTTTAATTATTTGTTCATTAAATAAAAAACCCCTGACTAAATCTTCATCGTTACCAGGAGTTCTCATAGTTATAGATAAATTTTGCGTAATCCAATCGTTTTGCTTTTTAAATTTTAAAGAAATTTCTAATGGTTCTTCAATTGAAACTAAATCATCAACTTGTTCAAATTTTCCTGAATTAAATTTTAAAATTTTATATTTTGAGCTCATGAATTATTTTAAAGGATAGTTTCTTTTTAGAATAAATTTATTAATTAAAATTGCTAATAGCAAAATTAAAATACATCCAAAAATTATTGGACTAATTAGATATTCATAAGACACACTTCCAATTATAACTATAATAGGGTTACCACCAGCAGGAGGATGAACTACATTTAGCAAGATCATAAAAAAAATTCCAGCTCCAACAGCTAAAGCAATGTTAATATAAATTGGAAGTGGAATATAATTAACAAAAATTATACCTACCAAGGCAGTTATAAGATGACCAAAAAAAACATTTTTAGGTTGTGCAAAAGGACTTTCAGGAAAACCATACAACAAAACCATTGAAGAGCCAAAAGACCCTGCTAAAAAATATCCTAGTGTACTTTTATAAGTAAGCACAGTTAATACACCAATAGTGAATGCAGAAAAAAAACCTGCTATTAATGCTTTTTGTAAAATTGGTTTTGTAATCTTTAACATTTAAGTCTTCAAAGCTTTTAAAATAGTTTTTAAAGGAAGTAACAAACACTCTTTTCTCGAGAGATTTTTTTTATCTAATATTTCTTTAAAATCATTCCAGTGTTTTTCAATATTAACCTTAACATCATCAAATAATTTTTCACCGTTAGCTATAAAATCCTTAATTTCTTTTACGCTTTTATCTTTTACTTTTCTAGAGAGTAAACTAACTGATGCTTGACAATAAATGCATGATTTGCATTGATAACCCATATCCTTAATCACATCATTTTTAACTACTAAGCTTATTTCCATTTCATCTCCACATAATGGATTTTTATTTTTTGATTTATGGGTAAAATTTTCAATAATTTTATTATGTTCAGTATAAGAAGCGATTTCTAAAATTCTAAGGTTCATTATATTTCTTTAATTCAAGTTTTAATGTTTTATATTTTGATTAATGGATCATAACAATATTTTAGGAGTAGTACTAGCAGGTGGAAAGTCACAAAGGTTTGGCGAAGATAAATGTCAAGTTAAACTAGGTGATAGATTATTGATTGATTACATTTTATCGGAAATTATTGATGAATTTGAAGAGGTATTATTGGTCACCAATAACTCAATTAATTTTAAGAAATCTAAAAATATTACATTAATAGACGATTTTAAGAAAAACTTAGGGCCACTAGGGGGAGTTTTGACAGCTATGAAATGGGTCAGAGAAAATAATAAAAATTATCAGTGGATATCAACTTTTCCAGCCGATACGCCATTTTTTAAAAAGCATATATTAAAAAAGTTTTTACAAGCCATAAATTTTGATGAGAACAAACTTTTCTTCATTAAATCAAATAATACACGACACAATATATTTGGACTTTGGTCTATTGATCTATTAGATAAATTAGAAGAAGATTTAGACAAAGGAGAGAGAAAGGTTGAAATTTGGGCAAATAGTATAGGGGTTAAATCAATTGATATGCATTTTGATAATAAAGATCCTTTTTTTAATATTAACACCAAAGAAGAATTAGCTAAGGCTGAAGAACTTTTAAAAAATGACTAGTTATCAAGACTCAAAAAAAATTTTAAAGAAAGCAATCATCAAAATTAAAGATGAAGATATTAAGAGCACAAACTCTTTAAACAGAGTTTTGTCAAAAAATATTTATTCTAATATTAATTATCCGTCAGGAGATAATGCGGCCTTTGATGGTTATGCAATAAATTCTAACGATACAAAAAAAATTACAAAAAAAATATCAATAAATTTCAAAATTATAGGTTCTATTGCTGCAGGAACAAAACCTTTTAAAAAAAAGATCAATAAATTTGAAGCTATCGAGATTATGACTGGTGGAATAATTCCAAAAGATTTTGATACTATCATTCCAATAGAAAAAATTATTTTTAGTGCAGATAAAAAATATATTTTGATTAATAAAAAGATTAAAAAATATAATCATGTCAGGTTTGCAGGTTCTGATTATAAAAAAAATGAATTAGTCATAAAAAAAAATACAATTGTTCAAGCTAATCATATTTTAGCTTTTAAAACACTGGGTATTAAAAATATTAAAGTCAAAAAAAAAATAAATATATTATTTTTCTCTACAGGAAATGAAATATCAAATAAAGATGATATCCCTGACTGGAAAGTCAGAAATTCTAATAGCCATTATATCAAAAGCTTAAATGAAAATTTTTTGTTTAATTTTATTGATGGTGGAATTTTAAAAGATAATCATCAAAATATTTTTAAATCAAAAATTACTAAAACATTTAATTCCAAAATAGATATCATTATTACCTCAGGTGCAGTTTCTGCTGGAAAGTTTGATTTTATTCCTGATGTTATAAAGTCCTTTAAATTAGATTATTTTTTTAAAGGTGTAGCAATCAGACCTGGAAAACCTATTTTATTTGCTAAGATTAAAGGTAAACAAAAAACAATTTTTGGATTACCTGGTAATCCAATGTCTTCCGCTGCTTGCTTTAGATTTTTTGTATATCCTTATATAGAAAATATTTTGGGTCTAAGTAGTGAAAAGCCCTTCAAGGCTATTCTTAAAAATGGTTTCTTGAAGAAGAAAAACTTTACAAGGTTTGCTAAAAGTAAATTAAACACAACTAAAAATGGAAAAATAGAAGTTGAGATTCTTAAAGGACAAGAGTCATTTAGAATTAGATCATTTGTAAAATCAAATATTTGGACATTATTGCCAGCAGGTAAGACTAAGTTTAAAAAAGGAGAAATTGTTGATTGTTTTTTCCCCAACAACTCAAATTCAACCCTAGTATAGGTATTGTCATTTTTGTTGTAGTTAAATCTATTTAGAATTAAATATCTGAATATGTTTGAGCTTAAAAATCCTAAAGTTGCTGCTCCCGTTGTTTTATTTGCTGGTCTTATCTGGTCATTTGGACCATTGGTAGTTCGATATATGAATGATCCACATTTAATACCTTGGCAATATATTTTTGGCAGAGGCTTAACAATATTTATTTTATTAAATCTTTATTTATTTTTTGAAGAAGGAAAAAATTTTTACAAAAATTATTTTAAGATGGGTTTATCTGGTTTAATTGGTGGATCAGGTCTAGGTGTGGCGATGATTTCTTTTATGTTTTCTATAACAAATACGAGTGCAGCAATTACTCTTTTATGTCTTGCCGCTATGCCATTTTTTACAGCCTTACTTGCTTTTTTATTTTTAAGAGAAAAAATTTCTTTAAATGTTTGGATATCGATCTTTATTGCAACTGTTGGTATTGGTATCATGGCTGTTGGAAATAACGCCCAAACATCTTTTGTAGGATTTGTTTTTGGTATCACATCTTCATTAGGGTTTGCAGTTTTTTCAGTGACTTTAAGATGGCGTAAAGAAACACCCAAGTTTACAACAACTGCATTTGCTGGTTTTTTCTGTTTTGTTTTTGCAACGATAGTAATTTTAAATAAAGACCTAGTTTTCTTTTCATCAAGCTATAACAGCTCCTTATTCTCTCTGCATGGAACTTTGGTATGTTTAGGTTTAATTTTATACTCTATTGGATCTAAAGCTATTCCAGCAGCAGAATTAACTTTATTATCTCTAACTGAAGTAATAGGAGGAATTTTCTGGGTATGGTTACCTTTGTTTGGTATAAATGAAATTCCAACAACCAATACTATTATTGGAGGGTTCTTTCTTTTTATTTCACTTACTTATTATAGTTTAGTGATGAGATGGAATAAAAGATATATAGGATTAAATTAAATGGAAAGACCAGATTTTTTTACATTAAAAAATGGAGAGAAAGTTAAACTTCCTTTTTCAAATACTGAATACGATAGAAGAGTTAATAATTTAAGACAAGTAATGGATAAAAATAATCTAGATATGGTTATTTTAACATCAATGCATAACATTGCATATTACACTGGATTTATTTACTGTTCTTTTGGAAGACCTTATGGATGTGTGGTCACAAAAAATAAAATTTCAACAATCTCAGCAAACATTGATGCTAGCCAACCTTGGAGGAGGTCACATTGTGATAATGTAATTTATACAGATTGGAAAAGAGATAATTTTTTAAGAGCTATAGTATCTATCATTGGAAGAGATGAGCCTCCAAAAAATATTGGTTTAGAAAATGATCATGTCACTTTAGATATGAGAGAAAAAATAGGGTCAATTTTTATATTTTCAGTTTTTAGCGACATTTCAAAAGATTTGATGCAACTAAGAATGATTAAATCTAATGAAGAGATTGAAATTATTAAAAATGGGGCAAGAATTGCTGATTTAGGTGGAGAAGAAATAGTTAAAAATATCAAAGAGGGCAATACAGAAATTGAGATAGCTATTGCAGGTCGTGATCGAATGGAACGTGAAATTGTAAAATCATACCCAGATGCTGAATATATGGATACCTGGGTTTGGTTTCAGTCAGGTATTAATACTGATGGCGCACATAATCCAAAAACAAACAAAAAACTAATTAACGGAGATATTTTATCTCTTAATACTTTTCCAATGATTTCTGGATACTATACAGCTTTAGAGAGAACATTATTTTTAGAGCATGCAGATGATGCATCATTGAAAGCATGGGAAGCAAATGTTAAAGTTCATAAAAGAGGTTTAGAGCTTATTAAGCCAGGTGTTAAATGCTCTGATATTTGTCACGAGCTAAATGAACTGTTTGCAGAACTAGGATATTTGCATTACCGAACTTTTGGATATGGACATTCTTTTGGTGTTCTTTCTCATTTTTATGGAAGGGAAGCAGGATTAGAACTTAGAGAAGATATTGACACTGTCCTTGAAGAAAACATGGTTATCTCAATGGAACCGATGATAATGATACCTGAAGGAAATCCAGGAGCAGGTGGGTATAGAGAACATGATATATTGGTAATCGGCAAAGATGGCGCAGAAAACATCACAAAATTTCCTTTCGGGCCTGAACATAATATTATAAAAAATTAAAAAATTATGAGTGATAACAAAACTATTGTTAATAGTTGGAATGAGTGGGATCCATTAAAACATGTGATCGTAGGAAGAGCTGATGGAACTTGTATACCAGCTCCAGAGCCAGCACTTGATGCTAAAGTTCCAGAGGATAGTGATATGAGAGGTCAGTTTGGTCCAAGAACCAAAGATACTGTTGATAAAGCCAATCAACTCTTAGACGATTTTTCAAATATGCTGATTAAAAAAGGAGTTAAAGTAGATAGACCAACTCCAATTGATTTTAATAAAAAAACTTCAACGCCTGATTGGGAAGCTGAAACGATGTTTGGCTGTATGCCGCCAAGAGATGTTTTGCTTACTGTTGGTAATGAAATTTTAGAAGCAACGATGAGTTATCGTTGTAGATGGTTTGAATATCTTTGTTACCGACCTTTACTTCAAGAATATTATAATCAAGATCCTAATATGAGACACGAGTCTGCTCCAAAACCAAGGTTAACAGATAAAGATTATCGAAAAGACTACCTGTCAGATAAAATTGGTATTCAAAAAAGATTAGAATGGACTGAAAATAAATTTTTTGTAACCACAGAAGAGGAACCTTTATTCGATGCAGCTGACGTTTTAAGATTTGGAAAAGATTTAGTTGTGCAACATGGTTTTACAACAAATTTAAAAGGAATTGATTGGTTAAAAAGACATTACAAAGACCATAGAGTTCATGCGGTTAATTTCCCAGGGGACCCTTATCCAATTCATATTGATGCGACTTTTACTCCAATTAAAGAAGGACTAATTATTAATAATCCTCAAAGAAGACTGCCTAAAGAGCAAAGAAAATTATTTGAAGATAATGGTTGGGAAATAGTTGATAGTGCACAACCAGCACATAATGAACCACCGCCATTATGTTACTCTTCAACATGGTTATCAATGAATGTATTAGTGCTTGATCCTAAAACAGTTTGTGTTGAAAAAAGTGAAGTTTATCAAGCAGAACAACTTGATAAACTTGGAATGGAAGTCATACCAGTTGAGCTTAGAGATGCTTATGCTTTTGGTGGAGGATTACATTGTTGTACAGCAGATGTATATCGAGAGGGCACTTTAAAGGATTATTTTCCAAAACAATAATATGGCTAAGATTAAAACAAAAAGGGAGCGTGTAAAATTTGCTTCAGATAATGTTGCTGGTGCTTGTCCAGAAGTATTAGATGCAATTTTAAAAGCAAATGATGGTGATAGTACTCCTTATGGAAACGATCAAATATCAACTGAATTACAGGACAGGTTTTCAGAAATATTTGAAAAAGATGTAATTGTTTTTCCAACTGCCTCAGGAACTGCTGCCAATGCATTAGCATTATCTACAATGACACCATCATTTGGTAATATTTATTGTCACAAATTATCTCATATAAATACAGATGAATGTGGCGCTCCTGAATTTTATACAGGGGGAGGAAAATTAATTGCTTTACAGGGTGTTGATGGAAAAATTACAGCCAAGGAATTAGATCAGTCAATTGGGGGTAAAGGAATAGTGCATCACACTCAACCTTCATCTGTAAGTATTACTCAAGTTTGTGAAACTGGAGAGGTATATCAAATAGATGAAATTAAAAAGATTTCAGATGTTGCTCACAATCATAATCTAAATATGCATATGGATGGAGCAAGATTTGCTAATGCTTTAGTTTCCCTTGATGTAACACCTGCTGAAATGACTTGGAAAGCAGGTATTGATGTATTGTCATTTGGAGCAACCAAAAATGGTTGTCTTGCAGCAGAAGCAATAATCTTCTTTAAGAAAGACTTAGTTGGTAATATTGCATTTTTAATGAAAAGAGCAGGGCACTTATTATCAAAAATGCGTTTTGTTTCAGCTCAATTAGATGCTTATATTTCAGATGATGTCTGGTTGAGAAATGCAAAACATGCAAATAAAATGGGAAAAAAATTAAGTGAAGGATTATCTAATCATTCAGATATTAAACTTTCATATCCAACAGAAGCCAATGAAGTTTTTGCAAAGTTTCCAAGAAACATGATCGAGCATTTAAATTCAGAAGGTTATAAAATGAATGAAGATGAGTTGGATGGAAAATCAACAAGATTAGTTACTGCTTGGAATACTCAAGATAGTGATGTCGATCAATTGTTAGAAATTTTAAAAAACTCTAACTAGGGTTTTGTTTTAAAAATTCAATATACTTTACAACTTCATCAAATTTTTCATCAGGAATATCTTTGTAGCTTGCATCGAAATGATCTTTGACACAAATTGCAACATGAGCATAGGGGTTTCTTCCTTTAGGGTGATTTGGATGGTCGGGCAGCTGACCCAGTAAATAATCGCCAGCTTCCTGTATCATTTTCCACAGTTTACTTGCGTTTTCTTTATTCACACTGACCCATTTTTTGTTTCATCTCATTTGATACAAGTTTGATACAAGTTATCCTATAAAATCCTATAACCCAGAACCACGATCCCTAAAAGTTTTTTCATTTAGTTGAGGCTCTTTTAATTTCTTTAACTACCGTTAAGTAATTACCCTTAAGAACTTTATGGCCCTTTAAATGTTTTGAAAACTCTTTGTATAAACTCTCATAATACCAAGCAACTTGCTTTGGTGTTGCTGTAAATCTTTTCCATATCTTTTTGCCCACTCTTTTATGATCATTAACAATACAAGTACCATTATGTAATTTATCACAAAGTGACACAAACATAGATGATTGACCTTTCTTTTTAATATCTGAAATATATTTTTTCTTTCTAGTTAGCCAAGGTGGTTTAGGAACAACCACAGTATCGCTACACTCATCAACAATTTTAGCTACATTGTTACCAAACAATTTTCTAATTTTTTTTAAAGTTTTTAATCCACCTTGATCTTCAACAGCATCGTGTAATAAACCTCCAATAGCTTCATCAGTAGTACCACCATCTTCTATAACGTTGTTACTAACTGAAACTAAATGAGTAAAATAAGGAATTCCAGTTCCCTTACGGTTTTGTTTGATGTGTATCTTATAGGTAAAATTTAATGCTTTTTTGTATTTCTTTTTATTTATCTTTTTCTTTTTAACCATTAATGCAAAACCTTATCTAAAATATTAACAATGACATAACGATGCTGATCATCACTCTCGACATCAAACTCTATTTGTGGATCGATATCTCCCTCAACAACCTCTAACATTGAACTGATATAGTTGCCTAACTCATTATCAGTAGCATAAAAATCAAATGTTTTTTTAAACGTTATCATGAGTTTTATTTCAAGTATAATATAACTCCTATAATTTACTTAATTTCCATCCATTTTTCAATTTCATTAAGAGTAGTTTTGTCTTTTCTATATTTTCTGATTTTAGATCTCCAATCCCATGGATATAAGAATTTCATTGTCCATAAACCAAGTTTATTTTCCTTTGCATAAACCTGATCTAAATTATATTTTTTTTTTGAGTATTTCTTAAAATCAAAAGCATAACCATTTTTAACTAGGTACCTAGATATACTTTCATTATTTACAAAACATTCGGCCAAAGTCCTTCCATACAAATCTTTATTTTCTTCTCTTATGCAATTAATTTTATTGTTACCAATTTTTTCTATAAGCTTATTTTTTGATATTTCCCCACAATATATTTTTTGATTATTTAAATAACAAATTTGTTTATATTTTCGATAATAAGTTGTTTCAGGCGTATCAATGCCAGAAAATCTTATTGTTTCGCCATTAATTTTAATTGTATCTCCATCTAGAATTTTAACTTCTTGTGAAAATGAGTAATTTGTAAAAAATAATATATTTAATAAAAGAAATAAAAAAAACTTCTTCATTTTATAAGTATATCATTCAATACTGATAGAGGCCAATATTTATAGGTAATATATGAAGCTAATAAAAATATGATTGGTATCAAATAGAAAATAAGTTTTTTCTTTCTATTTTTTCTGGAGCTGAAATAATTATAAACAGATAAATCATCTTTATTTATCACCATTTTTTCAAGATCAGAAACTGAGTGTTTTATTTTTTTTTTCCTTAATAAACTGCTCAACACTGTCGCTCTGAGAGTTAATATTTTTTCATCTAAAGTTTCTTTGTTCATTAATTTTTATACTTAAATAAATAGTCTGCGTATTTGTCATCTCTAAATCTAAATGTATCAAAAACGTATTCTACTGTTTCTTCTTTAAGTCTTATATATTCCTTTCTAGATATACTCTCGTTTTCGATAAACAGTCTAACTTCATGTCGGCAATCTCTTCTTAAAGAAGATTCTTATGTTTAATATCCATTTCTTTTTTACTTACCTGAAGTAATCGATCAAAATTCTTAATAAATTCTCCAGAAGAAATAATTTTTAAAGTATTATTTTTAAAATCAGTATTTGAGCTTAATATATTCTTGTTTACAGGCAACAACCCATATTGATCTTTATAAATTACTGGATAATCTGGAATAACTGCAATTCGATCCACACCTAAAAATAAAACATTAAATATTCTATCTGCATTTTCATAATCTGGATTTTGAGGCCATCCTTTTGGCCAGCAAGGAGGATTTCTACCTAGTCCTTTTTCAGCCTTTGCAATTACAGATTTTGTATTTAGTGGTAGATCCTCAGGATTTTCTTTACCAGTTTTCTCTGCAAATTTTTCAAGCATCTCTTTTAATTCTTTATTTTCATCTTTTAATAATGCTAATTCTTTATTAGCTGCTTTAAGTCTATCTATAACATCAGGTGTAGTAGTTTTATCTGGAAAATTTGGATAAAGCATTTCATATTCTTCTGGAGTTTCTGTTCCTGTGACCTTAGACCATTTATTTAACTCTTCATTTTTCTTATCTGTAATGACCCATAGTAGTAGCAGTAAAATAAAAAGTATTAGCAATATCAATTCAGTAAGAGTAAAGCTAAATACCTGTCCTCTTCTTACTTTGTGAAGATTTAACATTATTTTCGTTTCAGTTTAGAAACTATCAGGTCTGACATGTTAGACATATTGGTATACATCTTTTGTAAAGCTTCTCTGGACTCTTCTAATGATTTAAAAATTTCTTTTTTATTTGAAGAGATTTCCTTAATATCAGATGAAACAATATCTTTATAAGCTTCCATTGACTTAGTCATATTATCAAAAACATCTTGTAGATTAGATATCTCTCTTGCAGGGTTATTTTGGGTTAATGCCGAGTTAAGAGTGCTTAAATTTTCATTAAAGCTTTCAGTAGTAGTATTTAAACTTTCTAACGTTTTATCTAGTGAGCTTGATTTTTCTATTAATGCATCAGATGCACTATTGAGGTTATTTATTATCTTTTTTGATGATTTAGAAAACTCTTCTGAATTTTCCTTTAAGAAAGCACTTAATTCTAAACTATTTTTTTCAAGAGTTTCACTAGTTTTTCTACTTAATTCATCTATCAATCCTGTAAAAGTTGTAATTGTTACATCTAACTGTGTCTTTAAATTTAAAGCAGTATCTGAAAGCATTTTTTCAGACATTTCATTTATGTCTTCTTGTGCAGGCGCAAATTGAGACATAAATACTCTTACAAAGATACCAACTACAGTTGTAACCAGCGCAATAGCAAATTTAGAAATTATATCTTCTGCTTTAGGGTCTGATGACAAGTCATAAAGCGCCAAAATTAGAGCCCAAAGAGTTAATATAAAACCTAGGTAGTATACACTATCTCCCAATTGATCTTGGCTAAGTACATTTTTTCCTTTTTGAAATATTAATATGGAATAGAGAATAACTACCAATCCTGGCACAACCATTTGAAAAATTAAATCTCCAGAACTAAAAGTTCTAACAAAAAAAATAGATGCAATTCCTATAATAGTAAAAAAGAAAAAGAAATTTCTTAAATTTCCAGCACTTGTTCTTCTCAACTTTATACTAGAGACTTCATTTTTTGCCATTATGATCCTATACGGTGAAAATCTAGTTTGTTTGTATCAATGTCTTGAAAATATTTATTCCAAAAAGTTTCAACTTTCATTCCACACTGATTGTTATCAAATCTTTTGTAACAATATAAATCGACATAAACATTATCCCTAAGACTTGTAAAAACCTTTTTGTAATATGATGTAGTCTTAAATTTTTTAAAATTTATATTAGAGTTGTCATAAAAAGAATATTCATCGGTGTGATGCATAAAATCTGAAAATATTATTAGTTTATGAATGTCTTTTGGTTTTGAGTGTTTAAAACTATTAATACTTACAGCATTAACCATTTCAAATATTGGTGACGTTGGGCTGGTTGTTTTATCCATCATTTTTACGATAACAGGATCTATAATTTTACTAAAATTTTCTTCCCAATTTTCCATGTATTTTTTTACTGTTAGGGTAATTCCAGATTTTTCAAAAAAACCTAAATTTTTTTCATCACCAGGATTGCAGACTGAAATTATTGGCTCAATATTTTTCCCCTCAGGGTCATTTTTAATCACATAGATAGATAATCTGCTATATTGAGGAACTTCTGTTTTTATCTTTTCTAAAAAAAGTTTGGCGTCCTTTGCAACAATTGGCTTATCTTTAACAGTATCTGTTTGATCAAACAAAACTACGTGCTCTGAGTGGGGTCCTTTAACAGGACATCCTTTGGAATTTAGTTTGGGAGTATTAATGTTGTTGTAAATTAACCAACCACCAATAGTCATGATTAATAGTAAAATAAATAAATATAGTTTTGTACCTTTTGCATCCTGGTTCTGTTTTTCATCATCAAAATCAGGCATTTTATTCCTCGTTTAAAGCTTCTGATTGGAAATCAACTAAATCTTTAACTTTTGAAATAGCATCCTCATAGGAGCTTTCAATATGTTTAACTATTTGTCTTTGATCTTTCTCTATATTTGTAATCTTTATTTTTAAACTATTTACCATTTTATCTTGATCTTTGATGTTAATATTAAGCTCGCTTGTCTTAGGTAAGCTAAATTCTTTTTCAAAATATTTAGGAGCTCTATCTGATCGTGATCTTTCATTTTCATCTCTGTAATGCATAATAGCTTGTTTGCATTCACTGTTAATTTTATTAACTTGAATATTGTATCTCTCATCAAGAGTTGTAAATAAATCTAACATTTTTCTTATTGATTTAAATTTAAGTCTCATTTCTTGATATAAAATTCTTATCTCTCTGATTAAATGATTTTTTTGTTCAGTACATTCTTCAAAATATTTCCAGTGGTCTTTTGCAAATGTTCTCATTGTTTCATCTTGAAATCTTTGGGCTTTTCCAAAACCTGGATAAGGATCATCTGATTTATACCCATATCCTACCGCAGCAATACCAAATGCAAAACCTAAGATTAAAAGCATAAAAGACTTTATATCGTTAATAGCCATTGGATTTTCTAAAATTTTTTGGAAAATTTCTGTTAATGGTACATTGTTATTTACAATAACCTCTTCTCTATAATGAGCTGTAAAAAAGTTAACAAACAAAAACCAAACACTAATTAATATTATACTTAAATTACCAAATATTTTTTTTGAGCTATTGATGTGGTTTTTAAAAGGAAAAATAAGTTTTCCGTATAAATATCCAAAACCAACATTAAAAACAGATATAATTATAGCTATAGACAAACCTCCTAATAAACCTTGAGTTGTTACTTCTTTTAAAAACCATCCATTGATAAAACATTCTAAGACAAAAATTGCAAAAACTTGCGCAGTATAGAATCTTGTTGATACTGGATAGTTAGCTCTTCTATTTAGTGAATTATTTTTTCTAAATTCTTTATATCGATTTACCGCTTCTTTAATTTTTTCATCAGTAAAGTATTTAAAATTTTTAGACTCTTTTTTCTTTTCATTAAACCAATTTGTTGTCGTTTTTTTATAATTATCTATTTTTGCATAAACACTCATTATTCCACTATTATCTATATTTTGTTTAACGTTATTGGAATATTCAGTACCAAAAACTTTACTATCTTGTGTTAGACGATTATAAAAACCTAGAATTTTTTCCTCTGTAGCACCCAATGATTTTCTATCTGATCTTGGTAAATTTTTTTCTCCATCTTTCTTAGCATAATCATCAATTTTAAGATCTTTGATTACATCATTTAATGGTTTAATTTTAGGAAATGAGAAAGGTTCTCCCAGCTCAACCTCTGTTGAAAAAATATTTTTAATTCCTGACCACACATTTTTGAAAATCATATTTAATAGTATTATCTACGAAGATAAATTTGAAGAAAAATATCAAGTGAATATTAAGTAAATTATATTAGCTTAACTTGATGGGTGTTTAGAAGTAAGTATTATCAACAGTATTGAAAGGAAATATTTTAAAGCTTACTGATTTGTAATCAATAGGTCTGAGGTTCGAACTCAGTACGGCTGAATAAGACTATAGAATCGAAGCAGGTGGAATTAAGGTAAGTGAATATCTAGTGAATTTGTTTTTGGTATATTTTATTTACCCAAAACTTTTTTCATAAACTTTCTAGCTTCAATAATTTGTTCTTTTGTTAAATTTGTTCCCATATCTACATCAAGTCCAGTACTCATCATTAAATTTTGGGATATATCACTATGATCTAATTGAACAGTATGTCCGAACTCATGAGCTAATGTTTCTATTCTATTGCATTTTCCATAAAGTTTTACAATAGGATTAAATTTTTTTTCCTCGCTAGATCCAATTATCATAATATTATTATCATTATCCCAAGCACCACAAATATCAGCTAGCATTGTTGGGACATAGTAAGCATTAATCCCTCTTTCATTGTCATGTCTTTTATGATCAATTATTTCTAAAAGGTGTCTTAAAGAGGTGTCAATGTATGAGTAACTATCATAATTTTTAAATGCTAGCTCACCATACTTTTTAAAATTTTTTGTTTCTGATTTTGTAAAATTTATATCTCTTATATGAAATCTAATATTAGCCTGACTCCAAATTTTATTAAGTTTTAAAAAATCCTTTTTAATTATTTCCTTAGTTACTGATGTTTTATATGGAACCATCTTTATAGAAGAAGATGTGACTTTATCGTTAGAATCCACTTTATATTGAGTTTGTTTAATATTTTGATCTATCTCAACAATGTGAACATAGATTGGGAATGTTAGAACTTCTTCGGCGACAGCATTGTTAATCCCAAAACAAATTATAAATATAGCGCATAAAAGTTTTTTCATATTAATCCTGCAAAAGTTTGTAAGCTAAAAATGCAAGTTCCAAGGCTATTAATACTTCAAGCATTAAAACTTCCTGTCACTTTTTTCACACATATAATTGTGGTCATACCTCTCACCACCATCTATTTTGCCATATTGATACATACTTCCATCAAATCTATTAATAATTATTTGCATGAACGTATCTGCACTATAAATCATGCTCATATATTTAATTTTATCCTTAGTTATTTCTACAATAATTCTTTGCTCACCAAATACAGTTTCTTTTCTACCAGCAACATCTTTTGTTCGTCCATTAAACATTAACCAGTCTCCACCTTCATCAAAATTTAGAATTAGTTGAGCATCTCTTTTTTCATCTACACATTTAATTGTAATATTTTTTGAATAGGCGTTTCCACACAACATCAAACCGAGAACTATGATTGATAGAAGTTTTTTCATACTAAAATGTTATCAAAAACTTCTAGAATTAACTATTTGATTTATCTCTTTTGATACAAGTTTGGGATCAAGTTTTTTAATTAAATTGATGAGTCTTTAAGCGATTTATTTCAAGTTAACTTTTTAATATCCGCATAAGTGCTGTAGTTTAATGTAGGATAGAGTAGGTAAGGTTGAACCGCTAATCCCCCAAATAATCGCCAGCTTCCTGAATAATTTTCCAGAGTTTACTTGCGTTTTCTTTGTTCATACCTTGCTAAACATTGATCTATCTCTAAATGGTCTAGTTTGCGGTCTAGTTATCCTATACTATCTATTTTGGATCAAATGTTTTGTTATATTTCAAATCACTTTGTCGTAATGTAACACCCCAAATTCTTCTACAAGTCATATCTAAATCAAGTAATTGGCTCATATTTTCTGGAGAATAACCAAGATTAAGAAGATTATTATTTTCTTCTAATAGTTTTGTTATATTTATGTCTCCTAATAATCTAGCATGACTAACCTCGATAAGATCAGGTCTAGAAATTGGTAGTTCATTCATTATAAAATGAAAAAAATTAGCATTTCTCTTCAAGCCATTTTGGTATTCATCTTCTGAACCAGTGTTCATTTTATCTCTTAACCATTTAAACATAATTAATATTAACAAATTTTAAATTTCTAATCACTATTTTTTTTACCTAATTAAAACTGCCTTTTTCAAAACATTTTTTTGGCTGATTAAAAACAAATACTATTAATAAATATGTCTAATGCATTGGATTTCATTCCTTTTCACTCGTTTATGTTTTTTTTCATTATCTCCCTCGCTGCGTAAACTTTCTTCCACGAAGAGGAGTGAAACCATTACTAACTACAAATTATTAACCTTAAGAAAATCAACCAACAATAGGAGTTCCGATATATGGAAATAGACCGTATTTGTAAATACTGTCATGTAAGTGCTTATGTTGCTTACGATAACTGTAGTCCAGTTTATAAAAAAACCTTCAAGTTTGAAATCAGTCCTAGCACCCACAATGCCATTATTTGGGACAAGATAATTAGAGTTCTTAAAAAGAATGGTATTAACGTGGAGCTTAAATCATGAAACGTTTTGCAATCTTTATATCACTACATTTATTTCTATTTTTATTGGTTATAGCGTATCAAGCACAAGCCAAAGAAGACGAATGGGAAGTTAGATCTTTTCAAGACATGGTTATTGCATCAGTACCAGGTGAAATAGTTCATGGAGATAAGTTAAGATTTATACTCAAAAAAGGAAATTGTAGATCTTTAAATGTACTTTTTTCATTTCTTACATTTAATGTTCCAAATGAAATTCACAATTTAGAGGGGAAGAGGATATCTATAAAAACAAATGAGGAAAGAATTATGAATAGGGCTGATATAGTAGTTGTATCACCTGCATTGAATAATAGAGCACATTTTGTAATGTTAACTTCACCTCAATCATATGAGCTAAGTAATTTTTCTGATGAAATAATGGAAGCTTATAATTCAAGTAAAATTTTTAGTATTGAGTTAATGGATGATAAGGAATTTAAAGTTGAAAAATATTTTGATGTTACTTCAAATGAGTGGAATTTAGAAAGATATCCAGAAAAGATAAGTGAGGCTTATGATTTGTGTATAGGAGCAGAAAATATAGATAAATACCTTAGCTAAAATGTGTTTGATTTATCTCTTACTTCAAAATATATAAATGAAAGTCAAAACTACAAGTATTACGATAATCCAAATAGTAAGATTGGTTAATAGTTGTTTTAATTTTGAATTAGACTGCAAAAAAGCAGGAAGAACCAATAATAGAATTCCTATCATATAGATTACAGGTAGCAACTGATCCATTAGGTTTTATCTTTTGAGTGTTGTCTTTAAGTGTTGCATCAAATCACCAGTTTATTGAATTATTTTCCACAGTTTGCTTACGTTTTTCTTTGTTCATTTATTTAAAATTAATCTCTAAAGTTTATAAATTCAATAGGTAAACCAATATCGATAGTTTTGATTGCAGCTATCGCATCTTGAAGGTCATCTCTTTTTTTTCCATCAACTCTCAATTCTTCACCTTGGATTTTGATTTGAATTTTAAGTTTAAGTTTTTTTATATCTCCAATTATTTTTTTAGCATTTTCTTGGCTTATTCCTTCTTTTAATTCACTTATCTGTCGAATGGTTCCACCTGTTGCACCTTCTGAATTTTTAACACTTAGTACTCTAGGATCTACTTTTCTTCTTATAAGATGAGTTTCTAAGAGTTCATTGACTTGTTTTAGTTTTAACTCATCTGATGCAAGTGTAGTAATATTTTTATCTTTTCGCTCAATTGAAATATTAAGTCCTTTAAAATCATATCGGTTACTAATCTCTCTTAAGCAATTAGCTAGGGCATTATCAAATTCTTGATAATTTATTTTGCTGATCACATCAAATGAAGGCATAATTTTTTTATTAATTTATATGATAATATATTTTTTATTAAATAAATTAAATATAAGATAATGATTATTAAATGAATAAAATTAAAATTCATATTAGAAATAACCACTGGAAAGAAGGTTTTTTACCTTGTGATCCAGAAGGTGAAAAGCATAGCACAATAACTAAAGAAGAATTTGAAAAAGGACTAAGTCAATTTCCAGAAATTAGAGAAAAGATAGAGTATTTAATAGATTGGGATGATGATAATTATCTAACTTCTATGAAAGAAGCAGATATTTTGCTTGGTTGGCAATTTCCAACAGAAAATATTAAAGCTATAGCTCCAAAGCTTAAATGGATACATGTAAGTTCTGCTGGAGTTAACCATCTGTCTCCCTTTGATTGGATGAAAGAAGATTTAGTTTTAACAAACAGCAGTGGCGTGCATGCTAAAAAAGCAGGAGAATTTGGTTTAATGAGCATCTTAATGCTTCAAAATCAAATGACTAAAATTGTTACAAATCAAAAAAATAAAGAGTTTGTTACATTGCTAAGTAAACCTATTGAAGATTTTAAAGTTGTTGTAGTTGGAACCGGATCTTTAGGCGGCTCAATGATAAAGCATATAAGTAAACTCAGAGCTGAGGTTATTGGGGTTAATCGAAAAGGAAAAAGTGTTGAGGGTTGCTCAAAAGTAATTACCTTTGATAAAATAGATGAAGTATTGCCAAGTGCTGATTTTTTATATCTCGCAGTTCCTGAAACAGAAGAAACAAAAGGATTAATTAATAAGACTAGACTAGATAGTCTTAAATCGACGTGTGGAATTGTTAACATTGGCAGACACTCAGTGTTAGATTATGAGGCTTTAAGAATTAAATTAGAAAAAAATGAAATAGCAGGTGCTATTTTAGATGTATTTTCTCACGAACCCATACCAAAAAACTCTAATCTTTGGGATACGCCAAATTTAATAATCACACCACATATTTCATCAGATAGTCAAGGCAACTATATTGAAATGGTGTTAAAGATATTCTTTAAAAATCTCAAACTTTTTTTAGAAAAAAAGGAACTTATTAATCAAATTGATAGAAAGCTAGGTTATTAAAGTAAGGTTATAGAGACAATTTGTTTAATTACAGAAATACTAGTTGGGTGTAGATTACTTCTAATTATGAAAAATATTCTAATCTTTATACTTTTAATATTTGGCCTTAATTCAGTTGCTGTAAGTAAAGAAACTACTTTTACTAATGAGATTTTTGAAAAATCACAATTAGAGGGAAAAACTGTTGTAATCCATTCATGGAACAAGACCTGCACAACTTGTGCTAAACAAATAAAAGTATTAGACAAAGCCAAACAAGATTTCAAAGATGTAATATTTTTAAGCTTTGAACAAACGAAAGATAAAAAAATTGCAAAATCTTTAGGTATTAATTATTGGACAACAATTGTTGTTTATAAAGATAGCAAAGAATTATCACGAACCATTGGTCAAACAAATAAAGATAAAATTTACTCTCAGATCAAATCTTTAGAATAATTAAAATACTAAAAACTATTAGGTTTGTTTTCTTCAATTATAGGTTCTAAGGATGGTTTAACAGGTTCTTCAATAGGTTCAGTTGAAGGGTTTAATTCAATACCAGCTGGTGTAATTGATTGTGGCATTGCAACGAATTGAGAGTCTGGATTTTCAACAACAGGTCTAACTTTTGATCTATAAAGTCCATAAATTCCAATTAAAGAATGAAAAAATATTAAGAATATAAAAAATCCATTAGGTCCAACGAAACCCATAAAAACTGAACATAAAAAAGGCCCACCCATAGCACCCATACCAAATGTAAACTGTAAACTAGCACCTGCTGCAACAAATTTTTCTTTAGGGATAAAATCATTGGTATGTGCTAAAATTAAAGAGAACATTGGAAGACTACAAAAAGAAAATAAAATTAAAAAAACATAAAACCAAAATTTACTGGTTGCTAACTCACCTGGTAAATACATTTGTCTTGAAGATAAAATTGCACAAAAAGCAAAGAATGCTGATGCAAAAGTCACTATAATAATTACTCTTCTTCTATCAAACATATCGGACAATTTTCCAATAGGCCATTGAGAAATTGCACCTGATACCGCAAGCATAAATGTAACTAATGAAATTTGAAAAATAGAAAAATTCATTGTTGTTGCGTATACCGCTAGCAGAGTGAATAACGCAGATTGAATAGTTCCATAAAAAAATGAACTGACCATTCCAAATGGAGACGAGTTAAATGCTTCTTGTAAAGACATAGTTGATATCTTTTTAAACGTTGGAGCTTTTCTTTTTGTAAGCAATATCGGAATTAGTGCAGCTGAAGTGATGACTGAAATTAATATGAAAGGTTCCAAGTTTAGTGGATCACTAAAGTTAAGTAAAAACATTCCAAGCCCCATAGCACCATATAAGATAACCATATAGACTGACAAAACACTTCCTCTATTTTTATTACTCGCTCTGTCGTTTAACCAACTTTCAGCAACAGTATAAATAGAAACCATACTTATACCTGTAAGAACTCTAAGTAAAAACCAAGCAAAAGGGCTCACATATACAGCATGAATTAAAACTACTAATGAAGCAACAGAAGCAAAAGCTGCAAACACTCTGATATGTCCTACACGAGAAATTATTTGTGGAATAGTTTTAGCACCAATAAAGTAACCAACAAAGTAACCAGACATCATAAACCCTGTTGCTGTTAAACTAAATTCTTCTTTTACAGCTCTAACTCCAAGCAAGGATCCTTGAAATCCATAAGCAAGCATAAGTGCCCCCATACCTAAAAATAATGCCCATGAATTTTTTAATACTTTTTCCATCTGAATCGGTATCTATTTCTGATTTGTGGCCAAATCAAGTTAAATGTATTTAGAGGTTTATGATTTTCTAAGCTTTAGGAATGAGTGAATCGCAATTGTTAAAATGATGACTAATCCGCCTTGAATGGTCTCAATACTAGGCTGTTCTTTAATTACCATCCAAACCCAGAATGGACCAATAATAGTCTCTAATAGGAAGAATAAATTCACCTCTTCAGCAGGAATAAATCTTGGAGCAATCGTTACAAGCACAAAAGGAATAGCAACACACATAATACTCATTAATGGTACAATAAATAAATCTCGGTCAACTAAAGTGTAGGTTTCAATAAAAAACATAGCGAATATTGCAACACACAATTTCCCGACAACTGCTGCAGGTAGTAAGTTTTTTTTCTTAGCTGATCTAATGGTCACAGCATTAATTGCAAGTCCAAGACCTGTGATAAAACCTAAAATATCCCCATAAACATTCCCTAATTGAAGCGAGTCGTAGAAAATATAAACTGCAGCTAAAAATGTTACTGCAATTGCAACCCAAGTTTTTTGATCAGGTATCTCTTTTAAGAAAATAGCACCTAAAATTGCAGACAACATAGGTGCCATTGCAATCATGACTAAAGTATTAGCTACATTAGTGTTCTGGATAGAGACTACAAAAGTAATATTAGTAATAGAGAAAGTAGTTATAAAAATTAAACCATGGTAACCACTATTGAATAACATCTTAAAAAAATTGGATTTATAAACGATTAACATTCCAATCAAGACAGTAAAAAACGGAATCATTCCACGATAAAATACTAAACCCCAAGTATCCACATTCGATAATCTAATAAATAAACTATCAGGTGTAATAAACATTACTGCAACAAATGCTAAAAAAGATCCTTTTTGTTGGTCTGATAAATTTGTCATGCTTTTAATTCTTTCCAAAATATTTTTGCAAGATTAACTCCTGATAAATCGTATAACGTTTTTAATCCTGTAGGTGATGTAACATTGATATCACCATTTAATTTTTGATCTATAAAATCTATTCCAGCAAAAAAAATATTTTCTTTTTTAAGATCTTTAGCAATTAATTTTGAAATTTTATGTTCAGTTTTGGTTAATTGGACATTAATTGGTTTTGCACCTTTGCTCATGTTACTTAAAAAAGAACCTTGTTTTGGAACTCTAGATATTGCACCACATACTTGACCATTTATTAAAAAAACTCTTTTATCACCTTTGCTAATCTTAGGTAAAAATTTTTGACACATTATGTGATCATGCTTTTTGATAAATTGATTAATTAGTTTTGAATTAAATTTGTTTAAAAGATGAATGTCATTTCCACCGTAACTATGGATAGGTTTTATAATTACTTTTTTATGTGTCTTAAAAAAGTTTTTAATTTCATTTATATTTTGGGTGAAAATAGTGCTTGGCATAAATTTTTGGTATCTTACAGAATATAGTTTTTCAGATATATTTCTAATTGAAGTAGGGTTATTTAAAATCTTAACTTTATCTTTAATTGTATCGAGAATGTATGTTGTTGAAATATATTCAAGATTAAAAGGAGGATCTTGACGAATTAGAATATATTTACATTTTATAAGATTAAGTTTTTGTTTTTTTAAGATTTTAAAAAATTTTTTATCTTTATAATTAAACTTTATAAAGAATCCTGAGGCAATTACTTTTGAATTAATTACTGATAAATCTTTTGGGTCATAATAAAATATCTTGTAGTTTTTGCTTTGAATTTCATGAGCAAGAAAAACACTTGTGTCTGTTTCAGAGTTTAATTTTGAGGGGTGATTTCCTTGAATAGCAACGATTTTATTTGTCATATAGTTCACTTAAATCTTCAGTTTTAGAAAATTTACTAATCATATGATCTGCATTAGTAGTTTTATTATCAATTACTTTTTGCAAATGATTTAAAAATAATGTCTCATTTTTCCCATGTTTATTCAAAATATCTCTGTCCTCTAATCCTTTTTTAGATAAATCTAATAATGTACTTGCCCAATAAAGAAGATCTTTACCCATAAGTTGAGTATTAAATCCTTTTTTGGGAGCTTCTAGATATGCATTAATAATTTTATCTTTATCCCAAGTCGAAATTAACTCATAAACTTCGTTTAAATTTCCATATAGCATCCCAACATTGAAAGCAGGCCCTGAACATAGACAATCCCAACCACAAGTATCCATTGACCTAAGTTCAATATATTTCTTTAATCTATTTTCTGTAAAAATTGTACTTAAGTGAGTAGTTAAATCACTCTCGGTCGGCAGTCTGTTTCCAATCTCATTAATTTTACCCTCCATAAAATCTTTAAAAATATATTTTCTTCCAGAAATATATGATCCTTCATGTTGAATAAATAAAATTGGAAAATTCATTGAAAATTCTGCATATTTTTCAAAGTCTAATTCTTCAAAAAATAATTTAGGAAGTCCTCCTCTCGAGGTACTTTGCCAAACTTTGGATCTATATGATAAATAATTACTTTTTTTCTTTTCAACAATTGCTGAGTTTGCAAATAAAGCAATTGAAATTGGGACTATGGAATTAACAACTTTAAATTTTTTTATAAAATCCTCTTCAGAGTTGTAATCGATATTTAGTTGTGTGCCGCAAGTTCGATACATCATATCTAAACTTAGTTCTCCTCCAAGAGGCATGTCTTTAGTCATTAACTCATATCGTTGTTTGGGGTTATTTGGAATTTCATCTAATTTTGAAATAGGGTCAAATCCAGCACTTACAATATTAATACCTAATTTTTGAGTAACTTGTCTTAATTCAAATAGATAATCCTGAGACTCTGCACAAGCTTCATGAATATGATTAAGTTTATCACCTGATAATTCTATTTGGTTTCCAGGTTCAAGAGTAATATTTTTGCCACCTTTGTTTAGCCCTATAATATTTTTTTTTTCTAAAATTGGATTCCAGCCAAATTCTAAAAGAGCAGCAAACATCTCTTTAATTTTTGAATAATTAATTCTTTTATTATCAATTTTACTGAACAAAAATTTTTCATGCTCAATCCCAATCCTAAAATCTTTTGTCTGTTTAATTCCTGATTTAAAATAATCTATTATTTGTTCTTTAGATTTGATCATATATATCTAGATAATATTTAAATTTAGAATTTAAAGATAATTATTAAAAAATTAATTTTTCTATTTAATTGTTAGAACCAGTGCTTAATAAGGATAATTGAGTTACTTTATTGTCTCCTAATTGATCAATAGGTTTTACAGGATAGTCCCCTGTAAAATAATGATCCGTAAGCTGTGGGTAAGTATCATTTCTTTTGTCAAAACCAATTGCTTTATATAATCCTTCAAGAGATAAAAATTTTAGAGATTTAGCTCCAATATACTCACAAATTTCCTCATTTGTCTTATTAGCAGCTAACAATTCCTTTTTGGTTGGAGTATCAACCCCATAAAAATCTGGATATCTGATTTCAGGACAGGCAATTTTAACATGCACTTCTTTAGCCCCTGCATCATATAACATTTTAACAATTTTATGAGAGGTAGTTCCTCTTACAAGCGAGTCATCAATTAAAATAATTCGTTTATCTTTAATAGTTGTTTGATTTGCATTTAATTTAAGCTTAACTCCTAAGCTTCTAATTTTTTGACTTGGTTCAATAAATGTTCTTCCCACATAGTGATTTCTAATTAAACCATGTTCATAATTTATTTTTAAACATTGGGCAAAGCCAAGAGCAGCTGCATTACCACTGTCTGGAACAGGAACTACTATATCTGCTTCAATATCATTTTCTTTAGCAAGCTCAATTCCAATATTTTTTCTATGCTCATAAGCAGTTTTACCGTCAAGAATACTGTCAGGTCTTGCAAAATAAATATATTCAAAAACACAAGGCCTTACTTTTTTTGGAGGGTAGGGTTTGATACTTTCTAACTTATCATTTTCAATTAAAACAATCTCACCATTTTCAACATCTCTCACAAACTTAGCACCAATAATATCCAATGCACAAGTTTCTGATGCAAGTACATAGCTGTTACCTAATTTTCCAATAACAAGTGGCCTAATCCCAAATGGATCTCTAACTCCAATCAATGAATTTTGTGTTAACATCACTAAGGCATAACCTCCTTGAATTTGGAACACTGCATCTACGACTTTATCAATTGTTTTGGGTCGTTTAGATTTTGCAATTAATTGAACAATAGTTTCTGTATCAGATGTTGAGTAAAAAATAGCTCCATCTTCAACCAATTTATTTCTAAGTGCAATAGAGTTTGTTAAGTTTCCATTATGAGCAACTCCAATTCCACCTGCATTAGTATCTGCAAAAAAAGGCTGGATATTTCTTAATGTATTTTCACCAGTTGTGCTGTACCTGTTATGACCGATGGCATGATTTCCTTTAAGATTTTTAAGAACTTTTTCTTTATTAAAGTTGTCTCCAACTAAGCCAAATCTTTTTTCTGAGTAATACTTTTCACCGTCAAAAGAAACTATTCCACAGCCTTCTTGACCACGGTGTTGAAGAGCATGAAGACCAAGAGCTGTTAAAGCTGAGGCATCTTTTGAATTACTTATGCCAAATACACCACATTCTTCTTTTAATTTAGGATCAAATTTCTTTAATTTTTTCTTTAGAATCTTGATATGTTTTTTCATTAGGAAATTCTTTTATGAGATAATTACTACCTTTTTCAAGGTAAGGAAAGATGTATGATTGCTCTATATTTATAGGCCATTTATCGTAATTGTAGACAATATGAAAGCCAGAGAAAATACAAACTGAAATTATATATGCTCGAATAAACCCAAAAAAGAATCCAAAGGTAGAATCTAATCCTCCAATACCAGTGTAACTAACTGCCTTACTAATTCCTTTATTCACAAGTAATACTAAAAAAATAACCAATATAAAAATAGCAATTCCCAACCCAATATCTAAGACATACTCGTTATCAATAATATCCTCAATGTATGGTTTTATTCTTGGAAATAAAATTAGAGTGATGACGTAGGCAAGTAACCATTTAGCCATTGATAAAATACTTAAGACAAATCCTTTTTTGTAACAAGTAACAAGTGATAAGAAGGTAATAATTATGTAGATTAGATCAATTATAGATATTAAATTATAAAAATCTTTTAAACTATCAATCATTACCAACTATCTTCCAAAAGGTTTAATAGTTAAGATCAAAGCAGGTAACAAAGTTAAAACGGAGATCATTGCAAGTAACATTGCAAGTCCTGTAAACACACCAAAATAAATTGTAGGAATAAATTTTGATAAAACTAAAATTGAAAAACCAAAAACAATAGTGATGGATGTATTCAATATTGCAATACCAACGGTTGAATGACATCTTTTTAAAGTTTTATTGTAATCTTTAATCTTATCAAATTCTTCTTTAAATCTATAAATATAGTGAATACTATTGTCTACAGCTATGCCAATAGTTATTGCCGCAATAGTAATGGTCATCATATCTAATGGGATGCGAAGAAGACCAATAATTCCTAAAATAAAAAATGCTGCAATAAAATTAGGAACTACTCCAATTAAAGACAACTTGATATTTCTAAATAGAATTACAAACATTGAAAAAATTCCAATCATTACCAACCCTAAAGTAAGAATTTGTGATTTAAATAAACTTTGTAATAAATTATTAAATAAAATTAAAACTCCAGCTAGTTTAAATTCATTTTCCTCTAATCCTATTTTATCTTTAAGATCAAAATTTATTTTATTTATTAAATCATTTCTTCTTAAGTTTTTTTGAGAGTCAATTATTCTTAAACTTATTCTAGCTTCATTGTTTTCAATAGATAAATAGGGATCAATAATTTCTGTTTTTATACTTTCTGGAATTTTAGAATACAAAACGCCCATTTCCAAAGTACCAAGAGGCTTGTTGTTGTTCAGCTGTGTTGCAACATCAATGATAGATGAAAAAGATAAAACTTTTCCAACTTCTGGTAGACTATCTAGATAATTGTGAACTGATGCTATTTTATCAACTTTATCTTTAGTAAACCAATATTTTTCTTCATTTTCATCCTCTTCATCACCCCAATCTTCAAACTCATCGTCTTCAGTTGATATATCTTTATTTTCAGCAGTAGGAAATTTTAGAATTACCTCAAGTGGAGTAGTACCACCTAATTCTTCGTCTATAAGTTTCATTCCTTTATAAATTTCAGTATTTTTATTAAAGTAATTAATAAAGCTATTCTCTACTTCGAGCTTGCTAATTCCAATTATGCTCAAAATAATAATAATTCCAGTTAATCCAAAAATTGTATTTTTATTATTTATTGAAAGCAGACCTAAATAATTTGTAATTTTAGAATCTTGTTCTTTTTTAAGAGATGTATTTTTTGTTGGTGTAAAATTTAAAAGAGTCGGAAGAAGGGTGAAGGTAATAATAAATGACGTGATTAATCCAAAAGTCATCATCCACCCAAAATCAATAATTGGTTTAATTCCACTAAAGATAAGAGATAAAAAAGCAAAGACAGTGGTAAAGACTGTATATAAAATAGGCCAAAACATTTTATTTGTTGTAAGAGATATAATTTCAAAATTATTTTTAGCAGGGTAATCTTTTTTTAGCTGAAGAAAGCGAGTACTCATATGAATATTCATCGCCATTGTTAAAATAAGCATTAATGCAATAAAGTTAGAAGAAATAACTGTTACCTTCCAACCTAGAATTCCTAGTAAGCCCATCATAATCACAACTGAGAATAAGCAACTACAAATTGGAACAATAATCCAAATTAACTGTCTAAAGACAAACCATAAAGTTGCAATAATGAATAAAAGAACCCCTATACCAAAAACTATAATGTCACTTTTAATGAAAGTCATCATGTCATCAGCTATCATCGGAATTCCTCCAAGATAAATCTTACCTACATCACCATAACTTTGAATAACTTGTCTAATCTCTAATATATTTTCATGATTTTGTTTTTTAATCTTATCTTTGTAAATTTCTATTTCGTCTTTTGATAAATCTTTAATATTTTCTAATTTTTTATTTTCTTTGATGTTAACTATAATGCCGCTCGTATTACCATTTTCACTAATGACATAATTTCTAAACACAGGACTGTTTAAAATTTCTTTAAACCCACGATTTTTATCTACTCCCTCATCTTTTAATGTTTTAAAACTTTGAAGTCTTTCTTGTAGAGGAGAGTTCTGAATTACTTAAAAGAGGTATATCTAAAAGAGTGATAACGCTATGAACCCAATTAAGACTTTGAATTTTATATTTTAAACTTAAAAGATTATTAATTGAGCTGTCAGTTACCATTCCTTCATTTGGAGTATAAGTAAGAATTAAAAAATTTTTTGAACCATATCTTTCTGTTACTTCTTGAAGATAAGTTAAATCAGGGTCACCCTCTAACAATAGTGTTTCAGAAGATGCATCTAGTCTGAAATCTTTGGAATAATAACCAAAGCTTAATATTACAATAATAAGTAAAATAAATACTGATTTTGGGTTTTTCAGAACTCCATTATGATACAATTGAGCAATCATTAGCTCTTTTATATTGGAATTTAATTAATTTGAGTATCTTTAAATTTAGTGAATCTCTCTTCAAACTCAAGAGTTACATTGCCTATTGGACCGTGTCGTTGTTTCCCTATTATTATTTGAGCTAAGTGAGCAACTTCATTCATTTTTGCTTGCCACTCTGCATGTTCAACTGTTGCTTCTCTTGGTTCTTTTCTTTGTAAATAATATCCTTCTCTGTAAACAAACATTACAACATCTGCATCCTGTTCAATTGAACCAGACTCTCTAAGATCAGCTAACTGAGGTTTATGATCATCTCTTTGTTCAACTTGTCTTGAAAGTTGAGATAAAGCAACAACTGGAACAGCCAATTCTTTTGCAATTGCTTTTAAACCTTGTGTGATTTGTGAGATTTCTTGAACTCTCCCATCTTTGTTAAAGGTTGTTCCTCTCATTAGCTGAATATAATCAACTACAATCATATCAAGACCAAACAATCTTTTAATTCTTCTAGCTCTATTACTCATTGCGGCAATACTGATTGCTGGCGTCTCATCGATATACAATGGAAGTTCAGCTATATTTTTTGAAGTTTCTAAAAATTTATCAAATTGTTCATCTGAAATTCTTCCTCTTCTAATATCATTTGAGCTAATTCTTGCTTGTTCCGAAATAATTCTTGTAGATAATTGTTCAGAAGACATTTCTAGTGAAAAGAAAGCGATAGATGATTTTTTTCCACTGTCTTGTAATTTTTGTGCTGCATTAAAAGCAATATTTGTTGCAAGAGATGTTTTACCCATAGAAGGTCGTCCAGCAATAATAATTAAATCTGACTGGTGAAGACCACCAAGTTTGTCATCTAAATCTCTAAGACCTGTTGGAACACCCACAATACCTTCTTCATTTTTGTAAGCAGCAGATGCCATCTCAATTGTTTGTTTCATAGCTTCATCAAATTTGACTAGCGAAGAATTAAAAGAACCTTTTTCTGCCAAATCAAATAATAGTCTTTCAGAATTTTCTATAATAGTTTGACCATTGGTATCTAATTCGTTTAATTTTGCACTATCAATGGTTTGTTCTGAAATTTTAATTAACTCTCTTCTCACAAACATGTCATAAATTATTTTTGAATATTCAACTGCTTGACGAACTGATGTAGAAAATTTTGTTATCTTTACCAAATATTCTGGAACATTTAGATCATCTTTTTCATCTTCAAAATAATTTTTAAGTGTAATAGGATTTGCAAGCATTCCCTTATAAATCAAGCTTTCAATAGCTTCAAAGATTTTTTGGTGCATTGGATCATGAAAATTAATACTTGAAATTATTGTACTAATTTCATCAAAGATATCGTTACTAACTAATATAGATCCAATAACTGCTTGTTCAGCTTCAATGTTATTTGGTAATTCTTTGAATTGATCTTTAACGATGCTTAGATTGTTTTCCACAAATATCAATTTACAGAATTATTTTTTAATTAAAATTCCTAATTACTGTTGGGGAAAAGAATGTATAATTATTGGATCGTATCAGCGGATGTAACACTGATTGTAATTTCAGCATCTACTTCTGAGTGCAAAGAAACTTTTACTTTAAATTTTCCTAAAGATTTAATTTCTTCAACAGGTTGTATCATTGAAGGCTTAATGTCAATTTTATTTTCATCTTGAATTAGTTTTGAAATTTCAGTTGGTTTAACTGATCCATATAATTCATTGTTTTCAGTGCTTAGTTTTTTAACCTCATATTCTTTGCCATTAATTTGTTCTGAAATTTGGGCAGCTTCTTTCTTTTTTTCACTATCTTTTTTTGATAAGTCTGCTTTTATCTTTTCAACTTCTGAAATATTTTCCTTTGAAGCGTACAATGCTTTTTTGTTAGCAATTAAAAAATTTCTAGCATAGCCTCTTTTAACCTCTATCACTTCACCGATAGAACCAATTCTCTTTACGTTTTCTAATAAAATAACTTTCATTTCTATATTAATGCTAAGTTTCTAGCTCTTTTAATTGAAAGAGATAATTCTCTTTGTTTTTTTTGAGAAACATTGGTAATTCTTGAGGGTAAAATTTTTCCATTTTCAGACATATATTTCTTTAGAAGTCTTACGTTTTTATAATCAACAGCAGGTGCACCTTTTGCTGATAATGGACATGTTTTTTTAAATTTATATTTATTTGGTTGAAAGATACTTAATTTTGCAAAGTTGCTTTGCTTACCTTTTTTATTTCCACTTTGTCTTTTAGGCATAACTAATTTCTGTAGCTTTCTTTTTTATCGTCATCATCTCTTTTAGTAAAGTAATTAGCATCTAGATCAAATTTTTTAACTCTTACTGTTAAGTATCTTAATAATTTTTTATCAATTGCTTCATTTTTTTCCAGCTCATCTATTACATTTCCTTTACCTTTAATCTTAAAGTGAATGTAGCTACCTTTTTTGTTTTTTTTAATTAAGTACGATAAGTTTAGTAATCCCCAATTTTCAGTTTTAACAATTTCACCCTCATTTTTTTCAACAATTTTAGAATATTTTTCTGTTAATTGCTTAATTTCACTTGGTGAAGTATCTTGTCTAGCTATAATAGTATGTTCGTATAAATTCATTTAAGTTCTTTAATAAAAAGTGAGGATATACTATTATAAATGTTCAATTACAATAGTTAAAAAGGCAAAATAGATAGTTTTTTTTATATGTTTTCAGTAATTTTTCCAGGTCAAGGATCACAAATGGTTGGAATGGGAAAGGAATTCTTTGACAAGTTTGATATTGTTAAAAATCTCTTTAAAGAAGCAGATGATACGCTAAATTTTCCTATATCTAAGCTTATACTAGAGGGCCCTAAAGATGAGTTAGACTTAACGGCAAATACTCAGCCAGCAATCTTTTTAATAAGCTACTCAATTTACAACGTAATCAATAAAGAATTTAATATCGACTTAAGTAAAGCAAAATATTTTGCTGGACATTCTTTAGGAGAATATTCTGCGCTATCATGTGCGGGATATCTAAGTTTTTCTAATACTTTAAAAATCTTAAGAATAAGAGGAGACGCCATGCAAAACTCAGTTCCTAAAGGGCAGGGAGGTATGGTTGCAGTATTAGGTTCAACTGTTGAAACAATTGAAAAAATATTAAATGATAATGAGCAAAACTTAAATGCTCAAATTGCCAATGATAACTCTGAAGGTCAAATTGTATTAAGTGGAAAAATAGAAGATTTAAATAAATTAATTTTAGTTTTAAAAGAAAAAAATATTAAGAATATCAAGTTACCTGTAAGTGCACCTTTTCACTGTAATTTGATGAATAAAGCAACAAACATTATGAGTGAAGAACTAAATAAATTGAACTTTATAAAAGGTGACAATAAACTGATCTCAAATGTTACAGCAAAAGAAATATCAAACACTGACGAGCTTAAGGATTTATTAATTAAACAAATTGAGAATAGAGTTCGATGGAGAGAAAGTGTGATTAATATGATTAATAATGATATAAATCATTTTATTGAAATAGGTCCTGGAAAAGTTTTATCAGGTTTGGTTAAAAGAATTAGTAAGGAAGTGAAAATAGACACTATTAATAATCAAGGAGATATTGAGAGTTTAAAAATATGAGCAATTTAGAAAATAAAAATATCATTGTTACTGGTGCATCGGGGGGAATAGGAAACTCTATAATTAAAAAATTAAATGAATCGGGTGCAAATATTTTGGCTTCTGGAACTAGAATTGAAAAACTAGAAGAGCTTAAAAAAAATTTCAAAAATATAAAAATCTTAAAATTTGACATCTCGCAAAGTGATAAAATTGAAGAGTTTATTGAAAATGCTACTAATGAATTAGGTGGAAGCTTAGATGGTATAGTAAATAATGCTGGAATAACTCAAGATAACCTTGCAATTAGAATGAGTTTGGATGAATGGCAAAAAGTTATAAATATAAACTTAACTTCAACTTTTTTAATGAGTAAATTTGCTATTAAAAAAATGCTTAAAAATAAATCTGGAAAAATTGTAAATATTACTTCTGTAGTAGGCCATACTGGCAATTTAGGACAAGCAAACTATACAGCATCAAAAGCTGGGATTGTTGCTATGTCAAAAAGTCTTGCAATAGAATATGCTAAGAAACATATTAATGTAAATTGTATTTCACCAGGATTTATTAAAACAGCAATGACAGATAAGATTGACGATAAATTCAAAGAGATTATTGTATCAAAAATACCATCTGCACGATTAGGTGAACCAGATGATATTGCAAATGCTGTGTTATTTTTATGCTCAGATCAGTCTGATTACATAAATGGGGAGACAATACATGTTAATGGAGGCATGTATATGGCTTGACAAAATGACTTTTTAAACTAATAAGAATTTATAACAAAAAGGATCAATATGTCAGAAGACGTTTCAAGCAAAGTAAAAAAAATTGTAGCTGATCACTTAGGGATTGACGAAGCTAAAGTAACTGAAGAGTCTAGTTTTATAGATGATTTAGGTGCTGATAGTTTGGATACTGTAGAATTAGTGATGGCTTTCGAAGAAGAATTTGGATCTGAAATTTCAGATAGTGAAGCTGAGAAAATTTTAACTGTAGGTGATGCGGTTAAGTTTATCGAAGGAAAAGCGAACTAATAATTAAAATGCCCTCAGAAAATGATGGGGTAATGATTGTTTTATCCTCTCCATCTGGAGCGGGTAAAACCACATTAGTTAAAATGTTGTCTAAATTAGATAACTACGAAGTTTCCATATCTCACACAACTCGCCAGCCAAGACCTGATGAGATAAATAATAAAGACTATTATTTTGTTAGTGAAAATGAGTTTAAAAGATTAATCAATAATCAGGAATTTCTTGAATACGCAAAAGTGTTTAGTAATTTTTATGGAACAACCAGAACACCTGTAATAGATAGGTTAAATAAAGGTAAAAATGTTTTATTTGATATTGATTGGCAAGGTGCAGATCAAATTAAAAATAAAAAGTTAGATTATAAACTAGTAACATTTTTTATTTTGCCTCCCAGTAAAGAAGTTTTATTTGAAAGATTATCTAATAGAGATATGAAGGATAAATTAATTGCCGAAGAAAGAATGAAGCAATTTGGAAGAGATGTCCTTCATTGGATAAACTATGATTATGTAGTTGTTAATGATAATTTAGAAAATTGTTATTCTAAAATTAACAATTTAATTAATGCTGAAATTTCTAACGGATCTAAAGATTATGACTTGGAATATATTCGAAATCATGTTGAAAAATTAACTTCTTAATTTTTCATACTCAATTGTTAATTTATAATAAGTATCAAAATCTAAGTTTTGAGGCCTTAAATTTAAATCTAAGTTAAATTTATTAAGTAAATCAGTGTTTCCATTAAATATTTGGTTAAATGGTTTTTTTAACATTTTCCTTCTATGACTAAAAAATATTCTTGTAATTTTTTCTAAATTTATTGGATCTTTAATTTCAGCAAAGTCTTTTTTAGGAGTAAAGTGAATTAATGAGCTTTGTATTTTAGGTCTTGGTGAAAAACTTTCGGGAGTAATGTCGCAAATTTTATTAACATTAAGTCTCCAATTAGCTAAAATTGATAATCTTCCATAAGCAGAAGTGTTAAATTTAGCTATAATTCTGTCTGCTACCTCTTTTTGAAACATTAAAATAAGATCAGAAAACCAATAATCATTTTTTAAATTTGTAATCCATCTACTTAATATTTCTGTTGAAATATTGTATGGCAAGTTTCCAAATACTATAATTTTATTTTTAGATAATGAATTTTCATCAAATTTAAGAATATCTTCGTTAAAAATTTTAACCCGTTCATCAATTATTTCCTTTAAATTTTCTGCTAAAAAGGTGTCCTTTTCAATTAGGTACAGCTTATTTGGATTATTTTTTAAAATTTCTCTTGTTAAGTTTCCTGTACCAGGTCCCACTTCTAAAACTTCATTATCATTGATCGAGACAATATTAATTATTTTATCAATTATATTTTTATCAATTAAGAAATTTTGACCTAAGCTTTTTTTTGCTCTAATCACTTAAAAGTCTAAGAATTTTATTGAGTTAAACAAACTTAAATAGTTAGATTTATTTTTACCAAGCATAGATTCATTAGGACCATGATCAGGGGAAACTCTTATAAAAGGAAGACCTATAGTTATATTAATTGCATCGTATTCAAAAAGAGTTTTGATGGGAGCAAGAACCTGATCATGGTACATTCCAACTACTAAATCAAATTTTTTTCTATTTTTTTTTAAAAAAATTGTATCTGCTGCTAATGGTCCTTCAATATTATATTTAAGCTTTTTTAACTTCGTAATTGCTGGTAAAATAATTTTTTTATCTTCATTAAAATCGTCAATACTTTCACAATGCGGATTTAATCCTGTGACACCAATTTTAACTTGCTTATTAAATTTCTTTTTCCAAAAATTATTTATAAGTTTTACTTTATTCATTATTTCTAATTTATTAATTTTTTTTGAAACATATTTAATTGGAAGGTGAGTGGTTAAAGGACAAACAGAAAGGTTCTTATTATAAATTATCATTGCAAACTCTTTTGTGTTGGTTTTATCAGCAAGATATTCGGTAATCCCATTATATTTATTTTTTAAAAAAGTTTCCTTAGAAATAGGACCATTAATTAATTTATTACTTATATTATTTTTGAGCAATCTAATTGCTATACTAAAACAGTTAGCGATATAATGATTTGATTTTGATGTAATTTTATCAAATCCAGAGGCTTGTTTAAAATCAACATCAATTAAGTTTATTTTTTTTAAATTTTCTTTTTTATTAATTATTTCTAGTTCATTCGTAATATTAAAAGTAAATTTTTTCTTTAAAATTTTAGCTTGCTTTAAAAGTAATTTTTTTGATGCAATCAAAATGATAGGAGATTTTATTTTTCTTCTTATGACTTTAAAAAAAAGTTCAAAAAAAATACTATTGGGCTCTCCAGCAACAATAATGATTGGTTTATAGTTCACTAATTTCCAAATCTTTTTTAACTTTATTAAAATAAATTTTTGAATATTGATTTAGTTGATTATTTCTTTCAAAATTTTCTAATTTTTTAAATTCTTTTTCAATATCAATTTCAATTTTAGTATTTTTTATATCATTAATTTGTAAAATCAAAAAACCACCTGGCACATTAATAGGTTTTGTAAAATCATTTATCTTTAGATTGTTTATTGCTGCTTTAATACTTTTGTTCAGTGAATTTTCATTAATCCAATTCAACTTACCTCCAAAATTAGATGTTGGAGATACACTGTATTTGAGAGCCGCAAAATCAAAACCCTTATGACTTATCACTTTGCTGATTTCTTGAAATTTATTATCTAGCTCTTTAAGATTTGAAATTTCAAAAGAAATTTCAGATAATAAATATGATTTTAAAAATTTGTTGTTATTTTTTATTCTATCTCTTAATTCTTTTTCGTTAATCTTAATTTTTGATGAAAATTTAATTAAAATTAATTCATTCCACAGGGCTTCAATTTCTAATTTATTTTTTACATCGTTAAAATCTACATTATTATTGGTTAAATATTTTTTAAAATCATTAAGATTAGAAATGCCAATTCTAGAATAAGCATTTTGTAAAATTTGTTCTAAAATTTTTTGGGGTATCTTTGGGTTATTAAAATTTTTTTCAATTTCAATTTTTTTTATTTTTTCTTGTAAAATTGATCTTTTTGAAAGTTTAAAAATATCTTCTTCTTTTGAATTTCTTATACTTGGATTTAATGCAACCAAGTATTTATATTCATTATTCACGTCTAAACTGGTAATTATTAGATTTTCGATTTTTAATAATATCTTGTTCTCAAGACTATTTGAATTTGTGTTTAAAATAAAAACAATGAGAACAAAATATACCAAAAAATTTTTTTTTAGCATTTATCTAAACCATCCTTTCAATGCATTTTGGCCTGGTGTTTTTTTATAAATTTCTCTCTCATAGGTAGTTAGAGGGATTAATGTTATTGAAAAAAATAAATCCTCTGTAGGTTTCAAGTCATTATCTTGATAAAAACTTTTGTTAAATCTCAAAGCTGCTGTTAAACAGTCATTTTGATATTCATAACTAAGATCGTAGTATTCTGTCAAATTAATTTCTTTATTCCTTCTTGTTGAAAACTTTAAAGAAGTATTGTCATCAATTTCATATTTTGTAGTATTTGAGAGTAAATGAGTTGACCCTAACCCATTTCTTTGCTCAATAAAATTGAAAGTTGTCACAAAATTATTTATTGAAATTTCAGCATTTATTGAATTAGAATTTAAAGTTTTCATGTCGTTATCTAATGAAAAATCATAAGTTAAATTAACATTATTAAATAATTGATTGTTGATTGATCCAAACAAATCAGAATTTTTTCTATTTAGTGTTGAGCTTATTGGTATATTATTTTCATTTTTATCTCTAACAACTGTTGCTAAATTAAATTCTAAATATTTATTTCTTGCATCTTCTGACAGATTGTTTTCTAGTTGATTATACTTATAATTCAAACCCAGTGTAAGAGACCTTCCAGCCTCAAAATCATTTGAAAGTCCAAGTCTGTTCATATCAAACACATTATTTGCAGTAATGTTCGTTGATGATCCACTGTAATTATCCATATTATTTCCTGGATTTACTCTAAAAGAAATTTTGGGTGTAAATGTTTCTGTAATTGTATTTCTTGATTTTATTAATGGATAATAGGTATCAATCATTAAAATACTCATTGAATCTATTTGTGGATCAGAAGTATATTTTGAGTCATTTTTTGCAACTGAATTTAAATTTTTAACATAAAGGTCAAAATTATTCATAAACCCTGATTTTGTTATAAAATTGTCAGAACTATAATTAATATCATTAACAACAGTAGTTCTTAAATTATTTGTATCCGAAAGTTTATTAATTCCTGACGAATAGAAATTAAGAGAACCATTAATAGAATTATCTGAAATTATGGAAGTTATATTTTTTGAAAAATCATAATAAGGTAAAGTATATTGGTATCTATCACTATGTTTTGTTCCTAAATTTTCATACACTTCAATTCCAGTTGTTAAATTTTGATCTTCTTGCTGAAGATATAATCTAAAATTTGAATTCATTGTTGTTTGGCTTTCTGGCATTACGGGAGTATCAAATAGATTACTTTGAAAAACTTTTAAATATGTGTCGTTAGTGACTTTTTCAATTTGAGTTTCAAATTTACTCTCTATATAATTCGGTATCTTTAGGTCATTTTCATAATTCAAAAATAAATGATTGATATTTTTAGTTTTATTTCCCGTAGAAGATTTATAATCCCTTAAAAAAGCAAAATCTGCAATAAGTGACGAGTCTTTACCTTTTTTTCTAAACTCACTTTGCAAGATATATTTTTCTTTTTCAAATTTTGTAATTTTTTCAAAAAAAGTTGGTTTAAATGTTAGATCTTTATCAGGTCCTAATACTTTAAAATAAGGAATGTATAATGACGAACCTAAAGTTTCTGAATTATTAAATTGAGGTTGCAAAAAACCACTTCTTCTTTTTACTGAAGGATCTGGATGAAAAAAAACAGGATAATACATTACAGGAACATCATAAACTTTTAAAACTGCATTTTCGTAAACCATATTCTTTTTAATTTTATCATGAGTTATTTTTTTAGCTTTTATGCTCCAAGGCGGACAATTGTCATTAATTTTACAACTAGTAAAAATTGCATTATTAACAACAGTTTTGCTTTGATCACTATATGAAGATGAGCCATATATTCTTGGATCTTGATTTATATTTTCAAATATATCTTTATGTGTTTTAATTTTAGTTTCTTTAGCTAAATGACTTTTATCCTTAAAATTAAAAAAACCTTCTGAAAAAAAATATCGATCAATTTTGTTTTCCTCAATTTTTGCTAAAACTTCAACTTTTTTACCTTTAAGTAGCTCTTTATTAATATTATACGAAAAGTTTTCTAGGTTATAAATATTTCCATTATCATCTTCTATTGATGATTTGTTTAAAGAAAATATGTCTTCTGAATTTCTATGATAAGTTACATTTTCCGAATTAAATATGTATTTTTTTTCTATTAAGGCTCTAGTTCTACCTTTTGTAAAAATTTTCTCTTCATTTTTTAAGTATAAGACTTCGTCAGCATAAATTGTTGTGTTTTTTTCAAAATCATTGAGTATGACATTTTTTTTTGCTTCAAAGAAGTTTTTAGTTTTATCATACTCAAGATTTAATGCTGTAATCATATTCTTGTCACTAACAACTTTTGAATTACCAAATGTACTTATTTTTTCTTTATTTTTAAAATAAATCGCTTTATCAGTTGTGATGAGAATGTTCTTTGCTTTATCTAAATATTTTACATCACCAGTTGTCTCTAAAATATTTGTAAGTTTATTATAAAAAAATTTTTTAGCTGTAATGGTGCTGCCATCTTTGGAGGTTGCCGTACCTCCTTTATAACCATTGATTTGATTTCCATCTTCTAAAATCTCAATTTCTGTTGCATCAAATATAAAAGGCTCATTTGCATTTACACTATTAAATACAAGTAAAAAACTAAGAAAAATATATATTGAACTTTTAAATTTACTTCTCATTTATATTAATCAACAGTATTGAATTTATTAAACCCAAAAAAACGATAGGTGTCCATATTGATACCATTAAGGGAAGCTTTTCTGTCGAACCCATTACATTAAAAAAATTATTTATATAATAAATTACAACTGAAAAAAATAGACCAATTATTATCTTTATGATTTTGCTATTAGATTTTTTTGTGTTGAGCATTATTATTGATGATAAAATCGTCATTATTACTAATAATAAAGGATATGTAGCGATTTTATAAATCTGCATATCAACATCTACCGTAGAATAATTTAGTGATTTATAGTTTTGTCTTAAATCAATAAGTTTTAATAACGATAAAGAAGATAAATTTGAAAATAAACTTTCAACTCTCTTTTGGTTGAAATTTGATTGAAATTTTATCAAATCACTTTTTTTACTTACATTATCTTTGAAAATTGTGGCATCATAAATTAACCATTCATTATCCTTAATATCAATCTTGTCACTTTTTAGACTTCTGATTAAATTAAATTCTTCATCAAATGTTGTTATAAAAGTATTGGATAAAAAGTTATTATCAATTTTAGATGAATTTATAATACTAGTTTGATTATTAACAACATCCTTCATCCATAATCCATTTTTATTTATAACTGCCAAGTAAACTTTATCCTTAGAAAACTGATTTTTAACTTGAAGATAATAATGTTGTAAGTTGGAGGAAAGTGAATAGAAAATTGTTATAGTTAAAACTCCAATAACAAAGCTAACTAAACTCAATATATTAATTATTTTAATATTTTTTAAACCTGAATATTTAAAAATAATTATTTCATCATTGTTAAACAGTTTAAGAAAAAAGAATTGAGTTGCAATTAAAAAAATAAAAGGAAGCATTTCAAAAATTATAGACGGTGAACTCATCATAGATAAATAAATCGGATATAATGAACTAATTTCTTTATCACTCAAATACTCAATCTCTTTAAGAATATTTAAGATAAATACTAGACTAGCCATTATAAAGAAAACGTTAAGAAACGATTTTATAAATCCATTTATTAAAAATTTTGTATAAGTTTTCATATTATAATTTTCTATAGGATATTTTTAATTTATAGACAAAAATAAAGTAAATGATCAAAGTAATAATAATTGGTAAAATTGAGATTAGAATATTCTTAGTCAAACTATTAGTAATATAGCCTAGTGAACTTTCAGATAAAACAATTATTGCAAAACCTGCAAGAAAAACAAAAAATTTATTTTTGTTATATTTCTGATTTTCCTTTGTAGTTAAAATTAATAATAAGGAAATCAAAATTAATACAGGCAAATAAAAAGGACTTATCAATCGTTGAAATAATTCTTTGTAAATAATTTTTGGTGACTTGCAACTTATTGTATTATTTATCTTAATCTCAAAAATAGATTGAACACATTTTATTAGGATAAATGTTGTTTGATCTTGGATTTTTTCATAAGTAACAATATGTGAGTTCATATTTGTTATTCCAAAATCTGATTTAGAAAAATTAAAGTTTGTAACATTTTCACCATTTTGATTTAAGGTTTGACCTTGATAGAGAACTAAAATTTTTTTATTACCTTTTAATTCAAAAATCCCTTTTTTTGCAAATGTAATTTGAAAACCTTTTGTTTTATTATTTTTTTTTATATAAATATTTTTTAGCTCCCCGTTAACATCTTTTTCTTGGGCAAATATGGTTAGTCCTCTTATGTTGTCATTAAATTTTTTTGGTTTTATTAACCCCTCAAAATAATCCACATTTGAAGTTCTTAATGTTGATCTAGCTAATTCCTGTGATTTTGGAACAAGGATTGACAGAAATATTATTTGGATCAACATGATTAAAATTGAAATCCAAAAAAAAAAATTAACTACACTTATTTTGCTAACACCATGGTTCCAAAAAATAATTAATTCATTGTTGGCTTCATATTTAATAAATGTATAAGAAAAGCTAAAAAAAAGTGCAAAAGGTAAAATTCTGCTGACAATTTTTGGAAAGTTTAGTAGCGTATACTCAAAATAAATATTATAATTTCTACCACCTTCAATAATAATATCTAAAAAATTTACTGCCTGGAAAACCCAGATTATTGTGCTGATACCAAATAGTGCTAGTAGGAAATATGTTAAACAATCTAACAATAGTTTTCTAAATATAATTTTTTTCATTGAAATATCTTAATTTTAACAATATATAGCACCCTACTCGTAAGGAGTGTATTTAAAATTTATGACAGTTCAAATTAATTATAAAAGTACAATTTCAAAAAATGTTTCGTCAAATCTTGTGTTATTTGTTAATGAAAAATTCAATATTAGTGCATTAAAAACCCATATTTCAAATTCTGAATTTTTATACATTTCAGATTTATTAAAGACTAGTGATATAAAAAAAGATTTACTTTTTTTCAAAATTAATTCAACAAAAACAATATTTTTAGTGTCTGTTAAGAAAGATATTAAAACATCTGATATAGAAAGTTTGGGTGCTAAATTTCATGGTTATATAGATTTTAATAAGAAAAACGATTATTTTGTTAACTCAGATACAATCAATAGCAAAATAAATAATTTTGTAGGATTTTTTTTACATGGATTAAAATTAAAATCCTATGAATTCAATATTTATAAATCAAAAAAAAATAAAAAACTTGTTTCTGTAAATATTATTGGAAATGAAAATAAAATATCTACACATGATAAATTAAGATTTAAAGCATTAGAAGAAGGAACTTTTTTTGCAAGAGACCTTGTTTCAGAACCAGGTAATGTTTTGCACCCCGATGAATATGCAAAAAGAATTAAATCCCTTAAAAAATTTGGTTTAAAAATTAATATCTATGATGAAAAAAAATTAAAAAAACTTGGCATGAATGCTTTACTTGGAGTCGGCCAAGGTAGTATTAGAGGGTCATACCTTGTTACAATGGAATGGAATGGTGTAAGAAATAATTCTAAACCCTTAGCATTTGTTGGAAAAGGTGTTTGTTTTGATACAGGTGGTATTTCTTTAAAACCAGCAAAATTTATGGAAGACATGACTTATGATATGGCTGGTTCTGCATCAGTTGTTGGATTAATGAAAACACTTGCAGTAAGAAAAGCAAAAATTAATGCTGTTGGAGTAGTGGGTCTAGTTGAAAATATGATTGGTGGAAATGCCCAAAGACCAGGAGACATTGTAAAATCTTATAGTGGTAAAACAATTGAAATACTGAATACAGATGCAGAAGGTAGATTGGTTTTAGCTGATGCTCTTACTTTTACTGAAAAAAAATTCAAACCTAAATTTATAGTTGATTTAGCAACTCTAACAGGTGCTATTATAGTTTCCCTTGGTTCAGAATATGGTGGTCTTTTTTCAAACGATGACAAATTATCCAAACAATTATTAGAAGCGGGAGATAAGGTTGAAGAAAAGTTGTGGAGAATGCCACTACATAAAAATTTTGATAAATTAATAAATTCAAAAAATGCTGATATGCAAAACATTAATTACGTTGGTGGAGCAGGATCAACTACAGCAGCGCAATTTTTACAAAGATTTGTTTTAAACAAAACCCCTTGGGCACACCTAGATATAGCTGGAATGGCTTTTTCAAAATATGGAGGTGCATTAAATTCTGGTGGAGCAACTGGCTACGGAGTAAGATTATTAAATAAACTAATAGAGGACGATTATGAGTAATACAGAGCAAACATTGTCAATTATCAAACCAGATGCGGTTGAGAGAAATTTAGATAATGAAATAAAAGAAATGTTTAAAAACAAAGAATTTTTAATCATAAAAGAAAAAAAGATTCAAATTGAAAAGGCAGAAGCAGAAAAATTTTACAAGGTTCATGAAACAAAGCCATTTTATAACGATCTTTGTGCTTATCTTTCTTCAGGACCAATTGTGGTAATGGTACTTGAAAAAGAAAATGCAGTATTAGGTAATAGAGAGTTAATGGGTGCTACTAACCCAAATGATGCTGAAGAAGGAACTATAAGAAAAAAATATGGAATTTCTATTGATAAAAATTCTGTACATGGATCAGATAGTGTCGAAAATGCAAAAATTGAAATAGACTTTTTCTTTAAAGACTAAGTATCTTTAAAATAGCAGCTGGGTAGAGTTTATGCTCTTGAATTAAAACCTTTTTTGCTAAGATACTAGGGGTATCAAACTTACTAATTCTAACTTTCTTTTGACTAATAATTTTACCAGAATCTAGTCTAGAATTTACAAAGTGAACAGTACATCCGGAATATTTATCTTTGTTTTTGATTGCTTTTTCGTGGGTATTTAATCCTTTATATTTTGGAAGAAGAGAAGGATGAATATTTAGGATTTTTCCTTTAAAGTTCTTAATAAAACTTTTCGATAAAATTTTCATAAAACCTGCAAGACAAATTAAATCTATATTATTTTTTTTTAATTCATTGATAATTTTTTTTTCAGATAATACGTTTTTAAAATCAAATACCTTTTTTTTAATTTTATAAATCTTTGAATATTGTAAGCCTTTTGCTTTAGAATTATTAGAAATAATCATCTTAATGATTATTGGTGATTTTTTAAGTTTAGAAAATTTGATAAGAGATTTTAAATTACTACCTGTTCCAGAAATAAAAATTGCTGTTTTAATTTTATTAGATCCAGTTGACAGAGCCATTTAATTTAACTTTATCTTTAAAATTTTTAGTAATTTTTCCAATAACATACGGTTTAAAATTATTTGAGAAATATCCTTTGATTTTATCTAATTTTTTTGGATTGACTATTAAACAAAAGCCAACACCACAATTGAATGTTTTAAGCATTTCTTTATTAGATATACCATTTTTATGTAACCATTTGAAAATTTTAGATGTTTTAATTTTTTCTAAATCTATTTCTGCTGAAAATTTATTCGGAATTACTCTTTTGATATTATCAGCTAAACCACCCCCAGTAATATTTGCACATCCATTAATTAAATTTTTATCCAATAATTTCAAAACTTCATTTACATAAATCTTAGTTGGTTTAATTAATTCTTTTTTTAAAAATTTATTTTTTTTGATATCTATTTTTTTTTGTTTAAGAAGATAACGCACCAAAGAATAACCGTTTGAATGCAAACCATTTGAAGGAATAGCCAAAACTAAATCATTATTTTTAATTTTATTTTTACTTAAAATTTTATCTTTACCAACAATCCCAACTGCAAAACCTGCAATATCGAACTTGCCTTTTTCATATGTTCCAGGCATTTCAGCTGTTTCTCCACCAACTAATTCACATTGAGATAGCTTACATCCTTTTACAATGCCTTTAATGATGGATTTTAATTTCTTTAAATCAATTTTATTTATAGATATATAATCTAAAAATAGCAGAGGCTTAGCTCCCTGAACAATTAAGTCGTTAACGCTCATTGCAACCAAATCAATACCAATAGTGTCGTACTTATTAAGTATGTTTGCAATTTCTACTTTTGTGCCAACACCATCAGTGCAGGCAACAATTTTAGGTTGTTTTATATGATTGGGAATGTCTGATATGGAACCAAATCCACCAATATTTGAAAACTTTTTTTTGCCCCTTTTTTTTGATGAAACAGATGAAATGAAATTAACAAATTTATCAGCAGCATTTATGTTAACTCCACTTTTTTTATAGGTTATTAATTTATTATTCATTAATATGTTTTATGAAATTTAATATTAAACTTTTTAATTGTAAAAGATTATATATTCTTTTTTGCTTACTTGCTTTGTTAAATATTTTTTTTTCCACAGAAAACATTCAAGCAAAGACTTTCTCAATCAATGATATAGAAATATCAACTCCTTTTGAGATTAATTTTGATAAAAATAAGATAATTGACGAAGGTTTTGCGCAGGCATTTAATAGGTTGGCTTTATCCATATTGCAAACACAAGATCAAAAAAAACTAAGTAAAACACCAATTGGTTTAATCAAAAGTATGATTGAAACTTTTTCAATTCAAGAGGAAAAATTTATTAATGAAGTTTATTATTTATCTTTAAATGTATCATTTAATAAAAAAAAAATATTAAATTTAATGGAAAAAAAAAATATTTTCCCATCTCTTCCAGTTGAAAAAAAAATATTTTTTTTACCAATCTTAGTAGATAAAAATAAAGATGAAATTTCAATTTTTTCTGAAAACTATATTTTTAATAATTGGAATTTTAATAACCAAAAATATCATTTATTAAGATATGTTTTACCCACTGAAGATCTAGATGATTTCAATTCAATAAAAAGATATTCAAAAATCTTGGAAAGTTATAATTTTAATGAAATTATTAAAAAATATAGTCTTGATGATTATATTATATCAATCATCTATAAAGAAAATAATGCAATTAAAGTTTTAAATAAAATAAACTTTAATCAAGAAGAAGATCTTAAAAATATTAGTTTTCAAAATCTTAATATAGATAATTATAAAGAAGCAGATAAATTAATTGAAAGTTTAAAAAGTATTTATGAAAATTATTGGAAGAGTAAAAATGAAATTAATACATCGGTAAAGATATCTTTAACTATTTCAATTAATAACAATGACAATTCAGAAATTTCAAAGTTTGAAGAAATATTAGACAATACAGATTTGATATATGATTATCATATTTTTAAATTAAACAATAAAGATAATTTTTATAAAGTTATATTTAATGGATCACCAGATTACTTTCTTAAAATTATGAAAAATAAGAATTATGAATTTGATATTCAAAATCAAATTTGGGTAGTTAAATGAGTGATTTAAATCAATTAATATTAAATTTTGATTATGATCAAAATTTTAAAGATCAAGATTTTTATGTTTCAAAAAGCAATGAGTTTGCATTTAAATTATTAAATAGTTGGCCCAAGTGGGAAAAAAATTTTGTAAATTTAATTGGAGAAAATTTTTCTGGCAAAACTCATTTGGTCAATATCTTTTTACATAAGTTTAAAGGAATTAAGATAGAGGCTAGTGAAATCAATAATGAATTTCTAAAAAAAATTAAAGTCTTTGAAAATATAATTATTGAAAATTTTAATGATAAAATTGATGAAAATTTATTATTTACTTTAATTAATATTGTTGATCAGGACAATAAATATTTAATTTTAACCTCGAAAACTCCTCTTGTTGACCACTCTTTTAATTTAAGTGATTTAAATTCAAGATCAAAAAATTTTTTATTGTGTAATATTGAGAAACCAGGAGATGATTTGATGTTTGCGCTTATATTAAAAAACTTATCTGATCGCCAAATATCTATAGATAAGAAATTAGTTGATTTTATTATTAAAAGAATTGATAGATCGTATGGCAAAATTTTTGATTTCATATATAAAATTGACAAAATTAGTTTAAAACGAAAAAAACCAATCGATTTTAAAATTATAAAAGAAGCCCTAGGAGAATAATTGAATAAATATAGATCACATAATTGTAACGAATTGAGAAAAGATGATTTAGATAAAGACATTTCAATCTCTGGGTGGATTAATAAAAAAAGAGATCATGGGAACCTTTTATTTATTGACCTCAGAGATAACTACGGAATTACCCAATGTATTATAGATAAAGAAAATAAAAATTTTTTAGATTTAGAAAAAACTCAACTTGAAACTGTCATAAAAGTAAGTGGAAAAGTTGTTAGCCGTTTTGATGAGACGATTAATAATGAGATTGAAACTGGTGAAATTGAAGTTGTTATAAATGAATTTGAAATATTAGGAACTTGCAAAGAATTACCAATGCCAGTTTTTAGTGATCAAGAGTACGCTGAAGAAATAAGATTAAAATATAGATTTTTAGACTTAAGAAGAAAAAAAATTCATGAAAATATAATCTTAAGATCAAAAGTGATTTCATATATCAGAAATGAAATGACTAAACTTGGTTTTTTAGAATTTCAAACACCAATTTTAACATCATCAAGTCCAGAGGGTGCAAGAGATTTTTTGGTTCCAAGCAGACTAAACCCTGGAAAATTTTATGCATTACCACAAGCACCTCAACAATTTAAACAATTAATAATGGTCTCTGGTTTTGATAAATATTTTCAAATTGCTCCTTGTTTTAGAGATGAAGATGCTAGAGCAGATAGAAGTCCAGGGGAATTTTATCAATTAGATTTAGAGATGTCTTTTGTGGAACAAGAAGATGTTTTTAATGTTGTCGAAAGTTTAATGGTTAATACCTTTAAAAAATTCTCAAATAAAAAACTATTTTACGATAAATTTCCAAAAATTTCATATGCTGATGCAATGTTAAATTATGGAAGTGACAAGCCTGATTTAAGAAACCCATTACTTATAAATGATATTACAGAAATATTTACAAGAGAAGATGTATCGTTTGAGATATTTAAAAAACTTGTAAAATCTGGTTCAAAAGTCAGATGTATTTCAACTAAAAATACAAAAGATAAACCTAGAAGCTTTTTTGACAATATTGATAAATGGGCGAAAGAACAGGGTGCTTCAGGATTAGCATATTTTACTTTTGAAAAAGAAGATCAGCTTTCAGCTAAAGGACCAATTGGAAAGTTTTTTTCACATGAAGCTTTAGAAGAAATTATGAAACAAACTAACTCAGAAGTAGGTGATAGTATTTTCATGGCATGCGGAAAGCAAAATGATCTAGAAAAAATTACCTCACTTGCTAGAGATAAAATAGCTAAAGATCTAGATTTAATTGACGATGATGTTTTTGCATTTTGTTGGATTGTTGATTATCCAATGTTTGAGAAAGATGAAGTAACTAATAAAATTGAATTTAGTCACAATCCATTTTCTATGCCACAGGGAAATTTAAATGAAGAAAATTTTGAAAAACCTTTGGATATATTAGCTTATCAATACGATATTGTCTGTAATGGTATTGAACTTTCTTCTGGTGCGATAAGAAACCATAAGCCAGAACTTATGTACAAACTTTTTTCAATTGCGGGGTATGACAAGAAACAAGTAGATGAAAAATTCAGTGGTATGATTAATGCATTGAGTTATGGAGCCCCACCTCATGGAGGAATAGCCCCTGGTATTGATAGGATAGTAATGTTGCTAGCAAATGAAAAAAATATTAGAGAAGTAACAATGTTCCCAATGAACCAAAATGCACAAGACTTAATGATGAAAGCTCCATCTGACGTAAGCGAGGACCAATTAAAAGAACTAGGTATTGCTATAAAAAATAAGAAATAAAATTATTTTTTACCTTTTAAGCTTATTTTAACATCTGAAAGATCTACTAAATTTTTTTTATAATTATTTCTTACAAAACCTTTGCTGGTTATATCTTTTACAATTTTTAATAATTGGTTTTGGTCCTCAGATTGATTTTCTTCATTTGTAGCTGACTCGCTTCCTCCAATTGAAGGTGTATGAGCCAGATCTTCTCTATTTTGATATGATATTGCTAATTCTCTAAAAATATAATCCAGTATTGAACTTGCACTTAGTATTCTGTCATTACCATGCACTTTTCCAGATGGCTCAAATTTTGTGCCAACAAATGCACTTATGAACTCATCAAGTGGCACACCATATTGAAGTCCTAATGATACAGCGATTGCAAAATTGTTCATTAGAGCTTTTACTAATTCTCCTTCTTTGCTTGTATCAATGAAAATTTCTCCTATTTTGCCATCCTCATACTCACCAGTATGTAGATAAACTTTATGATTTCCAATAGTAGCTTTCTGAATGTAACCTTTTCTTCTATCTGGCATTCCAAATCTTTTACCACCTCTTTCAGATGATTTATTGAAGTTTGCAATAATGTTTTCTTTATTTTCCGTGCTAGCTTGGTTTACCTCAGCTACGACTTCTACCTTTTTACTTTCAATGACTTTATTATTATTTGGATCAAGACTTTTTGTTTTACGATTATCAAGTTTTACGTCTAGTACCTCGAATTTTCCATCATCTCTTTTTTCAAGATTTTTTAACTCTGTTTCATTTATATCATCCAAGTAATGATTAACTTTAAACGTACATGTGTAGTAAGTCTCAACTAAATATTTTGCCATTTAACTCCAATTTAAATTTTAATTTGAATATTGAATCAATTAATTTATATACATATTCATATTTTAGTCTAATTTAAATTATACAATTTTTAATTGAATAAATAAAAATATTTTATGTTGACACTTTTAAAAAAAATTTTCACTTGGTGGAATCAAGATACCTTTGGTACTAGATTAAAAACAATTTTTTTTGGAAAATTAGTTGGTAGTGATGAGCTTGGTAACAAATATTATGAAAATAAAAATGGAAAGAGATGGGTTATTTATGCAAACACTATCGATGCCTCTAAAATACCAGTTGAATGGTACTCTTGGATGCATTTCACACCTAATAAAATAGAAAAAACGCATGAACTTAAAAAATATGATTGGCAAAAACCTCATCAATCTAATTTAACTGGCACTGAAAAAGCTTATTATCCAAACAAAGATAAAGATGGAATCAAAAAAAAATATTCTAGCTGGAAACAATAAATTTAATTTTTATCTTTTTATTTTAGTTTATTTTTTTTTAATAAATCACTCATTTGCAAAAGATAACACCGAAGGTGTTTTTACAGATTTAAAAATTTTAGATAAAATTAGTTCAAAAAATACCTTAGTAAAATTGAAAAATGGAGAGCTAATTACATTTAAAGATCTCTCTATAAAAAGTTTAAAGTGTAAAAATTCAGAATTTGATGATAATCCTGAAATTACTGCCTATATACAAGTTAAAGATCTAACTGCTGAAAATAATAATGAGGTATTCGTATTTAATGGCTGGATGTTTTCATCAAGTCCATCAATTACTCCCTTTGATCATCCAGTATACGATGTTTGGCTTGTTAAATGCTATTAGACTATAGTATCTTTATCTAACCAGCTTACGTTAAAATCAGAATTAATAAATTTTTTATGACTAAGTAGTTTTTTATGTAGAGGAATAGTTGTGGTAATTCCTTCTATAACAAATTCATCTAGAGATCTGTTCATTCTTTGAATTGCCTCAGTCCTATTTCTTCCATGACAGATCAGTTTGCAAACCATACTATCGTAATAAGGAGTAACCTTATATCCTTGAAAAATAGCCCCATCTACTCTTGTTCTGAAACCAGATGGTTGATGACACATACCTATAGTGCCAGGGGAAGGTTGAAAGTTCTTGCTAGCATCTTCTGCATTTATCCTACATTCAATTGCATGACCTCTTGGGTTAATATCACTTTGTTTGAGAGCTGTTTCTCCTGAAAAAGCAATCCAAATTTGTTCTTTTATTATGTCAATACCAGTTACCATTTCTGTTACAGGGTGTTCAACTTGAACTCTCGTATTCATCTCCAGAAAATAAAATTTTCCATCTTCGTAAATAAATTCTACAGTTCCAGCACCCAAATAACCAATTTTTTTAACCATCTTCACAGTTCTTTCAAATAAATCTTTTCTTATTTCATCATTAAGAACTGGACTCGGTGTTTCCTCAATTAATTTTTGATGTCTTCTTTGGACAGAACAGTCTCTTTCATGAAGATGAACAACATTATTTTTACCAGCTAAAATTTGGACCTCTATATGTCTTGGATTTTGAAAAAACTTTTCAATATACACTTCATCATTACCAAAGTATTTTTGCGCTTCTGATTTTGCGGTAGAAAACAAAGTTTCGAACTCTTCTTCTTTGTAAACAATTTTCATACCTTTTCCGCCACCACCACCCGAAGCTTTAATTAAAACAGGAAATCCAATTGTTTTACATAGTTCTTTAGCTTGAGCTATATCAGTAACACCACCCTCAGAACCCTCAATTACTGGTAAACCATTCTCTTTAGCAATTCTCTTTGCTTGAATTTTGTCACCCATCATTTCAATATGTTTTGATGATGCACCAATAAAACTTATTTTATTTTCTTCAAGAATTTTTGCAAAACTAGCATTTTCAGATAAAAATCCATAACCAGGATGTACCGCATCAGCATTAGTAAGCTCAATTGCTGACATTAAATTAGGAATATTTAAATAACTATTTGCAGGTTGGTGAGATCCAATGCACACACTTTCATCAGCCATTCTCACATGCATACTTTCTCTATCAACATCAGAATGAACAGCAACAGTTGGAATTCCCCATTCTTTACAAGCTCTAATAATTCTAACTGCAATTTCCCCACGGTTTGCAATTAAGATTTTTTTAAACATTATTTTACTCTAGAATAATAATGGTTTGACCAAACTCAACAGGATGACCGTCTTCAACACAAATTTCTTTTACAATACCATCTGCTGTTGAAGGCACATGGTTCATTGTTTTCATCGCTTCAACTATCATTATAGTGTCACCTTTTTTAATTTTTCTACCAACTTCAACAAATTTTTTCGCACCAGGTTCTGGAGCGTGGTAGGCGGTACCAATAATTGGTGAGGTAATTTCGGTACCTGATTTTATATTTGGTTTCTCAGAAACTTTTTCATTTCCAGTTTGTGCACTTGCTGTTGTAATGACTGGCTGATTGCTAATAGATACATTATTCTTAGAAACTTTAATTTTAGTATCTTTTTCAGTAATTTCAATCTCAGTGAGATTGAACTCATCCAAATAATCACTTAATTCTTTTATAATACTTTTATCTATTTTCATTTTTTTAAGATCTTTTCTATTGAAATTATGGCTAAAATATAACCTTCAACTCCTAAACCAAAAATTCCTCCTGTTGCTATATCACTTATAAGAGATTTATGTCTAAATTCCTCTCTTTTATATATATTTGATATATGAAGTTCAATTATTGGCTTTTTAAATAAATCAAGAGCATCTCTGATTGCAACTGAAGTATGCGTAAAACCTGCAGCATTAATAATCATACCATCGTATTTTTTTCTAGCATTTTGAATTAAATCTACAATTTCTCCCTCAATATTTGATTGAACAAACTCTAATTCTAAATCAATCTCATTTGACTTTTTTAAACAGCTTTCTTTTAATTGCTTAAAGGTAGTTGAGCCATATTGTGATTGTTCTCTTTCACCTAATAGATTAAGATTTGGACCATTAATAATAATAATTTTATTATTCATTCAACACTTATATACGATGAAAAAAATAAAAAAAATAGAAATTAAAGTAAATGGTAAATTAAGATCTATTTCTGATAATTTTAAAATTTTAGATTTAGTAAAAGATCTAAAAATCCCATTAAAAAAAGTGGCAATTGAACTTAATCGAGAGATAATAGATAAAAAAAATATTAGTAAAATTAGTATAAAAAAGAATGATAAAATTGAAATAGTTCATTTTATTGGAGGAGGTTAAATGAAAAATGATAAAATAATTATTGCAAATAAAAAATTTAATTCTCGATTAATTGTTGGCACTGGCAAATACAAAAACATGTTAGAATGTGCAAAAGCAATTAAACTTTCTGGAGCTGAAATCGTAACTGTTGCAGTTAGAAGGGTAAATATAGCTGATAAAAAAAAACCACTTCTTATGGATTATGTTGATCCAAAAAAAATTACTTATTTACCAAATACAGCAGGATGTTTTACTTCAGAGGAAGCTTTAAGAACACTTAGGCTAGCTAGGGAAATTGGTGGTTGGAAATTAGTTAAATTAGAAGTTTTAGGTGATAAGCAAAATTTATTTCCTGATATGATTGAAACTTTAAAATCAACAGAGGTTTTGGCCAAGGAAGGTTTTAAGGTCATGGTTTATTGCAACGATGATCCATTAATGGCGAAACGATTAGAAAACTCAGGTGCAGATGCGATCATGCCGTTAGCCGCACCTATTGGTTCGGGCTTGGGCATTCAAAATAAAACAAATATTCAAATTATTAGAAAGCAGACAAAGTTACCATTAATTATAGATGCTGGTTTAGGCCAAGCATCAGACGCAACTATTGCTATGGAGCTAGGGTGTGATGGTGTTTTAGTTAACACTGCTATTGCTAAAGCAAAAAAACCATTTGATATGGCGCTTGCATTTAAAAATGCTGTGATTGCTGGTAGACAATCATTTTTAGCTGGACGTATCAATAAATATATATACGGAAATGCATCTTCACCAAAAACAGGAATTATTAAATAGCTACTGCTTTTTTTACAAACTTTTTTTTGAAATAAGGTTTCTTTTTAAAAGGTTTTTTGTGAAATTTTTTAGCTTCTTTCTTATCAATAATCTTGTCTTCTTTAATCTGTATTTCTAAGTTTTTTAATTTTTCAAAATGCTCGATGAGTTCAATTGTTTTTTTTGATTTATTTTGAATATTAATAATATATTCTGGAATAATAAGAGTGGGATCGCTAACAATATCTATTGTCATTTTGTTTTTCTTTTCAAAATAAGTTAAATCATCAACAAAATTCTCTTTTAAAAAATCAGAAATTTTCTCACACACCTTAAGCTCAACAAATTTAGCTTTATTAATTACTGCTTTTAATTCAACAGTTTTAAGTAATTTTTGAGCAAATGACTCGTCTGTTAGAGTTACTTTCCATTTAATTGCGCTTTCCCTTAACCTTTGTCTAGACATCTCAAGAAGACCAAAATTACTTATTCTTCCAATTTGGATCCTTGCTCTATCAGTTCTACATTTTTCTTTAAGTTTCCTTTCAACCAATCTTCTATTTCCATAACTAAGCATATCAATGAAGTCGATTATAATTAGACCAGATAAATCTCTTATTTTAATTTGCCTTGCAATTTCTTCAGCTGCTTCAATATTTGTATCTAATGCAGTGCTCTCTACATTTTTACCTTTAATTGAGCTTCCAGAATTTATATCGATTGATACAAGTGCTTCGGTAGGGTTAATTACTAAATATCCCCCTGATTTAAGTTTTATTTCTGAGTCAAATATTTGGTTTAATTTTTGTTCAATATTTTCTTCAATAAAAAGAGGAACCTTACCTCTATATTTTTTTACCTTTTTAACACTAGATGGCATAATCATTTTCATAAAGGTTTGTGCTTTTTTATAACCTTCGTTACCTTCAACTATTATATTTTGAGTATTTTCATCAAACATATCTCTTAAAGTTCTTTTTATAATTTCACTTTCTTGATGAATTAATGATGGAGCTATAGAATTGATCGCAGTATCTTTAATCTGACTCCATGTTTTGATTAGAGTTTCTAAATCATTATTAATTTCATTTTTAGTTTTATTGCTACCTGCTGTTCTTACAATTAATCCCATTTCTTTTGGAATTTCAATTTCATTTAAAATAGTTCTTATCTTTTTTCTATCTGCTGGATTAAATATTTTACGAGATATTCCACCACCTTTTGGAGTATTTGGCATTAAGACAATATATTTTCCAGCAATTGAAATAAACGTACTTAGTGCTGCACCTTTTTGTCCACGCTCATCTTTGATAACTTGTACTAAAATAACTTGATTTGGTTTTATAACTTCCTGTATTTTATATCTTTTAAATTTAAATCTAGTCTCTTTCTTTTTATTTTTTTCCTCATTTGAATTATTTTTTTCATCAAGACCATTGTCATTTTCCTCTGAGGGGTCTTTTTCAATATTAATAGGGTCATCCATTTCAAGTTTCCCGTCAGCAATATTTTCTTCCTCCTTAGCCTCAACTTCCTTAGAAAGTTCTTCTCTAGCTTTTTCCTCTTCTTTTTTAATTTTATCTAAATCTGCTTTAGGTATTTGGTAATAATCTGATTGAATATCATTAAAAGATAGAAACCCGTGTCTATCTCGTCCAAAATCAATAAATGCAGCCTGAAGGGATGGTTCTATTCTACTAACTTTACCTAAATATATATTATTTTTTATTAAATTGTTCTTTAAACCTTCGTACTCGTAGTCTTCAATATTGTCATCTGATTTAAGAACAACTCTAGTTTCATTAGGATGCGATGCATCGATATATAAATTTTTTTCCATAATTGTTTATTTGATTGATTCATTTAATATTTTAATTGTATATAAAATTTTGTTTATTTCTAATGCCTTATCTTTAACAAATTCCAAGATATAATGGAAATAAAATGAATAAATTTATAAAAAATACACTATTTATTTCGTTATCTCTTCTTTTATTGCTAGGTATTTTGATATTTGGAATTTTATGGACTTATTCAAAAAATATTCCTGATTATAGATTTCTTAAAAACTACAAACCACCTGTATCAAGCAAAGTATACTCTGGCGATGGGGAGCTTGTTGCAGATTTTTCAAAAGAAAAAAGAATATTTGTTCCATTTAACTCAATTCCAAAAAATGTAGTTAATTCCTTCTTATCTGCTGAGGATAAAAATTTTTTTTCTCACCCAGGTGTGGATGCAAAAGGAGTTTTAAGAGCAGTGATTAACAATATTTCTAACATAATTTCATCAAAAAGACTTGAGGGTGCTTCGACAATAACTCAACAAGTAGCTAAAAATTTTTTGTTATCAAATGAGGTTAGTCTTAACAGAAAAATTAAAGAGGCAATTTTAGCATTTAGAATAGAAAGAGCGCTATCTAAACAAAGAATTTTAGAATTATACTTAAATCAAATTTATCTTGGAAGCGGTGCATATGGTGTTGCTGCAGCAAGTTTACAATATTTTGACAAATCCATAAAAGATCTAGACTATAGTGAGGCAGCTCTTTTAGCCGCCCTTCCAAAGGCACCAAGTAAATATAATCCATATCGAGATATTGAGTTAGCTAAATTTAGAAGAAATTTAGTTTTAAAAAACTTGTTAGAAAACAAATATATAGATTTAAAAAAATACAATTATCTAAAAGATAAAAAAATTAATTTAAATAAATCAAAAAAAGTTTTCTTAGAAGACGCTCAATATTATATTGAAGATGTTCGAAAAAAGGTAATCGAGACTTTAACTTATGACAAAGTTTACAAGCAAGGTTTTAATATTAACACACCAATAAATTTAGAATTTCAAAAAATAGCAACCCAAACACTTAGAGATGGGTTAATATCATATGATAAAAGAAAAGGTTGGAGGGGAGTATTAACAAATAAAAATTATTCAAAAAATTGGAATAAGGATCTTGAGAAGTATAATTTAGAAGACTCAATTAATTGGAAATTAGCAATTATTAAAAAATTAAATAAATTTTCAGTAAATATTGAAACTGAAGATAAATTAAATGGAAAAATTGAATTCAAAGATATTTCTTGGACAAAAAAAGAGTTCGATCAATTATTCAAAGTTGGAGACATAGTTTATGTAAAAAAAATTGGTGCTAAAAGTTATAGTTTGAAACAATTACCAAATATCAATGGTGGAATAGTTGTTATGGATCCTTATACAGGTCGAGTATTGGCTTTAAGTGGTGGCTTTAGTTTTAAAAAAAGTGAATTTAATAGAGCGACACAAGCCTTTAGACAACCTGGTTCTGCTTTCAAACCATTTGTTTATGCTTTGGCTCTTGAAAATAATTACACCCCAACAACCTTAATTTTGGATGCTCCTATTGTTTTAGATCAAGGAGAAGATCTTAAAATGTGGAAACCAGAAAATTATGGAAAAAAATTTTATGGACCTTCAACTTTGAGAATTGGTTTAGAAAAATCAAGAAATTTGATGACTGTCAGAATAGCTCAAGATTTAGGTGTAAAAAAGATAATAAATTTTTCAAAAAATCTAGGTATATACGATAATCCTGAAGAACTTTTGTCCATTTCACTTGGATCTACTGAAACAACTTTGTTAAAATTAACCTCAGCTTATTCAGTATTTGTTAATGGAGGCAAACTTGTTGACCCAATTTTAATTGACAGGATTCAAGATAGTGAGGGAAAAACTATTTTTAATAATGGTAAAAGAAAATGTATTAATTGTGATCAAATTTCTTACTTAGGTAAAGATTATCCAATTATAAAAGATAATTATAAAAAAATTTTTTCTCCTCAAACATCTTATCAGATGACCTCAATACTTGAAGGGGTTGTTCAAAGAGGAACAGCTAAAAAATTAAGAGATCTGGAGTTAAACATTGCAGGAAAAACTGGCACTACTAATAAAAATACTGATACTTGGTTTATTGGATATACTTCTAATTTATTAATTGGTGTTTATGTTGGTTTGGATAATCCTTCACCCCTAGGAAGGTATGAAACTGGTTCAAAAACAGCTTTACCTATTTTTAAAGAATTTATTAAAAAAACAGTTAATAAATCAGATGCAAGACCATTCAAAGCAGCAGAGGGGATGGTAATGATGGTGGTTGATCCAAATACTGGTCAAAAAGCAAAATTTAATTCTAAAAATACCATAATTGAAGTCTTTAAAAAACAAAATGTGATTGATGGAAAAGTTTTATATTCAAATAATGATAGATTAGATGCTAATAATATATTAAAATTTTACTAATGGATGATAAATATCAAGATTATAAAAAAGAAATAGAAAAGATTAACTCAAGAGTTAAGGAGTATCTTTGAAAAAAATAATATTCATTCAAAACTTGAAGCATTAAACTCTAAAATGTTAGAAGCTAATTTCTGGCAAGATAAAGATAATTCAAAAAAAGTAATTAAAGAAAAGAAATTATTTGAGGATCTGCTAAACACTTATCAAATTTCAATTGAAAAGCTCTCAGATTTAGATGATTTAAGTGAGTTAGCCTTAGAAGAAAAAAATGAGTCTGTACAAAAAGAAGTATTACAAAACATTAAAGAACTAAGAACTTTAGTAAAAAAAAATGAAGTTAAGTGTTTTTTATCAAATGAAGCAGACTCTCTTGATTGTTACATAGAAATACACGCGGGTGCTGGTGGCACCGAAAGCCAAGATTGGGCAGAAATGTTGAGAAGAATGTACTTAAAATGGGCAGACCAAAAAAATTTTAAATCAAACTTAATTAGCGAACATAAAGGAGATGAGGCTGGCATTAAATCATCAACAATTAAAGTTGAAGGTGATTATGTTTTTGGTTGGCTTAAAAAAGAGTTCTGGGATCCATAGATTGGTTAGAATATCACCATTTGATTCTGGAGCGAGACGACATACAAGTTTTGCAAGTATATGGGTGTATCCAGTAGTTGATGAAAATATCAATATTGAAATTATTGAAAAAGATTTAAGAATTGACACATATCGATCTAGTGGAGCAGGTGGCCAGCATGTAAATACAACAGATAGTGCTGTAAGAATTACTCACATGCCATCTAAAATTGTTGTTCAATGTCAAAATGAGAGATCTCAACATAAAAATAAAGAAACATGTATGAACATGCTAAAAGCAAGATTATATGATTATGAAATTAAAAAAAAAGAACAAGAAAATCAAAACACAGAAAATTCTAAATCTGAAATTGGATGGGGACACCAAATTAGATCATATGTTTTACAACCGTACAGACTTGTGAAAGATAATAGAACAAATTTTGAAAGCACGAGCCCAGATAAAGTTTTAGATGGAGATTTAGATGAATTTTTAGAACAATCTTTGTATCAAATCAAATGAGTAAAAAAATATTAAAATATATATCTATAATAGTAGGAATTTTTGTTTTATTAATAATTTATTTGAGCACTATTGGTATCGAGACAGAAAAATTTAACAAACAAATTCAAGATCTTGTAAAGCAAAAAAATAATAAATTTGATACTAGTTTAAAAAAAATAAAACTTACCTTAGACCCATTTAATTTTAAGTTTAACGCAAAAACAATAGATACTAAAATAATTTTTGGAGACAAGATAATTGAGCTTGAATACATAAAAACTCAAATATCATTGAATTCATTAATCAAAAATCAATTAGTTACATCACACATAGAAATATCAACTAAACCAATTTTACTTAAGAATTTTGTATCATTTGTAAGATCAATTAATGATAAGCCTGAATTATTTTTTTTAGAGCGATTTATAAAGAAAGGATATCTAATAGCTGATTTAGAGTTTAATTTTGATGAGTTTGGTAAACTCCGGGAAGATTATAAAGTTAATGGATTACTTAAAGATGGTAAAATAAGTTTATTTAAAAAAAATGAATTAGAAAAAATAAATTTTCTTTTTAATATTACAGGAAACAATTTTAGCTTTACAGATATAAGTTTTGATACAAATAATATCAATTTTTTATCTGAGAGACTAAATATAAAAAAAAACAAAAAAGATTATTTTCTTGAAGGCAATATAAGAAACAAAAATTCCCCCTTAAATGAAAAATTACTTAAAACAATCAAATTAAAATATCCTCAATTTAATCTAATTAATGCAAACTTTGAGTCAGATAATGATTTTTCATTTAATATTAATAATAAGCTAAAAGTTGATAATTTGGCAATCAATTCAAACATTTTAATTCATAATTCTCAGTTTAAAAAAAATAATTTAATTAGTAATAATTTCAGCGAAATTAATGACTTAATTGATTTAAAAGATCACGAGATAAAAGCATCATATACTAATAAGAAATTATCGATTGAAGGAAAGGGACAGGTTAAGCTTCAAAACAAATTTGAATTTATTGATTATGAAATCACAAATAACGACTCTGATTTAAATTTAGTATTAAATATTCAATTAAGTGAATTAGATATTAAAAACCAAAATCTAATTAAAGGTTACTTTCCTAAAACAAAAGAAATCTTAAATTTAAAAGATCATAAAATTAAATTAAATTATAAAGGTAATGATTTATCACTGAAAGGTTCAGGTAAAATTAAGTTAGAGAAAGAATTGAATAAAATAGAATATTTTTTTTCAACAAAAGATAACAAATATAAATTTGAAACTAATTTAGAGATTAATGACACACCTTTAAATATAGACTTTATTAATTATACAAAAGATAAAAACTTAAATTCTCAATTAAGAATAAATGGAAACTACACGAAAAAATTTGGACTTGATTTTAAAAAGATTAGTCTTTTATCAAAGAATAACAGCCTGGTAATTCATGATCTAATAATAGACAAAAACAATAAATTAGTGAAAGTGGATAAAATCGACTTAGATTATTTTGATAATAGTGGCAAGAAAAACAAATTTACATTTAGTAGGACTAAAAATAATGATTATGAGCTAAATGGATCCTTATTTAATGCTGATAGTCTGATTACGAGTTTGCTAAAAAGTAAAGATGATCAACAACTAGATCTTTTTAAAGAAAATATAAATATTACACTTAATTTTTCTAATGTTTATCTTGATAATGACAACGTTGTTAAAAATTTAAATGGGAAACTTCGAATTGTTGATAACAGAGTAACTAAAGCTAATATATCAGCACTATATGATAATAGTGAAAATTTAACATTTACAATAAAAACCAAAGATGATGAAAAAATTACCACTCTATTTTCATCTAGGGCCAAACCACTTGTAAAAAGATATAAATTTATAAAAGGTTTTGAAGATAATAATGAGGGTTATTTAGATTTTTATTCTTCAAAAAAGGATGGCATTGCAAATTCAAAATTGATTATAGATAATTTTAAAGTCAAAGAAATTCCTGCATTGGCAAAGTTACTTGCCCTTGCTTCTCTTCAGGGGATAGCAGATTTACTAACAGGAGAAGGTATTAGATTTACAGATTTTGAAATGAATTTTACAAACAAAAATGAACTTATGACAATTAAAGAGTTGTATGCAATTGGACCAGCAATATCTATTTTAATTGAAGGTTATATTGATGAAAATGATTTAATTAGTTTAAGAGGCACATTGGTTCCTGCGACTACAATTAATAGATCCATTGCTTCAATTCCATTAATTGGAGATTTGCTTATTGGAAAGAAAGCTGGTGAAGGTGTTTTTGGCGTAAGTTTTAAAGTGAAGGGTCCTCCGAAAAAACTTGAAACAACTGTAAATCCAATAAAAACATTAACTCCAAGGTTTATAACTAGGACGCTAGAAAAGATTAAAAAAAACTAATCTAATTCAATTTTTAAATGTCTTTTTTTTCCAATAGAAAGTTTAAGGTAGTTTTTATTAAAAAATTCATTTGTAATAATTAACTTCTCATCAGAAATAACTTTATCATTAATTTTTACTGCATTACCTTTAATTAATCTTCTTATTTCACTTTTAGATTTTTCTAATTTAGAAAGAATAATTAGATCAATTATATCCAATTTATTATCCATATTTTTTGAATTAATCTTGATAGAAGGGGAGCTTGATCCAAGTGAATTACCTGAAAATGCTTCTTTTGCAGCTTGTTCTGAATTTTTAGCAGCTTCTTCACCATGAAGCATAGAGGTTGTTTCATTAGCTAAAATTATTTTTAAATTATTGATGTTATTATTTTCAATTTTTTTAATATCTTCCATTTTCATATCAGTAAAATTTTTTAAAAATTTTACAACATCTCTATCATCTGTGTTTCTCCAAAATTGCCAATAGTCATAAGCTGAAAAAAATTTTTCATCCAACCAAATTGCTCCATTTTCAGATTTTCCCATTTTAGCTCCTGTGGCCAGAGTAATTAAGGGAGTCGTTAGACCATAACTTTGTTTGTTTGAATATCTTTTGATAAGCTCAACACCATTAACAATATTTCCCCATTGATCTGAGCCACCGATTTGTAAGGCACAATTTTCTTTTTTGCTTAGTTCTAAAAAATCATAAGCTTGCAAAATCATATAGTTAAATTCCATGTAGCTTAACGATTGTTCTCTATCTAATCTTAACTTTACACTATCAAAAGTTAGCATTCTATTAATCGTAAAATGTTTACCTATATCTCGAAGAAAAGAAATATAATTCAAATTTTTAAGCCATGTATAGTTATTTACAAATATAGGTTTTGTTTCTGGGTCGTTGTTGTCTAAAAATTTTATTAGTATATTTTTTATATTCTTAATATTTTTTTCAATTTCTTCTTCACTTAGTATTTTTCTTGTTTTATCTTTTCCAGAAGGGTCACCAATTCTTGTTGTGCCTCCACCCAGTAGCACAATTGGTCTATGCCCGTTTTTTTGCAATAATCTAAGACACATGATTTGTAATAGGCTGCCAACATGTAAGCTTTCAGCAGTGCAATCAAATCCGATGTATGCTTTAATTTTTTCCTTGTCCATTAAGCTGGACAATTCATCTTCATTTGTACATTGATAGAAGAGTCCTCTATCTTTAAATTCTTTTAAAAATTTATTCATAAGTTTATAGTTACACAATATACAAATTTTTATTAAAAAGAATATCAATGAAAAATAAATTATATACAGCTATTGGGTTGATGAGTGGAACTTCAATGGATGGCGTTGATGTGTCATTGATTAGATCAGATGGATTTAATCAATTTACCAATGTTTTAGATGAATATTTTGAATATAATGAAAATTTACATCAACAATTAATTAAATTAAGAAATTTAATTTTAAGCAGTAACGATTTGAAGCTGTACTCTTCTAGATTAAACGAGCTTGAAAGAGAAATTACTATATTTCACAGTGAAATTGTTAGTGAGATGTCTTTAAAATATCAAGATGAGATTGATTTTGTCGGTTTTCATGGGCAAACAATTTTTCATAATCCTGAGCAAAAGATTTCAAAACAATTAGGAGATGGAAGGTTAATGTCCCAATTAGTTAAAAAAAAAGTTATTTATGATTTTAGACAAGAAGATCTAGCGAATAAAGGTCAAGGCGCCCCGTTAACACCTATTTTTCATAACTTATTGTCTAAAAGAATAAATGAAAAACTCCAAATAAATTTTCCTCTTTGCTTTCTTAATATCGGAGGAATTTCTAATATTACTAAAATAATTAAAAAAGATGAAAAATTAGAAGAGAACTTAGAAGCTTTTGATTCGGGTCCTGGCAATTGTATGATTGACGAATGGGTAAGAAAAAATTCAAAAAATAATTTTGATGAGAATGGTTCAATTGCAAAATCTGGTAAAATTAATCAATTAATATTAAATCAAGTAATTGATAACTTCAAAATAGATAGTTTTGATAAATCTTTAGATGTTAAAGATTTTGATATTTCATTTGCAAGAGGACTATCATTAGAAGATGGTTGTGCAACAATCACTAATTTTACTGCTTACCTTATAGCAAAAGGTATTGAACATGCTAATGGAAGCAATATTAGACCAATAAAATATTTAGTTTGCGGTGGGGGGAGAAAAAATACTTTTCTTATCCAAAGTGTTAAAGATTATTTATTACACAAACGAAATATAAGTTTAAACTCTATTGATGATTATAATTTAAATGGAGATTTTATTGAGTCTCAAGCATTTGGTTATCTTGCAATTAGATCATTTTTAAATTTACCAATATCATATCCAAAAACTACTGGTTGTGAATTACCTACAGTAGGTGGCAAGTTAGTTAAAAACTTTTAGTAAAGAGCAGTTTCTTTTTTTATATATTTATCAAGATTTGTAATTAAAGATTCTTCTGTTTTTGAAAAAAAATGATTTGCTTCAGGGACAGATTGAAATTCTACTTTAATACCTTTTTGAGCACTTAATCTTTTGTCTAGTTCAGTAATATATTCTAAAGGGACTAATTCATCTTTTTTACCATAAATCATTAGTCCAGAGGTAGGGCATGGTGATAAAAAAGAAAAGTCATAAACATTTGGTTGAGGAGAGATTGCAATAAATCTATTTATTTCTGGTCTTCTCATTAATAGTTGCATAGCAATTAATGAGCCAAAAGAAAATCCTGATACCCAACATTGTGAGTTGTCAAAATTTTCTCTTTCAAGCCAGTCTAATGCAGCAGCTGCATCTGCAAGTTCACCTTGTCCGTTATCAAACTCACCATCACTTTTACCAACACCTCTAAAATTTACTCTACATACTGAAAAATCATTATCCATAAATGTATGGAAAGTATCTACCACAATTTTGTTGTTCATAGTTCCTCCATATTGAGGATGTGGCTGTAACACTAGTGCAATTGGAGATGTATTTTTTTTACTCTTATAGTATTTTGCTTCTAGTCTTCCAGCGGGACCTGGAATAAATATTTCTAAAATTTTATTATCCATATGCGATATTGATTATTATTCTCAAAAAAAAACTACGTTTATCATAAGTGAGCGACAATATGTTAGTTTTTTTAGACCAATATATACTTGACCATTTTAGTCAGGTATGTTTAAAACGCACAATTTTAAAGGGTAATATGAAATTAACATCAAAGAGTAGATACGCAGTAATGGCATTAGCAGATTTAGCCAGGTTTGATGGCATTAATCCTGTATCACTAAGAGACATTTCTTTGCGCCAGGGCATATCTCTGGATTATTTGGAGCAAATTTTTTCTAAATTAAAAAAAAATCAAATTGTTCAAAGTACCAGGGGAACACAAGGTGGTTATGTGCTTTCTAAAAAACCGAACGAGATAAAGCTTACCAATATTTTTCATGCTGTCGATGAAAAGGTAAAAACTGTTCAATGTAAAAAAGAGTCAAAAAAAGGCTGTAATGGTAAAACCACAAAATGCTCTACTCACAATCTTTGGGATGAGTTGGAAACACATATTAACAGTTTTTTTGAGAAGAAAAGTTTAGAGGATTTATTAAAAGACAATAACAATCAAAGTAATTAAAAGATGGATAACAGACAAAAAGAAATTGATAATTTAAAAGATTACAAATATGGTTTTTCAACTGATATTGAGAACACAAGAGCGCCTAAAGGTCTAAATGAAGATGTAATAAAGTTTATTTCTAATATTAAAAAGGAACCTCAATGGATGCTCGATTTTAGACTTAAGGCATTTGAAAGATTCAAACAATTAAAAGAACCTAATTGGCAAAAACCAAAGTATCCAAAAATAGATTATCAAGATTTATATTATTATTCAGCACCCAAAAGCATGGATGATAAACCCAAGAGCCTTGATGAGCTTGATCCAAAACTTTTAGAAACTTATAAAAAACTTGGAATTCCATTGCAAGAACAAGCAAGATTAAATGGTATAGCCGTTGATGCTGTGTTTGACTCGGTATCTGTTGCAACAACATTTAAAGAGGAATTAACTAAACAAGGAATTATTTTTTGCTCAATGTCTGAAGCTATTCAAAAACATCCTGACTTGGTCAAAAAATATCTAGGTTCTGTTATACCAACAACAGATCATTTCTTTGCAACTCTTAACTCGGCAGTATTTACAGATGGTTCTTTTGTTTACATTCCAGAGGGAATAAAATGTCCAATGGAACTATCAACATATTTTAGAATTAATGCATCAGAAACTGGTCAATTCGAAAGAACATTAATTATTGCTGATAAAGGAAGCTATGTAAGTTATTTGGAAGGTTGCACCGCACCAATGAGAGATGAAAATCAATTGCATGCTGCTAACGTTGAGTTGATTGCATTGGATGATGCTGAAATTAAATATTCAACAGTACAAAATTGGTATCCTGGAGATAAAGATGGCGTAGGTGGAATATACAACTTTGTTACAAAACGTGGTTTGTGTAAGGGAAAAAATTCTAAAATTTCTTGGACGCAAGTTGAAACTGGCTCTGCAATAACATGGAAATACCCAAGCTGTATTTTAAAAGGTGATAACTCTGTAGGAGAATTTTACTCTATAGCAATTACAAACAATCATCAAAAAGCAGACACAGGAACTAAAATGATCCACTTAGGAAAAAATACAAAAAGTAAGATAATTTCTAAAGGAATATCAGCTGGTAATTCTGATATGATGTATAGAGGTTTAGTTGATATTTCTTCAAAGGCTGATAATTCAAGAAATTTTACTCAATGTGACTCGTTATTGATGGGCAATAAATGTGGCGCTCACACTATCCCTTACATTAAAAACAAAAACCTAAAATCAAATATTGAACATGAAGCAACCACATCAAAAATAAGTGATGAACAGTTATATTATTGCAATCAAAGAGGATTAAATCAAGAAGAGGCGGTTAGCTTGATTGTAAATGGCTTTTGCAAAGAAGTTTTACAACAACTTCCTATGGAATTTGCCGTTGAAGCACAAAAGTTAGTTGGAATTAGTTTAGAAGGGAGTGTTGGTTAAATGTTAACGATTGAAAATTTAGAAGCAAAGATTGAAGAAAAAGAAATATTAAAAGGATTAAATTTAAATATAAATCCTGGAGAAGTGCATGCAATTATGGGCCCAAATGGTTCTGGAAAAAGTACATTATCAAATATTTTATCAGGAAAAAAAGGGTACGAAGTAAATGGAAATGTTACTTTTGAGGGTGAAAATTTATTGGATTTAGAAACAGAGGAAAGAGCGCATAAAGGAATTTTTTTAGCATTTCAATATCCATTAGAAATTCCAGGAGTTAACACTAATACTTTTTTAAAAACTTCAATTAATGCAATTAAAAAAGCTAGAGGCGAAAAAGAATTAGATGCTATTGAATTTTTAAAATTGATTAAACAAAAATCAGCAGAATTAAAATTTGATGAAAAAATATTAAGTAGACAATTAAATGTAGGCTTTTCAGGTGGTGAAAAAAAGAAAAATGAAATTTTACAGATGTCAATTTTAAATCCCAAACTTTCTATTTTAGATGAAACTGACTCAGGCCTAGATATTGATGCTTTAAGGATAGTTTCGGAAGGTGTAAATTCGTTAAGAAATAAAGAAAATTCTTTTTTAATTATTACTCACTATCAAAGGTTACTTGATTACATTAAACCAGATTTTGTACATGTGTTAAAAAATGGTCAAATAATTAAATCAGGTGACTATGAGTTAGCTAAAGAATTAGAAAAAGTTGGATATGAGGATTTTAATTAATGCAAAATGAAATCAAATTAAATTTTGAAAAATCTCTAAGTGAAGGAAATTATTCAATTTCACAAAAAGAAATTAAAGAAAAAAATTTTAATAAATTTTTAGAACAAGGCTTTCCAAATAAACGTAAAGAAGATTGGAAATTTTCTGATTTAAACCAAATCATTTCAACTAATTTTGAAAAATTAGATTTTTATAAAGAAAATAATACATCAAGGATTAATGATGATTTTATTAATGAATTTAAGCATAATAAAATAGTTTTTATTAACGGCAACGTATCTAAGATTGATTTTGGTTATGAAAATAAAGAAAAAATTAGTATAAACCAAAATTTAGAACTGGATAATGAGCTGAATGAAAATGTGTTACTAAACTTAAATACTGCCTTTCTTTCTAGCTATATTAAAATCACAATTAATAAGGGATATCAGTTACAAAAACCATTGGTTTTATACAATTATTTAACATCAGATTTAGACTGTTGTGGTTTAAATATGAGACTAGACATTGATCTTGAAGATGGCACTTCTATGGATGTAATCAACATTTCAAACGAGACTACAAAAAATAATTTTTTAAATTTCAGACAAAAAATTAATATCGGTAAAAATGCTACTCTTAAAAATTATAGTTTAGACATCAATCCAACATCTAATATTAAGTATTCATTTAAAGATATTGATTTAGATAAAAATAGTCATTTAGAGTATTTTATTTTATCAAAAGGTTCAAAATTTGCAAAACACGATATTAATTGTTCTCTTAATAACGATCATGGCTCAGTTGTACTTAATGGGGTTATTGATTTAGATAATAAAAAACACCATGAGATTAAAACTTCGATTAATCATAACGAAGAAAATTGTAAAAGTTATCAATTAATAAAAAGTGTATTACATGAAAATTCCAAAGGAGTTTATCAAGGTAAAATTTATGTAAACTCTAAGGCTCAAAAAACTGATGGCTATCAGCTAAGTAGAGCTCTATTGCTTAATGATGATGTGGAGTTTAATGCAAAACCTGAATTAGAAATTTATGCTGATGATGTAAAATGCTCTCATGGATCAACTTCAGGCAATATAGATGAAAACTCTATTTTTTATTTAATGTCTAGAGGTCTAAGTCATGTTCAGTCAAAAAAACTATTAACAAATGGATTTTTAAATGAGGTTGTTGAAAAGATTACAAATGAAAGTGTAAAATCCTTAGTTAAAAAATTAACAGGCATTCAAGAATGATCATAAATAATATAAAAAAAGAATTTCCAATTTTTGATGAAAAAATTCAAAATAATGATCTAGTTTATTTAGATAGTGCAAATTCTTCACAAAAACCAAAAGTTGTAATTGATAGAATAAATGAATTTTATACAAAGCAATTTTCCAATGTAGGAAGAAGTGTTCATTATCTTGCTGTTGCTGCTACTAATTTATATGAAGGGACAAGAAGCTCTGTTCAAAAATATATAAATGCAAAAGATAAAAATGAAATTGTTTTTACAAAAGGTGCTACAGAAGCACTTAATTTAGTTGCTAATACTTTGGGTCAAAATTTTCTTCAAGAAGGAGACGAAGTACTTATTACAGAACTAGAACATCATTCTAATTATGTTCCTTGGCATTTTTTAAGAAAATCAAAAAATATTAGAATTAATTTTGCAGAAATTAATGAAGAAGGTGAAATCACACTAGAAGAAATAGAAAAAAAATTGACACCTAAAACAAAGGTAATTTCAATCACACATTTATCAAATGTTACAGGTGCTATTTTACCAATTAAAGAAATAACCGAGCTTGCTCACTCTAAAAACATAGTAGTTGTAGTCGATGGTTGTCAGGGCGCACCTCATTTAAAACTAGATATGCAAGATCTTAATTGTGATTTTTATGCTATTTCATGTCACAAAATGTATGGTCCAACTGGGTTGGGTGTTTTGTATGGAAAGAAAAAATGGTTAGAGGAGTTGCCGCCATATCAAGGAGGTGGTGGCATGATCAAAGAAGTTAAAAAAGATATGATTTCTTACGGTGATTTACCTAATAAATACGAAGCTGGTACGATGGCTACGGCACAAGTTATAGCATTTGACCAATCCATTAAATTTTTAGAGAGTGTTGGAATAGACAATGTTATGAAACATGAGGCAGAATTAGTTGAATATGGTCAAGATCTTTTACAAAAAAATAATTCTGTTAAATTAATTGGAAGCCCTAAAGACAAAGGTGGGGTTTTATCTTTTACTATTGAAGGTATACATCCCCATGATATTGCAACTATTTTAGATGAAGATGGTGTTGCTATAAGAGCAGGACATCATTGCTGCCAAATATTACATGATAAATTAAATATACCTGCTAGTGCACGGGCATCAGTTGGAATATATAATACAAAAGATGATTTAGATAAGCTTAACGACTCAATTAAAAACTGTAAAAAAATATTTAATTTAAAATGAATTTAAAAGAATTATATCAAGAAATAATATTGGAACATGGTAAAAATCCAAAAAATTTGAGGAAGACTGATGGTTTCAATAAAGATGCCAAAGGTAACAATCCTTTATGTGGAGATAATGTTCATGTTTATTTAAAACTTAATGGACAAATGATAGTTGAAGATATTTCTTTTGAAGGAAGTGGATGTGCTATTTCAATGGCGTCTGCATCTATTATGACAGATTTAATTAAAGGTAAAAACGAAAATGAAGCAAAAGAAATTGTCGAAGATTTTTTAGGGATGATCAAAGAAAACCCTGAACTTAAATCAGAATATCTAGAAGAAGATGAAAAAACAAAACTAATGTGTTTATCTGGAGTAAAACAATACCCAATGAGAGTAAAATGTGCAACTTTATCATGGCACACATTAGTCTCAGCTTTTGAAAATAAAAAAGATCAAGTAAATACGGAGAATTAAGATGACAAAAAAAGAAAAAATTATTGAAGAGATCAGAAAGATTTATGATCCAGAACTGCCTGTAAATATTTATGAACTTGGTTTAATTTATGATGTTCAAGTCGAAAATGATAATTTTGCAAAAATTAAAATGACATTAACTACACCCAATTGTCCAGTAGCAGAAAGTTTACCCAAGGAAGTCAAAGATGGTGCTATGCAAGTTGAGGGAATAGATGATGTTGATCTTGAATTAGTTTGGGACCCACCGTGGAATAAAGATATGATGTCAGAGGCAGCAAAATTGGAGCTAAATCTATAATGAACCCTATAATAAAACTAAGTGATAATGCAGCATTTAGGATTAAAGAAATTATGTCTAATGCTGAAAAAGACTCACTGGGTGTAAGAGTGTCAGTTAAAACAGGTGGTTGTGCTGGAATGTCTTATGTTATGGAATACACCAAGAAAGTTAATCCAAACGATGAAGTTATTGAAGAAAAAGGTGTTAAGGTATTTGTGGATTCTGCAGCAGTTATGTATCTCTTAGGAACTGAAATGGATTATAAAAAAGAGGAATTATCTTCATCATTTGTCTTTAATAACCCAAATGAAACTGAGCGTTGTGGGTGTGGTGAGTCTTTTAAGATAGAGTAGGACGTATTGTCCTACTATTTGCATATCAGTATTGCATATCTTGCATATCTAGTGTAAGAATCACGTATGAACACATTTGAGTTTAAAAATCTTGTTAAAAGCCTTAAAAATTCTTTAAAGCAAAGAACTTTTTTTAAAGATCTTCGTAAAGAAGTAGAGACTGGTGCAAACGGCACGCAGGACTACGTTGTGAAAAAAGGTGTTAACAAAGATACAATCGCAACAACTAGACAGTAATTAATTACTAGCTACTGTAATACATCTCAAATTCAACAGGATGAGGTGCATGTTCAAATTTGTGAATTTCTTCAAACTTAAGTGCAATGTAAGCATCAATTTGATCATCTGTAAATACACCACCTTGCGTTAAAAATTCTCTATCTTTATCTAAACTCTCCATAGCTTCTCTTAATGAGCCACAAACAGTTGGGATAGCACTAACTTCTTCTGGAGGTAATTCATATAAATCTTTATCAAATGATTCACCTGGATGAATTTTATTTTTAATTCCATCTAGGCCAGCCATTAGCATTGCTGCAAAAGTTAAATAAGGATTTCCAGAAGCATCTGGGAATCTTATTTCACATCTAGCACCGTTTTTACTTAATGTAATTGGTATACGACAAGAAGCAGATCTATTTCTTGCTGAATACGCAAGTAGTACAGGTGCTTCGAAACCAGGAATTAATCTTTTGTAACTATTTGTTGTTGAGTTAGCAAAAGCATTAATCGCCTTAGCATGTTTTAAAATTCCACCAATATAATGTAGAGCTGTTTCTGATAAACCGGCATATGCATCACCAGAAAATACAGGTGTATTCCCTTTCCAAATAGATTGATGAATATGCATTCCTGAACCATTATCTCCTGCAACAGGTTTTGGCATGAACGTAGCAGTTTTTCCAAATGAGTGGGTTACCATTTGTACAACATATTTATATAATTGAACATTATCTGCTTGATCAACCAATGTTCCAAAATACATTCCCAATTCATGTTGACTTGGAGCAACTTCATGGTGATGTTTTTCAACTTTAATTCCAACTTCTTTTAAATTTTTTAAATATTCTCCTCGCATATCTTGCTCACTATCAACAGGAGGTACGGGAAAATAACCACCTTTTACAGGAGGTCTATGACCCATATTTCCATTTTCATAAACTTTTCCAGAGTTGTATGGACCTTCTTTGCTATCTAAAACAAATCCGGTGTTATTTGGGTCATTGCTAATTCTTACATCGTCAAACACAAAAAATTCTGGTTCTGGACCAAAAAAAGCTTTATCACCAACACCTGAAGATTTTAAATATTCCTCTGCTTTTTTAGCAGTTCCTCTAGGGTCTCTTTCGTAAGGGGATTTTTTAACAGCATCTAAAATATCACAGAACAGAATCAATGTATTATGAGAGGTAAATGGGTCCATTTCCATTCTTGAAGTGTCAGGTTTTAAAATCATGTCTGATTCATTAATAGCTTTCCAGCCTGCTATTGAAGAGCCATCAAAAAAAACTCCATCATCTAGCATTTCATCGTCAACAATAGTTACATCCATTGTTAGATGTTGAAGTTTACCTCTTGGGTCTGTAAATCTTAAGTCTACAAATTCAACTTCTTTTTCTTTTATAAATTTTAAAACATTTGCTGCACTCATTGTATCTCCTGTATAATTTTATAACTGCTAAATAACAAAATAATCTTGAAAAATATTGCTTATTTAACAAATAACACCTATGCAATTTTCACATAAGTGGTGTATTTATGCAATATTATTAAATAATTATTTACAGTGAACCCTTTATTAAAAAAAGAACCAGTCAAAAGAGCTGGAAAAACTATTAAAGATTTTGATCCAAATCTCAAAATTATTTGTTTAGAGCAAACAGCAAGAACAGCAAAGGATGCGGCTACAGCTTTAGGTTGTAATGTTGGGGCAATTGTTAAAAGTTTACTATTTAATTCAAGTAATGACTTTGTACTTTGTTTGGTATCAGGCGATAAAAGATGTTCTTTAAATAAACTTAAAAAAATTTTAGATGAAAAAGATGTGTCCATGGCCCATCCAAATGATGTTAAAAAAATTACTGGCTACACAATTGGAGGAGTTTCACCTGTTGGGCACCTAAATAAAGTAAAAATTTTTATTGATAGTAATTTAAATAGATTTAAAACGGTTTTCGCTGCAGCTGGGCACCCAAATTGTGTCTTTAGAATAGATTTTAGTCAATTAAAAATTTTAACTACCGGTGAAATAAAAGAGATAACAGAATGAGACAACCAAAATTAATAGATTACATCTTATTAACAACATTAGCTTTAATTTGGGCGTCAGCTTTTTTTAATATTAAGATTGCAACATATTCATTTGGACCCGTGACAATTGCTTTTTTAAGAGTTTTTTTTGGAGCAATTCCAGTTTTACTTCTTTGTTATTACAAAAATATAAAAATAGAAGCATTTTCAAAGGACTGGCATTGGTTTGCTATGATTGGATTTATCAACTTAGTAGCGCCATTTTTTTTAATAGCATATGGGGTAAAGTCTGTTCAAAGTAATTTAGCAGCAATATTAATGTCTACTACACCATTAAGCTCTACTGTTCTTGGACATTTTTTTACTAAGAATGAAAAGTTCAATTTGGTAAAAACATTTGGAATTTTAATTGGATTTTCAGGAATCGTATTTTTATTTTCTGACAATATCTTAATTGATGAAAATAATTTCAACTCAGCATTACTAATATTGCTTGGTTCAACTTGTTATGTTGTTGGTGGTGTTTTAACTTTAAAGATAAGTAAGAAAAAAAATGAAAATGTAACAGGGTCAATTTTAATTTGGGCAATTATAATTTTATTACCATTAATGAGTTTTATAGAGCAACCTTGGCAATCAATTCCACGAACTGACTCATTAATATCAGTTATATATCTTGGTATAGTGCCAACAGGCGTTGCTTGGTTATTAAGATTCAGAATTTTAAAAAACAATGGTTTAATTTTTCAATCACAAGTATCGTATCTAATACCAATATTTGGCACTATACTTGGATATATATTCTTGAAAGAATTAATAACGATTAAGGTTTTAATATCTCTAATAGCTGTCTGTATTGGTATCTATTTTGTTAAAAAAGCTGATAATAAAAAAACTATTTAACTGCAGCCATTGCGTTTATGTGTGTTGGCCTAGTTTCGCAGCACCCTCCTAATATCGTTGCACCGTTATCTTTAAATTTTTTAACAATTTCTCCAATTTTTTTAGGCGTAAGATCTTTTCTTTGTCCTAAGAATTCATTTGGATTACCATTAGATTTTGAGAAAGTTGAGGTGTAACCATTTTTGGGTTTAGTAGTTATAAACCCATTTATCTTAAAGCCAAAAGGAACATTTAAACTTTTTAGCTCCTCAAGATTAGCCTCATAGTTTTCAGGTGACACACATGAAAGCATAATACCAAGTAATTGTTCATCAATAATATTTTTAATATCTGAAATATTTTCGCCACTCGGTAAATTTGTACCTTCAGATATATGAATACCAATGAGATAAGGTTTATTAAATTCTTTAATTGCCTCTATTCCACACTTAAATTCTTTAATGCTACTCCATACATCAAAATAAAAAAAATCCACATAAGGATCTAATAATTTTGCCTGTTCATTAAAGTTTTTAATAATCTCTTCTTCACTTCTTTCATCTGCCTCGTAAGTTAAATTTTGAGGAGGTATTCCACCTGCTACAAGAATATTTGGAAATTCTTTTTTAACATCATGTGCGATTTGACCAGCTTTTTTATTTAAGTATTCAAATTTTTCCTCAACATTGTTATCTCTTAATCTTTTTCGTCTTGTTGTAAAAGTTGTTGTGACTATTACTTCAGCACCAGCTTTTATAAAATCTCTATGTGTATCAAATAAGAGTTGATGGTAATTTTCATCTAATATAGCGTTAGCACTCCATAATGTTCCGTTAGGTTTCATGCCTCTTGCTAGAAGTTCTTGGCCCATTCCACCATCTAGCACCCTTGTTTTTTTGAAAAAATTTAAATCCACTTTAGTCCTTACTTTTTTAGTACTTCAGCTTTATGCTAGGTGTACAATATAGTTCAACTACCTCGCTTATTGATTTTGTGGGAATTATTCTTTTTAGCAGTTTATGCCCGCAATAAGATCAAATCGGCAAATTATTTATACTAATTATATTTGTATTTGTATATTATTTTTTTAATATAATTTTAGCGTTAAAAGAAAACGATCTACGTTCACCACTAATATTAAAAGGATAAGCAGTATGAAGTAAATAATTTGGAAAAATGATAAGTTCTTTAAGTTTTGGTACCACATTATATATACTCTTGCTTAAAAAACCTTTTTGTCCATTTATGAAATCTATAGTTCCATTTGTTTTAATCTTTTTATTCTTTACCATTTTATTGTTAGTCATATTTTTAGGTATTGTTAAGTAACCCACACCTGATAAATCTCCTTCATGGTAATGAATAGGGTTGTATTCACCTTTAAATTGTCGAACAACCCATAAATTTAAGATCTTAATTTCTTTTATATTCTTAATTTTTTCATTATTTAAAAATTTTGTAATATGGTTCATTAATTCTTTTTCTAGATTTTTTTTGACAAATTTTTCTGAAATTTTTAATTCTTTTTTAATTTGGCTTGCTAATTTAGAACTATAGTCAATTTTTTTTGATTTAGATTTTTCATTAAACTCATTATTTAGACATTTAAAAAATTTATTCGAAATTCTTGCTCTTCCAATTGATGGCCCAAAAGGTTTAATATTTTTCATTGAATGTTTAGATATAGTAAATGTTAATTAAATCAAGATTATGGTAATAGCTTTAAACCCATCCTTATAGCCACAAATATGACCAATAAAGATGTAATTAAGGACAAGGTTTTATTCGATAAAAACTTAATATTTAAAAAATTACCAATTTGACCACCCATAAAGACTACCAAGAAAAGAGGCCAGAAATTTAAAAATTGATTTAAAACAATATCTTTTGTTAATTGTCCAGCCACTCCAAAAATAGAATTGATTAAAATAAATAAGGATGCAGTTGTAGCAATTTGTTTTGGATAACCAGCTTTTATTAAAAAAAGTATTGGACTTAAAAAGATACCGCCACCGATACCTACAATTCCTGAAATAAATCCTATGACACAACCAATAAGAATAGATATTTTTTTTGGGATTTGATTTATTTTAATTTTATTACTATCAAAAAATTTACTTTTATTTAATAATAGAATTCCAGCAATAGCTAAAATTATAAATAACAATATTTCAAATAATTCTTTTGAAATTGATAATGAAGCACCAAAAAATGCCAAAGGAACAGACCCCACTACGTAGGGTAAAAGTAGATTGAGACTAAAATTACCAGATTTTATATAATTTATTGAATTACCCGAAACCACAATGATGTTGCAACATAATGCCAATATTGGAATGATGTAAAAAGGAATTTCCCATATTAACATTAAAGCCAGATAAGTAGACCCACCTCCAAAACCAACACTAGAATATAATATTGATGTTATAAGAAAAAATATTGATAATATAATCATGCTTAAAAAATTTTATGAATGTAAATATTGCTTTATTGACTGTAACAGATACCAGAACATTTGATAATGATAAATCTGGAGCTATTCTTGTAGAAAAAATTAAAGAAGCTAACCATAAATTAATTGATAGAAAAATATGCAAAGACAACAAAGAAGATATTGTTTTAATTTTAAAAGATTGGATTAATAAAAAAGATATTGATGTAGTTATCACCACTGGAGGAACAGGGCTTACTGGAAGAGATATTACCCCAGAAGCAATAGAAGAGGTTGCAGACAAACAAATACCTGGTTTTGGAGAAGTTTTTCGAACAATAAGTCTTAAAACAGTAGGAACTTCTGCAATACAATCTAGGGCATGCGCAGTATTAGCAAATGGTAAATATGTTTTTGCTTTACCAGGTTCTTCTGGTGGTGTTACTGATGCATGGGATGGAATTTTAAAACATCAATTAGATATTAATCATAAACCTTGTAATTTTGTTGAGTTATTTCCAAGACTGAAAGAAAAATAATTATTTTTGATATTTTTCTTTCCACTCTGAATAAGGCATTCCATAAACATGTTCTCTTGCATCTGGATCAGATATAGTTTCACCTTTTTTTTCAGCTTCTTCTCTGTACCACCTAGACAAACAATTTCTACAAAAGTTAGCTAAATTCATTAAATCAATATTTTGAACATCTTTTCTTTCATCCAAATGTTTTAACAATCTTTCAAATGTTGCTGATTGAATTTCTATTTTTTTATTATCGTTCATAAACTTACTATTAGTCAGTTATTTTATGAGCACAAGATGTAGTATTAGATGCAATCAAAAGTAGAATATAAAATATATTATAAATAGACTTTGATACAAAACATTAGTTAAATATTCTCATGGCTATTAAGAAAAAAAAAATAGCAAACTCAAAAACTAAGAAAAAAAAGGCTAAACAAGTCAAAGTTTCTAGAAAAAAAATCAAAACAAAAAAAAAAGTTGCTACAAAAACGTCTGCGACCAAGAAACGTTCTAAAATATCTACAAAAAAAAATAAGATCAAAAATAAAAAAAATAGAGAGGTAAAAATAATGAGTACAGAAACAGTACAAGCTGGGAAGTCTCCTTTACTGGATACATCTCACTTAAAAGTAAAGTTTCCTTATAAAGAAAAATATGGAAATTTTATTGGTGGTAAGTTTGTTGAGCCTAAATCAGGTAAATATTTTGACAATGTAAGCCCAATTAATAATGAGGTTATATGTTCAGTTCCAAGATCTGATTCTAAAGATGTTGAATCAGCATTAGATGCAGCACATGCTGCATTTCCTACTTGGGGAATTACATCAATAACTGAGAGATCAAATATATTACTTAAGATAGCTGATGTTATTGAAAAAAATTTAGAACTATTAGCTACCGCAGAGTGTTTAGATAATGGTAAGCCAATTAGAGAATGTATGGCTGCTGATTTACCGTTAGTTGTAGATCACTGGAGATATTTTGCAGGAGTGATAAGAGCTGAAGAAGGTTCTGTTTCTGAAATAAGTAACAGTGAATATTCCTACCATATACCTGAACCACTTGGTGTTGTTGGACAAATTATTCCTTGGAATTTTCCTTTACTAATGGCAACATGGAAACTTGCACCTGCGTTAGCTGCAGGAAATTGTGTAGTTCTAAAACCAGCTGAACAAACACCAGCATCTATTTTACTTTTAATGGAACTTATTGGTGATTTGTTACCTCCAGGAGTAGTTAATGTTGTGAGTGGTTTTGGTTTGGAAGCAGGTAAACCATTAGCTTCATCAAAAAGAATAAGAAAAATAGCTTTTACTGGTGAAACAACAACTGGACGTTTGATTATGCAATACGCATCACAAAACTTAATTCCAATCACTTTAGAATTAGGTGGAAAATCTCCAAATATTTTCTTTGAAGACGTTATGGATCAAGATGATGATTTCTTTGATAAGTGTATGGAAGGTTTTGCAATGTTTACTCTTAACCAGGGTGAAGTTTGTACTTGTCCAAGTAGGGTGTTGGTTCAAGAGTCTATCTATGATAAATTTATGGAAAGAGCTGTTGCTAGAACAAAAGCTGTAACTCAAGACAATCCTCTAAAAATGGAAACTATGATTGGAGCTCAAGTATCATTAGAACAGATGGAAAAAATAAAATCTTATCTTGATCTAGGTAAGAAAGAGGGGGCTAAAGTTCTTTGTGGAGGTGAAGTTGCCAACTTAAATAGTGGTTTGGAAAAAGGAAATTACATTCAGCCTACTATTTTCGAAGGTGACAACTCTATGAGAGTTTTCCAAGAAGAAATTTTTGGACCAGTTGTATCTGTCACTAAATTTAAAGATGAAGCACATGCATTAGAAATTGCTAATGATACTCTTTATGGTTTAGGAGCAGGTGTTTGGACTAGAAATGGAAATGTTGCTTATAGAATGGGAAGAGGAATCCAAGCTGGTAGAGTTTGGACAAACTGTTACCATGCTTATCCAGCTCACGCTGCCTTTGGAGGTTACAAACAATCTGGAATCGGTAGAGAGACCCATAAAATGATGCTTAATCACTATAGACAAGTTAAGAATTTACACGTGTCTTACAGTGAAAAAAAATTAGGCTTCTTTTAACAGATATATTATATTGGCCCGTAATTAATGCGGGCCACATAAAAATGAAAGTTTCAGCCACACCTACAGCACTTGAGTTAATAGAAGATTTAAAAAAAACTCATGGTAAAGATTTATTATTCCATCAATCAGGTGGTTGTTGTGATGGTAGTGCTCCAATGTGTTATCCTGCCAAAGAATTCCAAGTAAGTGACGATGATGTTTTAGTTGGTAAAATTGGAGATATTCCCTTTTATATTAGTGAAACTCAACATGAGGCATGGAAAAATACAGATTTAATTATTGATTGTATTAAGGGAATGGGTGGAATGTTTTCTTTAGACAACGGAACTGGAAGAAGATTTTTAACTAGATCAGAGATCTGTATTCCAGAAAACACAAATATAAATTAATTATTAAACTTTTTTGAATTTAAATCTAAATAGTAAAAGTATTAATATTATTGCCATATAAATTAGTGGTTCTGTTAAATCTTTTTTAACCAACCAAATAAAGTGAACCACCCCTAATATTGCAATAATATAAATCAATCGATGAATTTTTTTCCATTTATCTTTTAATAACATCATTGCTTTTTTTGAGGAAGTTAAAGCAAGAGGTGTCAATAAGAGCCATGCTGCAAATCCAACAAAGATAAATCTTTTTGTAAAAATATCTTTTGAAATACTTTGTAAATCTAAACGATAATCAATAACCACGTATGTTAACATGTGAATTGTAGCATAAAAAAAAACAAACAATCCAAGCATACGTCTTAATGATATCCAGACATTTAATTTTGTAATTTTTTTAAAGGGTGTCATCGCTAATGTTAAAATAATAAATATTAACGTCCACTCACCAGTATGATGAGTTATCTCTTTTACAGGTTCTGGCCCTAGTTGATTAAAAAAAATTTTATAAGTAATTATTAAAAATGGAAAAAGGCTTAAAATAAAAACACTTGGTTTTAAAAATCTTTTCATTAAAAAAATTTCTTTAAATCCATACCAGTATATAAACTAGCCACTTCTTCCTCATAACCATTGAACATTAAAGTTTTTACTCTAGGTGCAAAAATATCATTTCCTATAATTCTTTCTGTAGCTTGTGACCATCTTGGATGATTAACATTGGGATTAACATTTGAATAAAAACCATACTCTCTGGGTGATGCCCACATCCATGAAGAAGTTGGCATTTTTTCTACTAATTTAATTTTAACAATAGCTTTCGCACTTTTAAATCCATATTTCCAAGGGACAAATATTCTCAAAGGTGCCCCATTCTGATTTGGAAGTTTTTTATTATACAAACCTGTTACTACAGTTGTTAATGGGTGCAATGCTTCATCAATTCTTAATCCTTCTTTATAAGGCCAATTTAAAACTGGATATCTTTGACCTTTCATTTGATCTGGGTCATAAACACTTTCAAATTCAACATATTTAGCTTTAGAAGTTAGGGTTACTTTAGATAGTAACTTACTTAAAGAAAAACCCATCCAAGGAATTACCATCGACCATCCTTCTACACATCGAAGACGATATATTCTTTCCTCTGATACAAACATTTCTGAAATTTCTTCCATTGAAATGTTGATAGGATTTTCAATTTCACCTTCAATACTAATAGTCCAAGGTTTTGTTTTAAAATTCTGGGAATTTATGTAGGGATCACTTTTAGAAGTGCCAAACTCATAATAATTATTATATGTGGCAATATCTTTGTAACTTGTATTTTTATTTTTTTCTTCCGATAAAGCATCTCCAGTAAAAGGAAGAGAAGTCATTGCAATAGAACCAGCCCCTATACTAATCGATTTAATAAAGGATCTCCTGTTATTATAAATTTTTTCTGGTGTAATTTCTGAATATTTAATTTTTTTCATGAATTATTGGATTACCTTTCAACCATTCGCTTTCATTATTTGTATAATGTTCTTTTTTCCAAATTGGAGACCTCTTCTTAATTTCTTCAATAACATATCTAGACAAAACATACGCTTCATCACGATGCTTACATGCAATAGCAATGATAATGCTAATTTCTCCAAGGTTCAAATAACCTTTTGCATGCTCAATAAATACTGCTTTATCTTTAATGTTTAACTTTTGATCAGCTTCATTGTAAATTTCTTCAAAACTTTTTATAACAAGAGCGTCATGACTGTCATAAGTTATTCCTACTACACTTTTATTATCGTTTTGATTTCTTACAGTTCCAGAGAAAAAGATTGAAGCTCCAAATTGAGAAGATGAAATAAAATTTTCAGCTTCTAAAATTGAAAGTTTTTTTTCTTTTATATTTATTACTTTTGTATGAAGCATTAACCTCCTCCAATAGGGGGTATAATAGCAATTTTTTCATTACTTGTTATTTTATAATTGTCGCTGACAATATTGTTACTTTTAGAACAAAATGCAGATGAATTTACAATCTTTTTAAAATTTTCATTACCTATAAAATTTTTATCTAAATACTCTATTATTTTATTTTTAATATCTTTAATTGTTGAATTTTTTTTTATTTCGAATTCTAGAAAATTTTTATCACTAAAGTCTCGACTTGCCCCAAATAGCTCAATCTGTACCTTCATTAATATTTTAATTAAAATATTTCTTTTAAAAAATTAGGTAGCCCTTCTGGATTTTTCCACAAACCACTTTTTCCACCTTCTTTGATTAATAGCTTAACATCATGAATTTTTAAATGAGGATTAACAATTTTACTTAAATCGTAAATAGTTATTAAAGCAGCATTTACTCCCATAATTGCTTCCATTTCTACACCTGTTTTTGCATATGCGGAAACAACACAAAACACTTCAAGTGTGTTATCTTTATCGTGCATAATAATTTTAGTAGCTGTATGGTCGATTGGTAGTGGATGACATAAAGGAATTAATTCACTAGTTTTTTTAACTCCTAAAACTGCAGAAACTTCTGCTAAAGCTACAGGATCTCCTTTAGGCATTTCTTTATTTTTAATTAGATCAAATACTTCTTTACCAACAAAAATTTTGCCAGAGGCTAAAGCTCTTCTGTGCGTTTCTTTTTTGGCTGAAACATCAACCATGTTAAAAGAATTTTTTTTGAAAATTTCTTCTGCCCAATCTTTTAACTCATTATTTTTTATTACTTTTAAATTCTTCATATTAACCACCAGTAGTTGATAAATTCTTTGTTAAACCAGTTTCACCGATCTCTAAATAATGAGATTCTTTCTTAAAGTTAAGCTGTTTTAAAATCAAATCTTTTAACTCTTCTAATTGACTATCTTTTTGCATTAAATGTCTAATATTTATTCCAGTGTTACCAAACAAACATAATCTTAAATCACCTTTTGCAGTTATTCTTAACCTATTACAACTTTTACAAAAATCTTCTGAGTATGGAGCGATAACACCAAATTTACCTTTAAACTTCGGATTTAAATAATTTTTTGATGGTCCCGCATCTTTACCAAATGTTTGGATAACCCAATTATTATTGTTTAAATAATCAATAAATTTTTTTGCTGGAACATGATATCTATTGAAATAGTCAAGGTTATCTCCTGTTTGCATTAACTCTATATATCTAAAATCAATTTCATTATTTTTTATAAATTCAGCCCAATCATTAAAATCTTTATCAGAATCATTTACTCCTTTTAGTAAAACAGCGTTAATTTTAATATTTTTGAAATCTAAATTTTTTAGTTTTTTGACACCTTTAAGAATTTCTTCCAATCTATCATGACCAGTAATCTTTTTAAAAGTATCAGCATTTAAACTATCAATACTGATATTAATTCCATCTAAACCACTATTTTTTATATCATTTGCAATTTTGTCTAACCTATAACCATTGGTAGTTATTACAGTTTTTTTGATCCCTGAATTTTTTTTTAAAATTTTAACTATTTCAAAAAAATCTTTTCTGACTGTTGGCTCACCACCAGTAAGTCTAATTTTTGATACACCAAGTTGTGACAGTGCTTTTGCTAATCTACCAATTTCATCAGTATTGATGAAAGTTCTATTATCACTTTTATCAATTTTATATCCATTAGGTAAACAGTATCCACATTTAAAATTGCACACATCTGTAATTGACAATCTAATGTATGGAAATCTTCTACCAAAGCTATCCTTAAGAATATTCATATACAATAATAATATTATATATGATTTTATATAATATGAGTAAAATTCTTTAAGAAAAAAAAATTATATAATCTAAAGAGATTGTTACTGTTATAGAGATATTTAACTCCTCCTCTAAAAAAATAGAGGAAGAGTTTTTTTGTAATTATTTACCTGGTTCTTTGTAGCCACCAACCATTTTGTTTGCAATTTTTGCAATACCATTCAAGTCAATAGACTCTAATACAGTAAAGTCAGTTACAGCCCCACTTGAAACCGCAACCATTCCTGATGCAGCTGCTTGATCAAAAGTACCTTCGACTTCTACCATGAAATCATACTTGCCTCTTAAACCAGCATAGCCAGTAAGTTTTGCACCACCTGCTTCAGCTAAAGCTGTAGTAGCAGCTTTTCGATCTGTGTCTGGATTACTTACAAAGCCTCCAAGACCTTTATCCGTATATCTTCCTAGTATATAAAACTTAGCCATTAAGACCTCCTTTTAATTTGACTAATTAAAATAGAAAAACAGCGTCATTGCAATAGATATATATCCACAGCATTTTTTAACTTTAAATTAATGTATTTTTTAACTGTTAAGTCGTACCATTTCTTTAAACTCAACTTTATGTATAGTTTATTTGTAATCTTTTAAATTATCCTGATGTGAAAACTCTTTCAGACTCTGGGTCATTAGTAGAAAATGGTAGTTTTGATATTTCATCCCAAAATTCACCAGAAATTTCAGCATTTGCCCAAGCCAAATTTTTTTCTATGCTTTCAACACTAGTTACACCACATATCGTTGAGGTAATTCTATTATCTCTTAAAGAAAACTGAAGTGCAGCTGCTCCTAATTCCACATTATGTTTTTTGCAAACTTTTTCAAACTCACGAGCAGGGGCTAATTTCTCTTCCGTAGCATCCTGATAGGTTACTTTTTTAAAGTTATCAGGACCTTTTGCTAAAACTCCTCCTGCGTATGGAGCAGCATTAAAAATTCCAATATTTTTACCAGAAGCATAATCATACATTGCATTAGCCTCTCTATTTATTAGGGTATATCTGTTATGATTAATTATCACGTCAAAATCCCAATCTTTTAGCAAAGGAAACATAATATCTACTTTACCCATTGCAACACCTGCTGCTTTAGCAAGACCTTCATCTTTAATTTTAAATAACTCATCCATTGCTCCGTCTTTTTTTGTAATATCAGTAATGTCTTTTGCATATTCTGGATCATGTAAAAATAAAATATCAACAGAGTCTACATTTAACGTTTTTAAACTTTCTTCTAACGATTCTCTAACTCTATTTTTATCGAGAACTAAGGTGTCCATATTTCTGTCTAGTTTTGTAGATAAAAGAAAACCTTTAGGCCATCCTCCATTTTCTTTAATTGCTTTTCCAATTCTTTTTTCACTTTCACCCATTGCGTAATTTCTTGACGTATCAAGCATATTAGCTGGCCCTTGAAAAAATCTTTTTAGCGTTTCTTGAGCTCTTAGTTCTGGTACTTCATAACCATATGTATCTGGCATACTCCCCAAAGAGGATGTTCCAAAACTCAATTCTGTAACCTCTAAACCAGTATCTTTAATTTTATTTTTTTTCATTATTTAATTTAAATTAGGCTCACTCACCTAAAATACTATCGTCTAATATTTTGGTGTCATATGCTGAATATGAATGCCATCCTGCAACAGTTTGATCAAAATCAACAATGCTTCCGGTCATAATTCCTGACTCTTCTGAGCATAAGAAAGCTAAGATCTTTGCAACATCCAAAGGTTTGTTTAATCTTTTAAAAGGAACTTTGGCTTCAGCTTTTTTTAACCAATCATCATTTGCGTTGTGAAATTTTTTTTGAATTACGGTTTCTGCTGGTGTGTCTGTCCATCCCAAATTTACTCCATTTACTCTTATTTGATGCCCGGAAACTGAATTTGCAACATTTTTAATCATTATTGCTAATGCTGCTTTAGAAGAACTGTAGGCAGTTAAGAAAGGCATTCCACTGTATCCGGCCATTGATAAAATATGAGCAATAGTTCCTTTTTTTTTATCTCTAATCATTATTTTTATAACGTCTTGCATCATAAAAAGAGGAGCTTTTACATTTACATTAAAATTTTTATCATAATTTTCTTCTGTTGTGCTTAAGATCGTTCCTCTTTCTGTAAAAGCTGCAACATTTATAAAAGAGTCCACTGTGTTAAATTTTTTATCAGTTTCAGAAACTATTTTTTTACAGTCTGCAAGTTTTTCTAAATCTGCTTGAACATATAGGCATTCTGCACCCATACTTTCTATTTCAGATTTTACTTTATTTCCTTTATCACTATTTCTTCCACAAATAGTTATTCCCTTAGCACCTCTGCTTGCTAGTAATTTTGCAGTCTCAGCTCCACTTCCTTGAGTACTTCCTGTTACAATTATTATTTTATTTTTAAATTGGTTAGATTGTTCAGATATATATTTATTGGACATATTAGAATTTTATATCTATTGCTTTACCACTTTCAAACGACTCATATGCTGCATTAGCTATTATCAAAGCGTTTCTGCCATCTTCAAATCCAACTAATGGTTTTGTTTTATCTTCAACACATTTTACAAACTCATTAAATTGATCTCTGTAAGCTTGATCGTATCTTTCAATAAAAAAGAAATGTATAGGTTCTTTTTCATCAGTAGATGTATTTGTATATCTTTGTATGGATGTAGGGGTTTGATTGTTTGAAATTACCATACCTTTACTACCAAAAACCTCTACTCTTTGATCATACCCATATACAGCTCTTCTAGAATTATTTATATGAATTAAAACTCCATTTTTTGACTTTAAAATAAACATAGCAGTATCCAGATCTTTTTCTTGTTGCACATTTTTATCAAATAAAGCATCTCCAAATGCAGATATTTGAACTACAGGATCATCCCCTAATATAAATCTAGTTAAATCAAAATCATGGATAGTAGTATCTCTAAAAAATCCTCCTGCAGCTTTTAAATAATCAATTCCTGGTGGCTCAGGATCTCTACTTGTAATAACAACCATTTCCAATTCACCAATTTCTTTTTTTACTTTTGCCTGTTGCGCCTTTGCATGACTGGCATCAAATCTTCTATTAAAACCAATTTGAATAGGAACGTTTGTTCCCTTAATATTTTCCATACACTCATTTACTTTATTGATATCTAAATCAATTGGCTTTTCACAAAAAATTGCTTTTCCAGCTTTCGCTGCCATTGTAATAAATTGAGTATGAGTTGGAGTAGCCGATGCTATTAGAACTGCGTCTATATCGTCAGCCTTTATAGCTTCTTCTGGTGAAGATGCTATTAAACACCCTGTTGATTTTGCTATTTCTTCGGCAAACTGAGAATTAACATCATATACATATTTTAATTTTGCTTTTGGATGTAATGCTATAAATTTAGCATGCATTTTTCCAATCCGTCCTGCTCCCATTAAAGAAAAGTTAATCATAAGAATTTACAACAGAATTAAAGATTGAAATCAAGAAACAATTTTTCAAGATGAATTAAATATCAATTATAAAGATAATCTTCTTGATGCACAAAAGATCATAATTTAGAAATGCATTTAATTTTTAATAATTTTATATGTCAATTAAATTAGGAATAGCACCAATTGCATGGAGTAATGATGATATGCCTGAATTGGGAGGTGACACTTCTTTAGAACAATGTTTGTCTGAAGCTAGTCAGGCAGGATTTATTGGAATTGAGTCTGGTGGTAAATTTCCAAAAAAATCAGAAGAATTAATTCCCAAACTTAATAAATTTAACCTAAATCTTTGCTCAGGTTGGTATGGAGCTAATTTAAGAACAAATAATGTAAATGAAGAAAAAAATTTAATTCAAGATCAGTTAAAACTTTTTAAAGATTGCAATTCACCGTGTATGGTTTTTGCTGAAGTTTCTGACTCAATCCAAGGAGATCCAAATCGAAAATTATCTACAAGACCTCAAATGGATCTTGAAGAGTCTAAAAAATACTATGAAAAGATTTCAGAAATGGGAAAATATCTTGAAGATGAAGGGATGCCACTTGCTTACCATCATCATATGGGCACTGTAATAGAGACTGAAGAGGATACAGTGAGATTGCTTGAAAACACGCATGATAGTGTAAAACTTACATTAGACACTGGTCACATGTTATTTGCTAAAGGAGAATCGTTAAAAATATTAAATGATTTTAGTGAAAGATTAATTCATATGCATTGTAAAGATATTAGAAAAAATGTTTTAGAAAAATCTTTGAAAGAAGATCTAAGTTTTAGAGGGGCATTTTTAGAGGGTGCATTTACAGTTCCAGGTGATGGATGTATTGATTACAAGCCTTTGTTCGATGTATTGAAAGAAAAAAATTACTCAGGTTGGTTAGTGGTAGAAGCGGAACAAGATCCTTCAAAAGCAAATCCTTTTGAATATGCAAAGATCGGCTATAAATATTTAACAGAAACTCTTAAAAAAAGTAACTTAGAAGTTTTTCAAAACTAATTTTTTTATAATTTTACAATTTTAGATTTTTCTAACTTTTCATCAAAAAAATCAATAATATTTTGCATTGTCTCTTTACCCATTCTTGTCATGCATTCTTCAGTAAAAGCTGCTGTGTGTGGACTTAGAAAAACTTTATCGTTTTTTAATAATGGATTATTGGGTTCTGGTGGCTCAGTTTCAAAAACATCTAAACCAGCTCCAAAAATTAAACCTTCATTCAAAGCTTTATCCAGATCAACTTCATTTACAATACCGCCTCTAGCCGCGTTAATAATAATACAATTATTTTTCATTGTTTTTAGTAAATCATAATTGATTATATTCTTAGTTTTATCATTTAACGGAATATGAAGAGATACAGCATCCATAGTTTTGCAGGCATCTTCCATACTATCAACCTTGATACCACCTAAATTTTCAATAACATCTTTAGAAACAAAAGGATCATAGACAAAAACTTTCATCTCAAACCCTAGACATCGTTTTATTAAAGATTGACCAATTCTACCAAAACCAGCAATTAGTATATTTTTACCCCAAAGTTCAACAGTTTTGGGCAATTTGTTTCTATCATTAAATTTTCCTTCCTTAACAGTGTCATCATACATAGTTTTTCTTTTAGAAATATTAAGGAGCATAAACATTACATGTTCAGCTACAGCTACCGCATTTGCCGTTGCTGTAATAGCAAGAGTTAAGTTATTTTTTTTAGAAGCTTCTAAATCAATATTATCGTAACCAACACCGTGTCTAGAAATAATCTTTAAATTATTTGCTGCTTCAATAACATCCCCAGTCAATTTTGCTGTTCTTATTGATACTCCATCACAGTCTTTAATTTTAGATTTGAGAAATTCAGGATCTACATTTTCAACAATTTCAAATTCGTAATTTGTATTATTTTTAAGCAATTCAATTCCAGATTCATGAATAGGCTGTATAACTAAAATTTTTTTCATAAGCTCTTATACACAAATATATATTTTATAAAATTATTTATTTAAAAATTAATTAACCTAGATAGATCTCTTTTTTTATTTTTGAATGTAGGTAAAGGATATTTAAAGGCATATTTTCTAGGTATACATTTTTCTTTAGCTTTTTCCCATAGAGCAAGCCATTGTTTAAAATTTGAAATAGTAATATTTTTTTTATTTTTACTTTTTACATAAAAACTTGGTAATGGCTCTCGACCAGAAGTTTGACCTGCTTTATTATATCTGAGATCAGCACTTATTCTAAAATTATTAGATTTATTAGGAATGGAGCAATGTGCAGAGTGTCGGTGTAGCAAAACTATATCTCCCACATTAGCTTCTAAGTAAGCTACTTTTTTTGAATTAAGTAATTTTGAGTCTTTTATTTCAACTTGTCCTCTGTAGCCAGAGTGATGATTTAATAATCCTAATTTATTTATTCCAGGAATAGTGATCATACAGCCATTTCTCTTATTTGTTTTTGTAAAAGGTATCCATACTGTTAAAAGTTCAGTTTTTTTTTGACCTTTAGTGGATAGTACAGCTGCATCTTGATGCCAAGGCGTCCTTCCGCTTAAACCATCATTAATTGATTTTTTAGGTAATGTTTTTTCTGGTTGTTTTATCCTTGTGTTTTGAACTGGGTTAGAAAGTATTTCTGGGCCAAGTATTTTTTCAACAACTTTAAGTATTTTTTTATGTTTAATTAAATTCCAAAGTGAATGGCTTGCAAAGTATTCGCTATCTTTTTTAACATGGTCTCTAGGTAGTCGTGTATTGAAATACTGATCTAGATCAAAAATATTAAGAGAAGATACAAACTTATATTTTTTTTCAAATTTAAATTTTAAAGCTTTTGATATTTTTCTTTCAGGAGAGAATTTATGAATCAGTCTATCCATTACATATTCCATGTCATTTAAGATGGGTTTTAGATCATTATCAAAATTTAAAACATTTTTTACTATTGAGTATCCCTGTTCTTCAAATTTTTTTTTAGTCAATGATTTCATTTTTTAAACTTATATTAATTTGTAGTTGGGATGGTAAGATAATTTGCATCATGAAAAGATGTAAGCATTTTTTTTTTATTTTGAATTATGTGAGGATAATAAGGAATATTATTAAATTTCCAAATTACTGGCTTATTCAGGGCGTAACTTCCATAAATAAAAAACCTTTTAGAACAATTTTTTTCAATAAATCTTTTTACGCCATGATAAGAGTTGGGAGTTGATTGAAAAAAAACAGCTGTTCCTTGCTTAGGTGTAAACTCCTTCACAATTTCAAGTTCACTAATTTTAGGAAATCTCCTGAAGCTTTTTCTTAGATTCTTTTTTGCCTTTTTTTTATAAATAGTAAGTGATCCACCGTTCTTTTTTGGAATATCTGTTAAGTAAATTAAAAAATTATATAATCTTGTAATGTCATCTCGATGTGGTCTTAATCTGTATCCACCTTTTGAAACAGAAAAATCAATATCTAAATTTACTTTTGGATTAGAGTAATTATTCCCAAGTATTTTTTGAAGTTCACTTGAGTTTAATTTTTTTTTAATAGTAAACTTTTTTTGATTAAAAATTTTTGGAATATTTGAATTTGCCCAAGAGCCATCTTTAAAGTTTTTTTTAAATATACTTTCAATTTTTTTATAGAAAGATTTACCATTGAAAACTTTAAAGAGTTTTTCTGAGGTTTTTGATTTTTTAATATAATTATTAAAATTTTTAGACCCTTTGTTTATTCGGCTTCTCCCACCCATGATCATGTCATCAAAAGATTTGGAGTTACTGATTTCTTTAATTAATGTTTTGCAAATACTCTTTGGGATGACGTTTCTACCTACTAAAACTGGAAAATTACTTTTAATTTTTTTTAATTTCTCAATATTTAGCATTTAGCTATACATTCCCTCCTTAACTTTTATCATTTTGTACATTAAATCGTTTAAAGGAGTTTTTATTCCATGTTTTTTTCCAAGACCTGAAACCACACCGCTTATAAAGTCAATTTCAGTTTTTCTTTTATATTGAACATCAAAAGCCATAGATGATTTATTTGTTTGATTGGAGTCTACAATTTTATTAAACATAAATAGACACTCATCCTCAGATACCTCAACACCATCTGCTAAAGCTACTTGTCTTGTCTCTAATATGATTTCTTTACCAAGAGATCTTGAAACATCATTTGCACTATTATTAATATATAAATCTGTGTGATGTAGATCAAAAATTGCAGATAAAGGACCAATTGCAGTTAATGCAAAAAGTTTCATCCATTTTCTTTTCTTTACATCATCTGCCGCAATTGTCTCTAAATTATATGCCGTGAAGGTATCAGCTACCTCTTTAACTCTTTCACTCATACCGCCCTCGTATTCTCCTATCCAAGATGGTAAGGCTGCGTGGTTCATTATATGTCCAGGTCCCAATATATTTGATGCTTGAGTTGTTGTTCCACCTAAAACTTTTTCATCTCCAACAATTTTTTTCATAATAGCCTCATGTCCAAAACCATTTTGAAAAGACATAAAAACAGTTTTTTCACCAATGATATTTTTAATACTGTTGAGAGCTGGCTCTAGAACAGTTGCTTTGCACATTACTATTACTGCATCAACAATACCTACAGTTGATGGATTAGTTGTTGCTTTCACTTTTATAAATCTATCCCCACCATGACCATTCATTTTAAGACCGTTTTTATTTATTGCTTCTACATGCTCTTTCCAAACATCTATTAGAATTACATTTAGCCCTTTTTCAGCTAACAAACCTCCAAACAAACAGCCCATCGCACCAGCGCCTAAAACTGCAACTTTTAAATCTTTATTTATCATTATTTTTTTTAAAATTAATTTATGTATAGATATTATATATATTATCTATAGACATCTTGCAAAATAAATTATAGCTTAATTAATAATGCAATTAAAAATAGAAAAATCAAAATTTAAAGAATATTCATTAGATAAAATCTCTGAAGCTTTGCAAGTTGGATTATCTAATAATTACAAAGCCGTCGAGATATCTATAGTTGACTGTCCAAATTTGAGAGATTGGGGTTGTCCTTCTGAGGGAATAAGTGGTAATCAAAAAATTATAGATGTTGGTGGCGAACCTTACATGCACGATCCTAAATTTATTGGTGCTGAATTCGATTATGAAGAAATTTCTAAAATGATTGGATCAGAAAAAAGTTATGCATTAGGTGCTGGCTCAGGTGCCATGTCTTGTTTAGAAGGTCATTGTGGTGAATTAGTAATTAATGAAAATTTAATTACCTCTGAGTCAAAATCAATTATTGCTCGAGTTGGTGCTAACAAAGAATGTATTGCTGAAAAATATACAGCTAGAAAACATGGTGGCTTAGGCAACGTTTTTTATACTGATGGGGTAAGAGGAAAAGTTATTAAAATTAAAATAAAAGGAAGATCTGGTGAACAAGGCTCTTTACCTCAAGCAATGAGAAAAGCTTTGTCTGATAACTTAAAAATTGAGGGCAACGATCATCTTGCCTTAGCAGGCGTTTTTAGAATATTAAAAGGAAAAATTAAATCACATGTTCAGCCTGATTATGCCGATATTAAACATGAATACTATGACCCCGAACAAATGAAGTGTGTAAAAGATTTTTTACAATTTTATGAACCTGTTGGACCAGAGCTTCAAGGTTACAGCGTACTTTGGACGGGTGATCCAACAGGTGGGGCGCTTAACTTAAGAGAGTTCTGGCGAACACACTCATTTTCACTCTTATACAAAAAAAAATATTGCTGGCCACTATCACTTTGATGTAACACCAGATGAAATAGAGTACGAAGGGTTTTTTAATACCGCAGAAGAAGTGTGCAGAGTTAACAATATATATAAAGAATTAAGCAATAAAAAATAATATTAATTTAACTTTCTTTAAGATAACATTTGACTAATGAAGAGACAATTTAAATATCCTAAGCATTTTGAGGAACAAAAAAAAATTCCAAAAATTACTCAAAAACGAATTAAATTAGCTGAAGTGTCACTTGGTGACTTCGAAGGAAGATTGGAAAATGAATTACTTAATTGGTTCTCATTGACTCCACAACATTGGATCATGTTACATATGGTAATGCTTGCTTATTATAAAAATAAATCAATTACTAAAAATGAATTATTAAAAGTTATTGAAAAATCTTACTTAACCTCAAATGTTTATATCGATACTGCTATTAAAAAAGGATTTTTTAGAATTATAAGAAATGAAAAAGACAAAAGATCTATCTTTATCTTACCATCTGTAATTACAATAAAAACTTTTGAAGGGTTTATTGATAGAAGAGATATTCTTTATAAAGGGATATAATAAATATTTTAATTAATAAGCTTTAGATTCTTCTTTTTTAGAAAAACCTTTCATTTTATCAACTACAGCCTTAGATCCAGCACTTAATGCTCTTTGATCAGCACCAATTGTTACAAAATTAAAACCCTTATCAATCATTTTTTGTGCATACTCAGGCGTACCATTGTGAATTCCTGCAAAAATATTATTTTTTTTAGCATGTTCTAAAATTCTTAAAATTTCTGAATAAGCTTTTGTGCTTTCTGGTCTATCAAAACCTGGTTCTTCACCAATAGCTAAACTTAAGTCTGCTGGACCAATATAAATACCATCAACACCGGGTGTTGACATAATTTCATCAAGCTTACCTAAAGATTCTTTTGTCTCTATCATTGCTAACTTAAGCATTTCATCATTTGCATGTTTAGCATAATCTGAACCACCATAAATTAAACCTCTTACAGGACCAAAACTTCTATAACCATGAGGAGGGTACATACATGCTTGAACAAATCTTTCCGCCTCTTCTTTATTACTTACCATTGGACAGATGATACCGTAACAACCTGCATCAAGTATTTTCATTATTTGGCCAGGTTCATTCCAGTTTACTCTTGCAAGTGGAGTTACATCTGTTGTTGATATAGTTTGCAACATTGGTAAAGCATTAGTGTAATCAACTAAACCATGTTGCATATCAATTGTAAGCGAGTCCCAACCTTGATGAGCCATTACTTCAGCTGAAACAGTGCTAGGAATTTGTAACCAACCATTAATGACAGGTTTACCTGCCTTCATCATTTCCTTAATTTTATTTTTTCTCATTTTTATATTTTTAAACCCATATGAGTGTATTTAACATTTAGATAATCTTTGATTGCTCCTGATCCACCTTCACGTCCATAACCAGTTTGTTTTATTCCACCGAATGGTGCCTCAGCAATTGCAACTACGCCTGTATTAACCGCAACACATCCAGATTCTAATTTTTCAGACCCTATATGAGCTTGGTCCATTGAGTTTGTGTATAAATAACTACATAAACCTAAATCATTATCATTTGCTCTTTCAATAACTTCATCAAAAGTTTTAAATGTTAGAATAGGCACAAGTGGACCAAAAGGTTCTTCTTTCATAATTGTAAAATTATCTTTCACATCATCAAAAACTGTTGGTTCATAATAGTATCCTTTATTAAAACCAGCAGGTCTTTTTCCACCCATTAAAACTTTAGCGCCTTCATTTTTTGTAGTTTCAACTAATTTTTCAATTTCTTCTAATCTTTTTGCGGTAGTTAAAGGCCCTAACTCAACACCTTCATCCATACCATTACCTATCTTAAGTTTTTTTGCTCTTTCCATAAATGCACTTACAAACTCATCTTTTCTATTTTCCTGGATATAAAATCTATTAGGTGAAATACAAACTTGACCGTTATTTCTAAATTTACCTGTTATAGCTATATCAGCAACTTTGTTCATATCTACATCTTCACAAACAATAAAGGGAGAGTGACCACTTAGTTCCATTGTAACTCTTTGAACTTTATCAGCTGCTTTTTTTAAAATTATTTTTCCAACTCTTGTTGAGCCAGTAATAGATACTTTTTTAATAATATCAGATTCCATTAATTCATTTGATATTTCAGCCGGATCACCTGATAGAAGGTTTACCACTCCATCTGGTACTCCTGCTTCTTTACAAATGCTAACTAATTCCATTACTGCGCCAGGAGTAATTGTATCTGGCTTACAAATAACAGAACAACCTGCAGCTAAAGCAGTAGAAATCTTTCTAGAAGCCAAAACTATTGGAAAATTCCAAGGTACTAATGCTGCTACTACACCAACTGGCTGATAATAAACATGCACTCTAGTATCTGGAAATCTACTTTGTTGTGTTTGACCATAAATTCTCTTTGTCTCTTCTGCATTCCATTCAAAAATATCAGCACCACCACCAACTTCTCCAACACCTTCTGCAAGAGGTTTTCCTACTTCAAGTGTTAACCACTTAGCAAGAACATCTTTTCTTTCTCTCATTAAATCTGCAATTTTTCTTAGAGTATAAGCTCTTTGCCAAGGTGCAGTATTTTTCCAAATCTCTAAGCCTTTTTCAGCAGATTTTAGTGCTTTTTGTACATCAGCTGAAGATGCTTTTGATGCTTTACCAATTACTTCTTCAGTAGCTGGATTAATTACATCGTATGTTTCATTTTTTTCTGCTTGTTGCCACTTACCGTCAATGAATTGTCCAAATTTACTATACATAGAATTTATTTTTAAGTTTACTTAATGTGGTTTTTTATTTTATAAATATATTTATATATAAACATTATATACATTTAAAGATAAACTTAATTTATGAAAAAAATTACACTCACCTGTGCTCACGCAGTAGTTAAATATTTAATAGCTCAAAGAATATTAATTAATGGGAAAAAAGAACCTTTGTTTCCAGGTGTATTTGGAATATTTGGGCATGGAAATGTAGCATGTTTAGGTCAGGCACTTGAAGAAAATCAAAATGAACTTCCTACTTATAGAGGTCATCATGAACAAAATATGGCTTTAACTGGTATAGGTTATGCAAGAGCAAAAAGAAGACAGCAAATTTTTGTAGCAACTTCATCAGTTGGTCCTGGAGCAACAAATATGGTAACTGCTGCTGGTGTTGCTATGAGTAATAGGTTGCCAATATTGTTTTTACCAGGGGATACATATGCAAATAGAATGCCAGATCCAGTTTTACAACAAGTTGAACATTTTAATAATCCAGGAATTACAGCAAATGATGCTTTTAAACCTGTAACAAGATATTTTGATAGAATAACAAGGCCTGAACAAATTATTCAATCTTTTCCAGCAGCTGTTCAAACTATGCTAGATCCTGCTGATTGTGGACCAGCTTGCATTGCTTTATGTCAAGATATTCAAGGACAAACTTTTGATTATCCAGAAGAATTTTTTAAAGAAAAAGTACATACAATTAGAAGACCTAGACCTGATGAGTTTCAAATAAAAGAAGCAGCTGAAAAAATAAAATCTTCAAAAAATCCAATAATTATTTCTGGTGGTGGAGTTTTTTATTCTGATGCGATGGACGAATTAAACAAGTTTGCAATTAAACATAATATTCCAGTAACTCAAACTGTAATGGGTTATTCCACAATGAAAAGAGATCATTCACATTATGCTGGTCAAATAGGGGGTTTGGGTGGAAAAAATACAAATTCTCTAGCCAAACAAACAGATCTTGCAATTGCAGTTGGAACTAAACTTGCAGACTTTACTACAGGTTCTTGGGCAAATTTTGAGAATGAAAATTTTAAACTTGTATCAATAAATGTATCAAGATTTGATGCAAACAAACATTTAGCACAAGCTGTAATAGGTGATGCAAAAGTTTCATTAGATGAATTATCTTTAGCTTTAGGCGAGTGGAAGGCTGGAGAAGAGTGGAATAAAAAATCTCAAACTGAACTTAAAGCATGGAATGAAGAAGTTGATAAAGCAAGTGCTCCATCAAATCAAGAGATACCAAGTTATGTTCAGGTTATAGGCGCTGTATACAAAAATTCTGATGCATCAGATATAGCAGTAACAGCTGCTGGCGGACTAGTTGGTGAAGTCGTTCAAGTTTGGAGACCTAGAGAATTAAATACTCATGAAACAGAATGGGGTTTTAGTTGTATGAGCTATGAAATTTCAGGTGCTCTTGGAATTAAGATGGCCAACCCAAATAAAGAGGTTATTTCATTTATTGGTGATGGATCATACTTAATGAATAATACTGATATCTATTCTTCAGTTATTACTAACAATAAACTTATAATAGTTGTTTGTGATAATGGAGGTTTTGCAGTCATTAATAGACTTCAATTATTTAAGGGTGGTAAAGAATATAATAACCTACTTAAAAGCTCAAAAACACCTGGACTTGTAGGTGTTGACTTTGCAAAACATGCTGAAAGTATGGGAGCTAAATCAGAACATGTAAATTCTATATCTGAACTTGAAGAAGCATTTAAGAGAGCAAAAAAATCTGATGTTACATATGTAATTTCAATTAAGACACATGCTTATCAGTGGTTAGAAGGTTCTGCGTTTTGGGATAGTCCCACATTAGAGATCCCAACAACTGAAGAAAACAAAGAAGCTATAAAACTTTATAAAGAGGGAAAGAGCAAACAAAGACAAGGCGTGTAACTCTTTATGAATAAAATATTTAAAGTTGGCCTCATTGGCTGCGGTCATATCTCAGAGACTTATTTCAGAGCTGAAAAATATTTTAACAATATTAAAATTATTAAATGTGCAGATATAAATCATGGTAATGCAGTTAGATGTGCAAAAACCTATAAAATTCAAGCATTAACTGTAAATGAACTTTTAAAAGATAAAGAAATTGAAATTGTTCTTAATCTAACTATTCCAAAAGCTCACTATAAAGTTGCAAAGCAGGCATTGGTTAATGGTAAACACGTTTATTCTGAAAAACCACTTGCAATTAATTTTAAGGATGGAAAAGATCTTTTAAGAATTGCAAAAAAAAAAAGCTTTATATTGGAAACGCTCCAGACACTTTTTTGGGTGGTGGTATTCAAAAATCAAAAGAACTAGTCGATAAAAAAATTATTGGCAAAATTAACTTAGGAAATGCAATTTTTGCTTTTCCTGGAGTTCAATCTTATCACCCTAATCCTGAACCTTGGTTTGCAAAAAAAGAAGGTGGACCAGTAATTGATATGGGGCCTTACTATTTAACTGCTTTAGTTAATTTATTGGGACCAGCAAAAAAAGTTACAGGAAGTATTGTGAATGGAGTTAAGAGAAGAATTATTGGCATTGGACCAAGAAAAAATAAATCGTTTAAAGTTGAATGTCCCACAACTTATTTATCAACTATTACGTTTGAAAATGGAACGATTATTAGGTTAACTTTATCATTTGATGTCATAGCTCACCAAAGAAACCATATAGAATTATATGGTGATAAAGGATCAATGATAGTTCCAGACCCAAATATGTTTGGTGGTTCGGTTTATATTTGTAAAAATTTGGGAGATCCTTGGAAAGAATACAAAACTAATAAGATGCCATTAGGAAAAATTAATATTAGATCTCAAAGTTCAAGAGCTAATGAGGCTTCAACCAATGCAAACTATCGTGGAGCAGGTTTGGCTGAAATGGCTTATTCAATAGAAAATAAAAAGATAAACAAATGTAATGGAGAATTATCTTTACATGTCTTGGATATAATTCAATCTACAATGAAAGCTTGTACTTCTGGAGTTTCTCAACTAATTAAAACAAGTTGCCAGAAACCAAGGCCATTTTTATTTAAGGAAATAAAAAAAATATTAAAGTAGATTTTTATTATTCAATAATATTAAAATCAGATTTATATTTATCAGTTATTGTCAAACCTAGTCCTGGTTTATTATCATCTAAATCAATAAATCCATTTTCTGGCGCAGGGTCACCTTCAAAAATATAATAAAAAAGTTCATTTCCTATTTCCACATCATTAACTGGAAAGAATTCTGAAATTGGACAATTGAAATTAGACATTGTTAAATGATAATTGTGCATTTGACCTGCATGAGGAATAACAGGAACTTGGTGAGCTTCTGCAATCGCATTAATTTTTTGAGCAGCAGTAAAACCACCAACTCTATTGTTATCATATTGAATATAGCTTACTGCCTTTAAATCTAATAATTGTTTAAATCCAAACATGTTAAACTCATGTTCACCACCTGAAATTGGAATCATGTTCATATTATTGAGTTCAGCATAACCATGAATGTCATCTGCTATAACTGGTTCTTCCAACCATCTCGGATTAAATTTCATTAATTTTGGAATCATTCTTTTTGCATAATCTAAATTCCAACCCATATAACATTCCATCATTAAATCTGTATCTTCACCTATTACTTCTCGTACAGCTTCTGCGAGCTCAATATTTTTTTTCATTCCTTCAGGACCATCTTTAGGGCCCCAGCCAAATCTCATTTTAAACATTTTAAAACCTTGTTTCACATAACTCTCAGCTTCTTTTTGAAGATCTTTAATAGGTTGGCTGTAAAGTTTTGATGCATAAACAGGAATTTTTTCTTTTGTTCTTCCACCTAATAATTTGAAAACTGGTTTCTTTGTAATTTTACCCATTATGTCCCAGAGAGCGATATCAATTGCAGAAATTGCAACCATACCAATTCCTCTACGACCCCATGCATGAGTTCTTCTGTACATTTTTTCCCAGATGTAAGCGTAATCAAAAGGGTCTTCACCAATTACTAAAGGTTTTAAATATGTATCGATTGTTTTTTTTGCAACTTGAGGTGCTAAGGCAGCGTTTCCAATTCCAACGATCCCATCATCAGTTTCAATTTCACAAATCAACCATTCATGAAATCTAAACGAACCCATAGCATCAGACTTTTCAAATAAAAGATCTGAAGCATTTGTACAAAAGTTGTTTTGTGGAGGTACAGTTTTACCATTCCATTGGTAAACTTTGGTTCTAATATCTTTTATTTTTGTCATGCTTTATTTTTATTTTCTGCCATTGTTAATGCAATTTTAAATGAATTCAAAGTAGGTTCTAGATTAGCTTCATTTTTGCCAGCAATATCAAAAGCAGTGCCATGAGCAGGTGTAGTAATTGGAACAGGTAATCCACCTTGAACAGTAACACCTCTGTCAAAACCAAATGCTTTTAAGCCAGATTGAAGAGCGTCATGATACATACCAACAATACAATCGTGGTTTTTATTTTTATAAGCAGTAATAAAAGAAGTATCACAAGGCAAAGGTCCATCAACGCTAATACCTAGTTTTTTTGCTTCTTCTATAGCTGGAATAATTTCATTTTTCTCTTCAGTTCCAAATTCAGCATGAGGATTAAGTGCTTGGACTGCTACTCTAGGAACTTTTATACCGTTTAATTTCATTGCCTCATTGATAAGCTTAATTGGTTTCATAATTTTTTCTTTTTTTACATGATCTGGAACTTCTTTAATTGGAATGTGAGATGTAACACGAGCTGTCCAAAAATTATCAATAACATTAAATTCACAAAAGAAATTTTTTACTTCCAATTTTTCAGCCATTAAATGCAATTCATCAGAATATTTATTACCACCCAGTTTTAAACTTGTTTTATTGAATGGACCAAAATTTATCGCGTGTATTTTATTTTCTTTAGCAAGTTCTAAGGCTAAATTTAATGCAGATAGAACACTCTCACCAGACTCTTTAGAGCACTCTGATAATTTATAACTATGATTTTTTCCATTAGAAATATCTAGAAAAAACTTATTGCCTTCTTCAAAATTTATTTGATCAAAGTTATCAACATATTTTAGATTTTGTGAACTACCAGAAATTTTATTACCACCTTCTAAAATATTTTTTTCACCGATAACAATTATGTTAGCATTATTAGTAATCTCCTTATTCAATAATTTAGATATAAGTTCTGGACCAATACCAGAAGGATCCCCTAGAAGAAGCGCAATATTAATTTCGTTTTGAGACATTTTTTTCTTACGATTTGTATCAGATTATGTTTATATAATTAATTATAAATTAACTAAAGAGGGAAATAATGAAAAAAAGTTTTAAACTTTTCTTAGCTGCTGCATTTCTAGTGACTGAATTTTTTGTTATAGCATTACCAATGCTTACTACTTCTGCAAAAGCAGATGGTGCTATTCAAGCAATTACTCACGCTGGTTTTGGTGGTGGTACTGATGTAACTACTAGAATGATGCTTTTAAGAGCTCGAAGAGTTCTTAAACAAGATATGCAATTAGTTAACAAAAAAGGTGGTGGTGGAGCTGTATCTATGGACTACATGATGAGCTTACCTGCTGACGGTCAACACACTTTAACTTGGACTACTGGTCATGCTGTATCAATGGCATTAGGTAAAACTAAAGTTAAAATTAGCGATATGCAGCCACTTGCAAGAGGAACTGATGATCCTCAATTGTTTGTTGTAAATTGTAAAGCTGACATCAAAGATGCTAAAAAATTTATTAGTGTTCAAAAATCAAAATCACTTAAATATGGAACAACTCATGTTGGTGGAATTGATGATGTAAGCGCAATTGCATTTACTAAAAAAGGTGGATTAAAAGATCCAACTATTGTTGCCTATAAAGGTGTAGCTCCAATCAAAACTAACCTAATCAAAGGAGATATTGATGTAGGTGTTTTGAACTTAGGGGAAGCATTAACAGAAATAAATGATGGAACACTATGTGTTTCTGTTGTTTTAGCAAATAATAGAATGGCTAAAATTGGAGATTCTCCAACAGCTAAAGAACTAGGAATACCTGTTTCTTTATCTACTGTTAGAGGTTTCGTAACTAAAAAAGGAGCTCCAGCAGCAAGAGTTAAAGAGTTAGAAGCTGGAATGATGAAAGCTATGGGACACAACTATTACAAAAATTTCTTAACTGAAATCGGTCTTGATGACACTAGTGTAGTTGGTGCTGATGAATGGGGTAAGCAAATGGAAGAAATGCTTACTGAAATGACTGCACAACTTAAAGCTTTAGGTTACATTAAGTAATTTTAAAGATAGTACATTTAATTAATGAACAATGTACGAAAACAAAAAAGGGCAAACAAAAGTTTGCCCTTTTTTTTTAAAGATGAATTTAAAGTTTCATTTATAATAATATTTATTTCTACTATTTTACTAATTACAACTTTTACATTTGATATTGTTCCTCCAATTTTAAACAGAGGTATTCAACCAGCAACTTTCCCAAAGGCATTGTTGGTTTTAATAATAAGTTTAACGTTAATTATTTATTATTTATCAAAAAAAAAACCATGGAAAATTGAAAAAAAATTACCTAAAACATTTTTTTTAACATTACTAAGTTTTATTTTTTTTGTAGTAATTTCAAAAACTTTAGATTTTTTTCTAGCAATTTCTATTTTATCAATTTTTGTGTCTTATAATTGGGGTGAAAAAAGATTATTTTATTTATTATTAGTAGGTATAATTTTTCCAGTAATAGTATTTATTTTTTTTGAAACAATTTTAGGTTTAAGATTTCCACCAGGAATAATAACTAACATTTATTATAATTAGATGGATAATTTATTATTAATGTTGGCACCTCTATTTAGTTCTAAACTAATGGTAGTTTTATTTTTTGGAACTTTATTTGGTTTAATCTTAGGAGTTTTACCAGGACTAGGACCAACAACAGGTGGTGCATTAATTTTACCTTTTACTATGACACTTGATCCTCTTTCAGCAATTGTATTATTAACCTCTATTTACTGTGCTGGTACTTATGGTGGAGCAATTACAGCTATCTTAATTAACACACCAGGAACACCTGCAGCAGCCGCAACATGTTTAGACGGTTATCCATTGGCCCAAAAAGGTGAGGCAGGTAGAGCTCTTGGAATGGCAACGGTATCAAGCACAGTGGGTGGAATTTTTAGTGTGATTATATTAGTTTTTTTTGCACCTTTATTGGCAAAACTTGCTTATGAGTTTGGGCAACCAGAATACTTTGCTTTAGCTATTTTTGGTTTAACTATGCTCGCTTCTATTGGCGATGGAAGTCCAATAAAAAACTTAATTGCTGGAGCTTTTGGAATACTGATTTCAACTATTGGAAAAGATTTTATGACTTCAATAGATAGATTTACCTATGGAATTAATGAATTATCTGAGGGTATTGGTTTTATACCAGTTGTTGTTGGTTTATTTGCAATTAGTGAAATGTTAACTCAATCAACTTTACTAGATCAAGTTTTTAAAAGAGTAGCTTTAAAAGCAGTAAAATTACCATCACTTAATGATTATAAACAAACATGGAAAACTATTTTAAGATCATCAGGTATTGGATCTTTTATAGGAGTGCTTCCTGCAGAAGGTGGCACAGTTGCATCTTTAATTGGTTATTCTGAAGCAAAAAGATTTTCAAAAAAACCTGAAGAATTTGGTAAGGGTTCAATAGAAGGAATTGCAGGAGCAGAAGCTGCTAATAATGCTGCAACAGGTGGAGCGATGGTGCCAACACTTGCTTTAGGTATTCCTGGTAGTGCAACTACTGCCGTAATATTAACGGGCTTAATCATTCATGGGGTAAGACCAGGTCCTGATTTATTTAGAGAGCAACCAGAATTTTTATATGGAATTTTTGGTGCAATGTTAATTGCTAACGTACTATTTTTTATATTTGGTTTTTTTGGCGCTAAGATTTTTGCAAGAATAACATTGGTACCTAATAAGATTTTATGGCCAATGATTTTTGCAGTGTCTGTTTGTGGAACTTATTCATTAAGTCAATCAATTATAGATGTTTGGATAATGATATTCTTTGGATTACTTGGATTTTTTATGAGAAGATATGGTTTTTCAGTTGTTCCAGTTATTATAGGATTAATATTAGGAGAATTGGTTGAGGGTACTCTTAGACAATCATTAGTAATATTTGATGGAAATTGGTTAATGTTTTTAACAAGACCTATTGCTTTAACATTCTTTATTTTATCTTTAATTGCTCTAGCTTTTCCTTTATTAAGATCAAAAAAGAAAAAAAAATAATATGATTAAATATGATTTAGGTAAAAGAGTTGCAGTCGTTACAGGTGGAGCACAAGGTTTTGGTTTAGCAGTAACTGAGAGATTTATCGAAGCTGGTGCAAAAGTAGTTATTTGGGATATTGATGAAGATGCTATAAAAAAAGCATTAGACAAAGTTAATTCTGAAAATTTAAGTTACCAGATTGTAGATGTAAGTAATTTTGAAAATATCACTAAAAGTTTAAATGAAATTGAAAGTAAAAATGGTAAAATAGATATTTTTATTAATAATGCTGGGATTGCTGGAAAGAATACAACAGTTGCCGATTACCCTTTAGACGAATGGAATAAAGTTATCAATTTAAATCTTAATTCGGTTTTTTATTGCTGTAAGGCAGTTGTTCCATTTATGGAAAAAAATAATTATGGAAGAATAGTTAATATTGCTTCAATAGCTGGAAAAGAAGGAAATCCAAATGCAAGTGCTTATAGTACTTCAAAAGCAGGGGTTATTGGTTTAACAAAATCATTAGGTAAAGAATTAGCTCTCAAAAATATAGCTGTTAACTGTGTAACACCAGCTGCTGCAAAAACTAGAATTTTTGATCAAATGACAGAAGAACACATAAATTATATGCTCTCAAAAATTCCAAGAAATAAATTTGCAAAAGTTGAGGAATTAGCATCTTTAGTTACATGGTTATCTAGTGAAGAAAATTCATTCTCAACTGCTGCTGTTTTCGACTTAAGTGGCGGTAGAGCAACTTACTAATAATTATGCAAGTAGGTATAGATGTTGGTGCAACAAAGATAGAGAGTGTTGTACTTGAAAAAGATGGACAAGAAAAACACAGATCTAGAATACTATGCCCAAAAAATTACACTCAAATTATTACTTCTATAAGAGATATTCATAGACAATTAGAGCAAGAATTTAAAAAAGAACTTCCAATTGGTGTTTGTCATCCAGGGGTTCACTCTCCTCAAACAGGATTGGTTAAAAATGCTCCCAACATAACTTGGTTAGAAAAAAAACCTTTTCAAAATGATTTACGTAAAGCACTTGGGAAAGAAGTGTTTTGTGAAAATGATGCAAATTGTTTTGCTTTGTCAGAGGCTATAGATGGAGCAGGTAAACATTACAAAATTGTTTATGGTATAATCTTGGGTTCGGGAGTTGGAGGTGGTTTAGTGATTGATAAAAAAATAGTAAGTGGTCCGAATGGTGTTGCAGGAGAGTGGGGCCATAATCAAATTCCTTATTTTGCTGCTAAAAAAGAAAATTTTGACTCGAGCAATCCAAGAGAAGCTGAGATTGAAAGTTTTTTATCTGGTTTAGGTTTAGCAAAAAGATTTAATAAACTTTATGGAAAAAATTTAAAAACAAATGAAATTTTTGAATTAAATAGAAAACATGATTTAGATGCAGAAAGATTTATAGATGATTTTAAAGTAAATTTAGCAATGTCACTCTCAAGTATAATAAATATTTTAGATCCCGATGCTTTTGTTTTTGGAGGTGGGGTTTCAAATGAAATTGATTTTTTACATGAAATAGACTCATTAGTGAGGAAATTTGTTATTGGCAGAGAATACGAAGGTGTTTTTTTAAAACCAAAATATGGTGATGCTAGTGGTGTTCGTGGTGCCGCAAGATTGGGAAGAAGTACCACATACTAGAAATTTCTATTAAAAATTTAATTTAGAAAATTTTAATTTTACAAAAGACAAGAATAGAAGGGAAAAAAAATTGATAAAAAAAAATCAATTGAAAGTTGTATTTATATTTTTTGTTATGATCTTTCCTCAAAGCAGTTATATTTCATTTTTTAAATTAATTTAAAAGGGAGAAATAATGAAAAAACTTATACTTTCGATTGCAGCTCTTGCATTATTTGCAACTACTGCTTTCGCTGAAAGATACGTCATGATAACTCATGGTGAAGGAAAAGATCCTTTTTGGCCAGTAGTTCAAAAAGGTGGTGAAGATGCAGCTAGAGCAATCGGTGCTGACTTCGAATACATTTACAACCCTTCTGCTGACATGGCTGATATGGCAAGCTCAATTCAAGCTGCTGCAGCTACTCAACCAGATGGTATGGTAATTTCTTTACCAGACCCAGATGCATTAGGACCAGCTATTAAAGCTGCTGTTGCAGCTGGTGTGCCAGTAATTACAATGAACTCTGGTTTAGAGTCATCTGCTAGCCTAGGCGCTTTGATGCACGTTGGTCAGCCTGAATTACTTGCTGGACAAAAAGCTGGTGAAAGAGCAAAAGCTGAAGGTGCTACTAAAGCACTTTGTATGATTCAAGAAGCATACAACACAGCTCTTGTAGACAGATGTGAAGGTTACGGTTCTGCAGTTCCTATGCAAATGACTGATACTACATCTGACCCTGCTACTATTCAAACTAGAGCTACTGCTGCTTTACAAGCTAACAAAGATGTCAATGCAATCCTTTCAGTAGGACCTCACGTATGTGAAGCTGTTGATAAAGCTTTAGCTGATCTTGGTATGACAGTACACCATTCTTGCTTTGACTTAAGTCCTGCAGTTATGGACTTAATCGGATCTGGAAGAGTATCTTTCACTATTGATCAACAACAAAGACTACAAGGTTATGTGCCAGTTATCGTATTACACTTGTACAACAACAGTGCTGGACTTCTTCCAGGAGCTAACATCCCTTCAGGACCTGGCTTCGTAGATAAGTCTAACGCTTCTTCAGTTGCTGCTCTTGCAGGAATTGACAGATAGTTAGTTAAAATTTAAAGGGTCGATTATTTAATCGGCCCTTTTTTTTTATAAAATTAACAAACCTTTTTTAAAAATGAATACATCAACAACAAACAAACCAAGACAAGAGTCAGACCGACAAGGTGAAAAAAAATGGTATTCCACATTACTGGCTCGTCCAGAGATTGGACCTTTGGGGGTAATGATCTTACTTTTTTGTATGTTGGGATACTTTTCTATTCCAGAAGGAGAATTTTCTCTTAACCCTTTTTCTGGTGAAGGATTTAACGCCTTAGGGATTAGAAATAATTTTAGGGTAATTGCTCAACTAGGGATCGTAGCACTTGCTGCTGGGATGTTAATTATTGCAGGTGAATTTGATCTTTCAGTTGGCTCAATGATTGGTTTTGCTGGTGGTTGTATGGCAATGATATTAAAATGGGGTTTTGCTGTTGTTATTCCTTATGTATCTTTTGTAGGAGGTTTTCATTTTGAGGGGGTACAATTATTTGAAATTAGAGATGTCTCACCATTATTAGCAATATTAATTACGTTATGTATGACTCTATCTTTTGGATGGATCCAAGGGTGGGTAATTGTTAAAAGTGGTATATCTTCTTTCATTGTTACACTAGGTGGACTTTTCTTTTTACGTGGTTTAACAGAAGTATCATATAGAGCATTTAATAGAGCTCCCGATCAAACTGCTGGATCAACAACTGTTACAGACTTACCAGATATCAAAAATATTATAAATGTACCAGGTCTTGGAGAAATGGAAAGAGATGCGGCTAAAGCTTTACCAAACGACCAATTATTAGAAATTCTTAGCACTGTGCCTGCTAGCACGGTTGCAAAATTAACTGAACGACTAACATATATCAATGAAAAAGTTGCAACTTTAAAAACTGAAATAAATTCAGAAAAAATGATTCAAACCCTAGAAAAATCTTTAACTGGGGCAAAAAAATCTGGCAATGAATCAATGGTAGAAATTTTGACAAAGAAAATTGAAGCTGGAGTTGATGTTCCTGCAGTTACGGCAAAAGTGGTCACTGATATAGATATAGCAAAAGCTTACATCGACACCATAGTTACTGCAAGACCAGTAGCCAATTTCTTTGGAGGCGATATTATGGAACCAGTTTTTAATTGGTTGTATTTTACAGTAGACTGGAATGTAAATAACTTTGGAAATATTTTTGCTAAAGGAATGTATTCTGCTTTAATGATTTGGGGACTCATTGCTTTTATTTGTTATTTTATTTTGAGCAAAACTCAAGCAGGTAACTGGATTTATTCAACTGGAGGAAATCTTAATGCCGCAAAGGCTAATGGTGTGCCAACAAATAAAGTTAAGATTGCATTATTTGTGAATACTGCATTTTGTGCAACTATGTTCGCTGCATGTCAAGTATTTGAAGTTAATACTGCAGATACAGCTAAGGGTAATTTAAAAGAATTAGAAGCAATTGCTGCGGCGGTTATTGGTGGTGTTGTATTAACAGGAGGTTTTGGAACAATAGGTGGAATTATCCTGGGTACGATTATTTTTGGAATAGCAAAAGAGGCCTTCTTTTATATTCCTGGAATTGATGGATCTTTTTATAGAGTGTTCCTTGGAGCAGTTCTTGTTACTGCTGCTTTTACAAATGAGAACATTAGGAAACGAATTATGGGAAATATCTAATGGATAAAAAACCATTAATTGAAATAAAAAATTTAGTTAAAAAATTTGGAGCCTTTACTGCTTTAAATGGTGTTTCATTAGATGTTTATCCGGGTGAAGTTCACGCTCTTTTAGGTGACAATGGTGCTGGAAAGTCAACTTTAATTAAAGTGTTATCTGGAGTTCATCCAATGACAAGTGGAGAAATAAAAGTAGATGGAGAAATAGTTAACTTTTCTTCACCACGTCAAGCATCTGATGCAGGCATTGGTACAGTTTATCAGGATTTAGCTCTAAATGCCTTAACTTCAGTTACAAGAAATTTTTTTCTTGGACGTGAATTAACCAAAGGACCTGGCGCATTTGGTTTAATGCAAATGGATGAGATGGACAAAATAACGACTGAAGAAATGTCTAAAATTGGAATTAATATTTCAAACCCCAATCAACCAGTAGGAACAATGTCAGGTGGACAAAGACAAACTTTGGCTATTGCAAGAGCAATTTACTTTGGTGCGAAGATACTAATATTAGATGAACCCACATCAGCACTAGGTCAAAAGCAGCAAATGGAAGTTTTAAAAACAATAAAAAAAGTTCAAAGTTTAGGAAACATTGCAATTATACTTATTACACACAATGAAATTCATGCACGACTTATAGCTGATCGATTTACTTTTTTAAGTTTGGGGGAAGTAATTGGTTCAGGATTGTCTTCAGAACTTGGTAATGAAGAAGTAAAAAGATTGATGGCGGGTGGTGCAAAAATTGGTGATCTAGCCAAAGAATTGGAATTATAATGAAAGTAAAATATTATGATTTAGAAAATAAAAGAGTATTTGTAACAGGTGGAGGATCAGGGATAGGAGCGTCAATTGTTGAACATTTTTGTGAGCAAGGATCTGAAGTTTATTTTATAGATATTAATGAAGATGAATCAAAAAAATTAATTGAAGATATAAAAAATAAAAATTATAGTTTACCAACATTTATTAAATGTGACCTTCTAAATATCAAAGAACTTCAAAAGACTATAGCTGACATTATTAGCAATAAGGGACCGATAGATATTTTGATTAATAATGCTGCTAATGACACTAGACATAAAATTGATGATGTAACTGAAGAATATTGGAATGAAAGAATGAATGTAAATTTAAGACATTTTTTCTTCACAGTTCAATCTGTTAAAAAATCAATGATAGACAATGGTGGTGGGGCAATCATTAATATGGGGTCGACATCATGGATGGTAGGTCAGGGAGGCATGGCCGCCTATACAGCAGCAAAGTCTGGAGTAGTTGGTTTATCAAGATCTTTTGCAAGAGATTTAGGAGAGTTTAATATTAGAGTTAATTCTGTTGTACCTGGATGGGTAATGACACAGAGACAGATAGATTTGTGGTTGAATGATGAGTCTGAAAAAGAGCTGATGAAAAGACAGTGTTTAAAAGAAAAATTAATGCCCCACGAACTTGCTCAAGCAGTATTGTTTTTTTCATCAGAACAGTCTTCGGGTTGTACTAATCAATCTTATATTGTGGACAAAGGTTGGCTATAATAGCTGAGTGAAAATAAAAAGTTCTGTCATTGAAAATAAATTTTTAAGAGTAAAAACAATCAATCTTGGCGCTACTGTTTATGAAGTTTTTCATAAGAAAAAAAAAACTAATTTAATTTTAAATTTAGGCTCAATAAGTGGTTACAAATACAAAAGCTTGTATGTAGGAGCAACATGTGGAAGATTTGCAGGTAGAATTGCTGGTTCAAAGTTTCAAATTGATAAACAAAAATATTATTTAAATAAAAATGAAGGAATTAATACTCTTCATGGAGGGAAGAAGGGTTTTGATAGATTTGTTTGGAAAAAAATTAATCAAACTAAAAACAAGATTGTTTATCAGCTTAAATCCAAACATTTAGATCAAGGATTTCCAGGTAATTTAGATATCAAATGTATATACGAACTTAACGATAAAATTCTAAATATCAGATATGAATATATCTCAGATCAATTTACACATGTTAATTTAACTAATCATAGTTACTGGAATCTTAATTATAAAAAAAATGATAATATTTTTAATCATAAATTAAAAATAAACTCAGATAAATATCTAGTAGTAAATAAAAAATTGATACCGACTGGAAAAATAAAGAGAACCAAGAATACAATTAATAATTTTAAATATTATGAAAATTTGGGGGAGAAAATTAAATTAATTACTAACAATACTATTAAAAAAATTTCTAATACAATTAATCAGTCTGGTTTTGATTTGACATTTTGTGTTAATAAAAACCATAATAATTTCGTAGCATCATTAAAAAATGATTATAGTAAAATTAAACTTGATATTTATTCAAGTTTACCTGGTGTCCAACTATACACAAGTCAAAGTCTTAAATATAAAAAAAAATTATTTCCTTACCAGGGGATTTGTCTTGAGACTCAATATTATCCAGATACTCCAAATAGAAAAAATTTTCCAAGTACTTTAATAAAACCAAATAAACTGTATAAACATTTTACAAAAATTAAAGTTAGTTAAGAACATGAAAAAAAAAATTAATATATCTATTGTCGGTACTGGTTTAATGGGTCTTCAGCATATTAAAGCTATATCAAAATCAAAAAAAGCAAAACTGCACTCAATTGTTGATATTAGTAAAAACGCAACCAACCTATCTAAAAGATTTAAAATTCCTCTTTACGCTAATGTTGAAGAAGTTTTAAAATCTAAAAATTTAGATGCCGTAATTGTTTCAACACCTAATCAACTACATGAAAAACATACAGTGAGTTTCTTGAAAAAAAAAATACCTGTTTTGTTAGAAAAACCAATCTCAGATAATATTAAATCTGCCAAGAAGATTATTGATAGTTCAAAAAAGAACAAAACACCTTTATTGATAGGATATCATCGAAGACACAATTCAATTGTATCTAAAGTAAAAGACATTATTTCTTCTGGAAAATTGGGCAAAATTGTATCTGCAAATGTTTTGTGCTGGCTTTATAAACATAAAGAATATTACAAAGAAAAATGGAGAACAAGTAAAGGTGGAGGTCCTTTAGGGATTAATCTTGTCCATGATATTGATATGATTTGTTATTTATTGGGTCCAATTCAATATGTTCAAGCCTTTACCACAAATAAAAATAGAAAGTTTAAAGTAGAAGATACAGCAACAGTTAATTTAGTTTTTAAATCTGGTGCATTATGCACTCTTAATATTTCTGATACTATTGTTGCTCCATGGAGCTATGAACTAACTGCAGGTGAAAATCCTGTCTATCCAATAACTAATCAGTCAGCTTATATGATTGGTGGAACTAAAGGATCTTTACAATTCCCAAATTTAAAAAATTGGTTTTACAAAAAAGAAAGAAGTTGGTGGAAAAATATATTAGTAAAAGAAGATATTAATAAAAAAGATGATAATACACTTATTAACCAAATAAACCATTTTGCTGATGTGGTAAGTAAAAAGACTCAACCAAAAGTTAATGGTTATGATGGCTTAGTTTCACTTAAAATTTTTGCAGCAATTACAAAAAGTGCAAAGTTTGGAAAAAAAATTAGACTTTAACCTTAACCTTGTCGCCTTCTGTACGAATAAATAACAGACCAAATATAATAATTCCAATTACACCTACAATTTTATTATAGTCAAAAGGTACACCAAAAATAAGGAAATTTATAATTGTAGACCAAATTAATTGTGAATATTGAAAATTTGTAACAAATGATAAGTTAGATAATTGTATTGCATAAATTATTAATGAATGACTTACAAATCCTGCGGTACCCAGTAATACTAAATAAAGCCAATAAATATTTTTTTCTAAAGGCACCCAATTAAAAGATATAAAAATACTAAAAATAATTGCTCCTAAAATTGATGTATAAAAAATTGATGCAAAAGGTTCGTTATCAGAAGATACAACTTTTGTAAAAAATTGATAAAGAGCCCAGCAAATCGGAGGCACAATAGGAAAAATTAAGTCTAAACTAAATATTTTCATACTTGGTCCTAATGAGTAGATAATCGAACCAAAACTTAGAAGCATTAATATTATTCCCTTAAAAGATAAGATATCTTTTAAAAAATATGCAGATAGTAACGAAACTATTAAAGGTGCAGAAAAGAAAACAACGTATATATCTACTAAGTCAAATTTCTGTAAAGAATAAAACATGAATGTTGTGGCAGTCACCATCAATAAGGATCTTATTATTTGAAGTTTAAAATTTTTTTTTAAATTTACTTTTGGTTTAAAAATTAAAAAAAATATAATTAGAGACACTAAGTGAAAAAAAAATCTTCCCCAAATTGCTTGAGTAACAGGCATCACGGTACCTAAATATTTTGCTGTAGAATCCATACAAACAAACATAAAAAATCCACCAGCAGCTAATAAAATTACGTTAAATAAAGGGTTTTGTTGAGGCACAATGAAGTTCTCTATTACATTACCACGCCTACTTGCCAAGGATTAAATTCCTCGTCACCGTAGCCGTTGATCTCACTTTTTGATTTATTTCCTGATGCTGTGTTTACTATTAATTCAAATATTTTTTGTCCTACTTCTTCTATTTTTTCTTCACCTTCAGCAATTGTTCCACAGTTAATGTCCATATCTTCTGACATCTTTTCATACATGGTTGAATTAGTTGACAGTTTTAAACTTGGAACTGGTTTACATCCAAAACATGAACCTCTACCTGTTGTAAAACAAATTACATTTGCTCCTGATGCTACTTGACCTGTTACTGATACAGGATCATAGCCAGGAGAATCCATAAAGTTAAAACCTCTATTTATTAGAGGCTCTGCATACATCAAAACATCTTGAAGTATGGAGTTGCCTCCTTTAGCAACTGCTCCTAAAGATTTTTCTAAAATTGTAGTCAAACCTCCTTTTTTATTTCCTGGCGAAGGATTGTTATCCATCGAACTATTATTAATTGAGGTATAATTTTTCCACCATTCAATTCTTTTTATTAATTTGTCTGCTGTCTCCTGTGAGTTAGCTCTATTAATCAGCAAGTGTTCAGCTCCATATATTTCAGGTGTTTCAGATAATATTGAGCTCCCACCTTTTTTAACTAAAAGATCTGCAGCAACACCTAGTGCAGGATTTGCAGTAATTCCCGAATATCCATCAGATCCTCCACATTGCAAAGCGAGCGTTAAATGATTTACTGATTGAGATGTTCTTTCAACTTTATTTGCTTCAGTCAGCAAATTTTTAATTTGAGATAATACTTTTTCTACGATCTTTTTTGTCCCACCTTCATCTTGAATAGTTAAGAAGTGAATTCTGTTATGTTTTTTTAATGACTCATCAAACAAACTTACTTTGGCACACTCACATCCTAAACCTATTACAAAAACATGTGAAAAGTTTGGATGATTTTTAAATCCATCAATTGTTCTTTGAAAGATTTGCATACCTTCACTTTCTATATTCATTCCACATCCAGTTGAATGAGTAATAGGAACTATGCCATCAATGTTTGGATAATCTTTTAAAATGTTGGAATATTTAATTCTTTCTACAATCATTTTAGTCACTGTTGCAGAACAATTAACAGTACTTACAATTCCAATATAATTTCTAGTGGCTACATCACCATTATCTCTTAAGATGCCATTAAAAAAAGTATCTGCTTTTTCATTAATAATATTCTTTTTATTAGTTACTTTAAAATCTCTCTTAAATTCTCTAAATTCTAGATTATGTGAATGAACATGCTCACCCGGTCTTATGTTGTCTAAAGCAAAACCGATTATTTGATCATATTTTATTATTGGGTCACCTTTATTTATAGATTTTAAGCAAACTTTGTGACCAAATGGAATTGGATCTATTGTGCTAATATCATGCCCTTCTATTTTAGTTTTTTCAGGAATTATAAATTGACTTACACCAACATTGTCATTTTGGTTTAAAACTATTAGATTATTCACAGTTTTATTATATAAATATTACTTTAAACAAGCCATAATAATTTTATTACATTGTTACTATGAAAAAAAAGAATTTAAGAAGTCAGCAGTGGTTTGATAACCCAAAAGATCCTGAGCAAACTGCTATATATCTAGAGCGTTATCTCAATTATGGTTTAACAAGAAAGGAGCTTCAATCAGGCAATCCTATCATTGGTATAGCTCAATCGGGAAGTGATTTAACACCATGCAATAGACATTTTCAGTCTTTAAGTAAAAGAATAAAGGATGGAATAAGAAGAGCAGGCGGTATTCCAATGGAATTTCCTACACATCCAATTCAAGAAACGGGAAAAAGACCAACTGCAATGTTAGATAGAAATTTATCTTATCTTTCTTTGGTTGAGGTGCTTTATGGATATCCAATAGATGGAGTAATTTTAACAACAGGTTGTGACAAGACTACTCCAGCAGCTTTAATGGCAGCAGCAACTGTAAACATTCCAGCAATTGTTTTATCAGGTGGACCAATGTTAGATGGTGTTTACAAAGGTAAGTTATCTGGATCAGGGACTGTTATATGGGAAGCAAGAAGATTGTTGTCAAAAGGAAAAATTAATTATGATGAGTTTATGGATATGGTATCTGCTTCTGCTCCAAGCATAGGTCATTGCAATACAATGGGAACAGCTTCTTCTATGAATTCAGTTGCCGAAGCTTTAGGAATGTCTTTAACAGGATGTGCAGTTATACCTGCACCTTACAGAGAAAGAGAACAAATTTCTTTTGAAACTGGAAAAAGAATTGTTGGTATGGTTCATGAAGATTTAAAACCATCAAAAATTATGACACGTAAAGCATTTGAAAATGCAGTGGTGGTTGCGAGTGCAATAGGTGCATCAAGTAATTGTACAACGCATTTAATTGCTATTGCAAAACATATGGGAATTAAATTTGATTTATCTAATTGGCAAAAATTAGGACATGCAATTCCATTGCTTGCCAATTGTCAGCCAGCTGGTGAATATTTAATGGAAAGTTTTTATAGAGCTGGTGGAATTCCTGCTGTTATGAAAGAATTGATGAAACATAAAAAAATTCATACCAATATAATGACGGTATCAGGAAAAAATGTTGGTCAAAATTTAAAAAGAAAAATAGATGTTGACAGAAGTGTAATCAAAACTTTCAAAGAATGCTTAACAGAAAAAGCAGGATTTTTGGTTATGAAAAGTAATTTTTTTTCTACAGCTGTAATGAAAACTTCGGTAATTAGCCAAGAATTTAGAGAAAGATTTTTATCAGACCCTAAAAAACCAAATGTTTTTACAGGTAAAGCAGTAGTGTTTGAAGGACCAGAGGATTATCACAAAAGAATAAATAGTAAAAAATTAAAGATAGATGAAAAATCAATTTTAATAATTAGAGGCTGTGGACCAGTTGGTTATCCTGGTGCTGCAGAAGTTGTTAATATGCAACCACCAGATAAGTTACTAAAAAAAGGGATTAATGCATTACCGACGCTTGGAGACGGAAGGCAAAGTGGTACTTCAGAAAGCCCATCTATCCTTCATGTTTCACCAGAATCTGCTGTAGGGGGTGATTTAGCGATAGTTAAAACTGGAGACAAGATTACTATAGATTTAAATAAAAGAAGAGTTGATTTATTAATTTCTCAAGCTGAATTTAAAATAAGAAGAAAGAAAAAGAAACTTCTTAAAATTGACAACCAAACTCCATGGCAAGAAATTTTTAGAAATACAGTTGGGCAACTTGAAGATGGTGCTTGCATTAAATCCAGATCTCTATATCTAGATATTGCTACTAAAAAAGGCACACCAAGAAACTCACATTAATATGAAACCAAAAATATTAGTTACAAGAAAATTATCAGATACAGCTGAAGAAAAATTAAAAAAAAATTTTGATGTAACGCTTAATCCAAAAGATGAACCAATTCCAAACAATGAACTTATTAAGATGGCTAATGAGTATGATGGATTTATATCAACTGGTTTTGATAAAATTGGAGAAGAGTTTTTTAAAGATTTAAATGGAAAGTTAAAAATTATTGCTCAGGTGGGAGTAGGTTATGATAATATTTCGATTAAATCTGCTGAGGATAAAAGTATTAAAGTTACCAATACTCCAAATGTATTAAACGAAGCTGTTGCTGAAACAACAATTCTTTTAATTTTAGCTGCTTCAAGAAGAATTGGTGAAGCATATAATTTAGTAAGATCTGGAACATGGAAAGATCAAAAACCTGATTTAACAAAATTTATGATAGGAAATTCAGTTACAGGAAAAACACTTGGTATAATTGGAATGGGTCGAATAGGAAGAATGACTGCAAAGTGCGCCAAGGCGTTTGGAATGAAAATTATTTATTATAATAGAAACAAACTTTCTTCTGATCTAGAAGATGGAGCAAAATATTTTTCAGATATAGAATCTATGATGCCTGAATGTGATTTTGTCAGTATTCATACACCAGCAACAGCTGAGACCAAACATATTTTAAATAAAGCAACAATTAATTTGCTACCAAAGCATGCTGTAGTGATTAATACTTCAAGAGGCTCAACTATTGATGATGATGCTTTAATAGAGGCTCTACAGAACAATAAAATTTATGCTGCTGGCTTGGATGTTTTTAATAATGAACCTAATTTAGATGCAAGATACATGAAGCTAGATAATTGTTTTGTGTTACCTCATGTTGGTAGTGCTACTCATGAAACTCGTTTAGCAATGAGCATGATGGCAGTTGATAATATTTTTTGTTTCTTTGAAAATAAGCCACTGATCTCAGAAGTAGTCTAACACAACTTAAAGTTGTTTATTTAATAAATATATATAATTTCTATACACAAATTATTTTGATTAATTTGTAATTTTTAATTAAATATGATTTAGTCCTATTATTAGAAACATAACCGAGAGGAAGATAATGTTAAAATTAATATCAAAAACTATAGCTGCGGTAGCTGTTGTTTCAGTTGCTTTATTTGTTTCTGCAAATGCAAAAACACTAAAGATTGAAACTCACTTTACTGCTAATTCGCCAAATGGTGAAGTTGCAGCTCAATTCGCTAAAAACGTAGAAATGTTTTCTGGCGGAAGCTTAAAAGTAGAAATGTTTTATTCATCATCAGTTTCAGGAAAATCTGCAGAAGTATTTAACTCTGCACAAACTGGAATTATTGACTGTGATATGACGGGTGCTGGTTACCAAACTGGTAAAAATGCTGCGTTTCAATTTGCAGGTGATGTAATGGGTGGATACGATAACCCTTATCAACAATATGATTTCTTAAAGTACCCTGGTGCTCAAGATGCGGTTGATGCACTATACAATAAGTATGGAATGACACTTATTGGTTGGTGGATACCTGGACATGAGTCACTTATTTCAAGTGTTCCAATTCCAGATGTTGCATCTATTAAAGACTTTAAATTTAGATCACCTCCAGGAATGGAAAGTATGATCTTTGCTGAGTTAGGTGCTAAACCAATCGTAATGGATTTTGGTGAAGTTCCAACTGCTTTACAAACCGGTCTAATTGATGGTGCTGACTATTCTAGTTTAGCAACTAACACTGCAGGTGGACACTATGAGCAAAATAAATATGCTACATATCCTGGTTTCCACTCTATGCCAGCTGACCACTTAGCTTGTAATTCTAAAGTTTGGAAAAAGTTAAAAGCTCATGAAAGAGGTGCTATGAAAGCCGGAATAGAAATTGCCGGTAGAACTATCACTAGCTTAGTTGAGAGAAAAAATGCTGAAGCTGTTAAACAATTAGCAGGTATGGGTGTTACTCTTCATGACTGGGCTCCATCAGAGAGAGCTAAGTTCAGAGCATCTGCATTAAAAGCTTGGGAAACTTGGAAGACAAAATCTCCTGAGGCTGCTCAACTTATAGAAATGCACAAAGCTTACATGAAAGCTAACGGTATCCTATAATTATAGGCATACAGAAAAATCTTGAAGGGCCTGAAAGGGCCCTTCTTTTTCAAAATTTAAAAAATTATGCTTGATAAGTCCTTACAAGAACAAACAGAAAAAGTTGCAAGCAAAGATGACTTTCCAATCAATTGGATAGATAGAATTACTTTATTCATAAGTCATACAATTAAATATTTAATACCAGTCATTGTAATTGTGATGATGTACGAAATTTTTATGAGATATATTATGGAAAAACCAACTATGTGGGTAAATGAACTATGCTTGTGGTTAGCAGGGGTTATTTACTTAGTTGGTGGGATCTATGCAACAAGACTTAGAAGTCATATTAGAATTGTGATGCTTTATGATTATGTAGAAAGACCAACTCAAAGGATTTTTGATTTAATAAGCACATTAGTAATAGTCATATTTGCTGCTGCTGTCATTTATGGAGGTTGGGAAGACGCGCATAGATCATTTGTAACATGGGAAAGATTTGCAACTTTTTGGGATCCTCCTATACCTGCTACCATGAAACCACTTACACTGATTTGTGTGTTTCTTATTGCGGTTCAATCAGTAAATAACTTAATAGTGGATTGGAAAAACCCAAAAGAAAAACAATACAACCCATCTAAAGATTTGAAATAATATGGAAATAGGAGCACTTTCATTAATAGTAATATTTGGTTTACTTGCACTTATCTCAATAGGTGTTCCACTTGGCTTTGCCTCTGGTTTTATGGCTGCCGTAGTGGTATTTGCAAATATTGGTGAGCATGCACTTGGAATTTTACTTTCAAGATATTATTCGCTTGTAGTAACTTATTCATTTTTATCTGTTCCTTTATTTATATTTATGGCTTCCTTACTTGAACGCTCGAACATAGCGAGAGACCTTTATGATGCTTTAAATGCTTGGCTTAGAAAAACTAGAGGTGGAGTAGGTGTTGTAACAGCAATAATGGCAACAATCATGGCAGCTATGAGTGGAATTATTGGAGGAGAAATAGTTTTATTAGGATTGATTGCGCTTCCTCAAATGTTGAGACTTAAATATGATCAAGATATGTCCATTGGTATTATTTGTGCATCTGGATCTTTAGGAACAATGATACCACCATCCATTGTTTTAATCATTTATGGATTAACAACTCAAACTTCTATTACAATGTTGTTTCAAGAAGCGATAGTTCCTGGATTAATGATTTCAGGTTTAATTATTACTTACATTCTTGTTAGAACAAGACTTCAGCCTCATCTTGCGCCGATAAGTGATGAACCAGCTTTAACTTTTAAAGAAAAGATGTCATACCTTCCAGGTCTGCTTCCTCCAATTGCTATAGTGGTAATTGTTTTGGGTTCAATTTATTCTGGTATCACTGGAATTACTGAAGCAGCAGGCATGGGTGTTGTTGCTACATTGATTATAATTTTCTTTAGAAAAGAATTAACATGGTTTTTATTTAGAGATGCCTTAGTTAGAACTTTTAAAGCATCTGGAACAATTTTAACAATTACATTTGGTGCAACAACTTTAGCTGGAGCTTACTCGTTAGCAGGTGGCCCAACATACGTTGCTGAGTTAATTTTAGGTTATGATTTAAAACCAATGTATTTAATTTTTATGATGCAAATAATGTTCTTAATATTAGGTGCGTTTATGGATTGGGTTGGAATTGTTTTATTAGCAATGCCTGTATTTTTGCCAATAGTTTTAGCTCTTGGTTTTGATCCTATTTGGTTCGGGATTTTATTTTGTGTAAATATGCAAGTTTCATTTTTAAGCCCACCATTTGGTCCTGCAGCTTTTTATTTAAAATCAGTTACTCCTCCACACATATCATTGACAGATATTTTTAGAGGATTTGGTCCATTCATTTTAATTCAACTAATTGTTTTAGCGTGTGTAATGTTCTTTCCTGAATTTACTACGCAAAATTTCCACGAGTTTAAGCCCAAATAATGAAAAAGATCGGTTTTATAGGTATAGGCCTAATGGGTCTACCAATGGCTCAAAATATACTTAAAGCTGGATATAATTTAAAGGCATTTAATAGATCAATAAATAAAACAGAACCACTAAAAGAGTTAGGTGCAGAAATCGCATCAACTATTAATGACGTTGTAAACGATAGTGATATTGTAATCACAATGTTAACTGATGACACAGCAATAGATGACGTCATGAGTAATTCCAATTTTTTAGATAATTTAAAGTCAGGCTCAACAGTCATTGATATGAGCTCGGTAAAACCAACTACTGCAACAAAACATTATAATAACTTAAAATCAAAAAATATAAATTATTTAGATGCCCCTGTGTCAGGTGGAACTATTGGTGCAGAAGAAGCTTCATTAGCAATTATGGTGGGTGGTGAGCAAATTGTTTTTGATGAGGCAATTGAAGTTTTTAAAACTATGGGTAATCCAACGTTAGTTGGACCTTCAGGAAGTGGACAAGTTTCCAAATTAGCAAATCAAGTTATTGTTGGTCTAACTATAGGAGCGGTTGCAGAGGCTGTAACTCTTTGTGAAAAAGCAGGAGCAAATCCAAATAAAATGATTAAAGCGTTATCTGGTGGTTGGGCTGATAGTAAAATACTACAAACACATGGAAAAAGAATGATTGATAAAGATTTTACTCCAAAAGGAAAAACTTCAGTTCATCTTAAAGACATGAATAATATTTTAGAGTGCGCAAATAGTTTTAACACACATTTACCTATTTCAAATTTAGTGAAAGAAATGTATAAAACTCTTGTTGAAAATGGCCATGGAGAAACAGATCATAGTTCTCTATATAAAGAAATTGAAAGGATAAATAAAAAATGAGTGGAAGATTAGAAGGTAAAAAAATTGTCGTAACTGCAGCAGGTCAAGGAATTGGAAAAGCTACTGCTATTGCATTTCATAATGAAGGAGCAAATGTTACCGCAACAGATTTAAACGATAAAACCCTTACTGATCTAAATAAAAAGTATCCTAATATTAATGTTCAAACGCTTGACTCAACAAATAATAATGCGATTTTAGAATTTGTAAAAAGTTTGGATAAAGTTGATGTTTTATTTAATGCAGTAGGATTTGTTCATCATGGTAGCATTCTTGAATGTGATGATAAAGATTGGAATTTTTCTTTTGATGTAAATGTCAAATCTATGTATCAAATGTGTAAAGCAATTTTGCCTTTAATGGTTAAACAAAATGGTGGAAGTATAATTAACGTTTCATCATGCGCTTCAAGTTTAAAGGGATTTCCAAATAGATTTGTTTATGGAACTACAAAAGGAGCGGTTATTGGTTTGACTAAATCAATAGCAGCAGACTTTGTGAAACAAAATATAAGATGTAATTCAATTGCACCTGGAACAGTATTTTCACCATCGTGGCAAGACAGAGTAAATCAAAGCCCAGATCCAGTTCAAGCAAAAAAAGATTTTATAGCTAGACAACCTATGGGAAGATTAGGGACAGCAGAAGAAATTGCTGCTGTAGCTGTTTATCTAGCAGGTGATGATGCAACATTTACGACTGGAACAACAATTTCAGTGGATGGTGGAATTTCAATTTAATTAATAAAAAAAAGGAAAATTATGAAATTATTAAGAGTAGGGCAAAAAGGAAGTGAAAAACCAGCAGCATTAGATAAAGAAGGTAAAATTAGGGATATTAGTTCACACATAAAAGATTTAAATCCTGATCATGTGAACTTTGACACTATTTCAAAACTACAAAGTGTAGATTTGTCATCACTACCGGAACTATCTTCAAGTGAAAGAGTTGGTTCATGCATAACAAAACCAGGTAAATTTGTAGCTATTGGTCTTAATTATTCTGATCATGCTGCTGAAACTGGTGCGGAAGTTCCATCTGAACCTATAATGTTTATGAAAGCAACTAGTTGTATAGCTGGTCCAAACGATGATGTTGAAATCGTTAATGGATCAAAGAAATTAGATTGGGAAGTTGAGCTTGGAATTATAATCGGTAAAGAAGCAAAACATATTTCAGAGGATAAAGCTCAAGATCACATTTTAGGATATTGCTTAGTTAATGATGTAAGTGAAAGAGAATGGCAAATAGAAAAAATGGGTCAATGGGTTAAAGGAAAATCTCATGATACTTATGGGCCTATTGGACCATACCTTGTTACAAAAGATGAAATATCTGACATTAATAATTTAAAAATGAGTTTAGATGTCAATAGCAATAGAATGCAAACTGGTAACACAAGTACAATGATATTTAATGTAAATGTAATTGTTTCCTATGTGAGCAAATTTATGTCTTTACAACCTGGCGATATAATAACTACTGGAACTCCCCCTGGTGTTGGTATGGGAATGAAGCCTCAGCAGTTTTTAAAAGCAGGAGACACAATGAAACTATCAATAGAAAATTTAGGTGAGCAAAACTCGAAAGTAGTTGCTTTATAATAAATTGTGAAAATAACTTCTATTAAAAGTCATGTACTTAAATATGAGTTAGATAAAGAGCTAGGTTATTCACAGCAGTACTATAAACATAGAACTACCCACCTCGTTGAAGTTCAAACCGATGAAGGAATTTCAGGTTGGGGAGAATGTTTTGGACCTGGTAATATTGCTTTAGCTAATAAGTTTATAGTTGAAAAAGTTATTCAGCCTTTAATCATTGGGGAAAATCCAATGAATAAAGAGTTTATTTGGCAAAAAGTATATAATTTACTTAGGGATAGTGGTCAAAAAGGAATGCCAATCCAAGCTTTATCAGGTGTTGATATCGCTCTATGGGATATTTTAGGAAAAAAAACAAATATGCCACTTTATCAATTAATTGGTGGCAAATGTAATAACCAAATACCAGTATATGGTTATGGAATGATGTTGCAAAATAAATCAGTTAATGAATTGATTGAGCTTTTCAAGGAAGAAGCAAAACAAATCAAATCCAAAAACTTTAAAGCAATGAAAATGAAAGTTGGACTGGGTCCAAAAGATGACTTGAAATTAGTTCAAGCGGTTAGAGAAGAAATTGGTATAGATTTAAAGTTAATGGTTGATGCCAATCATGCCTATAATTTAAACGATGCATTATATGTTGGAAGAGGGTTGGATGAACTTGATATATTTTGGTTTGAGGAGCCTGTAGCTCCTGAAGATTATGAGGGATATAAAGAATTAAAACATAAAATAAATACTAATATTGCTGGAGGAGAAGCAGAATTTACAAAATATGGTTGGAATGAATTAATAAAAAACAAATGCATAGATATAGCTCAGCCAGAGGTTTGTGGTTTAGGTGGAATCACAGAATATTTAAAAATATCAGCGCTAGCACAAGCTAATTTTATTCCTGTTATAAATCATGTATGGGGATCAGCAGTAAGTATTGCAGTTAATTTGCATTTATTAACAGCCCAACCTGATATGCCAGGAGGATTATTTCCATCAAAAGCAATGCTGGAGTTTGATACTACAGAAAAGAATATTTTTATTACAGATTTACCAACTGAGGATTTTTCAATATTAGATCAAGTAAAACAAAATGATGGATTGGCTGCCGTTACAGACAATGCTGGTATTGGCGTAACACCAAATAATGACTTTATTAAAGAATTTGAAATTAATGAATAAAATTAAAACTTCAGTACCTGAAGTACTTTGGAAGTTAAGATGTAAATTGGGTGAAGGAACCTTATGGGTTAAAGAGCACAACTCAATTTATTTTGTAGATATTAAAAAGAAAATTTTTTTTTCTTTAAATATAAAAAATAACAAAAAGAAAAAATATAAAGTTAATAAAGAAATTGGTTTTTTGGCCCATGTTAAAGGTAATATTTTTATTTTAGGTCTTCAGGGAGAATTAAGAATCCAAAATATTGAAACCAAAAAAATTATTAAAAGTATTTTAATAGAAAAAGATATAAAATTAAATAGAATTAATGATGGTAAAACTGATCCAAAAGGAAATTTATGGTTTGGTACTATGGACAATCTTGAAAGAAAAATTGAAAAAGGCTCACTTTATAAATTAGATAAAAATTTGAATTTAATAAAAGTGGATAAGAATTATAGAATTACAAATGGGCCTGCATTTATTGATGAATATAATTTTTACCACACTGATAGCTCAAAAAAAATAATCTATAAAATAAAAATTGATAAAAAGAACAACATTATTAGAAAAAAAATATTCAAGAGATTTTTAATAAAAGATGGTTCTCCAGATGGCATGACATTGGATAAATATAAAAATCTCTGGGTTGCACATTTTCATGGTGCTTGTGTCTCGGTATTTAACAAAAATGCTAAATTAATACATAAAATAAATTTGCCTGCAAAAAATATTACAAATTGTGCATTTGGAGGACATAATAATAGTGAAATTTTTATCACTACAGCCACAAAAGGTATGAGCAAAGCAGATTTGCTAAAATATAGATACTCAGGATTCCTTTTTAGTGTAAAAACTAACATGAAAGGAATTTTACAAAAAAAATTTATATTCAGTAATGAAAAAAAGAGATCTTTATTACGAACGAATTCCAACTAAACTTTTAAGAGAGGATATTAGATTTTTAGGTACAATTCTTGGTAAGGTAATCAAGGATCAAGAAGGAGAAATATTTTTTAAAATAATAGAAAGTCTTAGATTGTTATCTAAAGACACGTTATTGGACAAACAAAAGAATAAAGTTTTTTTAAAGATTTCAAATAAAATTAAAAAATTTTCACCTGAACAAACATTTAAAATTACAAGAGCGTTTTTACACATATTAAATTTAATGAATCTGGCTGAGTCCCTTGATGCATCTAGAAAACTTAATGAGTACAACAATCCTTATTTTAAAAATAAAAATCAAAATTTATTTATTGAAGACATAATTGAAGGGCTTTTTAAAAATAAAAAAATTTCTAATAATGAGGTATATGAACAAGCCAAAAATTTGAATATTGGCATTGTTCTCACTGCCCATCCAACCGAAGTTAAAAGAAGAACATTGATTCAAAAATATGCAAATTTAATCGATTTAATGGAGCAAAGACATTTATATAAAAGATATCCCACAAAAATTATAGAGATAGACAGACAAATCTATACCCAAATCACAATAATATGGAAAACAGATGAGCTCAAAAGATCAAAGCCATCTCCATTAGATGAAGCAAAATGGGGGTTAGCTGTTATAGAAGATAGCTTATGGGACACAATTCCTAAAGTTTATAAAAGACTAAATGATATCTTTAGAAAAAATTTAAAAAAAGATTTGCCAAGAGGTTTTAATCCCATTCAATTTGGTTCATGGATGGGGGGAGATAGAGATGGAAATCCAAATGTCACGGCTAAAGTAACAAAAAAAGCAATCCTTTTTTCTAGATGGCAAGCAGCAAAATTATATGAAAAAGAATTAACTAAATTAATACAAGATTTATCCATGAAAGAATGCTCTTCTAAAATTAGAAAAGTAACAGGCAAAACTTTCGAACCTTATAGGGTTTATTTAAGACCAATCAGAGATAAAATTAGGACTACTTATCAAGCAATTGAAAATCATTTAAACAAAAATGAACGACTTGATGAAAGTAAATTATTAAAAGATAAAAACGAAATTTTAAAACCACTCAGAGATATAAGAGAGTCATTAAATTCAAATAATTCACAGTATATAGCTAATTCTGACTTGTTAGATTTAATAAGAAGAGTGAGATGCTTTGGTATTAATTTAGCTAGACTTGATATTAGACAGGAGTCATCTAGGCATGACCAATTGTTAAATGAAATATTAAAAAATAAATTTAAGATTAATTTTTCTGATTTTAGTGAAGATAAAAAAATTAATTATCTTAATTCTTTAATTAAACAAAAAAAATATTTTTTGAAAAAATTAAATATTAGAAATAAAGAAAACAAAGAAGTTTGGGATACTTTTAAACAAATATCAAATGAACCTTCTCAATGTCTCGGTGCTTATGTGATATCAATGACTTCAAAGGCATCAGATATTTTAGCGGTTTATTTTTTACAAAAACAAACCCAAGCTAATGAACTATTAAGAGTTGTACCTCTTTTTGAAACTTTGGATGATTTAAAAAATGCTAAAAGTGTAATGGAAAACCTTTTTAAATTACCATGGTATCGAAAACTTATTAAAAACCAACAAGAGGTAATGATTGGTTATTCAGACTCTAGTAAAGATGCAGGAAAATTATCTGCAAGTTGGCATCAATATAAGCTTCAAGAAGAACTTAGAAACCTTGCAAAAAAATACAAGATCGACTTAGTATTTTTTCATGGTAGAGGCGGTTCTGCAGGCAGAGGTGGTGGCCCCATTCAAGCAACGCTAAAATCTCAACCGTCAAATACTGTTAATGGAAAAATTAGAATTACTGATCAAGGAGAGGTTATTCAACAAAAGTACGGATACAAGCCATTAGCAGAATATAACCTTTGTAGTTATATAGGAGCTGTAATGGATGCTTCATTAAACCCTCCACCAAAATCTAAAAAAAATTGGAGAAATCTAATTGAAAAAATGTCAGAAATTTCAACATCAGCTTACAGAAAAAACCTTAATCAAAGTGAGGATTTTATTAGATATTTTAAAACTGTTACTCCACACAAATCACTTGGTAAGCTTGCAATTGGATCAAGACCTACCAAAAGAAAAAATATTGATAATATTCAAGGTCTAAGAGCTATCCCGTGGGTTTTTGCATGGACTCAAATTCGATTAATGTTACCTGCTTGGTTAGGAACCACTGAAGCACTAAGATATGGATCAATTAAAAAATATTCCAAAACATTAACTGATATGGAAAAAAACTGGCCCTATTTTATCTCAACAATGGATATATTAGATATGGTTATTTCAAAAGTAGACCCAGAGATTTCAATTATTTATGAAAATAATTTAGCAGACAAAGCATTAAGAAGAATTGGTAAAAAATTGAGATTTCAATTCAAAGCATTAGTTGAATTACACAATAAAATTACCCCAAAAGAAGTAATTAAAGAGAGAAAAGAATTTAGAAAAGCATTATTTATAAGAAATAATTATACAGAAATGTTAAATATATTGCAGGCTAATGTTATGAATAAACTTAATAATAAAAAATATAAAAAATTAGATAAAAAATTTCTAGATGATGCGTTAATGACATCTATAGCTGGAATATCTGCGGCCATGAAAAATACAGGATAAATGATTGAATTGTTAATAGCTTTTGGAGCTGGACTTATTAGTTTTTTATCTCCTTGTGTTTTACCTTTGATACCTGGGTATGTTTCTTTTATCTCTGGTCAGTCATTACAGGAAATTTTAAAATCAAAAAAAATAAATATACTACCTTTAATTTTATTTTGTTTTGGTTTTTCAACCGTATTTATCATTTTAGGAGCATCAGCATCTTTTTTAGGTCAAACACTTTTGCAAAATTCTGAAACTTTAAGAATAATTGCAGGAATTGTAATAATAATTTTTTCTTTACAATTGATTGGGCTAATTAACATTGAATATCTGAATTTAGAGAAAAGATTTGAGGCAAAAAAATCACAAAATATTTTATTTCCTTATACAATAGGATTAGCTTTTGGTTTTGGATGGACACCATGTATTGGACCAATTCTAGGATCAATATTAGCTTTAGCTTCTATTGAAGAAACTTTGTCGAAAGCTATTATTTTATTAAGCTTCTACTCCATCGGTCTTGCAATACCTTTTGTTTTATCAGGTTATTTAATTCAAAAATTTCTATTATTTTCAAAAAATTTTAAGAAAAACATAAATTTAATATCTAAAATTGGTGGAATTATTCTTTTAATTACAGGAATATTAATTTTAACAAATCAATTGCAAGCTGTTGGTTTCTATATAATTAAAATTTTTCCTTTTATGCAAAATTTCGGTTAAGATTATTTAATGAAAATCTATCAAATTGATTCCAGTGCAAGGAAAAAGGGTTCTTCTTCAAGAGCATTAGCAAAAAAAGTGTTGGATAAAATTAAAAAACCTGGTGATGAGGTTATTTATCGTGATTTAGATGACGAGATGCTTTTTGTCAGTGGTTTGACAGAGTCAGGAATGAAAATTGATGAAAAAGATCAAACTGAAGAACATAAAAAAATGTTTAAACTATCTGATAAGTTGGTTAGTGAATTAAAAGAGAGTGATATAATAATAATTTCAGCCCCAATTTATAATTATGGTCCTCCTGCTACTTTAAAAGCTTGGTCTGATTTAGCTGCCAGAGTTGGTGAAACTTTTAGATTTAAACCTGATGGAAGAAGAGAGGGTTTGTTGAAAAATAAACGTGCTTATTTAGTTATTACATCAGGAGGAACAAAGCTAAATAGTAAAGAAGATTTCTTAACACCTTGGTTAAAGTTTATATTAAATTTTTTTGGAATTGAAAAGGTTGATGTGGTTAGTGCTGACCAAATGGCTCTTGATTATGACAAATCTATTAAAGATGCAGAATTACAAATTGAAAAATTAAACTCTTAGTTTTTCTATTTTAAGAAAAATATTTTTTTTGAACTAAATTATCTAGATTAACAATTTTTTTTTGTATTTTTTCTAAAAATAATAAAAAATTATCTAAATCATCTGATTTAATTTTAAAATTATTCACATCTCTTTGAATTTCTTTTATATTTTTTTTCAGATCATTTTTTTTTGATATTCTAAAAATAGCTCTTTCAATTTGATTTAAATTCCAATTTATAGATCTTGGAAAAATTTTTGTTTTTAAAAAAAACTCAATAATATCTAATATAGAAATATCTTTTTTAGAATGTTGTCTATAAGCTTGAAATGCCGAAATTGATTTTAAGATATTAATCCACTCTAAAGTTAAATACTCATATCCTTTTTTATGTTGTTTAGATCTTAATGTTTGTGATTGGAGTATTCGAATTAACATGTCTGTTCTTTCTATAAAACGACCTAATCCTAGAAACTGATAATCAATATTTCTTTGCATTTCTAAGTCTGTTGAATACATAAAATTTTGTGATCCTTGAATTATGTTACTTAATAATTTTAGATTTTTTTTATTAGAGTTTTTTCTGTTAATAGTTTTGTTAAATTTGATAAGTAGTTCATTCAACTTTAAAATCGATTGTTCGGGTAAAATATCTCTAACAATTAAGGAATTTTCTTTAGAATAATTAAGTGAATTAATAATTGATGAATTATTTTCTTTATTTGAAATAAAAAATTCAATTATTTTTTTTTCAGAATATTTCTTATTTAATTTTAAATAGTCTTTATTAAGACTCATTGCTGTTAATAATGGTTTCCAGGAAATTTCATTTTCGAGCGATAAATCAAGCTGTAGCTCGCAAGTTGTAATAAGTAATCTTGATGTAAAATTTGACCTCTCTAAATAACGAGACATCCAAAAAATTAATTTAGCTCTTCTACTTAACATATTTAACTATCTATAATCCATGTATCTTTACTTCCACCTCCTTGAGATGAATTTACAATCATACTTCCTTTTTTTAGAGCAACTCTAGTTAAACCACCTTGAGTTACGTAATGATTTGATCCTGATAAGATAAAAGGTCTTAAATCAATATGCCTTGGATCAAGTTGGTTGTTAATTAAAGTTGGTGATGTAGATAAATTTATAAGAGGTTGAGCCACATAATTTCTTGGGTTCTTTTTAATTTTCTTAATATATTCACTTAATTCTTTTTTTGACGCTTTAGGACCCATTAAAATTCCATAACCACCAGATTCATTTGCTGGTTTTACTACTAGTTTTGAAATATTTTCAATCACATAATCTCTATGTTTTTTATTATGACATAAAAATGTTTCTACTTGTTCTATTAGTGGCTCTTCATTTAAATAAAACTTAATCATTTTAGGAACATAGCTATAAACAGCCTTATCATCAGCAACACCCGAGCCTGGAGCATTAAGAATGCTAATATTACCTTTTTTCCAAGCTTTAAAAATACCAGGCACACCAATCATAGATTTTTTATCAAATACTTTCGGATCTAAAAATAAATCATCAATTCTTCTGTAAAGTGAATGTAATTGTTCTTTGCCTCCGACTGTTTTCATAAATACTTTATCTTTTTCAACAAACAGATCTGACCCTTCAACAAGTTCGACCCCCATTTGTTGAGCAAGGTATGCATGTTCAAAATATGCTGAGTTATAAATGCCTGGTGTAAGAATAGCTAATTTTGGATCATTTTTATTTTTTGAAAGAGAGCGCATACAAGAATAAAGTTTTGAACAATATTCATCAACAGGGCTTATTTTATGTTTTGCAAAAATTTCAGGAAAAACACTTTTCATCACCATTCTATTTTCAAGCATATAAGAAACACCAGAAGGAACTCTTAAATTATCTTCTAGAACTAAAAAATTACCATCAATATCTCTTATAAGATCTGATCCACAAATATTAGCCCAAACTTTAAAAGGTGGTTTTACCCCAACACATTCTTTTCTAAAATTTCCAGAGTCAAACACCACTTTTTTTGGGATGATTTTTTCTTTAAAAATTCTTTGTTCGTTATAGACATCATGAATAAACAAGTTAAGAGCTTTTACCCTTTGAATAAGTCCTTTAGAAACTTTAGACCAATTTTTTTTTGTAATAATTCTTGGAATAATATCAAGTGGCCAGTAATGATCGGCTGGCTTATTTTCTGAGTAAACTCTAAATGTGATACCTCTTTGACTAATTGCGTTTTCTGAACTTTTAATTGTTGTTAAAAGTTTCTGTTTTGAATATTTGGCAATAAAATTTGAGATATTTTTGGTTTCTGGTCTTAATTTATTTTTTGATGTTAAATATTCATCAAAAACATTATTAGCTTTGTAATTATCCCATGAAATTTTAGGCATTTGCAATTAAATCATAAAAAGATTAAAAAAACATGAAAATAAAATACAATTAAATATTAAAATGTTCTTTTTAATGACAAATTCATATAATAAGTAATTCAAAATGACTTATTGTATAGGAATAAATGTTAATGAAGGGATGGTCTTTGCTTCAAACTCAAGAACGAATGCTGGACTTGATAACATCAACGTATACACCAAAATGTTAAATTATGCAGTAGGTGATAGAAATTTAGTAATTGTTACTTCAGGAAATTTAGCAACATCACAAGCAGTTTTTGGCTCTATTAAAAAAGATTTGGAAGTTAGTAATCCTGATACAAGCTTAAATACATGTGAAACATTAGAGGAAGTTGCAAATTATATTGGATCCTTAACAGTAAAACATTCGTCACCCCAAGGAATTAATGAAGAGGTTTTACAATTAGGATCATCCTATATCGTTGGTGGTCAGATTAAAAATCAAAAATCAGAAATTTATCTTGTATACCCTCAAGGTAACTATATTAGACCGTCTGAAGCCAGGCCTTATCTCATTATTGGTGAAATTAATTATGGAAAACCAATTTTGGATAGAGTTTTAAAACCTGATATTACACTTGGTGATGCTGCTCGTTGTGCGCTAATTTCAATGGACTCAACTATTAAAAGTGATTTGAGAGTTGGTCCTCCAATTGATTTTGTTGTTTATAAAAAAGGGTTAATTCAACCTATATATCAAAATAAGTTTGAAATTAATGATCCTGAGTATTCTTCAATTACTGATAGTTGGTCACAAAGCATTATTCGAGCTTTTGAGACGTTTCCAAGATTTAATTGGGAAAAAAAACAATAATAAAAATTAACTTTCTTATATTTGTGTAATTAATCTTAATTTGCTAACATTAATTATGAAAAAAGTTCTTTTAATCATAATAAGCTTACTTTTTTTTACAAATAGTAATGCAGCGTGTGGCGATCCTTTGACAGACGGAGTTGATTATTCAAACTGTAGATTTTCAGATGCACAAGATTTACAAGGAAGCTATCTTCCAAATTCAAATTTATCTTTTGCAAGTTTTATTCAGGTCAATTTTGATAAAAGTATAATGATGAATTCGAATTTATCGTTTGGAACTTTTCCTGAGTCTACCTTCGTTAGAGCAAATCTTTATGAAACAATTTCTATTGGAGCAAATTTTGAAAAAACTAATTTTGCCGGCTCCAATTTGACAAGAGTTGATTTTATGGGGGCAACTTTAATTGAAGCAAATTTTCAAAATGCAAATTTAATGGAAGCTAATTTTACTTCATCTAATATTACCAATACTAACTTTGATGGCGCTAATTTGATTGGTGCAACATGGACAGGTGGTGAAACTTGCGGTCCAGGTTCAATTGGTATTTGTAATAAGTAAAATGAACACCGCTATTAAAACAGATGATGTGATATTTAATTTTTTCAAACAAATATGTGATGAAAAAGATGACAAGAAATGTGTTGAACTTGGTAATGAATGGATAAAAGCGATGGAAACAAATCTATCAAGTATGGAAGAAAATCTTAATGGTGCTGATAAACTTAAACATCAAAATGATATCAAAAGTAATCGTGATCATTTAGATAATCTTAAAACAAAAAGCTCATCTGAATGGCGAGAATATGCTACTCAATGCATGATTGAGATAATGAATCACAAAAGCCAACAGTAATGAGCAATCAAGAGAGAGTTTTTATCATTATTTGTTCATCATTAATCATTTTTACTTTGTATTATTTGATTGAGAAACATTTTTTCTAAAAAAAACTATCAATAATTACTAAAATATAATATTAATTTTAAAAGGGGTGTCTTAACAGACTGAGAATAAACCCTAAGAACCTGTCCGGTAATTCAGAAAGGGAGAACAATGGATAAAACATATCTTATAAGTCAATCAACATCGTTATCATTAGTTATAGTTATAAGCCTATTATTTACAGTACTAGGTCTTTATCATTCTAAAAAATTTAAAGGGATCAATAATTATCTCACAGCAAATAGAAATATTGGTTTGTTTTCATTAACGACAAGTCTAATTGCTTCTGCATTAGGAGCATGGATTTTATTTGGTCCTGCAGCCGCTGCTACGTGGGGTGGACTAGGAGCTGTTATTGGTTATGCACTCGGTACAGCTTTTCCAATGATTGTTTTAATTTATTTAGGAAAAAAAATTAGAACTGAGTTTCCAAAAGGATCATCATTAATTGAATTTATGAGAAGAAAATTTGGAAAAAGTTTATTTAAACTAATTTTATTAATTACTATATTTTATATGTTTATATTCTTATGTGCAGAAGTTACCGCTGTTGCAGTACTGATAAATTATATATCAGGAACTGAGCTATGGATTACAGCATTAATTGTACTTATGGCGACACTTACTTACACTTTGTATGGTGGTTTAAGAGCATCAATATTTACGGATAACATTCAAATGATTGTAATTACTTTTTTGTTGCTAATCTCAATTTCTTATATCTTATCCTATACAGGTAACAGTTATTCATTAGAATTTATAAAACAAAAAAATCCTCAATTACTTAGCAGTTCTTATGTCCCAAGTTATACAGCAGGATTAACTTTTTTTATTGCAGTAGCTGCAACTAATTTATTTCACCAAGGAAATTGGCAACGTGTTTATGCTGCAAAAGATTATCAAACTCTTAAAAAGAGTTTATTAATTTCTTTTTTTATAATTATACCTATAGTTTTTTTTATGGGATTTACTGGAATGGTGTCCTTTTCAGTGGATCCAAGTCAAAGACCTGATTTAGGATTTTTTACATTATTATTAAAAGAGCAAACTCAAACCTTATCTTTGTTAATAATAATACTTGGACTAGCCCTTACAATTTCAACTGTAGATACTTTAGTTAATGCAATTTCAAGTCTTTTAGTGGTTGATGGTAAAGCAACATTTAATCTTAATAATAAAACTGATTATTTAAAACTTTCAAGATATTTTATTATAATTATATCTCTAGTTTCATTTTTTATTGCTTCAAAGGGTTTTGATATTTTGTATTTATTTTTATTAGCTGATTTATTATGTTGTGCATTTGTGTACACCGTTTTTTTCAGTTTTTACAATAAACGTTTAAATGAAAAAACTGCCTATTTTGCAATAGTCATTGGTTTAATTGGTGGTTCTTTATTATTTCCATTCCCAGATTTTTCAAAAAGTTTACTTGTGGGATTATTAATGTCTAAGGAAATGTTTTCTCCATTTGTTTTACAGTCTCTATTGTTTTTGTCTTTTATGGTAGCGACATTTCTTCCAGCCATAATTCTAGAGATAAAAAAACGTTAATTAAAAATCATATAGAGACCATTTTAAAATGGTCTCTTTAGATTACTTCTTTTATTATTATTGAAATTCAATAGATAACCTCTATATAATTGTTACATCTCATGTCAGAAAACCAAATAATCATTGATAATCTTTCAAAAGTTTATGCAAATGGATTTAATGCTCTTAAAAGTGTTAATTTAAATATTAAAAAAGGTGAAATTTTTGCAATGCTTGGGCCTAATGGGGCCGGTAAAACAACATTAATTAGTATAATTTGTGGTATTGTAAAACCATCTTCTGGGAAAGTCACTGTTGACGAATTTGATATTATTAGCGATTATAGAGAAACAAGATCTAGAATTGGTTTAGTTCCACAAGAATTAACTTTAGAACAATTTGAAACTGTTTTTAATAATGTTTCATATTCAAGAGGCTTATATGGAAAAAAGCCTGATCCAAATCATATTGAAAAAATTTTAAGACAATTAAGTCTTTGGGATAAAAAAGATCAAAGATTAAGACAATTATCAGGAGGAATGAAGCGTAGAGTTTTAATCGCAAAAGCTTTATCCCACGAACCATCAATTTTATTTTTAGATGAGCCAACTGCAGGAGTTGATGTGGAGTTGAGGCAGGATATGTGGAAAATTGTTGAAGAATTAAGAAAAACAGGTGTAACAATCATATTAACTACCCACTATATTGAAGAAGCCGAAGCTATAGCGGATAGAGTAGGAGTTATCAATCAAGGTGAAATAATAGTTGTTGAAGAAACTAAAGAATTATTAAAAAAGATGGGGCATAAAAAATTAACAGTAGAACTTCAAGATCAAATTTCTAAAATTCCAGATAGTTTAGAAAAATATAAACTAGCTTTAGGAAAAAGCAAAATGTCAATTGACTATACTTACAATGTTCAAGCTGAACAAACGGGCATTACTAATTTGTTACAAGATTTAAAAGATGCTGGTTTAAAATTAAAAGATTTAAAAACTGAACAAAATACTTTGGAAAAAATATTTGTTAGCTTAGTAAAGGAAAATAATGAAATTTAATTACTCCGCATTTAAAGCAATTTATCTTCATGAAATGGACAGATTTAAAAGAACTTTAATGCAATCCTTACTTTCGCCAGTTCTATCTACTTCTCTTTATTTTATTGTATTTGGATCGGTTATTGGTGGTTATGTTGAAAAAATTGATGGTATCAGTTATGGCTCATACATTGTCCCTGGTTTACTAATGTTAACACTTTTAACTCAATCAATAACTAATACTTCTTTTGGAATTTTTTTTCCCAAATTTAATGGAACTATTTATGAAATATTGGCTGCACCAATTTCAACATTAGAAATAGTGTTAGCTTTTGTTGGAGCAGGTGCCACTAAGACACTGGTTGTTGGAGTAGTCATTTTTATTACTGCAAATTTTTTTGTTGAAGTTGATGTAAAATATCCACTTTTAGTGGTTTTTTTACTTATGCTTGTTGCATTTACTTTTGCATTGTTTGGTTTTTTAATAGGATTAATGAGTTCTAATTTTGAACAAATGTCTATCATCCCTACATTAATTATTACACCAATGGTATTTTTAGGTGGAAGTCTATATTCACTAGATATGTTGCCACCATTTTGGCAAACGATTACATACTTTAATCCAGTAGTTTATTTAATTAATGGTTTAAGGTTTGCTTTTTATGGAGTATCTGACTTTAATATTTGGATTAGTATTAGCTCAATGGTAATTTTTTTATTTGCCTGTATAGGGATAGTGGCTGTATTATTAAAAAAAGGTTATAATATTAAATCTTAACAACTAGCTATCTTTTTTTTAGGATCATAAAAAGGTTTTTCAACTACAGCACAATTAAAATTACCTTCATTAGTAATTACTTCAAATTTGTTTCCTAATTCAGATTGTTCAACTAAAACCATGGCAAGAGCTATATTTTTTTTTAGTCTTGGCGAATAAACTGCAGATGTAATTTTACCAATTTCCATATTATCTTTTGAAAGTTTCCAGAAGGTAGTATTTGGCCCTTTTAAAGGTTCACAATCAATTTCGATACCAACTTGTTTTCTTGTTACACCTTTTTGTTTAATTTTTTGTAAAGCTTTTTTACCTACAAAGTTTATATTACTATCTAAACTTACAAGACGATCCAACCCCAATTCAAATGGATTAGTACTAATGTCAGCATCAGCATGATATGATAGCATTCCACCCTCAATTCTTCTAATTGATGAAGTGTGCCCTGGCTGTAAACCATGTTCTTTTCCAGCTAACATTATTTTTTCATATAGTTCATTTCCTTTAGAACCATCTCTTAAATATATTTCATAACCAAGTTCACTTGACCACCCCGTTCTTGAGACAATTAAAGGAATACCATCCAAATTATATTCTCTTAGCCAATAATATTTTAAACCTTTTATATCTTCTCCAAAAAGTTTAACCATTATTTCACCAGAAGTAGGACCTTGTAATTGCAATGGAGAAACATCTGGTTCTTTAATTTGCACATTTAAACCTGAGTTAACAGCTACACCTTGCGCCCATAACAAAACATCGCTGTCAGCTAATGATAACCAAAAATGATTTTCATCTAATCTTAGTAAAACTGGATCATTTAAAATACCACCTTCATTATTTGTAATTAAAACATATTTGCATTGACCAATAGCAAGTTTTGATAAATTTCTAGGCGTCAATAATTGTGTAAACTTGTATGCATCTGGACCAGTAATCTCAACCTGTCTTTCAACAGCTACATCACAAAGAATAGCTTTTTCAATTAAGTTCCAGAAATTTTGCTCAGGACTACCAAAATCCCTTGGAATATACATATGATTATAAACCGAAAATCCTGTAGCACCCCATTTGACAGTGGAGTCAAAGTAAGGAGATTTTCTAATTTGTGTACCAAAACCAAAATTTTTATTACTCATTTTTGATAATTAACATCCTATTTCTAGTTTTTTAAAGAAAAAATAGCCCAGTTAAGGGCTATTAAAAAAACTAGAGGGAATCTATTTTTGTTTAAAATTGTTCAGATTCAGTTGAACCTGCCATTGCAGTTGTTGAACTCTTTCCACTACTAATAGTGTTTGATACTGCATCAAAATATGAAGTTCCAACTTCTCTTTGGTGCTTCACACTTGTATAGCCATCTTTTTCTCTAGAAAATTCTTGTTGTTGTATTCTAGAATAAGCAGTCATACCTTCTGCTTTGTATTTTTCTGCTAGCTCAAATATAGCTATGTTTTGAGTATGGAATCCAGCTAATGTGATAAATTGAAATTTATAACCCATTTTAGCAATCTCTTGTTGGAATGATGCTATTTCATCATCACTTAAATGCTTTTTCCAATTAAATGATGGTGAGCAGTTATATGCTAATAATTTACCAGGATATTTTTCATGAATTGCATCAGCAAATTTTTTTGCTTCTGCAAGGTTTGGAGTTGCTGTTTCACACCAAATTAAGTCAGCATATGGTGCGTAAGCAAGACCTCTAGATATTGCTTGTTCAATTCCATCTTTTACATAAAAGAAGCCCTCAGGTGATCTTTCTCCAGTCAAAAATGGTTTATCATTTTCATCAAAATCATTAGTAATTAATTTTGCAGCATTTGCATCTGTTCTTGCTAAAATAATTAGTGGAACTTTCGCAATATCAGCAGCTAGTCTAGCTGATTTTAAATTTTTGACCATTGTTCCAGTAGGAACTAAAACTTTGCCACCCATGTGGCCACATTTTTTTTCACTAGCTAATTGATCTTCAAAGTGAACACCCGCTGCACCAGCTCTTATAAATTTTTTAGTTAATTCAAATACATTTAATGGTCCACCAAATCCTGCTTCACCATCAGCAATGATAGGTAGCATATAATCAATGGCGTTTTCTTTTTTCATATCACCATCTTGCAGTTCCATATGTTGAATTTGATCAGCTCTAGTTAATGAGTTATTCATTGTTTCAACTAATTTTGGTGCACTATCATAAGGATACAAAGATTGATCAGGATACATTTCACCTGCGGTATTTGCATCAGCAGCGACTTGCCAACCGCTAAGATAAATTGCTTTTAAACCTGCTTTAGCATGTTGAACTGCTTGATTACCAGATAATGATCCAAGTGTATTTACGTAAGCTTCTGTGTTTAATAAATTCCATAGTTTTTTAGACTGATTTTTACATAAAGAATATTCAATTTTAATTGACCCTCTTAATCTTTCCACTTCTTCTTCTGAGTAATCACGTTTAATTCCAGCAAATCTTTTAAGGTCGTATGAGATATTTTCTGCACTCATTATTAATAGTCCTATGATGTTTAGTTATTAAAGAAAATTGAATTAGTAAAAATGGATTAGTTATTATCGTCTAAAGACTTAATAAGATCACTCATTCCACTAGAACCCCAATCACAATGATCATCTCTCATGTAGATACCTCTACTGTTATGTTGATCAAAATCTTCTTTTTTTATGATTTGAGCTTCATTTTCATTATTATTTAATTTTTTATTCATATAAATCTTATAATTTACAAGATTTACAATTGCCACAAAATTCGCAAAAAAGCTTGTAAATCATAGAAAATAATTGTAAAAATAAATTTACAAAATTTACAAATAGTAAATATGAGTCAAATAGATTTAAAAATTGGTCCAAAAATCAAAGCTTTTAGAAGACAGTTAGGTCTCCAGGCAAACAAATTAGCAGAAGAATTAAGCATATCTCCGAGTTATTTAAATTTAATTGAAAGTGGAAAAAGAAAAATAGATGGTGACCTTCTATTGAATGTATGTGAAAAATTAAATATTGAACTATCCGATCTAACATCAAAGACAGATCTCAACTTGCAAAATACAATTTCTGAAATTTTAGATGACAGTTTATTTGAAGACTTAGATATTTTAGGACCTGAAGTTAAAGATTTAGTTAGTACTAATCCTAAAATTGGTAAAGCAATCGTAAGATTGGGTGATATATTAAAAAAAAAAGATCATGAATTAATTGATAAAATTGAAAAAATATCTGGAAAGATTGTTGATAATAGAAAAAATTCATTCCCAGGTGAAGTTATTTCAGATTTTCTTCAACAAAATAAAAATTATTTTCCTAAATTAGAAGAGTTTGCAAATAAAGTTTTTGAAAAAATTCAAAAAAATAATCGAACGAGATATATTGCTTTATGTGAATATTTAAAATCCGCATACTCAATTAAAGTTTTAGATGTAATTCCAGAAGAAAATAAACCTTTTTCAAAAATTTATAATAAGAATAAAAAAGAACTTTTATTAAGTGACTATAGTTCATTAGAGACAAAAAAATTACACGCAGCAGCACAGATTGCTCAAGAAGGAGCAAGTAAAGAAGTTGATAAATATTTATCAACGTTTAGCTTTCCATCAGATGAATCAAAAAAATTAACAAAAGTAGCTTTGTTAAATTATTGTGGCGCAGCAATATTAATGCCCTATAAATTGTTTCATACAGAGTGCAAAAAACTTAAATATGATTTGGAGTTATTACAAAATACATTTGCCACATCATTTGAACAAGTTGCACATAGAGTAACATGTTTACAAGATCCAAAACTACCAGGGATTCCATTTCATTTTTTAAGAGTAGATATGGCTGGAAATATTTCAAAAAGATTTTCTTTATCAGGTATTGATATACCTAGATATGGTGGTGCATGTCCAAGATGGAATGTTTATTCTGCATTAACTAGACCAGGTGTTATTCAAGCTGCTGTAAGCAAAATGACTAATGGTGAAAAATATGTTTGTATTGCAAGAACTGTTGAAAAAGGGATTGGACGATTTGGACAAGCAAAAAGTATATTATCAATAGGACTTGGTTGTGAAGCTAAATATGCAAAAGATTTTGTATATACGGAAAATGTAAATATTAATGATAAATCAACAGAAATTCCAATAGGTGTTTCTTGCAGAACTTGTGATCGTCTAGATTGTTCTCAAAGAGCATTTCCACCATTACATAAAAAATTTGATGTAGATTTAAACTCAAGAGGAGTTTCTGTTTATGTTAGTGATAACAATTCTTAAACAATGATCAAATATATATTGCCAGCTATTGTAATTCTTTTAGCTGTTCTTTTTTGGGAGAAAATTAGTAAATATGTTGAAAAAAAATCTAATATTAGATTGAACTATATAGCTGTAAGTTCAATTTTAGTTACTATTGTTATTATTCTTTTACTACTTAATTATTAATATTTATGATCAATATTGATATTTCCAATTATGAGCTTGTTGAATCTGACGAAGTTTTTACTTTTAAAAATGAAAACACAACATTAGGGTTTGTCCGTTTTAATGAAAAGGGAGAGGTGGAATATATATTTGTTAATCCAATATTTAGAAAACAAGGATTGGCAAAAAAATTACTTAAACTTGTAAGAGAAAAAACAGGTAGAAAAATTATACTACAGTATCCAATTAGTCCTTTGGGTCACAAATTATTAAATTCTTTAAAAGAATGGAAATAAATTTATTATTTTTTTTTACAGTTGTTCCGGCAATTGTATTGTATGGAATTGCTAAATCTGGTTTAGGAGGATCTATATCATTAATTTCAGTTCCTTTAATGACATTAGTGATGCCTTTAAGTCAAGCATTAGCAATTATTTTACCAATTTTAATATTTTCAGACATAATTGCAGTATATCGTTTTAGAAAAGAATTTGATTTGAGTACTCTAAAACTAATAATTCCGTTTGCTGGATTTGGAATTTTAATAGGATCATTAACATTTTCATATTTTTCAGAAGACATACTAAAATTTATTCTTGGTGTAATGGGATTCATTTTCACAGTTCATTATTTTTTATTTAAAGAAAATAAAGAAGAAAAGTCTAAAAAGAATTCTTTTAAAGGTGGAATATGTTCAGCTATTGCTGGGTTTACAAGTTTTTGTGTACATGCAGGCGGTACACCTACAAGCATTTATTTATTACCATTAAGATTAAAAAAAGAAATTTATGTTGGAACAAGAGTTATTTTTTTTACCTTTGTTAACTTAATTAAACTTCCATTTTATATTCACTTATCGATGATGAACTTTCAAACCTTCAAACAATCAATGATGCTTGTACCATTAGCAATTGTTGGAATATATATTGGATATAGAATTCTTAAAATATTAGATGAAAAATTATTTTATAATATTATTTATGTACTTATCCTATTTTCTAGCTCTAAATTAATCTATGATTATTTTAATAATTATGTGACAATTTATTAAATAAAAGAAATTTAATGAATAAGTAATATTAATTTTTTATGATTAAAATTTTAAATAAAAAATTTAAACCAAGAATTAAAGCGCGAATTAGAAAAAATAAACAAATACTAAATCAAAATATTGATAATTTTTTTGGTTGGGTAAAAGGAGCTAAACTTGTAGAGCTTAAAGAATGTAATACCGAAGATGATCCAGTGAGACCTGAACTAGATAATGAATTTAGAACTGGGTATGGTAGAAAAATATATGGAGTAGAGTATCATGGTGAAATTCATGCTGTTATGTGTTTTGCTTATACTAATATAATTCCAAAAAGTGTCGATGAGTTAGAAAAATTAAGTACAGATGCTTTTTTGCAAAGTACGATGAGAGATCAAAGCGGTGGTCAAATTGCTATTGCTTACACTGTTTGGTCTAAGAAAAAAGGTGGAGGTAAATTAATAGTTAAAGAAGTATTTAAAAAAATTAAAAAATCAAATCATTTAAATAGATTGGTTACACTTTCCCCACTAACTGAAATGGCAACTAATTTTCACACAAAAAATGGCGCTAAATTAGTACAAATAAATCAAAACACCCAAAACTTTGAGTACAAAGTAATCTAAATCTATGAAATTTCTAAAATTAAATACTCTTATATTTTGTACTTTGGTCTTTTTACCTTATTCTTTGTTAATGGCTTATGATGAACCTAATTATAAAGTTATTCAAAAAAATGAAATTTATGAAATTAGAAAATATTCTGATCGTTTGGCAGTTGAAACTATAGATTCTGGATCAGAGAATAATTTTAGAAAACTGTTCAATTATATATCTGGAAGAAATGAAGATAATGAGAAGATAAAGATGACCACACCCGTTACACAATTTGAAAAAAACGGTAACATGAGTATGCAATTTTATCTACCTTCTAAATTTAATTCTAAAAATGTACCCAAACCAACAAAAGAAAATGTAAGTATTGTAAATATTGAAGGGGGCTATTATGCTGTCATTAGATATTCTGGAAAAGCTAGTGATAAAAACTTTATTAAATATAAAGATTTTCTTTTAAAAGAATTAGAAAAAAATAATATTACCACTTCAAGCTCGCCCATAAGAGCTACTTACGATAGTCCTTTTACACTTCCGATGAATAGAAGAAATGAGGCAATGTTTAAAATAGTTTATAAATAAGGTTAAATGTTTATAAGGGTTCGCTCTTTAAGATAAGTCCTAAAGAGCTCCCTTATATAGCCTCTTTGGCTTTTAAATCCGATTGGATTTTATTTGTTGTTTTTATGGATTGTTTTTTCACTTATGTATCAGGTGGTGTAAGTTTTAACATAATAACCTCCTTCAATATAAAGATAGTTATTATAAAATTTATTTCAATTTATTTATTTGATTTTTATGCAAATATACTCCTTGAATACAACCTATGGCTTTAGTAGAATCTCGATAATTTTATTTAATCTTCTTCAAATTACTTTTTACCAATCAATTCACTAATAAAATTTTCCCCATAACCATCATCAACAGCTTTTTGAAAATAATTTTTATTATCTTCTGCAATTTTTTCAGCTTCAGGAAAATCTTTTAACAAGTCTTGAATGTAGCTTAAATCTTTTACTGAATTAATTGCTGTAAATTTAAATCCAGTTAAATCATTTTTAAGTAAAGCGTCAAAAATTCTATTAAGCGCGGCTGAATTACCAGAACCAAGTTTTGCCACATCAAAGAATTTTTGTAAATCAAGATTAAATTCCTTTGCTGCCTTAGCCATATGATTTATTAATGCAGCATTTCCAAGTGTTAAAAAATTGTTTAATAACTTTGATTTTGCACCCATTCCAACTGAACCAAAATGAAAATAATTTTTACAAAATAACTTTAAATAAGGTTCTGCTAATTTAAAATTGTTATCTGTAGCTCCAACAATACCACCTAAGATGCCTTCTTCTGCCTGAGCAGGACCTCCCATTACAGGACACTCAACATAATTAATGTTGTTAGATCGATAGATTTTTTCTGTCTCTATTGATCCTGTTTTATTATGAGTTGTAATATCAATTATTAAAGTTTTTTTATCTAAATTTTTGCTGAGTTTGTTAGCAATTTCTTTTGCTATAGGCGTGTTAGTTACACACTTAACTAATACATCTAACTGTTTTTCTCTAAAGTCCTCTAAAGTTTTTACTTCTTTAGCACCTTTGCTAACAATTTTTTCAATTGGTTTTCTATTTTTGTTAGCAATTACAAATAAGTTGTTTTTTTTAGTTAAAATATTTTTGGCTATTCCATAGCCCATGTAACCCACACCAATAAAGCCAACATTATTCATATAATGAAGTTTACATGATAATTTAATATGTATACAGTTGATTCATGAAATACTTATGCGCATTAAAAGATTTATTAATTAGTCTTGTTGCATCAACTATAATTATCTATGCAATTAATATTATAGCAGGTGCTGCTGGGGCTGACTACGTGTTCACACATGGAGAAGCTTTTGTTGTTTGGATTTTGATGGCAATACTAGTTAATAATTGTTTGAAAAAATAGACTAGTAATTAAATTTTAACTTTATTCAGCATTAATAAAATAGTAAGAGATTGATGTGGAACAATTTAATTCAAAAAACTATCCAATTTATGCTAATTTTTTAAATAAGTTAGCAAAAGATTTAACTGGTTTTTATTATTTAAAATTAAATAGAACATTTAAAGTATCAAATAAACTAAAAGACAAAGGATACGATCCAGTAACAACATCTGACAAAGCGTTTGAAAAATTTATAAGATCTAAAATTAAAAATAAGTTTCCTGACCATCAAATAGTTGGTGAGGAATTTGGTCATAAAAAATCAAAAAGTGATTTTACTTGGGTTATCGATCCTATCGATGGCACTAGATCATTTGTTATTGGTAATCCAACTTGGAGTAACCTTATTTCATTAAATTATAAAGGAAATCCTATTTTAGGTTTAGCTAATTTTCCAGTTCTTAAAAAATATTATTTAAACTACTCCGAAAAAACTGCTTATGTAGTTGATAATGGAAAAAGAAAAAAGTTGTCAGTAAATAATAAAGCCACATTTCAGAATGTAAAAGTTTCAGCAGCATTTCATGGTTCGCTTTCGCTAGATAAGCAAAAAAAAATTCCACAAATTTTAAAATTAATGCAATTTCCATGTAGTGACGCTCTAAGCTATTCACATTTAGCAGAGGGAAGAGTGGATGTTGTAATTCAATGTTCAAATAAAATTTGGGACATTCACCCAATTATTCCAATTATTAAAGCTGCAGGCGGATATCTTTCTACTTGGGACAATAGAGATGCTGTTAATGCTGGAAATATTTTAGTATCCCCAAACAAAATTATTCATAATAAATTTTTAAGATTATTGAAACCAGTTTCAAAATGATCCCAAATAAAGCTCAAGAAATTTTAGATTTTTGGTTTAAAGAAACTCCATCTGAAAAAAGATTTAAAAAAGATGAAGCATTTGATAAAACTATAAGAGGCAAGTTTTTAAAAGACTATGAATTAGCTTCTCAGAATGAGTATGATGATTGGCAAGATCAACCGACGAGTGCCCTTGCGTTAGTTATTCTTTTTGATCAATTTTCAAGAAACATGTTTAGAGATGACAAAAAGGCTTTTGCACAAGATCACAAAACAAGATTGATTGTAAATGACGCTGTTTATGCCGGCTATCTTGAAGCAATGAATGAAAGCCAAAGATTTTTTATGATTTTACCTCTTATTCATAGTGAAGAAATAACAGATCACGACATGGCTTATTATTTGCTAAATAAATATCTCAGAGAGCATGAGGACTATGTTCAAATTAAGAAATTTTGGCAAGATCACACAAAAGCAATTAGATTATTCCATAGATACCCTCATAGAAACAAGGTTCTTGAAAGAGAGTTCTACTGATGAGGAAATAGCTTTTTTAAATAGTCCTAATTCTTCCTGGTAGTTGTGAATTTAAAATATATTTTTAAAATAATTGATAAGGGTGAGTGGCAAAAAGTAAAAGATGCTGAGACTTATTTGGGCTCTTCTAAAGATGCAAAGGATGGTTTTATTCATTTTTCAGGAGAAGATCAGGTCAAAGGAACTCTTGAAAAGCATTATTCAAAACAAAAGAATTTAGTTTTACTTAAAGTTGAAACATTAAAATTAGATAATTTAATTTGGGAACAAGCCTCTGATGGAAATATGTTTCCTCATTTATATTCTTCATTAGATTTGTCTAATGTTGTAGATGAATTTCAAATCATCTTGTCAGATGATGGTACTCATAAATTACCTGATAATTTTAATTAATTTAATTTTCCCAAGTAATTAACCATCACAACACCAATAATAATTAACGTTATTCCTACAAGACCATAAATATTTGGAATTTGATTATATTTAATCATAGCAAATGCCACAACACCCACTACTGTTAATCCGCTATATGTTGAATAAGCGAACCCAACTGGAAGTGCATGCATAGCTTTTGCAATACAAAATAAGCAAATCATCATCAGTAGATACATATAAATTATTGGCAAAGTCTTTGTGAAACCCTCAGATATTTTTGCAAAACTATTAGCAGCTATCCCAGCAAAAATACCAACAACTAAAAACAAATATCCAAACAAAGGTTTCATTTAATTATTTCCCAGAAGGTTTACCATTAAAACTCCAATTATAATAAAGACCAAACCAATTATTGAATAGAGATTAGGCATTTGATCAAATCTAAATATTCCAACAACTACAGTTGCAATGATTGTTAAACCCGCAAAGGATGCATAAGTAATACCCATTGGAATATTTTTCATTACCATCGAAAGTGCATACATGCACATAACAATCGTTATTCCAGTAATAATACTTGGAAATATAAGTGTGAATCCTTCAGCAGTTTTCGCAAAACTATTTGAAGTTACACCTAGAACAACTGCTAGGATTAGAAAACCATATGATGTGGCCAGACTCATCTAATAATCTTAAATTAAATCTTGATAAATATATATAACTATTTTGGTATTTTAAAGCCAGCTAGGGAAGGGTAATCCTTTTTCCTCAAGGAATTTTTTGTTGAACATTTTTGTTGAGTATTTGTCACTTCGATCACAAAGAATTGTAACGATAGTTTTTCCAGGTCCCAGTTCTTTACCAAGTCTGATTGCACCAGCTATGTTAATTCCACAGCTTGTACCAAGGCTTAACCCCTCATTTTGAATTAGATCGTATAGAATTGGTAGTGCTTCATGGTCATCGATTGAATAAGCATCATCTATTTTAGCATTTTCAAAGTTTTTAGTTACTCTACTTGAACCAATTCCCTCAGTAATAGATCCACCTTCTGATTTTAACTCACCATTCTTTATGTAATTATAAAGAGCAGAACCTTTGGGATCTGATAAATAAATTTTTATATCTTTATTTTTTTCTTTAAGAGCATTACTTACACCAGAAATAGTTCCACCGGTTCCAGATGAGCAAACAAATCCATCAACCTTACCATCTGTTTGGTCCCAAATTTCTGGTCCAGTTCCCTCATAATGACCTTTTGCATTTGCTGTGTTATCGAATTGATTAGCCCAGATAACACCGTTATTATTTGATGGTCTTAATTCATCAGCTAGTCTTGCTGCAATTTTTACAAAGTTATTTTCATCTTTGTAAGGTTTTGGTGCTACCAATCTAAGTTCTGCACCTAGGTTTTTTAATAAATCCTTTTTTTCCTGAGTTTGATTATCGTTCATTACAATAATGGTTTTGTACCCTAAAGAATTTCCTAAAAGGCCTAAACCAATTCCAGTATTACCTGCTGTTCCCTCAACTACAGTTCCACCTTTTGAAATCAATTTTTTTTCTTGAGCATCTCTAATTAATGCTAATGCAGCCCTATCTTTAACAGATCCACCTGGATTTAAAAATTCAGCTTTACCATAAATATTACATCCTGTTATTTCTGATGCAGCTCTTAATTTTATTAAAGGAGTGTTTCCAATCCCTGAAATAAAATCATTTTGAATTTTACTCATTAATCTGATTTTGTATCACTATCTGGAGTAATACCGTAAGGTTTGAATTCGCTATCAGCGATTCCAACATTTCTTGCAGGAATGCCAACCATAACAGCTTTTTCTGGAACATCTTTTGTAATCACTGCGTTAGCACCAATTTTAGCACATCTTCCAACTCTGACAGGACCTAACACTTGTGCACCCGATCCAATAACCACATCATCTTCGATTGTTGGGTGTCTTTTAATATTACGCTGACCATTTGAATTTATACTTGGAGCAATTCCTCCAAGTGTAACCATATGATAGATAGTTACATTCTCTCCTATTTCAGAAGTTTCTCCAATTACAACTCCCATTCCATGATCTATAAATAAATTTTTTCCAATCTTTGCTTTGGGATGAATTTCAATACCGGTCAAAAATCTTGAAAACTGAGAGATTATTCGAGCTATCAAATCAAATTTTGCTACACTAAAAAAATTAGCAATTCTGTGAAAGAACACAGCTTTAACTCCTGGATAAGTTAAAATTAAACTTAACTTAGATTTTGCAGCTGGATCTCGATCAATTATAGATTGTAAAAAATTTCCCATGTTTTTTTGCTAGATTGACTTAAAAGTGATCTTTATATAGTCATTATAATTCATAATTAAAGAGGAGAATTTATGTACAGAAATACAAATTGTTTTCATTTAGCAGTACCTTGTGGTGATTTAGAGGTTGCAAAAAAATTTTACAGCGAAACATTAGGCTGTAGATTAGATAATTCTGATCAAGAATGGGCTGATGTTGATTTTTGGGGCAATGAATTAACTCTTCATGCAAGTGAGCATAAATTGGATAATGAAAGACATGATGTTGATATGGGAAATGTTTCTGTTCCTCACTTTGGTGTGCATTTATCAAAGAAAGATTTTGATGCTCTTAAACAGAGATTAAAAGATAATGGCACTAAGTATTATGATGAGCCATACTTAAGATTTAAAGGAACTAAGTACGAACAGGAAACTTTCTTCGTAAAAGACCCTAATGAAAATGTTTTAGAGATAAAAACACTTACAGCTAATCCAGAATAGTTAGTGGCTACCAATTATAAAACTATTGCAAAGAAATTAAAGTTTGAAGGAAGAGCATTTATTAATGGCAAATATGTAAATGCTATTGATGGTAAAAAATTTGAAACAATAAATCCTGCAACAGGTGAAAAACTTTGTACTGTTGCTAAATGCAATCATAAAGATGTTGATCTTGCAGTCAAAGTTTCAAGAAAAGCTTTTAATAGTGGTGTTTGGTCAAGATGTTCTCCAGAACATAGAAAAGAAATTTTATTAAAATTTGCAGAATTACTTCGAAAACATGGAGATGAAAATTCAGTTTTAGAATGTGTTGATACTGGAAAGTTAGTTACAGATTGTATTAATGAAGTCGCCAATGATGCTCCGATGCACTTCCAGTGGTATGGAGAGCTAATAGATAAAGTTTTTGGAAAAGTTGGTCCAACTGAACCATCGATTACAAGCTTAATAATTAAAGAACCAATAGGTGTTGTTGCAGGAATTGTTCCTTGGAATTTTCCACTAATGATGGCTGTTTGGAAAATGGCACCAGCATTAGCTGCAGGTTGTTCAGTAATAATTAAGCCAGCAGAAGATACCCCGCTTACTGCAATTAGAGTTGCTCAAATTGGTAAAGAGGCTGGAATTCCAGACGGTGTATTAAACGTTCTTCCAGGATATGGGGATGTTGGTGAGGCTCTAGGTCGACATGAGGATATTGATGCTGTTTCATTTACAGGCTCAACTGAAGTAGGTGGATATTTTTTAAAATACTCAAGTGAAAGTAATTTAAAACCTGTTGCACTTGAAATGGGTGGTAAAAGTCCATTCATAGTTTTAGAAGACGCCAAAATTAATGATGATTTAATTGATAATGCAATAAATTCTGCTTTTTGGAATGGCGGTCAAAACTGTTCTGCAAACATGAGACAGATAGTTCACAAAAAAGTTAAGGATGAGTTTTTAGACAAAGTAATAAAAAGAGTAAAAAAATTAAAAGTAGGTGATCCATTAGATTTAAAATCAAATATGGGATCAATGATATCAAAAGGACATTTACAAACAGTCGATGGATATATTCAAAAAGGAATAGATGAAGGTGCAAAACTTTTATCTGGTGGAGTATCAAACAATAAACAAAAAGGCTTTTATGCAAAGCCAACATTGTTTGATGGATTAAAAGAAAATATGACCATTGCTCAAGAAGAGATCTTTGGTCCAGTATTAGGAGTTTTGACAGTTAAAAATGATGAAGAGGCTCTGAAAATTGCAAGTAATTCAAAATATGGATTACATGCTAGTGTATTCACCCAAGATATAAATAGAGCTTTTCATCTAGCAAAAAGTTTACCTTGTGGGACAGTATCAATTAATACTTTTTCAGAGGGAGATATTAAAACTCCATTTGGAGGCTATAAACAATCAGGTTCATTAAGCAGAGATCAAGGAACTGAAGCTCTTAATTCATTTCTTCAGACAAAAACCATCTGGATTAGTCATCAATAATTACTGCGACTATTAAGTTAAAAAGACAAGGCTACATATATCTTTTGTAACTTTATTTCCTTTGACTCACTTTGTTCATTCGCGTTAGACTAAATTTTTAAATTAATAGGAGAGAGATAATGAGAATAATTAAAACTACACTTGTAGCTGGATTAATTTCACTTTTTGCTACTTTTTCAACATTTGCTGAGAAGGTAAAAATTGGAGATCCAGGTTGGACAGGTGCAACAGCTATTGCAAACTTATTAGCTTTAGTTGTTACAGAAAAAATGGGTGGAGAAGCAGAACTTGTTCCAGGAAACAACACTGCTATTTATGGTGCGATCGACAGAAGTAAAGGTGAGATTGAAGTTCACCCTGACATCTGGCTACCTAACCAACAAGCTTACACAAATGATTTAGTTCCTAAAGGAACTTTAAAATTAAGTAGCAAACCATATGAAGGAAACCAAGGTTATTGTGTTTCTCAACAATTTGCTAAAAAATTTAATATTACTGCAATTGAAGATTTAGGAAGACCTGAAGTTGTTAAAGCTATGGATAGTGATGGCAATGGCAAAGGTGAATTTTGGATTGGAGCAGATGGTTGGGCGTCAGCTAATGTTAACCAAGTTAAACTAAGAGATTATGGTTTATATGATGCAGGGATTGAGCCAATCAGAGCAGCAGAGGCTGTTAAAAATGCAAGAGTGCTTGACTTTATTAAAAAAGACGAAGGTTATGCATTTTATTGTTACAAGCCACATGCAATTTGGGGAATGGCTGATGTAGTTATGTTGGAAGAGCCAAAATTTGATCCAGCTAAATACAAAATGGTACAACCTAAAGAAGATGCTGACTGGTATAAAAAATCTTATGTTGCTTCGAAAGATGCACTTAAACAAATTCAAATTGGTTGGGGTACTTCTTTAGAAAGTAAATCTCCAGCTATTGTTGAATTTTTTAAGAACTTTCAATTAACTGCAGACGATGTATCGGCTATGGCTTATGCAATTTCAGTTGAGAAAAAACAACCAGCTGATGTAGCAAGAGCTTGGATGAAAGCTAACAAATCAACAGTTGACGGTTGGTTAGGTCTTTAATCTAAATAAAATAAATTATTTATACTCGGCAATTTTATATATTGCCGGGTATATTTTCCTCAAATAAAAGAAAGTTAAATGGATTCATTTGGACCAGCAATTAAAATTGAAAATGTTTGGAAAGTGTTTGGTAACACTTCGAACGAAGCAATAGATGCAATTCAAAATAAAAGAATTTCAAAAAATGAAGCCTTAGAGAAATATAACTCAGTTATAGGTGTATCTGATGTTTCTTTTGATGTTAAGCAGGGTGAAATATTTTGTGTAATGGGCCTTTCAGGTAGTGGAAAATCAACATTAGTTAGGCATATTAATAGACTTTTAGAACCAACATCTGGCAAGATTTTAATCAACGGTCAGGATGTAATGACACTTGATAGAGATAATTTACAAGAATTAAGAAATAAAAAAATTGGTATGGTATTTCAAAACTTTGCACTAATGCCTCATAGATCTGTTGTGGATAATATAGCAATGCCTCTTGAAATTAGAGGGGTAAGTAAAAATGATAGATTGGATGCAGCTAATAAAATTTTAGATATCGTAGAATTACAAGGTTGGGGAAATAAATTTGCACATGAATTATCAGGTGGTATGCAACAAAGAGTAGGGCTAGCTCGAGCTTTAGCAGCAGATCCAGATTTTTTATTAATGGATGAGCCTTTTAGTGCATTAGATCCTTTAATAAGAAGACAGCTTCAATCTGAGTTTATTAAACTTTCAAAACAAATGAAAAAAACTACTGTTTTTATTACTCATGATTTAGATGAAGCTGTAAGAGTAGGTCATCGAATTGCAATTATGAGAGATGGGAAAGTAATTCAAATTGGAACTCCAGAAGAAATTGTTGTTAGTCCAGCAGATGATTATGTTGCTGATTTTGTTAAAGGTATTTCTAGATTAAAAGTAGTTCAGGCTAAATCAATAATGCAAACTGTTGAAAATTTTGAAAATAAAAATGGAAAAATTACAAATGATTTAGAAATTGTTAATGAGAGTGATTTGCTAAGTAAACTTATTGAAACGTCAGCATCTAGAGATAAGCCAATAATTGTAAATAATAATCAAAATAAAATTGTTGGTGTTATATCGCAGTCAGATCTTTTAAAAGCAGTTATTGAAGGAGGAGATGGTGAGTAAAGAGCTAAACAATCCATCTAGATCAGAGTTAATAACTGATTTTGTCAAAACAAATCCAGAATATTATATTGAGAAATTCCAACAAATAGGTAGCAAACCTACTTTTTCTTTTTCATTTAATCTTTATGCAGCAATTCTTGGACCAATTTGGTTTGGAATGAGAAACATTTGGAATTGGGCTTTAACTTTTCTAATTATTGAAACTTTTTCTGTTGTTCAAATAATAAGAGGTTTATTTGGTAATATCACAAAAGATGCTATTCAAAAAATTGAACAGGTCCAATCGACAATTGCATTTAGAAATAAGCAATTAGAAGCAGCTATTACCAATAATCCTGACAAAGTTGATGTCTATAAAAGAAATATCAAATCATTAGAGGACGCCATGCAAGGCTATATTGATGAAGTTAGTAGAATTGAAGCATCAGCCATCTGGATAACAATTTTTGGAATAGCACTTTTAATTTCAATTAAGATTGCCCAAGGTGTTCTTGCAAACTCTAAATTAGAAAAAAGATATTCCGAATGGTTATCTGACAAATCAATAAGCCCTGGTATGCAAACTAAAAACTATATTTTAAGTACAGTTTTTGCTTCCGTAATTATGTTCTTTTCAGTAGTGCACTACAGTTTTCCAGGTTTAATTGTAATTATGGATGAATTTCCAACTCATCCAGATATCAGATTAACTTCTATTGCCTGGGTAGAAAAAATTTTTAATTATGCTGTATTAAAAGGGGATGCATTATTTACTGCAATTACAATTGGTATTAGATCTGTTTTAGATTTTTTAGAATTATTATTTGTTAAAACACCATGGATTGTAATCATAACTGCAATAGTGACTTTAACAGGGCTATCAGCTGGCCCCAGAGCTGCAATTTATTCAGCAGGTTTCTTATGTTATATGGGCTTTTTAGGTTTTTGGGTTAAAGCAATGACAACACTAGCTCTACTTGGAACAGCAGCAATTTTAAGTATCGCAATTGGAATACCACTTGGAATTTTTTGTGCAAGACGACAAAGATTTTATTCAATGATAAGACCAATAATGGATTTTATGCAAACAATGCCTGCATTTGTATTTATGATACCTGTAATTGCATTCTTTGGGACAGGGAAGGTTGCAGCAGTAATAATTACAATGATATTTGGTGGAACTCCTGTTGTAAGATTAACAGTACTTGGATTAAGAGGAGTGCCAGAGACAATCAGGGAAGCTGCAATAGCTTACGGTGCAACTAAATGGTATTTGCTAAGAAAGGTAGATTTACCTTTAGCTACTCCATCAATTTTAGCAGGTGTAAACCAAACTGTAATGTTAAGTTTAGCAATGGTTGTAGTTGCATCACTAATTGGAGCAAAAGGCTTGGGACAAGATGTATTAGAAGCTTTACAATACGCTAATGTTGGTCAAGGTATTCTTGCAGGTGTTGCGATATTATTTGTAGCATTAATTTTAGATAGGGTTGTTCAAGGTAAGAAAAGAGTTTAATAAACCCTAATGGAATTTTTGTTATTAGGTTTCTTTACTGGTTTAAGTCTTATTTTAGCAATTGGTGCTCAAAATATTTTTGTAATTGAACAAGGTTTAAAAAAACAACATGTATTTCTTGTTTGTATAGTTTGTTCTATTTCAGACTTAATCTTAATCTTTCTTGGGATATTTATTTTTCAATTTTTTAATCAGTATTTTAATTCAATTGTTGAATTAATATTCAATATAGCCTTAGTCATTTTTCTACTTCATTTTATTTATTCAAAAATAAAAAATTATAATACAGCAGTAAATTTTGATACAGATTTAACCAGTATTACAGCATTTAATATTTTTTTAAAAACTCTAGGATTTACATATTTAAATCCACATGTTTATTCTGATACAGTATTCTTTTTAGGAAATTTTTCAAAAAACTTCATAATTAGTCAAAAAATACTTTTTGGAGCAGGTGCATCAATCGCATCTTTTTTATTTTTTTTCTTAATTGGATATCTTTCAAAATATTTGTCTAAATATGCTAAAAGTAAAAAAATTTGGAATATAATTAATATCTCAATAATTATTTTTATGAGTTTTTTAACATTGTTTATTATAACAAAAATAATTAATTAAATATTATGAGTAAAATTTATATAGATGATGTAGGTGAGGGATATCCTTTAGTATTAGTTCATGGTTATTTAGGCTCATCTGAAATGTGGTGTAATCAAAGAAATTTTTTTTCAAATTTTTGTAGAGTAATTTCACCAGCTTTACCTGGATTTGGTGAGAGTAGTGGTGTTCAATCATTAGACTCAATTAATAAAATGGCTAAGTTTGTAATTGACTTAATTGATGAAAAAAAAATAGATAAATTTAATTTACTTGGTCATTCAATGGGTGGAATGATAGTACAAGAAATTACTAAAATTGTTGGTAACAGAGTTAATAAACTAATTTGCTTTGCAACAGGATCTGTTGGTGAAATACCTGGAAGGTTTGAACCAATTGACGAAACTAGAAGAAAACTTAGAGAAGATGGGGTAGAAATTTCATTTTCAAGAGTACCACAAAAATGGTTCGTAAAAGGTGACCAAGATAAAAATTATTATTTATGTGCAAATGCAGTCAAAAATGTTTCTCTAGAGACTGCAGATAATGCACTCAAAGCAATGCAAAATTGGTCAGGAATAGATGAATTAGAAAATATTAAAAATGAAACATTAATAGTTTGGGGTGATAAAGATACCTCATATAATTTTGAGCAAGTTGATACACTTAACAAAAAAATTAAAAATAGTAGACTAGAAATCTTTAAAGATTGTAGTCACAACGTACATCTTGAAGAACCAGATAAATTTAATAATTTAATTAAAGATTTTATTATTCAATAATATTTCTACTTACCCTTTTAATTTTTTTCAAAGCTCCTTTAAATTTTTTTGAGGTATGAAATTCTCCTGGAAATATTAGACATTTGATATTAGCTTTAATTGCTGAATTAAGACTTTCTTGAGAATCTTCAATCGCTATACATTGGTTAGCTTTTAATTTAAGTTTTTTAAGAGCAAATTTATATATATCAGGAAAAGGTTTTGGTTTTTTTATTACTTTAGAATTTCCTATGAAATCAAAATCTTTTTTTTTTTAGAGATTTTTTCAAACAAAAAAAAATAGAATTTATATTATCATTTGTTGTAGATGTTACTAAAGCTAGTTTGATACCTTTTTTTTACAATCGTTGACTAACTGTTTAACTCCTGGTCTTGGTTTTAATTTTTTTTTTTCAAGTATTCATTAAATATTTTAGTTTTAATATTTCTTAAACGTTCTGCATCAACAGAAACTTTTTTTTGTAATGAATAATTCAAAATTCTATCTTTACCACCAGATTTATTTAATAAATCTTTATATATTTTTTTTGTCCACAACCAATTTAAATTATTTTTTTTAAATGCTAAATTGAAAGCTTTTCTTTGTAAATCTGAAGTTTCAATAATAGTTCCAATAGAACCAAATAGTACAGCTTTATATTTTATCAACCTTTAACAGCTCCAGCAGTTAAACCACTTATTACTTGTTTTTGAAAAAACATTACTAATAAGAACAAAGGTGCTGTAGCAGAAACTACCGCAGAGACTGCCCACATCAAATTGCCTTCGTGTTGATTGGTTCCAAGATAACTCTGAATTTTAGGAACCATTGTATGATTTTCTTGATTAAGTAATAAGGCCGTTACAGTAAAATCATTGTATGCTAGCATTAAACTAAATAATCCCGCTGTTATAACTCCTGGCCACATCACAGGCATAATTATATGTCTGAATGTTTGAAAGTATGTACATCCATCTATTAGTGCACTTTCGTCAAGTTCTTTTGGAACAGTTTTAAAAAAAGAGTAAAGAAGCCAAAGTGTAAATGGTTGATTAATTGCTATTAACACTACAATTGTTGTAGGTAGAATTCCCCAAATTTGTAATTGAAAAAAAGGAAACAAGTACCCAGAAACTAAAGTTATATGAGGCATAGCTCTAAATACTAATGCAATAATTAAAATCCAAAATGCATAATTTTTTGTAGATCTTGATAAAGCGTAAGCTCCTAATGTTCCAAGAAACAAAGAAACAGAAACTACACTTACAGTTACAATTATCGTGTTTCTTGATGCTTTCCAAAACTCACCTTCAAACCATGCGCCACTATAAGCTTCAGTTATAAAACTTTTACCAGTTTCTAATAATGTGTTGAAAGCTGTTATTGCATACCACCAATCAGCTCTTGAAAAAAAGTCTGCTCTTACTTTAAAAGAACCCCAAAAAGTCCAAATAAATGGAAAACATGCTATCAATAACCAAACAACTATAAACATAGTATTGAAGGTTTTTAAACTATTTGATTTTTTATCTAATCCGTAATCCATAATTATCTATTTGTTCTAAATTCTCTCCAAGTTCTTATTAAAACTGGTGTTAGTATTATTGCTATTCCAATTATTGTCATTATTGAAGTTGCAGCTGCTGAGCCAAATAAAATAACCTCTTCGTTAACTAAATTATCATATATCAACCAAGACAATGATTGAGCACTACCCTGGGCGCTAAAACCAATGATAGGTTCAAATACTCTAAAGTTATCCATTAAAGAAATTAAAGCTACAAATGTTACGACAGGATAAATATGAGGTAAAACTATATGCTTAACTCTCTGAAATCTTGAAGCACCATCAATAATTGAAGCTTCTAACGGTTCCTGAGGAACTGTTTGTAAAGCTGCATAGAATACTACAAAGGCAAAAGGGGAGTGATGCCAAATACCATAAATAATAATTGTGATCCAAGTAAGTGTTTTTGAAGATTTAACTGATAGATAAGGATCATTCATCAATAATTGTAAGTTTGCTCCAATAATTCCTTCTGCATCTACCATCCAAAATAAAACTAAAGAACCAACTAATGGAGTTACGATCATTGGTAAAATTGTACCAAAGATTAAAGCACCTCTTATTTTCCTAGAAATTGAATTTAGACTAAGGGCTATAACAAATCCTAATAATAGAACACACGGTGTAACAATAATACAATAAGTAAAAGTAAAAATTAATGCTTTATAAAAAGGCAGATTACCCACTTTAGATAAAAATTCTCCAGCTGAGTTACTCTCATTCCAAAAATTAGATAATTGGTCAGTCGCTAAATGATTTCTGTCTACATAAGTTCCAAAACCATTAAATTTTCCAAGTGGCTTTTCTTCCCTAATTTTTGAAGTAGCTTCTTGATCAATTTGTACTGAAACCTTGCAGCCAAATGGATCACATTTTTTAACTTCTTTTAAAATCTGATCATGTTGAGCATAAAAAGACTGAACACCAGTTGATATAATGGGTAAACCAATGAATAAAATCATTGCTAAACCAGTTGGTATAAAAAACCAAAAAAAACTTTTATTAGGCATGAATTTTAGTTAAGTGGGGAATAAATCCCCACTTAAAGATACTTAGATATTATAGGAACCCTTGTTCTTTTGCTTTAGTATTATAAGCAGCTTCAACATCTTTTAATGCTTGTTCAGCTGACTCATTTCCTTGCAAAAATTCAACAATTTCATTACCCAAGGCACCGTGCATTAGTCCCATTTGAGGTAACATTGGATAAGGTTTTGCACCCATTTTAACTGCTTCAATTACACCAACAGATTTTGGTCCTGGAACAAATCCTTCAACTAACCAAACCGCTTGGTCTGCAGCTTTTGCTACCATTTCTTTTGAAGAAGCAGCATGAGCCATTGCTCTAAAAGAAGCTTCTGCATCTGCATCTGGTCTATTTTTAGCAAGTGTAAATCCATCCCACCAAAGTGTTGCAGCAGGAATGTTTCCACCACCAACAGTTGCTGGTGCAACTAGCTTAGTAGCAGCAGTGATTTTAGCATCACCTTCATCATCTAAAAGAGTTCCAGATCTTGAAGCCCATAAAGTCATAATAGCAACATTTCCAGATTCCCATTCTACTTTAATAGCTTCACTATCATGTGTTAAATAATCAGGATTACTCAAATCAGCTAATTTTTTTAGCATATTTAGAGTCGCTACACCTTTAGCATTATTGATGTTTGGTTTTGCTGTTCCAGCTTTAAAAAATTCACCACCATGACCAATATACATGTTTACAAATTCTTCTGCTAAGTTCCAGCCAGCTTTATAGGCTGCAGCATAAGGATATTTCATTTTTCCAGCTGCTCTAATTTTTTCAGAAGCTGCAACAACATCCTCATAAGTTTTTGGAATTGCAATACCGTTTTCTTTTAAGACATCTGTTCTTACATACAAATGTTGAGTGTTAGCCATAAATGCAACAGCCATAACTTTTCCATCAATTGTAATTAATTGTGAGTCTTGAATGCCTTTTCCATATTTTTTAACTAGATCATTCATAGGTCTAATTAAATCACTATTCATTAATGGAACAATTGAACTGTTTGCTGCTACTCTAACAGAAAATTCTGAAGGATTAGCAGTTAGCGCTGGTACAGCAATTTTATTGTGCTCTGCTGAATGTGTTACTTTAAAATCTGCACTACCTTTACATTCTTTAGCTGTATCAACAAGTGTTCTTAATGCTGGAAAATCATTCGCTAAGATGTTGATTGAGCCAGATTTAATATTACAGTCTGCATTAGCATAAGTGCCAAATAGCAAAAATGATAATACGATTAATATTTTTTTCATATTCATTACCTTTCTATAATTTTAATCTTTAAACCCTACAAAATACTTGAAAGTATTTATAAAGCTATTTTGTCGTTTTTTTTGATAATTTCAAAGTAAAAAATTAAATAGCTTTAGAAGCAAGCTCTGTACCAATTACTAGAGACTCTAATTTTTTATAAACTATGCTTTCGTCAACATTTCCAAATCCAGCAAAAGTACTAAATCCACAATCAGTTCCAGCCATTAATTGATCTTTGTTAACTACTTTTGAGAACTGAATAAGTCTATTTTTTACAACCTCTGGGTGTTCTATAAAATTAGTAGTAGAGTCGATTACACCTGGAGCTATAATCTTATCTTGAGGTAATTTAATGTCCTCAAATGCTTGCCATTCATGAGAATGTCTCGGGTTTGATGACTCAAGTAGGTACGTCCCAACATTTGCTTTTAAAATTAAAGGTAAAATTTTATCTAAAGAAATATCATGTGAATGAGGCCCCTCATAATTACCCCAGCAGATATGCATTCTAATTTTAGATTGTGGAATATTTTCTAAAGACTGATTAAGAAATTCAATTTGCTTCTCTGCTCTTTTTAAAAATTCATCTTCAGATAAATCTTTAAATGTCATGTGTCTAGCTAAAGCAAGATCGGGGCAATCTAGCTGTAAATGTATATCATTTGAAACAATTTCCTCATACTCCTGTTTCATAAGCTTTGATAAAGAGTTTAAATAATCATCATCATTTTTATAAAATTTATTTGGTAAGAAAGCAGAAATTACCCCAGGAGAAGCTGCATTCATAAATGCTTGATTGTGATTATTCTCTTTGAGAGCATCTTTAAAATTATTAATATCTTTAGTTAAAGATAAAGTGTCTTTTATTTTTAGTTCATGTGTGCAGCAAGGTCTTGTATAAGTTGGTGTTCCGCCTGATCTAGCAATTCGTTCTTTAAATGTTGGAAAATCATCAAGATCTCTAGGAGCCTTTCTTTCACTTTCTCCTGAGAAGCCATCTATTCTATCTTTTACATAAGTTGCATAACTAATCTTAGACATTTCTCCATCACTTATAAAATCAACACCTAGATCAATTTGTTTTTTTACAATTTTTTTTACATCTTTTTTAACTACCGCATCAAAATTATCTAAATCTATTTTCTCTTTTTTATCTTTTTTAAAAAGAAGATCAGAAAGTTCATTTGATCTTGGTAGGCTTCCAACATGAGTTGTTTTAATTTTAGTCATTTTAATTATTATTTATTAGAATTTGTTTCCATATTGCAACCTCATCAAACAAAACCCATTCTCTTATAATCCCATCTTGATTAAATTCTACGTGATTTATTCCCATAATAAATAATTTAGAATTTGTTTTTTTACCATAGTCTTCACTATCTTCTGAGTGCATACCTTCTAAAAACCATCTAATTGATGCCCTTGGGTTTTTGTTAGACTCATCTAAATATCCAACATGTTCAATGGTAAATTTGATGTCAGTAAAAATATCTTTTAAAGAGTTCCAAAATTTTGAAATATCTTCTCTTCCATGACCTAATTTGTTTCCTGGCCAATAAATACTGGAAGCTCTATTGTAATCGTTAAAATCGTAACCTTCTTCAAAAACTTTACTTAATATTTCTGAATATTTTTGACCCGCAGAGTCTTTTTTTATTTTCTCTGGTTGATAATCTGATGGCTTTATATCATTTTTATCAAAAAGTTTTTTAGCTTTTACTAATCCACCCTCCTTATCAATCATTATTTGAGCAAATTCTTTTGGAGTATAACCAATTTGTCTTACCATTGCTCCTTGATCTCTTACAATCCATTCATCGTACACTTGATTACCCTTACAAGCACAATCTGCTATTACTCTATAATAAATATCTTTACCAGTTGGTTTGCCATAAAATCCATCTCCTAAATGTGTTCCTTTGCTTAAAATCCTATGTGAGGAATGATAGCCGTTAATATCATTTCCATTCCAGATAACGTCTTCACCAAGTAATTGTCTATTTGGAAATTCTTTCAGGGTATTATAAGTTGCCTCTATAACAGGTTTGTTACCATAAGTTATTCCAAAAGGAGACCTAACTGGAATATCATCAGTATAAAATTTACCAATTGAATCCACATCTTTTCCTTCCCAAATCTGTTTAGTAATTTTTAAAATATAGTCTGGAAAATCTTTATATTTTTTATCAAAGCCCTTCATTAAGCTTTACTAACACAATTTAAAAAACATTCTTCATTATTATCAATAGAAATACTAACTTTAGTATTCAACGGAAGGGAAAAAGTATCTTTTGAATTAATATCAAATTCATCTTTTTCAATTTTAACTTTCCAAGTTCCTTTTTGTGAAAATAAAATAGTTGGTTTCTCAAAGATTAAATCTTCTACAAGCCCTTTTTTGGCTTTTAGAATACTGTAATTAAAACCAGTGGTATGATTAATTAAAGGATTATAGGATTTTTTACAAAAATTATTACCTATAATTTGAATTAACTTAATTCCATTATTTAAAATAGTTTCATGATTAATATGATTTTTAAATTTACAAACAAACTTATCAATTTCATTTATTTCATAATTATCAAATTCTTGAAGCTTTTCATTTGTGATTGGCTCTAAAAGTTTTCTGTTTTGAGGTATTTCACTTTCATTTAAATCAATCAAAGAATTGTCATCTAGCAAAGCCAATCCAGTTTCTTTTGCTTTAATCAAAACATTGGGAATCCAAGTGATTATTCCAGGGTCATCATTTCCCAATATTACAAAAATTAAACCTTCTTCATTACCAGCGTTTTCAAAACCTCTAAACATATTAGTTGGCATTGAAACAATATCCCCTTTACTTAAAATTATTTCATTTTTACCATCTGCACCCCAATAGAATCTCCATTTACCTGAATAGATTAAAAATACTTCAGCTGTTGTGTGACTGTGTAGCCCTGAACCATTTTTAGGGTTAGCGCTAACTGCACCAAGATTGTAACCATGAGGTTTAGAAATTTTAACAGACTGATTACTATCTTCTGCGACACCCGGACCTACAATTGAATAATTTTTTCTTTCTTTATGACCTTCCATTCTTCCCTCAACAAAAGGTAATGTGCTAGGTGTGAGTTCATTAAATCTTGCAATTCTTTCAGTCATAATATTTATTGTCTTTTTATTAAATATAATTGTTTTATATATGAAAATTGAAAATTTTGACACAGGACTTAAAGGGCAAGAAGACGTAGAAAATATTATTATTACCCCTGAAGAAAATTATAAAAACAAACAAAAAGTAAAAAATTATTTAACAGATATAGTTCATTCTGGAAAATCTAAGCTAGATGATAATTTAAACAAATATTTTTCAAAAGATATTAAGGTTAATTGTTTTCACCCTGTTAATGAGTTTAGTGGTCTTGATAAATTTAAAGATGATTACTGGTTACCATTATTCGAGTCTTTTCCTGATCTAGAAAGAAGAACACAACTAATAATTGGAGGAGCTTTTAGAGATAAAATGCAAGTTGCTTCTATCTCTATGCTTTCTGGAATTTTTAAAAAAAGTTGGTTGGGAATAAAACCAAATAATAAGATGGTTAATTTAAGATGTTGTGAAATACATGAACTTAAAAATGATAAAATAGTAGAAAGCCATATCTTAATAGATGTTATCGACTTAATCTTTCAAACAGGAGTTTTTCCAATTAACAAATCTAGAGGAGCTGAAGGCAATTGGTTAAATCCCATAAATACTGATGGGGTAAATTACTTTGAAAAAGATCTTAACATTTCTAAATCAAATTTAGATCAAGCACTTATAATGCAAAGAAGTTTAAATATTAAACCTGAGTTAGACAGTAATTCAGATCAAGATTTAAAATCAAAACTAATTGATCATCCACAAACTAATTTTTGGCACGATAAAATGATTTGGTATGGGCCAAGTGGAATAGGGACCGCAAGATCTTTAGAGGGTTTTGTGGATAATCATCAACTTCCTTTTAGAAAAACTTTCAAAGAAAGAAATTACTGGAAACTAGGCCATTATTCTGAACTAGGAGATGGAAAGTTTTCTTTAACCGCAGGATGGCACAGCATACAAGCTACTTATGGTTCAAATCATTGGTTAGGATATCCTGCTAACAATAAAAATGTTACAATGAGAGTAATGGATTTTTATCATCATGATGAAGGAAAGATAAGAGAGAATTGGGTTCCAATTGACATAGCTCATATTTTAAACCAAATTGGTGTTGATATTTTTGAACTAATTAAAAAATTATAATGTCTAATATAAAATTTACTAATATTCACAAATCATTTGGAACTAATAAAATTATAAATAATTTTAATCTTGAGGGTAAAGAAGATGAATTTTTAGTTTTAGTTGGACCTTCAGGTTGTGGAAAATCTACTTTATTAAGAATGATCGCTGGTCTGGAGCAAATTGATGAAGGGGAGATATTTATTAATGATCAATTAGTTAATGAATTACATCCATCAAAAAGAGAGACTGCAATGGTTTTTCAATCTTATGCATTGTACCCACATATGAATGTTTATGAAAATATGTCTTTTGGTCTAAAAATTGAAAAAAGACCTAAAGAGGAAATTGAACAAAAAGTTATGCAAGCTGCCAAAATTTTAAAAATTGAAGAATTATTAGAGAGAAAACCTAAACAACTTTCTGGTGGACAAAGACAAAGAGTTGCTATTGGAAGAGCTATTACAAGAAATCCAAAAATATTCTTATTTGATGAGCCGCTATCAAATCTTGATGCTGCGTTAAGAGCTGAAATGAGGGTTGAGATTTCAAAACTTCACAATCAAATAAAAACAAATATGATTTATGTAACACATGATCAAGTTGAAGCTATGACTTTAGCTGACAGGATAGTTATTTTAAATCATGGAAATATTGAACAAGTTGGAACACCAGATGAAATATACAGCAATCCTTCAAATATTTTTGTCGCCCAATTTATTGGAACTCCAAAAATGAATATTTTAAAAATTACAGCTGATAATATTATTTCAAATAACGAAATTAAATTTTTAGGAAATTCAATTAAAATTGATGAAATAAATTTTTCTAAAAAAGACTATTATTTAGGTTTAAGGCCCGAACATTTGAGTGTTTCAGAAAATAGTGAATACAAGTTTAATCCAAAAGTAGATTTAATTGAAAATTTAGGTAATGAAAAAATAGCCTATATCAAAATGGATCAATACGAAATCAGTGCAAAAATTCCAAGCCATCACTCTATTGAAAATAGTATCGGCTTTAACTCAAAAGATATTTTCGTTTTTGATGAAAATGGTAAAAGAGTTAAATCCTAATTAGAATAACCGTATTTTTTAAGTCTCACATCACCAGTTCTTGCGTGCGCTTCCATTCCTTCATATCTGGAAAGTCTAGCAGCAGCCGCACCAACTAATTCAGTAGATTCTTTGGTCATTCTTTGAAAACTTAGAGTTTTAATAAATTTTCCAACAAACAAACCACCTGTGTATCTTCCGGCACCTTTAGTAGGTAAAATATGGTTTGTTCCAGAACATTTATCACCATAAGCAACTGTTGTTTCTTCACCTATGAACAAAGATCCATAATTTTTTAATCTTTTGTGAAACCATTCTAAATTTTTTGTTTGAACCTCTAAGTGTTCAGGAGCATACTCGTCACTAATAGAAGCCATTTCTTCGTCTGTATCACAAAGAACTACTTCACCATAATCTCTCCAAGCTGCATCAGCATTAGTTCTTGGAAGTTCTGGTAATTCAGCAATCAACTCAGGAACTCTTTTCATCACTTTTTCAGCTAATTCTTTACTTGTTGTGTATAACCAAGCAGGAGAGTTATAGCCGTGTTCAGCTTGACCAACTAAATCTACAGCAACAATTTCAGGATCAGCAGTTTCATCTGCTATTACAGCTATCTCTGTAGGACCTGCAAATAAATCAATTCCAACTTTTCCAAATAGTATTCTTTTAGCTTCAGCTACAAACTGATTACCAGGACCAACTATTATATCTGCTGGTGCATTGTTAAATAATCCATTTGTCATAGCTGCTATTGCTTGAACACCACCTAAATTCATAATTACATCTGCACCACAAAGGTCAGCCGTATAAACTATAGTTGGGTGAACTCCTACACCAGGTTTTGGAGAACTACACACTAGAATATTTTTTACACCTGCAACTTTTGCAGTTGTTACACTCATAACTGCAGAAGCAATATGAGCATATCTTCCAGCAGGAACATAACATCCAGCTGTATTAACAGGAATTAATCTTTGACCTGCAAATAATCCTTCAGAAAGCTCAACTTCAAAATCTTGTCCATAGTTTTTTAATTGTGCTTCAGCAAATTTTCTTACTCTCTCATGAGCAAATTGAACATCATCTTTAGTTTTTTGATCTAATGTTTTTTTAATTTCTTCAATTCTTTCCTTAGAAATAACCACATCACCTTCAAATTTATCAAATTTTTTTGAAAGTTCTTTACAACCTTCTTCTTTAGATTGTTCTATGTCTTTAAGAATTCCTTCAACTATCCCTCTAGTTTTTGTATCGTCTGTTGAAGATGTTTTTGGTGATTTTTTTAAATATTGTATTGCCATTGATTATTTCCTTTGTTTTAAGAACATCTTAATAAAGTAAAAATGAATTATATTCAATGATTTAAAAATAAAATCTATAGGCCATATTTACACTAGTCACACAAAGAATGATCACTAAGAGATATAGACTTATATAATCAATTGGTTTCATAAATTTAATTTAGAATTAATCTAAGGCAACTACTGCTGCTGCAATAGAAGCTAGTCTTGCTTGAGCTTCATCAGATCTGCTTGTAATTACAACTGGAACTTTACCACCAACTACAACTCCAGCAGCACAAGCGCCCATAAAATAAATCATCATTTTAACTAAACCATTTCCAGTTTCTACACTTGGAACTAACAAAACATCAGCTTCTCCAGCTACTACATTTTTAATCCCTTTTATAGCAGCTGATTTTTTTGAAATACTATTATCAAATGCTAACGGTCCAAAAACATCAGCTTCTAAATTTTCTTCTTTTGCAAGTTTTGTTAATTCAGCAGCATCTAAAGAACTTGGAACACTATCCAAAACTTCTTCTGTAGCTGATAAAACAGCAACTTTTGGCCTAGATATTCCTATTCTATTAGAAAAATTAATTACATTTTTGAGAATATGCATTTTTGTTTTAACATTGGGCAAAACATTTAAAGCACCGTCTGTAATGATTAAAGGTTTGCCATCTTTTTCAACAGTCATGTGCCAGATATGACTTAATCGGGTTTTTCCTAACAAATTATATTCACGTTTTAAAACTTCTTTCATTAATACATCTGTGTGAATATGACCTTTAACAATTATCTTTACTTTTTCTTCGCTAGCAAGTTTTGCTGCAATTTTTGCTGTAGCATTTTCTACAGGTTCATCAATAATTTCATACTGAGAAATATCCCATTTTAAATCCTCTGCACATTTTAGAATTTCTTTTTTGTCTCCTATAAAAATAGGTTCAATTAAATTTTCATTTACTGCATCTTGAACAGAAAGCATGGGTAAAGGTTTACCAGCATTAACAACAGCAACTTTTACACCTTTTTTTTTATGTGCTTCATCTAACAAGTTGTTGGGACAAATAATTTCTTTATTTGAAAGCATAAACAATGATTATAATTAAATTTTATAATGTATATAGTAGATTTTATTATTTTAGATATTAAATTTATTAAATGATTAAAGAATTCAACATTAATTTTACTAAAAAAGAAATATCTTTGATTTATCAAAAAGTAAAAGACTATCCGTGGGATTCTGTAGCTAATTTAGAAAATTGGGATCACGGAACCAATAAAGGTTATTTAAAAGAATTGTGTAACTATTGGGTTAAAGATTTTGATTGGGGCAAACACGAATTAGAACTTAATAAATTTTCCAACTTTACTACGAATGTAGATGGAGAAGAAATTCATTTTATTAAAGAAAAAGGAAGTAGCTCAAATTCTGCGCCATTATTGTTAATGCATGGATGGCCAGGATCTGTTGTTGAATTTTTAGATATTATTGAAAAACTTGCTCATCCTGAAAAGTTTGGAGGAGATAAAAAAAACTCTTTTGACGTAATCGTTCCTTCATTACCTGGCTTTGGTTTTTCAAGCAAACCTTCAAAACCACTTGGTCCAAGAAAAATGGCAGGAATATTTAACAAACTCATGACGGAAAATCTTGAATATAAAAATTACATAGCCCAAGGAGGTGATTGGGGAGCAACTATTGCAAACTGGATTGGTTATGATCATTCAAATTTTTGTAAAGCAATTCATATAAATTGTCTTACTATGCGTCACCCAGATGGTCCTCAGTCTGTTGAAGAAAAAGATTGGCAAATAAGATTTGATAAAGATCAAATTATGCAAGATGGATATAGGACACAACAAGCAACAAAGCCCCAAACTTTAAGTTACGGAATGATGGATAGTCCAGTCGGAGTAGCTGCATGGATAATTGAAAAAATGCATGCTTGGTCTGATTTAAAAGATAACAAAATTGAAAGTGTTTATTCAAAAGATAAATTATTAGCAAATATCATGGTTTATATTTTAACCAAAACCTTTGATACAGCAACTTGGATCTATTATGGAAGAAGAGAAGAGGGTGGAAGATTTTTTCCAAAAAATTTTAAAAAAATAGAAATTCCAACAGCTGCAGCAATATTTCCTGCTGAAATGTCTGAATGGCCACCAAGATCTTATGTTGAGAGAATATTTAATATCAAACAATGGACTGAAATGTCAGCTGGTGGTCACTTTGCAGCTTTAGAAAAACCAGATCTACTTGTTAATGACATAAGAAAATTCTTAAGAAGTTTAAGATATGATCCTTATGATGAGAGGGGTGGGCAATCTAATCTTTAAGAACTCGAATATCTTTTTCATTAAGACTTAAAAATACTTTTTCACCAACTTCAAATACATCATTTGTGTCATTAGCAATGACGTATAATTTACCCATCTCAGAGTTTAAAATATATTGGTAGCTACTACCAACAAAAGAAGCATTATTTACCGTTGCGTGAATACAATTCTTGTTATCAACTCTATCAATTTTAATTTTCTCAGGTCTTAAGGCCACAGAAACAGTTTTATTAAAATCATTATCGCTTTCTATTTTTACTTTTATCTCTGCTAATTTTAATTCATAAATATTTGATTGTTTATTTATTATTTCAGCTTTAACTACATTTGCATCACCAATAAAATTAGCTACAAATTTATTTTTTGGAAAGTTATAAAGATCTTTTGGACTTCCTTCTTGAGCAATTACAGCTTTATTCATAACTATAACTTTATCTGATATTGCTAAAGCTTCTTCCTGATCATGTGTTACATAAATTGTTGTTACTCCAAGTTTTTGTTGAATTTCTCTTATATCTTCACGAACTTGTCGTCTTAGTTTTGCATCTAAATTTGAAAGAGGTTCATCAAATAATAATACTTTAGGTTTTAGTACAATTGCTCTTGCAACTGCTACTCTTTGTTGTTGTCCTCCAGACAACTCAGAAGGCATTCTTTTTTCGTATCCCTCCAGGTTTACTAGTTTTAAAGTTTCTAAAGCTTTTTCAGTATATTCCTCTTTATTTACATTGATCATTTTTAACCCATAAGAAACATTTTCTATAACACTCATGTGTGGGAATAAGGCATAAGATTGAAATACCATTGAAACATCTCTGTCAGTTGCTGGCAGCAGGGTAACATCTTCATTATCAACTAATATTTTTCCTTCTGTTGCTCTTTCTAATCCAGCAATTATTCTTAATGATGTAGTTTTTCCACATCCTGATGGACCAAGCAATGTTGTTAAAGTTCCAGCTTCAAAACTACAGCTGACATTATCTACAGCCACAGTTTCATTAAATTTTTTTGTAATATTTTCAAATTTTACTTCAGCTTTTTTCATTATCCTAAGTTTCCTTGTAAAATTCCTGCAGATTGATCTCTTCTCCCTAATTTTCGTTGGCCTATTATTAATTGCATAAGTAAAATTGTAAACAACATAACAACTATTAATGCTGATGAATATACTATCGCTAGACCATAGTCATTATTTTCTAATCTTCCTAAGATGTATGAAACGGCTAAGTCATAATTTGCACTTACAAGAAAGATAACAGCGCTAATAGCGGTCATTGCTCTTACAAAGCTAAACACTAAAGATGCAGTAATTGCAGGTTTAAGTAATGGAAGAATTATATTTCTGAATGTTTGAGAGCTAGATGCATTTAAAGTTGATGAAGCTTCATCTAAATGAGGATCAAGTTGATTCATTGCAGCTATTCCAGCCCTTACTCCAACCGGCATATTCCTGAATACAAAAGCAATTACTAGAATTATTCCTGTTCCAGTCAATTCGAGAGGCGGAACATTAAAAGCAAAAACATAGCTTACACCAATAACACTCCCAGGGATTGCAAAACTTAACATTGTCCCAAATTCAAAAGCATTTTTACCTTTAAATTTATGCCTTGTGAGAAGATAGGCTGTTAAAATTCCTATTGCAGCTGTTGGTAAGGCAGAAATTATTGCTATGGTAAATGTTGTATTAAAAGAATTCCAAGCAGTACCAGTCCACAATAATCCTCTATCTTTAACCCAGTCAATGCTAAATGCTTCAATATAATGTTTTAAGGTGAAACTATGATCAACGCCCCACATTTCAACAAAACCTCCAAACATAATCATCACATAGATAATAAATGTCATGAACGCCCAAGGAAGTACGGTTGAATAAATTACCCATTTAGTTTTTTGAGGAAGTTCGGGATGCACGCCGCTATCACCTTTGCCAGAAATTGAAATATAAGATTTTTTACCCAACCACTGATTTTGAAGATAAAATATTACAAGAACAACAGATAATAAAATCATTGCTAAAATTGCTGCTTTTGTTTCGTCATATTGCGCACCAACAATTGCAAAAAATATTTCTGTAGATAAAACATCATACTCCGCTCCAAGTACTAATGGATTACCAAAATCTGCTAAGCTTTCAATAAAACCAATTAAAAATGCATTTGCAATCCCAGGTCTCATTAATGGTAAAGTAACAGTTTTAAAAACTTGCCATTTAGAAGCTCTTAATGTTTGGGATGCCTCTTCCATTGATGGGCTAACACTTTCTACAACTCCGATTAAAATTAAAAATGCAATAGGAGTGAAGGCTAGTGTTTGTGCAAACCATATTCCTGGTAAACCATAAATCCATCTAGAAGGTTCAATATCAAATCCCCATTCTAGAAAAGTACTTACTACACCAGTTCTTCCAAATAAAATAATTATTGCTAAACCAATTACAAAAGGGGGAGTGATTATTGGTAATACAGATAATATTCTTATTGTTTTTTTAAACCTAAAACTAGTTCTTGCTATTAAAAGAGCAAAAGCTAATCCTAAAATGGTTGATGAAAATGCAGTAAGAGTTCCCATAGTAACTGTGTTCCAAAAAACTCCACAAGCATAATCACTATAAGTACAATCTAAACCCCAAATACCTTTATTAAATATTTTATCTGAGAAATTACTAATTTCATAACCTCCCTCTGTTCCTTTAAAAGCAACTGTAAACATCCTAAAAATTGGGAAGAATACAAAAGTAGAAACTAAAATAATGATACTTCCAATGCTACCAACAATAAAATTATCGCCATTTAGCCATCCACGTGAGGAAAGACCATGAGTAATATAGAATATAAATGTACAGCAAGTTAAAACTGCACCCAATCCAACTCCAAACTGATTTTCTACATCCCCAAAAATTGATTGAAAAATTTCAAAATTCCATCCTCTAATACCAATTGAAAACCCTTGTAGAAAAAAATAAAAAAAACCAATTAATCCTGAATATAAAAAAATCTTTGAGTAAAGAGGGTTATTTTGGTTTAATTTGATTGTGGTTAAAGGAAAAAATAAAGGAATAGTTAAAGGTAAAAGCCAATATTTTTTATTTATAAATACTTGAGGTAATACTGAGCCATAATCTTCTAAAGAATATTCCTTAATCCAGTTAATAGAGAAAAACCCGTCACCTGTTACATACCAAGGAAAGATCAGGAAACCCAATCCTCCTATGAGTATCCAGCAGATAACGAGTCCTCTCATTAATTCCTAATATTATCTAGGAATTACAGATACATCGTTATCCCATTTGGATAACAGGCCCGCTCTAGTACTTTTATCTCCATAAACTTTAAAGTTATAATCAATTAAGTTTATAGTTGATAAATCTGGAGCATCAGGATCAGCTTGTGCTTTAGTATTAGACGGCACCTGCAAAGATTTTCCTGAAGTGAAAACCATAGTTTGAATTGGGGGACTTAAAGCCCAGTCATAAAACTTTTTAGCTTCCTTCATATTTCTTGCACCTGCAATAATACTCATAGATCCAACTTCATAACCAGTTCCTTCTTCAGGAGAAACAGTTACTACAGGTAAACCTTTTTTAGTTTGTTTAACACCATCATGTTGGAAACAAATACCTATCAAGTTTTCACCTCTACCAGTTGCTTTAATTGGAGCAGAACCAGATTTAGTATATGTGTTCACATTCAAATGAAGTGCCTTCATGTAATCCCAACCTTTATCTTCTCCAAAAATTTGAATAATTGTAGCTAAAGTTGTGTAAGCAGTTCCAGATGAATTTGGATTAGCTATTTGGATTTCACCTTTATAAATAGGTTTAGTTAAATCCATCCATGATTTAGGAGCTGGTAAACCTTTTTTTGCTAAAAGTTCTTTGTTATATCCAAAACCTAATGCACCAACATAAATACCAACAGATTTATAGTTTGCATTTACAGCTTGGTTTTGAGCTGCCGGTAATAAATCATTAAAATGTTTTGATTTATATTCTGCAGTTAGATTTTCTTGAGCAGCTGTTAGGTGTGGATCACCTGTTCCACCAAACCAAACATCTCCTTTAGGATTTGAAGATTTTGCTTTAATCTTAGCAAAAGTTTCACCACTACTTGCTCTTGTCATTGCAACTTTAGTACCTGTTTCTTTTTCATAAGCCTGTTCCAGCATTTCACAAACATCTATTTCAACACTGCAATATAAAGTAAGTTTTGCAGCTGAAGCTTTGTTTGTTAGACCGAACAAAGTAAATAAAAGAACCAAAGCAATTGAAGCTAGTTTCATTATATTTTTCATTATTTCCTCTCTCTAGTTAATATTTTTAAAACTTAGTATGAATTAATAAGGTTTGTCACTATTTATTTCAAAGTTATGACAGATTTTCAATTTGTGGTTTAATTAAATTTGCTAATAAAAGTAACTTCTATATAAAAACTATTAATGGAAATCGTAACTAAGATTGCACCAATTTGTTTAGCATTAATTATGTTAGGACTAGGTCTTGGTCTTTCAGTTAAAGATTTTACAAGAGTATTAAAAACTCCAAAGGATTTTTTTGTTGGTTTTTTTTCTCAATTAGTAATTTTACCAATAGTTGCTTTAAGTATCGCTATAATATTAGATCTTTCAGCTCCAATAGCAGTTGGTTTAATGATTATTGCTGCAGCACCAGGAGGAGTTACTTCAAATGTATTAACTAAATTTGCAAATGGAGATGTAGCATTATCAATTTCTTTAACTGCAGTTGTAAGTTTAATTAGCATTATATCAGTTCCATTTGTTGTCATTAACTCAGCTGAATTTTTAGGAGTAGTTGTTTCAAAAAATATTTCAATGACAGGCATTGCATTAAAGATGGCATTAGTTGTAACAGTACCAGTTATTATTGGAATAATTATTAGAGGTTTTGCTGAAAACTTTATTTCATCTAAAATTAATATTATTAATAAATTAACTGGCTGGTTATTTATAATTGTTTTTGCTGCAATTTGGATTGAAGAAAAAGACAATATTCTTAATTATCTTGCTCAAGCAGGTTTAGCTGTTTTAATTTTAAATGTTACGATGATGTTGATAGCATATTTTATAGCTAAAAAATTTGTATCAGGAATAGCTCAACAAAAATGTATTGCATTAGAGTGCGGTTTACAAAATGGAACTTTAGCAGTGTTTGTTGCAACATTAATGTTTGATGATATTGCTTATATGGTACCAACAGCAGCTTATGCACTTACTATGTATATAACTGGTTTTATCTTTATTTATATTTTAAAGAAATCTAATTAGTATTTGTAATCTTAATCTGGTTAAAAATTCTATACAAAAAGTTACTTAAATTTTTCATATTTTTATTTTGCAAAGTAGTAAACTTTTTTAACGCTAAACCTTTTATGTTCAATGTAATAAGTTTTTTTTCATTAATATGCAAAAAACCCTCTTCAATTAATTTTTTTATTTTTCTAACGACTGTAGGTCTAGGAATACCTGTTATATCTGATAATGACATGGCATTAACTCCCACATCATCAGCTCCTTGAGCAATCAATGTCCAATTTTTTCTATTTAAATCTTTTACTTTAAAACTTTTATTATCTACTGTATTTAAAAGAACTACAATCCCAATAGCTAAGGTTTCTAAGTCAGCTACATTATCTCTCCAACGATTGGTAAAAATAAATAAAAGTTTATAGAATTGATACCAGCAAAAAGAAAAATTAGTTTTAATTGACTTTGAAATTTCATTAGTATCAAAAATATTATTGGTTATCTTTTCGTCTACTAATATTTCATTAAACTTACTAATTAAGATACTTAATTCTTTTAAAGTTTGTTCTGCTTTTGCAGTTGTAAAGGCAGATCTATCTACAAAAATCTTTTTTCCAGTTTTTTTAATTACTCCTGATTTCTCTAATTCTTGAAGTTTACGTCTTACGCTTTCTTTAGGTATATGAAGATCACTTGAGATATCACTTATATTTATTTTTGGAATTTCTATTGATTTATCTTTATAAAATGTATCGTAATCAATCACTAATCCATTTTTTCTATAAAATATTAAATCTTTATTAATGAAGTAGATTAAAATTATGAATTTATCGATGTCTTGAAAAACATTGTATGAACGAATAAGCCAACTAGAAATTAATTCAAACCAATAGGGTGCTATTTTACTAAAATTTTTATTAATAATTTTATAGATTTTATCTTCATCAATTTGATTGGATATACTGGGTAATTGCTTCATATATTTTTAAAAAACCCAATTTGAACGATACAAATAAAGGAGTCAACCCATTTTGGACAACGGTAGTATATCCAAATTTATCAATGCATGATTAATTGTCATCAATGAGTACAGAAAGCTTAAATAGAACATCTGATGTTGCTAAAGACCCTTCTCTCGTAATTAACACTAGAGTTAACGTAGATGTTCTTAAGCAAAGAATAATAGATCAGAAAAAAAAGGAAAAATTTAAAAGAACAATTATTTTTTCTACAGTGTGTGTGTCTTTAGGTGCTCTAACTCTTCTTACAAATTAATTTTGCCCAATTTGAACTGTCAATCTATTTAATTACAAATTTATCAGTGATTAACTCTTGTTATGAGCAAAGTGTTAGATGAAGCTTCTGAAAATAATAATGAATTAAATGAAGTTGAAAATCAAAAAAATCTATGTGTTCATGAGCTTAAAAAAAAACTTAGAGTAAAACAAAAAAGACAATTTATTAAAAATACAATTATTTTATTTTTTATAATTACTTTCTTTGGAACAATATCCCTATTAGTTTATCAAAGTCTCTAGATCTTTTTTAATAATATCTGGGATTGAGATTTCTTTTTTAAGATTTTGTTTGTATCGATTAAATTTATTTTGCCCAGGATACATTATTTCTTTTATGCCTTTAATCTTAGGTAGTTTTTTAATTGTTTTAATATTATCTTTAATTCTTTGATTATAATTTTTTTGAAATAAATTTGCTTTAAAAGTAATAAACAAGTGCCCAATATTTTGTGGACCAGAGAAATCATCAAAAGGATCTTTAACTCGTCCTGCATGATTACCTCCTGTTAAAACTCCACTTAAAATATCTACCATCCAAGCAAGACCTGAACCTCTAAATCCTGCTATTGGAAGTTGAACACCTGCTAAAGCTTTTTTTGCATCAGTTGTTGGGTTACCTGATTTATCTAGCGCAACTCCTTCTGGAATTTTTTGATTGTTTCTAGCGGCTACTCTAATTTTACCTCTATTTATAACTGAGATTGATGTGTCTAATATAAAAGGAATTTTAGAACCAGTAGGAGTTCCAAAACAAACAGGGTTTGTTCCAAATAAAGATTTTAAAGCACCATGGGGAGCGACAGCAGGGGGAGCATTTGTATATATCATCGCTATTAAATTTTTCTTAACAGCTTGTTCCGCGTAGTAACCAGATAATCCATAATGACCACTATTCTTTACAGCCACCATTCCAATACCAGTTTTTTGAGCATGTTTAATTGCTGTCTTAATTCCAAGATCTGCTGCAACAAAACCAATACTATTGTTTGCATCTATATGTGAAACAGACTGAGAAATTTTCTTTATCTTAATTTTAGGTTTTGGATTTATTACTTTTTTTGAAATACGATCGCAGTACATTTTAAGTCTTGATAAACCATGACCATAAGCTCCAACTAATTCTGCATTAATTAGTGCATTAGCCGAAATTAAAGCATGATCTTTACTGAGACCATATTTTTGAAAGATTTTTATGATTTCTTTTTTAAGAATTGGGGTTTTCACTATTACCCTTTACCACGCCATGGAATATATTTATCTATAAGTTTTCTTAAAGTTACATCAAATAACAAACCTAACATTCCCATGACAAAAATAGTGATCCAAATAACTTCGTATTGGAAGTATTTTTTAGCAACGTTTTCAACAAAACCAATACCAGTAGTACCTGCTAAAAACTCAGCTGCAACTAAGGTTCCCCAACACATACCAATTGCAACTCTAACTCCAGTTAATATTTCTGGTAATGAATTTGGAAATATTACATATCTAAGTATTTGCCATTTAGAAGCACCTAATGAGTGTGAAGCATGAATTTTTGATAATTGAGTTCCAGATGCCCCAGCTCTAGCTGATATAATCATGATAGAGAAAGAAACCATGAAAAGTAAAAATACTTTTCCAACGTTATCAATACCTAAAACAGAAATAATTAGTGGAGCCCATGCAAGTGGTGGAACCGGTCTATATAATTCAATTAATGGATCAAAGAAACCTTTGGCAAATCTATTTAGACCCATAAATAATCCAAGAGGCACCCCTAGGATAATTCCTATTACCAAACCTAGCAATACTCTTAAAAAAGAATCCCATATGTGACCCATAGGAATAGGTATTTTAAATAAACTAAATTCACCAGTTACAACACTTAAAACTTTACTTTTAAAGTTAGGTTTAACGACACCAAATTCATTATGCACAGGGTATTTACCAGGCATAATGTCTGCAATCCAATCAGGTAAAATAAAACCAACTATTTTACTAACGTCCATCATCTCAAACCAAAGTAGTGGAATATTTTTGAATCCAACACTAGGTTTTGATAAAAGAATAAACTTATCTAAAGTATCAGAGGGTTTTGGAAGCCATCGACCTGAGCCTTGTTCTGAACAATTTGGACCACTTGATACAATTGTACCTGCCGGAAACAAAATAACATCAACCAATCTTAAAGAGCCTTGTTCATTTTTTTGAACTTCATCAAATGTAAGAATTGATTTTTGTAATTTATTTAAAGTTGTTGGTGGAAAAATACTTGCGTACTCAATTCGTCTAGCAATTTTAAGTATATCTTTAGCTAATGTTGAGGCCACTTCCTCACTATCGCTTGCTGCTTTTCTAAATGCTTTAACATCATCTTTAATTTCCTTCATAACAGATTTGTATTGGAAGTTATGATTTCTTAATTTAAAGAATGCGTCGCTAATGACTTTTAGTTCTTGAGCAGCCGCATCAAATTTTAAACCTTTATCTGTTTTTGGGATAGTGGGAACTTCAACTTTATTCTCAACAGCTGTTCCTGATGCTCCCCAGCCACCTTCAGCCTGAGCCTCTATTAATCTTTTATTTCTTTGTTCTGTTGTTTCATAAGGGTAATCCTTTTTTTGAAACTCTAAAGATAATTGATCAATTTTAATTGCAAGTTCATTAATTTTAGCTTTGGTTTGACCATCTAATAAATTTTCATTAGTTAGTAATGGTATGGTTGACTTGGTCTTATCAATTAATCCTATTAAAACTGATCTGTGTTGTTCGTTAATTTCTTTCGAATTTTGAATTTCATTTTTTAACTTAACTATATTTTTATTCTCTGCTTTAATGATAGACGTACTTTTGAATTCTCTTTCATCAATTGGAAATAAATATTTAAGCGATAAAAGAGAGTCGTTTACTTTACCAACCTGACATAATTCATTAGCTGACTGAGGATAAAATGATTTTGCTATATCCCATGAATAATAGAGCCATGTTAATAAAATAACACTACTTCCAACAATAATCCAATGAGTGCCACCTTTGGCTCTTTCTGGATTTCCAAAAACAGCATCTACCTTTTCAGTTCTAATAAGTTTTCGGCCATACATAATACAGCCAATAATTGCTACAATAATTACAAAGGTGATAATTTGAGTAAACATTCTACGTATCCTTACCCATTATTTCTTCTTCCATGTTCCATATCATGGTTAAGATTTCTTCTCTTTTACTTGTAAAATCCTTAAGATTTTTAATATCTCTTAAATCTTCTTTTAACCCCATAGAAGCAAATGGAAGATTGTACTCTTTATGTATACGTCCAGGTCTTGGTGCCATTACATAAAGTCTTTCACCTAATAATAATGCCTCTTCAACTGAGTGAGTGATTAATATAATTGTTTTTCCTGTTTCTTTCCAAATTTTTAAAACTAAAGACTGCATTTTTTCTCTAGTAAGTGCATCTAGTGCTCCAAGAGGTTCATCCATTAAAATTAAATCTGGATCATTGATCAAGCATCTTGCAAGAGCAACCCTTTGCTGCATACCACCAGATAACTGATAGGTAGGGGTGTTACCAAATCCTTGAAGACCAACAATTTCTAACCACTCTTCAACTTTTTTTGCTGTTTCAATTGGATTTACTTTTTTCATTCTTAATCCAAAATTTACGTTTTCAGCAACAGTTAACCATTCAAATAAAGCGCCTTGTTGAAATACCATTCCTCTTTCAACACCAGGTCCATTAATTTCATTATCACCTAATGTAATTTGACCTGAGGTAGGTCTTAAAAATCCAGCTGTAATATTTAGTAAAGTTGTTTTCCCACATCCAGAGGGACCAAGAACTGTTAAAAGTTCTCCTTTTTTTAAAGTAAAATTTACATCCTTTAGTGCGTGAACTGTTTCTCCTTTAGGAGTTTTAAAAATCATGTTTAGATTTTGAGAAACCAAATCACTCATAAGAATACTTTATATTAGATTATTTTAAAAAAATAGGCACCAACTATTTCTAATTGGCGCCTATTTAAATTTATTTTACGCTCTAAGATTAAAGAGGTAAAAAGCTTGTATCAACTGCTCCGTCTGGAGTGCTCATTCCTTTTAAGAAACCAGCAAGATTTCCAGAAGTCATAGACTTTTCAGTTTCAGCAGGTGAAAGAAATTTAAATCCACCGATTGTTTCTTTCATATCACCAAGTTTCATTTCAGCATCTTTTGCTATAACACCCATATCTGATTTACCAGATGCGTATCTAGCGTTTGCTTCGTGAGTTACTTCGATGAAAGTTCTTAACATTCCTGGATTTTCTTTCATGAATTTGTCAGTTACAGAAGTAATATCAATACCTAAGATACCAGCATCTCTAGCTTCTTGAACTGTTAAAAGTCTTGATCCAACTGCAGTTGCAGCTTTGATAGAGTTACCACCAAATAGACAAGCCATAACAACGTCACCACTTACTAATGCAGCAGCACCTTCTTCTGGGTCCATTTGAATAACATCCATTTTAGATCTGTCAGCTCCAACAACTTTCATACTTTCGTCAAAAACGTATTCAGCCATTGTTCCTAGTGGAACAGCAACTTTTTTACCTTCTAACTCAGAACCATTTGCTTTTGTAATTCCAGAAGCGTTAGATGTAACACAAGTTGTTCCACCCATTCCGTATTCCATAGCAATGTCTACAAGTTTTAAAGGCGCTTTAGATTTTACAGCATTAATGAAAGGTACTAAACCTTGAGAGTAAGAAATATCAATATCTCCTGCTAACATAGCGTCAGTCATTGCACCACCATTTGAAAAGTTAGTCCATTTAACTGGAACACCTAGAGCTTTTTCATAAATACCTTTTACTTTATCTTCTTGGTTTGGCGTTGGCCATTCTAGAAAGAATGCAACTCTTACTTCTTTAGCAGCTGAGTTTGCAACTGAAATAGAAAGGTTAAGAGCAACGATAGATCCAAGAATAAAACTAATTATTTTTCTCATTTTGTTTATCTCCGTTAGTTAATTTATATATAAATTATTGCTATTTAATTTGATATTGAGAGCGATGTAAAACAAAAAAATAGCACAGTACAATCTTTGGTTGTGTCAAATTATTATATTTATTTCTATTTATTTTTGTCTATAGAGGCCCTAGGTTTAGGATTACAAAAATAAAATTTAATATTAAAGAGAGAAAATTTATGAGCTCAGAAAACAGAACTGCAGTACCAAATTCATTGAATGAACATTGGATGCCTTTTACATCTAATAAAGATTTTAAAGCAAATCCAAGATTGATTACTGAAGCTAAAGGGGTTTATTTAAAAACACATCACGGCAAAACACAAATCGATGCAAGCTCAGGATTATTTTGTAACCCATTAGGTCATGGAAGAAAAGAAATTACAGAAGCTGTTACAAAACAATTGGAAACTTTAGATTATGCTCAACCTTTTCAACAAGGTTTTGGTGGTTCTTTTGAATTAGCATCAAGAATTTCAAAACACACTCCAGGCGACTTAAATAAAATGTTTTTTACAATTTGTGGGTCAACCGCAGTTGAAACAGCTATTAAAATTGCTGTTGCTTACCATAGAGCTAAAGGGAATGCGCAAAGATTTAGATTTGTTGGAAGAGAACGTGGTTACCATGGAATGAACATCGGCTGTGTTTCAGTTGGTGGAATGGTAAATAATGTTAAAACATTTGCAAGTATTTTAATGCCAGGTGTTCAACACATTAGACACACTCATTTACCAGAACATAAATTTGTAAGTGGTCAACCGGAAACAGGTGACTATTTAGCAAATGATTTAGAAACTATTTGTCAAAACTTTGGTGGTGAAAATATCGCTGCTTGTATTGTTGAGCCTATTGCTGGATCAACAGGAACATTAGTACCGCCAAAAGGATATTTACAAAAACTTAGAGAGATTTGTGACAAGCATGGAATACTTTTAATTTTTGATGAAGTAATTACAGGTTGGGGTAGAACAGGCTCCAAGTTTGGTGCACATGAGTTTGGTGTAACACCTGATATTATGACAATGGCAAAAGCTACAACGAATGGAGTGGTGCCTATGGGTGTAGTTGCGTGCAACGATAGTATTTATGATGCTGTAATGGATGCTTCACCAACAGGTGCAGTTGAATTATTTCATGGATACACTTATTCAGGAATCCCAGTTGCAGTCGCTGCAGCTTTAGCTGTTCAAGATATTTTTGAAAAAGATGATATTTTTAACAGAGCTAAAAACTTAGCTCCATATTTCCAAAAAGGTTTATTTTCTCTTCAGGATCTAGAGTCGGTAGATAATATCAGAGGTTATGGAATGATGGGTGGAATTGACATGAAATTAAATACTAAACCAGGTAAAGCTGGTTTTGAATGTTTTAAAGCTTGTTATGAAGCAGGAGTAAACTTTAAAGCAACAGGTGACTGTTTAATTATTGCTCCACAATTTATTTGTGAAGAAAAACATATTGATGAAATTATTGATAAACTGAGAACAGGTATCACTAACTATCAAAAAAACCAAAAAAACTAATTAAATTTATACATATAATTAAAGAAAGTAGCGTTATGAAAATAGGTGTACCTAAGGAAATCAAGCCACAAGAGCATAGAATTGGATTAACTCCAGAAAGTGTAAAAACTTTGATATCTGAAGGTCACGAAGTAATAGTAGAAAATAACGGTGGTTTCGAAGCTGGCTTTGAAAATGAACAATACACAAGTGTAGGAGCTAAAATTGCTAACTCAGCTGCTGACATTTTCAATGATGCTGAAATTATAGTTAAAGTTAAAGAGCCGCAAAAAGTCGAAGTAGATATGATTAGAGAAAATCAAATTGTATATACTTATCTTCATCTTGCTGCTGCAAAAGAATTAACTGAAGGTTTAATCAAATCTAAAAGTATAAATATAGCTTATGAAACTGTAACAGATGATAATGGAAGATTGCCATTACTTGCACCAATGAGTGCAGTTGCAGGTAGAATGTCTGTTCAAGCAGGAGCTCATTGTTTGGAGAAGAATCAAAAAGGAAGAGGTCTTCTATTAGGTGGAGCACCAGGAGTTGCTCCTGGCAAAGTTGTTATTTTGGGTGGTGGAGTTGTAGGTGAAAATGCAGCAGTTATTGCAACTGGTATGCAAGCCCAAGTTCATATTGTTGATAAATCTGAAGCAAGATTAAAACAACTCGTTGAAATGTTTGGGGATAAAATAATTCCAGAGCAAAGTGATAAAATTGATTTAAATAAATTAGTTTCAGAAGCTGATCTTTTAGTAGGTGGTGTTTTAATTCCAGGTGCTGAAGCTCCTAAATTAGTTACTAGAGACATGATTAAATTAATGAAACGTGGATCGGTTATTGTAGATGTTGCAATTGATCAAGGTGGATGTGTTGAAACAAGTAAACCAACTACTCACGGAGAGCCTACTTATATTGTTGATGATGTTGTTCATTATTGTGTAGCTAATATGCCAGGAGGAGTTCCAAGAACTTCAACACTAGCACTTAATAATGCAACTCTACCTTTTTTAGTTAAACTTGCTAATAAAGGGTATCAAAAAGCTTTAGGTGAAGATAAAAACTTTTTGGCTGGATTAAATGTTCACAAAGGTCATGTAACATATAAAGCGGTAGCAGATGTTTTTGGACATGATTATGTTGCACCAGATGAGGCTATTAAAATCTAATTAAATGGAAAAAGCTTTACCAAGCAGTACAAAAGTTGTTGTAATTGGTGGAGGTGTTGCTGGATGTTCGGTTGCTTATCATTTAGCAAAATTTGGTTGGAAAGACACAGTTCTTCTTGAAAGAGATCAACTAACATCAGGAACTACTTGGCATGCTGCTGGATTGGTTGGGCAATTAGGTGCAACTGCTACAATTACAAAACTTAGAAAATATTCACTTAATCTTTATAAAGAACTTGAAAAAAAAACTGAACTTTCAACAGGGCTTAAACAAAATGGAGCAATAACTGTTGCAAGTTCAAAAGAAAGACTTCAAGAATTATTAAGACAAGCAACTTCCGCTCAACTTTTTGACGTAAATGTTGAAGTTTTAGATAAACAAAAAGTTAAAGATTTATATCCTGTAATTAATGATCAAGATATTTTGGGTGGTGTTTATATGCCTGAAGATGGTCAGGCAGATCCGGTAGGAGTTACAAATGTGTTGGCTAAGGCTGCAAAAATGGAAGGGGTCAAAATATTTGAAAAATCACCAGTGACTAAAATATTAGTAAAAAACAATAGAATTACTGGTGTTGAAACTAAAGAGGGAAAAATAGATTGTGAGTATGTAGTGCTTGCAACTGGGATGTGGTCTAGACAAATTGGAGAGGATATTGGTGTAAGCGTTCCTTTATATCCTAATGAACATTTTTATATAATAACTGAACCAATGAAAGATCTACCAAAAGATCTACCAGTTCTTAGAGATTATAATGATTGTCTTTATTTAAAAGAAGATGCAGGAAAAATGCTCGTTGGCATTTTTGAGCCAGGCGCAAAGAATGCATTTAAAGAAAAGGGAATAGTCCCTAATGATTTTTCTTTTGGAGAGTTTCCAGATGATTTTGATCATTTTGAACCCTATTTAGAAAAATCTTTTAAAAGATTACCAATGTTAGAAACAGCAGGTGTTAGAAAATTTTTTTCAGGGCCAGAGTCGTTTACACCCGACACTCAATATTTATTAGGGGAAACAGCAGAAGTTAACAATCTTTATACGTGTTGTGGTTTTAATAGTATTGGCATTGCAAGTTCTGGTGGAGCGGGGCGAGTTACAGCAGAATGGATGATTAATGGTTATATGAATGAAGATTTGTATTCATTAGATATTAAAAGATTTCAAAAATTTCATTCTTCTAAAAAATTTATAATGAATAGAGTTACAGAAACTTTGGGAGATTTGTATGATATGCATTGGCCATATAAACAACACAAGACCTCAAGAGATCAAAGATTACTTCCATACCATGAAGAGTTAAAAAAAATGGGAGCATGTTTTGGTCAATCAGGTGAGTATGAAAGACCAATGTGGTATGCGTTAGATGATGCTAAACCAGATTACAAATATAGTTTTAATTATCAAAATTGGTATCCATCAGTTGAGTATGAATGTAAAAATACAATAGAAAATGTAGGATTGTTTGAGCTTTCACCTTTCTCAAAATATGAAATTAAAGGTGAAAAGGCATATGAAGAATTACAAAGATTATGTACTGCAAATATTAAAGATGAAATTGGAAAATGCACTTATACCCATATGCTTAATGAAGGAGCGGGAATTGAAACAGATCTAACGGTTGTTTGCATAGACAAAAATCATTTTAGAATAATAAGTTCTGCAGCTGTTAGAACACATGATAAAGCCCATATTTTAAAACATTTGTTATCCAAAGTTGAATTTAAGGATATTACAGATGACTTAGTTTGCTTAGGTGTATTTGGACCAAAAAGTAGAGAACTATTATCAAAAATTTGTGAAGATGATTTGTCAAATGAAAATTTTAAATTTGGATATGGTAAAAATATTACTATAAAATCGATAAATGTTTGGGCTCAAAGACTATCTTATGTTGGTGAACTTGGTTATGAGCTTTATGTTCCAATCAAAGATGCAAAAGAAATTTATAATCTAATTACAAGTATAGGAAAACAATTCAGATTATCCCATTGTGGTGCTCATGCTATGGATACCATGAGGATGGAGAGTGGTTTTTTACATTGGGGACATGATATTTCACCAGAAGAAAATCAGTATCAAGCAGGGCTTAATTTCGCAATTAGTTACAAAAAACCCTTTGATTTTATTGGTAAAAAAGCTTTAGAAAAAATTAAATCAAATAAAATAGACAGAAGATTTACAATGTTTATTTTAAAAGAAAATAAACCTGGTTTTCCACTGTTGCATCATGAAGAGCCAATTTATGTAGATAATAAAATCATTGGAAAAACTACATCAGGAAATTATTCATTTAATTACAATAAAAACATGTCTTTTGGTTATATTAACACTGAGCTTACTAACGATGAATTAAAAGATAAGAAAATATATATTGAAATAGAAAAACAAAAATATTTAGCTGAAGTATTATTTAAACCTTTAAAACAATCAAATTATAAATCAATTTAGATTCAATCCTTATTTAAATTCATGATTATTGGAAGATTATAGCTTAAATTGTGCAAGAAAGCGGATTTTAAATTAGTTTGAATTTATAACTAATTGCTGTTTAAATGGTGTTGTGAAAAAAGACGATCAAGAAATAACTTTGTTAAATTCTGATATTGCATCAAACGATAATTTAAAAAAAAATAACTTTAAAACAACTAACATAAATATTTTACTTAATAGGGTTAGATTAGATAAAAAAAGAGCTTTTAAAAAAAGAATTGTTTTTTCATTTTTTTTAGCTGCTCTAATTAGTTCTTTAACTATTTATTTTATTATTTAGCAAAAATCTGACCTAAAAAGGTTATTGAAACAATAAAGATTTATATTATAAGTCATCTATAAATGACGGCGGGGTAGCTCAGTTGGTTAGAGCGCAGGACTCATAAGCCTGAGGTCAGTGGTTCGATCCCACTTCCCGCTACCAAAAACTAAGCCTTATTTAAGGTTGAACATTTTCAAATATCAATTGCTCCACTCATGCTCCAATGAGGTAAATTAAATGGCAACGTTTAGTGATAGTGGTTCTGGGCTTGTTGTTGATTGGTAATGCTTATGCAGAGAATGAAAATTTCATAAAAAAGTATTTATTAAGTAATTCCTTATATAAACAAAACCCTAAGACAGACTTTTTTTGGAAAACACAAAATAAATTAAATTTTTAAATCAAGAAATTTTCTGACTATATCTTTTCTATCCCATCGTTGAATTAAACGAGCTAAATCAAGAGTAGTACCTGATGCAAAATCAGGAAAAATTTTAGTATAATTTTCACCCATTTGAATTGTTTTGTTGGGATTAATTGTTACAAAATTTTTATTTTGTAATAATAAAACCTTTCTTTTAACTGTTTCTCTAGGCATATTTAAAGAAGATGAAATACTTGTCACAGTTAACTTTGGGTCATTTAAGATCTCTGCATTAGAAGATTTTTCAAATTCAAAAGATAATGACTCTAAGGATAATTTTTTATTTTTATTTATTAAATATACATCATAGCTAACTACTACTTGCAATATTATAAAACTTTCAAAATCTAGGCCTAGTCTTTTATTAATTCGCTGATAAAAATTAATTAAAAAAATTGCCCAATCATAGAAACCTGATGAAAAATTTTCATTTTCTTTTATTTTATTTTTAGAGTTCATAATTATTTGTTTTTAACTTTTAACATGAAATAAAAACCTAATACGAAAAGTAGAGTGTTGGAAAAAAGACCAATTCTCTGAGAAAAGTAATAAGTCATTGTCCCAACTAATAAAGGGCCAGCAAATGAAGTAATTCGACCAGAAAATGCAAATAAACCAAAGCTTCTACCTGCTTGCTCTTCATTAATCAGTGATGTCATCATTACACGACTAGCACTTTGTATTATTCCAATAAATATAGAAATGACCATTACAACTGCAAAAAAATTCGATTTACTTACAGCCAGTAATGAAGCATAAATTATACACAATGTTAATGCTGCTATACTTATTAAGATTAAATTTTTTGATGAATATTTATCATTTAAATGTCCTCCAACAATTACACTTAAAAAAGCAATAATATTTGAAAAAATAGCCATTTTTATAATTTCATCAAAGCTAAAACCAAATACACCACTTGCATAAACACCTCCTCCACTTATCAGAACAATAAGCGCATCGGCATATAACATTCTTGCTATTAAAAACTTTCCTGTTTCAGTTAATTTATTTTGCCAAATTATTTGAGTTAAAGATTTAAAATTTAAATGATTTTTTTTTATATCTTTAGAAGTTTTATCCCTAAAAAAGAAAAGCATAGGAATGGCGAATATAAAAAACCACAAAGCAACAATAAGTGCAGTGAATCGAATATTTTCAAATTCTTGTTTATTAAGATCAAATAAAACTGTGTCTGATAAAACAAAGAAATAAAGCACAATCAATAATACTGGAATTGTTCCTAAATACCCTAACCCAAAACCTAAGCCTGATGTTGTGCCAAGTTTATTTTTTTCAGATGCTTGTTGTAACAGTGAATTATAAAAAATTTGCGCAATTTCATAACAATAATTTGAACATAAAAAAATTATTAATGTGTAAAAAATAAAACTAGTTTCTGGTTTTGAAAACCAAAATAAACACGTTATGAGAATACATAGGATTGTAAATATGCGTAAAAAATTTATTAAACCATTTTTTCTTTTATCTGCTAGGATGCCAAAATAAGGGCCTGTTATAGCAATTAATAAACCACAAACTCCTGTCGTCCATTGCCAGTAGGCAGCACCTAATTGCGCATCACCAACAATTTGCCTTGCAAAATAGGTAGAAAATATAAACGTTATGATGATGGCTGAAAAAGAAGAATTAGCAAAATCATACATTCCGTAGTTTAATTTTTTCACACTATGAACATCACCATTTTAGTGACATTTGCAACCCATAATGAGCACTTTTGGAGATAAAAAACAATGTGTTCAAAAATTTAAAAATAAACATTCTATTTGTTATTTTATTTTCTCTTACAAGTTTTGAGTTATTAGCTGATGATAAGTTCTGGGTAGCTTCAGATTGTAGTGTTACTAACGATTTTAGCAATAATGCGAACTGGTCAAGCACAAAAGATGGCCCAGGAGGAGCAAGAAGACCAAATAAAAATGATGTTGCAATTTTTGGTGCGACTGCTGATAGTAGTGATTGTAATGCAGAACTTACATCAAGAAACGTTATTCAAAAACTAATCCTGAAAAATAACTACGATGGTACTGTTAGTGTAGCCAATAATCAAATACTTACATTAAGACAAAATTTTAGCATTAATGGGGGTACATTATTTCTTGGTACTGATGCAACGTTAAATGCAAGTAAAAGCATGTCTCATATTAATGACGGAGGAACTCTCTCATCAGCAAATGCACTTTTAGTTAAAATTTTTCCCAGCTTAAACATTCATGAAGGCGGGACTTTTATTGCACCTGCAAAAAACACATTATTTCTAGGTGGTTTTATCAATAATGGAACTTTCACGCACAGTAATGGTACGGTAACATTTTCTCCAAGGGATTCTAGTTATCAGGTTTTAACAAATGGTACAGGCACAGGTAAGGATTTTTATAACGTAATAAAAAATAATAAAAATACAACTCTGAGAATGAATGGGGATATGCAAGTTAATAACATAACCTTAAATAGAGGTATATTGAATGTAGACGGGAATGATCTGTATGTTAAAGGAAATTATATTGCAAATAGTAGTAATCGACGAGAGGTTACCAATACAAGCGCTTCAACATCAGTGATATTTAATGGAACCGGTAATCAAAATGTTATAGCTCATAATAGCGGTGCTTGGCCCAGTTTTGAAAATTTAACAATAACCAATACAACTGGCGTTGTTTCATTTTCTACAAAGAATGTAGGTATAGATAAAACTCTTACTATTAATTCTGGGGCAATTCTTGATATCAGTGGACTAAACATGACAGCGACTACTTTAGTTAATAATGGTACGCTTCAATTAGAAGGGGATGAAACAGTAACTATTACTAACAAAGATACAAACTCTGGAACAATCACTTATGATGGATCAGGTACCTACAATGATTTAGAATACGGTGATAATTATTACAATCTAACTTTTAATGGTACTGGAACTTACACCCTTGATGCTAATTTAAATGTTGATGGAGCATTAACAATTACAGATGGAACACTCGATGTTTCCTCAAATAATAGAAGTATTAATGTTGCAGGAAATTGGACAAATAGTGATATTTTTAAATCTAGATCAGGTACAGTCACTTTTGATGGAACGTCAACCATTACCTCGGGTGGTATCACCGATCAAGCACAAGATTTTTATAATGTTATTTTAAGCGGCAGTGCAGGAACACAATCTACAAACCACGTAGATGTTGATAATGATTTTACAATTAGCTCCTCTGGAACCTGGAATACTAGTGGGCTTTGTCTTTTTGTGGCAGGCACTACAACCACAGGTAGTGGTACATTAACGAATACAACTCTTCCAACTGTTACTTTTAATCCTGCCAACTCTGATAATGATGCTCAACCTACAGAAAACATTACATTAACTTTTAATCATGCCATGCGTAACACAGATGATAGCGCTTTAACAAACACTAACGTTGATAGTCTTATCACTTTAAAAGTGAATAATTCAAGCGGTGCAGATATTGCTTTTGATGCTACGATTGATTCTGATAAAAAAGTTATTACTATTAATCCTGACAGCAATCTTACAGGCCAACAAAATGTGTATGTAGCAATAGGTGCTACAGTTGAAGATCAAACTTGTGGACAAGCAATTACTGCAGCCAATGCAACTTTTACTGTTGTTGATACTGATGTTCCAACACTAACATCGTCTACTCCTACTGATGGCGCAACAGAGGTAGGTGTTAATGATAATATTGTTCTAAATTTTAGTAAAGCTGTTGACGCTGAGAGTGGTAATATTGTTATTTATAAGGCTTCTGATGATTCTGAAGTTGAGTCAATTCCTGTCGGCAATGCTAAAATCTCTGGATCAGGATCAACTCAAATTACTATTAACCCAGCATCAACTTTAGACAGTTCAACTGCCTACTATGTTCAAATTGCTGCAACTGCTTTTGATGATAGTTCTAGTAATTCTTATGCTGGGATTAATGATAAGACTTCGCTTAACTTTACAACGGCTGACGTTAATGCACCAACCTTATCGTCATCTACACCAGCTGATGGCGCTACAGGTATTGCTATAGATGCAAATATTGTTTTAACATTCAATGAAGCTGTTGATGCTGAAAGTGGAAATATAATTATCTATAAATCTTCTGATGACTCTCAAGTGGAGTCTATACCTGTTGGTGATGCTAAGGTATCTGGATCAGGCTCTACTACAATAACAATAAATCCTTCGACAACATTAGATGGATCAACGGCTTATTATGTACAAGTAGCTGCTACCGCGTTTGATGATAGCTCGAGTAATTCGTATGCAGGTATTAGTGATGCCACAACCCTTAATTTTACAACAGCAGATATAGGTGCACCAACCCTATCATCATCTACTCCAGCTGATGGCGCTACAGGTATTGCTGTAGATGCAAATATTGTTTTAACATTCAATGAAGCTGTTGATGCTGAAAGTGGAAATATTATTATCTATAAAACATCTGATGACTTTGAAGTAGAATCAATTCCAATTGGTAATGCTAAAGTTTCAGGTTCAGGATCAACAGAAATTACTGTTAATCCAGCAACTACCCTAGACAGTTTTACAAGTTATTATGTTAAAATTGAAGCAACAGCATTTGATGATAGTTCTAGTAATTCATATGTGGGAATAACAGATACAACTACACTTAATTTTACTACTGCAGACGTTGAAGCACCAACTCTAACTTTTAGTCCTTTAGATGGTACAACTGGTATTGCAGATAACACCAATATTACAATTACCTTTGATGAAGCAATAAGAAATACAGATAATTCAGAACTAACAAACTCTAATATCGACACTCTAATTACACTTAAAGAAGATAACTCTAGTGGCTCAAATATTGATTTTGATGCTACTATCGACTCTGATAAAAAAATTATTACGATAAATCCTAATAGTGATTTTTCAAGTGAACAAATTGTATATGTTGCAATTGGGGCTACTGTTGAAGACTCCTCAAATAACGCGATAAGCGCATCAAATATAAGCTTTACTGTTGCTGCTCCTACTTCACCACCATCTTTAACATTTAATCCTTCAGATAACAGTACAGGTAACGCTGTTGACACTAATATTACAATTACTTTTGATAAAGCTATCAGACATATTGATGATACAGATATTGCTGATACAGATATTGATAGTTTAATTACTTTAAGAAAAACAAACTCTTCAGGAAATAGAATACCTTTTAATGCTACTATAGATAATACTAAAAAAGTTATAACGATCAACCCCTCAAGTAACTTTTCTAGCAGTCAAGTAGTCTATGTAGCAATTGGTGCAACCGTTGAAGATTGTTATAATAATGCAATATCAAACTCGTCTATAACATTTACAGTTGCTGATACTGTAGCCCCAACTATTACTTTTAATCCATCAGACTCTGATACTGATGTAACAGTTAGTTCAAATATTACTCTTACTTTTAATGAAGCAATACGAAATACAAATAATACAGTTTTAACCGACACTAATGTCGATAGCTTGATAACATTAAAAAATTCAGATGAAGATGGAGATAATATTAGTTTTAACGCTACAATTAACTCAGATAAAAAAATTATTACTATTAATCCTAATAGTAATTTTTCTAGTGAACAAGTTGTTTATGTGGCAATTGGAACAACAGTTGAAGATTCATCAGATAATGCAATAACAGCTCAATCCATTACTTTTACAGCCGCTGACTCAACACCACCAACAGTAACTTTTAGTCCAGCTGACTCAGAGACTGGTATTGCCGTTAATTCTGATATAACAATTGCTTTTGATGAAGTAGTTCGAAATATTGATAATACATCTTTAACAGATGCCAACGTTGGTAGTCTAATTACTTTAAAAGAAACTAATACTAATGGATCTGATATTAGTTTTACGGCATTAATAGATTCCACAAAACAATTAATTACCATAACGCCAGATAATAGTTTTTCGAGTGAACAAGTTGTGTATGTGGCAATTGGTGCTACTGTAGAAGACTCTTCAGACAATGCAATAAGTGCAAGTTCCATAACATTTACGGCAGCTGATTCCACTGCACCAGAGGTCACTTTTGATCCAGCAGATACATCAACAGGTGTGCCTATTACTGCAAATGTTACACTAACATTTGATGAAGCAGTAAGAAATCCTGATGACTCTGAGTTAACAAATTCAAATGTTGGAAATTTAATTACACTTGAGTATGTATCAGATAACGCATCTATTGATTTCACAGCAACTATTGATTCAGACAAGAAAATTATAACCATTAACCCTGATGAAAATTTTATAAGTGGTAGGTTTGTGCGTGTAGCAATACAAGCACTTGAAGATTCATCAAATAATACAATGTCAGCAACATCAGGCACTTTTAGTGTTACGGATTCAACGGCTCCAGTTGTTACTTTTGATCCAGCAGATGGATCAACATTAGTTGCACTTGATACTGATGTAATTATTACCTTTAATGAAGAAGTAAGATTACTTGATAACTCTGCTATTAATAATACAAATGTTGATAGCTTAATAACTCTAAAGGACAGCAATTCAACTGGGGCAGATATTGCTTTTGATGCCACTATAAATTCTGACAAGACAATTATAACCATTGATTTAGTAAGTGATATTTCAAGTGAGCAAACAGTTTATGTGGCAGTTGGAGCTACAGTTGAAGATTCTTATGGTAATGCAATAACCGCAACATCATCTACTTTTACGGCAGCAGATAAACTGCCACCTAGTGTAGAAATTGAAGCTGTTATTACAGCATCTATTGCAGTTAATTCAGATATTACTTTTACTTTTAGTGAGGCAATTCGAAATTTAGATAACACAGCTTTAACAAATTCCGATGTTGCAAGTTTAATGACATTAAAAGATACAGATGAAAATGGAGCTGATATTCCATTTGTTGCAACAATTAATTCTGCAAAAACTATTATTACAATTGATCCTGTCAGCAATTTTACAAGTGCACAAAAAATATATGCAGCAATTGGTGCAACGGTAGAAGATTTTGCGGATAATGTTATTCCAGCTTCAAGTAAAACTTTTACTGCAGAGTTTTTAAAAGAGGATTTAGAAAATCCATTTAATGAAAAGGATGTTATTGCTTTAATAGATGCTCAAAGAGAAACTTCTAAACGTTTTATAGAACAATCATCTTATGCTGTATTGAATAGAATGGAGTGGTTAAGAAGAAACAGAGATGTTAATAATTTATCTGAACAAGGAATCAAAATTAAATTTAGTGATGAAGAATATACAGAAATTGCCACTGCGTTAAATTTTGATAAATATATAAATCGTACAAAAGATTTATTTAACAATAATTGGGCTTTTTGGAGCGAAGGTACCGTTACATTGGGTGAAATAGACAATACCACACTTGCTTCACTGCAAGAAATTCAAACAACGGGTATTACAATTGGTGTTGATAAAAAAGTAAACAATAGAAGAATGTATGGTTTTGCACTTAGAGTTGGTCTTGATGATGTAGATATAGGTACATCTGACACTAACCTAAAAACAGATATGTTTAGCCTATCTTCTTATGCAACCTTTCCATTTAATAATAAAACTTTTATTGATACGAATATAGGTATTAGTAGTTTAAAAATTGACTCAAAACGAAAACATGAAGCAGGATTTTTAAATGGCGACAGAAATGGTAATCAAATTTTTGGATCAATTGTCTATGGAGGTGAATTTATAAAAAAAGATTTAAATATATCTCCTTATGGAAGAATCGATCTAGGATATACTATTTTAGATGAATATTTAGAAAATGGTAAAATTTCAGCTCTAAAATATAATGAAATGAAAATTGAAAATAGTAAATCATCATTGGGTTTTCTAATTAATAATTCGTATGAAATTAACAATTTAAAATTTAAACCATTTAGTCGTTTTGAATATGGAAGAGGAAGTACCGACTCAAATGATACAATAGTTTCCTATTATAAAGCATATCCAAATACTAATTATACAAATAAAGGTGAAAATAAATCATCAGATAATTATAGAGTCACCATTGGAACAGATTTAGATATTGGAAAAAATATGTTCTATACTGCAAGTTTTGAGAGAAATGAAGAAATTGATTCAGGTTATACTAATACTATGAATTTAGCGGGATCTTACTTAATTAAACCAAATGCAGAACTAAGTTTTCATTCCAATTTAACAAATGAAAACACTTCACAATTTTCAATACAATACGATCAGCAATCCAAGTCTGGGTGGGATTTAAATTACAATATTGAATTACAAAATAGTTTTAATGTTAATTCTGAAAGTAATGTTGGTATTAATGTTAAAAAAATTTTTTAAAAGTTTAATTAAGTAGAAGACTAATGAATAAAAACCTTTCAATTTTAGCCACGCCTCAGTCTTCTTTAATCCTGATTAATTAACAAATCTTCATACCAAAAGGTTTGGAAATTTTGAAAAATTTTTTAGGTCTATGAATGAAACAAATACAGTATTAAAGGCTAGAGTAGAAGTAACATTTTTTGAATTTTAGGTAGGATGGGGTTACTTAAACTTTTTATTTTTAAATCGGACTGGTACCACTATTGCTCCATATAAGCGTCAATGACATTGGTTCTTGACTAAGATTCTATAATTTGATTCAATATCACTAGAAAGGAAAGAGAGCATTTACAGGAGTAATTGTTCTAGATGAGTAGAGCAGGGTCATGGCGCAGGACTCATAAGCCTGAGGTCAGTGGTTCGATCCCACTTCCCGCTACCATTTAATGTCCCGGAAAATCTATTAAATTTTCAACTTTATAATTATTTTTCACTAAATTATCAGATCCACCTAAATCAAATAAGTTAATTACAAACACAAAAGCTGCGACTTTACTTTTCGAAATTTCTACAAGTTTAGCAGCTGCTTCAGCAGTGCCACCAGTTGCAATTAAATCATCAATAATTAGAACACTATCATTTTCATCTAAAGAATCTTTGTGAACTTCAATTGTAGCTGTTCCATATTCAAGTTCAAAATCAACAGAATGAACATCGGCAGGTAATTTATTTTTTTTTCTTAGCATTATGAATGGTTTTTTTAAAACATAAGAAACTGCTGACGCAAACACAAAGCCTCTAGACTCTATTGCTGCAATTTTTGTAAAGTTGTACTTTTTTGATCTCTCCACAATTTGATTAATAGTTTCTGCAAAAGCTTTTTCATCTTTAATTAAAGTAGTTATATCTCTAAATAAAATACCTTTTTTTGGGTAATCAGGTATAGATCTAATAAAATCTTTTAAATTCATAATAGTTAAATATAAAAGTATAAATAATTAAATTTTTATTTATGACAACTAATAAATTAGCAATAATCGGTGGAAGTGGTCTTTATGATGTGGAAGAGTTCAAAAATAGAGAATTACTAGATTTAAATACTCCATGGGGAAAACCATCAGATCAAATATTAAAAACAAACTACAATAATAAAGAAGTTTATTTTTTACCAAGACATGGAAGGGGTCATTTTATTTCACCTTCAAATATTAATTTTAGAGCAAATATTGATGCCCTTAAACAATTAGGCGTAACAGATATCGTTTCTGTTTCTGCAGTAGGATCGCTAAAAGAAGATCTTCCGCCAGGAAAATTTGTTATCGTTGATCAATTTATTGACAGAACTTTTTCAAGAGTAAAAACTTTTTTTGATGATGAAATTGTAGCTCACGTTTCAATGGCTCACCCAACGTCAAACGGATTGATGAATGCATGTGAGGCTGCAATTAAAAAATCAAATATAGATTATCAAAGAAACGGAACTTATATTGTTATGGAAGGACCACAGTTTTCAACATTAGCAGAATCTAATTTATACAGATCATGGAAAGCAGATGTTATTGGCATGACTAATATGCCTGAAGCAAAGTTAGCGAGGGAAGCTGAGATTAGATATGCTTCAGTATCAATGGTGACTGATTTTGATTGTTGGCATCCTGATCATGAAAATGTTGATGTTCAACAAGTTATTAAAGTTCTGTTAGGAAATGCTGAAAAAGCAAAAGTAATGATTAAAAATTTAATTAATAATTTTGAAGATCATATTGATCCAAAAGACCCAACAAATAATTGTTTAGATGTAGCAATAATAACAGCGCCTGAAAAAAGAACAAAAAAAACATTAGATAGACTTAAAACAGTAGCAGGTAGAGCTCTATCTAAATGAAAATTCAAAATAAAGAATATAGAACTATTTGGTATGAAGATGATGTTGTTAAAATAATTGACCAAACTAAGCTTCCACATCAATTTGTTGTTAAAAATTTAAAAACAGTTAAAGACGCAATTAATGCCATTAAAGTAATGGAGGTAAGAGGAGCACCTCTTATTGGAGGAACTGCTGCTTATGGAATAGCTCTAGCCGCTCAAGAAAATACTGATTATGAATTTTTAAAAAAAATTGCAGAAGAATTGATTAGATCTAGGCCTACGGCAATAAATTTACAATGGGCAGTAAATCGTATGATGAAAAAATTATTAGGGATTAATAGTAATAAAATTTTAAATACAGCTTTAAAGGAAGCTAAAGAAATATGTGATGAAGATGAAAAGTTTTGTGAAAATATAGGTATTAATGGGTTAAAAATAATTGAAGAAATTTATAATAAGAAGAAAGATACAGTTAATATTTTAACTCACTGTAATGCCGGATGGTTAGCAACGATTAATTGGGGAACAGCTACTTCTCCCATATATCATGCGCAAAAAAAAGGTATTCCAGTCCATATTTGGGTGGACGAAACTAGACCAAGAAACCAAGGTGCAAATTTAACTTCTTATGAATTAAATGAGGAAGAAATACCAAATACTATAATTGCTGACAATACAGGTGGAATTTTAATGCAAAGAGGTGAGGTTGATTTGTGTATTGTAGGAACTGATAGAACTTTATCTAATGGAGATGTTTGCAATAAAATTGGAACTTACCTGAAAGCATTAGCAGCATATGATAACAACGTTCCTTTTTATGTTGCTCTTCCTAGCTCTACAATAGATTGGGATATAAAAGATTCTAAAAATATTCCTATTGAGGAAAGAAACTCAGAGGAATTATCTCATGTAGAGGGGATTGATGAAAATAATGAAATTAAAAAGGTTTTAATTTATCCAAGCAAAAGTAAAGCGATGAATTTAGCTTTTGATATTACTCCAGCAAAATATGTAACAGGTTTAATCACAGAAAAAGGCATATGTGAAGCTTCATTAGAAGGTCTTAAAAATTTATTTAAATGAAAAATTTAAAATCTGAAATTATAAAATACTCTAAAATGCTTAATAGTAAAAAACTTTCAGCATTAAGATCTGGCAACATATCTGCTCGATTTAAAGATGGCTTTTTGATTACTCCATCTGGAAAAAGGTACTCATCATTAAAAGGTAACGATATAGTTTTTGTTTCACTTAAAGGAAATTTTGACAAAAAAAAAGGAATTCCTTCTTCAGAGTGGAAATTCCACCAAGATATTTATCTAAATAAAAAAGAGGCGAAAGCTGTAGTTCACGCTCATTCAACCAATGCAACGGCTGTTGCTGCTCACAAGAAAAGCATTCCTTCTTTTCATTACATGGTTGCTATGGCAGGAGGTCACGATATTAAATGTGCAAAATATGCAACTTATGGGACAAGAGAGTTGTCTAAAAATATTTTAAAAGCTTTAAAAGGCAGAAAAGCTTGTTTAATCAGTAATCACGGTCAGATTGCATTTGAAGAAAATTTACCAAAAGCTTTTGAGTTAGCTGAAGAGGTTGAAAATATATCACTTCAGTATATAACGAGCCTAAAATTGGGTAGGCCTAAAATTCTTTCGAAAAAAGAAATGAAAAAAGTATTATCCAAAGCAAAAAACTATAAGAGAGGATAATTAATGACTAAAGTTGGAGAGCATATAACTCTAGACATTATTGGAACTACTAAAGAATACAATCCTTCTTTATTTGAAAAAGTTATTAATGATATTGCAAAAGCAGCTGATGTAACAATTCTTAATATTTCTAAATATAAATTTGAGCCTCAAGGTTTTACAATTTTAGCATTATTAGCAGAAAGCCATATTAGTTTTCATACATTTCCTGAAAAAGGGATAATTAGTTTTGATTTTTTTACTTGTGGAAAAGTTAGCCCATCAGTTGCAATTAATATAATAAAAAAAGAATTTGCTCATAAAAGAATTGTTAAAAAAGAATTTAATAGAGATACAAGATCTCTTTATCATGACATTTATAGTTCGCCAGGATTACAAAAGTCATATGTGGTAAATGATGTTCTTGAGGATTTTAAATCAAAAGTCGGTCAACATATTGAGATTTTAGAATTAGAACAATTTGGTAAATCATTATTTATTGATGGAGAAATACAAGTTGCTGCAACTGATGAGCATTTATACAGCTCAACTTTTGTTGGTGCAGGTCTTCATTTAAATAAAGACAACGAAAGAGCTGCAATCATTGGAGGTGGTGATGGTGGTGTTGCAAGAGAGTGCATTTCTAAAAATTTTAATTTTATAGACTGGTTTGAGCTTGATCCAGAAGTTGTGGATGTTTGTAACAAACATCTTGGAGATATAGGCAACAAAGCTACAGAAAAAAATTCAGTTAAATGTGTGTGGGGCGATGCATTTAAAAGCATAACATCAGTTGAGGACGATACTTATGATCATATTTTTGTTGATCTTAATGATGATCAATTTTGTATAGATCTTGCTGCTAAAAATATGGACTCAATGATTAGAATATTAAAACCAAAAGGTGTGATTACTGCTCAGGTAGGCAGTCAAGATAAAAAACCTAAACAAGTTGATAACTGGCTAAATGTATTTAACCATCATTTTGGAAATACTAAATTATCTAGAGTTTATATACCTAGTTTTGATTGTTCTTGGAATTTCTCCTCGTCAATTAACCATTAATTTTTCTTTTTTAATTTTTAAAATTGTGAAATACTTCCTCCAAATTAAAGGAGAAAATAATGAATATATTTAAGAAAACTATTTTGACAGTTCTGGCTTCTTTATTAGTTGCTGGAAATGTTTATGCAGACAAAATAAAAATTGGAACCGAAGGTGCTTATCCTCCATGGAACTCTAAAGATGCCTCAGGCAAACTTATAGGTTTTGAGGTTGAGCTAGCAAAAGAGCTTTGTGCTATAATGAAACATGATTGTACTATTGTTGAACAGGATTGGGATGGAATGATACCTGCTCTTACAGGAAAAAAATTTGATGCTATCATGGCTGGAATGTCAATAACCGAAGAAAGAATGAAAACAATTAGTTTTTCACAAGGTTATGCTGATGAAGTAGCTTCTCTTGCCGTAATGAAAGGGTCGAGTTTAGAAAATTTAGATACCCCAGAGGGTGTTAATCTATCTTTAGGAGGAGCAAATGTAGATAAAGCTCTTAAGACACTAACTGGAGCTCTCTCTGGAAAGACTGTTTGTACACAAACTGGAACAATTCACCAAAATTTTTTACAATCTGGTGATGTAGGTAAAATTGATGTCAGAACTTACAAGACACAAGATGAGGTAAACTTAGATTTAACATCTGGAAGATGTGACGTTGCATTAGCAGCCGCAGTAGCATTCACAGATTATGCTGAAAAATCTGGTAAAGCTGTTGTGCTAACTGGACCTACCTTTTCTGGAGGAGCATTTGGAAATGGAGTTGGTGTAGGAATTAGAAAATCTGATTCAAAATTAATCAATGATTTTAACTCTGCTATAGATCAAGCTAGAAAAAAAGGAATTATTAGCAAACTTGCTATTAAACACTTTGGTTTTGACGCATCTATGTAATTAATTTAAGATTTGGCGACTGTAAATATATAGTCGCCAATCTATATGGAACTTCTCGCATTTGGAAAAACTGGTTGGGGTGATGAACTATTTTACGCAACCTTAATGACAATAGCTGTCTCAGTCACAGCAATGTTAATAGGTTTTATTTTTGCATTAATATTTACACCATTAAAATTATCCAAATATAAATCTTTAAATTTAATTGGTAATCTTTACACAACGGTAATCCGTGGTGTTCCCGAACTTCTTGTAATTTACTTATTTTTCTTTGGAGGAAGTGGTGCAATCATGTATGTAGCTTCCATTTTTGGATATTTTGAATATATTGAAATTAATGCGTTTATTACTGGTTCAGTTGCAATTGGTATAATCTCTGGTGCATATTCAACTGAAGTTTTTCGTGGAGCTATACAATCAATAGATCAAGGTCAGTTTGAGGCTGCTAAAGTTTTAGGCGTAAGTAGGTTTGTGCAGTTTTACAAAATAATATTGCCTCAAATGTTAAGATTGGCCATTCCTAACTTAAGTAATGTTTGGCAGATTACTTTAAAAGATACTTCTCTTATCTCAGTCACAGGACTAGTTGAAATTATGAGACAATCTTATATAGCGGCAGGTTCAACTAGAGATCCATTATTCTTCTACTCATTTGCTGCCGTGTTATATTTATTGCTTACATATTTAAGCATGAAATTAATCAACAGATTAGAAGCTAAGTACAGTAGGGGTTATTAATGGATTTTGATTTAATGTTTATTAGTTTTCCAAAGTTATTAAACGCAACCTTAATTACATTAAAACTCTTATCTGTCTCGTTGATAATAGGAATGTTTTTAGGTTTATTTTTTGCAATTTTAAGAATGAATAAGAATATTTTTATTAATCAATTTGCTTATGGTTATTCCTATGTATTTAGAGGAACTCCTTTACTAGTTCAAATTTTTATTATTTATTTTGGCTTAGGTCAAATTGAGTATTTAAGATCAACATTTTTATGGATAATTTTAAAAGAACCTTATTGGTGTGCAATTATAGCTTTTGCATTAAATACGGGCGCTTATACATCCGAAATTTTAAGATCAGCATTTCAAACTATTAAACCAGGTATTATTGAGGCCGGAAAAAGTTTAGGTATATCAAGTAAAATTATTTTTTATAAAATTCAAATTCCAATTGCCATCAGACAATCATTACCTGCCTATGGCAACGAAATAATCTTAATGATGAAAGGGACATCGTTAGCAAGTACTGTAACCTTGATGGATTTAACAGGAGTTGCAAAATATATAATTTCAACAACTTTTAAACCTATAGAAGTATTTATTGTAGCAGGTGGAATTTATTTATTTATGACTTTTTTGATTCATAATTTAATAAAATATTTAGAAAAAAAATATAGTTTCCAATAAAATTTTAAATGCATCTTTCAAAAAAACAGATTGAAGATTACCAAAATCTTGGAGTTATAATTGTAAAAGACATTTTTAAAGATTGGATAGAGCCATTAAGAAAAGGGTTTCAAAAAGTTTTAGATAACCCAAGCAAATATGGACGAGAGAATGTAGATGATAACAAGGGTAGATTTTTTGAGGATTATTGCAATTGGGAAAGAATAGAAGAGTTTAAAGATTGTATTTTTAATTCACTTGGAGCTCAGATTGTTACTGAAGCAACAAATTCTAAATCATCTCAAATTTTTCATGAACATATTTTTATTAAGGACCCTGGCACACATAAAGAAACACCTTGGCATCAAGATATGCCTTATTATTGTGTTGATGGAAGTGATACAGGAAGTTTTTGGATACCTTTAGATGAAGTTGATAAAGACAATAACCTTAAATTGATTTTAGGTTCTCATAAATGGCAAAAGTTAATTAGACCTACAAAATGGTCTAATAATAGATCTTGGTATCAAGACGATAGCTCTTTTATGGATTTACCTCCATTAGAACAATTTGAAAAAAATATTTTAATCCCAGAACTTAATTTAGGTGATGCAGTGTTGTTTAATTTTAAGACCGTACATGGCTCAACTGGAAATAACAGTTCTAAATCTCGAAGAGCATTTTCAATGAGATTTATTGCTGATGATGTTAGGTATATTGATAGAGGAGGACCCACGTCCCCACCATTTGATGAAATTAATTTAAAAACCGGTGATTTAATGCGTGAAGATTGGTTTCCTAAAATTTTTAGTAACTAGTATATTCTTTAATCTCTTTAATAATTGATCCAGTATGATTATTGATCTCAAGTTTAATTTTTGCTCGATCATCATTTAAAAAATGAACATCTCTAGATAATCTTATAAATTTATCACCAAAGTCTTTATTTTTTTCACAATCTCTTTTATCGTCTTCTATAACCCATAACCTTGCATTTATTTCTTTCAAATCCTGAAATAGTTTTTTTAATTTTTCATCTGTTTTAACATTTTTTTCGAGCTGATCTTTTAAAATTGAATGTTCGTTAGATATAAATTTGATTTTTTCAGGATCTTTAATTTTTTCTTTTTTAATTTCTAGGATAGAAATTTTGTCTAATAATTCACCAACCGACACTTCAACTAGAATTTTATTCATAAAAAAATATACTATGTTAAGTTGTTATTAATATGTCTAATATTTTAATCATTAAACATGGTTCTTTAGGTGATATAGCGCAAGCTTGTGGGGCAATTCAAGATATTTCTGAATATCACAAAGATGATGAAGTTCACTTGCTAACAACCAAACCATATTTTGATTTATTTAAAAAAAATCCACATATTTCTAACGTTATATTGGATAAGAGATTGCCAAAATATAATCTCATCTATTTATATTCATTGATGAGAAATATTAAGAAATATAAATTCACCAAAGTTTATGATCTACAAAACTCTAGTAGAACAGCTTTTTATAAAAGAATATTATTTCCTAATGCTACAAAAGACACATGGTCATCTACCGAAACCACATTACCTGAAGGAACTACAAAAGAAGATTTCGATAAAGACTCAGTTTTATCTAGATTTGATCATCAATTAAAAAGTTCTGGAATTAATACCAGTCACACTTTAACCCCTGACTTTTCATGGAGTCCATCAGATATATCTCAAATAAAGAATTACCATCAATTGGAAAAATATATTGTGCTTTTTCCTTTTTGCTCCCCTCATTTAATCTCAAAAAAATGGCCTTACTATAATGATTTAATTTCTATAATTAATGAAAAATTAGAAAATAAATTTAAAGTAGTTATTGCCCCTGGACCTGATGAAATTGAAGATGCATCAAGTATTAATGCAGTTTGTGTTTTAGATAATGGTAAAGCTTTAGACATTTCTCAATTAGCAGCATTAATTAAAGATAGTTCATTTGTTGTTGCAAATGATACAGGACCTGCTCATATGTCAGCTCATTTAGGATCAAAAGGAATTGCTTTATTTGGATCTCACACAACTCCTTTTAAAGTTAGCATTGAAAGAGAAAACTTTAAAGCAATACAAGCACCAGAGTTATCTAAACTATCAGCAGAAAAAGTTTTTGAAAGATTGTCAGAGATTATTTCTTAATTTTTTCTAATACTCTTAAAAATATAGGAACAGTGAAAAGTATAAAAAGTAATCTTATTATATGATGAAAAGCGACAAAGTCTGGATCTAGATCAAAAGCAATTGCTATCACTGCTACCTCATAAATTCCACCAGGACTAAAAGATAATATTAAAGTTAAAATATTTGTATCAACAAAAAAAGTTGCAACATAAGCTGCGAATAATCCCAAAGCCACCAATATAGTTGTTGCAACAATACTATGAAGTGAATTGTTAGCTATCTCTTTAACAGTTTTTTCTGCAAATCTACACCCAACCGAAGAACCAAGGATTAGTAGACAAAAATTTATAGTTTCATCTGGTAATTTATATGATGCTATATCTGTAATTTGTAACAAGCCACTGGCAAATAATGTACCAGAGAGCAAAGCTGCTGGAACTCTAATTCTATCAAAAAAAAAATAAAAAATAACGATGCAAAAATAAGTAAAATTAAATTTAAGTGATTTTGACCTAAATAATTGAAGTCATCATTTAATAAAACATCGTTGCCAGTGTTATTTACTATAATAAATGGAATTACAGTTATTATGATTATCAATCTTATTAAGTGTGAAGTTGCAACTTGAGATAAATCTGTTTTTTCATTTTCAGCTAAAATCATTAGAGGACCTAATGCACCGGGAGCTGCTGAAAATATTGAAGCTTTTTCACCATAACTTGCAAATTTTTGAAGGTATTTAGCAACAATTAAAATGCTAATTATTATATAGATTAGCATAATTAGTGAAGTCCAAATCCAATTACTTATTTGATTAAATAAATTTTGATCAATGTAATTTCCAATATGCAAACCTAAGATTATCAATATAAAGCTTAATACAATTTTTGGCATGATAATTTTTAAACCTGATAATGCAGCAATTGATGTGACAATCATTGGGCCCAAAAACCAAGCTAGAGGAATATTAAAATAATCAGCAATAATTGCACTAGGAAAAGAAATAATCAAAACAGAAATAAATTTTATTGTGAAAATTTGATTGATTTGTTTTAACATTATTGAGTTTGAATTAAATTCTTTTCAATTTTAACTTTAGAGGATCTAAGAACATTTAGAAAGCTAATACAGTTTTTTTTATTAAAATTAGAAATATGACCTGCAACAGTTAATGCACCAAGAATTTGATTTTTTTTTCTAAATATAGGAACTGAGATAGATGCCATTTCTGAATCTCTTTCTCCAAAAGTCATAGCATATCCATTTTTTAAAACATTATCTTTATCTTTGATTTCTAAATTATTATAAGCTGACAAGACATGACCACTTGAACCTTTCTTTATAGGTTTTTTATCTCCAATAACCTCTTGGTGTCTTATTGATTTATTGGGTGAACTTGATTGGATACATACTCTTACATCATTTTGTCTAACAAAAAAACTTGCCGTCTCTTTTGTTTTGGATGATATTAAATCTAATTCAGCTTTAATAGAATTTTTTAAATTAAAACTACTCTCATAAATTTCAAATAATCTTGGGATTGTATGACCAATTTTAAATTCACCACTTTTTATTTTTCTAATGTATCCAAAATTTTCAAGTGATTTAGATATTCTTGAAATTCTACTTTTGTGGTCTCCGGTAATATTAGCTATTTTGGTTACAGTTAAAGCTTCATTTTTTTCAGTGAAGCAATTTAGAATTTCTAAGGCTTTGTTTACTGCATCAACACCAATAACATTTTTGTTAAATTTCATAATAATTCTATTAAATAGAATAATATGTTCTGTCAGATAGAACAATAGTATTATTATTATTAGACATTTCTTTAAAATATTAATTAAGTAACAAAAAAAACTAATAGAGGGAAAAATAATGAAAAACTTAAAAAAAATATTTTCAGTATTATTTTCAGTAATCCTATTATTCTCAGCAACTACAACTAGTTCAATTGCGATTGATAAAATTCATTTCGTAATCGGTGGTGGTGCTGGAGGTGGTTGGGATGGAACTGCTAGAGGTACTGGAGAAGCTTTAACAAAAGCTGGTATGATAAAAAGTGCATCATTTGAAAATATGTCAGGTGGTGGTGGTGGTAAAGCTTTAGCTTTCATGATTAATACTAAACCTGCAAATACAGTTTTAGTTCAATCTACACCATTAGTTTTAAGATCAATCACTAGACACAAAGGTTATGTGAGTGGAAGTGGTACTTTATCTTATAAAGATGTTGTGCCAATCGCTGGTGTAATTGGTGACTATGGTGCAATCGCTGTTGCAAAAAACTCACCTTACAAAAACTTTAAAGATGTAGTTGATGCATACAAAAAGAATCCAAGTTCTATTAAAATGGCAGGTGGATCAGTAAGAGGAAGTATGGACCATTTAATTGGTGCTTTAGCTTTCCAAGCTGCTGGTGCTAATCCAAATGATGTAGCTTATATTCCTTATGATGCTGGTGGAAAAGCGTTAGCTGGACTTTTATCTGGAGAGACTCAAATTATCTCTACAGGTTTAGGTGAATTGATGGGTGCAAGAGATCAAGTAAGAATTATTGGTATTACTGCTCCTTCAAGAGTTTCTGATGCTCCAGATGCGCCAACTCTTAAAGAACAAGGTTATGACGTACAATTCGTAAACTGGAGAGGATTTTTTGGTCCTCCAGGTATGAGCAGTGCAGATAAAAATGCAATTGCTAAAATGCTAGGCGATGTACAAAAAACTTCTGAATGGGAAACTGTTAGAGCAAGAAATGCTTGGGTTAATATTTATAATCCAGGTGACAAGTTTGTTTCTTTCTTAGAAAAACAAACAGAAGAAATGACAGCTCTTATGAAGAAATTAGGAGTTATATAATCCTTAGGATTATTTAAAATTAGAGCAGTGAATATAAATACTACAAAAATTATATCACTGCTCTTTTTTATTTTTTCTGCATTTTATTTATATACAGCTTACCAAATTCAAGTTTTTGCATTTGATGAAAATGCACCTTTTAATGCTAGGACTTTTCCGATTTACTTAGGTTATGCTGGATTATTTTTTTCAGGCCTTAAAGTAATTTTACCTGACCCAAACACAATTAAAGTTGAGCATAGAACTTTAGAGTACAAAAAAACTGCTATCTTAGTTTTAATTGCAATAATTTATGGGGCCTTAATTTTAAAAGTTGGGTATTTTTTAACTACCTCTTTATTTCTAATGGCATCTTATTATTTTTTAGGTGAGAGAAGATGGGTATTAATGTTTATGCTTTCCTTTCCATTTGTTGCAGTATTTATGTATCTTTTACACGGTATGCTCGACATTTACTTAAGAGATCCATTTCTTCAAATGTTAGGAGTGATGGGATGATAGAAGGAATTTTAATTGGATTAAAAACAGCTCTTACATTTCAAAATATATTTATGGTAATGATTGGTTGTTTCTTTGGAACAATCATTGGAATGCTTCCTGGTCTTGGACCAATGACTGCGATAGCTTTAATGATACCTATTACTTACGGTTTTGATCCAGCAACTGGCTTAATTTTAATGGCTGGTGTTTATTATGGAGCTGTATTTGGAGGATCTACTTCTTCAATATTATTAAATGCTCCAGGAGTTCCTGGAACGGTAGCAACTTCATTTGATGGTTATCCAATGGCACAACAAGGTAAAGCTGGAAAAGCTTTAGCAATTGCTGCCTGGAGTTCTTTTGCAGGTGGAACACTTGCTGCAATTTATTTATTATTTATGGCACCCAGTTTATCAAAAGTAAGTTTATCTTTTAGATCGCCTGATTATTTTGCCTTAATGATTTTAGGTTTAACTGCTATTGCTGCATTTTCATCTAAAGGACAATTTATTAAAGCGATGATGATGGTAGTGCTTGGTTTAATGTTAGCATCTGTTGGTCAAGATAGTTTATCTGACATTACAAGATTTACTTTTAATAATATGAACTTAACAGATGGAATAAGTTTTGTTCTTGTTGTTATGGCAACTTTTGCAATGAGTGAAGCACTCACTATTATTTTAAAACGTAACGATCCAACTGCAGCTGCAAAACAAGTATCTTTAACAGAACTTGGTTCAATTAAGATTAATAAAGAAGAAAGAACTAAAATGTTAAAAACCATTCCTCGAAATTCAATTATTGGCTTTTTAATCGGAGTATTACCTGGGGCTGGAGCAACTATTGCATCGTTCTTAGCATATGGAATGGAAAGAAATTTAGTAAGTGATGAAGAAAAAGAAAAATTTGGTAAAGGAAGTGTTCATGGATTAGCTGCACCTGAAACAGCAAATAATGCAGCATGTTCAGGAGCTTTTGTTCCATTACTAACTTTAGGAATACCAGGAAGTGGTACTACTGCTGTAATGTTAGGAGCTCTATTAGGATTTGGTATTCAGCCTGGCCCAAGACTTTATGTAACTAATCCTGAAATTTTCTGGTCAGTTATAATGTCGATGTATATTGGAATGGTAATATTACTTATTCTGAATTTACCTTTAATTCCTTATATCGCTAGGATTTTAGCAATACCAAAAAATTATTTAATTCCTTTAATTTTATTTTTTTCAATAACTGGAATTTATGTAATGTCATTTAATAACTTTGACATCTATTTGATGATAGGAATTGCAGTTGTTGCTACTTTTATGCGGTTATATGATTTTCCAATGCCACCACTTATTTTAGCCTTTGTCCTTGGTGGGTTAATGGAAGAAAATTTAAGAAGATCTCTATTATTAAGTGATGGCTCTTGGACTTTTTTATGGGACAGAACTCTTACAGCATGTATATTAGCAACAACAATATTGATTGTGTTGTGGCATATATATAAGACAGTTATTAAAAAAAAATAAATTATTTTTTATCTCAATTAACAGATAAGAGCTCTAAGTTGATTAAAAATCTTTGCTAAAATTCTTTAAAAAAAATGTACTTATAAAAATTAAGATTTTATTGATTTTTTTAACCTTATACTTATCAAAGATAAAATAATAGCTGCAATAACATCTGCTATTGGGAGAGCATTGGGGAAACCAAAATTCCAAATGACCACTCCTATAAGCCAAAAAATATAAACCTTCATTAGATATTTATACCTTAGTTTGTATTAAAATATTTTTTTTTTTGGTATAATTGTCTAATGCATGAAAATTTTTATCACGATGTAAAAGTTTATTATGAAGATACTGATGCTGGTGGGGTCGTTTATTATGCTAATTATCTTAAATATTTAGAGAGAGCCAGAACAGAGGCATTGACAGCTATTGGATTAAGCAATTTACAAATAAAAGATAAATTTGGAGCGCTTATAATCGTAAAGTCTTGTAATATTGAGTATAAAAAGTCAGCTCATTTAGAGGACGAATTAAGAATTAGATCTTTTATTAAATCTGTCACCAAAACATCTTTCTTTATGAACCAAATTATTAGCAAAGGAGAAATTATAATTGTTAATTCTCAGGTTCATTTAGTTTTTGTGAATGAAAAGGGTAAGCCGGTTAAAGTACCAGAAATTATATTTGATAATTTTAAACCTTACTTTTGTGATAGTATTAAGCTGTAGATATCTTTTTTGCTTTATTAAATAAATCTACCATCATTTTTTGTGATATTAATCTAGTATTAACATTTCGTGGACTTGGATGATATGATGGTATCAACGTCACATTGTCAGGCATAATGTATAACCTACCATGCTTGAAATTCATTTTTTTGTTGAGATTGCACTTTATTTTATAAAACTTTAGACAATTATCAAAAGCAACTTTTCCAAGTGTGATAATAACTTTTAATTTTTTTAGGTTTGAAATCTCAGCATCAAAATAATTAGAGCAATTATCTAATTCATTATTTAGTGGCTTGTCTCCAGGTGGAACACATTTTAAAATATTTGTTATATATGTAGAGTAAACTTTTAGACCATCTTTTAAATTTTCAGAGGTTGGCTGGTTGGATATTTTTGCTTTATGCAAACACTTAAATAAAAATTCACCTGATTTATCTCCTGTAAAAGCCCTCCCAGTTCTGATACCGCCGTGAGCGGCAGGTGCCAATCCTAATATTAAAAGTTTTGCATTAAAATCTCCAAAACCGGTAACTGGCTTTCCCCAATAAGTTTCATTAATATTTTGCTTTCTTTTTTCTGTAGAAATTTTTTTAATGAAATTAGTTAATCTTGGGCATTTTTTACATTTAATAATTGTTTTATTCAGTCTATTAAATTTATATTTCATTTAAGTAATTGATATTGATTGTAAATAGAATAATAGATTATAGATATTATGTCTTCTAAAAAAGCAATGAAACAAGCCCAAAAGCAAGCCTACGCAAAACATAGAAGTAGCATTACAAATAGTAGTAGATTTAATTTTAAAAACAAAAATTCAATAAAAAAAAATAAAAAGAAAAATTAACTTTCCTTTTCAAATCTTTCAACTTTTTTACACAAAGACATAAATGAAATTCCTTCTTCATTATTAATTACTGTTTTTATCATAATGTTTGGATTGCCTATTTCAAATAATAATTGTGTATAAAATTGGGGATAGCCTATTTTATCAGTAAGAATTTTATTATCCTCTTGGTATATAAATTTTGTTAACGTGTTTTCTTTCTTTACAGAAAGATCAGTAACTCGATATTTTTTGAACGTTTTATTGTTGTAAACATAATTTCTTGTCATTAATGATTTTTCTAAATCTAAAATGTATTCATTCTTTAAGAAGCCATCTTTTTTATTATCACAAGAACTGAGAATGATAATTTCTGCAATTGCATTATTAGTAGTAAATAAAGTTAACCACAGTAAACAAAGAAAATTTAAAAATTTAATTTTTTTCATCTTTTTCAGTTAAAAATAATCCTATCAATAATAATGCTGTCCAGCCTATGCCTATTAAAGCTTTAGGGCTAGTTTGGGCACTCCAGATATTTAATACTAGGGCACCAAAAACTAATCCTATAATATAAATTATAATTATAATTGTTGATTTATTCATTTTTTAAATTTTTTTTAAATAGCGAAATTCCATTATTGATTTTGTGTTGATACGAATCATTAAAGCTATCTAGCTGCCACCCGCTAAGTCTATCTTTAATATGATTTAGATTTTCTTTTTTCCATTCATCTGTCGTATCCTCAGATTTCCAAATTTTCTTTTCATCATTATTTCTTCCACAGCCATAGCAATAACCTGTGGAGGGATCAGTTTTACAAATACTAATACAGGGTGAAATTATCATTTTTAAAAATTTTGTTAATTATAAGTGATAAATAGTTAATTTTTGACCAATTGTCATTGGACAAATAGTTTCAATAATATATAAAACCACGTAATTTGTGGGGCGATGGCGGAATTGGTAGACGCGTTGGTCTTAGGAACCAATATTTTCGGATGTGAAGGTTCGAGTCCTTTTCGCCCTACCATTTAAATATTATGAAAGTAACTGTAGAAAATATAAAAGGTTTAAATAAAGACGTTAAAGTTTTTATCGATAAAGAGACAATGAACTCTTATATGGATGAAAAATATGAAGAGATTAAAGGCACTGTAAATCTAAAAGGTTTTCGTCCAGGAAAAGTTCCAAGAGAAGTTTTAAAAAGACAATTCGGTAAAGCTGTATTTGGAGAAGTTTTAGATAAAGTATTAAAAGATACATCAACAAAGGCTCTTGAAGAAAATAAAATTAAACCAGCAGGTCAACCAAAATTAGATCTAAAAATTTACGGTGAAGATAAAGAGCTAGAATATGTTATGTCTGTAACTGAATTACCGAAAGTAGATGTTAAATCTATAGAAAGTATAAAATTTGATCAATATTCTGTTAAAATTGATAATAGCGAAACAGATAAAAGAATTAAAGAAATAGCTAAAAATCAACCTAGCTTTAAAGAGGCAAGTGCTGAAACCAAAGCAAAAGAGGGTGATTTAGTGACATTGGATTATCAAGCTACTGTAGATGGAAAAGAGTTTAAAGGTAGCGAAGGTAAAAATACTCAATTAACACTAGGGAAAGATTTGTTTTTAAAAGGTTTTGACAAACAGCTTATTGGTGTCAAAAAAGATGATGAAAAAATTGTAGATGCAGTTTTACCAGAAAACTTTCCTGAAAAAGAATTGGTAAATAAATCTGCGAAATTCAATTGTAAAATTTTAAATGTAAAAAACCCTGAAGAAGTAAAAATTGATGATAATTTTGCAAAAAACTTGGGTGCTAAAGATTTAAATGATCTTAAAACCTTAATATCAAAACAGATTAATGATGAATATAAAAATTCATTAGATCAATTATCTAAAAATCAAATATTAAAAGAAATTGAAAAAATTAAAGTAGATGAAATTCCTGAAAATTTAATTGAAGAAGAAATTAAAATTCTTTCACAAGGAATGCCTGAAGAGGAAGCTAAGAAAAATAAAACTAAATTTACAGAAACAGCAAAGACTAGAATAAAAACTGGATTAATATTAAATGAATTTGGTGAACAAAATAAAGTTCAAGTATCTGAGCAAGAAATTCAAGCTGAGGTTCAAAAACAACTTAGAATGATGCCAGGTCAAGAAAAGATGGTAATGGATTTTTATCAAAAAAATCCTTCGGCTGTAGCTAGTTTAAGAGGAACAGTTTATGAAGAAAAAATTCTTAATTTGATTAAAGAAAAAGCTAAGCCAAATAAAAAAGAGATTTCTAAAGATGAGGCAGAAAAGATTCTAAAAGATGCACATAAACATGATCATAATCATGACCATGAACATGAACATGACGAAGATAAAAAAGTTAAAGCAAAATCTAGTAAGGAAAAAAAATCACCTTCAAAAGCTTCAAAATCAAAGCCAGTAGCAAAAAAAGTTAGCAAAAAGTAATCTCAAGTTGTATAAGTTAGGACGAATCAACTTATGACAATAGATATTTCTGAACACATGAACACTTTAGTCCCAATGGTTGTCGAACAATCCAATAAGGGTGAAAGAGCTTATGATATTTATTCAAGACTTTTAAAAGAGAGAATTATTTTTTTAACAGGTCAAATTAACGACAACGTAGCATCATTAGTTACTGCCCAACTATTATTTCTTGAAGCTGAAGATCCTAAAAAAGAAATTTATTTATATATAAACAGTCCTGGCGGTCTTGTTACAGCTGGTCTTGGAATTTATGACACTATGCAATACGTTAAACCAGATATTTCAACCTTATGTATTGGACAAGCAGCTTCAATGGGATCTTTTTTACTTGCCGCTGGAACAAAGGGTAAAAGATTTTCACTTCCAAATTCACGAGTTATGGTTCACCAACCTTCAGCAGGGTTTCAGGGTCAAGTAACGGATATTGAAATACATGCAAATGAAGTCTCTTCATTAAAAAAAAGATTAAATGAAATTTATTCAAAACATACAGGTAAATCTGTGGATGAAGTTAAGTCTGCTCTAGAAAGAGACAACTTTATGACTGCGGAAGTTGCTAAAGACTTTGGCCTAATAGACGAAGTAGTAGAAAAAAGATCTTAAACCACCATATATTGGATGCGATATAATCCAAACTTGATTAGTAGGAGTCTTCTATAATACAGTAATTTAATTGATTCGTTAAAAAAATATTATGACAACAAATAATAAAAATATTCTTTACTGCTCTTTTTGTGGAAAGAGCCAACATGAGGTTAGAAAATTAATTGCTGGTCCTACAGTATTTATTTGTGATGAGTGTGTTGAATTATGCATGGATATTATCAAAGAGGAAAGCAAAGATACTTTTGTAAAACATCAAGATGGACTTCCTTCACCAAAAGAAATTTGTTCAGTTTTAGATGATTATGTAATTGGTCAGCCACATGCAAAAAAAGTTTTATCTGTTGCAGTTCACAATCATTACAAAAGATTAAATTATGAGAGCAAAACAAGTAAAAATGTTGAGCTTGCAAAATCTAATATTTTGTTAGTTGGTCCCACAGGTTGTGGTAAAACATTATTGGCACAAACTCTTGCTAGAATTTTAGATGTCCCATTTACAATGGCAGATGCAACAACTTTAACAGAGGCAGGTTATGTCGGTGAAGATGTTGAAAATATAATTTTAAAATTATTACAAGCTTCAGATTATAATGTTGAAAAAGCACAAAGAGGAATTGTTTATATTGATGAGGTTGACAAAATTAGTAGAAAATCAGAAAACCCATCAATAACTAGAGATGTATCAGGTGAAGGTGTTCAACAAGCTCTACTAAAAATTATGGAAGGAACAGTTGCAAGTGTTCCGCCCCAAGGAGGCAGAAAACACCCACAACAAGAATTTCTACAGGTTGATACAACAAATATATTATTTATTTGTGGAGGTGCTTTTGCTGGATTGGATAAAATTATTTCTCAAAGAGATAAAGGTACATCAATAGGTTTTGGTGCCGATGTTAAAAATACTCAAGACAAAAAAACAGGTGAGTGGATGAAAACACTTGAGCCAGAAGACTTATTAAAATTTGGTTTAATCCCAGAATTTATTGGAAGACTACCCATGATAGCAACACTTGAAGATTTAGATGAAAAATCATTGATTAAAATTTTACAAGAACCAAAAAATTCATTAACAAAACAATATCAAGAATTATTCAAACTTGATGGAGCAAAGTTAACTTTTAAAGAAAATGCATTAAAAGAAATTGCTCAAAAAGCAATTAAGAAAAAAACAGGTGCAAGAGGTTTAAGATCAATTTTAGAAAATATTTTGCTAAAAACTATGTATGATTTGCCAAGTCAAGACAACATAGAAGAGGTTATAGTTGACGCAGGAGCCGCTAAAGGACAGTCTCAACCTATATTGGTTCATACTAAAGGGGAAAGCAAAACAAAGACCAACAAGCCATCAGCGGCTTAATATTCCTAATAACTAACAAAAACCTATTGCAATATAAAATATAATATCCATATTAAAGCTATGGATGTTAAAATCACATTACCATTATTACCTTTAAGGGACATAGTTGTGTTCCCAAGCATGGTAATCCCTCTGTTTGTTGGAAGAGACAAGTCTATTTCAGCTTTAAATGAGGTAATGAAAAAAGATAAAAAAATAATTTTAGTTACTCAAAAAAACTCTGAAATTGATGACCCTAAAAAAACAGACATATTTATGTATGGATGTGAGGGAAGTATTCTGCAGCTTTTAAAGCTACCTGACGGAACTGTAAAAGTCTTAGTTGAGGGCATCAAAAGAGTAAAAATATTAGATTTTAAAGATAACGATAAATTTATAACTTGTGACTACGCTCATTATAATGATGTTGTCGCTAAGGACGAAGATCTGTACCCACTTGCGGCAACTGCACTAAGAAGATTAGAAAAGCTAACTTCCATTAATAAAAAAGTTTCAAGTGAAACCATTAATACGATTAAACAGCTAAAAGATCCTTCTCAAATTGCTGACAATATAGCATCTCATATCAACGCAACTATTTCTGAAAAACAACAAATTTTTGAAACAGTAGATGTTAAGAAAAGACTAAATGCCATTATCAAAATAATGGAAAACGAAACAAGCATCATAGGTGTTGAAAAAAGAATTAGAGGTAGAGTTAAAACTCAAATGGAGAAAACTCAAAGAGAATATTATTTAAATGAGCAGTTAAAAGCTATTCAAAAAGAATTAGGTGAAATTGAAGATGGTAAAGATGAAACTACTAGTCTTAATAAAGCTATCACAAAAGCTAAAATGCCTAAAGAAGTTGAAAAGAAATGCTTACAAGAGCTCAAAAAATTAAAGAATATGAGTCCAATGTCGGCAGAAGCAACTGTTGTACGAAATTATCTTGATTGGATGACGGAACTTCCTTGGCACAAAAAAAGTGAAGTTGATATTGATTTAACGAAAGCCTTAAATATTCTAGATAAAGATCATTTTGGACTAGAAAAAGTTAAAGAAAGAATAATTGAATTTCTAGCAGTTCAAAAAAGAATGGAAAAGATTAAAGGACCAATTTTATGTTTAGTTGGACCTCCAGGTGTTGGTAAAACCTCGTTAGGTAAATCCATTGCTAAAGCAACTAATAGAGAATTTGTTAGAATGTCTGTTGGTGGAATGAGAGATGAAGCAGAAATAAGAGGGCATAGAAGGACCTACATTGGTTCGTTACCAGGAAAAATAATACAAATGATGAAAAAAGCTGGTACTAAAAATCCACTTATTTTATTAGATGAAATAGATAAAATTGGAAATGATTATCGAGGAGATCCTTCATCTGCTTTATTAGAAGCTTTAGATCCAGAACAAAATACAACGTTTAATGATCATTACCTAGAAGTTGATTATGATTTGTCTGATGTAATGTTTGTTACAACTGCAAATACATTAAATATTCTACCACCGCTTTTAGATAGAATGGAAGTAATTAGACTTGCTGGTTACACAGAGGATGAAAAAATAAGTATTGCTAACAAATATCTTTTACCTAAACAAATTAAAGATAATGGTGTGAAAGATAAAGAAATGAAATTAGAAAACGATATCATTAAAGAAGTAATTAGAGGCTATACAAAAGAGTCTGGCGTTAGAAATTTGGAAAGAGAAATATCAAAACTAGCAAGAAAAGTTGTAAAAAAAATAGTTGCAGGTGAAGAGAAGGAAGTAAATATAAATAATAAAAATTTATCTGATTTTCTAGGTATTGCTAAATTTAAATTTGGTGAATTAGAATCTGAAAACAGAGTGGGTATTGTAACTGGCCTAGCATGGACTGAGTATGGTGGAGAAATTTTGAAAATTGAAACTGTGACTATGCCTGGTAAAGGTAGAATGCAAATTACAGGTAAGCTTGGAGATGTCATGCAAGAATCTGTTAAAGCTGCTAAATCTTTTGTAAGATCTAAATGTTTAGAATACGGAATTATTCCACCGCTATTTGAAAAAAAAGATTTTCATATTCACGTGCCAGAAGGAGCGACACCAAAAGACGGCCCATCAGCGGGTATCGGAATGGTTACATCCATAGTTTCATCAATTACTGGAATTCCAGTTAGAAGAGATGTTGCAATGACTGGGGAAGTGACTTTGACTGGACAAGTTTTGCCAATAGGTGGATTAAAAGAAAAACTTTTAGCAGCTCATAGAGCCGGAATTAAAGAGGTATTGATACCAAAAGAAAATGAAAAAGACTTGGTAGATATGCCAAAAAAAATAATTGATGATATTAAGATCACACCAGTTGAATATGCTGATCAAGTTTTAAAAGTTGCTTTAACAAAGGAACTTAAAAGAACTGAGTGGGTTGAGGTTGATATATCTAAAAAAGACGATAAATCTCAAGCTAGTATTCAATAATAATTAATTTACTTTATCAAACCGTTGATGTAATAAGTAGCCATATTTTGTGGGTGGTTAGCTCAGTTGGTAGAGCATCTCGTTTACACCGAGGGGGTCAAAGGTTCGAGTCCTTTACTACCCACCATAATAATAAAAGTGGGGGTGTAGCTCAGTTGGTTAGAGCGATCGCCTGTCACGCGATAGGTCGAGGGTTCGAGTCCCTTCACTCCCGCCACTTTTCTTCAATTTGCTCTTATAATATCAATTAAAATGTGACGTATCAGCTCTTCAACTAAGGATAAAAACTGGTATATAGACTTCCATGTTATCTGAATTTTTAAAAGATTACTTACCGATAATTCTATTTTTAATTATAGCATTAGGACTTAGTTGTGCTTTTGTTGTTGTAAATTTTATACTTTCACCAAAAAAACCTGACCCAGAAAAACTATCAGCTTATGAGTGTGGGTTTGAACCTTTTGAAGATTCTAGAATGGAATTTGATGTTAGGTTTTATTTAGTGGCCATTTTATTTATTATATTTGATTTGGAAATTGCATTTTTGTTTCCTTGGGCTATCTCACTAGGAAATATTGGTATATTGGGATTTTCCTCAATGATGATTTTTTTGTTCATACTTACAATTGGTTTTATTTATGAATGGAAAAAAGGTGCTTTAGACTGGGAATAAAAATTAATCATAATGAATAATAAAATAGATCAAGTTCCAGAAGAATTTAAACAACTCGCTAAAGATTTTAGTGAGAATGGATTTATAACGACTTCATTAGATAATTTAATAAACTGGTCTAGATCAGGTTCGCTACACTGGATGACATTTGGTCTTGCATGTTGTGCGGTTGAGATGATGCAAACTGCAATGCCAAGATATGATTTAGAGAGATTTGGAGCTGCACCAAGAGGATCTCCAAGACAATCTGATGTTATGATTGTTGCAGGTACGCTTACTAATAAAATGGCTCCAGCTTTAAGAAAAGTTTACGATCAAATGCCTGAGCCAAGATATGTGATATCGATGGGTAGTTGTGCAAATGGAGGGGGTTATTATCATTATTCTTACTCTGTAGTTAGAGGTTGTGATCGAATTGTACCAGTTGATGTTTATGTTCCAGGATGTCCACCTTCTGCTGAGGCTTTATTATATGGAATATTACAGCTTCAAAAAAAAATAAGAAACAAAGGCTCTTTCATTAGATAGTTATGAATAACTTAATAGATTTAGAAAAAAAGATAAATTCAGAGTTAACTACTAAAATTAATAGTACGAACATAAAACACAATCAATTGTATATAGAAATTGATAAAGAGGATTTAATTGATGTAACACTTTTTGTAAAAACAAACCAAGAAACAAAATTTAGACAACTTATAGATATCACAGTTGTAGATTACCCAGAGAATACTCAAAGATTTAAAATGGTTTATTTATTTTTAAGTCATGAATTTAATCAAAGAATTATTATGAGTTACTCAATAAATGAAAACGAGATAATTCAATCATTAACAAGTATTTTTCCAGCTGCTAATTGGATGGAAAGAGAGGTTTTTGATATGTACGGTGTGTCTTTTAAAGATCATCCAGACCTTAGAAGAATATTAACAGATTATGGTTTTGAAGGTCACCCTTTAAGAAAAGATTTCCCTTTAACTGGCCATACTGAGGTTAGGTATAGTGAAGATCAAAAAAAAGTTATTAGTGAACCAGTAAAATTAGAGCAAAATTACAGAAATTTTGATTATGAAAGTCCTTGGGAAGGTACAAAATATATCAAAGATGAAATAGACAATAATGACAAAAAAAATTAAAAACTTAAACTTAAACTTTGGACCACAGCATCCTGCCGCCCATGGAGTTCTTAGGTTAATCTTAGAGCTAGATGGAGAGGTTGTTGAAAAAGCTGATCCACACATAGGTTTACTTCATCGAGGAACTGAAAAATTAATTGAAAATAAAACTTATATGCAGGCAGTACCTTATTTTGATCGATTAGATTATGTTGCTCCTATGAACCAAGAGCATGCCTTTGCTCTTGCTGTAGAGAAGATATTGAATATCGATGTACCTATTAGGGCTCAATACATAAGAGTAATGTTTTGTGAAATAGGTAGAATTTTAAGTCATATTTTAAATGTAACCACACAGGCATTAGATGTTGGGGCTTTAACTCCTTCATTGTGGGGATTTGAGGAAAGAGAAACATTGATGACTTTTTATGAAAGAGCGTCTGGATCAAGACTTCATGCAAATTATTTTAGAGCTGGGGGAGTTCATCAAGATTTACCAACTGGACTAGAAGATGATATTGGAAAATTTTGTCAAACATTTCCAAAAATTATTGATGATCTTGAAAATTTATTAACTGATAACAGAATTTTTAAACAAAGAAATGTAGATATAGGAATTGTATCTAAAGAAGATGCTTTGGATTACTCTTTTTCAGGAGTTATGGTAAGGGGATCGGGGATACCTTGGGATTTAAGAAAATCTCAACCATATGATTGTTATGATCAATTAAATTTTAAGATTCCTGTTGGAAAAAATGGAGATTGTTACGATCGATATTTGTGCAGAATTGAAGAGATGAAGGAAAGTGTTTTTATAATAAAACAATGTTTAGCAAAGATGGAAAAAGGACCCATAAAGTCATTAGATGGAAAAATAAGTCCTCCATCTAAAAAAGAAATCAAACAATCTATGGAAGCTTTGATTCATCATTTTAAACTTTTTACAGAAGGTTATAGAGTACCAAAAGATGAAATTTATACTGCTGTGGAGGCTCCGAAAGGTGAATTTGGTGTATATTTAATTTCAGATGGGTCAAGCAAACCATACAAATGCAAAATTAGAGCGCCAGGTTTTTCACACCTTCAATCAATGGACTATTTAATAAAAGGCCATATGTTAGCTGATGTCCCAGCTGTTTTAGGTTCTTTAGATATTGTTTTTGGAGAGGTGGATAGATGAGTTTAAGAAGACCAGCTAAAGATCAACCAGAAACTTTTGAGTTTAATTCTTCATCTTTAGAAGCTGTCAAAACTATTGTTTCTAAATATCCAAAAGGTAAACAACAAAGTGCAGTGATGGCTTTACTTTATATTGCTCAAAGGCAAAATAATAACTGGATACCATTAGCTGCAATGAAATGCATAGCTAAATTTTTAGAGATGCCTTACATAAAAGTTTATGAAGTTGCTACTTTTTACACAATGTACAATTTATCTCCTGTTGGAAAGTTTTTTGTGCAAGTTTGCACAACTACACCATGCATGATTAGAGGTGCAAATAAGCTAGTTGAAGCTTGTAAAGAAAAAATCTCTGAAAATGAAACAGAGCTATCAAGTGATAAAAGTTGTTCTTGGATGGAAGTTGAGTGTCTTGGGGCCTGTGTAAATGCTCCTATGATGCAGATCAATGATGATTATTATGAAGATCTTGATAAAGAAAAAACTTTGGAAATATTAGAAAAGATTTTAAATGGTGAAAAACCTAAACCGGGTTCCTATAGAGGTCGTGTAAATAATGAGCCTGAAAATAATAGAAAAACACTTATGGATTTAAAAAATGCTTAAAGACAACGATAGAATTTTTCAAAACTTATATAACGATATGGGTTCAGATGTTACCTCATCTCAGAAAAGAGGAGATTGGGTCGACACTAAAGATTTGATTGACAAAGGAAGAGACTGGATAATCAATGAAGTTAAAAGTTCTCAATTAAGAGGAAGAGGTGGAGCAGGATTTCCTACAGGATTGAAATGGTCTTTTGCCCCTAAGGAAGTTGGATCAAGACCACATTATTTAGTAATTAATGGGGATGAATTTGAACCTGGCACATGTAAGGATAGAGATATATTAAGATTTGAACCTCATAAATTAATAGAAGGTTGCTTGATTGCAGCTTATGCAGTCCAAGCACATGTTTGCTATATTTATATTAGAGGTGAATATTTTGTTGATGGTGAAAAACTTCAAGCAGCAATAGATGAAGCTTATGAAAAAAAATTAATAGGTAGAAATGCAGCTGGCACGGGGTGGGATTTAGATATCTATATTCATTATGGTGCAGGAGCATACATTTGTGGTGAAGAAACAGCCTTGCTTGAAAGTATTGAAGGCAAAAAAGGTCAACCGAGATTAAAACCACCTTTTCCAGCCTTAATAGGTCTATACGGATGTCCTACAATTATTAATAATGTTGAAACTATAGCTGTTGTGCCAACTATTCTTAGAAGAGGTGGCAAATGGTTTGCGTCACTTGGTAGAGAAAAAAATACAGGCACTAAAATTTTTTGTATTTCAGGTAATGTAAATAACCCTTGTAATGTTGAAGAAGAAATGAACGTTCCTCTAAAAGAGCTAATTGAAGTTCATGCAGGCGGCGTTGTTGGTGGCTGGGAAAACTTACAAGCCGTAATACCTGGTGGTTCATCAATGCCACTTATACCCAAAAAAAAATGTGAAACATTGACTATGGATTTTGATTCTTTGATGGCTGAAAAAAGTGGATTAGGTACCGCTGGTATCGTCGTTATTAACAAAGATCAGGACATCATTAAATGTATGGCAAGGATTGCAAGATTTTATAAACACGAAAGTTGTGGACAATGTACACCATGCAGAGAAGGTTCTGGTTGGATGTGGAGAATGCTTGAGCGTATGGCAAAAGGAGAAGCTAGTAGAGATGAAGTTGATATGCTAGGTGATGTTACAAATCAAATTGCAGGTCATACAATTTGTGCATTTGGTGAGGGTTCTTCATGGCCTGTACAAGGACTTTTGAGACATTTTAAAAAAGAAATAGAAGAAAGAAATAATTTAGATCTAATTGTAAAGAAAAAGAACACAATTCCTTACTTAGTGGATCAACACTTATTAGATAAAAAAAATGCTTAAACTAAAAGTAAACAATATTGATGTAGAAGTTGAAGAGGGTTTAACAGTTCTTCAGGCATGTGAAATAGCTGGAGTTGAAATTCCAAGATTTTGTTATCATGAGAAACTTTCAATAGCAGGAAATTGTCGAATGTGTTTAGTTGAAATGGAAAAATCTCCTAAACCAGTAGCATCTTGTGCAATGCCTGCAGCAGAAGGAATGAATATAAAAACAAATACAGCCTTTGTTGAAAAAGCAAGAAAAGGTGTAATGGAGTTTTTACTTGCTAACCATCCACTAGATTGTCCAGTTTGCGATCAAGGTGGAGAATGTGATCTTCAAGATCAATCTATGTTTTATGGGGTAGATAAATCAAGATTTAAAGAAAACAAAAGATCAGTCCCTGAAAAAAATATGGGTCCTTTAATTAAAACTCAGATGACAAGATGTATTCACTGTACACGATGTGTAAGGTTTGCAACTGAAATAGCTGGAGTTCCAGAAATTGGTGCAATTGGAAGAGGTGAAGATATGCAAATTACAACGTATCTAGAACAATCGATGCAATCTGAGCTTTCAGCTAATGTAGTAGATTTATGTCCAGTTGGCGCCCTAACTTCAAAACCTTACGTGTTTGAAGCAAGACCTTGGGAACTTAAAAAGACAGAGTCCATAGATGTTATGGATGCAATTGGATCAAATATAAGAGTTGATACTTATGATTGGGAGGTAAAAAGGGTGTTGCCAATTATAAACGAGGATATCAATGAAGAATGGATTTCTGATAAAACAAGATATGCTTGTGACGGCTTATTAAGTCAAAGACTAGACACACCTTTTATAAAGTATAATGGCAAGTTTGAAAAAGCTTCTTGGGACGAAGTTTACAAAATTATTAAATCAAAAATTGAAAATACTACAAAAGAAAAAGTTTGTGGCTTTGTAGGTGATTTATGTAACATGGAGACAGGATATATCTTTAAAGAGTTTTTTGATCGTACTCTTGACACACAAAATTATGAATCTAGATCAGATAATCGATTTGTAAATACAAACAAAAGAGAAAATTATCTGTTTAATTCAACAATAAATGGCATAGAGGAATCTGATTTTATTTTTTTAATTGGAACAAATCCAAGATATGAAGCAACAATATTAAATGCAAGAATTAGAAAATCTTATTTAAACAATAATACTAAAATTATTTCATTAAATGATTTAGGTGACTTAACTTTTCCTTATGAAAGTTTAGATGGGCAAACTCAAACACTGAAAGATATTTTTGATGGAAAACATGATCTATCTAAACAAATTATAAGTGCAAATAAACCAATGGTAATATTAGGTGAATCATTACTTAACTTAAATTCATCAATGTATTTCTTTAATAAAATTAAAGATTTTCTTGTTAAAAATAAAAAAGTTAGTGAGGATTGGAATCCGTTTAATATTTTATCTCGTGACGCAGCAACAGTTGGCAACTATGATCTGGGTTTAGTAAATGAAGAGAACAATCTATTAGAAGATTTACAAAACCACAAATTTGATGTCATTTATTTAGTTGGGCAAGACAATTTAAACTTTGATAAGAAAAATGAATTTATTATTTATCAAGGTAGTCATGGTGATAAAGGTGCTGAAATAGCCGATATTATCTTACCTGGTTCTGCATACACCGAGCAAGATGGATATTTTACAAATTTAGAGGGCAAGCTTCAAAAAGCTTATAAGGCATCATATCCTCCAGGAGATGCAAAAGAAGATTGGCAAATTATTAATGAGCTTGCTGAGTTAATGAATAATAGAAAATTATTTAATGATAAAGATGAATTAGAAAGCAGCATGTTGAATTATCTCAATTTACAAAAAGAAAAACAAAAAAACACAGGTGATAACAATACTGAGTTTGATGAAAGTAAATTCACAAATGAAACTCTAAAAATTAATGTAAAAGATTATTATTTTTCAAACGTTATAGCTAGATCTTCAAAAACTATGGTTGAATGCAATAATTCAAAATTAAATTATCAATCTACAGGCACAGAGGGTTAGGATGGAATATTTAAATATTGTTTTTCAAGAAATTTACAAAATACTCTTTTTGTTAGTACCAGTTCTTGTATCTGTTGCTATGATAGTCTGGCTTGATAGAAGAGTTTGGGCTTTTGTTCAAAAAAGACAAGGTCCAAATGTGGTTGGACCATTTGGTTTACTTCAATCGTTAGCAGATGCTCTTAAGTACATATTTAAAGAAATTATTATTCCATCTAGCTCAAATAAAGTAATTTTTATTTTAGCACCAATTGTTACTATGACCCTAGCTTTAGTTGCCTGGGCTGTAATACCATTTAGTTCAACACAAGTTTTAGCAGATATTAATGTGGGTATTTTATATTTATTTGCGGTTTCTTCTTTGGGTGTTTATGGAATTATAATGGGAGGTTGGGCATCAAATTCAAAATATCCTTTTCTTGGAGCTATAAGATCTGCTGCTCAAATGGTTTCTTATGAAGTTTCTATAGGTGTTATAATCATTAACGTTCTATTATGTGTGGGATCATTAAATTTAAATGATATTGTTGAAGCTCAAAAAAATTTATGGTTCGTTATTCCATTATTTCCCATGTTTGTTATTTTTTTTATTTCAGCTCTAGCTGAAACAAATAGACCTCCCTTTGATTTACCAGAAGCAGAAGCAGAATTAGTCGCTGGTTATCAAACAGAATATTCTGGAATGATGTATGCAATGTTTTGGCTAGGTGAATATGCAAATATTTTATTAATGTGTGCTATGGGTGCTATTTTGTTTTTAGGTGGCTGGATGTCCCCAATAGAAATTTATCCATTTACATTGGTGCCTGGAGCGATTTGGCTTATATTAAAAATTTTATTGTTATTTGTCCTATTTGCCTTGGTTAAAGCTATTGTTCCTAGATATAGATATGATCAATTAATGAGACTTGGTTGGAAAGTTTTTTTACCTTTATCTTTAACTTGGGTTGTGCTGACTGCTAGTTATTTATTTTACTTTAACTTACTACCAACAAATTAATTATGAAAATTTCAAGATTTTTTAAAACAATATTTATGACAGACTTTGTTGGAGGTTTAATTATTGCAATTAAAGAACTTTTCAAACCAAAGAAAACTATTAATTACCCATTTGAAAAAGGAAAAATAAGCCCACGTTTTAGAGGGGAACATGCGTTAAGAAGGTACCCTAATGGTGAGGAAAGATGTATTGCTTGTAAATTATGTGAAGCTGTGTGTCCTGCTCAAGCTATAACAATAGAGTCAGCCGCTAGAGATGATGGAAGCCGAAAAACAACAAGATACGATATTGATATGATGAAATGCATTTATTGTGGTTTATGTGAAGAAGCATGTCCAGTTGATGCGATTGTTCAAGGTCCAAATTTTGAATTTTCTACAGAAACAAGAGAAGAGCTTTATTATACTAAAGATAAACTATTAGATAACGGAGATAGATGGGAGAATGTTTTAGCTGCAAATATCAAAGCTGATAATCCATACAGATAAATCTATGATAGCTCACTCAATTTTCTTTTATACTTTTTCAATTATAGCTGTAATTTCAGCAATTATGGTTACAGTCTCTAAAAATACTGTCCATTCTGTTTTTTTTCTTATCTTAGATTTTATAAGTATCTCATGTCTTTTTATAATGATAGGTGCTGAATTCTTAGGAATGATAATGTTAATTGTTTATGTAGGTGCTGTAGCAGTGTTGTTTTTATTTGTAGTGATGATGTTAAACGTTGCTCAACAAAAAAACCAGTGGTTTGCCTCACAAGAAAGCTCAGGGCACATTCCCGTAGGTTTGATCATTAGTACGATCATATTTTTTGAATTAATAATTGTTATTGGTGGTTGGAAATATAAGCCTGATTTATTTGATATAAATAATTCATTAAATACCTTTAATGTGAGTAATACTCATGCGCTTGGACAGATTTTATACACAGACTATATTCATGTATTTCAATTAAGTGGAATGATTTTATTAGTAGCAATGATTGGTGCTATTGTTTTAACTTTTAGAAAAAGAGAAGGAGTTAAAAAGCAAAGTTACTTAAAACAAATTTCAAGAGAAAGATCTGAAGGTGTTCAGGTTTTAGATGTTGAAACCAATAAAGGAGTGAAAATCGATGACTGAGATTGGTTTGGGACATTATTTAACATTAGGAGCAGTTATATTCTCAATTGGTATTATTGGTATTTTTTTAAACAGAAAAAATATTATTGTTATATTAATGAGCATAGAGTTGATATTGCTTGCAGTTAATATAAATTTAGTGGCGTTTTCAATTTTTTTAGGTGACCTTACTGGACAAGTATTTACTTTATTTATTTTAACAGTGGCAGCTGCAGAAGCTGCAATTGGACTGGCAATAATTGTAGTGTACTATCGAAATTCGGGAACAATTCGTGTTGAAGAAATAGATAAGTTGAAAGGATAATTATGGAAATTTCTATTTTATTTCTTCCCCTAATTGCTTCAATCATTTCAGGTTTTTTTGGAAGATATATAGGTGATCGAAACTCTGAAATTATTACAAGTGTTTTCGTTTCAATATCTGCGTTTTTATCAATCTTTGTCTTATATCAAGTTATAGTTAATCAATATGAAGAAAATATTGTTATAGCAACTTGGATAAATTCAGGATCGCTAGATGTTAATTGGTCCATGTTGATTGACCCATTATCAGCAGTAATGTTAGTTGTCGTTACTTCTGTTTCATCTTTAGTTCATATTTATTCAATTGGTTATATGTCACACGATCCACATAAACCAAGATTTATGGCTTATCTTTCATTGTTTACATTTGCAATGTTGATGTTGGTTACTTCAGATAATTTTATTCAATTATTTTTTGGTTGGGAAGGAGTTGGTTTATGTTCATATTTTTTAATTGGTTTTTGGTTTAAAAAAGAAAGTGCAAATGCTGCAGCAATTAAAGCTTTTGTTGTTAATAGAGTGGGAGATTTTGGCTTTGCTCTTGGAATATTTTTAATTTTTTATTTATTTGGAACAGTCAATTACTCAGAAGTTTTTCAACAAATTCCAACTGTTATTGATAAAAATTTATCTTTTTTAGGTTTCGAAATTAAAGCAATAGACTTGATTTGTTTGCTTTTATTTATTGGAGCGATGGGTAAATCAGCACAAATTTTACTTCATACATGGCTACCTGATGCAATGGAGGGTCCAACACCCGTTTCTGCATTAATTCATGCTGCAACAATGGTTACAGCGGGAGTTTTTCTGGTTGTAAGATGTTCACCAATTTATGAATATTCTCCATTAATATTGAACTTGATAACAATTGTTGGAATGACGACTGCTTTTTTTGCAGCCACAGTTGCATTAGTACAAACCGATATAAAAAAAATTATTGCTTACTCAACTTGTAGTCAACTAGGTTATATGTTTTTTGCAGCCGGGGTGGGAGCTTATAACGTGGCGATGTTTCATTTATTTACTCATGCATTTTTTAAAGCTTTACTATTTTTAGGCTCAGGTTCTGTAATTCATGCATTTAAAGATGAACAAGATATCAACAATATGGGAGGCGTCTGGAAAAAATTGCCTTATACATATGCATTAATGATTATTGGAACACTTGCTCTTACCGGTTTTCCATTTCTATCAGGTTTCTATTCAAAAGATGCCATTATTGAATTTGCATATTTGAAGGGAAATACTACTGGATATTATGCTGCAGGAATTGGAATTTTTACAGCATTTTTAACTTCAATATATTCATGGAGATTAATTTTTAAAACATTCCACGGAAATTATAATAATAAAAAAGTAAGTATTGAGGAAACACACGAGTCCCCTTTAATAATGTTGATACCTTTAGTGATATTATCTATTGGAGCTATATTTGCAGGTTTTTTATTCAAAGACTTATTTGTTGGTCATGGTGGAGAAAATTATTTCTGGGCTGAGTCGATTAAATTTTTAAAACCATTAAGCTTAGAGCATCCCCCAACCTGGTTTTTGTTGATGACTCCTTGTTTAGTATTGCTGTCAATTCCAATAGCTTATTATTTATTTGTTAAAAACAAAGAATTGCCAAATCAAATAGCAAATATGAATAAGCCCTTATATAAATTTTTAATTAATAAATGGTATTTTGATGAATTATACGAAGTCATTTTTATCAATCCATCAAAAAAATTAGGTTTATTTTTCTGGAAATTTTGTGATGGAAAATTAATTGATGGTTTTGGACCAGACGGCATCTCATCTTTTATAAAAAAATGTTCAATAAAGGCAAACAAATTTCAAAGTGGCTTCATATATCAATATGCTTTTGTAATGCTTTTGGGCTTTTCAGCTTTATTAACCTTTTTGATTGTTAAATAATGAACTTTCCAATTCTTTCATCTTTGATTTTATTACCAACTGTCGGTGCACTTTTTTTATTTTTTACCAAAGATAAAGAAGGTAACAACTCAACTGTTAAATATGTTGCTTTATTTACATCAGTGGTTAATTTTGCAATTTCTATTTATCTATGGGCCTCTTTTGATCAGTCTTCATCTAACTTTCAATTTATAGAAGAAAGAATTTGGATTGAGAATTTTATAAATTATAAAGTTGGTGTAGACGGAATTTCAATCTTATTTATTATCTTAACCACATTTATTACACCTTTATGTATCATATCGGTAAACAGTTCGATCAAAACTAAATTAAGAGATTTTTTAATTGCAATACTGATTATGGAAAGCTTCATGATTGGAGTTTTTTGCGCTCTTGATCTAGTTGTTTTTTATTTATTTTTTGAAGCAGGTTTAATTCCAATGTTTTTAATTATTGGTATTTGGGGTGGTCCAAAAAGAGTATATTCAGCTTTTAAATTCTTTTTATATACACTTCTTGGCTCTGTATTAATGTTGGTTGCTATTATTTCAATTTATTGGATTTCAGGCACTACAGATGTAACTAAACTTTACGAACTTGGTATAGATCCAAAATATCAAAATTTATTGTGGCTAGCATTCTTTAGCTCATTTGCTGTAAAAACACCTATGTGGCCTGTGCACACTTGGCTGCCAGATGCACACGTAGAGGCTCCTACCGCTGGATCAGTTTTGTTAGCAGCGATTTTGCTAAAAATGGCTGGATATGGATTTATAAGATTTTCATTAGGTCTTTTTCCTGTTGCGTCAGAAATTTTTACACCTTTAATTTACACTTTAAGTGTAATTGCAATAATTCTCACATCTCTAATAGCTTTAATGCAAGAAGACATGAAAAAACTCATTGCATATTCCTCTGTAGCACATATGGGTTTTGTAACTTTAGGAATATTTACTATTCAACAACAAGGTATAGAAGGAAGTATCATTCAAATGATCAGTCATGGCTTGGTATCTGCTGCTTTATTTTTATGTGTTGGAGTTGTCTACGATAGAATGCATTCAAGATTAATCAGCTCGTATGGTGGAATAGTGTCTATCATTCCAAAATACTCAATTTTGTTCATGTTATTTACTCTTGCTGCGCTTGGTTTACCTGGAACAAGTGGTTTTGTTGGAGAGTTTTTAATTTTAATGGGGGTGTTCAAAGATAATTTTTTAGTCGCTGTCTTAGCTAGTTTAGGAGTAATTCTTGGGGCTGCTTATATGTTATGGTTATACAAAAGAGTTGTTTTTGGAAAATTAATCAATGAGGATCTTAAATCAATGATAGATCTAAATAAATCTGAGTATTTTATTTTAGCATGTTTAGCTATACCAACATTGTTTTTTGGTTTTTATCCTGACCCATTGATAAACACAATTGAAGTTTCGGTTACTGATCTAATTAATATGTATAATTCAAATTTGATTAATAAATAAAATGGAAAACCTAAATTTAGTATTACCTGAAATATTTATTTCACTTTCAATTATGTTTTTATTAGTTTTAGGTGTTTTTAAAAAAGATAGTTCAAAACTTACTTTTAACATCTCATTTATAGTTCTTTTAATAACTGCAATAATTACTCTTAACGAAACCTTTAGTATCGATCGAATAACTTTGTTTAACAATAGTGTTGTCATTGATCACATGTCTTCACTAATGAAAATTATTACACTACTTGGGGCTTTTTTAGTCTTAGTAATTTCATCTTCATACCTTAAAACATTTAAAATTTATAAGATTGAGTATCCAGTTCTAATATTAAGTTCGGTTTTGGGTATGATGGTAATGATTAGCTCAAATGACTTAATGGTATTTTACATGGGTCTTGAACTTCAATCTTTAGCTCTTTATGTGTTAGCTTCTTTTAATAGAGATCAATTAAAATCATCAGAGGCAGGCTTGAAATATTTTGTTTTAAGCGCCTTATCATCTGGTTTACTTCTATATGGTTGTTCATTAATTTATGGATTTTCAGGCTCAACAAACTTTAATGTAATTTCAAATCAACTAAATTCAAACGAATATGTGTTAACTTTTGGTATTGTATTTATCTTAGTTGGACTTGCATTCAAAATTTCAGCGGTACCTTTTCATATGTGGGCCCCTGATGTTTATGAAGGTTCACCAACATCTGTTACTTTATTCTTTACGATGGTGCCTAAAATTGCTGCTTTAACAGTATTTATAAGGTTTTTGTATGTACCTTTTTTAAATTTAATCGATCAATGGCAAATAATTATAATATTTTTATCTATAGCTTCGATGCTTTTTGGTGCAATAGCGGCTATTGGTCAAACAAATATAAAAAGGCTTGTAGCCTACAGTTCAATTGGTCATATAGGATATACATTAGCAGGCTTAGCAACAGGGTCTAACGAAGGTATTCAAAGCTCAATTGTGTACATATCAATTTATGTTGTTATGAACTTAGCTCTATTTTCATGTTTATTGATGCTAAAAAGAAACAATCAATATTACGAAGAAATTGATGATCTTTCAGGCTTATCAAAAAATCACCCTCTATTATCTCTATCTTTACTAATTATATTATTTTCTTTAGCAGGAATTCCTCCACTAGCTGGTTTTTTTGCAAAATTTTATATTTTTAAAGCTGTTATAGAACAATCAATGTATTTTTTAGCGATTGTAGGTTTGCTATCAACTGTTGTTGCAGCATTTTACTATTTAAGAATTATTAAAATAATATACTTTGATAAAGAGAAAGAAAAATATGATGATGACCATAGTTTATGGTTAAAATTTTCACTTACTCTTTCAACAATATTAATTCTCCTATACTTCATTTTTCCAAGTCAACTGATTGATGTAGTATCAAGAATTAATATTATTTAATGAAATTTAAAAAATTTAAATTCAAAAAAGTTAAAAGCACAAATAACACAGCAATTCGAATTATTAAAAACTCAAATTATAAATATGGGATGGTGGTATCTGATGCACAAACAATGGGTAGGGGTCAATATGGAAAAAAATGGATTTCACATAAAGGCAACTTATTTGTTAGTTTTTTTTATGAATTAGAGAATATTAACATAACCATATCAAGATTAACAAAAATTAATTGTTTATTAATAAAAAAATTATTAAAAAACTATTATAAAAAAGATATTACATTTAAAAAACCTAACGATTTATTAATTCAAAAAAAAAAGATATGTGGAATATTACAAGAAACAATTTCTATTTTTGATAAAAATTTTTTGATTATAGGCATTGGCATAAATATTAAGAAAAGTCCTAGAATTAAAAATTATCCAACTACTAGCTTGTATGAATTGATCGATAAATCTATTAATAAAAGAGAAATAGAGAACAAACTTAAAGTAATTTTTGAAAAAAATTTATTAAAAATGTATAAAATAAATTAATAATTAAATAATGTATATTCTTGGAGACATAGGTAACACTGAAACTAAAATTTTTTTAGTCTCACTTAATAATAAGATTACAAAGAAATTAACTTTTTCAACCAAAGATATAAATCAAATAAAATTAGAAAAATTATTCATTAATTTTAAGATTGATTATAAAAAAATAAATAAAGTACTATTTTGTAGTGTTGTGCCCAAATCATTTAATATGATTAAGAAATTTTTATCCAAAAAAATAAAAATTAGATGTTTTGAAGTAAAGGATTTAAACTTAAAATCTTTAATAAACATTAAAGCAAATTATAAACAGGTTGGTTCTGACAGGTTAACAAATGCAATTAGTTTAACAAATAGTCAGAATAACTTTATTATTTTAGATTTTGGAACAGCTACTACTTTTGATGTTTTGATAAAAAATACATATTCTGGTGGTATTATTGCGCCTGGTGTGAAACTTTCTTTAAATACACTGTCAGATCGAGCTACGCTAATCCCTAAAATTGATTTGAAAAAGATAAAAAATGTCATAGGTAATGACACAATCTCAGCAGTCAGATCTGGTTTTTTTTGGGGGTATGCAGGTTTAATTGACAATATCATTTATTTAATTAAGAAAGAGACTGGAAAGTCTTTTAAAGTAATAATTACTGGAGGATTTTCTAACTTATTTAAAAAATCAATAAAAACGAAAGTTTATCACAATAAAGAGATTACAATTAACGGTCTAATTAGGATTTCAAAATTAATTAAATAACATGAAAGACGAATTATTATTTTGTCCACTAGGTGGATCTGGAGAAATAGGCATGAACATGAATTTGTTTGCTTATGGTAAACCAGGAGAGCACAAATGGATTATGGTTGACATAGGTGTTACTTTCGCTGACGACACACTTCCAGGCATTGATTTAATATATCCTGACCCAGGATTTATTGTTGATAAAAAGGAAGATCTTTTGGGAATTGTTTTAACACATGCCCATGAAGATCATATTGGCGCTATAGCTCATCTTTGGCCACAACTTGAATGCAATATATTTGCAACTCCATTCACTGCTGTTTTAATCAAGGAAAAATTCAAAGAAAAACATATTGATATAACCAGATATCTAAAAATAGTACAATTAAATGGAACAATTGATTTAAATCCATTTAAAATTGAATACATAACACTAACTCACTCAATTTTAGAACCAAATGGTTTAAGAATAGAAACACCAGCAGGTGTAATTTTACATACTGGTGATTGGAAAATTGATCCAGAACCTTTGATTGGCGGAAACATTAATTCTAATAGATTGAAAGAAATAGGTAACGAAGGTGTTCTTGCAATGATATGTGACTCAACAAATGTTTTTAGTTTGGGTAAAGCAGGTTCAGAATTAGATGTTAGAAAAAGCATGCTAAACATTATGAGCAGTTTAAAAAAAAGAATTATTATTGCTTCTTTTGCCTCCAATGTTGCTAGACTAGAAACAGCTTTTTATTGTGCGGAAAAAACTGGCAGACAAATATCTCTAGTTGGAAGATCAATGCACAGAATATTTAAAGCAGCCAAACAATGTGGCTATTTAAAAGATGTTATTGAACCAATTGATCCACGAGAGGCGAAAAATATTTCAAGAGAAAAGATAGTTTATCTTTGTACAGGTAGTCAAGGTGAACCCATGGCAGCATTGATGAGAATTGCTAAATACACTCATCCAGATGTATTTATTGAAAAAGATGATACTGTCATATTTTCATCTAAAATTATTCCTGGTAATGAAAAAAAATTATACAATTTACAAAATCAATTAGTTAAAGATGGCATTGAAGTTATATCTGAAGAAAATGAATTTGTTCACGTTTCAGGTCACCCAAATAGAGACGATTTAAGAGAGATGTATGAATGGGTAAAACCACAGTGTGCTATCCCTGTTCATGGTGAACACAGGCATATGATTGAACACATGAAATTTGCAAAAGAAATGAATGTACCAAACCCTGTTCAAGTTGAAAATGGTGATATTGTTAAGCTTTATCCAGGAAAACCTGCAGTATATGATAAAGCTCCTAGTGGTAGACTTTATGTTGATGGAAACATAAGTGTAGTGGAGGATGCACAATCAATCAAAGATAGAAAAAATTTAAGTGCAAATGGATATATTGAGGCGACCATATTAATTACTCCAAAAGGTAATATTCATAAAAGACCAGTTTTAACTTTTAGAGGCATTCCAGTTGATGATACTGAGGAATTCATTTATGGCTTAGAAGATGAGATCGAAAAAATTACCAGAACCTTTAGACTAGGAAGTAAACAACAAGAGCATAATTTAATTGACGCTCTTAAAATTGCTTGTAGAAAATTTTCAAAAGAAAAAACTGGAAAAAAACCTTTTACAAATATTAATCTAGTAAGAATTTAATGAGTATTACAGGATTAGCTATAATCTACATAATTATATGGTGGATTGTATTTTTTGCTATATTACCAATTGATGTAAGTAGATCAAAATCTGTTAAAATTGAGGGTGAAGACCCTGGTTCTCCAGAAAATCCTAAAATGCTGAAAAAATTCCTATATTGTACTGGAATTACAACTATTATTTTTATTATAATTTATTTATTAATTAAATTTGAATATTTAAATTTAAGAAATATTATTAATTAAGATGCTTTTATCAAAATCTTTTATTCCAATATTAAAAAATAATCCTTCTGAAGCCAAAATAAAATCTCATCAATTAATGTTGAGAGTAGGAATGATTAAACAAGCTTCAGCTGGTATTTACTCTTGGCTTCCACTTGGGTTTAAGGTGATGAAGAAAATAGAAGCCATTGTAAGGCAAGAACAAAATAAGATTGGTGCACAAGAAATTTTAATGCCAACAATTCAATCGAGCGAAATTTGGAAAGAAAGTGGAAGATATGATGATTATGGAGAAGAAATGCTCAGAATTACAGATCGTCAGAATAGAGAAATGCTTTACGGACCAACTAACGAAGAGCAAGTAACTGAGATTTTTAGATCTTCACTTAAATCATATAAATCATTACCTCAGCTTCTGTATCACATACAATGGAAATTTAGAGATGAGATTAGACCTCGATTTGGAATTATGAGAGGTAGGGAATTTTATATGAAAGATGCATATTCATTTGATGTTACAGATGAAGATGCATTTTACTCTTATAATAAATTTTTCTTATCTTATTTGAGAACTTTTAAAAGATTATCATTAACAGCTATACCTATGGCTGCTGACACTGGTCCTATAGGAGGAAATTTATCACATGAGTTTATAATTTTAGCTGACACAGGTGAAAGTAAAATTTTTACTGATAAAAGAATTTTTGACTTAACTAGCGAAGGTACTAATTTAGAAAAATCTTCCTTGGAACAAATGCGTAAAAAATATGAACAGTTTTATTCAGTTACGGATGAAAAATTCAATAAAGAAGAATTCGAAAAGATTGTTTCAGAAGAAAATAGATTGATAACAAAAGGGATAGAGGTAGGCCATATATTTTATTTTGGTGACAAATATTCAAAAGCAATGAGTGCTGCTGTTGACCTTCCAGGTGGTAAAAAAGATTTTGTTAAGATGGGCTCTTATGGAATTGGTGTATCAAGACTGGTAGGGGCTATTATAGAGGCTAAATACGACGATAAAAATGAAATCATGAAATGGCCATTGTCTGTTGCACCTTATGATATTGCGCTTATTCCTATGATAAATAAAAATGATAACTCTGCTCTTGAAAAAGCTAATAATATAAATTCTGAACTAATAAAAAATAATATTGACGCAATTATTGACGATACTGATGAAAACTATTCATCAAAAATTAAAAAGATGAATTTAATTGGAGCTCCATATCAAATTGTTATTGGAAAAAAATCTGAGGGCGATCTTCTGGAATTTAAAGAAACTGGTGGTGAAACTCAAAATTTAAATTTAGAAAAAATAATTGAAATTATAACAAAACAAAAAGTTTCAAATTGATTTCTACGTTAGAAAAAGAAATTACTTTTAGATTTTTAAAAGCTAGAAAAAAAGATGGCTTTTTAAATGTTATATCTATTTTTTCCTTCATAGGAATTAGTCTTGGTGTTGCGGTTCTTATAATTGTTATGTCTGTTATGAATGGATTTAGGACAGAGTTAATAAATAAAATAGTAGGATTTAATTCACATATAACAGTAAAATCTTATGATAATAATGGAATTGATCATAACAAATTAAATAATAATAATTTAAAATTTATCACTAAAAATCTAATTTTCAGTAACTCAGGTGAAGCCATTATCTTAAAAAATAATACTTCAAAAGGAATAGTTTTAAGAGGTTATCAATCTAAAGAATTTTCTAATTTAACGATAATTAAAAATGAAAAATTTAAAGGTGATAAATCTAGATTAAATGAAGCCTCTATATCTATAGGGAATGAATTAAGTTTTAGTTTGGATCTTAAAATAGGAGATAAAATTACTCTTATGTCGCCATCAGGAGTTGAAACCATCATTGGAAGTATGCCCAAACAAAAAACTTTTGAAATAACTTCAATTTTTAATAGTGGATTAGCAGATTTTGATAACAATATAGCTATTATTAATTTAGATACTTTAGATGATTTTTTCGGATTTAAAAAAAAAGATAGAAACTTAGAAATTTATTTAAAAGATCCCAAAAATATAGAGTCACAAAAACAAATAGTTCAAAAAATTTTTGATCAAGAATTTATTTATACATGGGCAGATATGAATAGCTCTTTATTCTCAGCATTAAAGGTAGAAAGAAATGTAATGTTTATAATATTGTCTTTAATAATTATTGTTGCTGCATTCAATATTATCTCTGGATTAACAATTTTAGTTAAGAATAAAACAAGAGATATTGCAATTTTAAAATCAATTGGTATCTTAAATAAATCAATTGTTAAAATATTTTTTTTAATTGGTTTAATAATTGGTACCTCAGCAACAATTTTTGGAATTTTTTTAGGTGTAACATTCTCGTTATATATAGAAAATTTTAGACAATTTTTAAGTTCAACTTTTAATATCAGTCTATTTCCTGAGGAAATATATTTTTTAAGTACTATGCCATCAGAAATTAATCCCTCATCAATCCTATTGATAGCAATTTGCTCAATATTGATAACAATTATTGTTTCGATATTTCCAGCATTTAAAGCCGCTAATTTAGATCCAATTCAAGCATTAAAATATGAATAATTTTTTAAAATTAAAAAATATTTCTAAATATTTTAATACTAAAAAGAAAATAAAAGTTTTAAATAATCTTTCATACAATTTTGATAGAGGGAAAATGTATGCTTTAATGGGTCCATCTGGATCAGGAAAATCAACATTACTTAATTTGATATCTTTAATAGATAGACCCACTCTAGGATCTATTGAGTTTAATGACGACTTAGTTAACTTCACAAATAATAAAAAAAATGATATTTTTAGAGCCAAAAATATTGGCATTGTTTATCAGCAAAATAATTTGCTTCCTGATTTTACAGCAATAGAAAATGTTTACTTAGCAAACTTATCTATAAATAATGATAAAGACTCTGCCTTGATAAAAGCAAAAGATTTGTTAAGAAAAATAGGTTTATCAAATAGGTTAAATCATTTTCCATCTCAACTATCTGGTGGAGAGTGTCAACGTGTAGCTATTGCAAGAGCAATTATTAATGACCCTGAAATAATTCTTGCAGATGAACCTACTGGAAGTTTAGATTTAAATACTGCAAAAGAAATATTCCAACTTTTAAAAAACCAAAAAAAACCCAATAGACTTATTATATTTGCAACTCATAATAGATTTTTTGCCAATAAAGCAGATTGCCTTTTGGAGATTGTAGATGGTAGTGTAAAAACTATTAATGCCTGAGTCTTCTAGCCAAAATTTTAACCATCTAAAAATGCATTCGCAATATTCAATTTGTGAGGGAGCTGTAAAAATAGATGATTTACAAGATTTCTCAAAATCAAATAAAATTAAATCGTTAGCTCTTTGTGATACATCAAATTTATGTGGAGCATTAGAATTTGCTGAAAAAATTTCAAAAGTTGGAACACAACCAATAATTGGCACTCAAATTAATTTTAAATATGGTGACAATGTTGGTTTATTACCATTATTTGCCCTAAATGAAGAGGGTTATAAAAGAATAATTAAGTTATCTTCAAACTCATTCCTTGAAAATGATGAGCTATCTGATCCGCATGTTGATTTTAACGAATTGTTAGATGACAACATTGGTGTTGCTATTTTTTCAGGTACTGTTTTTGGATTATTTGGCGAACTATTTAATAAAGGAAAATTCAGTGAAATCCTTGTATTATATAAAAAACTAAAATTAAACTTTGGTGATCGTTTTTATATAGAGATACAAAGACATAATGATCAGAATGAACTAGGTTTTGAAAAATTTAATTTAACTAAATCTTTAGAATTAGAAATCCCAATAATCGCAACAAATGAAGTTTTTTATTTAGATAAAGATATGCATGAAGCACATGATGCATTGATATGTATTGGAAACAAAACTTATGTTAATGAAAAATCAAGAATAAAACTAAGTAATCAACACTATTTTAAAAACAATTCTGAAATGACAGAATTATTTGCAGATTTACCAGAAGCATTAGAAAATAACTATAATTTTCCACTAAGATGTAATTTTAGGCCTTTATTTTCAAATCCAATTTTACCAAATATTAGTTCTGATAAAGGAGGAAATGCAGATGATGTTTTAAAAAAAGATTCTTTACATGGACTAAGGATAAAATTTGATAAAACTTTTAGAATTAAAGCTAATGACCTTGAGACTAATAAAAAATACTTAGATTATAAAGATAGATTAGAACATGAGTTGTCAATTATAATTGAAATGAAATATTCTAGTTATTTTCTTATTGTATCAGATTATATTAAATGGGCTAAAAATAATGATATTCCTGTAGGACCAGGCAGAGGTTCAGGTGCTGGGTCATTGGTAGCTTGGTGTCTTTCAATTACAGATGTTGATCCTATCAAATTTAATTTAATTTTTGAAAGATTTTTAAATCCTGATCGTATTTCTATGCCTGACTTTGACATAGATTTTTGTGAGGAAAAAAGAGATTTAGTTTTTGAATATTTGACAAAAAAATATCAAGATAGTGTTGCTCACATTATTACTTTTGGTAAGTTAAAAGCAAGAATGGTAATTAGAGACGTAGGTAGAGTTTTAGGTTTGCCTTACGGTTTTGTTGACAGTATATCGAAAATGATTCCTTTCGATCCATCTAGACCTCAAAGTTTATCTCAGTGTATTGCTGGTGAACCAAGGTTACAAAAACTTGTAAATGAAGACCCTAGGGTAAAAAAATTAACAGATCTTTCATTAAAACTTGAGGGATTAAACCGTAATGTTGCTACACATGCTGCTGGTGTTGTTATTGCAGATAAAAAACTTACAGAAATAGTTCCATTATATAAAGATGTTTCAGCTAATTTATTATTACCGTCTACGCAATTCGACATGTATTCCGCTGAAAATGCTGGTTTAGTAAAATTTGATTTTTTAGGACTAAAAACATTAACAGTTATTAATAACACTCAAAAATTAGTAAAAAAAATTGATAAAGATTTTGACATAGAAAATATTAGTTACGAGGATCAAAAAGTTTTTGATCTATTATCTAGCGGTAATACTGTTGGTTTATTTCAAGTTGAGAGTGCTGGAATGAGAGAGGCTTTAATTCAAATGAAGCCCAATCATATAGAGGATATTATTGCCCTAGTTGCTCTTTATAGGCCTGGTCCTATGAGCAATATTCCTACTTATAATGATTGTAAGCATGGAAGACAAACCCCAGATTATTTACACCCTTTATTAGAGGATATTTTAAAACCAACTTATGGTGTAATTATATACCAAGAACAGGTAATGCAAATTGCCCAAACATTATCTGGATTTACAGCAGGTCAAGCCGATCTTCTTAGAAGAGCAATGGGAAAAAAGAAAAGATCAGAATTAGAAAAACAAAAACAAGGTTTTATTGCTGGTGCATTGAAAAATGGAATAGCAAAAGATGTTGCGGCAGGAATTTTTTTAAAGATTGAACCTTTTGCTGAGTATGGTTTTAATAAAAGTCATGCTGCTGCTTATGCAATTATTTCTTATCAAACAGCTTTCTTAAAAACTTATTATCCTAAAGAGTTTATTGCTGCATCAATGACAATGGATATTTCTAATCAAAATAAATTAAGTGAATTTTATGAAGAATTAAAAAGATTAAATATTGAAATTACAAGACCTGATATTAATGAATGTTTTGCAGATTTTAAAACAATTGATGATAAATTTTATTACGCTTTAGGAGGTATTAAGGCTGTAGGATTTGAAGCTATATCAAATGTTGTTAAGGAAAGAACTGAAAATGGTGAATTTCAATCTATAAATGACTTTTTAAACAGAGTTAACCCAAAAGATATGAATAAATTACAGTTAGAGGGTTTAGTTAAAGCTGGTGCTTTCGATAATATTAATAATAACCGACAATCACTTTTTGACTCTATTCCAAATTTTATTCTAAAGACTAAAAATATATTTGAAAATAAATCAGCAAATCAAATAGATTTATTTTCTGAGGATGAAACATCACAAAATAATATTATTAACGAAATAGAAGATTGGAAGTTTGAAGAAAGATTGTCTAAAGAATTTGAGGCAGTAGGTTTTTTTATTTCAGATCATCCTTTAAATCAATTTATAGAAATTTTTGATGATTATAAAATCATCGATTATTCAAATTTTAATTCTAGCGATGAAATTAAAGATGCAAATATTGCTGCCACTTTATTAAAAGTTCAAGAAAGAAAAACTGCCAAAGGTAATTCCTATGCTGTTTTAAAATTAACTGATTTAACTAGCGTTTTTGAAATATTTATTTTTTCAGATATTTTAGAATTAAATCGTGAAATTTTAAAAGAAGGTAATTCTTTACTACTAACTTTAATTAAAAGTATATCAAATGATGAAAATAGATTTAAAAGAATTAATGTCCAAAAAATAGGATCTATGATGGATATGTTTAATAGTCCAATTAACGAAGTGTCATTAGAGGTTAATTCCGAAGAAAATCTTGAGGCAATTTCAACAATTTTGATAGAAGATGGTAAAACAGAGGTAAATATTAATATTTGTGTTGATGACAAAATCTTGAAATTTAAACTTAAAAACACAAGGAATCTTGATCGAAAATCCTTAAATCTTTTGAGAAAAAGGAAAATATCTAGCTCTATAAGCTAAATAAAACTTGTTAATTTCATCAATTATTAGTAAATAGTCCCTAATTTAAATTAACACGCACACAGTTGTTGGTTTTATACCTCCGGTCCTTAATTGGAAATTACTGTGGTGGCTTAACCGGGAATAAATATGAAAATACCTAACATAACAATACAACAATTATTAGAAGCAGGCGTACATCTTGGTCACAAAACTTTAAGATGGAATCCAAAGATGAAAAAATACATTTTTGGAAAAAGAGACTCAATCCATATAATGGATTTAACCCAAACATTAGAGCTAACTAAAGTAGCTTTAGAGAAAATTTATTCAACAATTGCGAATAATGGCAAAATTTTATTTGTTTCAACAAAAAAACAAGCATCAGAAGCTATCGCTGAAGTAGCCAAAGAAACAGACCAGTACTTTGTAAATTACAGGTGGCTTGGTGGTATGCTTACTAACTGGGGAACTATATCTGGTTCAATTAAAAAAATGAAAAAATATGAAGCTGATTTGGTTGCTGAAAATAGAGGTTTCACAAAAAAAGAGCTTCTTAAAATGAGTGTCAAAAAAGATAAGCTTGAAAGATCATTGGGTGGCATAGCTGAAATGAAAAAAACTCCTGATTTGGTTTTTATAATCGATACAAATTATGAGTCACTAGCGATTGCAGAGTCGGTTAAATTAGGAATACCTATAATTGCTATTCTTGATAGTAATTCTAATCCAGACAATATTGATTATCCAATACCAGGAAATGACGATGCTCGTAGATCTATAGATCTTTATTGCAATTTAATTAAGGAAACTATTAATAATGCTAAGAGCTCAATTCCAGCTTCTGAACCTAAAAAGGAAACTTTTCAGGAAACTAAAGAAACAACTCAAGGGAAAACAGTTCAAGAAATTGACAGAGAAAAACTAGAACAAAAATTTTCTAAAGATAAAAAGGAGACTTTAAATTAATATGAGTGATATTGAAAATGTTAAGAAATTAAGAGAAGCAACTGGTGCCGGATTTAAAGATTGCAACCTTGCAATAAAAGAGTCGGGTGGTGATATTGATAAAGCAATAGAAATTTTACGAGTAAAAGGAATTTCAAAAGCCTCAAAAAAAATGTCTAGAGATGCTAAAGAAGGAGTTGTTGCTGTGAGTGGTAACGATATCAAAACATCAGTTATCGAGGTTAATTGTGAAACAGACTTTGTTGCTAAAAATGAGGATTTTACAAATTTTGTTAAAGAACTTAGTGATTTAAATAACGAAAAAAACTCTAATTTAGATGCTCTTAAAAGTTCTAAAATGAAAAATGGTGAAACTGTAGAAAATAATGTGGTATCTTTAATTGCTAAAATTGGTGAAAAAATTACAATTGGTAAGGCAAAAACAATAGAGAACGCTGGAACTGTAAATAATCATTATTTACATACAGTTGTGAAAGATAATATTTCAAAGTTGGCAGTAATTGTTTCATTAGAAACAAAAGATAATTCAGATACAGTTAAAAATTTTGGTAAACAATTATCAATGCATATTGCTGCTTCTAACCCATTAGCACTTACATCTGACCAAATTGACCAATCAGTTATTGATAAAGAACAAGAACTTGTAACTGAAGAATTAAAAAATTCAGGAAAACCAGAGGATATTGCAAAAAAAATTAGCTTAGGTAAGATGAATAAGTTTAAAGAAGAAAATTCTCTTCTATCTCAAGCATGGGTTATGGAACCTAAAAAGAAAGTGCAAGATATAGTAAAAGAACTTTCAATTGCTGATTTAAAAATAAAAGAGTTTTATAGAATAAAGATTGGAGAATAAATGTTTGACGAAAAGTCATACAATGTCAAAATGGATAAAGCCATTGAGGTATTCTCAAAAGAACTATCTTCCTTAAGAACAGGCAGAGCAAATGCTGCGATGTTAGATTTAGTTAAAGTTGATGTTTATGGTCAACAAATGCCTATAAACCAAGTTGGAAGCATAACTACACCAGAACCTAGAATGATAAATATTCAAGTTTGGGATGCTAGCAATGTGCCATTAATAGATGCAGCAATTAAAAAGTCTGACCTAGGTTTAAATCCACAAATAGACGGTCAATTAATTAGGCTTCCTGTGCCAGAACTTAATGAAGAGCGAAGAACAGAAATAAAAAAATTAATTAAATCTATTGGTGAAAAATGCAAAGTTTCTATAAGAAATATTAGAAGAGAAGCAAATGAAGAATTAAAAAAACTCTTAAAGTCTAAAGAAATTGGTGAAGATGAAGAAAAATCATCAGAAAAAAATGTTCAAACAATTACAGATGAACATATTAAAATTGTTGATGAAAAGGTTTCTTTAAAAGAAAAAGAAATAATGACCATATAAGATGAACCCACTTAATCACGTGGCTATTATAATGGATGGTAATGGTAGATGGGGTTTAAAACACAAAAGTTCAAGAAACGAAGGTCATAAAGCTGGTTTAAAAACTGTAGAGAAAATTATTAAAGAGTTTGTTAAACAGAAAATTAAACATCTTACATTATATGTTTTTTCTACAGAGAATTGGAGTAGACCAAAACAAGAAATTAACTATTTATTAAGTTTGCTTGAAAATTTCTTAACTAGTAAAATTAACGATCTAGATAAACAAAATATAAAACTTAATATTATTGGAAAAAAAAACTTTTCAAAAAAATTAAATAAACTTTTAAACTTTTCTGAAAAAAAAACATCTAAAAACTCAATTCTTCAAATTAATCTTGCATTAAATTATGGTTCAAAAACTGAAATTATAAACGCGTTTAAAAAAATAAGTAAAAATAAAGATAGAATTAATGAAGACAATTTAGCAAAATATTTGCAAACAAAAAATACCCCAGACCCTGAGATATTAATCAGAACAGGTAATACACAAAGATTGAGCAATTTTTTATTATGGCAATTGGCTTACACAGAAATTTTTTTTGAAAAAAAATTATGGCCAGATTTTAGTGAGAAAGATTATTTAAGAATAATCAAAAAATTTAAAAAAATAAAAAGAAATTTTGGAAATATTTAATGTCACAAAATTTATCAAAAAGAATTTTCACTTCATTTATTTTGTTAATTTTATTTCTTATTATTAATTTTGGTCATCAATATGTGTTTAATTTATCTTTATTAATTATAAGCACTATAATTTGTATTGAAGCCAATAAAATGTATTCAAAATTATCATGTCATAATTCATTAGAAAAAAAATATGCTATTAAAAAATTTAATTTTAAATTTTTAATTTTAAATTTACTAACCTTTTGTTACATTTTTTTTATATTTTGTAATTTTTCATACATAATACATGTATTGAAAGGCCCCACTTTTTTTCTTTATATCATCAGTATATGTTTTTTTACTGATATTGGTGGTTATGTATTTGGTAAAACCATAGGTGGCAAAAAATTATCTAAAATTAGTCCTAATAAAACAATATCTGGTACAATAGGCTCTTTTATATCTTCTATTATCCCACTAATGATTTTTTTAAATTTTGAATACTTTGATTTAGAATTTAATTTAAGTTTTATTATGTTTAATTTAACAGTTTCCTTAGCCAGTCAACTAGGTGATTTATCTATCTCATTTTTAAAAAGAAAAGCAAAAGTTAAAGATACAGGAAAAATTTTACCTGGTCACGGAGGAATTTTGGATAGAATGGATGGAATTATTTTTGCTGTGCCATTATCTTATTTTTTATTAAAATTAATTTAGATGAAGAAAAAAATAGCAATACTTGGATCAACTGGCTCAATTGGCAAATCGTTGATTAATATAGTTAAAAAAGACAAAAAAAACTTTGATACAATACTACTTACCGCTGATAAAAATTATAAAGAATTATTTAAACAAGCAAAAATTCTTAATGTTAAAAATTTAATAATAACTGATGAAAAATCATATCTAGAATTAAAAAAAAAGAAATTAAATAAAATAAAAATTTTTAATAATTATAATGATTTTAATATTATTTTTAAAAAAAAAATTGATTATGTAATGAGTGCGATATCTGGAATTTATGGATTAGAGCCAACAGTAAAGATTATTAAACATACAAAAAAAATTGCAATTGCAAATAAAGAGTCAATTATTTGTGGATGGCATCTTATTAAAAAAAATCTCAAACAATATAATACGTCTTTTATTCCTGTGGATTCTGAGCATTTTTCAATTTTTTACTCATTAGGTATAAATAAAATTTCAAATATAGACAAAATTTTTCTAACAGCTTCAGGAGGACCATTAAATAATATTCCAAAATCTAAATTTAAAGCTGTTGAAATTTCTGAAGTAATAAAACATCCTAACTGGAATATGGGAAAAAAAATTTCTGTAGACTCCGCCACAATGATGAATAAAGTTTTTGAAATTATTGAAGCAAAAAAAATATTTAATCTTAAATATGAACAATTAGACATATTGGTTCATCCCTCATCATATGTTCACGCAATAACCAAATTCAATGATGGTATGATAAAAATAATTGCACATGATACAGATATGAAAATACCAATATTTAATTCATTATATGATTCTCATGTTAAAACTATCAAAACAGATCAATTAAACATAAAGAAATTAAATTTTCTTAATTTTAAAAAGGTTGATACAAGAAAATTTCCTTCAATCAAAATGATTAAAAAACTTCATAATAAAGAAACTTTATTAGAGACAATTATTGTTTTGGCTAACGACGAATTAGTGAATCTTTTTTTACTAAAAAAAATTGATTTTACTGATATATTTATACTACTTCAAAGATTAATTAATATGAAAGAATTTAAAATTTACTATTATAAAAAACCAGGTAATATTGACTCAATAATTTCTTTAAAAACACTTATTAAAAAAAAAATCAACAAAATGATTAATTAAATATCATGAAATCAATTCGCAAATATTTTTCATTAGTTATTTTGATCTTATTATTTTTTTCATCTAATGTTTTTTCAAACACCATAAATGAAATTAAGATAACTGGAAATGACCGTGTTTCTAGTGAAACAATTAAATTATTTATTTCAAAAAATGTAAATGACAAAATAAATGATGCTGAATTAAATAAAATTTTAAAAGATCTTTATGAAACAAATTTTTTTAAGGATATTAATGTAAAGTTTGAAAATAAAATTTTATCTATATATGTTTTGGAAAATCCTATCATCGAAAACATTTATTATAACGGTGTAAAAAGCGATAAATCCTAAATATAATTGAGAAAGAAACATCTGTTAAGTCTAGATCCTCTTATAATGAAAGCATTATTAAGAAAGAGAAGTTTAAGATTGATAATATTTTAAAAAATTTAGGTTATTATAGTTCTAATTTGGAAATATTAGTCGAACAAACAAAAAATAATTTGGTAAATATTACTTACAATATTGATTTAGGGGAAAAATCAAAAATTAAAAAGATTATTTTCATTGGCGATAAAGTTTTTAAAGATAAAAAGCTAAGTAGAGTTGTAACAAGTACAGAATATAAATTCTGGAAATTTATTTCAGGCAGAAAGTATTTAAATCAAAATTCGGTACTATTTGATGAAAGACTTTTAAAAAATTTTTATAAGAATAATGGTTATTATAATGTTAAAATTAATTCATCTTATGCAAAACTTATTAATGACAATAGTTTTGAGCTTATATTTAATATTGATGCTGGTCCAAAAATTTTTTTTGGTAATTTAAATTTACTACTACCTACCGACTTTGATGAAAAAAATTTCATCTCAATTAAAAAATTGTTCAAGAAAATTGAAGGAAAACCTTATTCTATAAATATGATTGATAAGATTCTTGATGAAATTGATACAATAACAAGTCTTGAGCAGTATCAGTTTATAAAAGCTAGCGTGTCTGAATCTATTAACAAAAACTTGATCAATTTAGAATTTTCAGTCAAAGAAGGTGAAAAATTTTATGTGGATAGAATAAATATTTATGGAAATACTATTACCTCTGAAAATGTAATTCGTAACCAATTAATGCTTGATGAAGGTGACCCGTTTAGTGATATTTTAACAAATAAATCAATTAATAATATTAAAAGTCTAAATTTTTTCAAATCTGTGAGTTCTAAAATATTAGACAATAGTGACAATAAAACAAAAACAATTAATATTTTTGTAGATGAAAAAGCTACAGGTGAAATTTTTGCAGCAGCAGGTGTGGGTACATCCGGGGGCTCATTTGGTTTTGGTGTGAAGGAAAATAATTTTTTAGGTAATGGAATTGGACTTGATGCAAATTTTAATTTATCAAGTAGTACGTTTAAAGGTAAATTTTCTGTTACAAATCCAAATTATAAAAATTCTGATAAATCTCTTTATGTCTCTGCTGAAGCAATTGAAAACGATTACTATCAAACATTTGGTTACAAATCTAATAAAACAGGCGTAAGTATTGGTACAAATTTCGAATATCTTAATGATTTTTATTTAGGTGTTAATAGTTCAAATTTTTATGAAGTAATTGAAACAAACAGTACTGCGTCAGCACAACAGCAAGCTCAAGAAGGCAATTATTATGACTCTTTTATTAAATTTAATATGAATTACGACAAACGAAATCAAAAATTTCAAACTAGTTCAGGATTTAAATCTTTTTACTCATTAGATTTGCCAATTATCAGTGACACCAATACATTAAAAAATTATTATAATTACTCTCATTATTTTGATTTTTTTGAAAAAAATTTCTCATCTATTTCATTCTATCTTGAAACAGCAAATTCTATAAACAACAAAGACATTAAATTATCTGAACGAATTACTATTCCATCAAGTAGGCTAAGAGGATTTGAAGCTGGTAGAGTTGGTCCAAAAGATGGTGATGATTATATTGGTGGAAATTATGCCTACTCAATCAATTTTACATCAAACATTCCACAAATACTTGCAGAGTCACAAAATTTAGACTTTTTGATTTTTGCTGATGCAGCAGATATTTGGGGTGTTGACTATAAATCATCTGTCGAAGGTGAGGGTATTAGATCTTCTGTTGGTGTTGCGCTTGATTGGATGAGTCCAGTAGGTCCAATGAATTTTACTTTAGCTTATCCAATTACAAAGAAAACTGGAGACAAAACTGAAACCTTTAGATTTAATCTTGGAACAACTTTTTAATGAACGTTTCTAAAAAAATTTTTATTTTTTTAATTTTCTTAACCTTTTCTTTAAATTCATTAAATGCTGAAGAAAAAGTTTTTTATGTAGATATGGATTATATCATTACCAATACTCTGACTGGAAAATCACTATTGAGCTCACTTAAAGAGGAAGAAGAATTAAAGATAAGTAAATTTAAATCTAGTGATAAAGATTTTAAAAATGAAGAAAAAATTATATTAGCAAAAAAAAATTTAATTTCACAAGAAGAAATAAATAAAGAGTTAAAATCATTGCAGTTAAAATTTCAAAAATATAGAAAAGAAAAGATTAAAGAAATTGACAATTTTAAAGTTAAAAAAAATAGAAATATTATGAATTTTATAAATTTAATTAATCCAATAATACAAAAATATATGGAAGATAACTCTATATACATGTTATTAGATAAAAAAAATGTTTTTATAGCCAGTAGAGATTATGACATTACAAATAATTTGATTGAACTTATTGATAATCAAATTAAGACTATCGAAATTAAATAAATGATAAATTTAAATAAAAAAGAAATTGAAAATTTACTGCCTCATAGAGATCCTATGCTGTTAATAGATGAGCTTCATGATATTGAAAAATTAACCTCTGCTACTGGTGTTGTTAATGTAAAGAAAGACAGTTTTTTTGTTCAGGGCCATTTTCCTGGACAACCTGTAATGCCAGGTGTTTTAATTGTTGAAGCTTTTGGTCAAACAGCCGCAGCTCTTACCGCCCATGGTATAGATAAATCTACTTATGAAAATAAGCTTGTTTTTCTTATGGGTGTTGAAAAAGCTCGATTTAGAAACCCAGTTATACCAGATTGTAAACTCTTATTAAAAATTGAAGCAATAAGATCCCATGGTAGAGTTTGGAAGTATAAAGGTGAAGCATTTGTTGATGATATAAAAATGGCTGACGCAATATGGTCTGCTACAATTGTAGATAAGAAATAAATAGCAATAAATATTGATAACTAATTTTATTTTGCTTTGTTAAAAGCAAATATGTCAAATCCTTTTTTTAAAAATAATGGTCCTTTTGAACTTAATCAAATATTAAATGAATTGAATTTTGAAATAAAGGAAAATAGTAACAATTTAATTATTAATGACATTAAAGATTTACAGAATTCAAACATGAATGAAATTACTTTCTTTCATTCAAAAAAATATAGATTAGCTGCAAATGCTACCAAAGCTTCTTTCTGCATAACTACAGAAAATTTAAAAAATGAATTACCCAAAAGTTGTAAACCAATAATTGTTGATAACGTTTTAGTTTCAACTTCTGCCATTACTGCTAAATTTTATCCAGACTCCATAAACGATGATTTTGATAATACTATTGAAGAAATTTATAACACTAAATTTAATGACAAAGTTAAATTTGGTAAAAACGTATTAATCGGTCATAATGTATCAATTGGGGCGAATTGTTTAATTGGTCATAATACCATTATTGAAAAAAATGTTGTTATTGGAGACAATTGTTCTATTGGCTCTAATAACATTATCAGAAATAGTTTAATTAAAAATGATGTCAAAATTTTAGACAACTGCATTATAGGAAAACATGGATTTGGTTTTTACCCAAACACAAACAAAAATTTAAGATATCCACATATGGGAATTGTTATCATTGAAGATGATTGTGAAATTGGATGTAGCTCCACTATAGATAGAGGCTCCATGTCTAATACTGTCATTGGAAAAAATACTTATTTAGATAATCAAATTCATATAGCTCATAATGTAAAGATTGGTGAAAATTCAATTATAGCTGGTCAAGTAGGAATTGCTGGCAGCTCAATAATTGGTAATAATGTAAAAATTGGTGGTCAAGCAGGCATTTCAGGACATTTAAAAATTGGTAATAATGTTGAAATAGCTGGCGGATCTGGGGTTATAAAAGATATTCCTGATAATACAAAGGTGATGGGTTATCCCGCAAAAAATATCAGAGATTTTTTGAGAGAAAATAGATGATACATAAAACAGCAATTATAGATCCTAAAGCAAAAATTTCATCTAATGTAAAAATAGGAGCTTATTCAATAGTTGGTCCTAATGTTGAAATTGATGAAAATTCAGAAATACAATCTCATGTAAGTATTATTGGTAATACTAAAGTTGGCAAAAATAACAAAATATATCCTTTTTCATCTATTGGAAATGATCCTCAAGATTTAAAATTTGCTGGCGAAGAAACAAGGCTTGAAATTGGAGACAATAATAAGATTAGAGAGTATGTTACCATTAATCCTGGCACAAAAGGAGGTGGCGCGCTAACAAAGATTGGTAATAACTGTTTATTTATGGTCTCTTCTCATATTGCTCATGATTGTATAGTTGGCAATAATGTTATTTTAGCAAATAATGTTCCATTAGGTGGACATGCTGAAATTGAAGATAATGTAATTATCGGTGGCAATTCTGCAGTGCAACAATTTACTCGAGTGGGTAAATTTGCAATGATTGGTGGAATGTGCGGTGTTGTGAGAGACATAATCCCATATGGAATAGCACATGGCAATAGAAGTGTATTACAAGGTTTAAATCTAATTGGCCTTAGAAGAAAAAATATTCCAAATAAAGAAATATTGACTTTAAATGATGCTTATAAAGAAATATTTAAAAATGAAAACTTAACTCAAAATTTATCTAATTTAAGTGAAGATTATAAGAAAAATGAACTTGTATTAGAAGTTGTTAACTTTTTAGAGAAAGATAAAAAAAGACCCATTTGTACCCCATTTTCAAAATAAGATGATTGGATTGTTTTTAGGAGATACTGATTTTTCAGAAATCGTTTTAAAGAAAATAAAAAAATTAGATAAAAAATACTTTATTATTGATTTTTCAAAAAATAATAAATTTAAAAAAGATAAAAATTCTCACCGAATAAGTATTGGAAGATTTGGAGAAATAATAAATTTAATTAAAGAAAAAAAATCAAAAAAAGTTTTGTTTGCAGGAAAGATTGTAAAACCAAAACTTTCGTCTTTAAGATTGGACTTAAAAGGCTTTTATTACATGCCAAGTGTTATTAAAGCTGCAAAATTAGGTGACGCTGCAATTATAAAAGCCGTAATAAAAATTTTAGATAATGAGAATATAAAAGTCATCAGTTCAATTTTTTTTAATCCAGAACTAACTGTAAAAACTGGAAATTACACCAAATCAAAACCAAATCTAGATGATATAATCTCAATTCAGAAGGGGATTGTATATTTTAATAAATTAAATAGTTTAGATCATGTTCAAGCTGTTATTGTCAAAGAAAATACTATTTTAGCTTCAGAAGATCGACATGGAACAAAGAAAATGTTGTCAAAATTGAAAAAAAAATCCAGAGGAATTTTGATTAAATTACCTAAGAAAAAACAAGATTTAAGAATGGATTTACCAACAATTGGTCTTAATACTTTAAGAGATTGTAAAAAATACGGTCTAAAAGGGATAGTTTTAAAATCTAAAAAGAATATATTTTTAGATAAGTCTAAATGCATAACTTATGCTAATAAAAATAAGATTTTCATTAATGTCATATGAAGAAAATTTTTGTTTTAACAGGTGAACCTTCTGGTGATAAATTAGCGTCAAAAGTTATTTCAAAACTCAAAACGCATAATCCTAATATTGAATATTTGTCAGTTGGAGGAACACATATTAAAAAATTGGGAATACAATCTATCTTTGATCTTAAAGACATTACTTATCTTGGGTTCACAAGTGTATTGCTTAATATTTTTAAAATAAGAAGAAAGATTAATACAACTGTAGATGAAATCATAAAATTTAACCCTGATATTTTATTCAGTGTTGATAGTCCTGATTTTACATTAAGAGTTGCTGAAAAAGTTAAAAGGATTAATAGCAACATAAAGACAATCCATTATGTGGCTCCTCAAGTTTGGGTTTGGAGAAAAAGTAGAGTTAAAAAGATTAAAAATTTTATAGACCACATGCTTTTACTTTTTAACTTTGAAAAAAAATATTTTGATGAAGAGAATATTAAAAATACATTTGTTGGTCATCCATTAATCGAAAAAGATGAAAATGTTAAAACAACTTTAAATGAACTAATATCTAAAGATAAGAAAATCATATCAATTTTTCCTGGCAGTCGAAAATCAGAAACTAATCTGCTATTACCAATTTTACTCGATTTTATTAATTTGATGAATAAAAAAAATGATACTTATTCTTATGTTTTTCATGCAACAGATGAAAATAAAGAATTTATCATAAGTCATGTTAAAAAAACTGATTTATCCAACATTGATGTTATCGCTGATGAAAATATTAAATTACAAATTTTATCTAATTCAATATTTGCAGTTTCTAAATCAGGCACTGTTTCACTTCAAATTTCAAACTCTAATATACCATCAATAATTATCTACAAACTTAGTTTTATTAATTTTATGATTTTTAAAATGTTGGTTAATGTTAAATTTGCAAATATAATTAATATCATTAATGATAAAGAAGTTATTCCTGAATTATTACAAAAAGAATGTAATGCTGAAGAAATATATAAAACGGTTATTTATTTTTTAAAAAATCCTGAATTAATTAGAAAACAATTGAATGTTTGTAGCAAAACTTTAGAAGGAATTAAATCCAAAACATCTTCTTCAAATGAGGCAGCAAAAATTTTAAACAATTATCTTATTGCTTAATCTTTTTTCAACTTCATCTTTTCCCAATGAAATTATTATATCGTATAAACCTGGTCCAAATTTTGATCCCGTTAAAGCAATTCTAATCGGTTGACCAACTCCTTTAAAATTTGTTTCGTATTTTTTAATCAACTCATTAATTATAGGTTCAAGAATTTCCTTATTTAAATTACTTATCGGTGTAATTTTACTTTTAAATTCTGCTATTATTTCTTTTGCTTTTTCATCTATTAGTTTTAAATCTTCATCTCCAAATTTTACTTCATCAAATATTATATATTTTGCGTTATTATAAATATCTTCGAGCGTTTTGGCTTTATTTTTAAGAAATGACAACGATGGTTTAATTTTTATTTCTTTTTCAGAGTTTATTTTTTCTTTATAAATTCCACAATACTCTGCTAGATGTTTGTAGAGTTCATTTTCGTCTATGTTTTTTATATAATGTTCATTCATTGATAAAATTCTGCTCATATCTAGTTTTGATGGAGATTTACCTATACCCTCCAAATTAAAATGTTTAATACTTTCATCTAAGGTGAATATTTCCTTGTCTTCAAAAGACCAACCCAATCTAAGTAAGTAATTCCTTAATGCATCTGGCATTATGCCTATTTTTGAATAGTCGTCTAATGTCGAAGCATTATCTCTTTTTGATAATTTTTTTCCATCTATTGTGTGAATAAGAGGTATGTGTGCAAACTGAGGTAACTTCCATTTCATAGCTAAATAAATTTGCATTTGTTTGAATGTATTTATCTTATGATCATCTCCTCTAATGATATGAGTCATGTTCATTTGATGATCATCTACAGTTGCAGATAAATTGTATGTTGGTGTTCCATCATTTCTTAAAATTATAAAATCTTCAATTGTGTTATTATCAATTTCAACATCACCTTGTACCAAATCTTTTAGTATAGTTGATCCTTCAATTTTACTTTTAAATCTTATTACAGGTTTTATATCATTTGGAGCTTCTTCTTCTGAAATATCTCTCCATTTTCTATTATAGATATAAGGAAGTTTTTTTTGTCTGGCTCTCTTTTTTTGTTCTTCAATTTCTTCATTAGAACAATAGCACTTATATGCATTGCCACTTTTTAGTAATTCGCTAGCAACATCTATATGATCTTTAATTTTAGTTGATTGAATATATTCTTCACCATCATGCTCTATGCCAATCCACTTTAGAGACTTTATGATTTGAAATTTATGTTCATCCTTAGATCTTTCTTTATCTGTATCTTCAATTCTAAGATGAAATGTTCCTTTTTGATTTTTTGAATAAAGCCAATTAAATAGAGCAGTTCTTACTCCACCAATATGAAGCGCTCCAGTAGGTGAGGGTGCAAAACGTGTTGCAACTTTAGACATTCGTGTTATTTAGACTATTTTTTTAGAAGTTTCTATATAAAGATACCAGTACACCTTGAACTTTTACTCTGTCTGGACCAAAAATCTTAGTTTCGTAGTTTCTATTAGCACTTTCAAGAGCAACAACCTTGCCTTTTTTTCGAATTCTTTTTAGCATAGCCTCATGTTCGTCTATCAAAGCTACAACTATTTTACCATTGTCCGCGCTATCTGTTCTTCTAATGATTACTGTATCACCTTCATTGATGCCAGCTTCAATCATTGAGTCTCCTTGAACCTTTAATCCAAAATAGTCACCATTCTTTTCTAAATTACTAGGTAAAGGAATTCTTGATACTTCATTTTGAATTGCCTCAACAGGGGTACCCGCAGCTATTTTTCCAAGTACTGGAACTTCCATTTCGTCAGAATTAATGTTTACCTCATCCAAACCACCTTTAATTACGCTTGGTGAAAAGCTATTGTAAATATCATTTGCAGAGGCTGTCTCTGGTAATTTAATTACTTCTAATGCTCTCGCTTTATGAGCTAATCTCTTAATAAACCCTCTTTCCTCTAAGGCACTAATTAATCTATGAATTCCAGATTTAGATTTTAAATTTAGAGATTGCTTCATTTCCTCATAAGATGGAGATACACCAGAACTTCTCAACTTCTTGTTGATAAATAAAAGCAGGTTTTTTTGTTTTTTTGTTAGCATAAGAACAAATATCGTACAAATAATGTTCTATAAAAGTTCTTCTAATTTAACAATAGTAAAAAATACCAGTAAAATAGAGGTTTATTTCCCTATAAAACTGAAAAAATTGAATTTTTTTCTAAATTTTTCAAAAGTGATTCACCAATTAAAAAAGTATTTATAGATGTTTTATTTTTAAGATCTAAGAGCTCATCTTTAGTCTTAATTCCACTCTCTGAAATTAGCGGTCCCTTGTGGTCAATTAACACATTATGAATATCATAGGTTGTATTTATATCAGTTTTTAAAGTTTTTAAGTTTCTATTATTAATTCCAATTAAAGCTTCCTTAAAGTTCAAAGCTTTCTTTGCTTCTTCAACAGTATGAACTTCGACAATAACTGACATATTAAACTTTAAAGCTTCTTCGTATAATTCATTAGCTAAATCATCTGATACTCCAGCTAAAATAATTAAGATCGCATCAGCGCCATAACTTTTAGCTAAAGGAACTTGAAATTTATCAATAAAAAAATCTTTACATAAAATCGGTAATTTAATCTTATCTTTTATTTTACTAACATGAATTAAGTTACCTAAGAAAAAATCTTCTTCTGTAAGAACAGATAAACAAGTTACATTATTATCATTGTATATTTTAGCAATTTCAACAGGATTATAATCATCAATAATAACACCAGCAGAAGGACTTGCTTTTTTAATCTCTGCAATGATTGAACTCTTATTTTTATTTAAATTATTTTGAATCTTTTTTTTAAAATCAATAAAAGACATGTTTTTATTAATAATTTCATTTAAAGAATTTAGATTTATAGATTTTTTTAAAACATCTATTCTTTCAATTTTTCTTTTTATTATTTTTTCAAGAATATTTTCAGACATTTTGTATCTTTTTTAAATGTGAAAAGGTTTTACCAGATAATATAAATTCTCTAGCGAAGTTATAGGCGTCAAAAAATTCTTTAAATTTTTCACTAACAATTAAACCTGCTGCAGCATTTAAACAAACTGCTTTTGAAAAATCATTATCTTTACCTTTAAATATTTCTATCATTTTATTTGCATTATATTTTGCATCATCACCTACAAGATTTTCAAATCTTTCAGCATTAACATTTAATATTTTTGGATCAATTGTAAATTCAGTTATTTGACCATCTTTTAATTGAATTACATTTGTTTTTTCATAAGGTGATATTTCATCTAATCCATCTTCACTATTAACAATCCATGCAAATTTAATATTTAAATTTTTAAGACCTTCAGCAAATATTTTTAATAACTTTTTATCAAAAACACCTACAACCTGCCTCTTAACTAAAGCTGGATTACTTAAGGGTCCAATCATATTGAAGATTGTTCTTTTACCTATTTTTTTTCTAATAGGACCAACAAATTTCATTGCACTATGATAATTTGGAGCAAACATAAATCCAAAGTTATTATTGTTAATTTCTTTCTCTACATTAGATGGTTCAAGATCAATCTTAATATTTAATGCTTCAAGCACATCCCCAGATCCACATTTTGATGAGACAGCCTTATTTCCATGTTTTGCTACTTTTGTACCCATACTTGCTAAAAGTAGGGCAGAAGCAGTTGATATATTCAGTGTATTCATACCATCTCCTCCAGTACCGCAAGTATCAACACAATTATCAACATTTACTCTTTTGGATTTATCTCTTAAAACATAAACACCACCAGCAATTTCATCTGAAACCTCTCCTTTTGCTGATAGTAATGTTAAAAAATCATAGATCTGATCTTCACTTGCTTTTCCTGTCATCAACAATTCAAAAGCTAATTTACTATCCTCAAAAGTTAAGTTTTGTTTTTTTCTAAGTTTTTCTAAAAATTGCTGCATTAGATTAATGATTTATAAAATTTTTTAATATTTTAATTCCTAATACAGTCTTTATACTTTCAGGATGGAATTGCACACCGTGAATATTATACTTTTTGTGTTGAACACCCATAATTAGACCATCACTAGTTTCTGCAGTAATTTCTAAGTCTGCAGATAAAGATTTCTTATCAATAATTAAACTATGATATCTAGTTGCTTCAAAGGCTTTTGGAAGATTTTTTAAAATTCCAATTTTTTTTGATTTGATTTTACTTGTTTTTCCATGCATTAATTTCTTTGCTTGAACAATTTTTGAACCAAAAACTTGACCTATTATTTGATGGCCTAGACATACGCCAAGAAAAGGTAGATCTTTATGAAGTGTCTTTAAAATATTCAAACAATTTCCAGATTGGTTAGGGTTACCAGGTCCCGGTGAAATTACAATTTTATCATATTTTTTTTTAATAATTTCTTTAGATGTAATTTGATCGTTTCTTATAACGTCAACTTTAGTTTTTAACGAAGAAAGATAATGATAAAGATTAAATGTAAAACTATCATAATTATCTATTAATAATATTTTCATTATCTTAAAGCATTAATTAAAGCTTTAGCTTTATTAACTGTTTCCTCATATTCATTAATTGGTTTACTGTCTGCAACAATTCCAGCACCTGCTTGTACATAGAATTTTTTGTTTTTAGCAACAGCAGTTCTTAAAGCTATGCAAGTATCAAATTCTCCATTAGCTGAAAAATATCCAATACTTCCTGCATAAACTTTTCTTTTTGTTGACTCTAATTCATCAATAATCTCCATTGCTCTAATTTTTGGTGCTCCAGATACAGTTCCAGCAGGAAATCCTGCAAGCATAGATTTAAATTTTGAAAATTTTTTATTGTATTCACCAACTACATTAGAAACTATGTGCATTACATGAGAATATCTTTCTATAATGAAGCTTTCAGTAACTTTGACTGAATTAATTTTAGAAACTTTTCCAGCATCATTTCTACCAAGATCTAAAAGCATTAAATGTTCAGAAAGTTCTTTTTTATCTTTAAGTAAATCTTTTTCATAAAAAAGATCTTCCTTGATTGTTTTGCCCCTAGGTCTTGTACCTGCTATTGGCCTGACTGTAATCTTATTATCTCTCAATCTAACTAGTATTTCTGGGCTGGCTCCAATGATTTGGAAATCATCAAAATTAAAGAAAAACATAAAAGGGGATGGATTTGTAATTCTAAGTTTTTTGTAAATGTCTAAGGGTTTTTTTGTTAATTTTGCTTCAAATCGTTGACTTAAAACCACCTGAAAAATATCACCTCGTTTGATGTAATCTTTAGCTTTATGCACCATTTTAATAAATTTGTTTTTTGGAGTATTAGATTTAACTTTAATGTCTTTATTTGTTTTTTTAGTTAGATAACTTGAAATTTTTAAAGAAGATTGAATTAATATTTTAGATAATTCTATTTTAATTTCTTCATATTTTTTTGTATAGTTTTTAATTTTTTCATCACCAAAAATATTAATTATATAAAAAATTTCTTTTTTTAAATTATCGTAAATTACTAGAGTTCTAGGTCTCAAAAGTCTAACATCTGGTAAATTAAGATCATTTTTACATTTGTTTGGAATTTTCTCAATATATCGAATTGAGTCATATGAAAAATAACCTGATATTAAAGAGCAAATTTTAGGCAGTTTCTTTGGGGTTTCAAATTTAAAATCTTCAATAATTTTTTCAATTAATTGATCTGGTTTTTCTTTTAATTTAATTTTTTTTTTGTTTTTTATTAAGAATGAATTATCATTATTAAATTCCCAAATTTTGTCAGGATTTTTGCCAAAAATAGTATATCTACCCTTGATTTTCCCTTTTTCAACTGACTCAAATATAAAGCTATTCTTTTCTGTGAGGAAATTATCAATTAGATTTATAACATTGTCGTCATTTTTTACTTTTTTTGAAGTATATATTATTTGATTTTTTTTGCTTCTGTGTCGAAACTTAAAATCTTTGAAGTTTCGATTAATTATCATTTGAAATAATTTTTAACTCTATCAATAGTTTTCTGATTTAATTGAACTTTATATTTATTATTAAGTAATTGATCATATGATTGAAGAATACTTTTTCTATTGTCCGTGTTTAGTTCTTGGACAAATTTTAAATAATTTTCATCAGCTGCATTATAAGAATTATCTTTTGCATTAACTATTTTTACCAAATAAATTTTATTATCTTTATCATTTACAAGCGTAAAAGAACCAACTGGAAGATTGTATAGCATTTTAACTGAATTCGTTTCAAAAGTATTGTCATCATTAATTGAATTAAGCGACACATACTCAAGACTGTTAGCTGACATTTTATTAAATTCATTATTATCGAATTCTTTTTTTTGTATTTTTTCTAAAATATTTCTATTAAGATCAAATTTACCTTTTTGAAAAACTAATTCAGTTATTTCATCCTTGGTAGCGAGATCTCCTAAGTCAGGCCCAAGATCATATTTGTCAACTATTGAAAATAATAAAAAATTATCTCCATTTTCAATAATATCTAAATTTGAAGATCTTTTAGAATAAATTCTGTCTTCGTTAATCTTTTTAGTGGAAGAAGTTGTGTATTTGCTAATTTCTATTACATCTGTTTTAATATTTTTGAGTATTGTTTCGAACGTATCCCCTTGAGAAATTTTGTTTTCAATTTTATCTATTTCGTCAAAAAAATCCTGATTAAACTCTTCTAATCCAATTAAATTTTTAGGATTTAAAACTGCATATTTAAAATCAATATATTCTCTTTTTAATTGATCTTTATTTTCCTCGACAAAATTCTTAATTTCTTCACTAGTGTAGCTATCTTTTTCTCTATATTGCTTAGACATTGATAAATATTCAATATCTAGAGTTTTATTTTGTTCCTCAAATTTTTTTTTAATTAAAAAATCTGGCGTTATTGTTCCAGCTCCAATTAGATCAAATAAATGTTTTTGAAGTTCACGATTTTTTAATTGAAGTTCAAACATGGGAGCCGACATATTGTTTGAAAGAAGAAATTTTTCATATTTAATTCTTTGAAATACATCGTTTTCATCTTGAAAATTTTTATTTTCTTTTATTTTTTTTAAAACAGTCAATTCTGTTATTGAAAGATCAAAATCTTCAACCTCTAAATCAATTAAAGTAGTTGAAATCAGTCCTGACAATAATTCTTCAATTATATTTTGATCAAGGTTTTCTCTAATTGCTTGTTGTGAAATGTTACTACCATTTAGATAGTCCATAAAATCTTGTGTGGTTACATTGGTCTTGTTTATTTTTGCAATATTATTCTGGTTGTTGGTGCTAAATCCACCACCAAAACCTCCAAATCCAAACGCTATTACAATTACTGCAATTAGAATTACACCACCTAATTTTTTTCCACCAAAATTTTTCAAAGTTTTTATCATTAAGCTATAAATATATTGATCTGCAAAAAACAAATCTATAGATTAAAAATTCAATAATGACAAATAAATATATGTATTTTGTAGCTAATTGGAAAATGTTTGGTGATTTAAGAACATTAAATTCCCTTGATAGTGTTATAAAATTTTCAATTACTAATAAGAAAAATAAATTTAAAATAGTTTATTGCCCTCCAAATACACTTATCAGACCATTGTCAAAGAGATTAAAAGAAACCAAGTTAGAGGTTGGTGCACAGAATTGTCATGAAAGTGAAAACTTTGGTGCTTTCACAGGTAACGTTAATGCAAAAATGTTAAAAAATGTTGGGGCTAAATATATAATATTGGGGCATTCAGAAAATAGACAATCTGGTGAAACTGATCAGTTAATCAACTTAAAAATTAAAAGTGCAATTAAAGCTGGTTTAAAAATTATATTTTGTATTGGCGAAACTTATAAAGAAAGAAAAAACAAAAAAACCAATCAAGTATTAGCAAAACAAATTAACAACGGTTTAAAATCTATTAAAAACAAATCTAATATAATTGTAGCGTATGAGCCTGTCTGGTCAATTGGAACAGGATTGATACCTGCATCTGAAGATTTACTAAAATCTGTCTCGTTTATTAAAAATAGATTTAGTAAAAAATCTCCAAAAATTTTGTATGGTGGTTCAGTTAACAGCAATAACATTGCTCAATTAAAAGATATTAACGTTATAGACGGTTTTTTAATTGGTGGAGCCTCTCAAAGCCCAAAAAAATTTATTGATATAATCAAAAAAACCTTTAATTAGTCCGCATGGAAAATATATTGTTAGTCATCAACATCATTCTTGCATTAATTTTGGTGTCATTAATACTTTTGCAGAAATCTGAAGGTGGGGCTCTTGGTATTGGTGTTTCTCAAGAAAACTTCATGCTTTCAAGATCTGCTGGTGGCTTCATGACCAAAGCAACTGCTGTGATTGCAACTTTGTTTATTGTGTGTAGTCTGGCGCTTACAATTATTTCAAGAGCGGAATTAACCCCTACAAATTCAGTTTTAGATACTATTGAGGAAAAAACTGAGGACACTCCTTCAATTCCTGAAGATAAATAATTATTACTTTTCAATTCATTTTTTATTCGCTATAAGATAGTTCCATGGCGCGATATATATTTGTCACTGGCGGTGTGGTTTCTTCCTTAGGAAAAGGTCTTTCTTCAGCTTCTTTAGCTTACTTACTTCAATCAAGAGGTTACAAAGTCAGAATTAGAAAATTAGATCCATATTTGAATGTAGATCCAGGAACAATGAGTCCGTTTCAGCATGGAGAGGTTTATGTAACAGATGATGGAGCTGAAACAGATTTAGATCTTGGACATTATGAGAGGTTTTCTGGAGTATCTGCAAAAAAATCAGACAATATAACAACAGGTAAAATTTATAGTGATGTTTTAAGAAAAGAAAGAAAAGGAGAGTATCTTGGTAAAACTGTTCAGGTAATTCCCCATATCACAGATCGTATTAAACAATTTATCAAGCACGACTCATCAAAAGAAGATTTTGTAATTTGTGAAATTGGAGGAATAGTAGGGGATATCGAAAGCTTACCTTTTGTTGAAGCTATTAGACAATTTGCAAATGATGTTGGAAAAAAAAATGCATTATTTATTCACTTAACATTAGTTCCATATTTAAAAGCTTCCGATGAAATAAAAACAAAGCCTACCCAACACTCTGTAAAAGAATTAAGAAGCATAGGTATTCAGCCTGATATAATAATTTGTAGATCTGAAAGACCAATCCCTTTAGATCATAGAAAAAAAATCTCGTTATTTTGTAATGTTGATATTAAGAATGTGATTGAAACTGTGGATGTAAGAACTATTTATGAAGCTCCAATGAGTTTTTTTAGAGAAAAATTAGATCTTCAAGTATTGAATTATTTTAATTTAAAATCTAAAAAACCTGCAAACCTAAATCCTTGGAAAAAAATTACTAAAATAATTTTACAAAATAAGAAGCAAGTAAACATTGCAATTATTGGAAAATATGTGGAGCTGAAAGATGCTTATAAATCATTGGATGAAGCATTAACTCATGGCGGAATAGATAATAAAATAAAGGTCAATCTAGTTAGAATAGACTCTGAAAAATTAAAAGTTTCAGAAATTAAGAAAAAACTCAAAAATATTTCAGGAATATTAATTCCTGGTGGATTTGGAAAAAGAGGAACTGATGGAAAAATTGAGGCAATCAAATATGCTAGATTAAATAAGATACCTTTCTTAGGTATTTGTTATGGAATGCAAATGGCAATTATTGAATTTGCAAGGAATCAATTAAATTTAAAAAATGCTACATCAAGTGAATTTGATAAAAAAGGTTTACCTATAATTGGATTAATTAATGAATGGACCAAAGATGGAAAGATGATTAAAGGTACTGATAAAGATTTAGGTGGGACGATGAGATTAGGTTCCTACGATGCCAAGCTTAGGGATAATTCACAAATCAGAAAAATTTATAAATCAAAATTGATTAAAGAGAGACACAGACATAGATATGAAGTGAACATAGCTTATAAAGATAAGTTTGAAAAAAAAGGGATGATTTTTTCTGGTTTATCGCCTGATAATAAGTTACCTGAGATTATAGAGTTAAAAAATCATCCATGGTTTATAGGAGTTCAATTTCACCCAGAATTTAAATCTAGACCTTTAGCCCCTCATCCATTATTCTCATCATTTATCAAGGCAGCAAAAAATCATAAATGAGTAATAAAAAAGTAAATTGTGGAAATATAGAAATTTCAAATAATAATAAAATTTGTATTATTGCTGGACCATGTCAGCTAGAAACAGAACAGCATGCAATGGACATGGCAGGTAAAATTCAAGAAATTACAAAAAAATTTGATCTTGGATTTATTTATAAAACTTCTTTCGATAAAGCTAATAGAACTAGTCTAAAAGGTCAAAGAGGAGCTGGTTTAGAAGCATCCCTTCCAGTGTTTGATAAAATTAAAAAAGAATTGAATGTTCCAATTTTAACCGACATTCATAACGCAGAGCAATGTTTGTTATTAAAAGATCATGTTGATATTTTACAAATACCAGCATTTTTATGCAGACAGACAGATCTTCTAATTGCTGCTGCAAAAACTAATAAAATTATAAATGTTAAAAAGGGACAGTTCTTAGCTCCATGGGACATGGTTAATGTTACTAGAAAAATAGCAGACTCTGGAAATGAAAATATTTTAGTTACAGAAAGAGGAGCTAGCTTTGGATATAATACTTTAGTATCGGATATGAGATCATTACCGATCATGGCAAAGAATGGCTATCCAGTAATTTTTGATGCAACACATTCAGTACAACAACCAGGTGGTCAGGGCGAATCTTCTGGTGGACAAAGAGAGTTTGTTAAATATTTAGCAAGAGCTGCAGTTGCAGTAGGAGTTGCAGGAGTGTTTATTGAAACTCATCAAGATCCTGATAATGCTCCTTCAGATGGTCCAAACATGGTTCCTTTAGATAAGTTAGAAAATTTACTTAAACAATTAACTGATATTGATAATTTAATTAAAAAGTAGTGAGCAAAATCTTAAAAGTAAAAGCAAGACAAGTTTTTGATAGCAGAGGTAATCCAACTGTTGAAGCTGAAGTCTATGTAAAGAATAATAGCGCATCAGCCATTTGTCCCTCTGGCGCATCTACTGGAACTTTTGAGGCTTATGAAAAAAGAGACAAAAACAATAAAAGATATTTAGGAAAAAGTGTTTTTAGTGTTGTAAATTTAGTTAATACAAAAATTTCAAAAAAATTAAAAGGTCAAAATATTCATAACCAAGAACGAATTGACACCCTTTTAATTAACCTTGATGGCACAAGACAAAAAACAAATCTTGGGGCAAATGCAATGTTGGCTGTTTCTATGGCTGTTAAAAAACTTTCAGCTAAAATAAAAAAAGTTCCATTATATAAAACATTTACTGTTAAAAATAATTTTCAACTACCATACCCTCTAATGAATATAATTAATGGTGGGGCACACGCTAACAATGGTCTTAGAATTCAAGAATTTATGATCAGACCTGATCGTGCAAAAAGTTTCTCAGAAGCAATGAGAGTTTGTTTTTTAGTTATTAAAAGTCTAAGTAAGCTAATTAAAGATAAGGGTTTATCGACATCTGTTGGTGATGAAGGTGGTTTTGCTCCAATGATCAGTAGTAATAATCAGGCGCTAGATTTAATTGTTTCTGCAATTAAAAAAGCAGGTTTTAAAAACGGTAAAGATGTTTCCATATGTCTTGATGTTGCAGCCAATGAATTATTTAAAAAGAATAAATACTCCATTCATTCTAAAAGTTATATTTCAGTTGAAAAATCGATCAAAGAATATCAAAAAATTATTAACAAATATAAGATAAAATCAATCGAAGATCCTTTTGCAGAAAATGATTGGCTGGCTTGGAATAAATTAATGAAATCAGTAAAAGATGTTCAAATCGTTGGAGATGATTTGTATGTAACAAACCTTGAAAGACTTAAAAAAGGTTTTTTAAATATTTCATCAAATTCAATTTTAATTAAACTCAATCAAATTGGCACAGTATCTGAAACCTTAGATGTGATAAAATTTGCTCAAACTATAGGATATAAAACAATCATATCTCATCGATCAGGAGAGAGTGAAGACACATTTATTGCAGATTTGGCAGTTGGGACAAACTCTAATCAAATTAAAACTGGATCATTAGCAAGATCCGAAAGAGTAGCTAAATATAATCAATTAATTCGTATTGAAGAAGAACTTGGAAAAAAGACGAGGATGAATAAAATCAATTAATGCTTAGATTAATAAAAAGGAATTATTTTTTATTAGTATCTATTTTTTTGATTTTTTACTTTGCTTTTAATCTTGTATCAGGTGAAAGAGGTCTTTTTTCATTTATAAAAAAAAAGAACTTTTGTCCAACTTGAAAACTGAAGAATTATCCTTAGTTAATAAAATAAATGATTTAGATCATAAAAATACTTTACTAAGCACTAATTTAGATCTTGATTATGTTGAAACATTAATAAGAGAAAGATTTTTGTTTGGAAAAGAAGGCGAGACGATTTATATAATTAAAAACAATGAAAACTAGACATCCAGAAAAACAAAACAAACCAATTAATCCGATCAAGAAAAAACCAGATTGGATAAGATCTAAGCTTGTAAATAGTAAAGAGTTTTTCTTAACAAAAACAATTGTAAATAATAATAATTTAGTAACTGTTTGCCAGGAAGCTAATTGCCCAAACATTACCGAGTGTTGGAGTAAAAGACATGCAACATTTATGATAATGGGAGATACTTGTACTAGAGCATGTGCATTCTGTGATGTTAAAACTGGTTTACCTCGAAAACTAGATCAATTAGAGCCAATTAAAATTGCAGAAGCTGTTAAAAAATTAAATTTAAAACATGTTGTGATAACATCGGTTGATAGAGATGATCTAGATGATGGTGGTTCAGAACATTTTTTTGAAACAATAAATCAAACAAGAAAACAAAATCCAAATACTACAATTGAAGTATTAACACCTGATTTTTTGAGAAAAGGAGATTCTTATAAAAGAGTTTTAGATGCAAACCCAGATGTTTTTAATCATAATATCGAAACTGTACCCAGCCTTTATTTAAAAGTTAGACCTGGCTCAAGATACTTTTCATCTTTAGAACTTTTGAAAAATGCCAAACAAGTTAATAAAAATGTTTTTACCAAATCTGGAATTATGGTTGGACTAGGTGAAAGTAGAGATGAAATTTTGCAAGTTATGGATGACTTGAAAGCTGCAGATGTAGATTTTTTAACTATTGGTCAATATCTTCAGCCATCAACAAAACACCATCCGCTTGATAGATATTATACTCCAAAAGAATTTGATGATTTAGGAACAATAGCTAAAGCAAAAGGATTTTTACTAGTTTCTTCATCACCATTAACAAGATCTTCATATCATGCCGATGAAGATTTTGCTCAACTTCAACAAAATAGATTAAACAAACATTAATGCCCAAAGCATCAGTTAAGAGATTAATTGAATGTAAAAAAGATCAACTTGTTGATTTAGTTCTTGATATTGAAAAATATCCAGAGTTTGTTCCTTTTTGTTTGGACTCACATGTTTATGAAAGAATTAAAGAAGGTAATCAAATTTTAATTATTGCTGATCTTACCATTGGTAAAGGACCATTTAAAGATACATACAAAAGTGATGTAAAATTTGACAAAGAGAACAGTACTATAAATGTAACCAATATTGGCGGCCCATTAAATCACTTAGAAAATAATTGGAATTTTAATGAAACAAAAGGGGGCACCGAAATTTCTTTTGATATTGATTTTGAAATTGAGAATAAATTCTTAAATGTTTTGATGTCTAAGTCTTTCGAGTTTGGTTTGAATAAGATAGCAGATGCTTTTCAAAAAAGGGCCGAAGATCTTTACCAGCCAATTGAATAAATTTATGATTTAGATTTAAGAGTATACATTTTTGTAAAAAATCTTTAATTAAAAGAAATGGTTATAAAAAGTTTCAATATTTTATTTATATACATATTATTTATTACATTAACTTCATATTCTGTCGCCAATTCTAAACAATTAAGCAAAAGTCCTTTTATACCTGATGACATATTAAACAAATATGATGATTTGCCTAAAGATTATAAATCAAAAATATGTGGTTTTAACAATTATAAGCCTAAAAAAAATATTATTAACAAAGATCTTGCGCCCAAAATACTTGGCTACAATTCAAGAATGGATAACTGGAAGATAGTAGAAGGTGTTTACAGTAGAGATGTTTTTAAAGAATATGCAGATGCAATAACTTATGTCAGTGTTAAAGAGAATGATAAAGTTAAAGAATTTTTATTTGATAAACTTTATACTTGGGCAAAGAATAATGCACTATCAGCAACCAAGCAGTGTTACACAAACTCAAAAGATAAACCTATTTTAAAAGATTGTGAGGGAGAATGGAGCGACCCTAACGGCCAAGATATAGCGCCAATAAAAGATGCAACTGTTGCTGTAGAAATTGTTATGGGTCTTAATTATATTTATAACTTAAACTTTACATCTTATAAAACAGACGATCCCAGACATAAAAAGATTAATCAATGGTTTAAATCTTTTTACAAAAGGATAAAACCAGTATCAAAATTTTATATGGGAAATTCTGCTGGATGGTTTTTCCCTAACATTGCTCTCAAACACAATAATAATAAAAATTATAAATCATTAGTTAAAAAGCTTATTAAAGGTGCAGATAAATGGATTTTAAAAGATGGCAGCATTAAAGATAGGACAACACGTGGTAATAGGTCGTTATGGTATCATCATACTGGATTAGGTGAAGCTTTTATGATTTTGGAAATTGCCAATGCAGCAAATGTAAAACTTCCAAAAAATTATGAAAAAAATTTATTAAAAGCTGCTGAATTGTTCCAAGATGGTTTCATGGATAATTCAGTTTTAGAACCTTGGGCAAAAAAAGCACATAATTCACAAGCAAGTAACGGTGTTCAAAAATTTAATAAAAATTTAGATGGAGTGAGTTTTAATGGCCCTTGGTTTCATATTATCCAATATAGATATCCTGATCACAGAACGTCAAAATTCCTAAAATCTAAAATGACAACTAGAGCTAGATCTTTAAAAAGTGATGAGATTGCAGGAATTGGAATTGGCTGCATCTATAATGCTTTAGCAAATTTTAATTAATAGATTGTTTTAAGAATAGTTTTTATTACCTTTTTTACTGTTAAAGATTGGATTGAGTATCTTTTTTTTGTTTTAAAAAAATTTTCTTCAATAAGTAAGGTTTTATCATTTTTTATTCCAATATAAACCAAACCCACTGGTTTGTTTTTAGAAGCTCCACCAGGTCCTGCTATTCCAGTAATAGAAACGTTTATTTTACTTTTTGAAATTTTTGATAAATTCTGGACCATAGATTTACAGCATTCTTTACTTACAGCTCCATATTTTTTAATTATGTTTTTATTTACTTTTAAAATTTTAATTTTAGCTTGATTGGAGTAGGTGGTTAGCCCCATTTGAAAATATTTTGATGAGTTGGCTAATTTAGTTAAATTATGAGCCAATAACCCACCAGTACAAGACTCAGCCACAGATATAGTTAACTTTTTATTAATTAATTTTTTATGGAGAAGCTGAATACTCATTAGAATTTAAGACTTATTAGGTAAATTAATAACATTGAATACAATCCAGCCATTATATCATCCATGATTATTCCAAAGTAATTTTTAAAATTTTTATCAAAATAGCTAACTGGAAAAGGCTTTAAAATATCAAAAAACCTAAAGAATACGAATGACAAAATATAATATATTTCAATTTGCATACCTAGTTGACTGTTTTGGTTTAAATATAACAACAATATTAAAGGCATGGCTTGACCTAAAACTTCATCAATAACTATTTGTCTAGGATCTTTATTCTTAAACTCACTTTCTGCATCTTTAACTGCATAAAAAGAATAGAAAAATAAAAGAGTAAAAAAAATTATTGAAAATTTAAGATCTGTGTATCCAAGGTATTCATATGCAATATAAATAAATACAGTCGTAACTAACGATGTAACAGTTCCTGGTATCTTGGTTAAATAACCATAACCGAAGAAAGTTGATATTAGTACATTTATTTTCTTCATTCTGATATTGAGCAAATAACTTCACAAGCTATTGCTTTTTCCTTTCCAATTAATCCTAATTTTTCAACTGTTTTACCTTTTAAATTAATTAAATCTTTATCTAAATTTAATAGATTTGATAAAGAGCTTATTATTTTATTTCTATATTTGGAAACTTTAGGTTGCTCACATATCAAATTGATATCTAAATTATTAATATAGAATTTACTTCTATTTAAGATATCAACAATAGGTTTTAGCATTTTTGGAGATCTAATATCTTTAAATTTATTTTTATTATCTGGAAAAAAAGTTCCTATATCTTTTTTTCTCATCGCACCCAATAGTCCATCAATTATTGAATGTAAAATTACATCTCCATCTGAATGACCTTTTAAACCTGAATGAAAGGGGATTTTAACCCCACCTAAATAAAGTTTTTTATCTTTTATCAACCTATGAATATCAAATCCAATACCATAATAGGTTTTTGTATTAATAATATCTTCTTTAAAAGTAATCTTATTATTTAAAGTTTCACCCTTAATAAAATTAATTTTCAAATTATTATCGATAAATAGTGTTGCCTCATCTTGAATTATATTTTTTTGTTTTATAGATAAATCATAAATGTCTTTGAATTTAAATGCTTGAGGAGTTTGCGTTAAATAAGAATTTTTTCTATTAAGATTAAACAATTGATTTTTAACTTTATATTTAATTGAGTCTTTAGAAAAAATAACAGGAACAGATGCTTTATTCTTTTTTAGAGAATTAATTAATTTATTTAAAAGACCAATAGTAAAATTGGGTCTTGCTGCATCATGAATTAAAACATTATTAGGACTAAATTTTTTAATATATTTTAAGGCAATTAGAGAGGATTCTGATCTTTCTTTGCCACCTTTAATAATTTCAATATCTCTAGAATATTTTTTTTTGATTTGTTTTTTATCGCTAACAACTAAAATAATTTTTTTAAAAAGTTTTGATTTTATGGCTTTATCCAAAGAATGTTCAAAAAGAGCTTTATTTCTATAAGTAATATATTGCTTTGGTTTATTTGAATTAAATCTTTTGCTTTGTCCTGAGGCAAGTATTATAAAATAATTGTTCATCATTTATAGTGATTATTTTTTAAGAATGTACGATTTTATCAAAAAAAACATATATTTAATATTCCTATTTATTATCACATTATCTGTAGGTTTTTTAACTTTTTTAACTTTTATTGATAAAAGTCTCATAGAACTATCAAGTCAAAATTTACAATTTTTACTAATACTAAATTTCTTTTTGCTTGGACTTCTTTTTGTTTTTATTTTTTTAGAAATAAAAAAAACAATCAAAAATGACATTGATAAAGATGGTTTAAAATCAAACAAAAAATACATAACATATTTTGCACTTTTTACTTTTATACCCTCATTACTGATATCTATTTTTTCTTTATTTCTTTTTTCTTTTGCACTTGAAAAATATTTTGACAAAAAAGTAACAACAGTTGTCAATAATTCTTACGAACTAGCTAGAGATTATGTTGACGAAGTTAGAAATAAAATTCAATCAGAAATAGTTCTTATTGCTTTTGATGTAAACAAAAGTAAAAAATTTTTAAATGATAATGAAAAAGAATACAAAAGGTTTTTGCAAACACAAAAATTAATTCGTGGTGTTGATGAAATACATATAATAAATTTAGAAAAAAAATTATTATTTTCAACAATCGAAGATAATGATCCTTATATAGCACCTGTTGATAAAGCTTTAAATCTAGTTTTGGATGATGATCGTCCTTTAAAAATTATAAATGCATTTGAAAACAGATCATCAGCAATTATGCGATTACAAAATTTTAATGATAGATTTATTTATGTTGTTAAATATCTTGACAAAGATATTTCCAAATATTTAACAGAGACAGAAGAGGCTATTAACTTTTATTATACAGTTGAAGAAAAAAGTACAGGTATAAAAGTTTCGTTTGCAATAATTTATATTATTGTTGTTTCACTTTTATTGTTTGTATCTATATCTATAGCTATTAGATTTTCTTCAAGGTTTTTTAGGTCAATTAATAATTTAATTTTAGCCTCAACTTCAATTGGAAAGGGAAATTTAGATATCAAAGTTCCTGAAGTAAAAACTGACAAAGATTTAGAAACATTAAATAAAAATTTTAATAAAATGATTGAAAGATTAAAAGATCAACAAAATAAATTGGTTATAAATGAAAGACATGAAGCTTGGGGTAGTTTAGCTAGAAAGCTAGCACATGAAATTAAAAATCCATTAACACCAATTCAATTAACTATTGATAGATTAAAAAGCAAATATTCTTCAGAGTTAACTGAAAAAAATACGAATGATTTTAAAGAAAATCTTAAGATTATTAACAATCAAATTAAACAAATTGAAAAATTAGTGAATGAATTTTCTGATTTCGCTAGAATGCCTAAACCCATATTTCAAAATAATGATTTAATTATCTTAATGGAGGATAATATTAAATTGCTCCAAGAATTAGACAATTTAATAAAGATTAATTTTGATCATAATATAAAAAGTATAATTTTTAATAGTGATAAAGAGCAATTAAGTAGAGTTTTTTTTAACTTAATTAAGAATTCGATTGAAAGTATTCAGCAAAAAACAGAAAATATGGGTAATTTTAATAAAAACATCTCTATTGAATTAAATGATTTTGATGATCATATTACTCTAATAATTGAAGATAATGGAATTGGTTTTAAAAGTTTGAATAAAGACATTAAAGAAATTTTAAATCCATATTTTACAACCAAAAAACAAGGAACAGGACTTGGTCTATCTATTGTAAATAAAATAATTAATGATCATAACGGTAACATTGAATTTAAATCAAAAGATGATGGAGCCACAATAAAAATTACTTTTATAAAATGAGCGCTGAAATTTTAATAGTTGATGATAATGCTGATATTAGAAATATTATTAATGAGCTAATAATAGATGCTGGATATAAAACAAGAATTGCAGCTAATTACAATCAAGCTTTAGCAGAAATAGATAAAAAATTACCTGATGTTGCTATACTTGATGTAAAATTAGATAAAGGCGATAATGATGGTATCGAACTTTTATCTCACATTAAAACTAAAAATAAGGATGTTCCTGTCATCATAATTTCTGGTCATGCTAATATTGAGATGGCTATAAAATCTTTACATCATGGAGCCTTCGAATTTATTGAAAAACCATTTGATCAAGAGAGATTACTAAATTTTGTAGGTCGTGCAGTTGAAAATTTCAATCTAAAAAAACAGAATAAAGAATATGAAAGTAAATTATTTTCATCATATGATTTAATTGGTGACAGTAAGAACACAACAAATATAATTGATCAAATAAAAAAAATTTCATTAACAGAAAGCAGAATTTTTATACAGGGGCCATCTGGCTCAGGTAAAGAACTAGTTGCAAGAAAGATTCATAAAAATTCTTTAAGAGGTAAAAATCCATTCATTGTTTTAAATGGTGCATTATTAGACTCAAATAAATATGAACTTGAATTGTTTGGAGAAGAAAAGGAAAATGGATCAATATCATATGGTTCACTAGAAAAAGCAAACAAGGGAACTTTACTTATTGATCAAATTTCAGAAATACCATTAGATATTCAGTCAAAAATTTTAAGAGTATTAATTGATCAAAAATTTAAAAGAGTTAATGGAAATAGTGATGTAAGTGTAGATGTTAGATTAATTTGTTCTTCAAGCAAAGATTTAAAAAAAGAAATTCAAATAGGAAACTTTAGAGAAGATTTATTTCATAGGATAAATGTATTTGAAATTAATATTGAACCATTAAGCCAAAGAATTTCAGATATTCCTTTATTAATTAAATATTTTTCAAAAAAAATATCAGAAAATTATAATATTAAAGAATTAGAAATTGATGAGAATAATAGCTATATTTTAAATCACAATTGGAAAGGTAATGTTAGAGAATTAAGAAATTTAATTGAAAGAATTGCAATCTTACAACCAGATACAAATGAAAAGATTTCAAATATAATTAAAGAGTCACTAAAAATTGATAATTTTGATGATCAAATTGCAGAAAATAGCCTATCTGTGCCATTAAAAGAGGCTAGAGAAAAGTTTGAAAAAGAGTATTTAACTATCCAACTTAAAAAATTTAATGGCAATATTTCAAAAACAGCAAATTTTGTTGGAATGGAAAGAAGTGCCTTACATAGAAAATTAAAAGGTTTAGGAATTAAAGAATTTAATTAAAATGAATATAATTATCTGTGGAGCGGGTAGAGTAGGTTTTACTATAGCCAAACAGCTTAGTGAACAAGGTCATTCCATTACTGTTATTGATCAATCTAGTGAAGATATACAAAAGATAGATGATTCTTTGGATGTTAAAGCTATAGTTGGAAAAGCTACATATCCAACTATTTTAGAGAAAGCAAACGCTTCAGAAGCTGATATGATCATAGCTGTAACTCGTAATGATGAAATCAACATGGTTATTTGCCAAATAGCTTTTTCTATCTTCGATATTCCAAAAAAAATCGCAAGAATTAGATCACAAGATTATCTAAATCCAAAATTTACAACTGTTTATAATAAAGAGAATTTACCAATCGATGTAATTATTTCACCTGAATTAGAAATAGCAAAATCAATTCAAAGAAAATTGGAAGCACCTGGCGCTTTAGATAGTGTACCTTTTGCCGATAATAGAATTAGATTATTAGAAATTTTGATAAATGATAATTGTAATCTAATTAATATTAAACTTAAAGAACTAACAAAAAAACATCCAAATCTTGATGCAAATATAATTGGTATAATTAGAGGGGATAAATTTTTAATTCCTAAAAAAAATGATGATATTCAAAAAGATGACAAAATTTATGTTATTATTAATTCTACTCAAATGTCCCAAACTCTTGAAGCCTTTGGACACAATGAAAAGGTATCAAAAAAGATATTAATTGTAGGAGGTGGAAATATTGGATTTAATCTTGCAAAAAATCTTGAAGAAAGCTTAGATTCGGCAAGAGTAAAAATTGTTGAAAAAGATAAAGATCGATCAGAATTCTTAGCAAACGAACTAAATAATACTATTATTATAAATGGTGATGGTCTTGATGAGGAAGTTTTAATTGAAGCAAATTTAGAAGAAGTAGAAACAGTGCTTGCTCTTACTAACGATGATGAGGATAATTTAATGGTTAGTGTTCTTGTTGAAAAATTTGCAAAAGATGAGAAGAAAATTGATGATAAGAGGACAATGGCCCTAATAAACAAACCAAATTATTCATTATTACAAAACTCTTTGAAAATAGATGACTTAATTGATCCTAGGATGAATACAGTATCAAGTATTTTGAAACATATCCACAAGGGTACAATCGAAACAGCCTACACTATTCTGAATGGTGAATATGAAGTAATTGAAGCTGAAATTATTGAAACTTCAGAATTAATTAACAAAGAATTGAAAAATTCAAACTTACCTGAAGAGATAAGAATAGGCGCTGTTTTGCGTGACGATAAAGTGGTCATTCCCCGATCAAACTTTATATTTAAAAAAGATGATAGGGTTGTTTTTTTGGCTAAAAAAGACTCAATTTCAGTAGTAGAAAATATATTTAGAATAAGTTCTATATAATTAAAAATGTCTCTATTTAGAGTAAAATATTTAAGTTTTTTTTTGATTTTGGTGTCAGTCTTTTCTTTTTTAAATATTATCTATTCTTATTATTTCAATTTATATTTAAATCTTAATACATATTATTTTAGTTTATTTTCTTCATTAATTATTGGACTATTATTCTATAACCTTAAAGAGATTAATACAAAACCATCAATATTTGAAAAGATCTTAACGGTCTTTTTAGGCTATATATTATTGCCGATTATATTGTCACTTCCTTTTTACTTTAGTATTTATAACTTGACTTTTTTAAACTCAATATTTGAGTTTGTTTCTGGATTTACTTCTACAGGTTTTACAATTTTTGATAATATAAAACACATTGATCAAGGTTTAATTTTATGGAGATCCTCTATTCAATGGATTGGAGGTTTATATTTTCTTTTTTCAATTATCTTTTTAATAGATATTTACGATGATAGTTTAAAAAAATCACTCACAAACTTCTTATCCTTTAATAGTACTGAGGTATTAAAACAAACAATAAAAATTTTTGTTTTATATTTAAGTATAACTCTATCTATTTTTTTAATCTTAAATTTCTTTGATATTAGATCTTTTAATTCTCTTAATTTATCAATGACTATAATTTCATCAGGTGGTTTTTTACCATCTAACAATCTTTCATCAATTTTAATCAACCAATCTCAAATAGTTATTTTTTCTTTATTAATGTTAGTTTCTTTTTTTAGTATTTTCTTTATTTATAATTTGATTTTTTTAAGAGATAAAAATCTTAATTTTTTTTATGAAGATATTCATTTGTTTTTATATTTTTTGTTTACCGTTACAATTTTTTTTATTTTCTTTAGTTTTGATAGTGATTTTACCTATAGTTTTTTATCACTTGTTAGCAGTATATCTAATATTGGTATCTCACTGGAATATGATCACTCGAAATTGAGTTTTATTTATTTAATTTTAGTAATAATTGGTGGATCTTTTTTTTCTACAAGTTCTGGTTTAAGGTTTTTAAGAATGTATTCTTTAACTAAATATTCGCTAAATCAGATTTTATCTTTTAGTAAACCTAAAAATGTTTTTATGAATAAATTAATGTTTTCTAAAATAAATTTTGAAGTCAAAGAAATTAATAAATATTTCTTAACTATAATAATCTTTATTATTTCATTATTTATTTTGACATCATTATTAAGTCTAAGTGGTATTAATTTTGAAAGTTCATTTAAATTAGCAATTTTGACTTTAATGAATACAGTTAATTCCTCTTCATATGGTTTGAATAATTTAGATTTCATTAATTTAAACTATTTAACCAAACAAACTCTTATTTTTTTTATGATTATAGGAAGAGTTGAGCTTTTATCATTACTCTTATTAACTAAAAAATTTCTTTTTAAATATTAATTAAGTATTATATATGTATTTGAAATAATTATTGCGCCCTTAGCTCAGCTGGATAGAGCATCGGTTTTCTAAACCGAGGGTCGCACGTTCGAGTCGTGCAGGGCGCACCAGTAACAATATATATCTCTTTTAATTTTATCCACACAACATATAGTAAAACCTATTCTAAATTTATCAATTTGCTTTGATCAATTTTAGATAATGATAAAAGATTCAACTAATTCAATTTATTATTGAATTATTTGTTAACAAATAAAAATAACTAAAAGGAAGAATTATGTTTAAACATACTAAAAAATTGTTTGCCGTTCTTGCTGCTTTATCATTGTTATTCGTATATGCATGCGAACCAGGTGGTGGAAAGCAATCAAAAGGTAAATCAAAAACTCTTAAACAAACTCAAAGTAAAGGTTTTGTAAGATGTGGAGTATCTCAAGGTCTTCCAGGGTTTTCTAATGCAGACGCAGCGGGAAATTGGACTGGTGTAGATGTTGATGTGTGTAGAGCGGTAGCTGCTGCAGTATTAGGTGATGCAAACAAAGTTAAGTTTACACCATTAAGTGCTAAAGAAAGATTTACAGCTTTAACTTCTGGTGAGATAGATATCTTGTCAAGAAACACAACTTGGACACTTTCTAGAGATGCTGACATTGGATTAACTTTTGTTGGTGTAAACTTTTATGATGGTCAAGGTTTCATGGTTAGAAAAGATTCTGGAATTACTTCAGTAAATGATTTCAGAGATGGTATTTCTGCATGTACAAACATTGGTACTACAACTGAGCTTAATATGAGAGACTTCTTTAATTCAAAAGGAATTTCTTATACTCCAGTAGCTTTCGAAAAAGCTGATGAAGTTGTTGCCGCTTATGATTCTGGAAGATGTGATACATACACAACTGACAAATCAGGTTTAGCTGCACAAAGAACTAAAATGACTAGCCCTGATGATCACATGGTTTTACCTGAAACTATTTCAAAAGAACCATTAGGACCTGTTGTAAGACAAGGTGATGCTGTATGGGAAGATATAGTTAGATGGTCATTAAACGTTATGATCGAAGCTGAAGAATACGGTGTTAATTCTTCAAATGCTGACTCTATGAAAACTTCAGATAATCCAGCAGTAAAAAGACTTGTTGGTGCTGAAGGTGAATTAGGTGCTGCTTTTGGTTTAGATAACGAGTGGAGCTTAAGAATTATTAAGCAAGTTGGAAACTACGGTGAAAGTTATGACAGAAATATAGCTGACACTGGTATTTTGCCTGATAGAGGTCCTAATCAATTATGGACTAAAGGTGGAATTCTTTACGTACCACCTGCAAGATAATTAAAAGTAATAAATTGATAAAAAGGGCTAGATTTATCTAGCCCTTTTTTTATAGTATCTGATCAAATGAAATTTAAAAAAATCTTACCTCAATTTTTAACTCTATTATCTATAGTTTTAATCTTCGGTTTCTTTACAATGAATGCCCAAGAGAACATGGACACTCGAGGCATCGAGTTTGGTTTTGGTTTTCTATCACAAGAAGCTTCATTTGACATTCAATTTTCGTTAATTGATTATGATGGCTCCATGTCATATGGACGTGCTTATCTAGTTGGACTTTTAAATACATTATTAGTTTCATTCATTGGTATTATTTTAAGTACTTTATTAGGTGCTGTGATTGGTGTTGCTAGATTATCACCTAACTATCTAATTAATAAAACAGCTAGTTTTTATGTAGAATTTTTTAGAAACATACCTTTGTTGTTACAGATCTTTTTTTGGTATTTTGCAGCGTTAAGAGCACTACCAATGCCAGAGGATGCCCCATTAATTTTTGGATCTTCTTTTATGACTATTAAGGGATTATATACACCAGCACCAATTTGGAACAATTTTGATGTATTTATGATTGCCTTGATTGTTGCAATGTTTGTTATTTACTTTTTTAATAAATTTGCAAAAAGAAAACAAGAAGAAGAGGGAAAACAATATCCTAAATTTTTAATTTCACTCGGAATTTTTGTTATACTGCCAGCATTAACTTTTATAATCGGTGGTGTTGATCTTTCTTGGAGTTTTCCAGAATTGAAAAAATTAGCTAAAACTTCTTTCACATATGAAGGCGGCATGGGAATACCACCTGAACTTATAGCACTTACATTGGCATTAACTTTATATACAGCAACTTTTATTGCTGAAAATGTAAGAGCTGGAATTCAAGGTATAGGGAAAGGTCAAAAAGAAGCAGCTGCATCAATTGGTTTAACACCTAGCCAAGTTTTAAAATTAGTAATTTTACCTCAGGCATTAAGAATTATTATTCCACCTACTACAAATCAATATTTAAACTTAACAAAAAATTCATCTTTAGCAGCAGCAATTGCTTATCCAGATTTAGTATTAGTTTTTGCAGGTACAGCTATGATGCAAACAGGTAGAGCTATTGAAATTGTAGGAATTACAATGGCTACTTATTTAACAATCAGTTTAGTAATTTCACTATTTATGAACTGGTATAATAAAAGAATTGCGATACAGGAAAAATAGCAATGAGTAATATAAATTTTTTAAAACCCAATAGAAAAAACTTAAATTTATTTTTAATTTTAGGTTCTTTATTTTTTGCACTAGGGTTAATTGATTTTTGTCTAAATAATTTTTATGAGACTAATATTACTGGATTTTTACCTGCTTTTGTCAGTTTTTTTACTCCTCTAATTTTTGGAATGATTGGATTACATTTAATAAGAATAGAATTTTCTGGAATTAAAATCCTAGACGAGCTTAACAAAAATATTAACACTAGTAATTTTAATGCAGCTTTGAGTATAAGTATAATCATATTAATAATTTTTGGTGTTGCACCATTGCTTAATTGGTTTGTCCTAGATGCAACATTTGTTGGTGAAAATAAAGAAGCTTGTACAGGAGGTGGTGCATGTTGGGTTTATATTAAAACTTGGTTTAATAGATTTATGTATGGAATGTATCCTAATGCTGAACAATGGAGAGTTAATGCAACATTTATTATTGTTTTAGGGTTAATGGGAGCTGGATATTTTTTTCCATTAAAATTTAAAAAATATTTAACTTTTTATTATGTTATCTTTCTACCAATAATTTCATTTCTTTTAATTTACTATTTAATTTCAGGTGGTGAATTTGGTCTAGAATGGGTAGAAACTGGTGCTTGGGGCGGTTTATCCTTAACTTTTATTGTTTCTTTCTTTTCATTAATTTTTTGTTTTCCAATAGGGATGATGTTGGCGCTTGGAAGAAGATCTGATTTAACAGTAGTTAAATACTCTTCACTTTCATTTATTGAGTTTTGGAGAGGTGTACCTTTAATTACAGTATTATTTATGTCAGCGGTAATGTTTCCTATGTTTTTGCCTGATGGAACATATGTCGATAAATTAATTAGAGTTATTGTTGCTATTACTTTATTTGAAGCCGCTTATACAGCTGAGGTTATTAGAGGTGGTCTACAAGCACTACCTAGAGGACAGTATGATGCAGCAAAATCTTTAGGTATGGGGTACTGGAGACTTCATTTATTAGTAATTTTACCACAAGCTCTTAAACTAGTAATACCTGGTATTGCTAATACTTTTTTAGCTTTAGTAAAAGATACTCCATTAATTTTTGTAGTAGGGTTATTGGAGTTAGTTGGAATGTTAAATTTAGCAAAAACAAATCCTAAATGGCTTGGGTTTTCGATGGAAGGTTATGTATTTGCTGGAATTATATTCTGGATTATTTGCTACAGTATGAGTAAATATAGTCAAAAATTAGAATTAAAATTTAAAACAGATAGATAAATAACTATGTCAGATTCAATTATACAGATTAAAGAAGTAAACAAATGGTATGGGGACTTTCAAGTTCTTAAAGATATTAATCTTGAAGTTAAAGCTAAAGAAAAAATTGTTGTTTGCGGACCATCTGGATCTGGTAAATCTACACTAATTAGATGTATTAATAGATTAGAAGAGCATCAAAAAGGAAACATTATAGTTGATGGAACTGAGATTTCTGAAGATACAAAAAATATAGAACAAGTCAGAGCAGAAGTTGGAATGGTTTTTCAACAATTTAATTTATTTCCGCATTTATCAATTTTGGACAATTGCACATTAGCTCCTATTTGGGTTAAAAAAATGCCTAAAAAAGAGGCAGAAGAATTGGCTTTAAAACATTTGGAAAGAGTTCAAATTTTAGATCAAGCTCAAAAATTCCCAGGACAACTCTCTGGTGGACAACAACAGAGGGTAGCTATTGCTAGAGCACTATGCATGGAACCCAAAATAATGTTATTTGATGAACCAACATCCGCATTAGATCCAGAAATGATTAAAGAAGTACTAGATGTAATGGTTGATTTAGCTAAACAAGGAATGACCATGATTGTTGTTACTCATGAAATGGGATTTGCTAAAGAAGTTGCTGATTGCATGATATTTATGGATGAAGGTAAGATAGTAGAGAAGGCCGACACAAAAGAATTTTTTGCTAATCCGAAAAGCGATAGAACAAAGCTATTTTTAAGCCAAATTTTATAACTTTTAACTCTTTTACTATCAAAAATTTAGATAACTTTTTGATATTTTTATCTTAAAAAAAATAGTTTTTTTAAAATCTTAAGCTTGACATGTTTTATGTCACTCATCTTTTGATAAGAAAATAAATAAATTTATCTATTGCATGAACCTCAATAAGTTTGTTCAATATGATTTTAAAATTTAATTAAGAGGGGTCTTAATGGAAGATAATTTCAACAAACACTTAGGTAATAAACTTAAGCTGAGAAGATTAGCTTTAGGATTAACACAAACTAAAGTTGCTAAAGCAATTAATGTTACATTTCAACAAATTCAAAAATATGAAAAAGGAACTAATGGAGTAAGCTCTATTAGATTACTTCAACTATCTAACTATTTAAAAGTTCCAATTAATTATTTTTTTGAAGATTTCTCTGAATATCTAATTAACTTAGAAAAATCTCAAGAAGGTCATATGAATGTTAATTATAATTTTTTAACAAAATTGTATTCAGAACTTAGTGCTGACCAAAAATTAAAATTTAACAAATCTTTACAAATATCAGGAACCGTTATTTCTAAAGCAGTTTAATTTTTGATTAAATTTAAGACCCTTTATCAAATTTTTAAGTCTCATTTCAAATAAGTAATATCAATAATATATCTGATAATGAAAAATTTAATAAAAATTATTTTCTTTACCCTATTATTAAGTGGAAATGCTTTTGCAAAAGTTAAATCAAAGGATATTACTTTTCCAGGTAAATATTACACTAAAGAAATTAAGACTTGCTCAGCAATTCCTAAGGATAAATCTTTTAGCAATAAATCAACCATTGATACTGTTAGAAGTGTAGTTGGTTTTGATTGGTCAGCTTACCATACAAAATATAGTAATTCTATTTTGGTAGAACATGCAGCAATCACGACACCTATAAAAGTTATGATCGCAGGAACTCACACTGCTATTGGTGATAAAAATCAAACTAACATTAACATAGCTAAAGATTTATTATTAGAAATAGCTAAGGCAAGTACTTTATATAACAGCATAAGCTATAAAGAATTAAAAAAAAAGGGAAGATGTTGGAAAGATAATAACCCTAAAGCTCCTTGCTGGTACCATGAATATGAATTTGCAGGCCAATGGTTTGGTAATTATATGATTAGTGCAGTAATGCTTAAATCTGAATTGAATAAAGAGGAGTTTAAGATTGTGAATAGTTACATTAAAAAAATGTACAAAAAGTTCTTAAAGCCAATTCAATTTAAAAAAAATGACAAAGGGTTTTATGCAATGGCTAACGGAGGATTATCAACATTGGTTTATGCTTCATGGACAGAAGATAAAAAACTTGCTGCCAAAGAAATTAATCACACATTTAAACAAATAGACAAACTATTTTATGATGATGGATACATAAATGATAACTCTTTCAGAGGCCTAAGAGGCCAATGGTACCATTCATATGGAGTCGATATTGCTCTAGGATACATTTATATAGCTGAATTATGGGGAGCTAATGTTCCAAAAAATATACAAGATAAAATATTTAATTCAGTCAAAATAGTCAATTTAGCAATTACAGATCCAGAAAAGTTTTTAGAAAGAAAAAACCCAAATGGTCTAGCAAGAAATAGAATTACAGATCCAAAAAAGGCAACACCTCACACACATCAAATGGCTATAGCTATAGATACATTAATGGAGATAGTAACAGGTATAAAATTAGAAAATGATCCAATATATCTACGAAAAAGAAAAATGCACACACCTGATGGAATAGATGATTTAATTGGTTTCAATCCTAATTGTATAATTAGATAAATTTTAAAATAATAAATTAGAAAATACTGATTTTGGCTCCTCGGGTAGGACTCGAACCTACGACCAATTGATTAACAGTCAACTGCTCTACCAACTGAGCTACCGAGGAATGTAAAAAACTCAACTTACTTTTTTTTATAGTTAAAACAAGATTTTTTTTGGAGGCAACGCCCGGAATCGAACCGGGATACAAGGATTTGCAATCCTCTGCGTAACCATTCCGCCACGTTGCCATCTTGTTTTGACTAATAGCTTCAGATGCCTTTTTATATTAAATATTTCTCATTAGTCTATTAAATAACGATCTAAATTGATTATTGTTAATTTAGATTAATAAATTATAAACTTTATACATTCATGAGTAACGATAAATATATACATTCTGATGTAGAGGATAAGATTTACTCTTATTGGGAAAAAAATGAATTATTCAAACCTAAAGAAAATTCAAAAAAATTTTCAATAGTTATACCCCCACCAAATGTGACTGGAAGTCTTCATATGGGTCATGCTTTGAATAATTCTATTCAAGATTTGTTAGTTCGTTATCACAGAATGAATAATTATGAAACTTTATGGCAACCAGGTACAGATCATGCAGGTATTGCTACTCAAGCTTTAGTCGAAAGAAAACTTACTGCTGAAAAAATTGATAAAAATGAAATTGGTAGAGACAAATTTATTGAAAAAGTTTGGGAATGGAAAGAGCAATATGGTGACATCATTATTAACCAATTAAAAAAACTTGGATGTTCTTGTGACTGGTCTCGTAATGCTTTTACAATGGATGAAAACCTTTCAAAATCAGTAATAAAAGTATTCGTTGATCTATATAATAAAGATTTAATCTACAAAGATAAAAAACTTGTAAATTGGGATACTGTTTTAAAAACTGCGATTTCTGATCTTGAAGTTGATCAAAGAGAAGTAAATTCAAAAATTTATTATATTAGGTATCCTATTGATGGAACCGAAGAATTTATAACAATTGCAACAACAAGACCTGAAACAATGTTGGGAGATACTGCAATTGCAGTTAATCCAAAAGATGATCGCTTTAAATCTTTTGTCGGCAAAAAAGTTACAATACCAATTGTTGGAAGAAAGATTAATATTATAGAAGATGATTATGCAGATCCTGAACAGGGAACTGGTGCACTAAAAATTACACCCGCGCATGATTTTAATGACTACGATGTAGGACAAAGAAATAATCTTGAAATTATAAATATATTTACTGAAGCTGGTAAAATTAACGAAAATGCGCCTAAAGAATATATAGGATTAGACAGATTTGAAGCAAGAAAGAGAATTTTAAAAGAACTAAAAGATAAAGATTTTTTTGTTAAAGAAGAAAATATAAAAAATAAGGTTCCATATGGGGATAGATCTAATTCTATTATTGAACCTTTCTTAACAGAACAATGGTTTGCTGATGCAGAAAAATTATCTGTTAAAGCAAAAGAAGTTGTTAATTCAAAAAAGACTAATTTCTTTCCTGAAAATTGGTCTAAGACTTATTTTCAATGGATGAACAATATAGAGCCCTGGTGTATTTCAAGACAACTTTGGTGGGGTCATCAGATACCTGCTTGGTATGGTCCTGACAAAAAGATATTTGTTGCTGAAGATGAAGATGATGCAAAATTATTAGCAAAAAAACATTATAAAAAAGATGTTGATTTAATTCGAGATCCTGATGTCTTAGATACATGGTTTTCATCTGGTCTTTGGCCATTTGCAACATTGGGTTGGCCAGACAATAAAGAGTATGTTGAAAAGTTTTATCCAACTTCAGTTTTAGTAACTGGTTTTGACATTATTTTTTTTTGGGTTGCTAGAATGATTATGTTTGGAACAGAATTTTTAAATAAAGAACCTTTTAAAGATATTTATGTTCATGCTTTAGTTAGAGATGAGAAGGGTCAAAAAATGTCAAAATCTAAAGGTAATGTTATTGATCCTTTAGATTTAATTGAAAAATATAGTGCCGATGCATTAAGATTTACTCTTCTTTCAATGGCATCTCCTGGTACTGATGTAAAACTTTCAGAAGACAGAGTTAAAGGATATAGAAATTTTTTGAATAAACTATGGAATGCTAATAATTTTTTAATCACAAATGAATGTGATTTTTCTGATATCGATAAAGTTCCAAATTTATCAGTTAATATCAATAAATGGATTTATGCAGAATTAATTGAAGCAAAATCTAAAATTGAGAAAAATTTAGAAGACTATAGATTTGACGAGGCAGCAAAAAATGCTTATCAATTTGCATGGCACTCTTATTGTGACTGGTATTTAGAATTATCTAAAACAATACTATTTTCGGATAATGAAGAAGCTAAATCTGAGGTTAAAAAAGTTTCAAGTTATATATTCAAGCAAATCTTAATTTTGTTACATCCTTTTATTCCATTTGTTACAGAGGAGATATGGCTTAAAAATAAATTTGATAATTCAAGCAAAGATTTTTTAATGCTTGCTAATTGGCCTTCTGGTAAAATCAATAAAGACTCTAATACAGAGCAAGTTGAAAATATTATAAGTATAATATCTGAAATTAGATCCTTTAAGAATGAACTTAATGTAAGCCCAGGTTCATTTATAGACATGTCTATCAATAATATAAATGATATCCAAAAAAAATTTATTAATGATAATGAAATTATCCTTAAAAAATTAGGAAGAATAAATAATATCCTTAATGATGACTTAGATAAACCAGCAGCAACTATGGTCGTTGCAGGTGATTTATTTAAGATTTATTTTGATAAAGATGTTGATTTAAAATTAATTAAAGAAAATTTAACTAGTAAACAAAATAGAATTCAGGAAGAAATGAACAAGATATCGCAAAGACTAGAAAACAAAAGTTTTGTAGATAGAGCACCAAAAGAGATTGTTGAACAAGAAAAAACTAATTATAATAATTTAAAGAATGATATTGATAAAATATTAGTAACTATGAAGGGAATATAATGGCAAAATTTAATAAAAAGAAACTTCCAAGCAGACATACATCATTAGGCGCAGATAGAGCTCCTCACAGGTCTTTTTATTATGCAATGGGTGAAACAGAAAAAGATGTATCAAAACCTTTTGTGGGTGTTGTTTCAACTTGGAACGAAGCTGCTCCTTGTAATATTGCTCTTATGAGACAAGCTCAATCAGTTAAAAAAGGTGTTAGAGCTAATGGTGGTACGCCAAGAGAATTTTGCACAATTACAGTTACAGATGGAATTGCAATGGGTCATGAAGGAATGAAAGCTTCTTTAATATCTAGAGAGGTGATAGCAGATTCTGCTGAACTTACTGTAAGAGGGCATTGCTATGATGCATTAGTTGGTATTGCTGGATGTGATAAATCTTTACCAGCGCTAATGATGTCGATGGTTAGATTAAATGTACCAAGTGTATTTATTTATGGCGGATCAATTCTTCCAGGAAGATATAAGGGAAAAGACGTAACAGTTGTTGATGTATTTGAGGCAGTTGGAAAACATTCGTCTGGTCAAATGTCTTCAGCAGAACTTAGAAAATTAGAATTAGTTGCATGTCCAAGTGCAGGTGCCTGTGGTGGTCAATTTACAGCAAATACGATGGCATGTGTATCAGAAGCTATTGGTTTAGCCTTGCCATATTCTGCTGGAACGCCAGCTCCATATGAAGAAAGAGATAAGTACGCTAAAGAAAGTGGAAAAACAGTAATGAATCTTTTAGCAAAAAAAATCAAACCTAGAGATATTGTTACAAAAAAAGCTTTAGAAAATGCTGCTACTATAGTTGCTGCTACAGGTGGATCTACTAATGCAGCATTACATCTACCTGCAATTGCTAATGAAGCTGGAATAAAATTTGATTTAATGGATGTGGCTAAAATTTTCAAAAAAACACCTTATCTTGCTGATTTGAAACCTGGTGGAAAATATGTTGCAAAAGATATGTGGTTAGCAGGCGGCGTACCAATGTTGTTAAAAACACTTTATGATGGAGGTTTTATTCATGGTGATTGTATGACCGTTACCGGAAAAACAATGAAGGAAAATTTAAAAGATATTAAATTTAATCCTAAACAAAAAGTTTTAAGAAAATATGATAATCCATTATCTCCAGATGGAGGAGTTGTTGGTTTAAAAGGAAATTTAGCTCCTGATGGTGGTATAGTTAAAATTGCTGGACTTAAGAAATTACAATTTACTGGTAAAGCAAGATGCTTTGATAATGAAGAAGCAGCTATGGACGCTGTCCAAAAACGTAAATATGAAGAAGGCGATGTAATTATAATCCGTTACGAAGGCCCTGTAGGAGGTCCTGGGATGAGAGAGATGCTATCTACAACAGGTGCAATTTATGGTCAGGGAATGGGTGAAAAAGTTGCTCTTATAACAGATGGAAGGTTCTCTGGAGCTACAAGAGGCTTTTGTGTGGGTCATGTAGGCCCTGAGGCGGCCCTAGGAGGCCCTATAGCTTTATTACGTAATGGAGATGTAATTGATATAGATGCTAAAAAAGGGACGATAAATGTAAGGCTTTCTAAAAAAGAATTAACTTTAAGAAAAAGAAAATGGAAACCAAGAAAATCAGATTTTGGATCAGGCACACTTTGGAAATACGCACAAACAGTAGGACCAGCTTATTTGGGCGCACCAACTCATCCTGGTAAGAAAAAAGAAGTTAAGGATTATTCAGAAATTTAATGAAGATACGACCGGTCATTTTATGTGGAGGTGCCGGAACAAGACTTTGGCCAAATTCTAAAAAACATCAAGCAAAACAATTTATTGATTTTGGAAATTGGACTTTACTGGGTAAAACTTTAGAGCGAACTAAAGTACCTATTTATGACTTCTCCAATTATAAGTACAAATAAAAAATACTTAAAACAAGTAAAACAACATCTTAAAAAAAATAAGATTAAAAAATATAAGATAGTTTTAGAACCTGCAAAAAGAAATACGGCTCCAGCTATATTAAGTACTGCCTTAATTAAAGATATTCCAAATGATCAACCATTGATGTTTTTTACAGCTGATCATTTAATTGAAAAAATGAGTGTGTTTAATAAAGCGATAAATAAAAATAAATCAAATTTAACTAATCAAAATATCTTCATATTCGGTATTAAACCTACATCACCTTCAAGTGAATACGGATATTTTGTTACTAAAAAGATTAAAGGAAACATTAATAAAGTAACTAAATTTATTGAAAAACCCAAAATCTCTAAAGCTAAACAGGTAATAAAACAAAAAGGTTATTGGAATTCAGGAATGTTTTTCCTTAGAAAAGACTCAATAATTAATAACTTTCAAAAAAACCAACCAATTATTTATAAAAACTGTGTAAATGCGGTTAAAAAAGCAAAACTAAAATCTAATACTTATTATTTAAACAAAACTTCATTTACCAAAGCTACAGCTAAATCATTTGACTATGCAATTTTAGAAAAAACAAAGCAAATTAATGCTATCAAACTAGATATACCCTGGTCAGATCTTGGAAGTTGGAAAGAAATTTTAAAAATGTATGACAAAAAAAAGAATAAATACATCAAGAAGAAGAATATCTTTTATCGACCATGGGGTAGGTACACAAATTTATTTGAAGGTAAAGATTTTTTGATTAAAGAGTTATTTGTAAAACCAAAAGGTATTTTAAGTTTACAGAAACATCATCATAGAGCTGAACATTGGCTAGTTACTCAAGGAAATCCCAAGATAACATTGAACAAAAATAGTTTTGTAAAAAAACCAAATGATCATATCTTTATTCCACTAGAGGCAATTCATAGAATTCAAAACCCTGGAAAAAAACCAGTCAAAATATTTGAAGCTCAAGTTGGATCAATTCTTAAAGAGACAGATATAGTTAGATTTGAAGATATTTATGGAAGGGTTAAATAAACTTACCTTTGAGTTGAAATCTTTATTGGTAAGTCTTTTGTTACATCAAATCTTTCTTTTTTAGTCACATCATCAATTTGTTCTGATTTTTTTTTCAAACACCACTCTTCATATAGTCTGCAGAATGTGTAAATTGCATTATATCTATCGATCATTATCACAGTATTTAATTCACTTTTTATTAAAAATTTAACATCATATAATTCTTTAATGTTAATTTTACTCAATACTTCTCTTGAGTTTGGGTTATAATAACCAGATTTATCTTCACAAGGTGTTTCTAAAATTTCATCAATATATTCTTTAAAAATTTTTCCCTTAACAAACTTTTCATCATAATTATTTGAATTTATGGTTTCGTATATTAATCTTCTCAATGGGGGTTGGTTTAGCTCTATCCACAAATTTAGAAGCTCAAAATATATCAATTCATATAATCTAATTTGAATTGGTTTGCCTCTAACAATTTTAGACCATTCAATAAATCTTCTAATCTCAATATCTTTTCTAATATTTTTCATTTTATCTAATTTTAGCCATCAGCTTTTAATTTAGTGTGTCCACAATTTTTACACTCAAGAGTTGTAATTCTATCTGTTGGATTAAATCCAAACTCAATATTTATTGTTTTGTATCTGTGTAATCCAAGAAAACACAGTAATTTTACCAATTTTAAAATCATAATTTTGACACTTTAAATTGTTAATTTATAAAATTGATCGTCAGCCTAAAGCTGAATTAGTGCGGGACTTAAACAGATCATACCGTAGACGCAAAACTAAAGCAAAAAATAATTCAGTTTTTTTTCTTATTTACTTAAGAGCACTTTTTTTAACCCTTTTTTAAAATTAATTTTTTTTTAAATTCTGATTGTTTTAATTTTATTTATGCTATGATTATTCAATATGAAGGAGTTTAAAGAGCTCATCAAAAAACACAAAAAAATTGAATTAGCAATTAAGCATTTTACAAAATTAAGAATGAATGACAGAGCTTTTTCTTCTTGGGAAAAACTAAGAAAATTAAAAAAAGAAAAACTAAAATTAAAAGAGTTAGTTTCTAAATTCAAGAAATAATATCTTAAAAAAAAATACTAAAATTATACATTTCATGGTCGTATTAGATATTTCTAACACGACCATAATTAGATTTATTTAAAACCAATTATTTGGAATAATAATGTAGTGAATTGCTAAAACAATTCCTACAGACACACTTAATCCAAAGATCATTTTAATAAAGTCTTTTCCAATTAATGGGAAGACGTATTTGAATTTGTACTCTTTATTCATAGTTGATATAGCAAGTTCTCTACCACATAATAAACCTACAAATACCCATGTTGTAGACATTGGAAGGTCATTAAGTTCTTTAAAGTAGTATAGTACCGCAGCATAAATAACATTTATTATTGTTGCTGATCTCGCATATCTTGTTCCAGTTTTATCTAAAACAACTTTTTGTATTGGTCCACCATGAATATAAAATATGTAGAACAATAATGCTGTAAAGTACGCTAGAACAATTAATAGTAAAGTTACATCTAGTTGTCTTGGGAGATAAACTGCAATATTTGCTACGTCGTGAGATAACCAAACCCACCATAACCAACCAGAAGTCACCCAAACTGAGTTTCTCCAAAATCCTATCCATTTATCTTCAACTTCATCAAATTTTTCATTGATAAACTTTGATACTACTATCCAAGCTAAATACGCGACTACAGCAGCCAGGCCATAACCCACAACACTTTTCATTAGCATTTTCTCCAATACTACAGTGGATGCAAATGCTGAAAGTACTAAGAAGGTTGTAGATACTGGTATACCGACTCTAGTAAGTACTAAAAGAATAGCAGGAGCTACTGCGTGGTACCATTGAATTTCTTGAAATGGTATTCTGTTAAGCCTGCCGTATGATATATCACCATCATACGAATACCACCCCCATGTAATAGCTATAGCCATTACTACAGATGCTGAACCAGCAAGAGTGTACCATTTAAACCATTTTTGTTTAGACGCTATAAAAGTACCTAGCGTTTGTATTGAATCATTTGCAATAACGCTATAACCAGCTAATGCAAAGCCGACGATCGTATATATTGTTGTCAGTTCCATTTCTTTCCTATTTTTTTCGTTTACTTTATTGTTTTCCGTTTCGAACGATTCTTATTCTTGATGACGATTTAATAGGTGTGAGGAAATTTATCTATAATTAAATTTATTATATTTTTTTTAGATGAGTTGATTCATCGATATTTATAATAAAAAAAACATAAGTCCACAGTAAGAATATAGAAGTTTTTAAAGGATTAGCTGATTCATTAGCAATATATTATCTTTAAAATTTGTCTACTTAAAATTTACAAATATAAGTTGTATTTTAGTACAATTACAAAACTACTGACTTAACAATCTTTAAATGACAAAGACATATTCTTTATTAAATCAAAATATAAATTTTTACCTGGATCTAAAGTTGCACCTAATGGATCCAAAACACCTGTTTTTATCTTCATATCTTTTGCTACAGCGTTGATTATGTCAGGATTAAATTGAGGCTCAGAAAACACGCAAGCAACTTTATCATGTTCAATAATTTCTCTGATTTCTGCTAATTGTTCGGCACCGGGCATTACATCGGGGTTAACAGTAAACGCTCCAAGAATATTTACATTAAATCTTTGTTCAAAATATTGATATGCATCATGAAAAACTATAGATGACACACTTTTGTTTAATTCAGTCATCACTTGGATTATAAGAGTATCAATTTCTTTAAGTGCTTTTTTTAAATTATTTTTATATTTAGATGCATTTTCAGTATCATTTTCGATCAAATGTTCAGCCATTTCATTTAAGATTACTTTAGCATTCATTGGATCTAACCAAATGTGAGAGTCATAATCTCCGTGTGCATGATCATCGTGATCATCATGGTCGTGGTCGTCGTGATCATCTTCTTTTTTAGCGTGATCATCATGGTCGTGGTCGTCGTGATCATCTTCTTTTTTAGCGTGATCATCATGATTGTGCTCATCAAAAATATTTCTTTCCCTGAACTTTAATACGTTCAATCCTTTAACTTCTATTAATTCGATTTTTTCGGCTTTTTTTGCTATTGAGCTCAATGGTTTTTTTAGAAAATTTTCCATGCTTTCACCAACCCAGAATATAATATCTGCATTTTGTAACATTTTTGCATGAGATGGTTTCATGGAAAATGCGTGAGGAGACGCATAGCCATTTACAATTAAACTTGGTTTTCCAACCCCATCCATAAGATAACTTGCTAAAGAATGGATAGGTTTTATTGATGTAACTACTTTAATTTCAGCACTAGCTGATGTAAAGAATGTTAACATTGATAAAATTGATAATATTAAGGGTAATTTTTTGATATTTTTCATAATAAGTAATTTAATTAGTTGTTATAATATAACAGTATGTAATAATATAACATATATAAGTCAAGATATAAATGAACTCAGATAAAAATATATTAGTTGAACTAAATAAAGTTGGTTTTAAACAAAATAATAAATGGTTAGTTGAAGGTGTTTCGTTAAAAGTTGAGAAGGGAAAGATTGTTACTTTAATTGGCCCAAATGGGTCTGGCAAAAGTACTACAGCAAAAATTGCATTAGGTATTTACAAAAATATTGCGGGAAGTGTTGAAAAATTTACAAACAAAGTTGGTTATGTTCCTCAGAAAATTTCTATAGATTGGACCTTGCCACTAAGAGTGTATGATTTTATGCTTTTAACTGAAGATATTAAAGACGAAGCAATAAATGAAGCTTTAACTCTAACTGGAGTTAGTCATCTTAAAAATGAAAATTTAGGAAATTTATCAGGTGGAGAATTTCAAAGAGTTTTGATTGCAAGAGCAATTTCAAAAAAACCAGAATTATTAGTTCTAGATGAACCAGTTCAAGGCGTTGATTATACTGGAGAGATAGCGTTATATGAGTTGATCAAAAAAATTTCAGATACTTTAAATTGTGGAATTTTATTAATTTCCCATGATTTGCATACTGTTATGACAGCAACTGATCATGTTGTTTGCTTGAATGGTCATGTATGTTGTTCAGGTACACCAATGGATGTTGCTAAAAATAATGAGTACAAAACTTTATTTGGTGAACAAGCCTCTCAAATTCTATCTGTTTATGAGCACAAACATGACCATGTTCATTCAGATGAGGGTCAAATAAAGAAAAATTAATATGTTAGATGATTTTTTCATAAGAGCTTTAATAGCTGGAATAGGAGTTGCGTTGGTAACGGGCCCACTAGGCTGTTTTGTAGTATGGAGAAGATTGTCTTATTTTGGCGATACACTATCTCATTCAGCCTTATTAGGAGTTACAATAGCTTATTCTTTTGAGCTTAATATTGCGCTTTCAGTATTCATAATTTCATCTGTAGTTGCATTAATATTAATTCAGCTTCAGAAAAAAACCAATCTACCTGGAGACGCTTTGTTGGGTCTTTTGGCACATTCTTCTTTGGCTGTTGGATTAGTTGTAATTGGTTTTTTAACCTTTATTCGTTTCGACATAATGGGTCTTTTATTTGGTGACATATTAGCCGTAACAACTAATGACTTAATTATTATATGGACAGGTGGAGCATTAATTTTATTTGTACTTAAATTGATTTGGAAACCTTTGTTCGCATCTACGGTAAATTATGAATTAGCAGAAGCAGAAGGATTAAACCCTGATAGATCAAAAGCTATATTTACTATTCTGATGGCTGCTGTCATTGCTATATCAATTAAAATGGTTGGTTTATTATTAATAACTGGAATGTTAATTATACCAGCTGCAATGGCCAGAAATATTTCAGATAGTCCAAAGAAAATGGTTTTATACTCAATTATTGGTGGTCTTTTATCAGTAATATTGGGTTTATTTTCTTCATTAGAATTTAATACGTCATCTGGACCTTCAATAATTATGGCTGCTTTAGTTTTATTTATATTGTCTTTACTTAATATTAAACAATCGATTAAATTGAAAAATTAACAACTAATTGATAAGAATTTGTATATGCAAAAAGAACACAATCTTTCTAAAAACCAAAAAATCATTTTTGATATAATTGATAAATCTGGCGAGCCGATGAAAGCTTATTCAATCCTGTTTAATGTTCAAAAAGAAGGTATTAAAGCTCCATTACAAGTTTACAGAGCGTTAGATAAATTAGTAGAAATTGGAAAGATCCATAAGATTGAAAGTAGAAATGCTTTTATAGCTTGTCAAAATTCTAATTGTCAAATTTCTAAAGCAACAGCATTCTCAATTTGTGAAAATTGTGAAAATGTTTCTGAAATAAGCAATTCAAAGCTTTCAAAATATTTATCAAACTTTACGGATGAAACTGGAATGAAATACAGCAAGTATAATTTAGAATTTTTTGGTTTATGTAAAAATTGTAAGACTAAATAAATGAGTAATATTTCTTTATCCTTGGATGAAATTTTTGAATTAGCAAAAAGAACGCTAATAGCTAATGGATGTAATGATGAAACTGCAACTATTTTATCAAATCTAATTAGAAATGCAGAAAGAGATGGATCTGTATCCCATGGCTTATTTAGGTTACCCGCATATGTAAGCGGTCTTAAGAGTGGAAAGATAGACGGTAAAGGAAAACCTGAAATTAATAAAGTTTCTTCATCTGTAATTAAAGTTCAGGGCAATAATTGCTTAGCTCCAGTTGTTTTGAACAAAGGTTTACCTGAATTATCTAAAGCTGCGAAAGAAAATGGTGTTGCCGTTTTAGCTATTAATAATTCACATCATATGGCTGCTATGTGGCCTGAAACTGAAATGTTAGCAGATGATGGTTTAGTTGCTTTTGCCTGCACATCATACAAGCCTGCTGTTGCTCCTGCTGGAGCAATCAAACCCTTATTTGGTACTAACCCAATTTCATTTGCATGGCCTAGACCCGGAAAAACTCCTGTTGTCTACGATATGGCCACTGCCTCAATGGCAATGGGTGAAGTACAAGTCGCAAAAAGAGAAGGGCATAAAGTTCCACTTGGTACAGGCTTAACTAAAGATGGCAAAGAAACAACTGATCCAGGTGAAATAGCAGACGGAGGTGTATTGTTGCCTTTTGGTGGATATAAAGGTTCTGCAATTGCAATGATGGTTGAATTACTTGCGGGTGCTTTAGTTGGAGATAATTTTAGTTACGAGACTGCTGCAAAAGATAATAATGATGGTGGACCACCTAGTGGAGGCGAATTTATTTTAGCTATTTGTCCTGATAAAACAGCTGGAACAACTTGGCAAAAACATGCTGAAGAATTTTTTGAAAAAATGAAATCAATGGGTGAAGTTAGATTGCCTGGTGAAAGAAGACATAAAAATAGACAGGATACAGGTCCTAGAAATATCAATGAGGATTTGGTTAATAAAATAAAGTCTCTAAGCTAGTTTAATTTCAATAGGCGTGTGATCTGAGGGTTTTTCTCTTCCACGAGGATCTTTATTAATATTAATATCTTTTATATTATCGATAAGAGAGTTTGAAACTAAGAAGTGGTCAATTCTCATACCATTATTTTTTTGCCAAGCACCTCTCATATAATCCCAAAATGTATATCCCTCTTTATCTTCATTAAAGTGTCTATAAACATCATTAAAACCAAGATTTAACATTTCTCTAAATTTTTTTCTAATTTCAAGTCTATACAAAGCGTCGTCTTCAAAGCTTTTAACGTTATAAACATCTTCAGCAGCAGGGATAACATTAAAGTCTCCAGCTAAAATGATGTTTTGATTTTTTTTAGATAAAGTTTTTAGTTGCTTGATAAGTTGATCCATCCAATTTTTTTTATAATCATATTTTTCAGTATCAACTGGATTACCATTAGGTGTATAGATATTTATTAATTGAATAACTTTTTTTTTATATTCTATTTCTGCAGAAATTATTCTTGATTGTTTTAACTTATCTTTGATTAAATCAGTTCTGACATTATTTAACTTTCCTTTAGATAAGATGGCAACACCATTATAGCTTTTTTGACCAAAAACATGACTTTCATAATCCATGGAGGCAAAATCATCATATGGAAAATTAACATCTTCAGTTTTTATTTCTTGCATCATTAAAACGTCAGGTTTGTATTTTAGTAGATAGCTTTTGATATTTTCTATTCTGGCTCTTACTGAGTTAACATTCCAAGATGAGATAATCATTAAAGTGAGAATGAAACACCACAACCACAAGAAGATTTGGTTTGTGGATTAGAAATTTTAAAAGACTCACCAATAAGCTCAGATACATAATCAACCTCAGAACCTTTTAATAAATCTGCTGAAGTTTTGTCAATTAAGATGTTTTCAAAATTTAAATCATCGTCATTTTTAGATTTTTCAAATGTAAATTCATATTGAAAACCCGAACATCCTCCGCCCTTAATAGCGATTCTAAAAAATGATCCATCATCTTTTTTAGATAATAAATTTGCTATCTGTTTTAGAGCATTATCTGTAAATTTAATTTCTTTAATCATGTCTGAACACTGATATTACTAATATAATACTTAATTATTTAAATTAAAGGATGAAAAAACACACTTTGTTAGGCGTATTCAAAAGTAAGGGTAGACTTAGTAAAGAGCCCACTTCAAAGTATCGATCACCCTTTCAAAGAGATAGAGATAGAATTATCCATAGTGCATCGTTTAGAAGGCTGAAACATAAAACACAAGTATTTGTAAATACGGAGGGAGATCATTTCAGAACAAGAATTACCCATTCTATTGAGGTTGCTCAAATAGCAAGATCTGTTGCTAAATATTTAAATTTAAATGAAGATTTAGCTGAAACATTAAGTCTTGCTCACGATTTAGGTCACACACCTTTTGGCCATGCTGGTGAAGACGCTTTAAACGAGTGTATGGAAAATTATGGTGGTTTTGATCATAATCTGCAAACATTAAGAATAGTTATGTTCTTAGAGAATAAGTATTTTAAATTTAAAGGTCTTAATTTATCTATTGAAACATTAGAAGGGTTGTTAAAACATAACGGACCTGTCGAAGATACAAACTTAGTAAATAGCTTAATTGGATTAAAGGTATTTAAAGGAAAGATTAATTTTAACACTTACGCATCTTTAGAATCTCAAATTTCAGCAATTTCTGATGATATTGCTTATAATAATCATGATATACAAGATGGAATTAAAGCTAATTTGTTTAAATTAGAAGAACTTGTTGAAATAGATTTTTTTAAATCGATTTATCTTAAGTATAAAAATAAAATAAATAAAAGAAATTATAAGATTGCCACTTATCAAATAATTAGAGACTCAATTGATTTAATGATAAGGGATTTGCTATCTAACACACAAAAAAATTTAAAAGAGTTAAAAATCAAATCTGTAAATGATGTCAACAAAGCAGATCAATTAGTAGTCAATCTTTCAGATAAATTGCAGAATTCAGAAAGAGAAATTAGATTATTTTTAAGAACTAAAATGTACAATAATAAATCAGTCCTAAGAAAAAACCAAAGAGGTAAAGTGATCATTAAAAAATTATTTAGTATAATTAAATCTAATCCTAAAAAATTTCTTTCAAAAGATCAATTGACTAGTGATAAATTTAGAGCTATTTCAGATTTTATTTCAGGTATGACGGATCGTTATGCTATTAACCTATATAATAATTATAAATGAATATCTTTGAATCATACCTAGACCAAATTAAATTAATTTTGATTAATCTTAGCAAACAAGGAGAGTTACTTATACCAGAAACTTTTAATGGAATTAATGCTGAAATTCCACCAGTTCAATTTGATTGTGATATATCGACCAATGTAGCAATGGTACTTTCAAAATTAAATAAAAGATCACCAATAGACATAGCTGAACAAATATCTCCCATTATTAAAGATAAAGATTCATTAATCCAAAATATAACAATTGTGAAACCAGGTTTTATCAATATTAAGTTTAAACCTTTATTTTGGACAAATTTTATTCAAGAAATTATTACTAACGAAAAAAACTTTGGTGTTAATCAAAAAGAAAAAAAGCTGAATTATTTAATAGAATTTGTTTCAGCTAACCCAACAGGACCCCTCCATGTCGGTCATTGTCGTGGAGCTATATTGGGTGATGTAATCTCAAATGTATTAATCTTTAACCATCATAAAGTTACTAAAGAATATTATGTCAATGATTATGGAAATCAGATTATTAATTTTACTAAATCTGTTTTTGCCAGAATACGTGAGATTAAATTTAATGAAAAATTTCCAATTGATAATTCCGATCTATATCCTGGAGACTATCTAGTTGATTTTGCAAAAAATATTATTTCCTCCAATTCTGAATTAAATTTTGATAATTATGAAAATATAAGTGAAAGATTAACTGAATTATCAATAGAACAAGCCTTATTATTAATCAAAAAAAATCTAAAAAGTCTTGGAATTAAACATAACAATTTTGTTAGCGAGAAAAATATTGTTTTAGATAAAGAAGTTGAAAATGTAATAAAATTTTTGGAAGTTAATAATTTTGTCTATAAAGGTAAAATTAAAGCACCGGCTGGGGAAGATAAGAAGGATTGGGTAGAAAGAGAGCAATTATTGTTCAGATCAACAGATTTCGGTGATGATAAGGACAGGGCTTTGCAAAAATCTGATGGTACCTGGACTTATTTTGCAAGTGATGTTGCCTACCATAAAAATAAAGTTGATCGTAAATTTGATTATCTAATTAATATACTTGGTGCAGATCATGCTGGTTATATAAAAAGAATTTCTTCTTCAGTAGAAGCTCTTTCAGGAAAAAAAAATAAATTAATTTGTAAAATTAGTCAGCTTGTAAAATTAATTAAAGACAACAAACCTTTTAAAATGTCAAAAAGAAAAGGCGATTATATTACAGTTGATGATTTAATTGAGGAAGTTGGTAAAGATGCAACTAGATTTATTATGTTAAACAGAAGTAGTGATGTGGAGCTAGATTTTGATTTTGATGCTGTCAAAGAAAAATCTAAAGATAACCCGCTATACTATGTTCAATATTGTTATGCTAGAATTTCATCTGTATTTCGGCATTTGGAGAGAGATTTAGAAAAAGATATTAATATAGATAATTTTAAATTCGAATATTCTGTTGATGAAATTAAAATTTTAAAGAAGATATCTGAGTGGCCAAAATGTATTGATGCATCTAGCACAAAACTAGAACCTCATCGAATACCAATTTACTTATATGAGCTTGCTGCTGAATTTCATTCTTATTGGAATCTTGGAAAACAATTTCCAGAAAAACGATTTATCAATGATCAAAAAAATATCTCCCAAGATAAATTAGTTTTTTTAAAAGCAATTGCAAATGTAATTAAATCAGGAATGGATATAGTTGGTGTTGCTTCTCCAACTAAAATGTAATGTTAAAAGAGATTAAGTATTTAATATTTATAACAATTATTATAATATTTCTTTTTTTCACGGGAAAATATTATTTCTCAAATGATAATATCAAAAATTCTTATAGATCTTACAAAAATATTAATCAGAAAATTAAGGATTATTCAAAAAATTTACCTTTATTAAGAAATGATACAGATAATGTCATTGAATATGTGAAACAGACAGACAAAAAAAAGAAAAAAAAATTTAACTTTTGGAAATTATTAGAAAATGATTAAAAATAGAAGAGCTATAATCGTTGGTATTAAATCTTACAAGTTATCAAGTAATGAAAAAAAATTTTTAATTAAATACAAACCTTGGGGCGTGATATTGTTTTTAAGAAATATTAAATCTATCAAACAAACCAAAGTTTTAACAGATAGTATAAAAAAGATATTTAAAGATAAGAATTATCCAATATTAATTGATCAAGAGGGTGGAAGAGTAAATAGATTAAGTAATATTATTTCTTTTGACAGCTTAACATCTGAATATTTTGGCAATCTTTATGAAAAAGATAAAATGAAATTTGATATTATTTATAAATTATTTATTGATAAAACATCTCACTTATTAAAGTTAATAGGGGCAAACATTAATACTGTGCCTGTTTTAGATCTTAGAATTAAAGGATCTAGTAATATAATTGGTAATCGATCTTTTTCAAAAAAAGCAAAAATAGTCTCTAAGTTGGGTGATTTATGTATAAAATTATTTCAAGAAAATTCGATTGGAACAATAATAAAGCATATACCGGGACATGGCTTAGCTAAAGTTGACAGTCATAATTTTACTCCTGTAGTTGATAAATCCCTTAATTATCTAAAGAAATATGATTTTAGTGTTTTTAAAAAAAAGAACTGTTTTTTTGCAATGACAGCTCACGTTATTTATAGAAATATTGATAAGTTAAATACAGCAACTCAATCAAAAAAAGTGATTAATCATATTAGGAATTCAATCGGTTTCAAAAACATTATAATTTCAGACGATCTTTCAATGAAGAGCTTAAAAGAGACCATGAAAGACAATACTATTAAATCTTTTAAAGCTGGATGTAATATAGTTCTTCATTGCAATAGTAACCTCAATGAAATGAAGATAGTTGCTGAAAATTCACCCTTGATAAGTAGCTTTATAATTAAAAAAACATCACAATTTTATAAAATTTTAAGTTAATATTTGTATATGCCTGAGTTTGATTCTGTTTTATTTAATGTTGATATCAATAACTATAATGGCCCGTTAGATGTATTACTTGATCTTGCTAAAGCACAAAAAGTAGATTTAGAAGAAATTTCAATAACTAAATTAGCTGACCAATTTCATAACTATATTACCAACGAAAAAAATTTGAATTTAGAAATTGCGTCTGAATATTTGTTAATGGCCACATGGTTAGCTTATCTAAAATCAAAATTATTACTCCCAGGCACCCCTGAAGAGGAATTCAAAGTTCAAGAGGTTGCAGAAAAATTAAAATTACAACTTAAAAAATTGGAACTAATTAGGTTGCTTTCTGAGCAAATGCTTAAAAGAAATCGATTGGGGAGAGAAATTAGAACTCGTGGTATTAAAGGCAATATAAGATCTATTTATAGTTCTGAATATAATGTAAGCTTATTTGAACTTTTAAAATCTTATTCATCAATAGTGATGACTAAAGACTTTCAGACCATGAGTATTCCTAAATTACCTGTATTTACTACTGAAGATGGCATTAAAACTATAAAAAAATTTCTTGGCAAATTGATGGATTGGAAAAATATAAATGACTTAATACCTAATAATTTTAAAAATGGTTCAAAATATAAAAAGACAGGCAAAGCGGGTATATTTGCTGGATCTTTAGAGCTAGTCAAAGAAGGCAATCTTTCGATAAAACAAGAAAACCTATTTGATGATATCTATGTAAGGGAAATTAATGATTAAAAAAGAAAAAATATCTAAAGATAACATAGTTAAATTTCCATCAAAACTTACAGATCTTGAAAAAGAAATTGAAGCTGTAATTTTTGCGGCTGCTGAGCCTCTTGATGTTGACACAATAGAAACTAAAATTTCAAAAAAAGCAAATGTTGCTAAATCGTTAGAAAAATTACAGCATGAATATTCAAGCCGGGGTATAAATTTGGTTTGTATAAAAGATAAATGGTCTTTTAGAACGTCACCTAAACTTTCAAATTTAATGACTCAAGAAAAAACTGTTGAAAAAAAATTATCGCGCGCTGCTATTGAGACCTTAGCCATTATTGTTTATCATCAACCTGTCACTCGTGCAGAAATTGAAGAAATACGTGGTGTTGCATTTGGGACAAATACTTTAGAAATATTAATGGAATTAGATTGGGTTAAACCAGGAGGCCGTAAAGATGTTCCAGGTAAACCTATTCAATACCTAACAACAGATGGCTTTTTAAGTCATTTCAATTTACAAAAATTATCAGATCTTCCAACAGTTGATGAATTAGGTGCCGCTGGTTTAATTGATAGCGCAAGTGTTGATAATGCAATTTTTGGCTCGAGCAAATTTTTTAAAGAAAAACAAGATGAAAAGAAAGAAGATATCTACTCAAATATTGACGAGATGTTAAATAGCACTCTTGATGAAGAGGAAAAAGATACATAAAAAAGTCACTTTTAAATCAACCATAAAAAGGTTATAAGTTTTTATGAGTATAGGAATTTGGCAAATAGCAATTGTTGTAATATTAGTTGTCTTATTATTTGGACGTGGAAAAATATCTAGTTTAATGGGTGATGTTGCTAAGGGTATTAAAAGTTTCAAAAAAGGAATGGCGTCAGATGTTACTGACGAAAGCGAGCCAAAAAATATTTCCGACGAAAATAAAGACTCAAATAACAAAGATTAAAATACATGCCTACTATTGGTTGGTTTGAAATTTTAATTGTAGTAGCTATTGCTATTGTTGTTCTTGGTCCAAAAGACTTTCCTTTAATGTTAAAAAAAGCTGGTTCTTGGATTGGTACAGCCAAAAGATACATCAATGATATTCAAAATGAAGTTTCAAATATTGATATTGAAGATGAAAAAATTGAAAAAGTAGAAAAAGATAATAAAAAAGATGAATAACGAAGAAAATGAAGGTGGCTTCATAAGTCATTTAACAGAACTAAGAAAAAGACTAATTCATAGTTTTTTGTTTTTGTTTATTTTTTTTATTGGATGTTATTTTTTTGCTGAAACCATATATGGGTTCTTGGTTGATCCCTTCGCTAAAGCTGTTAAGGATGATGGATCTGAAAGAAGATTAATCTTTACAGCGTTACAAGAAACTTTCTTAACCTATCTAAAGGTTTCTTTCTTCACAGCTTTTTTTGTTACATGTCCATTTATTCTTATGCAAATCTGGAAATTTATAGCTCCTGGTTTGTACAAGCATGAAAAAATAGCGATTATGCCTTACTTAATTTTAACACCAATATTATTTCTTCTAGGGGGAATGTTGGTTTATTATTTAATTATGCCTCTTGCGATAAAATTTTTCTTATCGTTCGAAAGTACTGGTCTATCAACAAGTTTACCCATACAACTTGAAGCCAAAGTAAATGAATATCTATCTCTTGTAATGAAACTTATTTTTGCTTTTGGATTAAGTTTTCAATTACCTGTGGTACTTAGCTTGTTAGCTAGAGTAGGTGTTGTAGATAGTCAGTTCTTAAAAGATAGACGAAAATATGTTGTGGTTATAATTTTTGCAGCTGCTGCTCTGTTAACACCACCCGACCCAATTACTCAAATCGGGTTGGCCATTCCATTATTAATTTTATATGAATTATCAATATTTTCTGTAAAATTTATAGAAAACAAAAATTTAAAAAATACTGATGCATAATATTAAAGAAATTAGAAAAGACTTTAGTTTCTTTGAAAAGTCTTTGGAAAAAAGATCTTTGAATATTGATTTTAAGAATTTACAAAAATTGGATGAACAAAATAGAGATTTAATTCAACAAAAAGAAACTCTTGAAAAAGAAAAAAAAGATATATCAAAATCTAAAGATGAGTCTTTGTTCAAACGATCAAAAGAAATTTCTTCTGATTTAGAGAAGGTTTCTGATGATCAAAAAAAAATTAAAGTTGAATTAGAACATATACTATCAAATATCCCAAACATACCTCATCCCGATGTTCCTAATGGTAAAGATGAAAATGATAATATTGAAATTTCAAAATCAGGTAAAATACCTCACTTTGATTTTAATCCTAAATCACACTACGAGCTAGGTGAAAAATTAAAAATGCTTGATTTTGATCTTGCAACAAAAACTACAGGTTCAAGATTTGTTTTTGTCAAAAACCAGTTAGCTTTATTGGAAAGAGCATTATCAAATTTTATGCTTGATACTCATGTAAATCAAAATCACTATCAAGAAATTTCACCACCATTGATTGCTTCTGATAATACAATGTTTGGTACTGGGCAACTCCCAAAATTTGAAAATGATCAGTTTGAAATTAAATTTGACGGAGCGTCTGACAGAAAATTTTTGATACCTACGGCTGAAGTAATCTTAACAAATATGGTTAAAGATAAAATTGTTGATCGTAAGGATTTGCCCATAAGATTAGTTGCGTCAACTCCTTGTTTCAGAAAAGAAGCTGGTAGTTATGGTAAAGACACTAAAGGTATGATCAGGCAGCATCAATTTTATAAAGTTGAAATGGTTAGTATTGTTGAAAAAGAAAAATGCTCAGAAGAGCTAGAAAGAATGACTAACTGCGCAACTGATATATTGGATAAATTAGAATTACCTTACAGAAAGATTATTTTATGCTCAGGAGACATGGGTTTTAGTGCTGAAAAAACTTATGATATTGAGGTTTGGCTTCCCTCAGAAAATAAATATCGAGAAATTTCTTCTTGTTCGTCATGCTCAACATTTCAGGGTCAAAGAATGAAAACTAGATATAAAACTGAAAATAAAGAAACCCACTACGTTGGCACCCTTAATGGAAGTGGACTAGCTGTTGGTAGAACATTGATAGCTGTTTTAGAAAATTATCAACAAAAAGATGGTTCAATTATTGTACCAAAAGTCTTAAGATCTTATATGAACAATTTAGAAAGTATTTCATTCAATTAAAGTTGTTTTCACAATTAAGATAGTATAATAATTCATCTAATTTATAAGGAGATTTATGGAAGGTTCAGGAATAGGACAATTTATACCGTTAATTTTAATATTTGTTATTTTTTATTTTTTCTTAATAAGACCTCAACAAAAAAAGGTTAAAGAACATAAGGCAATGGTTGAAGGTTTAAAAAGAGGTGACAAAGTTATTACTTCTGGAGGTATTACTGGTACGGTTGAAAGATTAATTGATAACGATAAAGTCGAAGTTGAAATAGCTGACAATGTTAAAGTTGAAATTGTGAAAGCAACAGGCATTCAAGGTCTTTTAAATACTCAAGAAGTTAAGAAATAATAAATTAAAGTAAAGTGCTTTATTTTTCAAAGTTAAGAATCTTATTTATAACTCTATTTTCATTATTATTTATTGTTATAGCCTCATCAAATTTAATTAAAGTTGATGACAATTTTTTTAGTAAAAAGATTAATTTAGGTTTAGACTTGCAAGGTGGCTCGTATCTATTGCTTGAAATTGATAATGCACCAGTTATTGAGCAAAAACTTCAAAATTTAACCACAACAATTAGAAATTATTTTAAAGATCAAAATATAAAGATTAATAATATTAAAATTGAAGATGAAAAAATATTTTTTAATACTGATGATCAGAGCAAACAATTAATAATTGATGTTTTTACCGATGAAAATAGTGATCTAAATCCTTATTATCCTAGATTCAAATCTCATCAATTAGAAATTGAAGATACAGGCACAAATATTCAAGTAAATTTTTCAAAACAAGGATTAATTTCTTTAAAAACCTCTTCTCAAGATCAAGCAATAGAAATTGTCAGAAGAAGAATTGATGAAGTAGGAACTAATGAGCCAAATATTTTGAAGAGAGGAAACAATCGTATTTTAGTTGAACTCCCTGGTTTAGATGATCCTATGAGAGTAAAATCTCTTTTAGGAAAAACCGCTAACTTAACTTTTAGATTTGTTACTAGTAATGAAAACGATAGGTTTGGTGTTGAAAAATTAAAATATGAAGATGGAATTGAAGAAGCAACTGTAAGTAAACGTATCATAATTAGTGGTGATAATCTTTTAGATGCACAGCCTCAAATGGATACACAAACAAACCAAACCATTGTTTCTTTTTCATTAGACAGGGTGGGTGCTAAAAGATTTGGTAAAGCAACTTCTACTGGTATTGGAAAACAGCTTGCCATAGTATTAGACGGTAAAATAATAAGTGCACCAGTTATTAGAGACACTATTGCAAGCGGTTCAGGACAAATTAGTGGAGGATTTACATTCCAATCTGCAACAGATTTAGCACTTTTATTAAGATCTGGTGCATTGCCGGCTCCACTAGATATCATCGAAGAAAGAACCGTTGGGCCAGATTTAGGTCAGGATTCAATTAATGCAGGAATGATTGCTTTAGCTTTAGGTTTTCTTTTGGTTATAATGTTTATGTTTGTTAAATACAAAGTTTTTGGTTTAATTACTAACGTAACTTTAATCATTAATTTATTTATTTTGTTAGGAATTTTAACTTTATTTGAAGCCACATTAACACTACCAGGTATCGCAGGAATAATTTTAACAGTTGGTATGGCTGTTGATGCAAATGTTTTAATTTTTGAGAGAATTAAAGAAGAATTAAAAGATGAAAAGAATAATATTGTAGCTTTTGATAGTGGCTATACTAAATCCCGAACAGCAATTATTGATGCTAACATCACAACTTTATTAGCAGCAATTATACTTTTTTTTATGGGGTCAGGTCCAATAAAAGGTTTTTCAGTTACTCTTGGTGTGGGAATTTTTACTACACTGTTTTCAGTTTATTTTATTGCAAGACTTTTCACTAGCCTCTATGTGTCCAAAAATAGAAATAAGGAAAAATTAATTTAATGATAGCATTTAACAAATATTATAATCATTTTAATTACATATCTGTTCTATTGATTACTTGTTCGCTAGCTCTATTAGTTTTTAAAGGACTTAATTTTGGAATTGATTTTAAAGGGGGCACACTAATTGAATTAAGATCAACAGATACAAAAATAAATGTTAGTTCACTTAGAGATAAATTTAGCCAAATGAATCTTGGAGATGTATCAGTTAAAAAATTTGGTAATGAATCCGATTATTTAGTTAAATTTGAAAATAAAGATAATAAGAAAGATATAATTGCAGAAATAAAAACTAACCTTGATAAATCTTTTGGTAATAATTTTAATTTTAGAAGAGTTGAAAATGTTGGACCTAAAGTAAGTGCTGAGTTATTAAAATCTGGTGTAATTGCAATCTCTTTATCTTTAGCGATAATGCTCTTTTATATTTGGATAAGATTTGAATGGCAATTTAGTCTTGGTGCAATATTGGCTTTATTTCATGATGTTATAGTTACTCTTGGTGTGTTCTCTTTGTTTAGTCTTGAAATTAATTTATCCATCATAGCTGCCGTCCTAACTATAGTGGGATATTCGATGAATGACACAGTTGTTATTTTTGATCGTGTAAGAGAAAATTTGAGAAAATATTCTGATATTAAAATTTTTGAGTTAACAAATATTTCAATTAATGAAACCTTATCTAGAACGATAATTACTTCAGTTACAACATTATTAGCTTTAATAGCCATTTATTTTTTTGGAGGTGAAATTTTAAAAGGATTTTCATTAGCAATGATTTTAGGCGTAGTTTTTGGAACTTATTCTTCAATTTATATCGCCAACACTGTTTTAGTTAGACTTAGAGTTTCTCAAAAAACTGTTTTGAGAGAGGATGATAATAGTTAAATTAGAACTATCTAAAGCAATATATTTGCATGAACAAAAAACTTTGGGAAGCTTCAAAAAAATTAAAAATAAATTCAAATTTATTTAAATTTGAGAAATTTATATCAAAAAGATATAAAAAAAATTTTAATAAAAACTACGAAAAGTTTCATAGTTGGTCTGTAAAAAATTCACATAATTTTTGGAATAGTGTTTGGGATTATGCAAAAGTAAAAGGTGAGAAAAAATCAATCAAAGTAAAAAAATCTCCAAAATTTTATAAAAACATTTTTTTACCAAAATCAAAATTAAATTTTTCTGAAAATTTACTTTCTAAAAATAATAACGATAAGGCGATCACTTTTATTAGTGAAGGTGGATTTCGTGAAACAAAAAATTGGAGAGAATTAAATAAAAACGTTAAGAATGTTGGTACCTTTTTAAAGAAAATAAATATCAAATCAAAAGATAGAGTAGCAGCCTATATGCCAAACACCTCAGAAACAGTTGAGGCTTTTTTAGCTACTGTAGCTATAGGGTCCATATGGTCATCATGCTCACCAGATTTTGGTATAAATGGTGTTGTGGAAAGATTTTCACAAATAAAACCAAAAGTCTTATTTGTAACAAATGAATATTTCTATAATGGAAAAAGGATTAATATTTTAGAAAGAATTCCCAGCATAATTAAAAAGATACCAACCATAAAACATATAATTGTCTCAAATTATCCAGGTGAATCAGAAATTAAACAACTTCCAAAATACAATTATATTAAAACCTATAATTGGAAAAATATTATCAAAGAAGACGAAATTGAATTAAAATTTTCAAAATTTGATTTTGAACATGAATTAGCAATTCTTTTTTCAAGTGGTACAACTGGTAAACCTAAATGTATATGTCATAAAACTGGTGGTGTATTATTACAACATTTAAAAGAACATCAGCTACATTGCGATATAAAAGAACACGATAATGTCTTTTATTTTACAACTTGTGGATGGATGATGTGGAATTGGTTAATTTCAGTTTTAGCCTCAAAAGCTTCAATTGTATTATTTGATGGTTCTCCAATGTACAAAAAAGAGGACCTTTTATTAAGAATAGCAAATAAAGAAAATATAACTTTACTAGGTGTTAGTGCAAAATATATTGATTCATTAAGAAAAACTAAAAAAGATTTTAAAAAATTATACAAATTACCTAAATTAAGAACTATTTGTTCAACTGGCTCTCCCTTATCTGAAGATAGTTTTAAATATGTTTACAAGAATATAAAAAAAAACATTCACCTCGCATCAATATCAGGTGGTACAGATATTGTATCTTGTTTTGTTCTAGGAAATTTATATCAACCCGTTTATTCTGGTGAAATACAAAACAAAGGTTTGGGAATGGATATTCGTGTCTTTAATGAAAAAGGTAAATCTGTTCTAAATGAAAAGGGAGAGCTTGTTTGTGTTAATCCTTTCCCATCAATGCCTTTAAAGTTTTGGAATGATAAAAAAGATATAAAATTTAATAACGCATATTTCAATAAATTTAAAAATATCTGGCATCATGGCGATTATGCAAAAATAACTAATAAAAAAGGTTTTAAAATTGTTGGTCGTTCAGATACAACTTTAAATCCTGGTGGTGTTCGTCTTGGAACAGCTGAAATTTATTCTGAAATTGAAAGATTTAATGAAATTAAGGAATCTCTTGTTGTCGGTCAGTCATGGGATAATGATATTAGAATTGTTTTATTTGTAATTTTAAATTCAAATTATGAACTTAGTGAAGATTTATTAAAAAGAATAAAATTGCAAATAAGAAAAAACGCATCTCCAAGACATGTTCCTCATAAAATAATAAAAGTAAATGACATTCCCAGAACCAAAAGTGGTAAAATTGTTGAATTAGCTGTTAAAAATATTATTGAAGGTAATAAAATTAAAAACAAAGAGGCCTTAGTAAACGCACATGTTTTAGATGAGTATACCAATATAAAAGAACTACAGTATTAACTTAAGCAGAGCTAAATTTAAAATAAAAAAACTAGTAAAGATTTTGTGCTGCTACCATTGCAAGCAACATTGGTAGAGAAAGTAGAGTATTTGTTCTTGAGAACAACATCGCTGTTTTTGCTGATTTAGCTTTTAATTCAGGTTCACAATCAACTATACCTAAGGCTCTTTTTTGATTAGGCCATATTACAAACCATACATTAAAAGCCATTATTACACCCAGCCACATACCTATACCAATAGCAGTGTGTTTTGGAATTCCAGAGCCGATACTTAGTGTCATCGCGTCATGTAAATAACCATTAAGTAAAGCTAAAACTAATCCAGATAGTACAGTTAATGCTGCTGCCCATCTAAAATAAAATAGAGCTGCAGGTGCTATAACTTTACCAATCGCTGGTTTTTGATCATCTGGAATCTTTCCCATGTTTGGAATTTGAACAAAATTGAAATACCATAGTAAACCAATCCACATAATTGCAACAATTACATGTATATATCTAAACAACCAACTCCAGAACAATGTATCAAATGCAAATCCACCATTTAAATAAAATAAACCAATAAACAGCAATATTGCTAATGCTAGGGATGCATGGATTGTTTTAGAAAGTGATGATAATAAATTACTCATGATTCTGTGTGTTTATACACTAATTTTTCAAAAATTTTAACAATCTTTTAATATATTATTTTAATAATGGTCTTAAAAATTGACCAGTGTAACTCCCTGGGATTTTACAAATTTCCTCAGGTTTACCTTCTGCAATAATGTTGCCACCCTTAACACCACCCTCAGGCCCCATATCGACTATATAATCAGCAGTTTTTATGACGTCTAAATTGTGCTCAATAACTACGACCGTGTTACCTAGTTTTACAAATGTATGAAGTATTTCTAAAAGTTTTTTTATATCATGCTGATGAAGTCCAGTAGTTGGTTCATCCAATATATACATGGTTCGACCAGTAGACCTTTTAGAAAGTTCTTTTGCTAGTTTTATTCTTTGAGCTTCACCACCTGAAAGTGTTGTGGCTTGTTGACCAATTTTTATATAACCTAAACCTACTTTTTTAAGTGTTAAAAGTTTTGTTTTAATATTCGATATATTTTCAAAATATTCACAACCTTCATCTACCGACATATTTAAAACGTCTGCAATGCTTTTATCTTTAAACTTAATTTCTAATGTCTCTCTATTGTATCTAGTACCTTTGCATTCATCACATTGAATATACACATCAGGTAAAAAATGCATTTCATATGTTATAACACCATCTCCCTCACAAGCTTCACATCTTCCACCTTTAACATTAAAAGAAAATCTTCCAGGTTTATAACCTCTAGTTTTAGACTCAGGCAAACTTGTAAACCAATCTCTAATTGGACCAAAGGCACCAGTATAAGTTGCTGGGTTTGATCTAGGAGTTCTCCCAATCGGTGATTGATCTATGTCTATAATCTTATCTATTAACTCAACACCCTTATAACTTTTGAAAGCTTTTGGCGCCTTTCTAGCTTTATTGTTTAGGGTTAAATTTAAAGCATGATATAGAGTTTGTAATATTAAGGTTGATTTACCACTTCCAGAAACACCTGTTATACAAGTGAAACTTCCTGTTGGTATTTTAAGGTTTACATTATTTAAATTGTTTCCTGTAGCACCATTAATTTCTACAAATCTTCCATTTTTTGCTAATCGACGAGTTTTAGGAATTTCAATTATTTTTTTATTGGATAAATATTGTCCAGTAATACTGTTTTTATCTTTTTTTATTTCTTCGAATGTTCCTTGTGCTGTGACTTGTCCACCATTAGTTCCAGCTTCTGGCCCCATATCAATAATATGGTCTGCGTTTTCCATTGTCTCTGTGTCGTGCTCTACAACTATTACGGTATTACCTAAATCTCTTAACCTTTTAAGAGCATTAATTAGTTTAACATTATCTTTTTGGTGCAATCCTATTGAGGGCTCGTCAAGAACATATAAAACACCTGTAAGTCCAGATCCAATTTGTGAAGCCAACCTTATTCTTTGAGCTTCACCACCTGAAAGTGTCCCAGACTCTCTTGATAATGTTAGGTAATCTAAGCCAACATTAAGTAAAAAGTTTAATCTTTCATTGATTTCTTTCAAGACATGTTCCGCAATTTTAAATTGTCGCTTATCTAAATTTTTTTCTAAATCATTAAACCATTGAGATGCATCAAGGATTGATTTTTTTGTAACTTCACTGATGTTGTGATTATCAATTTTTACACATAGAGCTTCTTCTTTAAGTCTGTTTCCATTGCAGCCTTCACAAGCAGAATCTGATTGATATTCTGCTATAGCTTCTCTTTTCCACTCACTATCAGATTCTAAAAATCTTCTTTCCAGATTGTTAATTACACCTTCAAATGTTTTTTTATGTGAATATTTTTCATAACCATCATCATAATTAAACTTAATTTCTTCTTCATCAGATCCATACAAAATTACATCTTTAATTTTTTTTGGTAATTTTTTCCATTTATCATCAAGTGAAAAACCATAATGTTTAGCAATTGATGCTAATGTTTGAGCATAATATAATGTTGTAGATTTTGCCCATGGCTCAATCGCACCATCTGCAATACTTTTTCTTTCGTCTGGAACAACTAAATTTGGATCAACATTTAATTTAATTCCAATACCCTCACATTCCTCACAAGCTCCATAAGGACTATTGAATGAAAAAAGTCTTGGCTCTATCTCTTCAATAGTAAAGCCACTTTCTGGACAAGCAAATTTTGTTGAATAAATAAGTTTTTCTGTTTTTCTAAATTTTTGTGGAAGTGTTTCATCTTCATATTCAACAAATACTAATCCATTAGATAAATTTACTGCTGTCTCAATGCTCTCTGCCAATCTATTGCCTAGTTTTGAATTTAATACAATTCTATCAACTAAAACTGAAATATCATGTTTTAGTTTTTTATCTAAATTAGGTGATTTTTCTATATCGTATAAAACATTATCAATTTTAATTTTTCTAAATCCTCTTCTTTTGTAACTTAAAATATCTTTTTTATATTCTCCTTTACGACCCCTTACTACTGGAGCATAAATATAAATAGTAGATTTTTTTGGGAGTTTTTTTACTAAATCTACAATTTGAGTTATTGTTTGTGATGTAATTGGTTTACCAGTAAACGGTGAGTAAGGAATTCCTGCTCTGGCAAATAAAACCCTCATATAGTCATAAATTTCTGTAACTGTAGCAACAGTTGATCTCGGATTTTTAGACGTATTTTTTTGTTCAATAGCTATTGCAGGACTTAAGCCCTCTATAAGATCTACATTAGGCTTTTTCATTTTATCTAAGAATTGTCTTGCATAAGCAGACAAGCTTTCCACATATCTTCTTTGACCTTCTGCATAAATAGTATCAAAAGCTAGCGAGGATTTTCCTGACCCTGATAGACCTGTTATTACAACAAATTGATCTTTAGGTATTTCAACAGAAACATTCTTTAAATTATGTTCTTTGGCACCCTTAATAACTATCTTTTTGATCATATTTTTTGTTGCTTTGAGTTAATAAAATTAATAATGAGAAGAATTGTGATATAGTTCTTATTAATTAATTTAACAAATATTAAATATTATGGCTGGAAGTTTAAATAAAGTATTATTAATTGGTCGTTTGGGCGCAGACCCTGAGATCAAACAAATGGTTAATGGCAAAAGTGTTGCGAGACTTAGCTTAGCTACAAGTCAATCGTGGAAAGATAAAAATACAGGTGAAAAAAAAGAAAAAACTGAATGGCACCGTATAGTTGTATTTAACGAAGGCCTTGTAAATGTTATTCAACAATATTTAAAAAAAGGTGCTCAAATCTATGTAGAAGGTCAACTAACTACAAGAAAATGGAAAGATGAGCAGTCTGGACAAGATAAATATTCTACTGAAATTGTTCTTCAAGGGTACAACACTACACTAACAATGCTTGGAGGCGGAAATACTGGTGGTGGAATTCAAAATGATACTTCTCAACAAAATAATATTGAGGATTCTTCACAGATTTCAAATGATATGGATGACGAAATTCCATTTTAGTGTCTATGCAAAAAACTGAAGCTCCAAAAGACAATAATATTAAATTAATCTCAATGCATGATGAGATGAGCTCGTCTTATCTTTCTTATGCAATGAGTGTAATTGTCAGTAGGGCTTTGCCTGATGTAAGAGATGGATTAAAACCTGTTCACAGAAGAATTCTATACGCAATGTATAAAGGTGGATATGATTGGTCAAAACAATTTAGAAAATCTGCAAGAATAGTAGGGGATGTAATTGGTAAATATCACCCTCATGGTGACCAGTCAGTATATGATGCTCTCGTAAGAATGGTTCAGGATTTTTCAATGAGCTTACCTTTGGTTCAAGGTCAGGGTAACTTTGGATCAATTGACGGAGATCCTGCTGCTGCTATGAGGTACACTGAAACAAGACTTTCAAAAGTTTCACAGTTTTTAATTGATGATATTGAAAAAGATACAGTCTCATACAAAAGTAATTATGATGAAACTGAAAAAGAGCCAACTGTTTTACCTGCACAGTACCCAAACCTTTTGGTTAACGGCGCAGGTGGTATTGCTGTAGGTATGGCAACGAGTATTCCTCCGCACAATTTAGGCGAAATAATAAATGGAACATTAGCTTTGATTGACAATAAAGATATTAAAGTTAAGGAATTAATGAAACATATTCCTGGACCTGATTTTCCAACAGGAGGTGTTATAATTGGTAAAGATATCATTAAACAAGGATATAATAATGGAAGAGGTTCATTTAAAATTAGAGGTGAGGTAGCTTCTGAAACTTTAAAAAATGGTAGAGATAGATTGGTTATTACATCAATTCCGTATCAAGTTAACAAGTCAGTATTAAATGAAAGAATTGCTCAACTCGTTAGAGAGAAAAAGATCGAAGGTATTAAAGATATTAGAGATGAGTTTAATAGAGAAGGTATCAGGGTTGCTATAGATTTAAGAAATGGTGTTGAGCCCGAAACGATTAAAAGACAACTTTATAAAAATACTCAAATTGAGAGTTCATTTGGATTTAATACTTTAGCAATTGTTGATGGAAAACCTAAAACTTGTAATTTAAAAGATTTTTTAACAAACTTTTTATCTTTTAGAGAAGATGTTGTTATTAAAAAAACAAAATTTGATCTTCAAAAAGCAGAGGAAAGAGCACATATTTTATTAGGTTTATCTGTATCTGTAGAAAATTTAGATAAGATTATTAAGATTATACGTTCATCTAAAACCCCAGATGACGCCAAACAATCTATCTTAAAAACAAAGTGGAAAATAAACAAAACCCAAAAACTAATTTCTTTGGTTGAAGGTAAAAAAAGTAAAAATATTTACACATTATCAGAACCCCAAGTGACAGCTATTTTAGAATTAAGATTACAAAAACTTACAGCCCTTGGAATAAATGAAATAGAAGTTGAGATAAAAAAATTAGCTGAGTTAATAGCTAAATACAAAAAAATTATATCTTCAAAAAAAGAACTCTTAAAAGTGATTAGTGAAGAACTTAAAAATATCAAAGAAAAATTTGCAGTTCCAAGAAGAACTAAAATTATAGATGCTGTATTAAATTATGACATTGAAGAAACTATTCAAAAACAGTCTGTAATCATTACCGTTACACTACAGGGTTATATAAAAAGAGGATCATTGGATGGTGTTAAACAACAAAAAAGAGGTGGTAAAGGTAAATCTGGTATCACTACAAGAGATCAAGATTTTGTTATCCAGACATTATCAGTTAACACGCATACATCAGTCCTTTTCTTTTCTACTGAAGGACTAGTTTATAAAGTAAAGGCATGGAAAATTCCTGAGGGTTCCACAACCTCAAAAGGTAAATCATTGTTTAATATTTTGCCTTTAAAAAACCACCAATCTATTAGCTCTATAATGCCAATGCCAGAAAATGAGACTGAGTCTAAAAATTACCAAATAATTTTTGCTACAGCACAAGGGAAAGTTAGGAAAAATAGTTTAGAAGATTTTTCATCAATTAATGCATCAGGAAAAATTGCAATGAAACTTGACAATAATGATAAAATTGTAGGAGTAAAAATTTGTCAAGATGATCAGGATGTTATTTTAAGTACAAAGTTTGGTAAATGTATAAGATTTGAAGCAAAGAAATTAAGAGTATTTAAAGGAAGATCATCTAAAGGTATTAAGGGTATAGAATTAGCCTCAAACGACCAGATTGTATCTCTGTCAGTCATTAATAACGATAAAGTAAAAAAAAATGGCAAAAAATCTAAAGATGAAAAATCTGAAATCAAAGCTAAAGAAAAATTTGTCTTATCAATAAGTGAGAATGGATATGGAAAAAGAACTTCTCATATAGATTATAGAGTTACTAATAGAGGTGGCAAAGGAATAATTGGAATTGTAAATTCACCAAGAAATGGAAATATTACATCGTCATTCCCAGTTTTTGAAGGTGACGAAATACTTATTTCTACAAACAAAGGAAGAGTAATAAGAGTTGCTGTTAAAGAAATTAGAACAGCGGGTAGAAATACTCAGGGCGTAAGAATTATAAAATTATCAGGTGAAGAAAAAGTGGTATCTGCAATTAAAATTGATGATAATCTAATTTGATGAACAAGACAGCTATTTATCCAGGTACATTTGACCCAATTACATACGGACATATAGATGTAATTAAAAAAGCATTAAAATTGTTTGATAAAATTGTTGTTGGAGTTTCTAATGTTAGTAATAAAAACTATCTATTTAATTCTGAGGAGCGAATAGATATCGTTAATAAAGCTTTATTCATTGATTTAAAACTAAATAGAAAAAAAATATCAGTAGTTTCATTCAGCTCTCTTACAACTGATTTGTGTAAAAAATATAGATCTAATATAATTTTGCGGGGCTTAAGAGCGGTCTCGGATTTTGAATATGAGTTTCAATTAGCTGGTATGAATAGAAAACTTAATAATAATATTGAGACAATTTTTTTAATGTCTGATGTAGAAAATCAAATAATTTCATCAAGATTTGTAAAAGAAATTGTAAAATTAAATGGTGATATTAAAAAATTTACTACCAAAAGTACAATTAAGTCTTTAAAAGAAAAATATGAATAGAATTTTAGCAAATATACTTATTTTATTTTTTTTATTTACCAATCAATTAATAGCACAGGAGAATATAATGATTTTAAAATTAAAAGATGGAGATGTAAAGATTGAGTTATTTGAAGATGTGGCTCCCAATCATGTTAAAAGGATCAAAGAATTAGCTGACGGAGGACAATACGATAATGTTGTTTTTCATAGAGTCATCGATGGGTTTATGGCTCAAACAGGCGATGTAAAGTTTGGAAAATCAGATTCAAATGATTTCGATTTAAGAAGAGCTGGAATGGGTGGTTCTGATTTACCTGATTTAAAACAAGAATTTAGTAGTGTTCCACACGATAGAGGAACATTATCTATGGCAAGATCTTCCGATCCTGATAGTGCAAATAGTCAATTCTTTATATGTTTTAAACCAGCACCGTTCCTTGATAGACAATATACAGTTTTTGGAAAAGTTTTAGAAGGTATGGATTTAGTGGATAAAATTAAAAGAGGTGATGAGAGTAATAACGGCTCTGTATCAGATCCGGATAAGATTATAAGCTTTAAATCATTATAATTTCTTTAAATGGCATTAAAATCTTTTGCCTTTAATGTTTTAAAAAAAGATAAATTTGCTAGATGTGGTTTAATTGAAACTCACAGAGGAAATATTAACACTCCTGCTTTTATGCCTGTTGGTACTCAAGCTACAGTTAAAGCATGTACCATTGAAGATATAAAGAAAACTGGATCAGAAATTATATTATCAAACACATATCATTTAATGATAAGACCAGGTGTCGAAAGAGTTCAGTCAGCAGGAGGTCTTCATAATTTCATGAACTGTGATTTACCAATTCTTACCGACTCTGGTGGGTTTCAAGTAATGTCCCTTTCTAAGTTAAATAAAATTGACAGAGAAAAAGGAGCAATTTTTAATTCACATGTTGATGGTAAAAAGTTTTTTTTAAGCCCTGAAGAAAGCATAAGAATTCAATTAGGCCTTAATTCTGATATAATTATGATAATGGATGAATGCCCCCGAAAATCTGATGATTATGAACTGATAAAAAAATCAATGGATTTGTCTCTTTACTGGGCAGATAGATCGAAAAAAGCTTTTGGTCAAAATCCACACAAAGCTCTTTTTGGCATTGTCCAAGGTGGCTTATTTAAAGATTTAAGAATTAAATCACTAAAGGAATTAATTAAAATTGGATTTGATGGTTATGCAATGGGTGGTTTAGCAGTAGGAGAGTCTCAAAAAGAAATGTTTGATGTACTAGATGATGTTAAAGAACATTTACCTGATGAAAAACCTCATTACCTCATGGGCGTAGGGACACCTTCAGATATAATTGGAGCAGTTAAAAGAGGTATTGATATGTTTGATTGTGTTTTACCAACAAGATCGGGAAGAACTGGTTTAGCATTCACTTGGAATGGAAGAATAAACATTAAAAATAACAAATATCAAACAGACAATACTCCATTAGATGCTGATTGTAACAATTTAAGTCTCAATAAATATTCAAAAAATTACTTAAATCATTTGTTTAATACTAATGAAATTTTAGCATCAATGTTGCTAACTCTACATAATATTAATTTTTATCAAGAATTAATGTCAGCTATAAGAAAAAATATTTCAGAAGGTACTTTTGATCAATTTCATGATAAATACATAGATAAGTTGTAATAGATATCCTTTCTTTTGTTCAATTTGACGTTTGAAATATAAGAATAATTCTGTATACAACAACTATTCAATTTGAATATTTGGGGGCCCTTAGCTCAGTTGGTAGAGCAATTCCCTTTTAAGGAATGGGTCGATGGTTCGAAGTCCATCAGGGCTCACCACTATTCTTTCCATTTAATTCAATTTACAAACTCATGCATCCTGAAATTTGCCTCTATCACAGTTTTTTTATTTAATTATTTGAAAATACTCAACAAAAGGACTGTTTGATTCTTCAATATTATTTAGGTAAAAACTCTTGTTAAAAGATGCCGATCTTCTAATTTTGCTTGGTTCTTTAAAATTTCCTTTTGAATACATTTTATATTTTATTTTTAAATATTTAAAAAGTTTTTTATTATTTTCCAATGTAAGAGTTTGCTTGTGATTAACAAGTTCTACGTTTTTTATCTTATTCTTTATATTTAACCAATTTTGATACCAATTAAAATAATATTGTTTTAATTTAATCTTATCATTTCTATCAATTTTTATATTGTGATGTGGCAGAAAATGATCAAAGAAATCTTGATCATTTGTTTCTAAACTTTTTAACCATAAATCAAAATTTTTGTACAAAATAAATATAATACTGTCACTATGATGTTTTTTTAAGTATTCTAAATCTGGATTAAAAGTATGTTTGTGAATTTTACTATTATAATTTTTTACTTCATTTGTAGTGTTTTCAAAATCTATAAAGAAATTTTTTTCCAAAAGTGTTTCAAAGTAATTAGAAAAAGTTCTTTGAGGGCTAAATACTAAAATTTTTTTTACATCATTGTTAAGTATTTTTAGAATATTTGAACCAAAAATATTATATAGATAGCTTATTGTTATTTTTGCCATAATTTTTTTTTATTGTTAAAATTTTACTAATTATCCACTTTATATCAGAGTCTTTTTTAGTTTGTTTGAAAGAATAATAAACATAAAAATTACTGTAATAAAATATGCTAGATTTAATTAAACTTTATTTTATCTATCCAATCATCAATATTTCTTAATCAATTTTCAGGCAACTGATTTCATTAATGAAGATGAGATTGATGAAAATAAAGAACTAAAAAAATACTACAAGTACTTACATATATTTATTAAAAACATAATAAATTAAAAAAATTTTTAATTTTTAATATGTGAAATTATAAGATTTAGTTTTTAATCAAAAATTTCGCAAAACCATTAGGCTTTTTATATTCATACAACCTTTAATCAGCATTTTTTTTAAAATCAAAATTTTTCAGTTATGTCATTTTCCTTTAGGAATTGATTAAAGATTTAAGTCCATCAAGGATTGTCACTACTAAAATTTAGCTGTGTTTAATTGGTGGATAATCTAATATTACTTCGTTCATCTTTTCATTTAAGTCACGAATTCTATTATCTGATGATGGATGAGTGCTCATAAACTCAGGAGGTTCTTTACCTTTGTTTAAAACTTTCATTCGTTCCCAAATTTTAACAGTTTCTCTAATATCGTATCCTGATAGTGAGGAAAATATCATTCCAAGATAATCTGCTTCACTTTCTTGCTTTCTATTGAAAGGATTTAAAATTCCAAGTTGTGCTAATAATCCAACCGTATTTTGACCCGTTGTTCTGTTAATGTCAGATAATACACCGCCACTTGCTATATCAATAATTCTAGTACCTACATTTAACAAAGTACCTCTACTAGCTCTTTCAACAGAATGTTTTGCAACAGCATGGGCAATTTCATGACCCATTACAGCAGCTAAACCATTAGTATTTTTTGTTGCATCTAGAATACCTGTATAAACAGCTATCTTACCTCCAGGCATGCACCACGCATTACGTACTTTCTTTTTATCAATTAATATATATTCCCAATCAAAGTCTCTAGTTGGGTCATCTAAATTTTCTCTATCAAAGTATTCAGAAATTGAATCTTCCATTTTTTTTCCAATTTCTTTAATTTCATTTAATGTTTTTTTGTCATCACTCATTTTTTCTTTTTCTTTGACTTTTTCATATATTTGAGCTGCTTGGGCATTTAGTCTTGCTTCAGAAACAATTTTTAATTGTTTTCTTTCAGTAATCGGAGCAGTTGTACAAGAGGGCATGATAAAGCCACAGCAACCGCAGCCAACATAAGACAAAAATTTTCTTCTATTCATTTTCATATATAGTTGTTATTATCATTTTATTATGAATCTTAATAATAAAATTTTATTAGTATTATTTATTGTTGCGATAGTTTTTGTAATTTATTCAAGTTTTAACTAAAGTATGGATAAAAAATCTAAAAGAAAATCTTTATCATTAAAAATTAGGAACTATTTTATTACAGGCGTAGTTGTATTAATTCCTATCGGATTTACTATATATCTTAGTAAATTCTTAATAGGTGTATCCTCAAAATTGATTCCTAAAAATCTTAATCCTAATCACTATTTGCCTTTTGACATCCCTGGCGTAGAAATTTTGATTTCTATACTATTAATAACTATCGTAGGCGGGCTATCTTTGTCTTTCTTGGGTAAAAAAATTCTTGGATTAATTGATGATTTATTTAAAAGAATTCCTTTTCTAAGAACTGTTTATTCAGCAATCGTTCAAATGACAGAAACTTTTTCTAAAAAGGATGATGACAAAAAAAGTGTTGTTTTAGTCGAATACCCAAGAAAAGATGTTTGGGCAGTTGGTTTTGCAACTAAAGAGAATAAAGGTGAAATGTCAGATAAAACTAACAAAAAACTCATCAATGTTTTTGTTCCAACCACACCAAACCCAACAAGTGGTTTTTTATTAATGTTTCCTATTGATGATGTGATTTTTCTAGATATGAATTTCGAAGAGGCTTCTAAATTTATAGTTTCTGCAGGTACTTCAAAAAAAGAATCTTAAGCAATATCATTTATAACATCTGCTCTATCATATAATTTAATAAGTGGTTTAAACCTACCTATATCTTCACTATTATTTTCTATTCTTTTAATCTCTTTTTCTGCCAATAGAAAAAGATCATTATTATGTATTGGATCAGCTAATTTAAAATTTTTAATACCACTTTGCTTAAATCCCAATATATCACCAAAACCTCTAATTTTCATATCTTCTTCAGATATATAAAAACCATCATTAGACTCTTTTAGAATATTAATTCTTTTTTTTGCATTATCACTTAAATTTGATTTGAACATTAATATACAGGCAGAGTCTTTATTGCCTCTTCCAACTCGACCTCTAAGCTGATGTAATTGTGATAATCCAAATTTATTTGCATTTTCTATAATTATTACGTTTGCATTAGGAAAATCTATACCAACCTCAATAATCGTTGTGGATACTAATATTTTAAATTTTTTTTTCAAAAAATCATCTAATATTATCTCCTTATCCTCTATATCAGTCTTGCCATGAAGTAGAGATACTTGATTTGGAAAAAGTTTATTTAAATATTCAAACTTTTTAACAGCTGAAGAGTGGTCTATTTTTTTTGACTCTTCTATTAAAGGACAAACCCAAAAAATTTGATTGCCTAGTTGTATTTCTTTTTTAATAAATTTAATAACATCATTAATTTTACTTTCTAATTTACTATAAGTTTTAATGGGTTTTCTTGATTTAGGCTTTTCTCTTATAATAGAAAGATCCATATCTCCATACATGGTCATTGTTAAAGTTCTCGGTATTGGTGTGGCGGTCATTAATAATACATCGCAATTTTTGCCACCTTTATCAGACAAACGTTTTCTTTGGTTAACACCAAATTTATGCTGCTCATCAATAATGATTAATCCTAAATTTTTAAAATTTACTTTTTTTTGAAAAATTGCATGAGTACCAAAAATGATATCAATATTATTATTGTCTAATTTATTTAATATAATTTTTTTAGTTTTATAGTCAGATTTACCTGAAATTAATTCTATATTAATTTCTTTTGAAAATAATTTTTTTGCAAAATTATAATGTTGGCGTGCTAAAATTTCGGTAGGGGCCATCAACGCAACTTGAAAACCAGAATTTACAGTATTGTATGCAGCGATTAATGAAACAATTGTTTTACCACTCCCTACATCACCTTGCAAAAGTCTAAACATTTTATTAGACGAGGAAAGATCTTGATTAATTTCTTCTAAGGTTTTTTTTTGATCATTGGTAAGAGAAAACTCTAATTTATTTATTAGGTTTATTTGTTTTTTTATATCTAAGCTTTTACTTTTTTTTTTAATTTTCTTTATTTTTTTTCTAATTTCTGAATTCACTAGAAAAGTAGAAAAGATCTCATCAAAAGCTAATCTTTGATAAAAGTTATCTTGATATTTTCCAATATTTTCTGATTTATGTAATTCAATGATTGCTTCATTCCAATTAATGTTATCAAATTTATCTAATATATTTTTTGAATGCCATTCTTTTAATATAGGTAAATTGTTTATTATTTGATTAATAATTTTATTATATATTTTTTCTGAGATGCCTTCTGTCAGTGAGTAAGTATTATGTTTCTGTTTTATTAAAGAAGAGTCTTCAGAAACATATTTAGGATTAGTAAGTTGATATTTATTTCTATAAAAACCAATTTTTCCACTTACAGTAATTTCTTTTCCAAGTGGAAGAATTTTTCTTACATAGCCCTCATAACTATTAAAAAAGATGCAATCAATTTCACCAGATTCATCAAAACATGACACTCTGTTAGGTAAATTTCTAACACGTGGAAACAGATATTTTTTAGGAATTATAGTTATTGTTTGATTTTCTCCAATCCTTAAATCTTTTATTTTTGTTGATAAGGTTCTATCAGTATATGATTTTGGTAACTTCCATAATAAATCAAAAATATTATTAATTTTTTTTCTTTTTAATAAATTAGTTGTTTTAATACCAACACCATTAAGCTTGGTTAAATCTGATAATAAGTACTCATAATTACTTTTATTAGCCATAAACTAATAATATATTATATTAATGACACTCAATATAGATCAATTAAAAAAAAAAATTATTTACCGCTCAAATTATCGTGGCACAAAAGAAATGGATAAACTCTTAGGCGCCTTTACAAAAAAATATATTGATGAATTGAATAATGAAGATCTTGCTGATTTAGAAAAGTTATTAGATATAGATGACGCTAATCTTTATAACTTCTTCAATGGTTTAGTAACAGATTTTAAATTTAAAGATAACAAAATCAACCTTTTGTACAAAAATTTTAAATACAGTGAATAAAAAAAGTGGCGGAGAGACTGAGATTCGAACTCAGGAAAGAGTTGCCCCTTTGCCGGTTTTCAAGACCGGTGCATTCAACCACTCTGCCATCTCTCCGTGAGCATTGTTTTATTATTATAATTATTTAATTCAACTATAAAATAGTCTAAAGAAGCTATTTATAACAAATCAGTTTAATTTCTATGAATAAAGAATTTAACAAAGGACTGTTCTTAGCGGGATCCGGTTCTTTTTGGTGGGGTTTTTTTGGTGTTCTTTATTTTAAATATATCACGTTTATTGGTCACATAGAATTGGTTGTTCACCGATGCTTATGGACTACATTTACTTTAATAATTACAACTTTCTTTTTTTCAAAATGGCATATTTTTTTTACAATTATTAAAAATAAAAAAAATTTAATTTATCTTTTCTTGTCAGGTTTTCTTATTTTTATTAATTGGGCTGTTTGGATCTACGCTATAGCAACCAACAGAATAATTGATGCAAGCTTTGGGTATTTTATGATGCCGATCTTAAGTGTTATGCTTGGTTACATTTTTTTTAATGAAAAACTAAACAAACAAAGAATTTTATCAATTATATTAGTAATTATTTCAATTTTATATTTATTATTAATGAGTTTCAAATCTCTTCCTTGGGTTGGCATCATAGTTGCATTAAGCTGGGGATTTTACAATTTAGTAAGAAAAAAAATTAATATTGATACAGATATAGGTCTATTGATTGAAAGTCTTTATATTTTACCATTTGCTCTAATAGCTTTTTATTTGATAACTTTATATGGACATAATGATTTTCAATTATCAAACCCACCTATGATGTTGTTTATTTTTTTAGCTGGTCCTATGACTGTAATACCATTATTTCTGTATGTCAGAGGTGTGGAATTGTGTGGCTTAGGACCAACAGGAATGATTTTTTATATAACGCCTACATTACAATTTTTACTTGGTTATTTTTATTATGACGAGCCATTTTCAATGGCAAAATTAGTTAGTTTTATTTTTATATGGATTGCTGTAATTATATATTTGAAGGATTTATATGAAACTAGTTAACTATATATTTGTTTTTGTAATTTTTATTTACTCATCATCATTTTCAGAAAGTCCAAGTAGTTTTCTTACTTGGAAGGAAAATTTTAAAAAAACTGCTTTGAAAAATGATATCTCAGAAAAAACTTTTGACATAGCTATGGCTAATGTAAAATTTTTACCAAATGTTATTAAATATGACAGATATCAACCAGAATTTTATGAGGATACCAAAACTTATATTGGAAAAAGAACATCATCAAAAAAAGTCTCTAAAGGTGTAAATTTCTATAAAAAAAACTTTAATTTGATTAATACAATTGAGGATCAATATAAAATAGAAAAAGAACTTCTATTAGCTTTAATGGGTATAGAAACCAATTTTGGAACTTATGTTGGTAAAATGGACATATTATCTTCATTAGCTACATTAAGTTATGATCAGCGCAGGTCTGAGTTTTTTACAAATGAATTATTAATATTACTAAAACTAATAGAAAATAATCAAATTGATTATAAAACATTATATGGATCTTGGGCTGGAGCATTTGGTTATTTTCAATTTATGCCATCAACAATGAAAAATTACGCAATAGATTTTGATAAAAATAGTTATATCGACCTAAAAAACAATAAAGACGCATATGCATCAGCAGCTAACTATTTAAGTAAAATAGGATGGAATGATGATCAGCCATGTTTTTATAAAATTGATTTATCACCAACTATACCAAAAAAATATTTAAATGTTTCTGCAAAAAAACTTCATAACAAGAAAAAATTAAAATATTTTAGGAAATATATTATTAATAGTGATATTTTGGACAAAAAATTTGACAACCTTGAAGTATCACTAATCACACCTGATAAAGATATTATACCGGATGCAGAAAATTTAAGCCCTGCCTATGTAGTTTTTGACAATTATGAAATTATTTTAAAATGGAATAGATCCTTAAGGTTTTCATTGGCTGTATGTACACTTAAAGATAAATTTAATGATGAATTATAAAACCTTATTAATAATTATTGCTATTATTTTCTTGGCTGGTTGTGAACAAAAAAATCTCAATAAAAAAATACTTAATTATGAAATGTCAAATAAATATAAAAACTCTGGTTTTGCTTTAGTTTATGACGCTAATTTAAAAGAAAAAAAAAAAATTACAAAAAAAATTGACAATAGATCTCTATTAATTTTTCATAAAAATTTGAAAAAAAATTCTTTTGTTAAGATCACAAATCCCACTAACAAAAAAACAATAATTGCGAAAGTTATTTCAAATAAAGCAAAATTTTCTGATTTCTATAATTGTGTCATAACATTAAGAATAGCAGAGGAATTATCGTTAGATTTAAAAGATCCTTATATTGATCTAGTTTTAATTTCACAAAACTCTACATTTGTTGCAAAAAAAGCTAAAACTTTTAAAGAAGAAAAATATGTTGCACAAAAAGCTCCTGTTGATGGTATTCAAATTGATAATTTAGGTAATTCTAGCTTTCAAAAAGAAGATATTTCAAAAGACAAAATTTTTAAATACTCAATAAAGATTGCTGATTTTTATTATAAAGACTCTGCTATCAATATGTCAGATAGAATTACTAAGGAAACAAATATTAAGAACCCTATTATTATTAAAACAATATCAAATACTAAATATAGGGTATTAATAGGACCATTTAGTGATATAAAAAAACTTAAAGACTTATTTAATAAAATTAAGTTGTTAAATTTTGAAAATATAGAAATTTTAAAAGATGTTTAAGAAATTATTTTTAATACTATTTGTTAGTTTTTATTACGCTGAACTAACTACTGCTAATGTTGATGTAAAAGCTAGAACTGCAATATTACAAGATTATTATTCAGGTGAAATTCTTTATGAGAAAGAAGCTGACATCTCAATATATCCAGCTTCAATGACTAAAATTATGACATCAATAATTGCATTTGATTTAATTAAATCAGGTGATTTAAAATTAGATGAAAAATTTATAATTTCTGAAAAAGCATGGCGTTTATCAACCTCGGGGTATTCATCTATGTTTATTATGGTAGGAGACCAGGTATCTGTAGAGAATTTATTAAAAGGGATAATAATTGCTTCTGGAAATGATGCTTGTATAGCATTGGCAGAAGGTATTGCTGGCACTGAAGAAGAATTTGCAATTTTAATGACTGCAAAAGCTAAAGAAATAGGGATGGAAAATACTAATTTTGCAAATTCGTCAGGTATAAATAACCCAGACAATTATTCAACTGTCAGAGATATTTTAAAAATGTCTAAATATTTAATTGATAAACATCCTAAATTCTATCAGATTTTTTCTGAAAAAAAATTTACTTGGAATAGAACAGGAGGTGACCCTATAACACAAGGTAATAGAAATCCTCTTTTATATAAAAACTTAGGTGCAGATGGTATTAAGACTGGATATTTAGCAGTTGAAAAATACTCTTTAGCTTCATCAATCATTAGAAATGGCAGAAGATTAATTGCCGTTGGTAGTGGATTTAATTCGAAAAATGCTAGATCAAGGGAAAGTTCAAAATTACTTACTTACGGTCTTACTAATTTTGATCTTGTCAAGATTTCTAAAGCTAATGAACCATTTGAAAAAATAAATGTATGGCTTGGAAAAGATGATAGAGTTGATGTCTATACCAAACAAGACATCTACAAAACTATTAAAAAAGCTAAAAAAAAACTTTTAAAAGTTTCTATCAAATATGAAGAACCTGTAGAAGCTCCAATTAAAAAAGATGAAAAAGTTGCTGTTTTGAAAGTTGTTTATGATGATGAGTTAGTTGGTGAATACGATTTACTGGCTTCAAAAGAAGTTAAACAAGTAAATTTTGTATCTAGATTATTAAAATCACTTAATTATCTCATTTGGGGCGATGTCTAAAAAACCAATCATAGTTTTTGAAGGAATAGAAGGAAGTGGAAAAAGTCACCATATTTCTGTCGTTTCCAGGTATCTTAACAAAAAAAAAATTAGTCATATAAAAATAAGAGAGCCTGGTGGCAATCCAAATTCAGAAAAGATTAGAAAATTGATTTTAAATAACAAATCAAATTTTAATAAAAACACTGACTTATTACTATATATGGCTGCAAGAAGTGAAAATATAGATATTATAAAAAAATCATTTAATAAAAAAATAATACTTATTGATAGATTTACTGACTCAACAATAGCTTATCAACACTATGGAATGGGTGTTGATATTAATTTAATTAAAACTTTAAACAAGTATTTGCTGAAAAATATTGACATTAGTTTTACATTTTTAAATACAGTTAATCAAAAGAATTTAAAGGAAAGATTAAAAATGAGAAAATCACTAAACAGATATGATAAATTTGATATATCATTTTATAAAAAGGTTCAAAATGGATTTTTAAAATTATCAAAAATAAAAAAAAAAAGTATCAACTAATTAATTCAAATTTAAACATAGAACATAATCAAGCATTAATTTTGAATAAAATTGATAAATTAATTAAATGAACTTGAATCCATCAAATCAATTAAACCTATTTGGTCATCATTCTGAATTTATGAATTTTAAAAAACTTTATATTAATAAAAAACTACCCAATAAAATATTATTATCCGGTGAAAAGGGGATAGGGAAATCTACTCTAGCATATCACATTGTTAATTACATTTTGTCGTATGATGAGGATTTTACATATGATGTTAAAAACTTTAAAATTAACCCAGATAATAAATCATATAAATTAATTTCAAATAAATCTAATCCAAACTTTATTTCAATTGATATCAATGAAGATAAAAAAAGTATTGATATAAACCAAATTAGACATTTAATTTTAACTCTAAACAAATCTTCTTTTAATTTAAAACCCAGGCTTGTACTTATAGATAATATTGAGCTTTTAAATATTAATTCTGTTAATGCTTTATTGAAAGTATTAGAGGAACCAAATGATAATATCTATTTTATATTAATCAATAATAACAAAAAAATTCTACCTACTCTTAAATCTAGATGTCTTAATTATAAAATTCATCTTACATCTAACCAATCATTTGATATCACTAACAAAATTTTAGAGGCAGATTATAGGAATTCAATTAATGAAGAAATGATAAATGGTTACAGTACACCAGGAACAATATTAAATTTAATAAATTTTTCCAATCAAAATGATATTAATTTAAAAGATATTAATTTAAAAGACTTTATAAAAAAAGTTATAATAGAAAAAAAATATAAAAAAGACCAATTTATTAAAAATTTATTATACTTTTTAATAGAGATCTATTTTAGAAATAATATATCAGTTAAGAATATTAAATTACTGAACAAACAAAAATATTTTTTAAATAAAATTAACGATACAAAAATTTTTAATTTAGATGATGAAAGTATATTAATGGAATTTGAAGATAGAGTTTTAAATGGATAAAAAGTTTTATATCACCACACCAATTTATTATCCTTCAGCCAATCCTCATATGGGTCACGCTTATTCAAGTATAATAGCTGATTTTTTTGCTAGATTTAAAAGAATGGATGGTTTTGATGTTCAATTTTTAACTGGGACTGACGAGCATGGATTAAAAATACAACGTTCAGCAGAAAAGCAAAATATTGACCCTTTGGAATTTTGCAATGAAATTAGTCAAACATTTAGAGATCTTTCACACACACTAAATTTAACAAATACAGATTTTATAAGAACTACTGAAGATAGACATAAAAAAACAGTGCAATATTTGTGGAATGAACTTGAAAAAAATGATGATATTTATTTATCAAAATACTCTGGTTGGTATTCTGTATCAGATGAAGCTTTTTACAATGAAGATGAAATAGAAGAAATAGACGGTATTAAAAGATCTATTTCTTCAAAATCACCTGTTGAATGGATTGAGGAAAAGTCATATTTTTTCAGGTTATCAAAATGGGAAAAACCACTTCTTGAGTATTATGAATCTCACCCAAATTTTATTGCACCAGAGTCCAGAAAAAATGAGGTTATAAGTTTTGTTAAAAGTGGATTAAAAGATTTATCAGTTAGTAGAAAAAGTTTTTCATGGGGAATAAAAGTACCTAATAATAAGGATCATGTTATTTACGTATGGCTCGACGCACTAACAAATTATATAAGCGCATTAAATTATCCTGACACCAATGATAAATTGTTTAAAAATTTTTGGCCAGCATCAATACATTTAATTGGCAAAGATATTTTAAGGTTTCATGCAATATATTGGCCAGCCTTTCTTTTAGCTGCTAAAATAGAATTACCCTTAAGAGTTTATGGTCATGGCTGGATCCTTTCTGGTGATGAAAAAATGTCTAAATCAAAAGGAAATATTTTAGATCCGATTGAAATTATTAACGAATATGGTCTAGATCCATTAAGATATTATCTAATTAAAGAAGTATCTTTTGGAAACGATGGTAACATATCACAAGAAAGACTTGAAGATTGCATAAACAGTGACCTTGCTAATAATTTCGGAAATTTATGTCAACGTGTTACAGCATTTGCTATTAAGAATTGTAATAGCGAAGTCCCAAAGAATATCAAATTTACAGATGAAGATTTAGTAATTTTGAATAAATATAAAGATAATTTACCAATAATAAGAGAGAAAATTGATAATCAGGATATTAATTTTTACATAAATTTTATTATAAACTCTTTATTTGAAGCTAATAAATATTTTAACGATCAAGAACCATGGAAAAAAAAAGAAGATCCAATTAGATTGAATACAATAGTTTATTCAACCTTAGAAATTGTAAGAAAAATTAGCTTTTTACTTTATCCAATAATTCCTCAATCAGCGGTCAAGGCTCTAAAGATTTTTAAACTTAATGAAGATGATATTAATTTAACGTCCATTGAAAATAATGAATTCTTAACAAATGGAAGTAAAATAAATAAAATAGATATTCTTTTTAAAAAGATAGATAAATATAATGATTGATTCACACTGTCATTTAGATCATGAGCCTTTATTAAGTGATTTAAGCAACGTAATTAAGCGTTCAAAAGAAGTGGGTATAAAGAAACTATTAACAATTTCAACTTCATATAAAAGCTTTGATCGAATTAAGAAGATTATAGAAGAGGATGAAATGATTTATGGTACAATAGGTATTCATCCACATGAAACAGCTGACAATAAAATTACCTCAGATTTTATTGTAAAAAATCTTAATGATAATGCAAAAATAATTGGAATTGGGGAAACTGGTTTAGATTTTTATTACAATAATAGTGATAAAGATGATCAAATAATTAGCTTTAAAGAACATATTGAGGCATCCATAATAACAAATACTCCATTAATTGTTCACTCTAGAGACGCTGAGGATGAAACTTTTAATTTACTGAACAATTATAAAGATCAAAACCTGAAAATATTAATGCATTGTTTTACCGGTAGTAAAGATTTTGCAAAAAAACTTTTGACCCTCAATGCCTTTTTTTCTGCCAGTGGTATTATAACTTTTAAAAATTCACTAGATTTACAAGAAACATTTAAATTTTTACCTTTGGATAATATTTTGATAGAAACAGATAGCCCTTTTTTAGCACCCGTTCCTAATAGAGGTAAAAAAAATGAACCATCTTTTATTGATTATACTGCTCAAAAATTAGCAGATATAAAAAATATTTCTAAATCTGATTTGATAAGTTCTACTACTAACAATTTTAATAAACTTTTTTTTAATTAAATATTATGAAGTTTGTAATTCTTGGATGTGGAAGTTCGATGGGTGTACCTCGTCCAGATGGCTATTTTGGTAATTGTGATCCTAAAAATAAAAAAAACTATAGAACAAGATGTTCCGCTTTAATAAAAACAGATCAAGAAAATATTTTAATTGATACCTCTCCTGACCTACGTAATCAAATGTTAAGTCAAAAAATAAAAAAAATTGATAAAGTTTTTTACTCCCACATACATGCAGATCAAACACACGGTATAAATGATTTAAGATCTTTCTTTATAAGAAATAAAAAACCAATTAATGTTTTTGCTGACAACTCAACATCTAAATATCTTAAAAAAACATTTTCTTATTGCTTTGACACATATAACAGAGAATATCCTGCAACACTTAAATTAAATAACATTAATAAAGTTTTATTTATTAAAAATAAAGATAAAGATATCTTGGTTAAACCTATTAAAGTTCAACACGGTAATGTTTACTCTATATGCTATATTGTAGATAAAAAATTAGCTTATATAAGTGATGTAAGTAAAATATTTGAAAAAGATTATAGATATTTCAAAAATCTCAAATATCTGATTATTGATTGTCTCTGGTACAGAAATCATCCTGCACATTTTAATTTTGAAAAATCTTTAGAAATGATAAATAGATTTTCTCCAAAAAAGGCCATCTTAACTAATCTTCATACCGATATAGACTACGAGGTAATTAAAAAAAAATTACCTAAAAATATTATTCCAGCTTATGATGGATTGACAGTAAACTTATAAAATTTGATCTAACTTATTTATAATTTTTTTAGACGTTGGCCCAGTAAAAGATGCAAAAGTATCATCAATTTTACCCTCTTTATTTATCAAAATTTTATGAAAATTCCATTTAGGTACTGTTGATTTACCAAATGAATCTTTTGCCCATATATATATTGGATGAGCATTATCTCCTTTGACATCATACTTGCTGGTCATTGGAAATGTAATATTGAAATTAGTTTCACAAAAATTTTTAATCTCTGTTTCTGATCCAGGTTCTTGGCCACCAAATTGATTTGTAGGAACACCAATTACGATTAGCCCCTTATCCTTATAATCGTCATATAATTTTTGAAGATCGTTGTATTGTTTTGTAAATCCACATTTACTAGCAACATTTACCAACAGTACAGTTTTGCCATTAAAACTCGACAGATCTAGCTCATCGCCATTTATAGAATTAATCTTAAAATCAAAAAAAGTTTTTGAATTATCTGACATAGTTTTAGTAAAAAAAGAAAACATTAAAATTATTATATAAACAATAAGTTTTTTTTTAAACATTTACTTTTTTTGCCGAAATTAATAACAATAAATATCCAAATATAGTAGACAACAATGATCCTGTTAATACTCCTATTTTAACACCATCAATATACTGGGTGTTATCTATAAATGCTAAATTACCGACAAATAAACTCATCGTAAATCCAATTCCTGTTAAAATTGAAACTCCATATAAACTTAACCAATTAGAATTATTAGGTGCCTCAGCGAACTTTAATTTTATTGAAATATAAGAAAATAATAAAACGCCAATTTGTTTACCAAAGAATAGTCCACATAAAATACCAAGTGGAACTGGGGCCAGTAAGCTAGATAAAGACAAGCCTTCTAAGTTTACACCAGCATTCGCAAATGCGAAAAGAGGCATTATCATAAATGCAACATATGGTGAAATTGCATGTTCTATTTTTACAAGTAGAGAAAAATCCTTATCTTTTATTCTGTGAGGAATTGTAGTAGCCAACAAAACACCAGCAATCGTAGCATGTATTCCAGATTTATAAGTAAAAAACCACATAAACAATCCAATAATCAGATATGGGATAAAGATTTTTACAGAAAATTTATTTAGAATTAAAAGTAAAATATAACTTAATAAAATAAGACTAAGATATGGGATGCTTAAATCTCCAGAATAAAAGAATGCGATAATTAAAATAGCACCAAGGTCATCAATTATCGCTAAAGCAGTTAGAAAAACTTTTAATGATATTGGGACCCTTGATCCTAATAATGACAAAATCCCCAATGAAAAGGCTATATCAGTTGCTGATGGTATTGCCCAACCATTCATAGTTTCTGAATTTCCCCAATTGATAAAAACATAAAAAAGAGCAGGTACTAACATGCCACCAACTGCTGCAATTATAGGAAGTAGAGCTTGTTTAATATTTGATAACTCACCTTGGATAAATTCTCTTTTAATTTCCAAAGTGACAAAAAAGAAAAATATTGCCATCAAAGCATCATTAATCCAGTGATGAACACTAAGTTTTAATCCGAATTCATTAACACCAATAAATAAATATTTTTCAAGACTATGAAAATATAGATAACTGAAACCACTGTTACTAATTATTAATGCCAATATAGCTGCAATTAACAAAATTAATCCACTTGCAGCTTCGAGTTTAAAAAACCATTTAAATGGCTGAGATAAATAATTAATCATAAAATCTTATGTTAGATCAATAATAAATAATTTTACATCTTTCAATGTTTCAAAAAGATTAAATAAAATAATTTCTAAACCAGGAAAGAGGTTAATAAGTGGTGTTTTTAGTGTATCCACGACAATAATTAGTGCAATAAGCGAAATGATAAAAACTAATAAATATGAAAAAAAATTATTTGATCTTTGATTTTTACTATCATTTAGAAAATTTGAATCATTTTTTAATGTTTTATTTTTATCATTAATCTTATTTCTTTTAATCTTTATAGGAAGTTCAAAATTTTTTTTGTTTTCTGACTGATCACGTATTATATCTTCATTTTTAATAATAGTGGTTTCTTCTAAAGGTTTTTCAATTATAAAGTGCCAGCTATGATTGCAAGATCCACATTTTATTTGCCTCCCATCTACTGGAATTAGCTTGTCATTTACATTAAATTTTTTATTACAATTTATGCACTCAATAATCATAATTTTTATATATCAGATTCTATTAAAATTACCTTCAATTTGCTTATCTTTATCCTTTTAAATAATTAAAATGTACTGTAATAGTACACGGATCGGAGTGTAGCGCAGCCTGGTAGCGCATCTGGTTTGGGACCAGAGGGTCGCAGGTTCGAATCCTGCCACTCCGACCATCTATGATGAATAAAGCTATAATTTATATTCCAAACAAAAGCCCTATGCAGTCGGGAACTGCTAAGAATAATAAATGGATACTAGAGTTTATTACTAAAGATCCAACTAAAAATCCTTTAATGGGCTGGGAAAGTTCTTCAGATACATTGTCTGAACTTAAATTAGAATTTTCATCTAAAGAATTAGCTGTTAATTATGCAAAAAAAAGAAAAATTAATTTTGATTTAATTGAACCCAAGAAAAGAAAAACTGTAAAAAAATCATACGCAGATAATTTTTTAAAATAATAAATAAATGTTTAGATTTTTTAAATTAAAAAAATGGTTTATGTGGTCATGGTTAGGATCAATAATAATTTTATCCTCTCTTTGGATCCAAGTTAAAATTGATGTTAAAATAAATAAATGGTTTGGTCAGTTTTACGACATGATTCAAAAAGCACTTGGCGAACCAAATGCTATTACCATAGAGGAATATTGGTCCAGTCTTTTATCGTTTATTACTCTAGCAGCAGTTTATGTTGGTGTTGCTGTTGTTGTAAGTTTTTTTACATCCCATTATCTTTTTAGGTGGAGAGCTGCAATGGTTGAATGGTATCACAGCGTTTATGATAGAGCGCGTAAAATCGAAGGTGCGTCTCAAAGGGTTCAAGAAGATACAATAAAATTTTCTAGAATAATGGAAACATTAGGTACTAGTTTGATTGAAGCTTTAATGATTTTAATTGAATTTATGCCAATTTTATTTGGTTTAAGTGTAAGTATTCCAATTTTCTTTTTTGGTGATTGGGACTATGGATTAATTGTTGGAGCTTTAATTTGGTCTGTTGGAGGAACTATATTTTTGATTATACTAGGCTTAATTTTAAGATTAGTTGGTGTTGAGTATGATCTTCAAAAAAAAGAGGCAGCATATAGAAAAATTTTAGTTGTAGCCGAAGATGATGGAACTGTAAGACCAAAATCAATCGAAGAACTTTTTAATGGTGTAAGAGAAATACATTTTTTAAGTTACATTAGATATTTATATTTTAATATTGGTCGTATTGCTTATTTGCAAGCGAATGTACTATCGGCGTATGTGTTCTTAGCTCCAGCAATTGTAGCTGGTGCTGTTACACTTGGTGTAATGCAACAAATAATCAGAGCTTTTGGAAGAGTAGAGGGTTCTATGCAATATATACTTAAAGCTTGGCCTACAATAATTGAATTGGCTAGTGTTTATAAACGTTTAAGAGAATTTGAGTCAAAGATAAATCAAGATGAATTTATTGATGAAAAAATTTAATGGCTATTGATAAAAAATTTATTGATCAATTTTGTAACGTTACATCTAAAGCAGCTCTTGCAGCTTCATATTTGACAGGTAAGAAAGATAAAATTGCTGCTGATCAAGCGGCCGTTGACTCCATGAGATCAGAACTAAATAAAATCAATATGAATGGACAGGTTGTAATAGGTGAGGGAACTTTAGATGAAGCTCCACTACTCTATACTGGAGAATTTTTAGGTACAAAAAAAGGCCCAGATTTTGATATTGCCGTGGATCCTGTTGAGGGAACGAATTTTGTAGCTAATAATTTACCTGGTGGGATTGCTGTATTAGCAATTGGAGAAAAAGGTAATTTATTTAATGCACCAGAAACTTACATGAATAAAATTGCGACTGGAAAAATTGACAAAGGTTTAATTGATTTAGATTTTCCTTTAGAAAAAAATATTAAAAATTTATCTGAATATAAGAGCAAAGATTTTTCTTCAATAACTGTTTGTATATTGGATAGACCTAGACATAAGATTATTATTGATAAGTTAAAAGATTTAAATGTAAATATTAAACTTATAACGGATGGTGATGTACTTGGGGCACTATATGTTTCGGATCCAAAATATAAAGTAGACATGTTTTTAGGTATTGGTGGTGGACCAGAGGGTGTTCTTGCTGCATGTGCACTTGATTCATATAATTGTCATTTTCAAGGAAGATTTATTTTTGATAATGAAAAAGATATAATTGAAGCCAAATCGATGGGTATAACAGATTTAAACAAAAAATATGAATTAAACGAAATTGTTAAAGGAGATTCTCTTTTTTGTGCATCAGGAATAACTAATAGTGAAGTGTTAAAAGGAATTGTTGTTGAGAGAAACAAATATTTTAGCGAAACTCTGGTTACTCATAAAAATAGTAATTTTAGAGAAATAGTTAAAAGTGTTAATTTTACAAATGAATGATTTCTGTTTCTGGAAAAACTTGGGTACAGCAAAAAGTTAATAAAAATTTAGTTGAAAAAGTTAAGCAAGATTTCGGATTTAGTAATATTATATCACAGTTAATCATTTCAAGAAATTATGATAATTCAGAAATACATGGAATCAGCAATAGTCAAGTATTAACAAATATATTAAAAAATGATTATGATTATCAAAAAGCATCTTTAATTCTTTTAAATTCCATCAAAAATAATGAAAATATTTGTATTTTGGGTGATTATGATGTCGATGGAGCGTGCGCAACATCATTATTAGTTAGATATTTTAATCACATTAATCAAAAACACTTTTTTTATATTCCTGATAAAGTCAATGATGGTTATGGAGCTAGCAAAAAACTTTTTCAAAAATTAATTCTAAAGAAACCTAAATTGATAATAATGGTTGATTGTGGCTCAACCTCAAATGATGCGATTGACTATTTAAAACAAAAAAATATTAAATCTATAATTATTGATCATCATGAAATATATAAACCATATCCAGTATCAGATGCTATTATAAATCCTAAAAAAGATAAAAATAAGAAAGAAAGCTCTCTATTGTGCGCTACTGCTTTAACTTATTTTTTTATAGACATCTTAATTAAAAAAAGTAAATCAAATTATAAATTATCTAATTTTCTAATATATGTGTTACTTGCTACTATATGTGATGTAATGCCATTAAGGAAAATTAATAAAATTTTAGCACGTAATGCAATTTATGACTTTAATTTAAAAAATAATCTAGCGTTAAGTTGTATATTTAAACAATATGATTTAAAAAAAAAAATTACTGTTGAGGATTTAGGATTTCTAATAGGACCAATAATTAATTCTGGTGGTAGGCTTAACCACTCTAAATATAGCGTTGAGTTATTGTCCTCTGATAATCCTGAAATTATTAAAGATAGATCCAATAAGTTAATCAAACTTAACAATAAAAGAAAAATTATAGAACAAAATATTCTAAATGAAATAGATTTTGATAAAATCCAAAAAGAAAATAAGGACGTCATAATTTACTATAAAAATAATTTAAATGAGGGTTTGATTGGTATTATAGCCTCAAGATTAAAAGATTATTTTAATAAACCATCAATTATTATCACAAAAGCTAATAATACTCTTAAAGCTTCAGCCAGATCTACCCCAAAATATAATATTGGTGATTTAATAAAATCATTAATTGATAATCATATTATTGAAAAGGGTGGTGGACACAATATGGCAGCTGGTTTTACTCTTAAAAAAGAAAATCTTGAAATTTTAGATGAATTTATCCAAAAAGATTACTCTAAAAAAAATTCAAAAAAATATAGCTCAGACAATTATGATATGGAGCTGTCTAACTTTGCAATTAATATAAAATTTATAAACGAACTAAACAAACTAGGACCTTTTGGTAATTTTAATTTTTTACCAACTTTTCTTATTAAAAATGTTAGAATTATTAAATTTGAAGTAATTAATAATAAGCATATATCCGCTATAATAAAACCAGATAGAGGTTCATCAGTGAAAGCAATATGTTATAACTGTTTAAATACAAATATTGCAAATTATATGCTGTCCCATAAAAAAAAGATAAATATTATTGCTCAAATTCATGAAAATATTTGGAATAATAAAAAAACAATCCAATTAAACATTAAAGATTTAATTCTACAACCTAATAAGTCTTGAATTATAGTAACTTTTAAAATAAAAGACCCACCAATGGTCCCTTCGTCTATCGGTTAGGACAGCTGGTTTTCATCCTGCAAAGGGGGGTTCGATTCCCCCAGGGACCGCCATAAATGAAATTTTTTGTCTACTTGTTAATAAATGTTAATACAAATAGAACCACTTCTTATGTTGGCTATACAAGCGACATAGAAAATAGGTTGGCTCTTCATAATACATCAAGAGGTGCAAAATTTACAAAAGGTAGAAAGTGGACACTTATCTATAAAAGATGTTACAACTCAAAATCACTAGCTATGAAGAATGAATATTTATTAAAAAAAAATTATAAAAAACGTAATTTATTAAAAAAAAAGTTTCTAGAAAAAAATTAATGAAGATTTCAATTCTGCTACCTTACAAAGAAAATTTCTCAAAAGATTATGCTGGGGCAGTTTCAATATTTATTAATGGTGTTAATAAATATAGTAGATTTAAGAATGATATAAAAGTTTATGGAAATACTAATTATTCAAATTTATTATCAAAAAATTATGTAAATTTATCATTCAAAAAAAGCTTATTTCAAAGCTCATCTAAAACATATGTAAATAATTTCTTAAAAATTGAAAAAAAAAGAAATTCTAATATAATTGAAATACACAACAGACCTAATTATCTTAAATATTTTAAAGATACATTTGAGCCTAAAATCGTATTTTATTTTCATAACGATCCCTTATCTATGAATGGTTCAAAAAGTATTTCAGAAAGATTGTTTATTTTACATTTTTGTAGCAAAATTATTTTTAATAGCGAATGGACAAAAAATAGATTTTTCAACGAGATAGATAAATTTTATTTAAATTCTGAAAAAATAGAAATTATTAATCAATCAACATCTAAATCACCAGTAAATTTAGATAGTAAAAAAAAGATAATTATGTTTGTTGGTAAACTTAATAGATCGAAAGGTTATGATTTGTTTGGTAAAGCTGCAATTAAAATTCTTAATGAATTTAAAGACTGGAAAGTTTTAGTATATGGAGACGAACCTAGGGAAGAAATTCTATTTCAACATGAAAGATTATTGCAAAATGGCTATGAGTCTAATGATAAAATTTTGAAATCTTTTAAGATAAGTTCTATCGCTGTTGCTTGTTCCAGATGGGATGAGCCATTTGGCAGATCAAGTTTGGAGGCCAGCAGTAGGGGTTGTGCTGTAATTGTTAGCAATAAAGGGGGATTACCAGAGACTATAACGGATGGTATAATTTTAAAAAATCTTAATGTTGAAGAAATATATGAAAATATTAAAGAGTTAATAATTGATAAGACTAAACTAAAAAGAATTCAAAAGAATTCACTTCAAAATTTTTATCTAGATAATATATACACTTCAAAACAGATTGATAATTATAGAGAAAAAATAACAAAAAATAAAACCTATATTAAAAGAAGTAAATTTAGAATTTTACATGTTACAAATTTAAATGAACGTCATAATGGCAGACTTTTTTATAATACAGGTCGAAGAATAAATAATGGACTTATAAAACTTGGTCATACTGTTCAGACTTTAAGTGATAGAGATACAATTAGCCGTGAAAGAAAAATAAGTGACTTAACTGGATCAAAATCACTTAACAATAAGTTATTAGAAATAATATCAAATTATAATCCAAATTTACTTATGCTTGGTCATGCAGACCAAATTCAGAATACAACCTTAAAAACTATTAAAAAATTTTACCCAAATATAAAAATATGCCAATGGTTTCTGGATAAAATGGATGATAATGAATGGCGAATGAATAAGGATAGATTTTCTAAAAAATTTAGGTATGTTGATGTAAGTTTTTGCACCACACATCCTTCTGCAATCAAATCTTTTAGTAAAAATAATGTATTATTTATCCCTAATCCAGTAGACGAGACTTTTGAAAATCTAAATATATATAATAAAAAAATTTTTAAACATGATTTATTTTTCGCACTTTCGCACGGAGTTCATAGGGGCACATTAAAATTAGGCAAATCTGACAAAAGAGAGAGTTTATTACGTATGTTGATTAAATTTAATAATGAAATTAAATTTCATATATTTGGGATAGATAAAAAACAACCTATATGGGCAGAAAATTTTAAGAATGAACTTTCAAAATGTAAAATGGCTCTTAATTTAAGCCAAGGTGCTTCATTAAAGTTTTATTCAAGTGATAGGATTGCTCAGCTAGTTGGTAATGGCATTTTAACATTTGTTGACATTAAAACTAAACTTAATAAAATTTTTTCTAATAATGAAATTATTTTTTATAAAAATATTAAAGATTTATCATTAAAGATAAATAGATATAAAAACGATGATAAATTAAGAAACCTTATTGCAAAAAAAGGTATGAAAAAATATCACAAACATATGAATTCAAAGATAGTTTCTGAGTATATGATTAACAAAGTTTTTGATATTAATAGAAAAAAAAGATTTTTCTGGGAATATAAATAAAAAATTATTTTTAAATGAATAATAAAAAATCTTATATGTTGATATTGGAAGTTAAAAAATGAAAGAACTTGGTAGTTTCGATATAAAGAAATATTCATCACACCTTAAAATAATTGAAAATGACTATAGAAGTGTTAATCTGATTTTTCTAAATTTTTTTTTATTTTCACTTATATTTAAAAATATTAATTCTTAAAATGTGTTTATACTTAACGACTAGCAAAGGATTATATAAATATAATCTTAAAGATAATATCTTAATAAAAATTATTGGTAATTGGAGCAAAGGTTTATTTAAAAAACCAAGTAAAGGTTTTTTTGGTATATGTTTAGATAATAACAAAAATCAAATTATTACTGCGTCCCGTGAAAATTTTACTATAGATAAATTTTATAACAAATCTACTGACTTACTTTTACATTTTTACGACCCAATAAATAATAGGTCTGTTGAAAACGTGACTATTAAAAACATATACGACGTTCATCAAATATTTTATCATAATAAAAAAATTTATTTAACTGATACTGGTAAAAACAGAGTTCAAGTTTATAATTGTGAAACTAAGAAAATTGATTCATTTATAGATATAGGACCGGATAGAAAAAATTATAATCATGTAAACGCTATTTATGTCGATAAAAATAGAATATTAATAGGATTAAACAATGGTAATAAAGAAAACTTAAAAAATGCTCAAATTATAGAAATTATTGCTAAAAATATTACCAATAATAATTTAGATGCATTTAATGTTGGAAAAATTATTGAATTAAAAGATATTTTTCATACACATGATATAGAAAAAATTGGTGATGATTATTTTTTTTCTGCGTCAGAAGACGGAAACTTGGTAAGTTTAAATCAGTTATCCGTTATTAAAAAACTCCCTGTATGGACTAGGGGCATAACAAAAAGTAAAGATTATATATTTGTTGGAAAAAGTGGTACAGCTTCAAGAAAATTAAGACACACAAGATATTATGATGGAATGGTTAGCGTATTATCACGCAATGATCTTAATTTAGTAAATGAGCTAAAAATTCCAAAAATTGGCCAATTGAATGATATTTTGTACTATGAATGTAGTAAATAAATGAAAATTCCAATTTTAATGTATCATTCCATTTCAGATGGTAACAATCCATTATCTGTTTCAATTGAAAATTTTGACAAACAAATGCGATTTATGAGTCAGAATGGATATAAAACAATGAGTTTACAAAAATTAACAAACATTCCTGATAGGAAAACTTTTATAATTACTTTTGATGACGGTTATGAGGATGTTTTTCTTAATGCTTTACCAATTTTAAAAAAATATGATTTTACAGCAACATGTTTTTTTGTTTCAAATTTTATTGGTAAATATAATGCTTGGGATGAAAACAAAAAAGAATTTATAAAATTAAATTTGATGAATATTAATCAAATTTCGTTATGGATTGATAACAATATGGATGTAGGCTCACACACATCTGATCACAAAAATCTTGTAAATCTTGATTGTAATGAAAAAAAATTACAAATTATAAATCCCAAAAAATACTTTAATGAAGTTTTCAAACTAGACGTTAAAACATTTTCTTATCCTTTTGGTTCTTTTGATGATGAATGTTTTAATATAGTAAAAGATAATTATAACTTTGCTGTTACCACTAATAGATCAAGATATATTTTCAATAAATTTAATAATTGTAAACTTCCAAGAGTCCCCATTAACAAAAAAGATAATATTTTTAAGTTTTATTTAAAAATCAACACAATATATGAGGACATCAAATTTAAAAAATAATTAATGTTTATAAAAAAATTTAATAAAACAAAGTGCGTTAACGGTTGTGAGCTGTTTAATGATAATTCTAATTATTTGTACTGGGAAAATAGAAATGTCACTAATGATGAAATTGAAATTACTGATTTCTTAAATAATAAATACAATAATCAAAATATTTCTATACTTCATATCGGTATAGGTAACTCTTATGTTGCTACAAAGTTAAAAAAATTTATAAATATTGATGGTATATCAATATCTATGAATGAAATTATTTTAGCTAAAAGTTTGAAAATAGAAAATTATAAAAGTTATTTTTTTAATAAATTAGAGAATAATGTTTTTTCTAATAAAATATTTTCTAAATATGACGTTATTATAGATGTGAACATAAAATCTTTCTGTTGTTGTGAATATTCATTTAAAAAACTATTTAGCGATTATAATATGATGTTAAATAGAAATGGTATTATAGTTACGGGAAAAAGGGGTATGAATTGGTCAAGAATTATTAAGCCTGTGATCCGTTTTTCTTTAAAAAAATTTTTTTATAAAAGATTAAAAGAATTTGATGGTCCGAAATCAAACATTTTATCTTTGTTTGAATGTAATGAATTAGCAAAAGAACATAGTCTTAAATTAAATAATATTGACAAAACTAATATTGTAACTTTTTCTAAAACTTAATTTTGTTAAGAGCATTATTTTTAAATAAGTTTGCTTCTTTAATATATCTTCTAACCATTTCTGTTGACTTATGGCCTGTCATAGCCATTATACTTCTTTCTTCTGCTCCAGATTTAGCTGCTGATGTTGCAAAGCCCGACCTTAAACTATGTCCAGAATAATCTTTACTTTCTAAACCTGCTAATTTTAAATATTTTTTTATAAGTAAAGCGACTGTCTGGTCGGTTAATCTATTATCTGACAATTTTGATCCTTTAGTAAACCTTCTAAATAACGCTCCAGAACTTATTTTTGATATTTCAATCCATTTTCTGATTGAAACAACTGGACAATATTGTGATTTGTTAAAGTAGGGCAGGCCTTTTAATGAACCTTCACCAAATTGATCTGTTTTTGACCTTCTAAGGTTAATTTTAAGACCTTCTTGCACAAAATCTAAATCTTCATAGTCTAATGAAACTATCTCATTTCTTCTAAAACCGCCTGAGAACCCGATTAAGATAATTGATCTGTCCCTAAGTTTTTTTATCGCTTCCTTTTTTTGTTGATCTATTACATTAATAATTTCTTTTAAACTATTGATTAATAATGGTTTTTTACCTATTTGAATGCTTCCTTTTCTTCTTTTAATACCCATTATATTTTCAATAATTGAAGGGTGTTTTGTATCTAAATAGTGACCTTTAAGCTTATGTATGACACCTATTGATACTAATCTGCGTTTTAAAGTGCTTATTTTAACTTCCTTAGTTGATAAATGAGTCAAATATAATGAAACTATTTTTGGTTCAGATGGAAGTGATTTAAATCCATTTTGCGCACAGAATAATCCAAAATCATTAAAATCAGATTTATAAGCTCTAACCGTATTCACTGCCTTAGAACTTTTAAGGTTTAATAATGTTTCTTCCTGTAATGCTTTTATGTCAGTTATTATTTGATTCATATATTACTATTGATAACCATTAATTATCGTTAGTAATATATTAATAGAAGTTATCTGTCAAATGAAATAATAAATGAATATGTCTATAGGATTTTGGCAATTAGGAATATTAATATTATTATTTTTCCCATCCTTAATTGCATTAATTTTATGTTTAATTTTAATTAAAAAAAGAAATTATAAAAAATTACCAAAAAATAAAATTTATGCCGGTTTTTGGCATAGATTTTTAGCTTATTTAATAGATTTCATAATATTAGCAGTAATTTACTTTGTTCTTACTCTAATTCCAGTAATTGGCTGGATAATCGGAATATTTTTTGGATGGCTTTATTTTGCAATTCAGCACTCATCATCAAAAAGATCAACTTTAGGAATGAGAGCTTTAGATATAACAATAAATGATGAAAATCTTGATAAAATTGGATTTTGGAGAGCAACCGGAAACTATTTAGTCGTTGGTATTTCTATTATAATCCTATTCATTGGTCTTATTATGATAGGTTTTACCTCAAGAAAGCAAGGGTTACATAATTTGGTTTCAAGAACAATTCATTTAAAAGACAAATAACATATTAATTACAAAGATTTAAAAGCTAAATTTAATTTAAATGATTAGAAAATTAGAGCGAAAAGATAAGGAAAATTGGATAAAATTGTATTGTGGGTATGCTAAATTTTACAAAGTATCAATGAATAACGAGATTTTAAATACTTTATGGAATTGGATACATGATGAAAATCATATTGTGAATGGTATTTGCTTTGAATTAGAGGGTAAAATTGCTGGAATTGCCCATTATAGAACAATGCCAAGACCAATTAAGGGCCAATATATAGGCTTTTTAGATGATTTGTTCGTAGAGCCAAAATTTAGAGGTCAACAAATAGCTCAAAAGCTTATTAGTCATCTAAAATCCTTATCTAAAGACAATAATTGGAATGGAATTCGTTGGATCACCCACTCTTCCAATGAAAATGCAAAGAAATTATACGATAAAATAGCCAATAACACAGGTTTTGAACTCTATGAACTTAAAGGGGACTAAGTTTCAGTTAAAAGTCTGGAATTATTTGAGGAAAATACCAAAAGGTAAAGTTAAAACTTACCTTGAAGTTGCTAAAGCTATTGGAAAACCTAAAACTTTCAGAGCAGTTGCTAATGCTGTAGGCAAAAACCCCTATCCTCCCAAAATACCATGTCATAGAGTGATAAGATCTGATGGCAGCCTTGGTGGCTACTCAGGAAAAGGTGGTATTCAGCAAAAAAGGCGATTACTGAGGTTAGAAAAGGTTTTCATTAAATAGCGTTTTTTATATACCTAATCCTTAAATTAACCGCTAAAATAAACACTTTTAAGCTATTATAATCCTTTTTCCCATAAATAGTATTATGCACCCTTTAGTTGTACTAGATATCTATCTTTGCTTAAAATAAGGTGCTCTATGGCCGTTTAAAGCGTATATTCGGATAGTGCATTGCTCTAGTTTTCAATGATATCAATACTTTTAGAAGATGAAAAAACAGCTTGTTTTTTTAGTTATTTTCACTCCCCTCCTGTACTTTAATATTAATTATTTATGTTAGAATGTTTAAAAGTGTTGATATTAAACAATTTTAATCAATCACAATAAATTTGATTTATTGATATAATTTTTATTAATATAAAATTGAATATTGGATTAATGATTATCTTATTATCGCTAATTATTGAGGTTAATTGAATATATAGTAATATTTTTTTTACTATATTACAATTTTATTTATATATTTAATAAACTAAATTAATCAACAATTACAATTATTTATTGTATAAAATTAATCTAATACATTAGTATTTAGTAAATAATTTATTACTATTAATTTAACTTGCTTAGATAGTATTCTCTCCTAGAGATATATAGACCACTTAATACTATAATAAAAAGACCAAGATAAGTCCAATTATCAGGAAGTTCATGGAAGAAATAATAACTAATAATGATATTAGTGATAATCTCTGTATAGCCTAAAGGAGCTAATTTAGAAGCATCAGCATATTTGAGTGATAAAATGATAAAAAGATGTGCTACAGAGGCTATAAGGCCGATTATAGCCATCATAATCCACTCATTTGGAGTTGGATTAACCCACACTGAAGGCATAAACACACTAATTATCGCTAACCCTACTACACCAGTAAATAAAAGCGTTAAAAGCGAATTATCTGAAGTACTTAACTTTCTAGTTATTACTAAATAGAAGCCATAACAAACACCGCAAGCTAGAGCTGCTAAAGTGGCTAAATTAACATCTATAAATCCTGGTCTGATAACAATTAGAGTCCCTAAAAAACCCACAAGTACAGCTGACCACCTTCTAATACCAACTTTTTCACCAAGAAAAAATGGGGATAAAGCAGTGCATGTTATTGGGGCAACAAATGCAAGTGTTAATGCTTTAGGAAGTGAAATTACTGATATTGAATAGAAGAAGCATAAAGTTGAAAAAGCAAGAATTATTCCTCTAACAAGCTGAAGCTTTGGTCTTTTGCTCCAAATAAGGGTTTCTCTATAAAATAAAACCATTAAAGAAAGCGTAAAAACAACAGTGAAGAAATACCTAGCCCAAGTTATCTGAAAAACATCCATTGTTAGACTTAGATGTTTAGCAATTGCGTCCATTACAGGAACAATCATCCAAGCAGTAGCATTTAAAATTATTGCCTTCATAAAAGAAGGATACCGCCTAATAGAAGTATTTTAAAGCAAAGAATAAGGTAATTGGTATTGTAATAAAAGACATTACAGTTGAAACAACAATCATACTTGCAACACTATCAACAATTTTCTTAGGCGAATACATTGAGCCAACTAAATAAGTTAATACTGCACTTGGCATTGAACATTGAATTAATAGAACACCTGCAGCAAATCCAGATAAATTAAAAAATTTAATTATCAAAAAACCAATTACTGGTCCAATAATTACTCTACTAATGGAAGCTATTAAAGCAGATTGGAATGAAAAGACTTTAAATCTTGTTAAAGCAATTCCTAGGGACATAAGAATCAAAAAAATGGCTGTATAGGTAAGCATCATTGTAAGATTAATTATATAAACTGGCGACTCTATTTCGAAATAAAGAAATAATACTGAAATTATTATTGCATAAAAAGGAGGGCTTTTAACAATTAGATCAAGATCAAACTTTCTGCTAGCCAAAAAAACTCCTAGAGTAAAGTGAAATAATATAACTAGTGAAGATATTGCTGCTGCTACACCTAAACCCTGACTGCCATACGCAAATAAGCAAATTGGTAAACCCATATTTCCTGTATTAGGTAAAATAAAAGGAGGTAATTCTCTAATAATTTCTTTTTTAAGAACAAATAAAAAAACAATTCCTGTTAAAGCAAAACCACTGATAGCTAGTAACGCATACCAAAAATAATTTGTAAATATTTCAAAAGTAATTCCGGTTGTTGTTATTGAATAAAACACCATTGCTGGGGTACCGATATTTGCTGCAAAATTAGTAATGAAAGAAGTATCCAGTTTTGGATTTTTTTTACCTAAAAAATAACCAATGCCGACAATAAAAAAAACAGGGGATAAAACTTCAAAAAGTTTGAAGTAAATATCCATTAATTATACAATCTGATTAAAACTGGTGTTTTAAGAATATTTTTATTTTTCTTAAATATAGATAAACAGTTATTACAATTAAGTTCAGAAGTTTTATGAGTTATTATAACAATAGTAGCTTTATCATCTTTTTTATTGGGAGTTTGAATTAGTCTTTTTACAGATATATTATATTTAGCTAAACGATTTGTAATTTGAGATAAAACACCTGGCTTATCTTTTACCTCAAATCTTAAATATAAAGAATTAACATAATTTTTAACATTATATGGTTTTAAGGATTTTAATTTATTAACAGAAACACCCAGAGGTTTTTTTATATTACCTCTTAAGATAGATAATAAATCAGACAATAATGCAGAAGATGTAGGACCTGGGCCAGCACCCTCTCCTTGTAAAATACTTTCACCAACAGGTTTTCCTTCAAGTATAACAGCATTCATTACACCGGTAACGTTACCAATATAAGAATTTTTACTTACAAGGCATGGATGTACTGTTTCAAATAAATGACCATTTTTCAATTCAGATATTCCAAGAAGTTTAATTCTTAAATCTAATTGGTTTGCAATTTTAATATCTTTAAGATCAATTTTCTCAATTCCTTCCATTAAGCATTTGTGTTTAGAAATTTTACTATTAAATGATAATGATGATAAAATTCTAACTTTTGCGAAAGCATCAAAACCATTTAGATCTAATTTTGGATTTCCTGGTTCTGCATATCCAAGTTTTTGAGCTTTTTTTAGAACATCAACAAAACTTTGGTTCGAATTTTCCATTTCTGAGAGAATATAGTTAGATGTACCATTTAAAATCCCATAAACTTTTGAAATTTTATTAGTAGCCAAACCTTCTTTAATTGATCTTAATATCGGAATTCCCCCAGCAACAGATGCTTCAAATTCTAGATTGACATTATTTTGTTCTGCAATTTTAGCTAATTCGTTACCGTGTTTTGAGATTAATGCTTTATTTGGAGTTATTACGTGAATTTTCTTTTTTAAAGCAGTCTCAACAACTTTTTTTGAAATCCCATCTGATAAACCTATAGCTTCAAACAAAATATCAACCTTTGTTTTACTAAAAATATCTAACGGATTTTTAAAAAATATTTTTTTATTAATTCTAAATTGTCTTTTTTTATTTATATTTCTAGCTGATATGGATACAACATTAATCTTCTTGCCTGTTTTAAGCTCAATATCTTTTTTTTTAGTATTCAATTCATTAAGCAAATAAGAACCTACTTGTCCAAGACCTACTACAGCAATATTTATTGATTTTTTCATTGGTTTATATCCGGATATTTACTTTTTTTAGTATAGTCATCTATATAAATCTTATATTCGTCATAACTCATATTTGTTATGTCTTCTGACTTTTTTAATACTTCAGATAATTTTTTTTGATCTTCACTTTTTTTTACCACATCTTCTGTCCAATATTTAGAATCTTTGTTTAATGAACAATTATTTAAAATAAAAAAAATAAAAAAAATAAAGACTAATTTCATTATAAAGCTGTTTTAATTGGGAAATTAAATTTCATATTTAAATTTTGTACTGCTTGACCAGCTCCACCCTTAATCAAATTGTCTATAGCTGAAATTATTACAATCTTATTTTTGTATTTAGATTTACAAACAGAAATGAAACAATTGTTTGAGTTAATTACATCATTTGTACTTAACAGACTATTTGCTTCTAAAATTTTTAAAAAATCATCATTCTTATAAAAATCTGTTAGTGTCTTAATTATTTTTGACTGAGTAACACCTTTTTCTAGATCAATATAAATAGTACTTAAAATACCTCGAAACATAGGAGTTAAATGAGGTGTAAAATTAAAACTTAATTTCTTTTTAGTGAATTTTCTTAACATTTGATCAATCTCTGAATTATGTCGATGAAAGCCAACACCATAAGCACTTAAAGATTCATATAGGTTTTTATCTTTAAATTTTTTATGGACACCTCTACCAGCTCCTGAATAGCCAGATTTAGAATCCATTATTATATTGTTAACTTTAACTAATTTTTTTTTAAAAAGAGGAATTAAAGGTAAAAGTATTGAAGTTGGATAACAACCCGGACAAGATACAATCTGATATTTACCTATATCTTTTCCGTTAACTTCTGGAAGACAATATATACTTTTCTTAATTAAATTTACTGCTCTGTGTTTTTGTTTGTACCATTTTAAATATTCTGATCTATTTTCTAATCTAAAATCAGCAGCTAAATCAATTAAAGTGATATTTTTTGTTAAATGTTTTGAAATATCTTGTGCTTCTCCATTGGGTAATGCTGTAAAAACTACATCAACATCTTTTAAAAGTTTTTTATTAAATTTAATAATTTTTGGTAAATTTTTTCCTGAAAGAGATTTGTCATAACTAGAAATATTTTTTCCTACAGAACTATTTCCGCATAGAAATCTTATGTTTATAAATTTGTGTTTAATTAATAATTTAATTAATTGAACTCCAATATATCCAGTTGAACCAGCAACCAACGCATTAAGCTTAGGCATAATATATTATAACAGTTTAAAATTAAAAAAGAATTATCTTTTAGAGAATTGGAAGCTTCTTCTAGCTTTTCTTCTACCAGGTTTTTTTCTTTCAACTGCTCTAGAGTCTCTGGTTGTAAGTTTTTCAGTTTTTAATGTAGATTTTAAATTTTCATCAAACATTACTAAAGCTTTAGAAATACCATGAACTAAGGCACCTGCTTGACCAGTTGGACCTCCCCCACTAACACTACATCTAACATCATAGTCGGTAGATTGTTTGATTATATCAAAAGGTCTAGTAATTTGAAGATGATGAAATTCACTTGAAAAATATTCATTAAATAATTTTCCATTTACATAAATCTTTCCTGAACCTTTTTTTAACCAAACTTTTGCAATTGAAGTTTTTCTTCTACCTGTTGCATACTTACTGTCTTTAAAGTCTAATTTTAGTTTAGGTGTTTTTGATGCTGTTTGAGTATTTTCCATATTAGTTTCTAACTAAGTTTTTGCTGTTTAATTTGCCTAACTCAATAATTTGAGGATTTTGTGCTGCATGTGGATGATCACTACCTGTATAAATTTTTAATTTAGTTAATTGTTTTCTACCTAACACTCCACCAGGAAGCATTCTTTTTACGGCAAGCTTTAAAGTTTCACCTGGTTTTTTTTCGTGTAATTTCTCAGGTGTAGTCTCTTTAATTCCACCTGGGTGGCCAGTGTGTCTATAATAGATTTTATCCTCAAACTTTTTTCCAGTAAATTTTGCTTGTTCGATATTTTTAACTACAACAAAATCACCGTGGTCCATATGAGGAGTATAAGTAGTTTTGTTTTTGCCACGAATAATTTTTGAAATAACAGTTGCTAATCTACCAACAACAGCATTAGTTGCGTCTATCTCGAACCATGATGATGTTACTTGGTCTTTTTTTACAAATTTTGTCATTGTGCCAGGATTAATACTATTATTAATTGCAAAGTCAATTTGATATTTGGCTTGCATTACAATACTTATCTGCTAAAAGGTTTGAGCCGATTTGATCCTATTGCGGGCATAAAACTGCTAAACAGGAATTTACACAACATTATCGGTAGGCATTTGAACTATATTGTGCGCCTTACATTAAGTTAAAGCACTAAAAAAGGAGTAAAAATGAGTACAAAAAGAAATAATCCAGAAACTATCGCAATTCATGGTGGAGACTACAGAAGTGATACTGCAACAAATGCTGTAGCAGTGCCTATCTATAGAACTACATCATATCAATTCAATAGCACGGAGCATGCAGCCAACCTGTTTGCATTAAAAGAGTTTGGCAATATTTACACAAGAATCATGAACCCAACCAATGATGTATTGGAAAAAAGACTGGCGGCACTTGATGGAGGCTTAGCAAGTTTAACCGTTTCATCAGGACAAACAGCTTCAACTTTTGCAATATTAAATGTTGCTCAAGCTGGAGATAATATTGTTAGTTCAACAGATCTTTATGGTGGAACTGTATCTTTATTCACGCATACTTTAAGCAAACTTGGTATTGAAGTAAGATATGCTGACCCTTCTGATCCAAAAAACTTTGAAAAAGCTATAGATGATAAAACAAGAGCTTTTTATGGAGAAACTTTACCAAATCCATATTTAAGAGCTTTTCCTATCAAAGAAGTTTCAGATATTGGAAGAAAATACAATATACCACTTATTGTTGATAATACAGCTGCACCGGTAATTTGTAAGCCATTAGAACATGGGGCTGCTGTTGTGGTTTATTCGCTGACAAAATATATAGCTGGTCACGGAACTGTTGTTGGTGGAGCTTTAGTTGATGGTGGTAATTTTGATTGGACAGCAGATCCAAAAAGGCAACCTCTTTTCAACGAACCTGATGCTAGCTATGGAGGTGTAGTTTGGGGAAAAGCTGTTCCAGAACTTACAGGTGCTAATGTTTCTTTTGCAGTGAGAGCAAGAGTAACAATTTTAAGAGATCTTGGCTCAGCACTATCACCTGATAATGCCTTTGGGGTAATTCAAGGTTTAGAAACCGTAGCTTTAAGAATGAAACAACATTGTGAAAATGCTTCTAAAGTTGTTGATTATTTAAAGAAACATAAAGCGGTCGATAAAGTGATTTATGCTACTGAACATAATGATGAAATAAATAGTAGAGCTAAAAAATATCTTAAAGGTGGTTATGGTGCGCTAGTTGGCATTGAACTAGCTGGAGGTATTGAAGCAGGGAAAAGATTTATTAAGTCTTTGAAAATGTTCTACCATGTTGCAAACATTGGTGATGCTAGAAGCTTAGCAATTCATCCGGCAACAACAACACATAGTCAACTTACTGAAGATGAGTTAGCTGCAGCTGGAGTAACACCTGGTTATGTAAGATTGAGTATTGGCTTGGAGCATATAGACGATATCATTGATGATTTGGATCAAGCTTTAGAGAATTCTTCTAAAGGTAAATTAAAAGCTGTTAGTTAATTTGAGTTTTATATGTCAACAAATAGAAACTAATTAGTTTTTTCCTCATACCTGGATATGTAGAGGAAATATAAAGTCGATAATATTATCAAAATAGAATTTATCTGGTGTAAAGATGCATAAATAATCTTTACTCCAGATAAAATAGTTAATACTCCTAACACAACCTGTAAAAACAAACTTATCCCAATAATTAAAATTGGTTTTATAAATATTTTATTTCTTTCCTTGAAGATAGAAATTAACAGAAAAATATAAACTATCATGATTAGGTAGGCTAAATTTCTATGTAAAAATTGTACAATAGAAGGATTATCAAAAACAGAAATGCTTAAAAATTCAATCATTTTACTATCATCTGGAAAATAAGAAGCGCCCATTAAAGGCCATGTATTATAAATGGTTCCAGCATCCATACCTGATACAAAAGCACCAATAATTAATTGTATAAATAGCAAAACAAGAAAAAATTTAATAAAAAATAATTTAATAGAAATTTGATTAATTTGTAGTTTGGTTAATTTTAAAACATTCCAAAAAACAATTGAAAGAATAATAAAGGCTGTAAACAAATGTATGGATAATCTATAATGACTGACATCAATTCTATTTACTAAACCACTGGATACCATGTACCATCCTAAAAAACCTTGCAAGCAAACTAAAATAAAAATTATGCCATATCTTTTTACAACCCATAAACCATTTTTAATTGCAAAATACAGGAGCGGTAATAATGTAATCAAACCAATTAGTCGACCTAGTTGTCGATGGGCCCATTCCCACCAAAAAATTAGTTTAAACTCATCTAAAGTCATATTAAAGTTTTGTTCCTGATATTCCGGTATTGTCTTATAAAGATTAAAATAATCTATCCATTTATCATTTGTTAAAGGGGGAAGAAAACCTACAAATAATTCCCATGTAGTAATGGACAGACCTGAATCTGTTAATCTTGTTAGTCCACCTACTAAGATAATCAAAATAATCAATGACAATAATATAAGTAACCAAATTTTTAATTGATAATTTATATGACTATTCGCACTGTACATGTGTAGATAAATATAATAATTATTAATTAATCCAATAAATTAAATGTCGCCTAATAATAAAAAAAAATTAAATATAATTAGAGTTAAGCTTGATAAACTTGATAATAAGCTTCTTTCTCTGATTAAATACAGAACAGGCCTTGTAAAAGAGGTGCTTAAGTTAAAAGAGTTTAAAAAAGAAATAGTTGACCAAAAAAGAATTAATTTTATCCTTAACAAAATCAAAGGAAAATCAAAAAAATTAAAAATCGATCCAAAAATCACTAATAGAATTTGGAAAAATATGATCTGGTCATATATCGACTACGAGAGAAGAAATTTTAAAAAATAATAATTACTTACTGTGTGGTGGAAGTTTCTTTTCCACAAAAGTTTCATGTTTTCTAGTTGCAGGATTATATTTTTTAGCAGACAGCTTTACTTTAGCTTTTTCACCGCCAGCAGGTTTTTTAACATAATAAAAGAATGGACTGTCAGGTTTAGACTCTGGAACCAGTCTAACTTTTACGTGTGTTTTTTTAGCCATATTATTTTAAATTTTTTAAGTTTTTTACAATTTTAGAAATTTTAATTAATTTATTTCTTAAATTATCAGCTTTTATAGAATTATTTGCAATTTCGTCAAGTTCTAAAAACTCGCCTCCGTTTAGGATCTTTTTTACACCATTAATTGTCATGCCCTGTTCTTTAAGAAGAAATTTAACTTTTTTGAGAAGATTAATGCAGTTTTCATCATAATATCTTCTGTTTGAGTTTAAGATTTTAGGTTTAATTTGCTTAAATTGAGTTTCCCAAAATCTAATTGTATGAGTTGGTAGAATACCTTTTTTATTAGATTTTAGATTTAATATTTTTGCGACCTCACCTATTGTTTTGTAAGCGCTGTCAGATTTATCCATTATCTTTTAAATTTATAAATTCTTTAAATTCTTTTGATGGCTTAAATAACACAACATCTCTAGAAGAAATCATTTTATTCTCTTTAGTTTTTGGGTTTCTACCTATTCGAGATTTTTTTTGTCTAACAGAAAAAGTTCCAAATTTAGATAATTTTAATTTTTTTTCTTGTTTAATATTTGTGACAATTGTTGCTAGAAAATCTTCAATAAGGTTTTCAGAGATTTGTTTTGAAAAACCCAGCTGCATATACACCAAATTAACTAAGTCTTTTTTAGTTAAGTTTATTCTCATTAGTTTAAATATTTTGCTTGATCTTTTCTATCAAATTACCTTTTACAATTCTATGACAAACATCTAGAGAGTTTGAAAAACCAATAAAATCAGTTCCGCCGTGACTTTTTACAACTGGTGAATCAAGTCCAATAAATATAGCTCCATTATAAAGTCTTGGATCTAAGCGTTTTTTAAATTTATTCAAATTTGAAATATTTAATAAAGATGAGATTTTTCCAATTATTGATCCAGTCATAGCTTTTTTAAGTTCACTAGTAATAAAATTGGCAGTGCCTTCAGCAGTTTTTAAAGCTACATTTCCTGTAAAACCATCAGAAACAATCACATTGACCTCTCCATCCATTAAGTGATTACCTTCTATATAGCCAGAAAAATTATAATTTTCAGATTTCTTATCATTTAAAGTTTGATAAGTTTCTTTAATTGTTTCATGTCCTTTTAATTCTTCTGATCCAATATTTAGTAAACCTACATTTGGTTTATCACCAGGATATAACGAGGTATAAAGAGATGCACCCATTATAGAAAAATCTAATAAATTTTTAGAACTACATTCAATATTTGCACCCAAATCTAATACAACACTCATCCCTTTTTTATTTGGCCATAAAGCTGATAATGCTGGTTTATCAATATTTTCTATCATCTTAAGATTTAGTTTTGAAATAACAAGTAAAGCACCAGTGTTACCAGCTGATACCACAATATCCGCTTCTTTTTTCTTAACACTATCTATTGCAAGCCACATACTTGTATTTTTGCCTCTTTTAGCACCCTCTAGTGGGCTATCAGTACTTTTAACTACATCAGATGTGTGGATGATTTCATAAAATTCATTACCAATTTTATCGTCAATGAGACTGTTAATTTTATTTTTATCTCCAAAAATTTTATAAAATATATTCTTATTTGATTTATGATTTAAGATTACCCCATCAATAATTTTATTTGGAGAGTTATCACCGCCCATTGCATCAACTGCAATTTTTATCAGATCAGTCATTTTAGATTTATATTATTCTTTTGGGTCTAAAACTTGTCTGCCCTTATACATACCTGTTTTTAAATCTAAATGATGAGATAATCGATACTCACCAGATTTTTTATCTTCAACAATATTCTTTGTTGAATATTTCATCGTTTGAGCTCTTCTCATTCCAGTTCTGGAAGGGGTTTGTTTACGTTTTGGTACAGCCATAATCAGTGGTTACTTACACTTTTTAAATAAGAATTCAAAGTTTTTTTTGATAAATTTTCATCAAAAATCTCAAAATAATCAAGTAATTGATCATTTTTTTTAAAATCAGTTAAAAAAATTGAAATTTTTGCAAGTTTCTGTTTTCTTGTTAATTTATTCCAAAAATGAATTTCTGAAACCATTGAATGAAATAAATTAATGTAATCTTTCATTTTTTTATTAATTGATTGATCGCCATAACCTATTTCTCTTATACTAAGTTCAAGTTGCCTGAAGTTAAAATCATAAATCTCTTGTAAAATAATCTTATTTTCCTCATTTTTAAAATTTTTTAGAAAAAAAGCAAAATGTAATAAAAATAAAGTTAAACGATCTGAAAAAATATCATCTCTATCCAAAGATTTATATAAATCTTTATTTCTAGTGAAATTTATTAAATTGTTATAGATATATAGATATTTTTTATTCATGACCAAAATATTATATATAATTTTTCTTTCATTAATAGTTTCAAATTGCTCCTTTAAAAAAGTTGTTAATCACCATGGTGTGCCTTTTTTAGAAAAAAAACAATCTTCATTAATTGTTAATAAAACTAATAAAAATGATATAATGAAAATTTTAGGCAATCCTTCCACTAAAAGTAAATTTGATAATGATGTGTGGATCTATATTGAAAGAAAACAAACACAATCAAAATTAATAAATCTTGGTAAAATGAAAATATATAGAAATGATGTTTTGGTTTTAGAAATAGATGATTATGGAATGCTTAAAAAAAAAGAGTTTTATAATAAAGAAGATATGAAAAAAATAAAAATTGCAAAAAATAAAACAGAAATTGGATATAAAAAAAATACTTTTGTGTATGATTTTATGTCAAGTATGAGGCAAAAGATTAACGACCCTCTTGGTAAGAGGGCCGATAAACAAAAAGAAATTAGCCAGCGATAACTGCTAACAATAACAAAGCTACAATGTTTGTTATCTTAATCATTGGGTTAACTGCAGGACCTGCTGTATCTTTGTACGGATCACCAACAGTGTCTCCCGTAACAGCAGCTTTATGAGCTTCTGAACCTTTCCCACCATGATTTCCATCTTCGATGTACTTTTTAGCATTATCCCATGCACCACCACCTGCGGTCATTGAAACTGCCACAAAAAGTCCTGTAATAATAACACCTAACAACATAGCGCCAACAGCAGCCAATGCAGCAACCTGTCCACCGATAGCAAGGATAATAAAATAAAGAACAACTGGAGATAAGACAGGCAACAAAGATGGTATAATCATCTCTTTAATTGCTGCTACAGTTAAAAGATCAACTAATTTAGCATAATCTGGTTTTTGTTTTCTTTTCATGATGCCAGGAAATTTTTTAAATTGTCTTCTAACTTCTATTACAACAGCACCACCCGCTCTTCCAACAGCTTGCATTCCCATTGAACCAAATAAGTAAGGAAGCATTCCCCCTATTAACAAGCCAACAACTACGTAAGGGTTTGATAAATCAAAGGTTACAACAATACCTTCTAATTTAGAGCCAGCTACACCTGAAAAATGTTTTATATCCTCTACATAAGCTGCGAACAAAACTAGAGCCCCTAAACCAGCAGATCCGATAGCATAACCTTTGGTAACAGCTTTAGTGGTATTACCAACAGCATCGAGAGCATCAGTTGTTTTTCTTACTTTTTTGTCTAGGTTAGACATTTCAGCAATTCCACCAGCGTTATCAGTAACTGGTCCATAAGCATCAAGAGCAACGACCATCCCAGCTAAAGCTAACATAGTGGTTACAGCAATTGCTATACCAAAAAGTCCAGCGATTGAATTTGTAGCTAAAATTCCAGCAACAATAATTAACGCAGGTACAGCAGTTGCCTCCATAGAAACAGCTAAACCTTGAATAACATTAGTACCGTGACCTGTTGTCGACGAAGCAGCAACAGATTTAACAGGTCTATAATTCGTACCTGTGTAATATTCAGTGATCCAGATTAATAAACCGGTAATTATAAGACCAATTATCCCACAGTAATACAAACTCATTCCAGTAAAATTTTTTCCATTAACATTATATTCAGTAGCAAATCCTATTACATGATCTGTCACTGGGTATAAAATCACTATTGAAGAAATAGCAGATACAACAAAACCTTTATATAATGCATTCATTACATTTTTATCTTTTCCAAGTTTAACAAAAAATGTTCCTAAAATTGAAGTTAAGATACAAGCACCACCAATTGTTAGTGGATAAATCATCATACTCATATCTCCTTGAAAGAAAATTGACGACAAAACCATTGTTGCTACAATTGTAACTGCATAGGTTTCAAATAAATCAGCAGCCATTCCAGCACAATCACCAACATTATCACCAACGTTATCAGCAATTACAGCGGGGTTTCTAGGGTCATCCTCTGGAATACCAGCTTCAACTTTACCAACTAAGTCAGCACCTACATCAGCACCTTTAGTAAATATTCCACCGCCTAATCTTGCAAAAATTGAAATAAGAGAAGCACCAAAACCTAACGCAACAAGAGCATTAACTATTTCTCTTTCATCAATATTAAATTTTAGTAAATAATAATAATAAACAGCGATAGCTAACAACGCTAAACCTGCAACCAACATGCCTGTTACAGCACCTGATTTAAATGCCACTGACAAACCTTGAGCAAGACCTTTTCTAGAAGCTTCTGCAGTTCTAACATTTGCTTCAACAGAGACAAGCATACCAACATAACCAGCAATACCAGATAACGCAGCACCAACTAAATATCCTAAACCTACTAAAGGACTAAAGGCAACACTTACAATTACTAGAACAACTACACCAACAATTGCTATTGTTTTGTATTGTCTTGCTAGATAAGCTTTGGCACCAATTTGAATTGCAGATGCTATATCTTGCATTTTTGCATTACCTGCACTTTGATTTAAAATATTTTTTCCAGTAAAAAATCCATAAACTATGGATAAAAAACCAGCTCCGATTGTGTATAATAAAATAGTCTCGACTGTTGCGCTCATATAAACCTTAAGGTTGTTGGTTGTTAAATTTTAAGCCCGGACAATACAAAAAAAGCTAAAAAAGACAATAATTAACTTTTAGAATTGGTGTTCATAGCCATGACTTTTCACAAGTAAATGCTGACCTTTTTCACTCATGATAGCTGATTTTTTCTTATTTGAAGTAATTTTACCAATTTTGGTTATTTTAATGCCAAGTTTTCTTGATGTGCGTGAAATGATTCTAGATTTCTCAACGCCAGCCGTAAATAAAATCTGATAATCATCTCCGTTTGAGATAAAATTTAATTTTTTAAGATTATTTTTTTTAAGAAAAGAGCTCAATTTTTTAGATATTGGAATTTTTTCCTCATAAATTTTATATGATAATCTCTGATTATTTATCATTTTTGTAAGATCATCTATCAGACCATCAGATACATCTATTGATGAGTTAGCAAATCTTAATAATGCTGTTGTTAACTTTATTTGAATATCAGGTTCAAAATATTTTTTTATAAAATAATTTTCAATTATTTTTGTAGAACTAATTTTATTTTGTAAAATTTTTAAACCAACAAAACTATCGCCAAGATTACCAGTTACATATATGTCATCATTAAGTTTTGCTTTATTTCTGAAAATAATGTTTTTTGAAAAACCAACAGAAGTTATTGAAAAACTTAATTTGTTTGAAAAAGTTGTGTCACCTCCACACAAATGAATTCCATATTTATTTTGTTCATGTTTTAATGAATTTGAAATTTTTGATAAATTTTTATTTGTAAATGTTTTTTTATTGCCGCTACCTGATATAAAATAATATTTTGGAGAAACACCTTTGCATATTAGATCCGAAATAGATGATCTCAAAATCTTTTTAATAACTAAATCTGGTTTTTTAAAATCCAGAAAATGAACTCCCTCATTATATGTGTCAATTGAAATAACAAGAGATCTATTTTTATCAAAGAAAACATCATCATTTAAATTCAATGAAGATTTATTTGATTTAGATAAATTTGAAAAATACTTTTTAATTAACTCAAATTCACGCATTTGAAGTTCTTAATTTTTTTCCAACATTGTCCAGTAAAGCGTTCAGATATTTAGTCTGAGAATCTTCTAAAAAAAAATTTGATGAGTTTAGATATTCTTTAATTATGATATTGATAGAAATATTTGGTTTATATAAAAATTCATATGTTGCTGCTTTTAATATAGTTTGAAAAACTTTATCTAAATTGTCTAATACAAACTCATCTCCAAGCTTATTATTTAATTCATCCAATATTAGATCATTGCGCTCTATTGTTCCAAAAACAATATCTTTAATAAATTTTTTAAATCTATGTTTTGGAAATTCTAAATCATTGTCTTCGTTATAAAATTTACCATATAATTTTTGGATTATAATTACTCTTGGATTATTTTTTGGATTATAGTGAGTTTTCATTTTTGGGATAAAATTGAATTTACCGCCATAGCTGCTTCAGCACCTTTTTTTTTTCTGAATTTAGCCTGACTCATATTTAAACAAGTTATAATCCCATTTCCAATTGGTTTTTTGTTAAGTACAGATAAATCCATAATAGCATTTGTCGAAGCTTGAGATATGAAATCAAAATGAGGAGTTTCACCTTTAATAACACAGCCAAGTGCTAAAAAAGCGTCATATTTTTTAATATTTTTTGATATTGTTACTGGTATTTCAAAAACACCCGGCACACGAACAATCTTAATAATATTAGATTTTGGAATTAATTTTAAAGCGCTATCAAGAAGGCCTTTTGCTATATCTTTATAGTAATCTGCCACAACTATTAAACATTTTTTTTTCATCAAATTATTTCTTGTTTAGTAATTCTTATACCATAACCATCTAAACCTATAACTTTTTTAGGAGATTTTGTAATTAAGGTCATGTTTTTTATTTTTAAGTCTTTAATTATCTGAGCACCAATACCATAATTTCTAATTAATTTATCTTTTCCTTTTTTATAAAAATCTTTATTTTTATAGTCTTTTAAAGTTTGGGTAACAGATCTTAAATTAGTATCTTTTATGAATATCAGTACGCAACTATTAAATTTTTTAAAATAATTAAGTGTCTTATTAAAAGAATTTGGTAATTGCTGGTTTATTAAATAATTTTGCACAACATTAGACGAAATAACTCTTACTCTTGGCGTTATACCTTTTTTTATAGTTCCTTTAATTAGAGCAAAATGTTCTGATCCATCAAGAAGATTTTCATAAATTCGTATTTTGTATTTTTGATTTTTAACTATGATAAAACTCTGTTTTTTTAATTTGATTAATTTTTCTTTTTTTAATCTGTAAGCAATTAAATCTTCAATTTTACCGATCTTTAATTTATGTCTTTTTGCAAAATCAAATAAATTTTGGCCTTTAGCCATCGTTCCATCTTCATTCATAATTTCACAAATTACTGCTGAATTATTTTTCTTAGCTAACTTAGATATGTCTACAGAAGCCTCAGTGTGACCAGCTCTAACTAGAACACCACCATCTTTTGCTATTATTGGAAATATATGACCTGGTGAAACAATATCGCTTTTCTTAACATTTTTTTTTGAGGCGATATTAATTGTTTTGGCTCTATCTTTTGCTGAAATTCCTGTGGTAATACCCTTTTTTGCTTCAATTGAAATTGCAAAGGCAGTTTTGTTTCGAGATTGATTGTTAGATGACATTAAAGATAGATTTAATCTTTTAGCTTGAACAGTATCTAATGCTAAACAAATTAAACCTCGACCATACTTAGCCATAAAATTTATATTTTTTGCATTTGAATTAGATGTAGAGATAATCAAATCTCCTTCGTTTTCCCTTTTTTCATCATCAACAAGAATAAACATGCCGCCTTTTTTAGCTACATTAATAATGGTTTCAATTGATGCAAAATTATTTTTTGTCATTAAAATAATTTCTAACGTATTTAGATAAGATATCTATCTCTATATTAACAAGATCATTTTTCTTAAGACCTGCTAAATTTGTTTCATTGTATGTGTGAGGTATAACCCAAATTTGAAAGCCTTTTTTTGAAACTTTTGATATTGTAAGAGATATACCATTTACGCATATTGATGCTTTTTCAATTAAGTTTTTTCGTTTTGTGATTGGAATTTGGAATTCAAATAGATAAGATTTATCAATTTTCTTAATGTTTAATACACGCGCAACAGTATCTACGTGACCTTGACATATGTGTCCTGAAATTTTTGTTCCATAACTTAATGGTAACTCAAGATTTAAAATATCATTATTTTTTAAAAATTTAAATTTAGATCTAACAAGAGTTTCGTTTGAAAGATAAAATTCCATTAATTTTGATTTAAATGAAATTAAGGTAAGACAAACACCATCACAAGCAACAGACAAACCGATGTCTTTTTTATTTAATTTTAAATTACTTTTTACAAATATATTAATACCCTTAGGTCTTTTTAATACTTTTAATATTGTGCCCTGGTTATATATTATTCCATTAAACATCTTAATTTTTATACAAAGTTATTGTATCTTTACCAAAATTTAATTTTAAATTTAATCTATTTTTATAATTTTTCTTAAGATCTTTTAAGGCAGTAAACTCCTTATATTCAACAAGTTTAGATAAGATTTTTTTGCTTTTGAATAAATAAAACTTATTAAATAATCTTTTTTTAACAAGATGAGTTGTTAATTCATTTCCTCCTTCGATCAAAATATTTCTTGCTCCTAAAGCATATATTCTTTTAAAGATAACCTTCATATTAAATTTTTTATCTTTAGATAATTTTGATTTTATTAATCTAATCTTATTTTTTTTAAATTCTTTAATTTTTGATTTAATTGCTTCATTATAAAAAACTATAGTGTTATTTTTTTTGATACTTTTAAATAAAAAACTTTGTGTATTAAGATTTAATTTATTATCTAAGATAATTCTTTTAGGTGAGAAATTTTTTACATTTTTTAATCTACAATTTAATTTTGAATTATCTTTATTGAGAGTTTTGTAAGAAACCATAATAGAATCATTTTTATACCTTAATAAATGAGTAAAATTATCTGATAAGTAATTTGTTATCCTTTTATTCCCTTTACTATAAATTAAATTATTTTTTGATACTGCGATTTTACCTGTTACAAAAGGCAGTTCATATTTTCTATTATAGAAATAAGAATTATAGAATTCTTTAATTTTATCTTTAAGCAAGCCTGTTTTAACAATAATTTTTTTTGAATTTAAAATTTTTTTTGATTTTCCTCTCACTCTTTTATCGACATCATTTATTGAATAAATAACCTCACTAATTTTTGACTTAATTATTGCTGATGTGCATGGTGATGTTACACCTTGATGACAACATGGTTCTAAAGTTACATACATTTTTGAACCTTGCAAATCTTCATAACAATTTTTAATTGCATTATATTCAGCATGTGGTCTTCCATTTAAAGATGTTTGGCCAATAGATATTATTTTGTCATCTTTTACAATTACACAACCTACAGAAGGATTTGGTCCTGTATGACCCTCTCGAGATTTTGCTAAATCAAGAGCAAGCCCCATATATAGTTTATCTTTTTTTGAAAATTTATCTTTTTTTGTAGACATCAAGCTTGTCAACAAATTGTACAAAATCTTTTTCTTCTCTAAAGTTTCTATAAACTGAAGCAAATCGAACATATGCAACAGGATCCAATTCCTTAAGCCCTTCCATCACCATTGTTCCGATTGTATTTGTTGAAATTTCACTTTGCCCAAGTTCTTCTAAAGCTCTTGAAATCTTGCTTATAAATTTTTCAGCCGTTTCTGTGTCTATAGGTCGTTTTTTAAGAGCGATATAAATTGATTTAGACAATTTATCTCTATCAAAGGAAGATTTTCTCCCGTTCTTTTTAACAACCATAATTTCTCTAAACTGGACTCTTTCAAATGTTGTAAAACGAGCTCCACAAACACAAAGTCTTCTTCTTCTAATAGCAGTACCGTCTTCAGTAGGACGTGAGTCAACAACTGAGGTTTCGCCTTTTTTACAAATTGAACAAATCATTTACTATAAATTCTTATATATTGGAAATGATGAGGTTAAAGAAATAACTTCATTTTTAACTTCATTTTCAATCTTAGAATTATCAGTTGGATTTTCTGATAATCCTTTTAAATTTCTAGTTATCAGCTCACCTACAGTTTTAAATTCATTTAAACCAAAACCTCTAGTAGTTGCTGCTTGTGTACCTAGTCTAATACCTGATGTAATCATGGGTTTTTCTGCATCAAAAGGAATTCCATTTTTATTACAAGTTATATTTGCTCTTGATAAACTTTCTGCTGCTAAGTTTCCCTTAACATTGTAAGGCCTTAAGTCTACCAACATTAAATGGGTATCAGTTCCATCCGAATAAATCTTGAAACCGTTATTTTTTAAAGTCTCTGCTAATATTTTAGCGTTTGATAAAACCGATTTAATATAATCTTTAAATTCTGGTTGTAATGCCTCTAAGAATCCAGCAGCTTTAGCTGCTATGATGTGCATTAAAGGTCCGCCTTGATAACCTGGAAATACAGCAGTATTAAATTTTTTAGAAAGTTCTTCATGATTAGTAAGTATTATACCACCTCTCGCACTTCTAAATACTTTATGGGTTGTTGAGGTAACTACATGAGCGTGTTCACAAGGATTAGGATACCCTTGACCAGCAACTAAACCTGAAAAGTGTGCCATATCAACCATCAGGTAAGCACCCACTTTGTCTGCAATTTCTCTAAATCTTTTAAAATCGATAACTCTTGAATAAGCACTACCACCAGCTATGATTAATTTTGGTTTATGCTCCAAAGCAAGTTTTTCAACGTTATCATAATCAATAAGTTCAGAATCTTTATCTACATCATATCCAATTGCATTAAACCATTTACCTGACATTGAAATTTTTAACCCATGTGTAATATGACCACCAGAATTTAAACTCATTCCCATAAAAGTATCACCTGGATTCAATAAAGCTAAAAATACAGCACCATTTGCCTGAGCACCAGAGTGAGGCTGAGCATTTGCAAATTTGCAATTAAATAATTCTTTTAATCTTTCTATTGCTAAATTTTCAGCGACATCAACATGTTCACAGCCATTATAATATCTTTTTCCAGGGTAACCTTCTGCATATTTATTTGTTAAAACTGAACCCTGGGCTTCCAGAACTGCTTGAGAAACTATATTTTCAGAGGCTATTAGCTCTATATGTTGCTGTTGTCTGATTAATTCATCTTTGATAGCTTTATAAAGTTCTGGATCTTTTAAAGACAAACTATCTTCAAAAAAACTTCTGTAACTATCATTTATATAATTTTTTTCGCTAGACATAATTATATTTTCTTTATTCTTTTTAAATGTCTTCCCCCATCAAATTTAGTATTTAAAAAAACACTTACACAATTTAAAGCAACTCTTTTAGTCAATAACCTAGAACCTAATGTAATGATATTTGCATCATTATGCAATCTCGATAATTTTGTTGATTTCAAATTAAAACATTGTGCTGCGCGAATTTTTTTATGTCTATTCGCCGCAATATTCATCCCCATGCCTGAGCCACAAACCAAAATACCAACATTATTTTTATTAGTTTTAACTTTTCTAGCTACTTTATGAGCAAAATCAGGATAATCAACTCTGTCATGATTATAAGGACCCATATCAAGAAAAGATATTTTTTTTTTTGATAAGTGTAATTTGATAACCTCTTTTAATTTATAACCGGCGTGATCAGATGAAATAAATATTTTTTTCAAATTAATTAAATTTATGATCTAATACGCAAGCAACTAGGTGAATTCTATTTTCTTCACCACCATTAAACGCATTATGATATTTAGTATTATTTGTAATCCAAACAGAACCATCAGCAGGCAAATGTTTTGCAACATTATCTATAACCATATGGCATCCAGGGTTTGTAATTATTGGAATGTGTAATCGTGGCTCTGGGTCTCTATGCCAACTTAAAGTAGACCTTGGTTGTTTTAATAAAATTCTAATTCTACCTAATTTGTATTTTGATGACAACACATCAAAAACTTCTTTAAAATAAGTTTTTTTATAATCATCAATAAATTCTGAATAAGCAGACTCGTTTATTTTCTCGTCTCTAATTTGTTCTTTTCCTGAAGAGTTTGGGTAAGTCCAAAAAACTCCTCTCGCTTTATGCCCTTTTATTGACTCAAGGATCACCAGGAATTTGAGTTAGAGATATAGCTCCAAAGTTAGTAATACCTTCAGGGCCATCAAAATTTTTAATTTTTACAATTTCATTATATGCTTTTTGTAATTCTTTAATGTCAAAATTTACATCTTGTTTTTGGAAATCTTGGAAATCTAGCGTCATAATATTTATATTTTTACCCTTAATAATTGTTTAATACCCTTTTTAAGCTATATTTGTATATTACATTTGTCGCATTTTGAAAGAAAAATTAAAACATGATAACAGGAAAATATCCAAACTTGAGACTTAGACGCAATAGAAAGTATTCTTGGTCTAGAAAATTAATTCAAGAAAATACATTAAGTCCAAGTGACTTCATATTACCTATTTTTCTAATAGATGGATCTAATAAAAAAGAATCAATAAAATCAATGCCTGGTGTTTATCGATATACAATTAACAGACTGTCTCAAATTATAGATAGAGCAATTGAAAAAGAAATACCAATGGTGGCTCTTTTTCCTAAAACTAAAAATAATTTAAAAGATGAAATTGGATCAGAGTCACTGAATGAAAACAACTTAGTTTGTAAAGCAATAATAGAGATTAAAAAGAAATATAAAAATCAAATAGGAATAATGTGTGACGTAGCTTTAGATCCATATACATCTCATGGTCATGATGGTTTAATAAAATCAAATCAGATTATGAACGATGAAACAATAGAAGTTTTGATAAATCAATCTTTGCTACAAGCTGAAATGGGTTGTGATGTGTTAGCACCATCTGACATGATGGATGGAAGAATTGGAAAAATAAGAAAAGCCTTGGATAAATCAAGATTTCAAAATGTTCAAATCCTATCTTATGCAGCTAAATATGCGTCAAGTTTTTATGGTCCATTTAGAGATGCCGTAGGTTCAAAAGGATCACTAAAAGGAGATAAAAAAACATATCAAATGGATTTTAGAAATAGCGATGAAGCTATTAGAGAAGTTGCACTAGATATTAAAGAAGGTGCAGATATGGTTATGGTGAAACCAGGGATGCCTTATTTAGATATTATTAAATCAATTAAAGAAAAATTTAAAATACCAGTATTTGCATATCAAGTATCAGGGGAATACAGTTTAATTTCAAACGCAATACAAAAAAAATTAATTAATGAAGACGCTGTTTTTGAAAGCTTAGTTGCTTTTAAAAGAGCTGGAGCTAACGCTATCGTTAGTTATTATGCGGATAGAATTGATAAAATTATAAAATAGCTACTTCAAAGAATTAATAAATAACAATCTATTATTTGGATAATTTAAATTATTTGGTTTTAAAATGGTTTTGTCGAGATAATCTCCAACTAACTTCAAGCCATTCAACAAAGTTTTTAAATCACTTACCTCCAATTCTTTTTCAATTAAAAAATTAGGCACATATTTTTTTTCTGTTGAAGAACTTGCATAATAAACAGTTTTATTTTCAACCATATCTTTTTCAACAAGGTTTTCTAGCTCAAGATCGTATCCAAGAATTTTTAGTAGATCCAATTCCCAAAAAATATATTTTTTTAACCAATGTTTATCTTTTAAAATGAAGAAAAGATTTTCTATTATCTTATAAACTTGAATATTAGCTTGGGACTCAGCAGTTAAAATTTTGATCAAGTTTGTTGCAGATGTAATACATGATAATTTTTGCTTGTGATCAAAATATAAAGGGCTGTAAGCATTTAAAATCTCTACTTTAAAATATCCAATTCTATTATCGCTTTTAGAATTATAGTTAACATGCAATCTATTTCCTATTTGGAGATAATTCTTTATTTTTTTAGATGTGCCTCCAAAAATTATGCCAGATATTTTTCCATGATCTTTTGTATATAATTCGGCAATTAAAGAATTCTCACTATATCTATTTTTGCCAATTAAAAAACCTTCATCAATCCAGTTCATAATTTTATAATCTTATACTTTTTAAACATGCAATGGCAGCATTTTGTTCAGCCTCTTTTTTAGATTTACCTAACCCAAAAAAATATTTTGAATTTGGAAGTTTAACACCAACTTTAAATGACGGTTTGTGACGAGGTCCTGTGCTAGAGATAAGTTTATAATTAGGTAACTTTTTAAAATTTTTTAACGCTAACTCTTGTAATTTTGTTTTAGCATCAATTTGTGTAACAACACTCTCCTTAATTTTATTCTTCCATAAATTTAAGATTACTTTTTCAGCTACAATTATCCCTTTATCAAGATATATTGCTCCAATTAAAGCTTCACAACCATCTGACACGATCTTATCTTCAATCTTAATTTTTTTATTTTTTGAATTAAAAGTTAGAATAAATTTTTCTAAATTAATTTTTTTTGCTATCTCTAAACATGTTTTTTTGTTCACAAGGGATGCAAATTTTTTATCAAGTATGCCCTCTTTTTCATCTGGATAAGCTTCTAGAAGTTTTTTAGCTATAACTAATCCTAAAACCCTATCTCCTAAAAATTCTATTTTTTCGTTATTTTTGTTTGTATCGAAACTTTTATGTGTAAGAGAACGTATTAATAAATCTAAATTTTTAAATTTAACATTAATTTTTTTTTGTAAATCCTGATAATTAATATTCATTAATTAATTCGATTAAAAGTTCTATTAAATCTAATTGATTTAGGCCATTTCCAAAAAGCAAAAATGCTTCCTATCTTTCTATCAGATGAAAAAAAAATAAATTGAGCTTTTCCAACAAGATTATCTTTATGAACATAGCCAACGCTTGTTAAAAATCTGCTATCTTTGGAACAATCCCTGTTATCTCCAAGAAAAAAATAGTGATCCTCTGGCACTGTAAAAACATCTGAGTTTTGATAAGTATAATCTTTTAAATAAACTGTATGAAATTTTTTTCCATTAGATAACTTTTCTTCAAATCTATAGACATCAATAGTTCTGCTACCACAATTTATCTCTAACTTATTTTTAACTCTAGATTTCATTATCTCACTATTATTCAAATATAAATTAGCGTCTATGAACTGGACTCTATCTCCCGGTAATCCAATTAATCTTTTAATATAATCTGTTCTGTTATCTGCTGGTGTTTTAAAGACTATTACATCACCTCTCTCTGGACTATTAAATAAAATTCTTTTGTTTAAAATGGGTGGGCTAAATGGAAATGAGTGTTTGCTGTAACCATATGAATACTTAGTTACAAAAAGTCTATCACCCACAAGTAATGTTGGCTCCATTGATGATGAAGGAATATAAAACGGCTGTATTAACAAAGATCTTATTACAATAGCAATGATTAAAGCATAAAGAAGCGTTTTTATGTTTTCAGAAAAAAAATCTTTGTCTATTTTCATATTGTTTGAATTATAGTAAATGCTGTTGAATATTTCTTTTCATCAGAAATTGATAGAAAACAATTAAAATCTCTAACATTAAATTTTTTCTTAATTATTTTGGTGATTTTTTTTGTTTTAACATAATAAGGCTTTCCAAGTTTATCATTCATTACCTCTATATCTTTAAAATTTAAATTATTTCTAAATCCTGTTCCTATAGCTTTGGCAAAAGCTTCTTTGGCCGCAAATCTTTTAGAAAAATAATCAACTTTATTTTTGGATAAAGATGAAAATTTAAGTTCTTTTGAACTATAAATTCTATCTTTAAATTTTGGATTTTTAATTGAGTTTTGAATTCTTTTATTTTCGATTATATCAACGCCAATACCAAGAATTTTCATAAATTAATTTTTAATTATCTTTTTAAAATTTTTTATTACACTTGATAAACCAAAAAAAATAGACTCTCCAATTATAAAATGACCGATATTAAATTCTTTAATTTCTTTAATTTTGCATAATATTTTTGTTGTTTTGTAATCTAATCCATGGCCAGCATGAACTTCTAAGTTTAGTTTTTTTGCAAGTTTTGAGCACTTTTTTATTCTGTCCAATTCAACGTTATATCTTTTCTTTGACTTAATTAAATTTGATATTTTACCAGTATGAATTTCAATACAATCAGCATTAAGCTCCTTAGACATTCTAATATCTCTAATGGATGGGTTTATAAATAAACTTGTACGAATTTTATTTTTTTTAAATTTTTCAATTATATTTTTTATTTTTTTTTTATTTTTGATTAAATTTAATCCACCTTCAGTTGTGACCTCTTTTCTATTTTCGGGAACAAAACAAATATAATCAGGTTTTATTTTTAAAGCATTTTTAACAATTTGATCATTCATAGAAATTTCAAGATTAACCAAAACTTTTTTTGATTTACAAATTTTTTTAGCGTCTAAGTCATTAATATGTCTTCTATCTTCTCTTAAATGAATAGTTACTGAGTCAGCACCCATCTTGACAACTTGTAATGCTGCATAATATGGGTCTGGATGATGTTCGCCTCTAGCATTTCTAACGGTTGCTATATGGTCTATATTTACACCTAATTTTTTCACTTAATAAATCTACTTCCTGGTGTGGTAATAGGAATTGACTTAAGTTTTTGTGGTAACTGTTTTTCACTATAAGTTGGAACTTCGATTTTTAAATGTGAAATAATTCCTGTTTTTATTTTAAGAGATTTAATTGTTGATCTATCTATAATAGATGCAAAACCCAAAAGTTTGGCATTGGCTTTTTTTATCAATTTAACACACTCTAGACTAGATTTTCCTGTTGTTATAACATCCTCTATAATTAGAACATTGGCACCTTTTTTAATATTAAATCCTCTTCTTAATTTAAACTTACCGTTAACTCGTTCACAGAAAATTGTTTCTTTTTTTAAAAGTTTACCAATTTCATAACCTATAATCACTCCCCCCATTGCTGGCGCCAAGATCAGGTCAATTTTATTATATTTTTTTTTAATTTTGTTGGCTAATGATTTACAAATTTCATTTGCTAAATATGGGAAACTTAATAATTTGGCGCACTGAATGTATTTTGAAGAATGCAGCCCTGAAGATAGTACAAAATGACCCTCTAAAAGAGCATTAGTCTTTTTTAAAATATCTAAGGATTTTTTGAGTGAAAGCATTTCTTTTATCTTCGTGTCTAATTATCTTAAATTTTATACCTTTTTGCTTAAGCTCTGCAATAAAATTTGTGAAGTTTTTTAGATTGGTAATTATCAATCTAAATTTAAAGTTGATATACTTTGCATTTTTACCTGCCATTTCAACATTTGAAATATTAAGCTTATGACTACCAATCAAAGAACTTATGTCACCCAATTGACCTGGCTGATCAGGTAATGAAATCCATAAGGTTGTATTATATTTCTTAATTTTCTCCTCTTTTTGTTCACCTTTGTCGTGCCAATATCTTCTTATAGCAGACCTTGCTTTACCTGTTTTTGTTGTTGGTATCCAATGCAGCGATGGTGACTGATTTTTAGAAGTAATTATATTAACTCTGTCTCCATTTCTTAAAACTTGTTGTAACTCTGATTTATTTCCATTTATTTCACATCCTATAGCTGTATTACCTATTTTTGTGTGAACAGCATATGCAAAGTCTATTGGGGTAGCATCTTTTGGTAATTTGATAACTGAACCTTTTGGAGTGAAGCAGAATACATTTTCTTGGAACATTTGAAGTTTGGTATACTCGTAAGAATGTTCTGGGTTTTCATTTTTTTCAATAATTTCAACAAGATCTTTTAACCAATCATACTCTTTCCAACTTAAAGAATTAAATTTCTCAGAGGATTTATACTTCCAATGAGAGGCAACTCCTCTCTCTGCAAATTCATGCATTTCATGTGTTCTAATTTGAATTTCTATTGGTTTTTTATTAGAGCCAATTACAGATGTGTGAAGTGACTTATAGCCATTTATTTTAGGTGAAGATATATAGTCCTTAAACTTACCAGGTATACAGTTCCATTTCTTATGAAATATACCAAGAGTTTTATAGCATTCGTCTACTGAATTTAGTGTAATTCTAAATCCAATAATATCTGTGATTTGCTCTAGCGAAATTCTTTTTTTTTGAACTTTACGCCAAATTGAAAATGGTGTTTTTTCACGACCGTGAATTTCAGCATTAATATAATTGTCATTTAAAATTTCACTTAGTTCAAAAGATAGTGACTCAAAAAGATCTTTTTTATCTGATTTAATTTCATCAAGTTTTTTTTTAATTAATTCTCTTGCTTCATTATTTAAAATTTCAAAAGACAAATCTTCAAGTTCATCTCTTATTCTATGCATTCCCATTCTGTCAGCTAGTGGTGCATAAATTTCCATAGTCTCTTGGGCTATTCTTTGTCTCTTTTCCTCTTTAGGAATTGCTTTAATAGTTCTCATATTATGAAGACGATCAGCGATTTTTACTAATAAAACACGTATATCTTTTGATGTAGCTAATATTAATTTTCTAAAATTTTCTACTTTTGAATTTGACCCTGCTGTATTTTCAAAAACTGAAATTTTTGTAACACCATTAACTAATTCAGCTACTTCATGACCAAATTCGCTTTTGATAGTCTCATATGTGGCAAACGTGTCTTCAATAGTATCATGAAGTAAACCAGTTGTTATTGTTGCGCTGTCTAGTTTTAGTTCAGTTAAAATATTTGCTACCTCTATAGGATGTACTGAATAAGGATCTCCTGATGCTCTTTTTTGATTTTGATGTGCTTTAATAGCAAAATTAAAAGCTTTATCTAATCTTTCTGGATTTAAAAACTTGTTGTAAACTTTGACCTTGTTTATTAAATCACTCGAATTAAGCATTATTTATTATAACATTAATTTAAATTTGTTTAATAGATCTAATATCTTTATTTGATAGGGATAAAATTAACTTCTTTATATCCATTTTTTTAATAGGATGGACCCACTTCTTTTGAATTTCAAACAATGGTATTAAAACAAAATTTCTCAGGTGCATCATAGCATGAGGAAGTTTTAGTTTTTCTTTTAATACTAACCCATTAAAATCAATTATATCTATGTCACAAACTCTAGGTGAATTTTTAGGGGATTTTCTTCTTCCTAACTTAGCTTCTATTATTTTGCATAAATTCAACAATTCTTTAGGTTTATATGAGCACTCAATTTTTAAAACAATATTGATAAATTTTGGATTTTTAGGATTTGGCCAAGAGGGTGTTTCATAATAACTTGATACAGAAATAAAATTTATTTTATTCTCCATTAAAAGAGACTTGGCTTTTTCTATGTTTAAAAATCTTTTTCCTAGGTTTGAACCTATGCCTAGAAAAACATTCTTAACTTGATTTTCTGATATATCTTGCCTTGTCACGGTTCCAATCTCTATTTTTTTTCGTAGCCCTTTTATCAAATTGTTTTTTCCCTTTTGCAACTGCTAATTCAATTTTAGCTTTTCCTTTTTTAAAATACATTTTTGTGGGGACTATCGTAAAACCATCTCTTTGCATTTTACCAATTAATTTGTTTATTTCTTTTTTATTTAATAAAAGTTTTCTTTCATCGGTTGGATTGTGATTTGAATAGCTTGCCTGTTTATAAGCTGCTATGTGGGAGTTAATCAAGATTAATTCACCATTTTTTTCAACTGCATAAGAATCGGCAATATTAACTTTGCCATCTCTAATAGATTTTATTTCGGATCCTTTTAAAACAATGCCTGCCTCTAAAAGATCCTCAAAAAAATAATTGAAACTTGCTTTTCTGTTTAAACAAATAATCTTTAAACCAGGATTGGTTTTTTTATTCATTAAATCAATTTTGCTGATTCTAAAGCTTTTTGAATTATAGGTTTGGCATTATTAGAAGTTTTTACTAAAGGCAGTCTTACAGCATCATCGCATAAGTTCATTAATTTTGCAGCATATTTGACTGGACTTGGGTTGCTTTCAATAAACATTGCACTGTGGACTGGCTGTAAAATACTATCTAATTTACTAGCTTCGCTAATATCATCTTGATTATTTGAGACTGACAATTTTTGAAAATCAGAACATAACTTAGGAGCTATATTTGCAGTTACACTAATAGTGCCAACACCACCTCTTTTATTGAACTCAAGTGCATTATCATCATTACCAGTCAATTGAATAAATTCTTTTCCCATTTTAGACAGTTGCTGATCAACTCTATCGAGATCACCAGTAGCATCTTTAACACCTACAATATTTTTTAATTCAAAAAGTTTTGCCATTGTATCAACAGACATGTCAATTACTGACCTACCTGGAATGTTATAAATTATAATTGGAATTCCACACTTATCGTTGATAGCCTTATAATGTTGATATAAGCCTTCTTGTGTTGGCTTGTTATAATATGGTGTAACAATTAAAGCTCCATTTGCCCCTACTTTTTCAGCATGAGATGTTAACGAAATTGCTTCCTCTGTTGAATTCGAGCCAGTTCCTGCGATGACAGGTATTTTACCATTGCTTTCTTTTATACAAAGATCAATAACTCTTTGATGTTCTTCATGACTAAGTGTTGGAGATTCTCCGGTTGTACCAGCGGGTACTAGGCCACTTGTGCCATTATCAATATGAAAATGTATCAATCTAATATACGCTTCCTCATCCAATCCATTATTTTTAAATGGAGTAATTAAAGCAACATTTGATCCTTTGAACATAAATACTTATAACATAGTTTAAAGATTCATATACTAAAAGATTATGCTGAAAATATTATTATTTATATCTTTAATCATATCAACTTTAACAAATTTCAATCAAGTGTCAGCAGAAGTCATATCTATTATTCCTTTAAAAAAACCAGATTTATCAAGGGATGAATTAAATAAAAAGATATCCAAGAATATTCTTAAACCCATAAAAAAACCAAACAAAAATCAAAAAAAAAATGTCGAGAAAAAAATAACAGTTGAACCCAAAAAAATTTCAAATTTATCTTTTAAAATTCCCAAAAAAAAACCGACCGTAGTAGGAAAAAAAGGCACAACACGTGTCAAATTATCTAAATATTATAGCAAAAAAGATTTTAGTATTGCAAAAAAAGCAATTTCTGAAATGCAAAAAAGTAGATGGACCTCTTCGCTTAAAATTGCAAAAAAAGCAAAAGATAAATCTATATATAATTTTATTAAATGGAGATATCTTTTAACAGCAGGTAATCAAGCTTCATTCTATGATTACAAAATTTTTATTGATCAGAATAGTCAATATCCAAGAATAAGTAGATTAAGATATCTTGCAGAACACAAATTATCTACAGCAAAAATATCTCCAAAAAAAATCATTAATTGGTTTGATGAGAATAGCCCATCAAGTGGCTATGGAATGATGATATTAGGTGAAAGTTTAATTTTAACAGGAGATAAAACCAAAGGGATTAAGCTTATTAAAGATGGATGGATTACAGCAGATTTATCAAAAAATGAATTAAAATTTTTTAGAAAAAAATTTAGAAAGTACCTTAATGCAGATGATTACATAAAAAGAGCTGATAATCTAGCTTGGAATAGTAAGCACTGGGACTTAAAAAGATTATTAAGGTATCTACCAAAGGATTATGAACTTTTATATACAGCTAGACAAATTTTAATGACAAAAGGTTATGGTGTTGATCAGGCAATAAAAAATGTTCCTGATAAATTTAAAAATGATGCAGGCTTAAATTATGATAGGCTTAAATGGAGAAGAAAAAGAGGTCGTGTAGATTCTTCTGTTGAAATTTTATTAGAAATCAAAAATAACAAAGAGTATTTAGTCCGTCCAGAAAAATGGTGGAAAGAGCGAGAAATTATATCAAGAGCTCTTATCTATAAGAAAAAATATGAAAATGCTTATAAAATTTCAAGCAACCATGGAATGGTAGAAGGCGCTGATTATGCTGCTGCTGAATGGATGAGCGGTTGGATAGCATTGAGTTTTTTAAATGATCCATTAATTGCAAAAGACCATTTTAAAAATTTTTACAACAATGTTAATTATCCTATAAGCACCTCTCGTGGTGCGTTTTGGTTGGGACGAGCTTTTGAAAAATTAGGCAATCGTGAACAATCAACTACTTGGTATAATGAGGCTGCAAAATATCTTACTACTTACTATGGTCAATTAGCTTTTTTAAAATTAAATCCGAATAAAGAATTTGAGCTAAATAAAGATATGTTGGTGGACAATAAATATAGATATATTTTTTTTAATAAAGAATTAGTGAAGATAACTTATCTTTTAGACGAATTAAAAAAAGATAAATATAGTAAGTTTGTTTTAAGACATTTGGCTAATGATAATATTGGCAAAGGAAGTGAAATTTTAGCTGCTGAACTTGCAACCAATATTGAAAGATACGATTTTGCAATACAAATTTCTAAAATATCATCTTATCAAAAAAGATTTCATAATAAATATAACTATCCAATAATTAGTACACCAAAAGCTATTAATGGTCGAAAGATTCCAGAAAGTGCTTTTATTTTATCTATTATAAGACAGGAGAGTGAATTTGATTTAAGTGCTAACAGTCATGCGGGGGCAAAAGGTTTAATGCAGTTAATGCCTTACACTGCAAAATTAGTTTCCAAACAGGCTAAACTTCCGTATTCAAAATCAAGATTAACTACTGATCCAGAATACAATATTAATTTAGGGTCTCACTATATTGCTGGTTTAATTTTACAATATGATGGAGCCTACCCTTTCGCTGTAGCAGCATACAACGCTGGTCCTAATAGAGTTAAATATTGGAAAAAATTAAACAAGAATCCACAAAAAAATCAAATTAATTATGTTGACTGGGTTGAGTTGATAAAATTTAGAGAGACAAGAAACTACGTTCAACGTGTCTTGGAAAATTACAATGTTTATAGATATATTTTAGAGAAAAAACCCATCCTAATGAAAGACTTTTTCAGAGACCAGCCTCTATTTTGATGGCGGAAGAGGAGGGATTCGAACCCTCGGTACAAGTTTCCTCGCACGGTCATTTAGCAAACGACTGGTTTCAGCCTCTCACCCACTCTTCCGTATGACATAGTGTATTAAGTGATTGTATTGAAAATTCAATATTTATAAAGTAATTATTCGATAATTATGAAAAATAAGTATTCAGTATTTTCCTTGATCAAAAATGCTCTTTCACATCATGAGAATTGGCAGAGAGCTTGGAAAGATCCAGCTCCAAAGAAAGAATATGATGCTGTTATTGTTGGTGGAGGTGGTCATGGATTAGCAACAGCTTATTACTTGGCAAAAAAACATAACATGAAAAATATTGCTGTTGTTGAAAAAGGATGGATTGGTGGAGGTAATACTGGGAGAAATACTACAATAATTAGATCAAATTATTTATGGGATGCAAGTGCTGGTCTTTACGATCATGCTTTAAAAATTTGGGAGGGTTTATCTCAAGAACTTAACTACAATGTAATGTTTAGCCAGAGAGGTGTAATGAATCTTGCTCATAATTTGCAAGATGTGAGAGATTTAAAAAGAAGAACTCATGCTAACAGATTGAATGGTATAGACGCTGTTTATCTCAGTACAGAAGAAGTTAAAAAATTTTGTCCTATTATAAATACATCACCTGACATCAGATACCCTGTATTAGGTGGCACATTACAAAGAAGAGCTGGCACAGCGAGACATGATGCTGTTGCATGGGGTTATGCCAGAGGTGCGGATGAAATGGGTGTTGATATAATTCAAAATTGTGAAGTTAAGGGAATTAGTAGAAACGGAGATAGTGTCGATGGTATTGAAACTACAAAAGGTTTTATAAAAACTAAAAAAATTGGAGTGGTTGCCGCTGGACACTCAAGTGTTATAGCAAACATGGCAGGATTAAAATTACCTCTTGAAAGTAAACCTTTGCAAGCTTTAGTATCAGAACCTGTTAAACCAATAATTGATACAGTTGTAATGTCAAATGCAGTACATGCTTATGTTAGTCAATCTGATAAAGGAGAACTGGTTATAGGTGCAGGTACAGATGATTATGTTTCTTACTCACAAAAAGGAAGTCATCAAATTGTTGAAGGAACATTAAATGCAATTTTAGAACTTTATCCAATTTTTAGTAGAATGAGAATGCTAAGACAATGGGGAGGTATTGTAGATATTTGTCCTGATGCTAGCCCAATATTAAGTAAGACATCTGTTAAAGGGCTTTATTTTAATTGTGGCTGGGGAACAGGTGGATTTAAAGCAACACCAGGTTCTGGTGATTTATTTGCACATACAATAGCTAATGATGAGCCTCATAAACTTAATGCTGCATTTAATTTAAATAGATTTATAAGTGGTGACCTTGTTGATGAACATGGTGCTGCAGCGGTTGCTCATTAATGTTTTTAATAAATTGTCCATATTGTGGAGAGCGAGATCATCAGGAATTTAAAGCTGGTGGGGAAGCTCATATAGAAAGACCAAAACAGCCAACAGAATTAAGTGACGATGAATGGGCAGAATATTTATTCATGAGAAAAAATATTAAAGGCGTTCAATTTGAGAGATGGAACCACGCACACGGGTGTAGAAAATGGTTTAATATGGTTAGAGATACATCTAATGATCAAATTAAATTAATTTATAAGATGGGTGAAAAACCCCCTAGCAAATAATATGTCGACTGATTTTAGAGTAAAACCAAGTAAATTTATTGATGAAACTGTAAGAGTTTCATTTAAATTTAATGGAAAAAATTATCATGGATTGAAAGGAGATACGCTTGCATCAGCTCTGCTTGCAAACAACGTTCATTTAGTTGGAAGAAGTTTCAAATATCACAGACCAAGAGGAATAATGACAGCTGGTTCTGAGGAGCCAAATGCGATTGTTCAAATAAGTGATGGCACAAATAGAACGGAACCCAATGTAAGAGCTACTGAAGTAGAAATTTATGAGGGTTTAGAAGCTGCTAGTCAGAACTGCTGGCCTAGTGTTAATTTCGATATAGGAGGAATTAATAATGCTATTTCAGCTTTTTTACCAGCTGGATTTTATTATAAAACTTTCATGTGGCCCGCAAGTTTCTGGGAGAAATATGAATATGTAATCAGGCACTCAGCTGGATTAGGCAAATCACCAACTGAAAAAGACCCTGATGTATATGACCACAGATATGTTCATTGTGATGTATTAGTGGTTGGTGCGGGTATTTCAGGAATATTGGCTGCAAGAAATGCTGCTAAAAATAATTTAAAAACCTTACTTGTTGATGAAAAAAATGAATTGGGTGGATCAACAATTTATCAAAACAATGAATTTGATAGAATTAAAAATCAAAATTCATCTGATTGGCTTAAAAAAGAAATTAAAGAATTAAAAAATATAAAAAATCTTGAAATTAAAACAAGAACTAGTGTTGCTGCGTTTCATGGATACAATTATTTATTAGCAAGAGAAAACTTAACAGATCATTTAGATAATAAAGATAAACAAGGAAAAATCAGACAAAGACTTTTAAAAATAAGAGCTAAAAAAGTTATTCTCGCAACAGGTGCTTTAGAAAGACCACTGATCTTTAATAATAATGACAGACCTGGAATTATGCTTTCATCAGCAGTAAAAAAATATGCAGATTTTTATGGCGTAGTTTCTGGTAAAAAAAATATTTTTTTTACTAATAATGATAGTGCTTACGAAAGTGCTTTTTGTCTTCACAACAAAGGAATAAATGTCGAAGCAATAATTGATATTAGAGAAAGTTCAAATTCAAAGATTGTAAAAGCTGTAGAGGAAGCAGGAATTAAAATTCATTGGTCTCATACAATAGTTGATACAAGAGGGTATAAACGATTAAGCGGTATCTCTGCTATGAAGTTATCTAATGACGGTTTATCTGTTACCGGTAGTAAGATAAATATTTCTTGTGATTGTCTGGGTGTTGCTGGTGGTTGGACACCAGCTGTTCATTTATTTACACAATCTGGTGGAAAATTAAAGTTTGATGAAAATGATAACGTATTTTTGCCAAATAAATATCCGTCTGAACAATTGAGTGTTGGATCTTGTAATGGTGATTTTAAGTTAAAAGAAATTATTAGTAATTTATCAACTAATTTAAAACAATTTTTAAAAATTGATAAGACAGATTTTGACAATATCTTGATAGAAAGTGAAGAAGAAAATTCAAAAAGAAATATTTGGTTGTTACCATCAGATAAACCAATTGGGAAAACCAAACCATTTGTTGATTATCAAAATGATGCAACAGCTAAAGATATAAAATTAGCTTTGAGAGAAGGTTTTAGATCAATTGAACATGTGAAAAGATATACAACAACTGGAATGGGAACAGATCAAGGTAAACTTGGAAATATGCATGCACTTGGAATAATTGCTGATACAGCTGGTGTAAAGATGGGTGAACTTGGAACTACAACTTTTAGACCTCCCTACACACCGTTAACATTTGGAACAATTGTTGGAAGAAACGTTGGTGAATACTTTGATGTTTTTAGAAGAACTCCTATGAACGATTGGCACATAGAAAATAAAGCTGAATTTGAAAATGTTGGTCAATGGAAGAGAGCTTGGTATTACCCTGCAAATGGTGAAACAATGCATGAAGCAGTTCAAAGAGAAAGCACAGCCGCTAGAGAAAGTGCTGGAATATTAGATGCATCAACTTTAGGTAAAATTGATATTCAAGGTACTGATGCTTCAGAGTTTTTAAACAGAGTTTATACAAATGCCTGGTCAAAACTTGGCATAGGTAAATGCAGATATGGTTTGATGCTTAATGAAGATGGAATGGTTTATGACGATGGTGTCACAACGAAACTTGGAGAAAATCATTATTTAATGACTACAACAACTGGTGGTGCTGCCAATGTCTTAGGTAAACTTGAAGATTATTTACAAACCGAATGGCCTGAACTAGATGTTTACCTGACTTCTGTCACTGATCATTTTGCTACAGCTAGTATTTGTGGTCCAAATAGTAAGAAAATTTTAAATAAATTAATTCCTGATTTAGATTTATCTGAAGAAAGTTTCCCTCATATGTCATTTAAAGATGCTCAGATTGGAAATATTAAATGTAGAATTATGAGAATTAGTTTTACTGGTGAGCATAGTTATGAAATCAATGTTCAATCTAATTATGGTAAAGCTATTTGGGAAAAATGTATGGAGGCTGGTAAGGAGTTTAACATTACACCATATGGAACTGAGACTATGCACTTATTAAGAGCAGAAAAAGGATTTATAATAGTGGGTCAAGACACTGATGGAACGATGACACCTATTGATCTTCAAATGGATTGGATAGTAAGCAAAAAGAAATATGATTTTATCGGTAAACGATCACTTTATAGATCTGATACAATGAAAGAAGAGCGTAAACAATTAGTTGGACTTTTAACAGATGATCCAAATATAGTTTTAGAAGAAGGTGCTCAAATCGTTTCTGATTTAAATCAATCTCCAGTTAATATGCTTGGTCATGTAACTTCAAGTTACTACAGTCCAAATTTAAAAAAATCTATTGCTTTAGCTGTTGTAAGAGGTGGAAAAAATATGATGGAGAAAAAATTATTTATTCCAATGGAAGATAAAACAATCAATGTCACTATAGTAAATCCAGTTTTTTTTGACACAGAAAATAAGAGGTTAAATGCTTAATTATAATTCACCGATTGATAATCAGATTAACTATAACGATTTATCCATAAAAGAAATATCTCCTATAATGAAACTTAATTTACGAGGAAGTAAAAGAGAATTCTTTACTACAGTTGGAAAACATCTGGATATGATTTTGCCGACAGAAGCAAATACATCTTCTTCTAGCTCAAAACTCACATCTATTTGGCTTAGTCCTGATGAATGGTTGGTTGTATCAAATGATAAAATTGAAAAAGATACAAATAAATATGATCTTGAAGAAAATCTGTACAATAGTATTTCAAAAACTAGTTTGGGTGCAGTTGTAGATGTAACTGATCAGTTTGTGATGTTAGAATTGAAGGGAGCAAATATATATGAGCTATTTTCTTCTGGTAGTCCGTTTAATTTTAATGATTTTAAAGAAAAAAAAGGGTCTACTACACAAACATTGCTAAACAATATTGATGTAATAATTCATAATAAAGGTGAAAATTTAGCTAATTTATTTGTTAGACGTTCATTTTCTGAGCATTTGTACTCTTGGATGAATGATAGTGCGTCAAGGTTATAAGGTTATTCTTAATTATTTTTGGTTAAAAGAAGTCATGAAAAAACTTATTTTACTTGCACTTATAGTGCTTTTGCCCTTTTCAGTTAACGCAGACTCTAAACTAGATCAAATATTAGCATCTGGTGAATTAAAAGTTGGAACCACAGGAGACTGGGATCCAATGACAATGAAAGATCCTGCCACAAATAAATATAAGGGTTTTGATATCGACGTAATGAATGAATTGGCTAAAGACATGGGCGTAAAAGTTAGTTTTGTTCCGACAGAATGGAAGACTATAGTATCAGGAATTACTTCTGGCAGATATGATATTTCAACAAGCGTTACTAAAACGGCTAAAAGAGCAGAAGTTGCTGGCTTTACTTCTACATATTATAAGTATGGTACGGTGCCACTTGTGCTTAAAAAGAATTTAAACAAATTTTCAACTTGGGACTCATTGAATAAAGATGATGTTAAAATAGCAACTACACTTGGAACTTCTCAAGAGCAAAAGGCAAAAGAATTTTTTCCAAAATCTACTTTAAAATCAGTTGAGGCTCCAGCTAGAGATTTTCAAGAAGTTTTAGCGGGTAGAGCTGATGGAAATATTACTAGTTCTACAGAGGCTAACAAATTAGTGATTAAATATCCTCAATTAGCAATTGTTCAAGATGGTGAAAAAAATCCCGCCTTTTTAGCTATGATGGTTCCTAAAAAGGATATTGTTTGGAATGATTATGTAAGCAACTGGATTGAAAAGAAAAAAAATTCAGGTTTCTTTAAAAAGTTATTGGAAAAATATAATCTTAAGAGCTTATAATCAGTTAGATATTTATTTTTAATTCTCTATAACTTTAAGAGTGAAAAATATTTTTTTTTACTTTTAATAATTCCATTCTCTTCTTGCACAAATCAAGAATTGGGGTGGTTTATTATTTCACCAAATAATGTTGAGGGATTAACAAATCTAAAATTTTTGTTAAGTGGTTTAACAACTACTATTTATATTTCTGTAATATCGATAGCTATATCGATGTTATTAGGCTTGATAATAGCTATCCCCTCTTTGGCTAAAAATAAATTTTTAACCTTTGTTAATATTGGTTATGTTGAGATTGTAAGAGCAGTGCCATTATTGGTTTTAATTTTATGGATTTACTATGGATTACCAATAATGACCGGTATTAGTTTTAGTCCATTTGTTTCTGGAATAATTGCATTGGCTATAAGTGAAAGTGCCTTTCAGGCAGAAATTTTTAGAGCTGGTATAAATTCAATTAAAAAAGCACAATGGGAAGCTGGGAGCTCATTAGGTCTAAATTTTTTCAAAAGATTAAGGCTGGTAATACTTCCTCAAGCAATAAAAAATATTTTACCCGCTATAGGGAATCAATTTGTTTATGTATTAAAAATGTCTTCATTAGTATCAATTATTGGTATTGGTGACTTGACTAGAAAAGCAAATGAATTGGTAGTCACAACCTATAGGCCTTTGGAAATTTATACTTTTTTAATACTAGAATACTTAGTTCTTATTCTGATTGTTTCATTTTTTGTAAGACAGCTTGAAAAAAGATTAAAAGATAAATAAATTTTTACTTAATATGATTTAGCCAATTCCTAACTTCACAAGTTCGATCTTCAAAATTTAATAATTCATTTTCAGCTTTTATGTATGAAATGTGTTTTTGATATTCTTCTTCATTTAAAAAATTTTTATTTTTAAACAATCTCTCTTTTCGACCTGCAATTAGATTAATCATCTGATAATATTCATAATCTGGATGATATTGTAAGCCTATGATTTCAGAATTTCCTACATTAAAACACATGCCCATTACATTATTAACTTTATCACTTGATAAAAGAGTAGCATTTTTTGGTAATTCACTAACTTCATCAAAGTTAAATGCTGGTGTTGTAAATTTATTTTTTTTATCCTTATATATAAAATGTTTATGACCTTCATTGTTAATGATCACATCAGATGCAATTCCAATATGTGCACCATTTTTTCCAGGATTTGCTTTACCTCCTGCTGCTGTCGTACAAACTTGTAACCCCCAACAAATTGCTAGGATCTTATTATTTTGATTAAAGCAATTTGATGCAAAATTGATGTGTTTTTTAATCACATCGGTCATATCATTTATTCTCATTGCGCCACCTGTAAAAATAATACCATTATATTTACTCATATTTTTAATGGCATTACTTGTTTCATCGTCATGACCAGGATTTATAATTTCTGCATTTGTTGACGGATCTATTTTTAAAATTAAATTTTTTAAATTATCTGCTGCCGAGGCTCCAGCAGCTTTAATAAAAAACTCACTATCTTCTCTAATATTACCCTCAACAATTAAAATATTTAAATTACTCATTTAAACAATTCACCAGTCATACTATGCTGATACATTATTTTCATATCTTCTTTGGTCAATTTTTTTGGATTACCGCCTGTAGAAGGATCTGCTAAAGCCATTTCTGACAACCTATCAAGATCAAAATCCTTTTCATCAATCACATCAGATAGTTTATGAGGCATATCTAGTTTTTTTCTTAAATCTAAAACCCATTTAACAAAACCATCAAAAGATCGTTCATCAAGCTCCAAGTAATTACAAATTTTTATTATCTTCTTTTCAATAACACTTTTATTAAAAGTTAATACATAAGGCATGAATATTGAATTGGATAAACCATGATGAATATTATTTAAGGCATTTACAGGATGGCTCAATGAATGAATTGCACCTAATCCTTTTTGAAATGCAGTTGACCCCATACTTGCAGCTGTAAGCATATTTTGACGTGCTTCTATATTTGAACCATTGTTAACAGCTTCAAGTAACCATTCATTAATTATTCTCATACCCTCTAGTGCTATACCATCGGCCATCGGATGATATCCTGGAGCACAATAAGCTTCTAAATTATGAGCTAAAGCATCCATTCCTGTTGCGGCGGTAATTTTTGCAGGTAAACCAAGTGTTAAAACAGGATCAAGAATAACTATTGATGGCAAAAATTTAGGATGAAAAATTATATTTTTTACACCTGTTTCTTCATTTAAAATTACAGATGCACGTCCTGTTTCAGAACCAGTCCCAGCAGTTGTTGGAACAGCAATAATTGGAGCAATTTTATCAGAATTAGCTTTAGTCCAATTATCTCCTACGTCTTCAAAATCCCATAATGACAATGTTTGACCAGACATAAACGCAATAGCTTTACCAACATCTAGGCCACTACCACCGCCAAAAGCTATTACTCCATCACAACTATTTTTATTATAATAATTGGCACCCTCAGTTACATTTGTTCCTGTCGGGTTACCAACGACATTAAAATATAATTCTGTGGAAATTTTATTATCTTCTAATATTGTTAAAGTATTTTTAACAATATCGGTTTCAGCCAAACCTTTGTCTGTTACTAATAATGGTTTTGAAATACCTAAGTTTTGACAAGCTAAGGCAATATCATTAATTCTATTTTCACCTACCCACATTGTTGTTGGATAATTCCAGTTGTATTTTTGCATAATAATATTTAATGTTATATGAAATTAGATGTTGTATATCATTTTCTTAATTAATTTTAACTAAAATATTTATGCAAAAAACAATTACACCTATTGATAATACTGTTTATGTTGAGAGAGAATATCACTCTGACAAAATTGAACAAACTATAAATAATTCAATGAAAGCACAAAAATCTTGGGCTGAACTAGATGTTAAAGAAAGAGTTAAACTATTAACAAAATTTGTTGAAGATTTCCTATCTAAAGGTGACATGATAAGTGAAGAATTAAGCAGACAAATAGGAAGGCCTATTTCACAAGCTGTTGGTGAATTAAATGGTTTTAAAGAAAGAGCTGACTATATGCTATCAATAGCGGAAAAAAAATTAGAAAATATTGATGTAGCTAAAGATAGTAATTTTAAAAGTTTTATTAAAAGAAGGGCTTTAGGAGTAGTTTTTGTAATTGCACCTTGGAATTATCCGTATCTTGTTGCTGTTAACTCTATAATACCAGCAATGGCATCTGGTAATACAGTTATCCTTAAACATTCCGCACAAACACCTTTGTGCGCTGAACAATTATATGAGTCAGCAAAAAAAACTTTGCCCAAAGATGTTTTCAATTACCTGCATTTAAATCATGAAGACAGTCTAAAAGTAGTTTCTGATAAACGAATTAACTTTGTGTCATTTACTGGCTCGGTAAAAGCTGGATATGATGTACAAAGAGCAACTCACAGCAAGTTCATAGATATGGCTTTAGAATTAGGCGGTAAAGATCCAGCATATGCAAGACACGATTGTGATTTAGAAAAAACAGTTGAAAATTTAGTAGATGGGTCTTTTTTTAATTCCGGTCAATCTTGTTGTGGAATTGAAAGAATTTATGTTGATGAAAAAATTTATAATAGTTTTATAGAACTGTTTGCCTCAAAAACTTATAATTATAAACTTGGAGACCCTTTGGATAAAGATACTAATTTAGGTCCTGTTGTAAAATTATCAGCTGCTGATTTTATCTTAAATCAAATGAATAATGCTATTGATAAGGGGGCAAAAAAAATGATTGATGAAAGTAAATTTAATTTCCCCAATAAGCATAAAAATTATTTAGTACCTCAAGTCTTAATTGATGTTAATCATGATATGAGTTTCATGACAGAGGAAACTTTTGGACCATGTGTAGGTATAATGAAAGTTAAAGACGAAAACGAGGCTATAAAATTGATGAATGACAGTCCCTACGGTTTAACAGCTTCTATCTGGACTAAGGACATAGGTGTGGCTGAAAAAATAGGTAATCAAGTTCAAACGGGTACTTTCTATATGAATAGATGTGATTATTTAGATCCAGCTCTTTCTTGGACTGGTGTTAAAGAAACTGGAAAAGGCTGCTCATTATCTGAGATTGCTTATGAAAAATTAACAGCTCCAAAAAGTTTTCATTTAAGAAAAGAACAATAACATGAAATTAAGTTACAAAGGAAAATCAGCTATAATTACCGGTGCATCTGGAGGAATGGGTTTAGAAATTTCCAAAAAATTATCTCAAAACAATATTTCTGTTTTGATGTTGGACCTTAAAAGTCCTAGTTTTGATTTTTTAAAAAAAAATAAAAATTGTGAATTTAAAAAAGTTGACGTAACAAATTTTAAGTCGATGAAAACTCATATCGATAAATTTTACAAAAAGAATAAAAGTATAGATTATTTAGTCAACACCACAGGTGTTCTTTGGTTTGATAGAGATATATCAGCCATTAATATAGATGATAAAATTTGGGATAAAGTTTTTCAAATCAATTTAAAACCAATGGTTTTCCTTTCAAAAATTATTGTTCCTAAAATGATTAAAAATAATTTTGGATCAATGGTTCATATTTCTTCTATAGATGCGTTATCAGGTGATGATAAACCTCAAGACGCATATGGGGCATCAAAAGCTGCTATGATAAGACTTTCTAAATCTTTTGCGATTCAGTTTGCTGGAAACAAAATTAGATCAAATATAATTTTACCTGGACCTATAGATACTGGAATGCAAATTAGATGGAAAAAAAATCCTAAAACAAAAAAAAATTTAGAAAAATTTATTCCATTAAATAAAGTTGGTAAACCTGAGGATATATCAAATGCCTCTATGTTTTTATTAAGTGATCAAGCTAATTATATTACTGGGACTGAACTGATTGTTGATGGTGGTATTACATCAAAGCCTTAATTTTAATTAGGCGCCTTTAAAAAAAAGCGCCTAAAAATATAATCTTTATCTATAAGGATATCCTGCTTTGTCCATTGTTGAAGCATAAGCTTTGAATGCATCAACAACTTTTTTGGCACGAGGACTAATTTTTGAAGTATCGTCCCAAAACTTTTTGGAATCTTCTACAACTTTTCCCCATTCGTTGTCAGGTAGACTTGTAAGTTCCATCTTCTTACCTTCAACACGAAGTTTAGCTTCTCCACCCCAATACCAAACTTGTCTATAATAATGTGAATCATTAATAGACATTCTGTAAAGTGCTTGAAGCTTAGGACTTAATTTATCCCAACTTTTCTGGTTAGCAAAATAAGAACCAAACCAAGCTCCTGTAACAGAGTTAGTTAGTGCATATTTGCAAATGTCAGCCCAACCCACTTCATATGCTTCTGTAAATCCGCACCAGCATACTCCGTCAAGTTCTCCTGTTTGCATAGCAACTTCAACATCATCCCAAGGAACTGTTACTGGAATTAAACCATATTGAGCTAAGAATTTACCAGCTGTAGGGACACCAAATACTCTTAATCCCTTCATATCTGCTAAAGAAGTAACTTTTTTCTTAACAGTGAAAAGATGACATGGATCCCAAGCACTTGTACTTAGCCATTTAACACCTTTAACTTCACTGTAGGCTTCATCCCAAATTTCATTTAAACCATAATATTTAAATAAAGCCGGTACATCCAAGCTGTATCTAGTTGCAAATGGGAAGTATCCTCCAAACACAGAAATATCCACTGGAGATCCCATTGTAGCATCATCACTTTGTACCGCATCAAGTGTACCTGCCTGCATAGCTCTAAACAGCTCATCAGTTGGAACTAATTGATCCGCATAATAAAGTTCAATTTCCATTTCACCATGAGCAGCTTTATTAAATGCTTCTATTTGTGGTTTGATAACGTGTGCACCAAGAGGAGCTCCAGAATATGTCTGTAATCTCCATTTAATCGGGTTTGTTGCTGAAAAAGCATAAGGCGCTTTAATAGTAGTAGCACCTGCAGCTCCTAAGGTTAGTAAACCTGTTTTCTTAATAAATGAACGCCTCTTGTTCGTTATTATTTTTTTATCTTTTTTCACGTGATCTCCTTTACGTAAGTTAAGATAAAAGACTATTATAAATTTTGATGATATGAAACTTAATATTTTATTTTTTTAATAAATAAATTTAAAAAAAAAGATTTAGTTAAACTATGAGTTGAATTTTATCTTGATAAATACTTTTCAGGAAGATACGTAGCTATCTCAGGGAAAATCATGACAATAGCTAGGCCAAAAACCATTATTAATACAAACGGAACTATTGAGCTATAAATATCTTGTAAAGAAATTTCTTTTGGAGCCATGGCTCTCATTAAAAATAGATTGTATCCAAATGGTGGTGTCATGTAAGCAATTTGACAAGTAATCGTATAAAGAACCCCATACCAAATTGGATCAAAACCTAATGCAATAATTAAAGGTACATAAAGAGGCGCAACTATTACAAGCATAGCCGTGTCATCTAAAAACATTCCCATGAGAATATATGAAAGTTGCATCATAATTAAAACACCCCATGGTGAAAGTTGCCATCTTTCGATAAACAATGTTTCAATGGCTCTACCCGCCCCTAAACCATCAAATACTGCACCAAAAGTTAAAGCTGCCAATATAATCCACATAAACATACAAGAAACACCTAATGTCTTTTTTAAAGTAGCATCTAATACTTTTCTGTTGAATCTTTTCTTAAAAATAGAAGCTAATGTTGCTAGTAATGCACCTACTGCAGAACATTCAACTAAACTTGCAATACCCATTAAAAATAATCCTGTCATGAGAAAAAAAATTAAAAAAGGTACTACTCCTGCCTTAAGTAATTTAATTTTTTCTAAAGTTGAAATATTTCTATCTTTTTTAGGTAATGGTGGTCCAAGTTCAGGTTGTAGTTTGCATCTCACATAAATATATATCAAGAATAAAGAGGCCATTAATAACCCTGGTAAAATTCCAGCCATCCATAATTTACTAACAGGTTGACGCGCAATCATTCCATATAAGACCATAACGACGCTTGGTGGAATCAAAATACCTAGCGAACTACCTGCTTGAACAACGCCCGTGATCATTCTTTTGTCGTAATTTCTTTTCAGCATTTCAGGGATAGCTATAGTTGCACCTATTGCCATACCAGCAACACTTAAACCATTCATAGCTGAAATTGCGACCATCATGAACATCGTACCAATAGCCAGACCTCCTTTTAATCCACCAAATAAAACATGAAACATTTTATAAAGGTCACTTGCAATGCCCGATTCTGAAATCATAAAACCCATATAAATAAACAATGGCAAAGTTAACATTGGATACCACTTAAAAAGTTTCCATGTCGCGGTGTAAGGCATTTCAAGAGAACCATCGCCCCAAATCAATAATGCTGAAGCTGCAGCAACAAATCCAATAGCACCGAAAACTCTTTGACCTGTAAACATCATAACAAGCATTGTTACAAACATGAAAAGAGCAATAAATTCATAACTTAAATATTGAGCTAACATAATTATATTTTTCTATTTTTTACGTAAGCTATATTTTTAAACAATGAAGAAAAGGCTTGAAGAAGCATTAACAAAATTCCTATTAACATTAAGGTTTTGATAGGCCAAACATAAGGGGCCCAAGCAGTAAAAAGTTTTTGTTTTGTGTCAATAGTGTAAATTAAACTAGTTATTGATCCAAAAAACAAAATAGCTAAATAGAATATAAGAAAAAAACTTGTAAAAATATCCATTTTAGCTTTTCCTTTTTTTGATAACTTTCCATAAAATAAATCCATTCTTACATGATCATCTGCGAGCATTGAATAACCACCACCCAAAAGATAATATGCCGTAATGGTAAATTGAGCCATTTCTATAATCCACATTAAAGGGTAATTGACAATATTTCTTGTAACAAATGATAAAATTAAAAGAAACATCATGAAGAAAACTCCATACATCACAAACCTACCTACTCTAATACAAATTGAATCTATTATACTTACATAAATTGAAAATATTTTTGGCATAAAGTACTAAAATGTATAATTCATATAGAAATTTCAATCAAACTTTAATTATTTCTTCTATAATCCCATGGATACTTAAATTTCATGCCCCATATACCAATTTTATTAATTCTTGCATAATCTTCATCTGGGATAAACTTTTTTGAATACTTTCTATAAGCAAATGCATAACCACTTCTAACAAGATAACTGGATAAACTTTCATCATTTACAAAACACTCTGCTAAAGTTCTTTTATATTTATCTTTACCTTCACTAATACATATAACTTTGTTATTTCCAATCTTGTCTACAAGAATTTGTTTGGCTGTTATTCCGCAAGGGTTGCTCTGACCTTCTTTAATACAGTTTTGTTTTAATTCTGGCGTGTCTATGCCACTAAATCTAATTTTTTCGCCATTAATTTTGATTGTATCTCCATCCGTTATTTTAATATCTTGTGACTTGGTGTCAGTATAAGTGAAAAAAAGGACTAGTACTGAAGTACTAATAACTAAAATGGCTTTTCTTTTGCTTAAATACATTATTTAAAAAATATCCAATGAAGATGATTAAAGCAATACCCATAACCCAATTAGTTGCCATTATTGTATAAAATATATCATTATAATCACCCCCTCTAATATTAATCACATACCATAAAGATAAAAATGGAAATGCAGTTAATCGTAGAATACTTAAATACAGACTATAAATTGGTTTTTTAAGAGCTTGAAATACCGCTGTTGTAATAAAAAATACTGGATAAATAGGGCCAATTAATGCTGCTACTTTAAGATAAATAGCACCGTGTTTAATTGCTTCTGCGTTATCTGTAAATTGAGATACAAAATATTCTGAGCCAAAAAATAATATTATTCCTGCCCCAACCATAAAAGATGAACCAAACAAAAGAGCTTTTGAGTATAATTCTCTTATTCTATTAAATTTTTTTGCTCCAAAATTTTGACCCCCTATAGAAAGAACTGCTGTGTTTAAACCAATGACTGGTAATAAAAATACTTGCTCAACTCTTAAAGCAGCACCATACCCAGCGGTAGCTAGTTCACCAAATTGACCGATAAAATATAAAATATTGAATATACCAACACCTATAAACAACATACTAAACATTATGGGTAAGGCTTGAGTAAATAATTCTCTCAACATAACAAAGTTAGGAACAAAACACTTTATGTATAAATACTTTCTTAATTTACATGAATTGATCTTATAGGCTAAATAAAATGTTCCTATTGATTGTGAAATTACTGTTGCTATAGCAAGACCACCAATTCCAAAAGCTGGGACAAAACCATAACCCCAAATAAATAATGGGTTTAAAAAAATATTTAAAAAGAAGCTAAAAATTAATACATTTCTATAACTTTTAGTATCACCTTGCGCATTTAAGGCACCATTCAAAGAAATTTGAATCATTACAATAAATGTACCGTAAAAAATAATATCTAAATATTCTCTTGTAAGAGCTACACCTGTTGCATCAGATCCCATCACGCCTAAGAGAAAGTTGGAAGCATTTAAACCAAATAAAGTTACTATTACAGAAGTCAGTATTGCAAAAATTACAGATTGCGCAATAAATAGTGAGGCCTTTTTGATTTTTTTCTCACCTAATAAATTACCAATACAAGCGTTAGTAGCAGCACCAATACCCACACCAACAGCAATGATTACAAAATATATAGGAAAAGATTTAGCAATGGCTCCTATAGCTTCTGCTGAAATTCTACCAGCAAACCAAGTGTCAACTAAATTATAAAAAGTTTGAAATAACGAACCAACACTTGCAGGAATGGTTACTTTTCTTAGAAGGTCCCATATAGGATCTTTTGTTAAATTTATTTGTTTAGACAATTTATTTTTATTTATATTCTTTTTGGAATATATGCTTTGAACCACTCTTTTTAGCAAGATTTATTTGTTCTTGCCTCATTCTAAATCTTACCTTTTGAGATTTTGTCAAATTATCGTGACATTTTGGACAAGAAACACCTTCTTCATATTTTTTTGATTTTTTTTCTTTAGGTGAAATTGGTTTTCTGCAACCACTACACATAAAATAATTTCCAACTTTTAGACCATGTTTAAGACTGATTCTGTTATCAAAAACAAAGCACTCCCCTTTCCACATACTATCTTTTTGCTTAATATTTTTTAAATAATTTAAAATACCTCCATTTAATTGATAGATATTTTTAAAACCTTTATTCTTTAAATATACAGATGTCTTTTCACACCTAACACCACCTGTGCAAAACATAGCTACTGGTTTATTTTTTTTTAGCTTATTCAAGTATTCAGGAAAATCTCTAAAATTATTTACATTTGGATTTACTGATTTTTTGAATGTTCCTACATCAAATTCAAATGGCTTTCTTGTATCAATTATGTGTGTATCTTTTTTTTTAATTAATTTATTCCATTCTTTTGGATCTAAATGTGTTTCCAAATTTCTTTCTTTAGAACTTAATATTAAATTCATTGGGACAATTTCTTTTTTAATTTTTACTTTAGGTTTGTGAAAAGGTTGAAATGAAGATTTTGAATTATTGCTATTATCAAAATTCTTAAATGAAAATAGAGATTTAAGTTTTTTAATTGTTTTGTCTATATCTTTAACTTGACCAGATATAGTTCCATTTAAGCCCTCTTTAGCAATAATAATAGTTCCTCTTATATTATTTTTAATAAAGAATTTTTGCATAGAATCTTTATTCTTTTTTAAAGATGTTACTTTTACAAATTTATAAAAACCAAAAACTTTAAACATTATAAAACTCTACAAACTGTCATGCCGTCTCCTAAAGGAATTATAATTTGCTCAACTCGGTTATCATTAGCAATATGGGCATTAAATTCTCTTATGTTTACTGTATATTTGTCTAAATTTTTCTTATCAGCAACCTCTCCATGCCACAAAACATTATCAATAATTATTAGACCACCTTTATCAATTAGCTTTAATGATCTTTCGTAATATTCTTTGTAATTTAATTTATCTGCATCAATAAAAACCATATCAAATTTATCATGTTTAAGATCTTCTAAGCTTTCTAAAGCTGGTTTTATAATTGTTTTAATCTTGTGATCTTGGTTTGCTTTTTTAAAAAAATTTAATGCCACATTGTTAGTTTTTTCATTTTTATCAAGCGCTATAAGCCTGCCATCTTCTGGTAAAGCAAGTGAAATTGAAAGCGCACTTAACCCTGTAAAAGTTCCAATTTCTAGTACATTTTTTATATTTGAAATTTTTATAATTAAATGCAAAAAAAAACATTGAGATGGATCAACTTGCATTCTTTTGATGTCCCCTAAAGTATTATTGTAATTAATTATTTCTTGCTGAATTGGATTTAACTTTAGTCCAAAGTCATTGATATAACTTTGTAATTTTTCTGTTATTTCAAGATTTTTTCCCATAAAAACATTTATCGTTTTTGATTAAGATTATTAAATACAAAAATTATTAGTTTTTATAAAAAAAAATATTTTATATATCTAAATTAAAAATCATCACTTCCTGTTGTGCCCTGGGTAGCAGATTTTCCTATTGTGTTTCCTGTTGAATTTTCTGTTGAGCTTCCCGATTTATTGAGATCTTTAGTTTTTCTTGACGCTAGCACACCTTCTGGTGACCACATTTTTATAGCAACACAATCAGTAGCATTATAACGAGGGTCTTTTATAGCATACTCTCCTAAAGACTCAGAGATAAAATTTTGTATTTCAGCTTGTCCCTTAATAACATTTCGATAATCTTTTCCTTGAATAGATCTTTGAAGTTTTTGACCTTGTCTTTCAAAATCTTGGTGTTTACTAATTTCATTTTGTAATTTTGAGTACATAACATTTTCTTTTGAAAACATAACAATTTGCTGATCTGCCTTTAGACCAGCCTGTTCGCAAGCTTGTCCTAAAGCGTCTTTACGTTCTTCGAATAATGGTGAAGCATGACCAAATCCAACAATAACTCTACTTCCATTTTCATTAACATACATTTGTGCTCCAAAAGATTGTAATAATTTATTTGGATCGCTTAATGGTAATTGATCTTCTATAGGTTTTTTTGGAGTCCCTTTTGGAACGTAATCTAAGTTTCCTGAATAAATTGAGTCTGCAAGTGCGTTCAATTTTGGACTCCATAATCCAATTACAGTGAATTGAGCCCTATCACCAGGATCAGCTTCTTCAAAAACTGTCCATGCTTGAAATCCACCAATCATTGATTGAGAAGTAGCTGTATAAAAACTTCTTAATTCATCAGACATTACAACTTTCTCTGCAATTTCTTTCTTTTTTTGATCTGAAGCAGCAGGATCATATCCCTCATTTTTCATTGCAGAGTCCAATTTTAAGCTAATTAATTTTTTTAATTTTTTGAAACTATTTGTATCAACACCAACTGCATTATTTATAGCGTCTTCGGCTATAGTATCTGGCATTGTATTTTGTAAAGAAATGGCTTCTATTGATGTTTTTATAATTTCTCCTTGTACTAATTTTACATATTCTGCTTTAGCTTTTTGCATTGCTGTTCTAAACGCATTGTATCTTGCATCATGAATTTCTTGAGTATTTGCTGTTGTGGTAACTGAACCCTGTCCAATAGTTATAAAAAGATGAGATCCATCCGCTCTTTTGTTTAACCCTACCCTAAATCCTTTATCTTTAATGAATTTTTTTGCAGCATTTTGAGGTATTGAAACAAATTTTGCACCGCCTGAAGATTGAGGATTCAAGTCAGGATTATCTTCTGCGAAAGAATTATTCGATATAAATAAAGATAAAGATATAAAAAGTATTAAATATTTAATTTTTTTTACCATTCTTGATCAATCGCTTTTTTTTTCTTTTTTGTTTTACCTGAGCTCTTATTTTTTTTAACTTTTTTAATTGGTTTTACCATAAATTTTCTAGGCTTAAAATCCCCTATTAAATCATATTTTTGTTCAGAAATTTGAGCAACTGAAAATTTAGAATTACTGTCTATTATAATAGCGTTTCCAACAATCTTTTCAATATTTCCAAGTGTTTCTCCTGTATAGGAATCTTTTATTTTGCTATCTGTTCTCTCATAGATTGCAAACATGTCTCCCACTTTTATTTGATTTCCGCCCTGTCCTAAATATAGAAGATCATCTTCAATTTTTTCAACAAGTATAGGGTAAATTGCGTACATTATTTCTAAACCTGCCTTTTGAGCAGTTAAATTAAATAAATATGGAATTGGCTGATTTTGTTTTTTTAATTCAACTTCTAAATTTACTTTTGATGAATACTTTATTTGACCAGTTGGAACATCTATAATTCTGTAGCTAAAATTTAAAGAACCAAATTTCTTTTTCAATACAACATCAGAGGTTAAAAATTTTTTCTCCACTTCTTCGAGTGCCAAAAAGTCAAGTCGCCCAACTATTATATAATCAGCAAATAACTTTTGACCTATTTTTATCTGATCTTCAATTTTCTGAGAATTTTCTAAATTCATTAGTTCTTCACTTATTTCTTTATCAAATTCACGATCTAAAATTGTAAATTTTCTAGTTTGTACAAAATAATTAGTAAATTCTTGATTTAAATATTTTCTAAGATTGTCTGCATCATCAAATCCTGTTTTTCCAAAAATAGAGATTTCATTTAAATTAATTCTAAAAGGAACAATTGCCATTCTTTTTCTTTTTGCAGTTTTAGATAATTTATATTTTGCAACAGTAGCTCTTATTTCAATAACCTGTAATCCATTAAAATCTTCATACTCATTCAAAATCTCAAATGATTTTATTGATCCTCCTGACTTTTCAGAAATTTTTTCATTTAAGTTTCTTCCAAGTGAAGCAGTAGAACTTTCATTTGTTGTTAAACTTTTGTCAATTATTTCTAAAACAGACTCAGTTTTTAAAGTTACACCATTAACTTTTGTAATAGCTTCTTTTAAGGCTTTTTTTAATGAAACTTCATAGGTCTCAGATTTTCCTTTAGCTTTGACATCAACATAGGAAATTTCAGCATATGAAAAATTTAAAATAAAAAATACAAATATATTTAATATTAAAATTTTAAACATAATTAATTATTTATTAACAACTATTAAAGATCACCTAAAGCTTTTGTGGCATCATTTGCACCTTTAACATCCCTGCTTTTTGCTCCTGACACAATAAGTCGTCCAACAGTAGTTGCACTTTTAACATACTTAGGAATTTTAGGTAGTACTTTTACAAAATCACCTAATTTTAAAGCAGCCAATTTATCTGCTTTAATAGTATTCAATAAATTTTTAGCTTCAGGTGGTAACTTAATTGTACCAAGTAGACCTGTAATTGCATGTGGTAAAGCTTTAGCATAATGAACTTTTGCTTCAGTACTATTTGCTGCTTCTTTTGTAAGAGCCCCTTCAATAGCAGTGGAATTATCAGAGACTGAATTAAAGGCATTAGTTAGTCTTTTGCCCTCTTTATTTTTAGTGTTTTTAACAAAGTCAATAGATTTTCTAGTCTTACCAGCTTCATCATTCATCTCTAAAGCATTAAAAAGGTGATATTGAGCTTCCATATATTCTAAGGCAAATTCGAAAAATATTTTTGTAAATTGAGTCTTTGTATCATCTAAACTCATTCCATTAGATGAAGATTTTCCTAATTTGGGTAATTTTAATTCCAATGCATTAGCTGAGTTAATTGAAAAAAAAACTAATAAAGAAATTAAAGTAAAATTTCTAATGTATTTAAACATAAATACTCCTTTTTTTTATTAACAAAAATAAAAATTCATTAAACTTAACTAATTTTCAAAAAACAGTCAAAATTAATTAAGCCAAAAATAGGCTTAATTTATTTAGTTTTGACTTGAAAATTAAAAATAACTAGGATTATAATTAATATTAAAAAGTCTTAAAACATATTTACACAATGATAAGATATATAATCTTATTTACTTTTTTTATTATTTCTAAAGTGCATGGAACTTCAAGCGTTATTTATGGAGGTTTTTCATACGGATCTATCTTACCTGAATCAACAATTACGAAATATATTCATGATAGATCAAGTGGTCAATCAATAATTGATGAGGTTTTATTAAAGAGTACAAAAAAATTAAAAAACAAAAGTTTTCAAATATCTTTTGATTTATTAAAAGATGGTTTGAGTGAGAAAGATCAAAATGTTTTAGTTTTATCCTTAGATAATGAAACAATAAATTTTATAACTATTAAAGGAGATAATTTAACAAGAACAGATATTATTTTAAATTTTCAAATTATTTTTTTTAATTCAAAAAATAATACTCTCACAGCATCAATTCCATTAGAGGTTTCTAAAGTTCTAAATAGCGCTTCACCATTATCAAAAAAACAACTTATTCAAGAATTAAAGAAAATGTATGAAAATGAAGTAGTACAAAATTTTTTTGATCTTGCAAATAATTTTATTCTTAAAAATAAATACAATAACAGAATCGGAATAACAAAAATTATATTAGAAGAAAATGCTGAAAACCTAATCTCTAAAAAATCAAAAAAAAATGATATATTTAATAAAAATAGATTTGCTAAATCTCTGAGTTCATTTTTGTCTTACAATAATAATATTGCTATTGTCCCCTATGGAGAAGATAGAACTTCAAATACTATAATGTTGACATTTGAAAACACACAAAGACAAATTAGATTACCTAATCCTGATTATCATATTCATTTAACAATAAGAGGATTTAAGAGTGTTTTATTTAAAGAGGGTAATATAGATGAGCAATGGATATATGGAAGTTATGTAAAAATCAAAATATTTCAACCAGATTTGAATAAAGTATATTTTGAGGAAAAATTTAAAAATGGCTTAAATATTGAATTTTCAAAAAGGGCAACAAAAAATAAAGAGTCATTTGAATGGATTTTTTATTTAGATAGTTTAAAAGTACTATTTGATGAATTTAGTAAACAAACAATTAAAATAAACAAAAATTGGTTAAAAAGTTCTAGTGACAATAAAAAGATTAAAAAATTATTTACCAAAGTAAGTCAAATATATGAAAAATGTAAATAGTAAAATTATATCTCTAATAATAATTATTTTATTTTCTTTTTTAAGTAATGGGATTGCAGTTGAATTCAGGGGTGTAGCTGTAGAAAACTATTCAGGTGTTTATACTAAGAAAAAAGTAAACAAGACTTTAGATATTGCTAAAGTTAAAGCATGCAAGAATGCATTTAGAAAATACATCCAAGAAATGGAAGAATCTAAAAGAATGATCTTTGTCAGCATTGAAGATCAAATATATTCAAAATTATCTAATTATATGGTTTGTGAAACAGTTGTTGAGGAAAATATAGATAAGAAAAAAAAAAGAGTTGAAATTGTTATGAAAGCAAACATAGATGAAACTAGATTGGATATTGAAATCAAAAAAAACTCGAAAGTTTTTGACTCAAAAAGTAGTGAAAAATCAAAGTTAGCAATGATATTTTTTTCAAGAACTGTAGCGGCACAAAGACAATACGATGAAAAAGTTACTAAAGTTGAAAAAAAAACAAAAGGTATTGATATAAATGAAGAAGAAACTGATACTGAAATTTCATCATCAACAACAGAAACAAATGTAACAGAATCAGGTGGTAGTAAACTTAAAAAAGCTGATATTAGCGAATATATTGTCGATGATAACGATACTGTGAAACTTGAAGCTGGTATGAAAGAAATTTTTACTAAAGCAAGATTTGAACCTCTCTCGGGACCTAGACTGGTAAGAAAGAGTTGGAGAAGTTTAAAAAAAGAAATTGTTAACTCACTCGAAAATGGTGGCTCAATACCAGAAGAAGTCAGATGGGAAATAGAAGATATTTTGATGGAAAAAAATGTAAGTTATGTGGTTTTTGCTTATTTTGATGTTGGTGTTCCAGAATTTAATGCTAGCAACGGAAGCCAATCTGTAAATGTTGCTTTAGTAATTGCAGAAATAGTAAGGTTGGGAAATGGAGATCCAGTAAGTCTTGGAACAATATCTAATGTACAAGGTAAACAGACAGGCTCAAATAATGATATTGCGAAAAATAATGCTTTAAATTTTGTTTCAGAGAAAACAGCAAGAGAATTAGTGGCTTTAATTAATAGCAAAGGAATAAATTAAAATGAAAAAAATTTTTTCATTATTATTTTTGATAATATTGTTTAATGGCTGTGCAATAAATAAAAAATTTGAAAAAGAAACTTGTCAAGAAATTAATGGTTTATTTACAAAAGCTGTAAGTTGTCTTGAATTAAAGTTTTTAAAAATTAATCCAAAAAAATATGAAAAATATGAAACTACGCATAACTTAATTCTTGAAGCTTTAGCTGATCAAATTTATGAAAACAGAATTAACAACGTGCAAGCTTGGGAAATTTATGACGATATTATGTTGGATTTTAATAAATCCAAAAATAAAGATGAATTTCTAATGTCTGTACTTGCTAGATATAATTAATGTCAAAAAATATTAATCGTATATGGTTAATATTATTAATCTTCAATTTAATACCTAACAATTTAATAGCTGCATCTTTAGAAAATATTAATGATGGAGCTACTAAAATTATTAATGATGGAGCTAGTAAAATTATTAATTCACTATCTATTGAAACTTCTATTAAAGGTAAAAAGCTTAAGAAATTTTTTAAAAATAGTACTTATGATTTATCATTAGATGGTTCAATTAGAAAATATCAATTTAAAGAAAAAGAGTATCAAGTATTTATAAATGAACAACTTCATGAGACGGGAGAATGGAAGGTTTATGGATTACTCAAAAATCAAATACGATTAAAACCAAGTAATGCTTCAAAATCTTATTATTTCAAAAAAATTAAAGGAAAAAATAAAATTTACCATTTTAATAAATTACCTAGTAGTCAAGACGCAAAAAAAACAACAGTTAAAATATTTTCTTCAAATTCAATAAACAATGTTACTGTAGAAAAAAAAGAAATAAAAAAGGAGGAAAAAAAAATAGTTAAGAAAATTGATAATTCTAAAACTAAAAAAAAAAGAAAACTAATAAAAAAGTTAGTAAAAAAAAAGCCAAAAAAAAAGCAAAAAAATCTAAATCTAAAGCAAAATATAAATTTGTTGAACTTACAAAAAATCAGATAAAAGAACTTAATAAATATGAAAAAGACTCAGAAAATATTAAGATAATTAAATCAGAAGATAATTATATTCATACCACAAAAAGAGGTAAAGAAGGAATGCAAACTGCTCAATATGTTGCTGCAGAGCATTGTGCAAAAAATAACCTATTTGCATACTCATTTAAAGATAGTGGTTATGGAGAGTGGTACGAGCCACCATTTAAGAGAGCTAAATATTTTTACTGCACAGATCAATTAATTTTTGTTAACCCATTTACTACAAAAGAAGTTAATTGGACTAACTATGAAAAAGAAAGTTACTTTAAATTTCCAGAGAAGCATTTATTTTTATACAGAAAGATGTCTAGAACTTATCAAAAATTGTTTGAAAAAGAAAAAAAGAATAATCCTAAAAAATTTAAAATGACACCTTTTAAAATAGTTTATAAAGATGAGAATTCAATACACATTAAAGGTTCACCTCTTGGTGATTTGAATAGAGAAAGATATCTAGCTAACGAGCACTGCTCTCAATATAATAAAAATTATTATTTCTTTATAGATGGTTTGCAACAAGGAAATTTTGGTTCAATAAGATTTCAATGTAGTGATAAGCATTTAGCCTCTAACCCTCTTTCAGGAGAACCTTTACAATTTGCATCAGGTAGTGAAAATTATTCACCATCATCTACTGGGCAATCAAATTTAGATGCATCTCAAATGCTAAAATATAATTCTACCAGCAAAACAACTTATCAATTTTTTGAAGCATCAGATAATTTAATGAAATCACTCGAGTTTCTATATAGGGCATATGATAAAAATGTAGAAGCTGACAAATTAAAGGCTCAAATAAATTATAATCGTGAAAGTAAGTATTCTGAGCAAGATAAATTGAGCTCAACTGTTGCTTTAATGGATGACTCATCTATAGAAATTAATGCCAAAATCACTGATGAAAGCATAATATTATCAGATGAAGGAAGAATTTATTTCCAGCAATCACTTCCATACGCATATAATGCAGCACAAAGTTCTTACAATTTAGTTATGACTATCAAGGAAACATTCGAAAAAGGAACGCAAGGTGGAGATTCATTTCTTCAATATGCAAATGAATTTATAGGTTTTTTTACCATTGCAAAAGATTTACCTAAATTAGCAAACGATATTTTTACAACTTCTAAACTTGTTTTTAGTGCAGCTAAAACTAAAAAAATTAAAGATAAAGGTAATTTAGGTGATGCATTAGACGAATTAGAGCTATCTTAATAATGCTAAAGTTAATGATTAAAAAAATTTTAATTTGTATTATATTTCTATCTTATTTAAACATCTCATCAAATTCAATAGCATCAACAGAGATAGAAGTTCCAGCAGATAAAAAAAGAATTTATAAATATATATGTGATCCAAATAAAGCTGAATATTATTGGGGCAAAACTAAAGATAATATGAAATTAAGTAGATATGAGGATGCTCCATACGAGAAATATCAAAGCTCAAGAGGTTATGGGCAAGTAGAAGGTACCGGATCGTTATGGGATGTAACAGAAATAGATTTTAGCGAAGGATATATTTATATATCTGGATCAATTCAATATGACGCAAATAGTAATGGTAAATTAGATACGATGCCTTATGCGAGCAGATGGAAAATAAAGTCTAATGATAAATCTAGAGGTACTTATGTTGTGGAGTCTGAATACAACATACAAAATGAAATTGTTATGGAGGTAAAATATACAAAAAATTCACTTGAGTCTATATTAGAAAATGTATGGTTAGCTCAAATGGGTGTAGGTCCAAAATATTGGGAAAAATATATAAATCAATGTATTCAAACTGAATACTTTGTTGACAAAAACTCAGGCGAGAAATTAATTGAAGTTTACAGCAAACAAAAACCTATAACAAAAAAAGCAGAAAGAGATCTCTATGCAAGTGGTGTACAAGATTCATACCAAGCACAAACAAATTCATTGTTTGAAGATGTGAATCAACAAGTATTAAAAGAAATGGGTGCAGTTGAAAATCAAATTACAGGTATGTCTAAAAATATAAATAAAGATATAAATTTAAAAACTGAAAGTCAGAAATTTGTAAACGAAGTTAGCAAAGACCAATTAAAAGAATATAAAGCTACAAGTGTGATAACCTACTATTTCTTTGAGTCTCAAGCTAATTATTTAGCTTCTTTAGAGCTATTATATAGAGCTTATGACAAAAATACAGAAGCCGATAAAATGAAAGCTCAATTAAGTTACTTGAAAGAAAGTAAAAGTAGCGAAAATAAAAGATTAAAATCTACAACAAAGATAATTAATCAAGCCAGTAAAGATCTGGTAAAAGAAATCAATAATCAAGATATAAAACTTTCAGAAGAGTCTAAATTGTTCTATCAAAAATCATTACCATTTGTTTTTAAAGCAACTGAATATGGGTATAAAGTTTTTGTTGTTAGTTCTACAGTGGGTGGAAATATAGCAAATTCAAATGATAAAATAGGCTCAATACTTTTAAATTTTAATGAAATTATAGGTTTTGCCTCAATAATTCCTAAAATTCCAAGTTATGTAAAAACTGTTGGTAGTACTGCAAAATTAATTTTTTCTGGTGCAAAAACTAGAAAAATTAAAGACGATGATAATCTAAGTGACGCATTAGATGAATTAGACTTATCCGCTTAATCTATTTAAATTTTTTCATAACATTATTAAGTGCTTTAATGTCTTTTTTAATTTTATTCTTAGTAGCTTGCTTCAACCATTTTTTATCCTGTTTAATAATATTTTTAGAAAAATTATCAAATAATATTTCTAAATTATAATAATATTTTCTCCAGTCATTTACATCTAACTGATCTTTTGGTATTTTTATTTTGGTAACCCCTCTTAATGCTTCATTGAAATAAACTTTATTTAAATCTGGTTGAAAAATTTTTAAATCAATAAATGATCCATAAAGATAAAGATCTTGAGACGCCGACGATTTAGCTAATACTTTTTTAAAACCTTTGAGATTAATATCTATATGATAGTCTGGTTTTGGTAATTTTATTGAATAAATTTCATCAGTTTGAACAAATACTAATTTCATTTTATTTCCAATACTTTGACCCTCTAGATATGGAACTAGAGCAATATTATGATGTGTCGATAACCATTTTGAAAGTGTTTGTGCAATAAGATTTTTTATTGATTTTTGATTATTTATAGAACCAATAGGCATTACATCATAGGCCCTATCTTCAATAGTAACATTTGTTACACCGATTCTAAGGTCGTATTTTCTTTTAACGTTAAATCCGCTTATTATTTCACCTAGTTTGTTAAAAGGGTCATCATTTAAATAAAAATCTTTAATACGATTTAATATTTCTTTTTTATCTAATTTATTATTGGATAGCATTTGAATTTCAAAATCAAATGGTATTGCTGCTATTAAACTTTTATCAGAAAAATCATAAAATAGAATTTGAAAATAAGCATCGTAAAAAGCACTATATTTACCTGTAGCAGAATTAAATTCCTCAGTGAATTCTTCATGTTGTAAAGTTACAGACAAGACTATTGCTTCATCGGGATATTTATCAAAATCTAAGAGATTTTTTGTATCAAGATCTATGTGATCAAATTTTGTTTTTTTTATTGATTGTAATAGTTTGTTTGAGATTATATCCATTCCAGTATTTGGATCTCTTTTTTTAATTAAATCTGCAGTATATTTGACATAACTCTTATTTGAGTCGTATGTATTAGAAAAAGAAAAACCTGAATAAAAAACTTTTATTTTATTATCTGACGCTGAGGACCAACTGGCATAAAAACATATAAAGAACAATATTAATGATAATTTTTTTTTCATAACTTAGTTGTTTATGATAAATTAAATTTAAAGTTTTTTCTTTAGTATCTCATTTATCAATTGAGGATTAGCTTTACCGCTTGATGCCTTCATTGCCTGGCCAACAAAAAAACCAAATAATTTTTCTTTTCCATTTTTGTATTCAACAGCCTTTTCTCTATTATCGTCAATTATTTTATCTATTAAAGCTTCTAGCGCTTTAGGGTCGCTCTCTTGTTTTAATCCTTTTTCTTCAACAATTATTTGTGGATCTTTATCACCATCCATCATTAGTTCGAATATTGTCTTAGCAATTTTACCAGAAATTGTTCCATTTTTAATTAAATTAACAAGCTTTGCTAAGTTTTTTGCACTAATCGGGCTTTGGGATATCTCTAAATTTTTATTATTTAAAATAGCAAATAATTCCCCTGTAATCCAATTAACTGCTAATTTAATATCTTTATTTTTTCCCATTTTTGCAACAACTTCCTCAAAGTATTTTGCGGTATCGATATCAGAAACTAATATTGTCGCTTCATAAGAAGAGACTTTAAATTCTTCAATAAATCTTTTCTTTTTATCGTCTGGTAATTCTGGAATATCTGATTTGAGATTTTCTATAAATTCATCAGTTACTTCTAATGGTAATAAATCTGGATCTGGAAAATATCTATAATCGTGAGCATCTTCTTTAGATCTCATTGATCTTGTTTCATTTTTTTTTGTATCAAATAATCTTGTTTCTTGGTCTATTGATTTGCCCTCTTCTATTAAATCAACTTGTCTATTTGCCTCATAATCAATTGCCATTTGCATAAATTTGATAGAATTAACATTTTTAATTTCGCAACGTGTTCCAAGTTCTTTTGAGCCTTTTAATCTTACTGAAACATTTACATCAGCTCTTAAAGAACCCTCTTGCATATTACCATCACAAGTATCTAAATATCTCATTATAGATCTTAGCTTTTTAATATAAGCACTTACCTCATCAGGAGTTCTTAAGTCTGGTTTACTAACTATTTCCATCAAAGCTACACCTGATCTATTTAGATCTACTAGTGTATTTTGTGGGTCAATATCATGAATACTTTTCCCTGCATCTTGTTCTAAATGAAGTCTTTCAATACCAACTTCTTTTTGCCCATTGGGCATATCAAGAACAACAGTCCCCTCTCCTACTATAGGGTATTTAAATTGGGAAATTTGATAACCTTGAGGTAAATCAGCATAAAAATAATTTTTTCTGTCAAAAACCGATCTCTTATTAATTTGAGCCCTTAAACCAATTCCTGTTTTTATTGCCTGTTTTACACAATATTCATTGATTACAGGTAACATTCCAGGAAATGCCGCATCAACCAAACTTACTTGAGTGTTAGGTTCAGCACCAAACTTTGTCGAGGAGGATGAAAATAGTTTTGATTTTGAAGTCACTTGTGCATGCACCTCCAACCCAATAACAACTTCATAAACATTGTCATATCTTTCAATTAAATATTCTGAATTATCTTTAGACATTATTTAATCCACCAATCAGTAATTTTATTTTTAAAATTAATCTTATCTTCCATTGCGTATGCTAGGTTTAATATTTCTTGTTCTTTAAATGCTTTGCCAATAATTTGTAATCCTAAAGGATATCCTGAAGTATCATGACCAGCTGGAATTGAAATGGCAGGTAATCCTGCCAAGTTGACAGGTACAGTGAAAATATCATTTAAATACATTGAAACAGGATCATCTTTTTTTTCACCAATTTTAAATGCTGAGCTAGGTGTTGATGGAGTTAAAATTGCATCTACTTTTTTATAAGCTTCATCAAAATCATTTTTAATTAATTTTCTAACTTTTTGTGCTTTAAGGTAATAAGCATCATAATATCCAGATGACAAAACATACGTACCAATCATTATTCTTCGTTGCACCTCATCACCAAAACCTTCCGATCTTGTTTTTTCATACATATCAATCAAATTTTCACCTTTGGCTCTAAAACCATATTTAACACCGTCGTATCTTGCTAAATTTGAAGAAGCTTCTGCAGGTGCAACTATATAATATGTTGGTAAAGCGTAACTAGTATGAGGTAATGAAATATCAATTATCTCTGCGCCACAATCTTTTGCATACTCAATTCCTTTTTGCCATAACTCTTCAATCTCCTTAGGCATGCCCTCTACTCTATATTCTTTAGGTATTCCTATTTTTTTCCCTTTAATATCTTTGGTTAAGTCTTTGCTATATTCATTTCTTTTAAAATCTATTGATGTAGAATCTTTGTGATCATAAGAACTAATTACCTCCTGTAACAATGCACAATCTTTAACATTTTGAGCCATTGGTCCCGCTTGGTCTAGTGAAGATGCAAAGGCAACTATTCCATACCTAGAACAGCTTCCATAGGTGGGTTTTAACCCGACTGTGCCAGTAAAGGATGCTGGTTGTCTAATTGAACCACCAGTATCTGTTCCTATAGTGATCGGTGTCAGTTGACCACTTACGGCAGCTGCCGATCCTCCAGATGATCCACCTGGTACCAATCCTTTATCAATAGGGTTTTGCACATTTCCATAAAAACTTGTTTCATTAGAAGAACCCATGGCAAATTCATCACAGTTTAATTTACCAAGTAAGATTGCACCTTCGTTCCAAATATTTTGAGTAACTGTAGATTCATAAGTTGGAATAAAATTTTCTAAAATTTTACTTCCTGCTGTAGTTCTAATATTTTCGGTGCAAAAAAGATCTTTAATTGCCATTGGAATTCCTGGAAGTTTTAAATCAAGATTTGGCTTTACATCAAATTTTTTTGCTTTTTCGATAGCATTTGAAAAATCTTCTGAAATATAAGAATTTAATTCTTTTGATTTTTCTGAACGTTCTACGAATGCTTTAGTAACATCTTCTGATGATAGTTTTTTTTCTTTAATATTTTTGACTAATGATGTTAATGATTGAGAGGTTATATCAGACATCATTCAACAACTTTCGGAACTACAAAAAAATCTTCGTTATCTTCTGGAGAATTTTTTATAATCTGTTCTCTTATATTTTGATCTTTTACTTCATCAGATCTAAATTTTAAAGTTGTTTCAGCCACAGATGTTAATGGCTCAACCTTATCAGTATTTAATTCATTCAATTTTTCAATAAATTTGAAAATTGAGCTCAAATCACCTGCAAGTTTTTCAGCTTTTTGCTTATCAACTGAAATTCTTGACAGTTTAGAAATGTGCTTTATTGTTTTAAGATCAATGCTCATATGATATTTAAATATGCTGCAAACTATCACTTAAGTTAAAAATATACAATATGATCACTATTGAAGATTTAAAAAAAAAGCAGTCTGAACCCTCTAGATTAATTGGATTAGATCTTGGCTCTAAAAGAATTGGTGTGTCCATCTGTGATGAAAGACAATCTATTTCAACCCCCTTTAAAACTATTAATAAAACAAACACGAATGAATTAATTGCCCAATTAAAGGAGATAATTAGCGAATATAACATTAAGGGAATAGTAATTGGAAATCCAATTAATATGGATGGCTCTTTAGGAAGATCTGCTCAATCAGTAAATGATGTATCAAATAATATTGATCAAGCGATAGATGTAAATGTTTGCCTATGGGATGAAAGGCTTTCTACTGTAGGTGCATTTAATATATCCAGTCAACTAGATGTAAATGTTAGCAAAAGAGAAAAGAATATAGATCAAAATGCAGCAGCGTTCATACTCCAAGGTGCGATCGATTTTTTAAATAATTAATTCTTGCCATAATGGTACTTTATAGTTATAGAGTTAGTTTTAATGGCAATTAAATCAAACAGAGCTATTAAAATTTCCCAAAAACATTTGTTAGGTATCCAAGATTTATCAATTAATGACGTTAATTTGATTTTAGATGAGTCACAGACATTTATTAAGCTTAATCAAAGTAAGAATAAAAGATTAAATGTATTAAATGGTAAAACCCAAATTAATCTTTTTTTTGAACCGTCTACCAGAACACAAAGCTCATTTGAGTTAGCAGGTAAAAGATTGGGTGCCGATGTAATGTCCATGAATATGGGAAATTCTGCAATTAAAAAAGGTGAAACTTTAATTGATACCGCTATGACTTTAAACGCTATGCATCCTGATATAATTGTTATTAGACACCAAGACTCTGGAGCATGTAACCTATTATCACAAAAAGTTAATTGTGCTGTATTAAATGCGGGTGATGGCAGAAGAGAACACCCTACTCAAGCACTTTTAGATGCTTTAACAATTATTAATCGAAAAAAAAAAATTGAAGGTCTTAAAATTGCAATTTGTGGTGACATACTTCATTCAAGAGTTGCAAGATCAAACATTTATTTACTAACAATGCTTGGTGCAGAAGTAAATATTATTGCTCCATCAAATTTAATGCCAAAAGAAATAGAAAAATTTGGTGTTAATACATTTACAGATATGAACAAGGGTCTAAAAGATTGTGACATAGTAATGATGTTGAGATTACAGAATGAAAGAATGACAGGTTCGTTTCTTTCTTCTAACCGTGAATACTATGAATATTATGGCCTAACACCAGATAAAATGGATCACGCAAAACCAGATGCAATCATAATGCACCCCGGGCCAATGAACAGAGGTATTGAAATTGATACAAGATTAGCGGACGATATTAACAAAAGTGTAATTAAAGAACAGGTAGAACTTGGTGTGGCTGTGAGAATGGCTTGTTTAAAAATTTTTTGTGAATAAATGAAAAAACAATATTTTATAAATGCAAATATAATTGACCCATACAATTCATTAAATGAAAATGGAGGCTTAATTATTGGTGAAGATGGTAAAATTGAAGCTATAGGCAAAAAAGTAAATACCAACAATTTGCCAACAAGAGAAAAACTAATAGATTTAAAAGGTAAATATATATTTCCTGGGCTTGTAGATATGAGAGTATTTGTTGGTGAGCCTGGCTATGAATACAAGGAAAATTTTAGAACCCTGAGCAATGCAGCATTATCAGGTGGTGTAACATCAGTTGTTACAATGCCTAACACAGATCCAATTATAGATAATGTATCAATAGTAGATTTTTTGAAAAGAAGAGGGAGAGATAAATCAAAAATAAATATATTTCCTTGTGCTTCACTAACTCAAAATACAGAAGGTACAAATATGACTGAATTTGGTCTACTAGCAAACAAAGGTATAATTGGTTTTACAGATGGAGTGAGAACTATTCAAAATACAAGTTTGATGTCCAAGATAATGAATTCAGCTAAAGATTTAGGATGCCTCATAATGCAACATACTGAAGATTATCACCTCTCAAAAAATGGGATGATTAATTCTGGTATAATAGCCACCAAACTTGGTTTATCAGGGATACCAGATATTGCTGAAAGAATTATAATTGAAAGAGATTTAACTTTACTTGAAAATGCAAAATGTAGATATCACATATCACAAATTTCATCTGCAAAATCAGTGGATGTAATTAAAGAAAGAAAAAACAACATTAAGTTTACATGTGGTGTCTCAATTAATAATCTCTCTTTGAATGAAAATGATATTGGAGACTTCAAAACATTTTTAAAATTATCACCACCTTTAAGAAAAGAAGAAGATAGAGAGGCTCTTGTTCAAGGATTAAAAGATAAAATTATAGATGTAATTGTTTCTGATCACAAACCAGAGGATGAAGAGTTTAAAAGATTAACTTTTTCTCAAGCAGCAACAGGTGCTTCTGGTATAGAAACGCTTTTATCATTAAGTCTTGAACTTTATCATAATGGATCTGTTAAACTTGAGACAATAATCCAAGCTTTAACATCCAATCCAGCAAAAATTTTAGGTATTAACAAAGGAAATCTTTCAATAGGAAATGATGCTGACTTTTGTGTAGTTGATTTAGATAAACCATGGATTGTAAAAAAAGAAAATTTAGTTTCAAAATCTAAAAATACTTCAATAGAAGATAAAAAACTTCAAGGTAAAGTAACTAATACATTTGTAAAAGGTAAAGAATTATTTAAAATATAATAATGGAACATTTTACAATAGGTATAATCTCATATCTTATGGGATCTATTCCATTTGGTTTTGTTTTAACAAAAATTTTTTTAAAAAAAGATATTAGAGATATAGGTTCTGGTAATATAGGTGCTACCAACGCATTACGAACTGGCAATAAACTTATAGGATATGCAACACTTATATTGGACATATCTAAAGCAATAATTCCTGTTATTTATGTCAAAATTAATTTTCCAGAATTGATATTTATAGCTTCATTATGTGCCTTTTTAGGTCATGTATTTCCAGTATGGCTTAAGTTTAAGGGTGGAAAAGGTGTTGCTACATATGTTGGAATTTTATTTTCTATAGATATCTTATTAGGAGGAATTTTCACAACAAGCTGGATGATTATATTTATCTTAACTAAGTACTCATCATTGTCGTCAATCATTGGGGCTTTATCCATACCAGCGTACCTTTTGCTCGCGGGACAAAGTAATAATGTAGTTTTTTTTATAATAATGTTTGTTTTGATCTTTTTTACACATAGAGAAAATATCAAACGACTGAAAAATAAAGAGGAAAGTAAGACTAAAATTTATTAATTTGACTATCAAACTCTTTTGAGTAGTTTGTTAAATTATGAATCTAGTCATAGTTGAAAGTCCAGCTAAAGCAAAAACAATAAATAAATATCTAGGTAACAACTACACTGTTTTAGCAAGTTATGGTCATATAAGAGATTTACCCTCTAAAAATGGATCTGTAGATCCTGATCAAAATTTTAAAATGGAATGGGAAGTTGATAGTTTTTCAAAAAAATATTTAAAAGAAATTACTGATGCTGCAAAAGATTCTTCAAAAATTATTCTAGCAACCGACCCTGATCGTGAAGGTGAAGCTATTGCTTGGCATGTTAAGGAATATTTGAATGAAAAAAAACTTCTAAAAGATAAAGAAGTAGAACGTGTTGTATTTAATGAAATTACAAAAAAAGCTGTGACACATGGAATTGAAAATCCACGTCAAATTGAACCTTTGTTGGTGGATGCTTATATGGCAAGAAGAGCTTTAGATTATTTGGTTGGTTTTAACATATCTCCTATTCTATGGACTAAATTACCCGGATCAAAATCAGCTGGAAGAGTTCAGTCTGTAGCTTTAAAACTTATTACAGAAAGAGAGCATGAAATTGAGTCTTTTGATCCAGAGGAATTTTGGACTTTAACTATAAATTTTCAAGATAATAAAAAAAAATTAATTAGCACAAGTATATCTCAACTTAATGGAAATAAAATTGAAAAATTTTCATTTAGAAATAAAGCTGAAATCGATAAGGCAATTGAAAATATTAAAGATAAAAAATTTGATATTAGTGATATTTCATCAAAGATAGTTAACAGAAACCCTTCTGGTCCATTCACAACTTCTACCCTTCAACAGGTAGCATCTAGTAGATTGGGTTTTGGAGCTTCAAGAACAATGCAAATTGCCCAGAGACTATATCAGGGAATTGAGATTGATGGTGAAACTATAGGTTTAATAACATATATGAGGACAGACGGTACAAACTTATCAGCTGATGCAATTACAGATTTTAGAGAATTTATTAAAAATGAATACGGTAAAGAATACCTTCCAGAAAATCCTTTAAATTATTCTGGAAAAAAAGCTAAAAATGCACAAGAAGCTCATGAGGCTATAAGACCTACAGACATAAATAGATCGCCTGAGTCAGTTAAAAAATATTTAAGTACTGATCAACAAAAACTCTACAATTTAATTTGGGGAAGAGCACTATCATCTCAAATGGAGACTGCTAAATTTGATCGAAGCACAATAACAATTACTTCCAATGATGGTAATACAATATGTAAAACTAGTGGTTCTGTTTTAAAATTTGATGGTTATTTAAAAGTATTTCCAAGCCCTAGTAAAGATGATGATGAAGCAATCTTGCCAGAAATGTCCAAAGGTCCAATAAATATAGAAGCTTTTTTTGATGAACAACATTTCACACAACCACCACCTAGATACTCTGAGGCAAGTATTGTAAAAAAATTAGAGGAATTAGGGATTGGAAGACCGTCAACATACGCAAGTATAATATCAACAATTGCTAATCGTGGTTATGCTGAAATTATTAATAAGAGATTTTTTCCAACTGATCGTGGAAAATTAATTTCTGCGTTTTTAGAAAAATTATTCTCAAAATATGTAGATTATAATTTTACTGCAGGTTTAGAAGAACAATTAGATGATATAACAACAGGAAAAGAAAGTTGGATAAAAGTTTTAGAAATGTTTTGGAAAGATTTTAATAATAATGTTTCTCAAGTTAAAGAAAAAAGAACTAGAGAAGTTTTAGATCTATTGAATGATAGTCTTGGAACACTAATTTTTGACAAAGACACTGATGGTAAAGTTGTCAGAAAATGCCAGCTTTGTGAAACAGGCTCTCTAAGTTTAAAAAACAGTTTTAGGGGAGGTGCTTTTATTGGATGTTCTAATTATCCTGAATGTAAATTTACAAGGCCTTTATCTAAAGTAAAAGCAGCTGCTCAAGCACAATTAGCTGAGCCAAAATTTATAGGTAAGCATGAAAATGGAAACGATATTTACCTAAAAAATGGAAGATTTGGTCCTTATTTACAATATGAAAAAATTCTTGAAAAAACTGTGGAAGAAAAACCAACTAAGAAAAAAAAGAAGACCAAGAAAGTGAAAGCTGATGTTAATGAACTTTTAAAAAATGTTTCAATACCTAAAGGTTTAGAATTAGAGAATATTGATTTAGAAAAAGCCCAATTTTTATGCTCACTACCAAAATCTCTTGGAATAAATCCTGAAAACCAAAAAGACATTACACTTAATACTGGAAGATTTGGCCCTTACTTAAAGTGTGAAAATAAATCTGCTAGAATAGAAAATTTGGAAGAAATATTTTCGATAGGTTTAAATAGAGCTATTACTTTGATAGCTGAAGCTAAACCTGGAAGAATGTCTGCATCAATTATAAAAGATTTAGGTGAGCATCCAGAAGATAAAAAACCAGTTAGAGTTATGAAGGGTCAGTATGGACCATATATTAAATATAAATCGCTAAATGCAACTATACCGGAAGAAAAAGATCCTACTGAACTTACAATGGAGGAGGCTTTAATCCTTATTGAGAAAAGAAAAGAATACGATAAAACAAAGAAAACAAAAAAAAGAAAAAAGGTAAAAAAATGAATTACAATGATAAAATTAAAGAATTAAAAATTGAATTACCTGAAGCTAAAGCACCAGTTGGCTCTTATGTAGCAACTAAGATTTCAGGAAATTTACTTTATGTTTCAGGTCAAATTTCAATGAATTCAAATGGGGAATTGATTAAAGGTAAAGTTGGCAAAGACTTAACTACAGAGGAAGCCTACAAAGCTGCTGAAAGATGTGGATTAAGTATTGTTGCTCAAGTTAAAAATGCATGTAATGGAGATCTTTCAAAAGTAAAATCCTGCATTAAATTAACAGGTTTTGTCAATTCAACAGAAGATTACATCGAACAACCAAAAGTAATTAATGGGGCGTCAGATTTAATAGCTTCAATTTTTGGTGATGCTGGAATGCATACTCGAGCTGCTGTAAGCACTAACAGTCTACCTCTTGGTGTATCTGTAGAAGTGGATGCAATTTTTGAATTAAATTAGATTATCTGCCGATACCAAAATAATCAATTTTTAATTTTTTCATTTTAGTTGGTGAATAAATATTTCTCATATCAAAGACTTTAAATTTATTTTTCTTAACAATTTTTTTAAAGTTTAATAATTTGAAATCATTCCATTCAGTGTGAAGGACAATAAGATCGCTGTTAAAACAAGCAGATTTTATATCATTATAATATTCAACATTTTTTAATTTTTTAAATTCATGTTTTTCACCTGAAGGATCGTAATAACGGATATTAGAATTTTTTTTGTTCAAATATTTTATCATTGGTATACTTGAAGCTTCACGCATATCATCTGTATTCGGTTTAAATGTAACACCTAAAAAAGTAATAGTTTTATTTTTTAATTTACCATGAAGTATTTCTTCTAATCTCTTAGTTAATAAAAGTTTTCTATTATTATTTGAAGAGACAACACTTTTGACAATTGTTAAATCAGTTTTAAATTGATTTGCAGTGTCAATTAATGCTCTTGTATCTTTGGGGAAGCATGATCCCCCATATGCTGGTCCAGCTCTTAAAAATCTTTCTCCTATTCTAAGATCCGAACCCATACCTTGAGATATATCTTTAATATCAACACCAGCCTTTTCACATAAATTTGCCAATTCGTTAATATAAGATATTTTTGTTGCTAAAAAAGCGTTAGAAGCATATTTAATTAATTCAGCACCTTTCCTAGATGTATTAAAATACCTGCTACTTTTTTTAATAATCGGCATGTATAAAGATTTCATTTTAATATTGGCTTTTTTGCTATCAGTTCCAATAATTACTCTATCAGGGTAAGAAAAATCGCTAATAGCCTCTCCTTCTCTTAAAAATTCTGGATTTGATACTATATCAACAAGTTTCTTTCTTTTTAGTTTAATTAGAATTTTTTCGATTTTATCACCTGTTGTTACAGGAACAGTGGATTTCGTAACTATTACTTTATATTTAGATATAATCTTTTTTAGTTGATGAACAACTTTGAAAACATTTTTTAGATCAGCTGAATTAGTATTTTTCTTAGTTGGTGTACCCACACAAATAAATATAATGTCAGAATTAGCTACTGCTTTATTTAAATCAGAGGTGAAAATTAATCTTTTCTGCTTAGAATTTCTTTTTAAAATTTCTTCTAAACCAGGTTCATAAATTGGAACAATTCCTTTATTTAATAAATCTATTTTATTTTTGTCTTTATCAACACAATAAACAGTATTACCTAAATCTGAAAAGCATACACCGCTTACAAGACCAACATAGCCTGTGCCAATCATGCATAATTTCATAGCTTGTTGATTTCCAAAGTTGAGTTGATATATCCATTCATAGTACCGCAATCTAAATATTTTCCAGAAAAATTATGAGCTATAAATTTTTCATTATCATTAATTAATGCTTGGATGGCATCTGTAATGTGTATTTCTCCACCTTTACTAGGTTTTGTTGTTTTTAGTTTAGTAAAAATTGATCTTGGTAAAATATATCTTCCTATTACAGCTTTATTAGAAGGCGCATTCTTTAAGTCTGGTTTTTCAATTACATCACTTATTAAATAATCAGTTTTGTTTAATTTTTTATCTAATTTATAAATGCCCCACCTTGAAACTGATTTTTTATTAACACTCATACTTGCCATCACAGATGATTTATACCTTTTGTGTGAGCTAATCATAGATTTGGAACAGTTTTTTTTAATTATAAGGTCATCTGGTAGTAACATTAAGAAGTATTTATCTTTGATTAATTTTTTGGTTTTAAGAACTGCATCACCTGTTCCTTTTGGTTTATTCTGGTAGACAAATTTAATCATTTTTCTAAATCTTAAAATTTTTTTATATTCCTCAATAACACGTGGGTCTTTTTTCTTTTTAATTAAATCTTTATAAAATTTATCATTGTAAAAATATTTTTTAATCATCATCTTTCTTTTTGATATAATAAAAATTATTTCTTTAATGCCAGCATCAATACATTCATTTATGATATATTCTAATCCTGGTTTTCCATTGATAGGTAAAAGTTCTTTTGCAAAAACACTAGTTAAAGGTAGCAGTCGTGTACCTAATCCAGCCAAAGGAATAATAGCTTGTTTAATCATTTAAATGTTTTACTTATTAAATATTTTAATACAAATGAAAATTATATTAAATAATAGTATTTTACGTAAAACATTAGGGCCTTTTAATGATATTGGTTTTGTGCCTACAATGGGAGGTATTCATGAAGGACATATTTCTTTAATTGAAAAATCGATCAAATCTAACAAAAAAACTCTAGTAAGTATTTTTGTAAATCCAAAGCAATTTAATGACATTAAAGATTTTAAATCTTACCCTTCTAATATCAAGAATGATTTAACTATTTTAAAGAAAATTAAAAAGTTAGATTTTATTTATATTCCAAAATTCAAAGACATTTACGAAGATAAAAAAAAATCACAAATAAAAATTAAAAGAAAAGATAAAATACTTTGTGCTAAATATAGAATAGGACATTTTGAAGGTGTTTTAGATGTAATGAATAGATTAACCACATTAATTAAACCCAAAAAAATATTTATGGGGAAAAAAGATTTTCAACAATTATATCTAGTAAAAAATTTTATTGAAAAAAAATTTAATATTAAGGTAATTGGATGTAAAACTGTCAGAAATAAAAATAAATTAGCATTATCTTCAAGAAATTTATTATTTAATAAACAAGAGCTCAATGAAGTTGAAAAAATTTCAAAAACCTTTTTAAATTTGAGAAATAAGACTAAAAGTATAAATAATATTAATAGATTTTTACAAAAATTAAAAAAAGATTTAGAGAGATTTTTTAATATTAAAATTGAATATTTAGAAAATAGAAATATAAAAAACCTAACTATTTCAAATAAATACCTGAAATCTAAAATATTCGTTAGTTATTATTATAAAGGTATTAGGTTAATTGATAATTTTTAAATTTATAAAAAATAGGCACCAACACCTAAGAATGATACAAAACCTATCACATCAGTAATTGTTGTTACAAATACACTAGAAGCAATGGCAGGATCAATATTCATCTTTTTTAAAGTTACTGGAACTAAAATTCCAAATAGTCCAGCTATTATCATGGTTAAGATCATTGAAATTGAAATTATAATTGAAAGTGTATTATCTTGGAACCAAATTTGAACAACAAAAGCACTTATAGCTGCAAATATAATTCCATTTAAAATTCCAATAGTGAATTCTTTTAAAACATTTGATGAAAAATTATTCTCTGTTAAATCATTGGTCGCTATTGTTCTAACAGTCACAGCTAAGGTTTGCATCCCTGCATTGCCACCCATAGATGCAACTATTGGCATCAAAAATGCTAACACAACCATTTGTTCAATCGTTGCACCAAATAAACTAATACACCAAGTTGCCAAAAAAGCTGTGAATAAATTTAACAAAAGCCAATTAAATCTTCTTCTTGTTTTGGTTATTACGCCATCTGTAATTTCCTCGTCACCTACCCCTGCCAATCTCAAGGCATCTTCCTCAGCTTCTTCTTTTAGGACAGTCAAGACGTCATCACTCATAATCATCCCAACTAACTTATTGTTTTTATCTACAACGGCAGCTGAATTTAAATTATAGTTTTCAAATAAATTACCAACCTCTTCTTTATCCATATCTACTGGTATTAATAATTGAGATTCGGACATGATTGAAAGCATTTTAGTATCTCTTGAAGTGGTTAATACACGAGATGAAGGAACTGTTCCAATTGGTTTAAACTCCTCATTAATAATAAAAATTTCTAAAAATTCCTCAGGGAGATCTTTATTTTCTCTTAAATAGTCAATTGTTTGACCTACAGACCAATTACTTGGTATAGCTGTAAATTCACGTTGCATTATTCTTGCAGCCGTATCTTCCGGATAACTTAAGCTCTCTAAAAGAGCAAAACGATCTTTAGGTGGCAATGAACTAAGAATAGTATTTTTTTCTTCCTCAGGTACATTTTCTAAAATTGATATTGCATCATCAGACTCAAGATTAGTTAATATCGAAACTATTGAGTCAGATGAAAGATAGGTAATAATTTCTGTTTGAATAGACTCATTAAGTTCTACAAACACCTCAGGATCAATATTAAAATTATTAAGTTTAATTAAACTCTCTCTATCTGATTGATTTAAATGCTCAATAATATCAGCAGCATCTGCTGGGTGCATTTCTTTAAAAGAATTAGTAATGAAAAGAGCGTCATTATTTGCAATTTTTGACGTTACAACTTTTATGTATTCTTTATTAAATTCAAAATTTACTTTTTTATCTTTTATTTTTTTAACTAAAGACATAAATCCACCTATAATTTAGGTTGGACTATTAATAGATAATTAAGATAATACAAATTATAAATGAATATAGAGATCAAAAAGTCAATAAAACCAATAAATTATTTTGAAGCTATAAACTTATTAGAGAAAAGATTGGAAGATTTACACAAAAATAAAGATAAAGAACTTATTTGGACTTTGGAACATAATGAAATATTTACAGCAGGTACAAGTTATAAGGAAAACGAAATTTTAGATAGTTCTATAAACCTAATAAAAACTAATCGTGGTGGTAAAATTACTTGTCACGCACCTGGTCAATTAATTTGTTATTTTGTTTTAGATTTAAGAAAAAAAAAAGACATTAGAAAGTTTATTACTTGTATTGAAAAAACAATTATTGAAACTCTAAAGAATTACAAAATAGATACATTTTCAGATAAAGATAATATTGGAATTTGGCATAAAAAAAAACAAGCGATAAATAAAGTTGCAGCAATTGGTGTAAGAGTAAAAAAGTGGATTGCTTATCATGGATTTGCAATAAATATTAATAATAATCTAGATCAATATGAAAAAATAATTCCATGTGGGGTATTAGACAGAGGAGTAACAAATTTAAAAAAAATTAATGATCAAGATTATTCTAATCTTGAAAATATATTAATTAAAAATTTTATTTTAAATCTTCAAATCTAAGTCTTTTTGTTTTTAGTAGTTTTCTAAAATAATCTGGTAATAAGGCTGTGTAAGTATGTTTAATATCGTTAGCTATAAATCTTATTTGATATGAATGTAGCATTAAATTTTTGTTAATACCTTTGTATGAATTAGATAATTTATATTTTGTATCACCAAAAATAGGTTGTCCTACAGTATAGAGCTGTTTTCTAAGTTGATGTTTTCGTCCAGTGATAGGTTTTAATTCAACCAGGCTAGCTTCTGAGTTTTTATCTAAAACTTTATAAATTGTTTTTGCTTTTTCTATAATTTTTTTTTCTCCATCATATCGGATAAGATCATCATTCCACTCTCCAGAATTTTTATTTAACTCTCCATGGCATATAGCTAAATATGTCTTATGAACTTTTCGCAATCTAAACAAAGAAGTTAATAGTTGTGCAGACTCTCTCGTTTTAGCCATTATAAAAACACCAGATGTGTCTTTATCCAATCTATGGACAGAATATGGTTTGGTCCCTTGAAAAATTTCACTTTTTGCAAAAATATCTACCAAATTCTTTTTCGATTTAGTTCCACCTTGAACAGAGATGCCTGAACTTTTATTTAATACTATAAAATTTTCATTGTTATCAATAATTTGATCTTCATTAGATTTTATAACATCTTTTGATGGTTCAAATTTAATTTTTTTTTGAACTATAGTTTCTTTAAAATCTATATTAAAAATATCCACAACATCATCTGTTTTAACTTTAGTAGAACTTTTAATCTTTTTTTTATTGATCTTAATTTTTCCAGATCTTAAATATTTTTCGATTAAGCCTTGTGGAATTTTGCCAATTTTAAATCTTATCCAACGATCAATACGCATATCATTACTCGTTGAATCAACGGTAAATGACTTTTTCATGATTTAGAATTTATGCTGTTGCTTGGTTCTTTTCTTCAGCTTTTAGTGTTTCTTTTGAAGTATCTTTTTTCTTTTTGTCAACTCTTCTAGCCTCAACGTCTCTATCAACAAACTCTATAATGGCCATAGGTGCATTGTCACCATATCTAAATCCAGCTTTAATAATTCTGGTATATCCACCATTTCTTTTTTCATATCTTTTTGATAGAGTTTTTTTAACTTTATTAGCAGATTTAATATCTTGAAGTTGTGAAACTAACATTTTTGTTGTTTGCAAAGTTTCTTTTTTACCTAATGTTATAATTTTGTCTGCTTGTGGTTTTAAAAATTTAGCTTTTGGCAAAGTAGTTTTAATTTGCTCGTACTTTATTAAAGAATTTAACATATTCTTTAAAAGAGCTTTTCTATGTTCAGAAGTTCTGTTTAACTTCTTATTTGCCATTCCGTGTCTCATTAGATGGCTTCCTCTAACTTTTTAGACATTTCTGCTATATTATCAGGTGGCCAATTTGGAATTTCCATTCCTAAATATAACGACATCCCTGTTAAAACTTCTTTAATTTCATTTAAAGATTTTCTACCAAAGTTTGGTGTTCTAAGCATTTCTCCCTCAGATTTTTGGACTAAATCTCCAATATAAATGATATTATCATTTTTTAGACAATTCATTGATCTTACTGAAAGTTCAAGTTCATCAACTTTTCTTAATAAGTTTTTATTAAACTCAGGTTCAGTTGACACTTCTTTCACTGGTGCCTCAACTGGTTCATCAAAATTAACAAACATTTTTAGCTGGTCTTGAAAAATTCTTGCTGAATAAGCCACAGCGTCTTCTGCAGAAATCGATCCATTAGTTTCAACATCCATAGTAAGTTTGTCATAATCCAAGGCCTTACCTTCTCTAGCAGTACTTATTGAATAAGAAACTTTTTTTACAGGACTGTAAAGTGAGTCTATAGCTATAAGTCCTAATGGTGGCTCTTCTGGTTTATTTAAATCAGCAGGAACATATCCTTTTCCAGTGCTTACATTCATTTCCATATGAAAATTTGTATTTTCATCAAGATTGCATATTACTAGCTCAGGATTTAAAATTTCAACGTCAGCAACTTGTGCAATATCTGAAGCTTTTATTTCACCAGGTCCTTTAGCATCTAATATAAGTTTTTTTGTTCCTTCTGAATTACATTTCAAGGCTAAAGATTTTACATTTAAAACTATATCTGTAACATCTTCTCTTACACCCTTAATAGATGTAAATTCATGTAAAACACCATCTATTTGAATTGAAGTAACTGCCGCACCTCTTATTGATGAAAGTAAAATTCTTCTTAAAGAATTTCCCAAAGTTAAGCCATAACCTTTTTCAAGAGGCTCTGCAATAATTTTTGCATGGGTTAAATCATCACTTATTTGAACATCTAATTTAGATGGTTTAATTAATGATTTCCAATTTTTTACATTTACATTTTCGACTTCCATTAAACTCTCCTTTTTTTTGGTGGTCTAGTTCCATTATGAGGCATGGGTGTTGTATCTTTAATTGATAAAATTTTAAAACCTCTTGCTTGTAACGCTCTTAATGCTGTTTCACGTCCAGACCCAGGGCCTTTAACTTCGACAGATAAAGTTTTCATTCCATACTCTAATGCTTTAGAGGCAGCAGCATCAGCAGCAATTTGTGCAGCATAAGGAGTAGATTTTCTAGATCCTTTAAAACCTTTTTGGCCAGCAGAAGCCCAAGAAATTACATTCCCGTTAGTATCTGCGATTGAAATAATTGTATTATTAAAAGTGGATTGCACGTAAGCAATTCCATTTAATATATTTTTTTTAATTTTTTTCTTTTTTGAGTAAGAACTTTTGTTACTTTTCTTTGAAGATTTTTCTACCTTCTGATCTTTATTTTCAACTTTATCAACTTTAGCCATAATTATTTTTTAGTTGGAGTTAATTTTTTTCCTGCAATAGCAATAGCTTTACCTTTTCTTGTTCTTGCATTACATCTTGTTCTTTGTCCTCTTACAGGTAATTTTTTTCTATGCCTTGTTCCTCTGTAGCAAGCTAAATCAATTAATCTTTTTATAGTAAGCGAATAATCTCTTCTTAGATCACCTTCGACTTTAAAATTAGCATCAATATATTCTCTAATTTTTAAGATTTCATCATCAGTCAATTCATTAATTCTCTTAGCTCTTGGTATTTCAAGTGAACTACAAATCTGATTAGAAAATTTATCACCAATCCCATAAATATAAGTTAAACCTATGTGTACGAGTTTATTTTGTGGGATGTTGATACCTGCGATACGAGCCATAATTTTTGTGATAATTTGTGCCTTTTATATAATAAGATTACCCAAAGTCAACGTCTTAAACATTGATAAAAGTGTCAATTTTAGCAGTAATTTCCTCTATTTCGAGTGTTCCATCAATCTCTTGAAGATTTGAATTTTTCGATAGAAAGCGGAGAACTGGCTCGGTTGTTTTTGTATAAATATCATATCTAGACATGATTGTTTCAAGATTGTCGTCTTTTCTTTTTACAAAGAATTCCTTTCCACAAGGGTGTAAATTAATATCTTCTTTGTTGAAAAATTCATTGAGAGTTAAATTACATTTATCACAAGTTACTCGACCAATTATCCTTTTTTCTATAATTTCACGAGGTACAACTAATGAAATTATCAAATCTATCTTTTGATTGAATTCTTTTAAGATTAAATCAAGATTTTTTGCTTGATCAATGCTTCTTGGGTAACCATCAAATATTATACGATCTCTAAACTTAAGGTTTAAAATAGCATTTTTAAGAAGTTTATTTACAATTTCATCTGACGCAAAATTACCTTTTGAAATAACTGCTTCTATTTTTTTACCAAGATCTGTATTTTTTTTTGTCTCATTCCTTAACAGATCTCCAGTTGATAACTGAAAGTAGTTATGCTTTTTAACAATTAATTGAGCCTGTGTGCCTTTACCTGCGCCAGGAGGCCCAAATAAAATAATATTCACTTACTTACCAAATTTAGTTTTTTTGATTAATTGCTCATATTGAGAGCTCATTAATCTGGTTTGTATTTGAGTTACTGTATCTATAGCTACAACAACAACAATCAAAATTGAAGTACCCCCCAAATAAAAAGGAATTGGATAATTAGCAATTAAAAATTCTGGCATCAAACAAACTAATGTTAAATATAGTGCACCTATAGTAGTTAATTTTGTTGAAATATTTTCAATATACAATGCTGTACTTTCTCCTGGTCTAATACCAGGAACAAAACCACCATATTTTCTTAGATTGTCTGCAGTTTCTGTTGGATTAAAAGTAATTGATGTGTAGAAAAATGTAAAAAATATTATTCCTGATGCATAAAGCATCATGTAAAGTGGCTGACCTTGTGTAAAATATGAACTTATGTTTAAAAATGTTTCATTATTTGAAAAAGAAAAATTTGAAAATGTTACTGGTAGTAGTAATAATGCAGAAGCAAATATTGCAGGTATTACTCCTGCTTGATTAATTTTTAATGGTAAATGTGAAGATTCACCTCCGTACATTTTATTACCCATTTGTCTTTTAGGGTAATTTATTAATATCTTCCTTAAAGCTCTCTCCATAAATACTATAAATAATATAGTTAGTATTAATAAAACAAAAATAGCTAAAATCATAAATGTTGAAACCGCACCGGTTCTTCCAAGTTCAAAGGTTGTAACTAAAGCTCTTGGAATTTCAGCAACAATCCCAGCAAATATTATTAAAGATATACCATTACCTATACCTCTTTGAGTAATTTGCTCACCTAACCACATTAAAAACATCGTTCCAGCTACAATAGTTGTAACAGTTGTTATTTTAAAAAAAGCACCAGGATTTATTACTAGGTCGGCTGAGGACTCTAAACCAACAGATAGACCATATCCTTGAACTGTTGCTAATACTACTGTTCCATACCTTGTTATCTGTGTGATTTTTGCTCTTCCAATTTCACCTTGAGCTTTTAAATTTTTGAAATAATCAGAAACACCAGTTAATAACTGAACTATAATTGATGATGAAATATATGGCATTATACCTAATGCAAATATAGCCATTCTACTTACAGCACCACCAGCAAATACATTAAACATGCCAAGTAAACCTTTTTGGTTACCATCCATCATAATCTTAAGCTGTTCTGGATCAATACCTGGTAAAGGAACAAATGTACCAAATCTATAAACTGCAAGAATAAATATCGTAAATAATATTCTGTTTCTTAAATCGTTTGTTGATGACGATGCGCTCATTGAAATTTATTATTTTTTCAATTGAATAGATCCACTAATTTTTTCTAGTTTTTCTATTGCTGATTTTGATGCTAAGTCTGCTTCTATATTTACTTTATCTTTAATTTCTCCAGTACCAAGAATTTTCAATTTTTGAGAATTTTTGTTGATTAATCTTAATTTTTTAAGCAATTCCATATTTATAGTGTCACTAGGATTAATCGTTTTTTCATTAATAAATGACTGAATCTTTTCAAGATTCATAATTGCTATATTAGTTCTTGAAATTGGATTAAAACCTCTTTTTGGTAATCTTCGATATAAAGGCATTTGACCACCTTCAAAAGCTTTAATGGCAACACCAGATCTAGATTTTTGACCCTTAACACCTCTGCCAGAGGTTTTGCCTTTACCTGATCCAATACCTCTACCAACTCTCATTTTAGATTTATTAATCTTATCTTTAGTGTTTAAAGTTATCATTATCCTCTTTTCTCAACTATTTCTGAAATTTTTTTATTTCTAATAGCTGAAATTTGTTTTGGTGAATTTTGTTTTAATAAAGCTTTCATCGTAGCTCTAATAACATTATGTGCATTTGAAGTTCCCATTGATTTTGCAACAATATCTTTTACACCTAGCACTTCACAAACAGCTCTTACTGGTCCACCTGCAATAATTCCAGTACCTTTTGATGCTGCTCTAAGCACGATTCTTCCAGAACCATCTTTTGCTTTTACATCATGGTGTATCGTTCTTCCTTCTCTTAGAGGTATATGTATCAATTTTCTTCTTGCTACTTCATTAGCTTTTTTGATTGCATCTGGAACTTGTTTTGCTTTTGCGTGAGCAATCCCAATTTTACCCGCTTGATTTCCAACAACTACCAATGCTGAAAAACCAAATCTTCTTCCACCTTTTACAACTTTTGTAATACGGTTGATGTGAACTAATTTTTCTAAAATATCGTCAGCTTTTTTATCTTTAAAATTATCCATAATTAAAATTCCATTCCATTTTCACGTAAGGTTTCAGCAAATACTTTTACTCTACCATGATATCTGTATATTCCTCTATCAAAGTATATTTTTGTAATTTTCTTTTCTTGAGCTTTCTTGGCTAACTTGGTAGCAACTATTTTTGACAATTCAGTTTTATTTACTTTTTCACCTGATTTAATATCTTTTTCAACTGATGAAGCTGATAATAAAGTAACTTTATTAACATCATCAATAATCTGTGCAGAAATATTTTTTGCTGATCTAGAGATACATAATCTAAATCTATCTTTAGAAGCAACCTTTTTAACTTTGTTACTAACTCTAAATCTTTTTCTAATGGTAGTATTTAGTTTCATTATTTTTTCTTTCCCTCTTTTTTAAGAACATACTGCCCTTTTTCACGGATACCCTTACCTTTGTATGGTTCAATTTTTCTGTAGGTTTTAATTTTTGAAGCCACAGAACCAACTTGTTGTTTATCTGAACCTGAGATTTTTAAGGTTGTTTGCTTTTCAACTTCAATTTTAATCCCTTCAGGAATATCATAATTAATATCATGACTATAACCAAGCTGAAGGTTTAACTGTTTTCCTTTTAAAGCAGCTCTATAACCAACACCAACCAATTCAAGAGTTTTTTCATAACCTGTACTTGATCCAATTACCGCATTATTAATCAAGCTTCTATTCATTCCCCAAAGTCTTTTTGAATCTTGGTCAATTTTTTTTGGTTTTATTGAAATTTCTTTTCCTTCTTTAATGTCAAGATTAAACATTTCCAAATCAATATCGATTGACTTTTTTCCTAAAGGACCTTCAATATTTATTATATTCCCCGCTAAAACTACTTTAACTTTTTCAGGAATAGAAATACTTATTTTACCAATTTTAGACATTAAAATACCTTACAAATAATTTCGCCACCAACACGTTGTTTTCTTGCATCTATATCTGTCATTACACCTTTGGGTGTAGAGATAATAGCAATTCCAAGTCCATTATTTACCTTTGGTAGACTTTCAGCACTAGAAAAAATTCTTCTACCAGGTTTTGATACACGTTCAAAAGCACTGATAACAGGATTTCCAGAGTAATATTTAAGTTCCAAAGATAATGTTGGTTTATTATCTTCTGCAGCAATTTTAAAATCTTTAATAAACCCTTCGTTCTTAAGAATATCTGCGATTTTTGTTTTAAAATTTGAAGATGGTAATTCTACTTTTTTGTGGTTTCTAGCTTGAGCATTTTTTACTCTTGCTATCATATCTCCAATTGGATCACTTAAACTCATAATTTTCCTTTCTACCAGCTTGACTTAGTCATTCCTGGAATTAATCCAGCTAAACCTAAGTCCCTTAAAGCTATTCTTGATATTTTTAATTTTCTATAAACCCCATGAGGTCTTCCTGTAATTTTACATCTATTCATAACTCTTATCTTTGCTGAGTTTCTGGGCATCTGAGACAATTTTTGCTGTGCTTTAAATCTTTCTTCTAATGGTAACTTTTTGTCCATAATAATTTTTTTAAGACTTTGTCTTTTTTTATAAAGTCTATCAGAAAGTTTAATTCTCTTATCGTTTTTGTTTACAGCGCTTACTTTAGCCATGTTTAATTGTCTCCTTTTTTAATAAATGGAAAATTCATTTTTTCTAATAAAGCAAAAGCATGCTCTTTATTTAAAGCTTTTATTACAACTACAATATCAAGACCTCTAACTTTGTCAGCTCTATCAAAACTTACTTCAGGAAATATAATGTGCTCTTTAACACCAAATGTATAGTTTCCAAATTTATCAAATCCTTTTGGAGATAACCCTCTAAAGTCTTTAATTCTTGGTAATGCAATGTTTACCAATCTATCAATAAACTCATACATTTTATTTTTTCTTAGTGTTACTTTTAAACCAGCATTTGAACCTTTTCTTGTTTTAAAATTAGCAACTGATTTTTTAAATTTTGTAATCACAGGTTTTTGACCAGTAATTTTTCCCATATCTTCTTCTGCTGCTTTTAAAATTTTTGCATCAGCTCCATCAAGTCCAAGCCCCATATTTAAAACTATTTTTTCAATTTTAGGAACCATAAAAATATTTTTAAGAGCCAAGCTGTCTTTTAAAGCTGGCTGAATTTCCTTACTGTAAATTTCTTTTAATCTTGGTGTCATTATTTTTTAGCCTCTGCTTTTTTTGTAACTTTTTCATCAATTAGTTTAAGGTTTGATAAATGTATAAAGCTTTCTTTCGATACAATTCCACCTTTTTTCTCTTTAGTAGTTTTTACGTGTTTTTTAACCATATTAATTTCTTTAACTTTAGCTCTATTATTAGGTCTATCAATTTCAATAACTTCACCTTCTTTTTTCTTATCTTTTCCAGTTAAAACCCTTACCTTTAAGCCTTTTTTGATCATCTTTATAAAACCTCCGGTGCTAGTGAAATTATTTTCATTTGCCCTCTGCTTCTTAATTCTCTTGTTACAGGACCAAAAATTCTTGTTCCCACTGGTTCACCTTTATCATCAACTAAAACTGCAGCATTGTTATCAAACTTAACTTTTGAACCATCGTTTCTATGAATTCCCTTTTTTACTCTCACTACCACAGCCTTATGGACAGTACCTTTCTTAACTTTACCTTTTGGTATTGCTTCTTTTACAGCAATCACAATAGTGTCACCGATGCTTGCATATCTTCGTTTAGATCCACCAAGCACCTTTATACATTCTATTCTTTTAGCACCTGTGTTATCTGCTACTTGTAATTCTGTTTGTACACCAATCATTATTTTGTATTCTCCATTACTTGGAATTTTTTATTTTTAGAAAATGGTTTGCTTTCAATAATTGAAACTTTATCACCAGTTTTAAATGTATTATTTTCATCATGAGCATTATAATTTTTTCTAACTTTAATTACTTTCTTAAGTACAGGGTGAGAATATTTTCTTTCAACCATTACAGTTATAGTTTTATTTGGCTTATCACTTATAACTACTCCAGTTAATATTTTTTTAGGCATTAATTTTTCCTTTTAATATGGTTTTTAATCTTGCAATTGTTTTTCTTGTTTCGCTAATTTTTGCAGGGTTTGTTACTTGTGAATTCATTTTTTGAAATCTAAAATTAAAAAGATCTTTTTTTAATTTATCTATATTTTTTATCATTTCGTCCTTTGATAATTTTTTAATTTCTTGTTTTTTCATATTAAGCAAACCTCTTAATAGTTTTTGTTTTTATTGGCAATTTAGCTGAAGCTTTGTAAAGAGCTTCTTTAGCTATCTGCTCAGAAACACCGTCAACTTCAAACAATATTCTTCCAGGTTTTACCCTACACGCAAAAAATTCAGGATTTCCTTTACCTTTACCCATTCTTACTTCAATTGGTTTTTTTGATACAGGGATATTTGGAAACACTCTAGTCCAAACTCTTCCTTGTCTTTTCATATGTCTAGTTAAAGCTACTCTAGCAGCTTCAATTTGTTTTCCTGTAATTCTTTCTGGTTGCAAAGCTTTCAGAGCAAACGCACCATAATTAATAGAACTTGCTCTAGTTGCTGTTCCATGGATTCTTCCCTTGTGAGCTTTTCTCCATCTAGTTCTAACTGGTTGAAGCATTATTCTTTAACCTCTTTTGGTGTTGCTTTATTTGTTTCTTGACTGAACTCTCTTGCAAAAACTTCACCTTTATAGATCCAAACTTTAATTCCTATAATACCGTATGTTGTTAAAGCTTCTGCTTCAGCATAATCTATATCAGCTCTCAAAGTGTGTGAAGGTATACTGCCTTCTCTTAACCATTCAGTTCTTGCTATTTCGTTTCCACCAAGTCTTCCACTTATAGAAACTTTAATTCCTCTTGCTCCCAATCTAATACATGATTGCATAGATCTTTTCATAGCTCTTCTATATGAAATTCTTTTTACCAATTGTTGAGCGATATTCTCAGCAACCAAATATGCATTAGTTTCAGGTTTTTTTACTTCTTTAATGTTAAGTGCAACTTCATTAGTTGTGAATTTTGATAAATTATTTTTAATTTTATCAATATCACTACCTTTTTTTCCAATAACAAATCCAGGTCTTGAGGTGTAGATAGTAACATAGCATTTGTTAGATGTTCTCTCTATCATTACTTTAGATACACCAGAATTAACTACATTTTTTTTGATATAATCTCTAATTTTAAAATCTTCTATTAAATAATTTCCAAAATCTTTCTTTTTAGCAAACCAAACAGAGTCCCAACCTCTGTTGATACCCAATCTAAAACCTACAGGATTAACTTTTTGTCCCATGACTCTCCATTTGTTTAACTTCTGATAAAATTATAGTTACTGTCGACCAAGGTTTTAAAATTGGTGCAGCTCTACCCTTTGCTCTTGGTCTAAATCTTTTCATTACAATTTTTTTTCCACAATAAGCTTCTTTAACAACTAAGTTATCAATGTCATACTGAAAGTTGTTTTCTGCGTTTGCAACTGCTGAACTAATTGTTTTTCTAATATCTTTGCTAATTCTTTTTGCCGAGAATTGTAAATCTCGAATAGCTACATCTACTTTTTTTCCAACAATACTTTTTAAAATAGGATTAAGCTTTCTAACACTAGTTCTTATACTATTGTTTACAGATTTAACTGTATCTACTTTTTTTCTATTTTTTTTCTTTGTCTTATTCATATTTATTTTTTAGCCGCTGTTGCAGGTTTAGCTTTTTTATCTGCTGGTGTATGACCATAAAAAGTTCTCGTAGGCGAAAATTCACCTAATTTGTGTCCAACCATATCCTCTGAGATTGTGATTGGTATAAATTTTTTACCATTATAAATTTGAAAACTTACACCAACAAAATCAGGTAATATTGTTGATTTTCTTGACCATGTTTTAATTGGAATTTTCTTTGGATCATCTTTGTATTTATCAACTTTTTTCATTAAGCTTTCCTCAACAAAAGGTCCTTTCCATACTGATCTAGCCATTACTTAGTATCCTTCCTCTTATTTCTTCTCTTAACAATATATTTATCTGTTCTCTTATTATCTCTTGTTTTTAATCCTTTAGCAGATTGACCTGTAGGTGAAACAGGATGTCTACCACCAGCTGATTTACCTTCTCCACCACCATGAGGGTGATCTACAGGGTTTTTGACAACTCCTCTAGTATGTGGCTTTCTTCCAAGCCATCTTGATCTTCCTGCTTTACCAATTTTAATATTTTTTTGATCTGGATTAGTTAAAATTCCTATTGTAGCCAAAGATCTAGAGTCTATTTTTCTAACTTCGCCTGAAGCTAGTTTAATTAAACTATAGTTTCCATCTAAACCACTAATTGTTACTGACGAACCGGCAGATCTAGCAATTTTACCACCAGCACCTGGTTGAATTTCAACGTTATGTATGTTTATACCAACTGGAATATCTTGGAGTGGCATACAATTTCCAACTTTAATTTCTTTTTTAGAACCATTTTCAATTTTATCACCAGCCTTGATTTTTTGTGGTGCTAAATAGTAAGCGTGAGAACCGTCTTCAAATTTTACTAACATAATGTAACAGGATCTATTTGGATCATATTCAATTCTTTCAACGGTAGCTTCCATATCAAATTTTTTACGGTAAAAATCTACATGTCTATACATTTTTTTATGGCCGCCAGATCTATTAATATTAGTTATATGTCCGTTATTGTTTCTTCCTTTCATTGCATTTTTTGGAGATACAAGTGATTTGAAAGGCTTACCCTTCCATAGACCAGTTCTGTCAACCAGAATAGTTCCTCGGGTAGATTTTGTATAAGGTTTAAAAGTTTTTAATGCCATTTATTAAATTCCTGTAGTTAGGTCAATGCTTTGACCTTTTTTAAGTGTTATTATTGCTTTTTTAAAACCAGAAACTCTCACTTTTTTTCCTCTGGTTATTTTAACTCTATTCTGTTTGTTGATTATATTAATCTTAGTCACGTTTACTTTAAAAATTTTTTCAATATTTTTCTTTAAATTTGTTTTGTTTGCACCTGCAGGAACTTTAAAAACAATTTTATTTTGTTCGGATAAATTTGTTGATTTCTCTGTAACCATTGGGGAAACAATTTTATCGTATAAATGTATTTTATCCATTTTAAGAATATCTCTTTTCTAGCTCTTTTACTGAGCTCTCGGTAAAAACAACTTTTTTAAATTTTATAATATCGTATGAACTAAAATGGTTCACATCAGTTACTTTAACATTTGGAATGTTCCTGGCTGATTTTTCAATATTCTCTTTAGAAGCTTTATCTAAAATAATTAAAGAATTTGTTATTTCTAATTTTTGAATAATTGCATTCATTTCTTTAGTTTTTTTTATTTCAGCTGAAAAATCACTTAAAATTAATAAATTTTTGTCTTTATTTTTTTCAGTAATTAAAGATGCTACACTAAGCTTCTTCTCGTTTTTATTTAATTTTCTTTTTTTGTAAGCAAGCTCACCCTTAGGACCATGTGCTATACCACCACCAACGAATATTGGTGCTTTTCTACTTGCGTGTCTTGCTCCACCAGTTCCTTTTTGAGCATAAATTTTTGATGTAGGGCCACTTACTTCATTTTGCTGTTTCGTTTTAGCATGTCTACCTTTGTAGTTAGCGTTAGTTTTATATAAAACACTACTTACCAACTTACTATTAATTTTTGCAGAAAATATTTTATCTAATACTTCAATAGTATCTTTTTTTCCATCAATGCTTATTTTTTCTATTTTCATTATTTTTTCTTTTTATCAGGTGTTTTTTTAGCTTCCTCTGCTGCTGCAATTTTTTCTGAAATTGTCATTTTATTTATGTTTTTGACTGATTTTCTTACTACTACTTCCGTATTTTTTGAGCCTGGAATTGAACCTTTTAAATACAAAAGTTCGTTTTCTAAATCAGTTTTAATAATTTCAATATTAAGCATTGTTCTAAGTCTGTCACCCATATGGCCAGCCATTTTTTTTCCTTTGAATACTTTGCCAGGATCTTGACTATGTCCTGTTGAACCATGGGCTCTATGTGAAACTGAAACACCGTGACTGGCTCTTAAACCACCAAAATTCCATCTTTTCATTGCACCCGCAAAACCTTTTCCTATTGTTCTTGATCTTGTGTCTACAAATTTAATGTCTTTGAATATCTCTAAACCAAACTCGTTACCCTCTTTATAATTTTCAGTATCTTTAACTCTGTATTCTTTAAGAGTTTTTTTTGCTTCAGTATTTTTTTTAGCAAAAAAACCTTTCATTGATTTCGTAAGTTTTGAATTTTTTATCTTTCCATAACCAAGTTGTACAGCTTTATAGCCTCTTTTTTCTTCATCTATAACTTGGATAACTCTAGCCTTTTCAACTTTAAGTACAGTCACAGGAACTAGCTGACCAGTTTTGTAAAACTCTCTAGTCATACCTATTTTTTTTCCAATTAGAGCTATTTCAGACATAATTAAATTTTTATCTCCACATCAACACCTGACGCAAGGTCAAGTTTCATTAAAGCTTCCACAGTTTGTGGTGTTGGCTCTATAATATCTATTAATCTTTTATGAGTTCTTGACTCAAATTGTTCTCTACTTTTTTTATCAATATGCGGACCTTTTAAAACTGTGTATCTTTCAATTCTAGTTGGTAGTGGGATGGGTCCTTTGATAGTTGCACCTGTTCTTTTTACAGTGTTTACTATTTCCTCAGTAGATGCATCTAAAATTTTATTGTCGTAAGCTCTAAGTTTTATTCTAATATTTTGTTTTTCCATAATTACCCTGCAATCTTTTTAGTTACTTCGTCTTGTACATTTTGTGGTACTTTAGAGTAATGATCAAAGAACATAGAATATTGAGCTCTTCCTTGAGACATTGATCTTAAATTATTTATATATCCGAACATGTTTGCTAATGGAACCATTGCTGTTATTACAGTTGCATTACCTCTTTGTTCTTGAGTACTTATTTGACCTCTTCTACTATTTAGGTCACCTATTACATCGCCCATATAATCTTCTGGAGTAACTACTTCAACTCTCATAACAGGCTCGAGCAGTTTTAATGTTCCTTTAGTACAAGCTTCCTTAAAACAGGCTCTACCAGCAAGTTCAAAGGCAAGAACACTTGAATCTACGTCATGGTGTAATCCATCAATAATAGTTACTTTATAATCTATCATGGGAAAGCCAGCTAAAATTCCATTATCCGAAACTGTTTCAATACCTTTTTCTACACCTGGGATAAATTCTTTAGGAATTGCACCACCTTTAATTTTACTTTCAACAGATCTTCCAGCACCTGGTTCTTGAGGTTCAACTAGTAGTTTGACTTTCGCAAATTGACCTGCACCACCACTTTGTTTTTTGTGAGTATATTCAACTTCCGAAGCATTTTCTAAAGTTTCTCTATAAGCTACTTGAGGAGCACCAACATTTGCTTCAACTTTAAATTCTCTTTTCATTCTATCTACAATAATATCTAAGTGAAGTTCACCCATACCTTTAATGATTGTTTGTCCAGACTCTTCATCAGATGTAACTCTAAATGAAGGATCTTCAGCTGCAAGTCTTCCAAGTGCTTCACCCATTTTTTCTTGGTCAGCTTTTGTCTTTGGCTCTACAGCAATTTCTATTACAGGTTCTGGGAATTCCATTGGTTCAAGTAACACAGGATTGTTCTCATCACATAACGTGTGGCCAGTTATAGTATTTTTTAAACCAGCTAAGGCAACAATATCTCCAGCATTTGCTTCTTTAATATCTTCTCTTGAGTTAGCATGCATTAAAAGCATTCTGCCTACTCTTTCCTCTTTATCTTTTGATGTATTGTAAACAGCTGTACCAGTTTTGATAGTTCCAGAGTAAATTCTAATAAAAGTAAGTGAACCAACAAATGGATCATTCGCAACTTTAAAAGCTAAAGCAGAAAAAGGAACTGTGTCTTCAAATTTCATTTCTAGTTCTTCCTCTGAACCTGGTTTTGTTCCTTTAATTGACCCAATATCAATTGGGCTTGGTAGGTAATTGATTGTTGCATCAAGTAATGGCTGCACACCTTTATTTTTAAATGCAGAACCTGTAGTAATTGGCACGAAACTGAAGTTTAAAGTTCCTTTTCGAATACATTTTACTAAATCTTCTTCTTTAATTTCATCACCATTTAAATAAGCTTCCATTAATTTTTCGTCTTGTTCAACAGCAGTTTCAACTAATTCAGTTCTGTACTTTTGAGAAATTTCTTTTAAATCATCAGGAATATCTTTGTATTCCCATTCAGCTCCTAATGCTTCATTTTTCCAAACTTGTGCCTTCATTTTCACTAAATCTACAACACCAGACAATGATGCTTCGATACCAATCGGAATTTGTATAGGTAATGGTTTGCAACCTAATCTGTCTCTTATCATGTCTACACATCTAAAGAAATCAGCACCAGTTCTATCCAACTTATTCACAAAACAAATTCTTGGAACTTTGTATTTGTCTGCTTGTCTCCAAACAGTTTCTGATTGAGGCTCTACACCTGCAACACCATCAAAAACACATACCGCACCATCTAAAACCTTAAGAGATCTTTCAACTTCAATTGTAAAATCTACGTGACCTGGTGTGTCTATAATATTAATTCTATGATCATTCCAAAAACAAGTAGTTGCAGCAGAGGTAATTGTAATTCCTCTTTCTTGTTCTTGTTCCATCCAGTCCATAGTTGCAGCACCATCATGTACTTCACCTATTTTATGGCTTTTACCTGTATAGTATAAAATTCTTTCTGTTGTAGTAGTCTTACCAGCATCGATGTGAGCCATGATTCCAATATTTCTATATTTATCTAGTGTATGAGTTCTAGCCATAATTTATTACCATCTAAAATGTGCAAAGGCTTTATTAGACTCAGCCATTTTATGCACATCCTCTCTTTTTTTAACTGCAGCACCTTTTTTCTCATAAGCATCAAACAATTCATTAAAAATTTTATCTGACATGTGTTTATCTTTTCTTTTTCTTGCAGAATCTACTAACCATCTAATAGCTAATGCTTGAGCTCTTTTGCTTTTTACTTCAACAGGAACTTGATAAGTAGCACCACCAACTCTTCTTGATCTTACTTCAACAGTTGGCTTAATATTATTTATAGCTTCATTAAAAATGTTAATTGGCTCATCTTTAGATTTTGTTTTAATTTTATCTATTGCATCGTAAACAATCTTAGCCGCAACACCTCTTTTACCATCGTACATTATATTGTTAATTAACTTTGGTATGATAGTTGAATTAAACTTTGGATCTGGAACTACATTTTTTTTTGGTTGCGTTTTTTTTCTAGACATTATTTACCTTTTTTAGTTCCATATAAAGATCTTCTTTTTTTTCGATTAGCGACACCTTGGGTATCAAGATTTCCTCTTAAAATATGATAACGCACACCTGGTAAATCTTTCACCCTACCACCTCTAATTAATACTACTGAGTGCTCTTGAAGATTGTGTCCTTCACCCGGGATATAAGCAGTAACTTCAAAACCATTTGACAGTCTCACTCTTGCAACTTTTCTTAATGCAGAGTTTGGTTTTTTAGGAGTAGTTGTATAAACTTTAACACACACACCTCTTTTGAGAGGTTGCTTTTGTAATGCAGGAACTTTGTTCCTAGTTAATTGTTTAACTCTTTTTTTTCTTAACAACTGATTAATAGTTGGCATAAATTTTTTATAAAATTAATTAATTTATTTTTAGAAGAAAATAACTGACAGGTTATTTTGTGGCAGCGTTTAGTACTATTAGTAGGTACTACATTCCAACCAAAAACATCGCCAAAATACTTATTAATCTGACTTTGTCAAACTAAAATTTCAAGTATTAAGTGATATTTTTTACTGATTTGCAGGAGTTTCTGAAGGTTCGGATGTTTCTATTTTATCTTGTTCAGCAATAAAATTATTATCATCCTCAAGTGCTTTTTTATTCCATTTGTTTTTGATATGACCTGTTCCAGCAGGAACCAATCTACCCACAATAACATTCTCTTTTAGGCCATTTAATGGGTCTACTTTACCTTTAATAGCTGCATCTGTTAAAACTCTAGTTGTTTCTTGGAATGAAGCAGCTGAAATAAACGACTCAGTTTGTAACGAAGCTTTGGTTATGCCCATCAATACACGCTCACCAACAGCAGGTGCCTTACCTTCAGCTACCAGCTTTTCATTTACAATATCAAATTTTATTCTATCAATAACCTCTCCAGGCAAATAACTAGAATCACCAGACACTTTTACTTCAACTTTTTTAAGCATTTGTCTTAGTATAGTCTCAATGTGTTTGTCATTAATAATTACACCTTGCAATCTATAAACTTCTTGTACTTGGTTTACAAAATATTCAGTTAATTCTTTAATTCCCAATACTCTTAAAATATCATGTGGCAAAGGTTGTCCATCAAGTAAGTATTCACCCTTTTGTATTTTTTCACCTGGATTGAAATTAATGTGTTTTCCCTTTGGAATTAAATAATTTGAAGGTTCAGCTCCATCCTCTGGAACAATAGATACTCTTTGTTTTCCTCTAACCTCTTTACCAAATACAACTTGTCCATCATTTTCAGCAATAATTGCACTATCTTTTGCTTTTCTTGCTTCAAATAATTCAGCAACTCTTGGAAGACCACCAGTAATATCTTTTGTCTTAGTAGTTTCTTTAGGTAATCTAGCTATAACGTCTCCAGCAAAAACTTTTTGACCATCTTTAATTGAAAGAATTGAATCTGGCACCAAGTAATATCTTGCTTCATTATCATCAGCTTTTTTAATAACATTTCCTTTGTCATCTCTAAGAGTAATTCTTGGTTTTAAATCAGTGCTTTTCGATTGAGCTCTCCAATCAATAACTGATTTTGAAGATATGCCAGTTGCATCATCTGTAGTTTCTTGAATTGAAACACCATCAATTAAATCAACGAAACTTGCTGTACCACTTTTTTCAGCGATCACAGGTGTGGTGTATGGATCCCATTCACAAATTTTTGTATTAGCTTTAATTTTATCACCATTATTAAAAAATAATTTTGATCCATAAGCAACTTTATAAACAGCTACCTGAACACCATTATCGTCTTCAATAGAAAGTTGAGTATTTCTCCCCATAACAATTAAGTTTTTCTTAGAATCTTCTAAAATATTAGAGTTTAAAATTTTAAGTGTCCCTTCGTTTTTACTGACAATTTGAGAATCTTGTTTAACTGATGCTGTACCACCAACGTGGAAAGTTCTCATAGTTAACTGAGTACCTGGTTCACCTATTGATTGAGCAGAAATCATTCCAATTGCCTCTCCAACATGCACCATTTTACCTCTAGATAAATCTCTTCCATAACAAGTTGAACAAACACCTTCTTTTGAACTACATGTCATTACTGAGTAAACTTTAAGTGATTTTACACCAGCAGCATCGATCAAATCGCAACCTGCTTCATCAATCATTTTTGTTTTTTTAATTACAACTTCGCCAGTAAGTGGGTTTTTTACATCAGCTGCAGTAACTCTTCCTAAAGCTCTTTCAGATAAGCTGACTACGACATTTCCACCTTCTAAAATTTCTGAAAGTTCGATAAACCCTGGATCATCACATTGAACTTTAGTAATGGTTAAATCTTGAGCAACATCACAAAGTCTTCTAGTTAAATAACCTGAACTTGCAGTTTTAAGGGCTGTATCTGCAAGACCTTTTCTAGCACCGTGTGTAGAGTTAAAATACTCTAATGCTGTTAAACCCTCTTTAAAATTAGAAATAATTGGACTTTCGATAATTTCACCTGAAGGTTTTGCAATCAAACCCCTCATACCAGCCAGCTGTTTCATTTGTGCTGCAGATCCTCTAGCACCACTATCAGCCATCATATAAACTGAATTAATTTTTAAGCCTTCTGGAGTTTTTTCAGTAGCAGAAATACCCTTCATCATTTCACCAGCAACTTTATCTGTACATTTTGACCAAGCATCAACAACTTTGTTGTACTTTTCACCTCTTGTAATTAATCCCTCAGAATATTGATTTTCATAATCTGTTATTAATGCTTTTGTGTCTTCAATTAATTGAGTTTTGCTTTCTGGAATTACAAGATCATCTTTTCCAAATGAAATTCCAGCTTTAAAAGCATGTTTAAATCCTAAATCTTTTAATTTATCACAGAATATAACAGTTGTTTTTTGTCCACAAAATCTAAACACTACATCTATAATTTCAGAAACAGTTTTTTTAGGTAGTAATCTATCAACTAAAGAAAATTTAATATTACTATTTTTGGGAAGTAAATTTGCTAATAAAAATCTTCCAGCTGTTGATGTGTATTTTTCGTATTTCTTGTTTCCATTTTCATCAACTGTTCCAATTCTTGATATAATCGTGCTGTGAACTTTAATTTGATCTGAAGCTAAAGCAAATTCAATAGCATCAACATCGACAAAATATCCAGAAGGTTTATCTGTCATGGGTTCTTGAGAAAGATAATAAATACCCAAAATCATATCCTGACTTGGTACAATGATCGGCTTACCATTAGATGGAGATAATATATTGTTTGTAGAAAGCATTAATATTCTAGCTTCTAATTGAGCCTCCAAACTTAATGGAACGTGAACAGCCATTTGATCACCATCAAAGTCAGCATTAAAAGCAGCGCAAGTTAAAGGATGTAATTCAATTGCATCACCTTCTATAAGTTTAGGTTCAAACGCTTGTACACCTAATCTGTGAAGTGTTGGTGCTCTGTTTAAAATTACCGGATGTTCTCTGACAATTAGTTCTAAAGCATCCCAAACAGCATTTGTTTCTTTTTCAACTAATTTTTTTGCTTGTTTGATTGTAGATGCTAATCCTAACTTATTTAATCTTGCATATAAAAATGGTTTAAATAGTTCTAAAGCCATTTTTTTTGGCAAACCGCACTCATGAAGTTTTAGGTCTGGGCCAACAACAATTACAGATCTTCCTGAGTAGTCCACCCTTTTTCCAAGTAAGTTTTGTCTAAATCTACCTTGTTTACCTTTTAGCATTTCAGCTAAAGATTTAAGTGGTCTTTTTCCAGTGCCAGTTATTACTCTGCCTCTTCTACCATTATCAAATAATGCATCCACTGATTCTTGAAGCATTCTTTTTTCATTTCTAACAATGATATCCGGAGCTTTTAAATCCATTAATCTTTTTAATCTATTATTTCTGTTAATAACTCTTCTATAAAGATCATTTAAGTCTGATGTAGCAAATCTTCCACCATCTAAAGGCACTAAAGGTCTTAGTTCAGGTGGGATTACTGGCACCACTGTTAAAATCATCCATTCAGGTTTTTGTCCTGTTTCAATAAATGACTCAACTAATTTTAATCTTTTGATTGCTCTTTCTTCATTAACTTTTGATTTTGTCTCTTTAATAAAGTTAATAAGATTTTTTCTTTCTAATTCTAAATCTAAATTTTTTAACATTTCAAGTACAGCTTCAGCACCTATGCCAGCCTCAAATGACTCTTCACCAAACTCGTCTTGATATTTGGCTAATTCTTCTTCATTAAGAAGTTGATTTTTTTGTAATCCAGTTAAACCCGGTTCAATTACTATAAAGTTTTCAAAATAAAGAACTCTTTCGATCTCCTTAAGTTTCATATCAACTGCTAAAGCAATTCTGCTTGGTAAAGATTTTAAAAACCAAATATGAGCAACAGGTGTTGCTAAATTAATATGACCCATCCGTTCTCTTCGAACATTAGATTTTGTTACTTCAACACCACATTTTTCACAGATAATTCCTCTAAATTTCATTCGTTTGTACTTTCCACACAAACATTCGTAGTCCTTAATTGGGCCAAATATTCTAGCACAAAATAGACCATCTTTTTCAGGTCTAAAAGTTCTGTAATTTATTGTTTCTGGTTTTTTTATTTCACCGAAAGTCCATGATTTAATTTTTTCAGGACTGGCTAATGTTATCTTGATGCTATTAAAATTTTGAGCTTCAGAAATCTCAGTGTTTTTAAATAAATCTGTTAGTTCTTTTTTCATTTTTAATTAAGCTCCACATTTAGTGCTAATGATTTAATTTCTTTAACTAGAACGTTAAATGACTCAGGTATACCTGACTCAAAATTTTCCTCGCCTTTAACAATTGTTTCATAAACCTTAACTCTTCCAGCAACATCGTCTGATTTAACAGTTAAAATTTCTTGAAGTGTATATGATGCACCATAAGCTTCTAATGCCCAAACTTCCATTTCACCAAATCTTTGACCACCTAATTGAGCCTTACCACCCAAAGGTTGTTGTGTAACTAAACTGTAAGGTCCTGTTGATCTAGCATGAATTTTGTCTTCAACTAAATGATGGAGTTTAAGCATATAAATTATGCCAACTGTTACAGGTCTATCAAATTTTTCACCTGTTCTTCCATCCCATAAATATGTTTGTCCTGAACCTGGTAATTTAGCAAGCTCCAGCATTTCTGTAACATTTTTTTCTTTTGCACCATCAAATACTGGTGTTGAAATAGCTATTCCGTCTTGTAAAGTTTCAACTAAATCTTTGAATTCAGGTTTGCTTAATTTTTCAACTTTATCATCAAAAGTTTCTTCCCCATAAACAGATTTTAAAAATTTTGAGATTTTTTCAGTTTTTTCAATTTTCTTGTTATTCTCATTAACTAATCTTTTAACCTCTTCACCAAATTCTTTACAAGCCCATCCCAAGTGAGTTTCTAAAATTTGACCAACGTTCATACGACTTGGTACGCCAAGCGGATTCAAAACAATATCAACAGGTCTTCCATCTTCTCTATAAGGCATGTCTTCAACCGGAACAATTTTACTTACAACACCTTTGTTGCCGTGTCTTCCAGACATCTTATCTCCAGGTCTTAGTCTTCTCTTAATTGCAACAAAAACTTTAACCATCTTCATAACGCTTGGAAGTAAATCGTCACCACTTCTAATTTTTAAAACTTTATCTTCAAATCTCTCTGTAATATCTTGTTTTGCTTTATTATATTGATCTTTAAGTTGAGCTAAAGTTGCTTCATCATTTACATTTCCGACTGTAATTTTAAAAACATCATTGATAGGTAAATTATCTATTGATTCAAAATCTAATTTAGTACCTTCAGACAAATCTTTTACTTTTTTAGTTAAAGAAGATCCTGATAAAAATTGTGATGCTCTTTGTTTAATGCTTCTCTCTAAAATCTCTTCTTCAACAATTTTGTCTTGTTGAACTTCTTCAATTTCTGCTCTTTCAATCGTAATTGATCTTTCATCTTTTTCAATACCGTGTCTATTGAATACTCTTACATCAACAACAGTTCCGCTACTTCCTCTAGACATTCTTAAAGATGTATCTGTTACATCTATAGCTTTTTCACCAAATATTGATCTTAATAATTTTTCTTCAGGTCCTGAAGCTGAGTCACCCTTAGGGGTTACTTTTCCAACTAAAATATCACCTGCATTAACTTCAGCACCAATATAAACAACCCCAGATTCATCAAGGTTTTTTAATGCTTCTTCATTAACATTTGGAATATCTCTAGTTATATCTTCTTCACCTAATTTTGTATCTCTTGCCATAATTTCATATTCAACAATATGAACAGAAGTAAACACGTCATCAGTTACACATCTTTCAGATATCAAAATAGAATCTTCAAAATTATAACCTTGCCATGGCATAAAGGCTACAGTTACGTTTTTACCTAAAGCTAATTCACCTAATTTAGTAGACGGACCATCAGCTATAATATCTCCAGATTTAACCTTGTCACCAACTCTAACTAAAGGTTTTTGGTTAATGCATGTGTTTTGATTTGATCTTTTAAATTTTTGTAAATTGTAAATATCAACACCCGATTTTGTAAAATCAGTTTCTTCAGTAGCTTTAATTACAATTCTTTTACCATCAATTTTATCCACTGTTCCATCTCGTTTAGCAACAATAGTAACACCTGAGTCTAAAGCAACATCACTTTCAATACCCGTTCCAACCAAAGGTGATTCAGGTTTTAATAATGGAACTGCTTGTCTCATCATGTTAGATCCCATTAAAGCTCTGTTAGCGTCATCATTTTCTAAAAAAGGTATTAACGAAGCAGCAACCGAAACAAGTTGTTTAGGTGAAACGTCAATGTAATCAATAGTTTCAGGTTTAGCTAAAAGAAAATTTAAATTTTGTCTACAAGAAACCAATTCTTCAATTATTTTTCCGTTTTTATCTAATTTAGTATTTGCCTGTGCAATAGTAAATTTTGTTTCTTCCATTGCAGATAAATACTCAACATTACTTTGAACAACACCATCTTTTACTTTTTTATATGGACTTTCAATAAAACCATATTTGTTAATTTTTGCATAAGTTGATAAGCTGTTTATTAATCCAATGTTTGGACCTTCTGGTGTTTCAATCGGACAAATTCTTCCGTAATGAGTTGGGTGAACATCACGAACTTCAAAACCAGCTCTTTCTCTTGTTAACCCACCAGGTCCTAAAGCTGAAACCCTTCTTTTATGTGTAATCTCTGATAATGGATTAGTTTGATCCATAAATTGTGAAAGTTGAGAACTTGCAAAAAAATCTTTTAAAGAAACTGTCAAAGGTTTGGCGTTAATTAAATCCTGAGGCATTGCTGACTCAACATCTAAAGTAGTCATTTTTTCTTTTATCGCTCTTTCCATTCTGTAGACACCGATACGTGCTTGATTTTCGACTAACTCACCAACAGAACGTACTCTTCTATTGCCAAGATGGTCAATATCATCGACTTCATCTTTTCCATCTCTTAAATCTAACATCTTATGAACGATTGCTACGATATCGTCATTTCTCAAAATTGTAATTTTGTCTGAACAATCCTGTTCTAACCTAGAGTTCATTTTTACTCTTCCAACGTCAGAAAGGTCGTATCTGTCAGAACTAAAAAATAAATTGTTGAAAATTTGAGTAGCTATTTCAATTGTTGGTGGCTCACCAGGTCTAAGCATTTTATAGATTTCGGTAATAGCCTCATCTTTAGTATTATTCTTATCATTTAAAATAGTTGTTAATAAATAAGGTCCTTTATTAATTGAGTTTGTTACGGATATTTGTAACGAATGAATGTTTGCATCTAATATTTGTTGAATTACAGCGTCATTTAATTCTGTTCCTATTGAAAAAGTGCCCTCTTCTTCATCATTAACTTTAACATTTCTATGTAGAAACTTTCCATACATAGACTCTCTTGTTACCAAAATATCTTTTAGGCCATCGTTAGCTAATTTTTTTGCATTAAGGAAATTAATTTTATCACCTAACTTAATTACTACTTCACCAGTTTTGGCATCTGTAACTTCTTCTGAGAAATTTTTTGCTTTATAATTTTCTGGATTAAATTTTGTTTTCCATTTTTCGGTCTTAGGATCAAAGTTAAATTGTTCGCTTTCATAAAATTCATCAACGATCTCAGCTTTAGTAAAGCCTAATGCTAGTAACAAAGTTGAGGCAAAAATTTTTTTCTTTCTATCAATTTTAAAATATAAAAAATCTTTAACGTCATATTCAAAATCTAACCAAGAACCTCTGTTTGGAATAACTCTTGCATTAAATAATAGTTTTCCACTTGCGTGAGTTTTACCTTTGTCATGGTCAAAAAATACACCAGGACTTCTGTGCATTTGGTTAACTACAACCCTTTGAACACCATTGGTAATAAAAGTACCACTGTTAGTCATCATGGGCACTTCACCCATATAAACTTCTTGTTCTTTTGCAGACAATATATCTTTAGTATTATTATCTTGATCAATTTCATAAACAACTAATCTTAAAGTACACTTAAGAGCAGATGAGTAAGTTAAACCTCTAGTAATGCATTCTTCTACATCAAACTTAGGTTTGTCTAATCTGTACGAGACATATTCTAGTGTTGCTTTGTCATTTAAATCTTCAATTGGAAATATACTTTTAAAAACTCTGTCAAAACCTTTTGCAAGTTCTGTTTCAGCATAAAATTCAGTTAATTCTTTGTAAGAATTTTTCTGTACTTCAATTAGGTTAGGAATAGATAAACTTTCTTTTAGTTTACCAAAACTTTTTCTTATGTTTTTCTTTTCAGTAAAAGATAATTGCATTTATGTTTAATAATACTGATTAAAAACAATCAGTATTCGAATTCTTTCTTATTAATTTATTTAAGTTCTACTTTTGCGCCTGCGGCTTCAAGTTTAGCTTTGATCTCTTCAGCTTCTTTTTTATTTACACCAGACTTAACTTCTTTTGGTGCTCCCTCTACAAGATCTTTAGCTTCTTTTAAACCTAATGAAGTTGCTGCTCTAACTTCTTTAATAACATTAATTTTCTTTTCACCAGCTGATACAAGCATGATCGTAAAATCATCTTTATCTTCTGCTGGAGCTGCACCTGCTGCTGCTGGAGCCGCTGCTGCCATAGGAGTTACACCCCACTTTTCTTCTAATTGTTTTGAAAGTTCAGCTGCCTCAGCAACAGTCAAACTTGAAAGGTCTTCGATGATTTTATTTAGGTCAGGCATAATTTACTCTTTGGGTTGTGTTTCAGAATTTTCTGCGGACAAACTACTCATTTTTTCTGAGTATGCAAGTAAAATACTCACTAATTTTGATGCTGGAGCATTTAAAATACCTATAATATTCGCTCTTGCTTCGTCTAATGTTGGTAAACTAGCTACATTTTGGACACCGGCCTGGTCTAAGACCTCATTATCCATTATTCCACCAATTAATTTTAAGTTTTCGTTATCTTTCGCAAATTTTGATAGAATTCTTGCAGACATTATCGCATCTTCACCAAAAGCAACTGCTGTAGGCCCTGTAAATAAATCTGATAGATCTTTACATTTAGTTTTTTCTAAAGCTAGTTTGGTTATTCTATTCTTAGTTATTTTAAAGATTATTCCATGTTCTCTCATTTGAGCTCTTAGCTCATCTAATTGAGTCATTGTTAAACCTTGATAATGTGTAACCATTACAGCTTTACTATTTTCAAACTGTGTAGTCATTTCTGTAATATAATTTTTTTTCTGTTCTTTCGTTAACATGACTATATCGACTTCCCTAATTTAACTTTGTATGAAACACCCATTGATGACGTAACAAATGTGTTTTTAATTAAGTCACCTTTCAAAGTGTTGTTTGATTTTTCTTTTTCTAATGCATCTAAAATTGCATGAAAGTTTTTTAATAATTGGTCATCATGAAATGATTTTTTTCCAATACTCACACCTATATTTCCATCTTTATCATTTCTAATTTCAACTTGACCAGATTTAGCATTGGTTACTGCTTCTTTAATATTTTCTGATACCGAACCAAGTTTTGGATTTGGCATTAATCCTTTAGGACCTAAAACTTTACCTAATTTAGAAAGTTTAACCATCATACCAGGTGTACATATTAATTTTTCAAAATTTAATTCACCACCTTTAATTTTTTCGACAAACTCATCACTGCCAACAATGTCAGCTCCAGCATCTTTAGCTTCTTGAGCTTTATTATCTTCGCAAACAACAGCAACTTTAACATTTTTTCCTGTACCACCAGGTAGGTTAACAACAGTTCTGATATTAACTTCACTTTTCTTTTGTTTGTTATTTATTTGAAAACTTAAATCTAAAGACTCATCAAATTTAGTTGTACAATTTTTCTTAACTTCAGGTAATAATTTTTCAATCACCTCAGCGTTTAAATCTTTAGTTTTTTCAGGGAGTTTTTTATATCTTTTGGATGACATTACTCTTTAACCTCTATACCCATTGATCTTGCTGAACCTGCTATGATTTTTACTGCCTCTTCTAAATCATGAGCATTTAAATCTTGCATTTTTTGAGTAGCAATATCTTCTAATTGTTTTTTTGATATTGATGCAACAATATTTCTTCCAGGTTCTTTTGATCCACTTTTACGTTTAACTGCTTCTTTAATAAAGAAAGATGCTGGTGGAGATTTAATTTTAAAATCAAATTTTTTATCTTTGTAAACTGTAATTTCTACTGGAACAGGTTTTCCAGCCATCGATTTAGTTTTGTCATTAAAAGCTTTACAAAATTCCATGATGTTAACACCACGTTGTCCTAAGGCTGGTCCTACAGGAGGAGCTGGGTTAGCTTGACCACCTTTAATTTGTAACTTTATAAATCCACTAATTTCTTTTGCCATTAACTTACTTTCTCAACTTGGTTATATTCTAAATCTACTGGTGTTGGACGTCCAAATATAGAAACTGAGACCTTAAGTCTAGACTTTTCTTCATCTATATCTTCCACCATTCCGCTGAACGATGCAAAAGGACCATCAACTACCTGAACTTTTTCACCAATGCTGTACTCTATACCAGATTTTGGCTGAGCCACACCATCTTTTATTTGCCCTAAAATCTTTTCAATTTCTTTGTCAGAAACTGGCACTGGAATTCCTTTAGATCCTAAAAAACCGCTTACTCTCTTTAAATTCTTGATCATATGATAAATATCATTGTCCATCTCGCATTTTACAAGCACATAACCAGGAAAATATTTCTTCTTTCTTTGGATTCTTTTTCCTCTTTTAACCTCTGTTACATCATGTGTTGGAACAATAATTTCCTCAAATTTGTCAGAAATTTTTGCTTTTTCAGCTTCTTCTCTGATTAAACCAGAAACTTTATTCTCAAAGTTAGAGTGTGATTGAACTATAAACCAATTTTTCATTAAATACTCACCTTAAGTAATAATTCTAAGAAAAACTTTAAAACTTGATCCAAAAGCAGAAAAAATAATGACATCACAACTGCCATCGCAAACACCATTAAAGCACCTTGTAAAGTCTCTTTCCATGTAGGCCATGAAACTTTAAATGCCTCTTGTTTTACTTCCTGAATAAATTTAATTGGGTTTTTCATAATTTTTAGCTCTAATTGGCAGGAGCGGAGGGACTCGAACCCTCAGCCTCCGGTTTTGGAGACCGGCGCTCTACCAATTGAGCTACACTCCTATTTATAGAGTTACTCTATAATTTTAGTTACTACTCCTGCTCCAACAGTTCTTCCACCTTCTCTAATAGCAAAGTTTAATTGTTCTGACATTGCTATTGGTGTAATCAACTTAACAGTAAATTTAGCATCATCACCTGGCATAACCATTTCAGTACCTGCTGGTAATTCTACTTCTCCTGTTACGTCTGTTGTTCTAAAATAAAACTGCGGTCTGTATTTAGTAAAGAAAGGAGTATGTCTTCCACCTTCATCTTTTTTAAGTACATATGCTTGAGCTTCAAATTTAGTGTGTGGAGTAATTGAACCAGGCTTACAAAGAACTTGACCTCTTTCGATGTCTGTTCTTTCAATGCCTCTCAATAGAATTCCTACGTTATCACCAGCTTCACCTGAGTCTAAAAGTTTTCTAAACATTTCAACACCAGTACAAACTGATTTTTTAGTTTCTTTAATACCTACGATTTCAACTTCTTCACCAGTTTTAATTACACCTGACTCAATTCTACCAGTTGCAACTGTTCCTCTTCCTGAAATCGAAAATACATCCTCAACAGGCATCAAGAAAGGTTTGTCAACATCTCTAGCTGGTTGTGGAATATGTTCATCAACAGCTTTCATTAATTCTAAAATTGAATTTTTTCCAATTTCTTCATCTCTTTTTTCTACTGCTGCTAAAGCTGAACCTTTAACGATTGGAGTTGTTTCTCCAGGATATTTGTATGAAGTTAAAAGTTCTCTAATTTCTTCTTCTACAAGTTCGATCATATCTTTGTCATCAACTTGGTCTACTTTATTTAAGTAAACAACAATTGCAGGAATTCCAACTTGTCTTCCTAAAAGAATATGTTCTCTAGTTTGTGGCATAGGACCATCGGCAGCGTTAACTACTAAGATAGCTCCATCCATTTGTGCAGCACCAGTGATCATGTTTTTTACATAGTCAGCGTGGCCTGGACAGTCAACGTGAGCGTAATGTCTTTTTTCAGTTTCATACTCAACGTGAGCTGTTGAAATTGTAATTCCTCTTTCTTTTTCTTCAGGAGCTTTATCGATTTGATCGTAAGCTACTGCTGCTGCTCCACCTGCTTCTGCTAATGTAATTGTGATAGCTGCAGTAAGAGTTGTTTTACCATGGTCGACATGACCAATAGTCCCAATGTTACAGTGGGGTTTACTTCTAACAAACTTTTCTTTTGACATTACTTTTTTACCTCAGTTTTTGTTTTCATTAATAATTTTTTTTCTTGGAGCGGGTAAAGGGAATCGAACCCTTACATCCAGCTTGGAAGGCTAGCGTTCTACCATTGAACTACACCCGCACGACCCCAAGAGTAACACTCCACGTTACTTAAAAATTTATTGAGTGGTGGAGGGGGAAAGATTCGAACTTTCGAAGACCGAAGTCAACGGGTTTACAGCCCGCCCCATTTGACCGCTCTGGAACCCCTCCTCTGGGGAAGTGTCCCCTGTTCAATAAAGCTTCAAACAACAAGCGTTTTATATATTTTATTTATTCAAATGCAACACGTGATTTAATAAGAAAATATCCAAAAAAACGTGTAAAACTCATAAAAATTTATGAATAAATCATCTTTTTTTATAGCTGGCCAACATGCTGTTATCGAAGCTCTTAGAAATCCTGAAAGAAAGGTTTTAAGAGTGTTTTTAACTGAAGATGCTAAGAAAAATATACACAGAAAAAATCCAAAAAAAAATGTTTTAGAAGACGTTAAAGTTTATTTTAAATCTAAAAAAGAATTAGACAAATATACATCTAAGGAACAATTAATGCATGGTGGCTATGTTGCGGAAATTGAACATTTAGATCAACCTGATTTAAAAGAATATATTAAAGAAAAAAAAGATTGTACTTTTGTTTGTTTGGATGAAGTAACTGACCCGAGAAATATTGGTTCATTAATTAGAAGTGCTGCATCATTTAAAATAGATGGTTTAATAATTAAAGAAAGACAATTTCCAAAAGATAGTAAGCTTATGTACAAGTCTGCAAGTGGCTGTATGGAGCATTTAAATATTTTTCAAGTATCTAACATCAACTCAACTCTTAAAAATTTAAGAGAAAGAAACTTTTGGGTCTATGGTTTTGAAGCAAGAGGTGAAAAAGATTTTACAGAAGTAAAATGGGAAGGAAAAAATGTTCTTCTTTTTGGCTCTGAAGGTTTTGGTATGCGAGAGCACACAGGTAAATATGCAGATTTTTTTGTTAAAATTGATATGAATAAAGAGATTGAAAGTCTCAATATATCAAATAGTGCAGCAATAGTATTTCATCACTTAAGTTTTTTAAAAAAAAAGAGTTGATTAATTAATAAATAGTTAATAGTTATGGCTTATGCCCTTGTAGCTCAGCTGGTAGAGCAATTGATTTGTAATCAATAGGTCCGCGGTTCGACTCCGTGCGGGGGCACCATCAAAATATATTTTAGCTAGTTATAAATCTTTGTAAGTGATCTATAAGTTCTCTCTGTTCTATGATCATAATTTTTAGAACATCGCCAATTGAAATAATTCCAACAACTTTTTTATTCTCTAATATTGGTAGATGTCTTATCCTATGTTCGGTCATTAATTCCATACACTGATCAATTTTGAAATCACTAGTAACGGTAATTAATTCTTTAGTCATTACCTCGTCTAACAATGTATCTTTGCTATTCTTACCTTTTAAAATAACCTTTCTTGCATAATCTCTTTCTGAAAAAATACCTATTGGAAAATCATTATTATCTACAACAATGATTGCACCTATATTCTTTTCTGACATTAAAATAAGTGCCTGCATTACACTTTGGTCTTTTGAAATAGTCCAAATTTTTCTATTTTTATTTAGTTTTAAAAAATTTTCTAATCTTGTCATTATCTTTTATTATTAATAAAACCCTATCACTGTGTTCAAAGTGTGTATAGATTTGAAATAGTTTTCAATTAACGTTGGTACTATTTATCTTTTTAAATTTAGACTTTTGATTAATAATCAATAGACTCACAGTTCTTATTCGTGCAGTAACACCACTTATCTAATTTTAACAGGATAAATTTTATCAATTTTAAATGATGGCTTGCTATCAAAAATAAATTCATGATCAAATTTACTTGTCAGAGGCATAAACCTCATTGTCATTGCCCGTCTAGAATTTGGAGAATTATTTTCTTTTGAACCATGAACCATATAAACATCATGTAATGATATTTGTCCTCTTTTAAGTAATAAGTTAACTGACTTAGAAATATCATACTCATTTTTGTTAAGCTCTTGATGCAATGTTAAATTTTCTTTGTTATTTCTAGAATGATCTTTAAGTTTTTTATCTTTATGTGATCCTTTGATAAATCTCAGACATCCATTTTCTTCAGTTGCATCATCAATCGCTAACCACACAGTGCATGTCGCAAGAGGATTTATTGGCCAATATTGTCCATCTTGATGCCAAGGAGTTTCAAAGCCATTATGAGCAGGTTTTGCAAAAAAACTTGAGTTCCATAAAGCAAAGTTGTTGCCTAATAATTGTTTAACAAAGTTTAATATTTTATCATTCAAGCAATATTTTAAAAAACTTTCATCTTTTAAAAGAACAGCTGGACAATAATTTTTATATTCTGGATATTTATTAATTAATTGATCGTGCTTTTCTACAATCTCTAAAAGATCATTTTCAGACATTTTATAATCAGGAATTACAAAACCTTCTTCTTGATATTGTTTGATTTGCTCTTTTGTTAACACTTTAAATTAAGTAGTTTCTCCTCTTAATTGTTCAATTTTTATTTTTTTTTGTAAACTTCTATTTTTGTCATAGAGAAGGTTAAATTTAATCTTATTGTTTGTCTTTACTATAATTGATTTAGCATTTCTAACTTCAAGATTATCTGCAACAGCACTGATGGGTCTTTTAGATGGATTTAAGTTTGTAATTACAATCTTTAATTTATCATTAACTATTTTACCCTTCCATCTTCTTGGTCTAAATGGGCTTATTGGGGCAATTGATAATTTTTTTGAATTTAGACTAAGTATAGGTCCATGCACTGATAAATTATAGGCTGTACTACCCGCAGGTGTTGAAACAAGAACACCATCCGAGACTAGTTTTTTTATAATTTGTTTGGATCCATGTTTAATCGATAATGAGGCAGCTTGTCTACTTTGTCTTAAAATTGACACTTCATTTATAGCTAGAGATTTTTTTATTTGATTATTCTTATTTTTAACGATCATTTCTAACGGCGAAATAGAAATCATATTTGCTTTTTTTAAATTTTTAATAATATTTTCTGAAGAAAATTTGTTCATCAAGAAACCATAATTTCCTGAGTTAATTCCATAAAATTGTTTGTTTGAATCTTTATTCTTCTTTAAAGTTTCAAGCATAAAACCGTCACCACCAATAACAATTACAAGATTGTTTTGTTTAAATTGCTGACTATCTATTTTTTTTACTAATAACTTTTTAATGTTTAAGGATTTTTTATTCTTATCAGAAATTATCTGAAGCTTACTCATTTAGTGGTGCCCTCGGCCAGACTCGAACTGGCACTCCGCAAGCGGCAAGGATTTTAAGTCCTTTGTGTCTACCAATTTCACCACGAGGGCATTAATGAATTTCATGAGTGTTTATGCTAATATTTATAATTGAACAAGTCTAATAAGTAAAATTTTTTATTTTATCTCTCTGTGTGCAAGTCTTGTGCAAGTTCTCCTATATTATCCTATAACTAAGCTTCGAATATTTAGAATGCTTTTGAATAGTAAATATATAAATTTGTTTGTGTCATATTTTCATAGGCTAATTCTTGATACTGAATAATAGAAGAAAATCTATTATTTGAAGATAAATCATAATCAAAACCTAGGGAAACTACTGGACGAGTTTTTTTTAAGTTTGCATCAAGATTTACTGTTGGAAGACCTGACATACCCGTGGGTGCTAACTTAGAAATTGTATGATAAACATCATGTTCTATTCCTAAAGTAGCATGAAGGTTAAGTGCTGGTGTTAAATTTGCATCAATTCTTGTACCTAATAAAACGGTAAGCGCTTTATCATTAATTTTATTATAAGTAAGTGGGTTAACAGGTCCTACTTCTGTATAACTATCTTGTGTTTTGACTGCGTATCTTGATGCAAAATAGGGAGTATAATTAATTTTGTTTTTTTTTGAAATTACATAACGTGTTTCAATTGTATTACTAATTGCTTTTGTTAGTGTTTTTCCTGTTCCCTCTTCTGAATTTTCTCCTGCTTCACGGGTGATTGTAGCATTTTTTTCTTGATACGCGTTTGCATATTTTACTTGAAATCCTAAGCCAGAGCTTTTTTGATTCCAAACAATTAAACTTCCAAGAAGTGGAGTATTATCTGAAAGTTTTAAATTTTTTGTTGTGTCGTGTTTAGTATTGGTGTGATAGAAACCTCCTATCCTCAGTTGATCAGAAAATCTCTTTCCACCTACTAGTACTAATCCATCTGTTGTTGAACTTGGATTTGTAACTTTAGAACGTCTGTCTCCTAATGACAGACATGTATCATTATTATTGCCAAAAAAATCACAATCATAAGTATTCATATGAGCAAAGTTTGCATCTGTTACTGATTTAAGACTATTCATAGTCTCAAGAGTAGGTGTTTTAGGTAACGTAGAAGGTGGTGGAACTGAACTTTCTATAGCAGTAATAATTAAATCCCAATCATCATCATTATTAGTATCATCTAATTTCCAATAATATTTATTTGTTCCTTCAAATTTATTACCTGTTGTGCAGTCTGTATCACTAGTGCATGATACTAAATCACTTTCTGTTAAGCCGCTAATTACGTCGCTATAAGTCGTATTTACTGATGAACCAGTTAGTGTTGAAGTGCTATGTACACCGAAAGTTGTCGTTCCTGATTTATTGCTAAAAACTATTTTACCATAATCAGAAGTGCTATTAACAATTACATTGTAATTTGTAGGAAGCTTATACCCATAAGTCAGCGCATCATTGCCTCCTTGAGAGTTAATCAATGTTGTAATAGTTCCAGATTGACCTGAGTCATTAGCATTATTAATATCCAAATCAGCACCTGTTATCGTTCCAGTATTGTTAATTGTTCCAATAGTTGCTCCTAATATATTTTTAATACCATCTGCATTAGTAGAATCTGTAATATTGCCTGAGTTATTTATTGTGGTGATTGCCCCTTCATTTTTAATTGCAGCACCACTGTCATCTCCTGTAATATCACCTGAGTTAGTAATTGTTCCGATAGCTCCGGTTGCGTTCACGTAAATTACACCATTACCATCAATAGCAGAAATAGTTCCAGAATTATTTATTGTATTAATTACACCACCAGTTGAAGAAATAATTGCCTGACCGCTACCACCGCTAGTTTTGGTGGTAGAAATAGTTCCTGTATTTTCTATGGTACCTATTGTAGCGTTAAAATTTCTAATTGCTTTTCCATCAGCTCCCCATGCCTTAATTGTACCGGCATTTTTGATTGTTGTAATTATACCGCGACCTGAATTCATAATGGTTTCGTTTTCAGCTTGTATCGTTGCGCCACTTTTATTTTCTATTAAAGTAATTGTGGGCACTGATTCATCATTTGATGCGTTTCTAATTGCTTGTTCTTTACTAGATTTAATCATCCCTGCATTTGTGATTGTTCCAATGGTATTGTTATTTTGAATAGTATATTTTCGTACTGACCATATATCGCCGGTAGCAGTATTTTCAATTTTGTTAATTGTTCCATTTTTCGTATTTGCAATTGCAACTTTACTGTTTGAATAAATTTGTCCACTATTAACTATATCTCCAATGGTGGATCCATTAAAAATTGGATAACCAGCTCCATTGGAAGTGGATTGCTTAGTCTCTATTCTTCCATTATTAGTAATTGTTGTAATGCTGCCTGAGCCCGCTGCATGTTGAATTCCGTATCTATCAAGGCCATCTGCAGTGTCGTAACCTATACCTGCATCGCTATTAATAGTAATAGTAGTATTAGTGCCGTTTGTAGTGACTATTCCCTTTTCATCATCACTTGAACGTCCTTTAATTGTAGCACCATCAATAGTAATGTTAGAACCATCACCCGTTACTACTATTTGTCTACAATCTGAAGTGTAAGTTACAGTAGTGCCATTAACATCGGCACAATCAGCAGCATAAGTTTTTTTAGAAAAAAAAATTATTAATAATGTAATAAGAAAAATTAAACTTACACAAATGTAAGTTTTATAAAAATTTGATATTAGTTTAATCAAGACCATTAAAATAATACTCTCTTTTTTAATACTTATTTTTGTGGCCTTTTTTTTATAGGGGTGACCAACCTACAATTTTATAGAACCAAAGGTCAGTCTAAAAAAATTATTAGAACGCTATAAAAAAATAAAATCAATTTCAAGCAAAAATGTCGCAGTATGTGCAAGTTATGTGCAAGTCTGCACAAATTAAATAAGCTTTATTTTCCAATCTTAATTGAAAGCTAAATTAAAGTTATGTGATTTTATAGGATGTCTTAGACTACCTTGGACTACTATGGATTGACTTAAACTTCTATCCCTTGGCTTTTAAGTCCTTTGTGTCTACCAATTTCACCACGAGGGCATTAATGAATTTCATGAGTGTTTATGCTAATATTTATAATTGAACAAGCCTTATAAGTAAAATTTTTTTATTTTACCTTTCTGTGCACATATTGTGTGCAGGTAATCCAATAAAACCCTAGATGATTTAATTAAGAATTTGTTTTTTGGCTTTGTCAAACTCTTCTTTAGTTATTACACCTGCATCGAGTAATTCTTTTAAATCTTTTAATTTTTTTATATCAGTTGCCCCACTTTCGGCAGAAACTTTTTGCATAGGAAAGATAATATTTTGTTGAGGATAATTACAGCCAGCTCCTGTTTGTCTATCAACAGCAATACCTATAATTCCACCAAAAACAATATTTCCCCATGCCATGCCTTTAGACTTGTCTTGGACTGACCCAGCAGCTGGGTTAGCTGGTACATAACCATCTTTTTTGCAAGTAATAGTTAACTGATCACAAGCATTCCTTACCATAACAGAACCTGGTGTTGAATTTACATAATAGCTTCCTTTTGAATTTGAAAGTGTACACATTGCTCCTGTAACATCCCCAGTGGTAACTGACATTGACTGATTCTTTGACTCGGTTATTGATGCACATCCAGTTAAAAAGGAAATTACTATTAGTAAAAAAAAATTTTTTAACATAAACCTAATTCAATAATTTTTTTTTAGCTTTGTCAAACTCTTCTTGAGATATTGCGCCTGCATCCATAAGTTCTTTGAGTTGTTTAATTTGTTCAACAATATTCCCTTTTGGTACTTCTTTTGTTGTTTCACCACTTTCAACATTAATTGATGCTTGTATAATTAAAGTTGATGCATCTAATGTCAAACTACCTCTAACTTTATTAAGCTGATTAAATCTATCGACTAAAGAAGCGGAAACACTTATATACTTTTTTAAAAATTCTTCATGTTTAGGATAATTCATTACTTTTTGTAGATGAAATTCATTAGTATCCCATTCTAAACTTTTGGGTTTTGGAACTCCATCTAATTCTGGATTATAATAATAAGAAGACTCATACAACTTTGATCCTTTTGCATAGTCATGTTTGCTATAAATAAAAATAGCAGGATTTTTCATATTATTAGATAATTCATAGTCTCTAACTTTTTTCCAAAATCCTTTATTTGCTCCAATATCAGATCTTGAATGGTTAACCATCCAACAAGCAAACTTCTTATTTCCTTTTTTTACTTTTATGAAATAAACGTTAGTTCGATCACACATTTCACCAGGGTTCCACCATTCCCATTGTGTATTACCTGTTGCCATAACATGTATTGCCCATCTGACATAACCTGTCTTTTGATCAATTTGGTACAACATTACATCTCTGAATTCTCTAGATTTATGGTTAACAGCAACTGTAAATTTGCCTGGTGGTAAAGGAAATTTAATATTCTTTCCAAAGTTGACTTCATTTTCAACTACATCACCTACGTTATGTGAAAATTTAACAGCAAAAGCTTGAGTGGAAAATAATAAAATAAAGACAATTAAATATAATTTATTTTTCATATAAATAACTTAATGTTTTTATTATAAATGTATAGGTTTGGTGCAGGTTTTAAACAATAAATTAAGTTTTACTTTCTAATCTTAATCTTAAGCTAAATTAAAGTTATGTGATTTTATAGGATGTTTTAGACTGCCTTGGACTACTATGGACTGACATTGACTTCTATCCCTCGCCTTTTAAGTCCTTTGTGTCTACCAATTTCACCACGAGGGCATTAATGAATTTCATGAGTGTTTATGCTAATATTTATAATTGAACAAGACTAATAAGTAAAATTTTTTTATTTTATCCCTCTGTGCTAAAGTCATGCTCTAGTTATCCCACAATATCCTATGCATAATTTAAGTAAAAAAAATTAATATGAATTACATCTTACTACTGAGTTACCATTTCCTGTATTGATAACATTACATCTGGTAGTAGTATTTTTTGGAACATAGGTTGTTTGTGGTTGAGAGAGAGCATTACTCAAGTCCATTAAAGCATTAGATCTTTGCTGATTGTTATAAGCTGCAGCTGCTGCGTTTCCAAAAGTTTTTGGTCCGCCTAAAGCTGTCCATCCAATTGCCACCAAAGTATCTTCGACAAAAACATAAGGAGTTAACTCATCGTCAGTTAGAACACCGTCTTCTGTGTGACCTGTTCTTTGATAATGAATATAAAATCTTTTTCCACCTTCTAAATATTGTTCTGCTGGTCTTAACCAATTAGATGGAACTGTACTTTGTATATTGTTTAAAATTGGTAGTGCTTTATTTATACTGTCGCCAAGTCTAACTTCATGCTTTCTGTTGTCATACTCAATCATAGCTGTATCAGCGTAACATCCAGCTAAAAACAAAAACAAAATTAAACTACGTGCTAATTTCATACTTTAGCTTACATCAATATATGTTTTGGTTAAATCTAAAAATTATCACTATATGCTCTAGTCTTGCTCTAGTTTGCACAAATTAATTAAGTCTTATTTTCTTATCTTATTAGAAAGTTAAATTAAAGTTATGAGATTTTATAGGATGTTTTAGACCACCTTGGACTACTATGACTGACTTTAACTTCTATCCCTCGGCTTTTAAGTCCTTTGTTTCTACCAATTTCACCTCGTGAGCATTAATGAATTTTATGATTATTTATGCTAATATCTATGGTGGAGGTATATTTAAATTAATTTGAATATATTTAATAAAAAATTATCTATTTGTTTATTACCATTAATGTTGACAGCCTGCGGTGGTGGCAGTGGTACAAATATAGTTAATAATTTCTTTCAGAACGATCTTTCAAATTTATCAGGATCTAATTCTATTGTAAGCTCTTATTCAAATTTATTATCAACTTTTCAAGCAACTATTTCAGGTGGTGAATATAGTACCTTGCAGGCAGTTATAACAGGACCTGATGCAGAAGATATTTCAACAGCAAACACATTACTAGAACAATTACAACAAGCAGAGTCTCTTTGGGCACAATCAGAAACACTAATTGCAAACCAAAGCAACATAGATAAATACAAAATTTACAATTCAAGCTCTTACAAAGAAGCATATGCAGCCATGATATATTTGAGAGACCATGTAAAGCCCATCATAATAAGAGTATCAAGGGGTAAAACAATCACTATTGAACAGTTGAACAAGGTTGCAAAAGAAGACAAAGCACAAGAAATTATTAACACAGAAAAAACTGGTTCAGCACTAGAATATGCACAAGCAAAACAAGTAGTAAGCACAGAAGTAAAACAGTCAACAGAAGAAACTTACAATCAAACAGAAGATGGTACTCCAGTTAAGGACTTTTCAAATTCTACTTGGGAAATTATTGAAGGACAAGGTGGTAAAGAAAAAAGAACTGTTAAGGTTACTACACCACAAACAAAAGTTGTTAAAACAAAAACTTGTACTTGGACTGAAACAACAAAATTAAGTGCTGATGGTACTGCTGTCACTCAAACTACTCCAAGTTGTAGCGTAGAAGAAGTAAAAACAGAATTATCACTCAAAATAGAAGATGTAGTACAATACCAAGAAGGATCAAATCCAGTTGTGACCACTGAAATACTTGCAGATGTTGTGAGCGATGCAACAACAGAATGGAACTCATCTTATGGTACTGGTGGTACACTTACTGTTACAACAAAAGTAAGCACAACAGCAAATACACCAGAGGTGGTAGCAGGATCAGAATTAACTGCAACAGTAAATTTCCAAAAAACTAAAACAGAAACAACAGGAACAAAGAATCAAATATGGGTTATTATAGACAATTGGATAAGAACAACTGTGACAAAACCTGCGGTCTCTACCACATCAGATAATGTTGTGTACAATGATACTAAAACAAAACAAAAAAGAACTTGGACTATAACAACAAAGAGAAAAAAAGTTACATACAAAGACGGCACATCAGAAATTATAGAAACACAACAAGCAAAAGTTTACACAGATTGGGAAACAATCCAAACAGAAATTGTAGAAAGAACTGTTAAAGAAAACGAAGTTTCAAGCAACATATTCTTAACACCAAACATCACAGAAAATTTTGTTGCACAAGCAAGTAAAACATTAAAGAACAATGCGTATACAGATGATGACGAGGACATTGGTACACAAACAACAGATCTAAGCACTAATGCTGACGACTTCAAAACAACAGAATTCAACAAAGATACAAGTAAGTCAATGATAAATGCCGACAAGGCCTATGCAAGAGGTTGGACAGGTAAGGGTGCAGTATTAGGTGTAATTGATTCTTTTCAAGAAACAGATCACGAAGCATTAGACGGCAAATACAAATGGTACAACAACTATGTTAGATATGAAGATGGCACAAAAGATTCTAATGGAAATGAATTAGGTACAGTTGCAAATGGTGGTAAGTACATATCACATGGTACACACGTGGCAGGTATTATTGCGGGTAAGAGAGATGGCAATGAATTCCACGGTGTGGCCTTTGATGCAGAACTAGTTGGTGCAAACATTGACTATTATGGATCAGGTTCAGCACACATGAGTTATGCCTCAAATGCTTTGCAGGATATTGTAAAATTAAAAAGTTCAAATGCACAAGGTGGTGAAGGTATGAATATTGTTGCTGTTAACATGAGTTTCAATAAGGCTAATCCAACCTACCATTATGGTACTGTTACACAATTGAGTGATGGAACATATTCGGCACAAAAAATCACAGACAAAATGCAATACAGTGGAGGTGGTGCCCAGTATTGGAAAGTTGCAACAGACAACGACATAATATTGGTCAACTCGGCAGGTAACGGTTTATATGTAAACGGTACGATGAATTATGATTATGCACTGGATCCAGGTATTTGGGCATCAGAAACAGATACAAATGGCAACCTAGTACTTGGTGGCAAAATGATCATCGTAGGTAACTGGGGTGGCACAAAGGCTAATGGACAGGTCCTAGGTAGTAAAGCAGGTCATGTATGTTTGAATATAGTAAATGATGTTTGTAATGACACATACATGACTTCAGACTTCTACATACTAGCACCAGGTAATTCAGTTTACTCAAGTGCATCTGGCGATGGATACTTAAAAATGGGTGGATCAAGTATGGCAGCTCCCCAGGTTACAGGAGCAATGGGTATATTACACCAGATGTGGCCTCATATGAAAGGTGAGAACTTAGTTAAACTTGTATTGAATACAGCCGACACAAACATCAATGGATACAATGTTAACATACATGGACAAGGTATGTTAGATTTAGATGAGGCAACACAACCACAAGGCGCAATAGGTATTCCAACTACAGGCAGAGTAGATGGTGCACTGAATTCACTAAATAATACCTACTTCGCAACAGGAAATACAAGTGCGTTCTCGGCGTTATCAGGATTAAAAATCATGGTGATAGACGACTATGACAGAGATTATTACATGAACTTGGGTAGTGGATTCGCAGTTAAAGATAATAGAAAATATTCTGACGTTGACATGCTGGTGGCTAACAACAACATTTTCCTACCCACACAACAGATGTATGGGTCATTCACACAAGGTGGGCAATACAACTTATTAAACAATTATAACTTTGGATTATACACAGGTGACAATGGTGCTGGTGATTACTCAGCGAATATTGGCAAAAACTTTATTTTGCATAAAAACTTCAAACTAAAAACAAGCATAGGACAGATGAGTGAGCAAGAAACATGGTTAGGCAATTCATCAGATGGTGCATTAGGTGTGGGCGATAACAACAACACAAACTTTGGAAACCTAGGTGTTGAGTATACACTTGGTAATAATATATTAAGTTTAAACTACACAAAAGGCTACTCAGATATAAACACAACAGATGGTAGTATGATTAAAAACTTTTCAGACATAGTATCTGAATCTTACAGGATCGCTTATGAAATGCACAAAGATAAGCACACAACTCTCGGTTGGTCGTTCTCACTTCCAAGTCATATAATATCAGGAACGATGGATTTGGAAGTAGCCGAGAGTGTTAATTTAGATGGTACAATTAATTACACTGACATCAGCAGTAATCTTAAGCAGACTACCAAAGAAAAGAACTTAGGTTTTTTTTACAGTAAGACACCAGATCATGATTTAGATGCAACATTTAACTTTACAGCAGAATACAGACAGGATGTTGCTGGACAGAATGGAAAAGACGGTGTTAATCTAGCAATGAACTATGTTAAAAAGTTCAATGGCGCTTGTGGCTTCTTTATTTGGAAAAACCCAAAATGTTACAATGCAGATGGTTCTAAAAAAGACATGGAAGCCATATATGTTAACAATGATTTAGACAACACAACAAAACATGGATTTGTGTATGATCTAAAGACTGACAAATTTATACCCATAGAAAATAATGATGATTAAAAAAATTATTATATTACTAATATTTAATCTTTTATTAATTGGATAGTGCTGAAAAACATAGAATTAAACACGTGTGTAAAATCAATAATATCTGGTATTTTTAAATTGCATTAGACTATTCTATACAAATTAATTAAGACCCTATTAATCCTTTTTGAAGAAATTTATTATCTAATTCACAATCTTTATATCCTCGTTTTACAACATTAAGATATCTTTCAGTTGGGAATTTAAATGCTGATTTCTTAACCATTGTATAAGTCATCACTTTTTTTCCATAATAATAAAAATAATATTTCTTATACAAAGTTGGATAATCTTCATAAATATCTAATTTTTTTTCATCACTTTTTGATATCTCATACAATCCACCAGGTACTATTGAATTTTTTTTAGGCTCAATATCTGCTGCTCTATATTTGCTTCTAAAGGTTAATTTAAAATCTTTAAGATTTATCTTTTTTAAATAGACACTGTCTTTACATCTTCGTTTCATTTGAAAATGATGAAGATTACTTCCGTAAGCAAAATAAAGCATTTAACGATCTACTACTTCAATATTTTTATCTTTAACAAATTTTAAAATTTGTGATTTGGTATTATCGATCTTAGATTGATCCTCTGATCTAATCACTATTGAAACTCCTAACTTTCCAGCTTGAAAAAAAGGGTAACTTCCAATTTCAACATCTTGATTAACATTTTGTACTTTAGTTAAAGAGTCGGCAATTTCACTTTCAACCGTTCTTAAGCTTATAGTTAAACTTAAAATAGGAGCACCCCCTACAATTGTGTTAGTTAATCCACCAATCATAGATTTTAAAATTGATGGAACGCCTGGTAAACAGAACACATTTTCAACACTAAAACCTGGGGCACCACTTGTGGGATTTAAAATTAAATTTGCATTTTCTGGCATCCAAACCATCTTTTGTCGACCTTCATTAAATTCACCTGGTTTATAATAGGCCTCTAAAATTTTATATGCCTCTTTATGTATTTCATATTTTAGTCCAAATGCTTTTGAAACAGATTCTGCGGTAATATCGTCGTGAGTTGGACCAATACCGCCTGTTGTAAAAACATAATCGTAAGTTGTCTTTAATAAATTAAGTGTATCGATTATTGTCTTTTCAATGTCTGGAATGACCCTAACCTCTCCCACTTTAACCCCAATTGAATTTAACCAAGTTGCTAAAGTTGAAGTGTTCGTATCTTGAGTTCGGCCAGATAAAATTTCATTACCTATAATTAATATTGCGGCATTAACTTTTGTGTTTTTGGTCATTTTAAATGTATAATTTAGAAATGGAATTTACCAAGTCTTTAATTAAAGGCAAATTAATCAAACGTTACAAGCGTTTTTTTACTGATGTACAATTAACAAAAGAGGTAGTTACTGCACATTGTCCTAATACAGGATCAATGAAAGGTCTGTTAGATGAAGGGAATGATGTCTATGTGCTTCCTAATAATGATCCTAAAAGAAAACTTAAATACGGACTTGAAATTATTAAAACAAGAAAAAACCTAGTTGGTGTTAATACCCACATGGCTAATAGAATAGCTCAACACGCTTTAGAAAATAATCTTATTAAAGAACTTAAAAACTGTGATCTTATTAAACCAGAGGTATTTTTCAATAAAGAGACTAGATTTGATTTTTTAATTGAGAAAAATAAACAAAAGATCTTTGTAGAGGTTAAAAATGTTACCCTATTTAGAAATAAAGACACAGCTGAGTTTCCAGATGCTGTGACAGCACGTGGCACCAAACACCTGCTCACTCTTATTGATGCCATAAAAAAAGGTTATAAAAGCTACTTATTATTTTTAGTTCAGATCCAAAACATGGAAAAGTTTAAGATAGCTAAAGATGTAGATGCTGAATATTATAAGAATTATCTAATTGCTAAAAAGGCAGGAGTTAACTTTTTAGCCTATAGATGTGATATAAGTTCTAAAAAAATTTTTATAGATAAAAAACTGAAGATTATTGATGAGTGATTATAAAGAAAAATTTGAAAAAATGAGAGTTGCTGGAAAGTTGGCAGCTCAAACTTTAGATATGCTGACTGATAATATTAAAGAAGGTGTATCAACAGATCATATTGATAAATTAGGTTATGAGTTTATTAGAGATAACGGTGGATACTCTGCGCCACTTTATTATAGGGGTTTTACAAAATCTTTGTGTACATCTTTAAATCACGTGGTCTGTCACGGTATTCCATCAGATAGAATTTTAAGAGATGGCGATGCAATCAATGTGGATGTCACAGCTGTTGTTGATGAACATTATGGAGATACAAGTAGAATGTTTTCAATCGGTAATACCTCTGTTAAATTAAATAATCTTATAGATACAACTCACGAGTCTATGATGAGAGCGATTAAGATATTAAAACCTGGAATTAGATTGGGAGATATAGGGTATGAAATTCAATCATTCGTTGAAGATAAAGGTTTTTCAGTTGTAAGAGATTTTTGTGGTCATGGCATAAGCACTACCTTTCATGAACCACCCAACATCTTGCATTATGGGAGTAAAAATTCAGGTATGGATTTAAGACCTGGAATGACTTTTACAATTGAACCTATGATTAATACCGGCAAATATGATGTTAAAATGTTAAATGATGGTTGGACTGCTGTTACAAAAGATAAATCTTTATCAGCACAATTTGAGCATACATTGGGAATTACTGAAAATGGTTATGAAATCTTTACAGAATCTGCTAAAGGTTATTCAAAGCCTCCATACTTATAATTAATGATTAAAAGATACTCTCGAAAAGAATTAACTGACATTTGGTCAGAAGAAAATAAATATAAAATTTGGCTAGATGTCGAAGTTGCAGCTGCTGAAGCCATGGAAAAACTTGGTCAAATTCCAAAAGGAGTTGCTTCAGTTGTAAGGAAAAAAGCTAAAATAAATGTAAGCAGAATTCACAAAATTGAGTCTGAAGTTAAACATGATGTTATAGCCTTTTTAACTTCTGTTACTGAAAGAGCTGGAATTAAAGCTAGATACTTACACCAAGGAATGACTTCATCAGATGTATTGGATACCAGTTTTAACATTCAAATGGTTCAGTCTGGTAAGATAATCCTAAAAGACTTAGATCAAATTTTAAAAGTTCTTAAAAAACAAGCCAAGAAATACAAATTCACACCATGCATGGGTAGAAGTCACGGTATTCATGCTGAACCAGTTACATTTGGTTTAAAATTGGCCTCGTTTTACGAAGAATTTAAGAGAAATAGAAAAAGATTAGTTGATGCAATAGATGAAGTATCAACATGTGCAATATCTGGTGCAGTTGGAACTTTTGCCAACATTAATCCCAATGTTGAAAAACATGTTGCCAAAAAATTAGGTTTAAAAGTTGAGCCAATTTCAACTCAAGTAATACCAAGAGATCGTCATGCTTTTTATTTTTCAGTGCTAGGTATTATTGCTGGATCAATTGAAAGAGTTGCTGTTGAAATTAGACATTTACAAAGAACCGAAGTTTATGAAATGCAAGAATTCTTTTCAAAAAATCAAAAAGGCTCCTCTGCAATGCCACATAAAAAGAATCCAATATTAAGTGAAAACTTAACAGGGCTTGCAAGAATGGTTAGAAGCGCAGTAATTCCTGCTTTAGAAAATATTGCCCTTTGGCACGAAAGAGATATTTCTCATTCAAGTGTTGAAAGAAATATTGGACCTGATGCAAATATTACAACTGATTTTGCATTAGTCAGATTAACTAATATTTTAGATAACATGATTGTTTATCCAAAAAAAATGTTAGAAAATTTAAATATCACTAAAGGATTGATTTTCTCACAAGAAATAATGCTTGAATTAACAAAGTCTGGGTTAAGTAGAGAGCAATCTTACCGAATGGTTCAAAATTATGCTAAAAAATGTTTTGCTGAAGATTTAGATTTATTTGATGTTATTAGCTCAGATAAGTTAATTATGAGCAAAATCACTCCTAAAAAACTAAAATCTATATTTAGTTACGCAAAACACTTTAAAAATGTAAATTTCATCTTTAGAAGAGTTTTTAAATAATGAAAAAAGGAAAAAAACTATACGAAGGTAAGGCTAAAATCATTTACACAACAAATGATAAGAATTTAGTTATTCAATATTTTAAGGACGACGCTACCGCATTTAACAACCAAAAAAAATCTACTATAGAAGGAAAAGGTGTTTTAAATAATAGAATTTCAGAACATATCCTTTCAAATCTATCTCAGATAGGAATTAAAAATCACTTGGTCAAAAGACTTAATATGAGAGAGCAAGTAATTAAATTGGTTGAAATCATTCCAATTGAATTCATCGTTAGAAATGTTGCGACTGGATCTATTACAAAAAGATTAGGGATTGAAGATGGAACAATCTTAAAAGAGCCTCTTATCGAATATTGCTTAAAAGATGACAAGTTAGGCGATCCATTAATAGCAGAAGAGCATATATTGGCTTTTGATTGGGCTACAAAAAAAGAAATCGAGAAAGTTAAGAAAATGATTTTAAGAATTAATGACTTTATGATCGGCATGTTTAGAGGTGTTGGAATTAAATTAATTGATTTTAAATTGGAATTTGGAAGGTTAAAAGTTAACGGTAAAGAAGAGGTTATTCTTGCTGATGAAATTAGTCCTGATACTTGCAGACTTTGGGACAGCATTACTGATAAAAAGTTAGATAAAGATAGATTTAGAAAAAATTTAGGTGATCTTATTCCTGCTTATACTGAGGTTGCTAAAAGACTTGGGATACTTCACGAACAATCTAATGTTTCTGCAGTAAATGTTACAAAATTATCTTCAGTTAAAAGGAAGCGTAAATGAAAATTTCTATAATTATTACGCTTAAAAAAGATGTGCTAGATCCTCAAGGAAAAGTTATTCACCAAACTTTGGATGGAATGGGATTTAATGACATCAATGAAGTGAGACAAGGTAAGTACTTTGAAATTGACACTAAAGAAAGTGATCCCAAAAAAGCTAAAGAAAAAGTTGAAGAAATGTGTAACAAACTTTTAGCCAATCTAGTTATTGAAAATTATAAAATTATTGATGTACAATAATTAATGAAATCATCCGTCATTACATTTCCTGGTTCTAATTGTGACAGAGATATGGACGTTGCTTTAAAAAAATTTGGATTCAAAAATAAGATGGTTTGGCATGATGATGTTGAGTTGCCAAAAAGTGATTTGGTTGTTTTACCAGGTGGATTTTCTTATGGAGATTATTTGAGATGCGGAAGTATGGCGTCAAAATCAAAAATAATGAAATCAGTGATAAACTTTGCAAACTCAGGTGGAATGGTGATGGGTATTTGCAATGGTTTTCAAATTTTAGTTGAAACAGGTTTGGTTCCAGGTGTTTTATTAAGAAACAAATACTTAGAATTTATTTGTAAAAATGTATTTGTTAAAATTAATGATCAAAAAAACACTTACTTTAAAAACATTGATAGTGAAGTTTTAGAGTTTCATATAGCTCATAATGAGGGAAACTATTTTTGCACCAACGATCAATTAAAAGAAATTGAAGATAATGAACAAGTAGCAATCAATTACTGTGATAAAGATGGCAAAACTGAAGATAAATTTAATCCTAATGGATCCATTAAAAACATTGCAGGCATATTTAATAAAGAAAAAAATGTTTTAGGAATGATGCCCCATCCTGAAAGGATGATTGACCCTTCTCTATCAGGTGAAGATGGGTCTATTTTTTTTAATAATTTAATTAATAATCTAAAATGATTGTAAACGAACAAGTTGCTATAGATCACGGTCTTAAAAAAGACGAATATGCAAAAATTTGTGAGCTACTTAAGCGAACTCCAAATATTACTGAGCTGGGTATCTTTTCAGCAATGTGGAATGAGCATTGTTCTTATAAATCATCGAGACTTCACTTAAAAAAGCTTCCAACCAAAGGAAAGCAAGTCATTCAAGGACCAGGAGAAAATGCAGGAGTTGTAGATATTGGTGATAATGATGCAATTGTATTTAAAATTGAAAGCCACAATCATCCTTCTTTTATTGAACCCTATCAAGGAGCAGCAACTGGAGTTGGTGGTATTATGAGAGATGTATTTACAATGGGAGCACGTCCTATTGCTAATTTAAACTCTATTCATTTCGGATCGCCTCAACACAAAAAAACTAAAAATTTACTTAGAGGGGTTGTTCACGGTATTGGTGGTTATGGGAACTGTATGGGTGTTCCAACGATAGCAGGTCAAACTAATTTTGATAGCTCGTATAATGGCAATATTCTAGTTAATGCGATGACACTGGGGTTAGTGAAAAAAGATAAGATTTTCTACTCAAAAGCAGCAGGTCTAGGTAAACCAGTAATTTATGTAGGTTCTAAAACAGGACGAGATGGAATTCATGGTGCTAGCATGGCATCAGCTAGCTTTGATGAAAAAATAGAGGAAAAAAAACCTACTGTTCAAGTTGGAGATCCATTTACTGAAAAACTATTACTTGAAGCTTGCTTAGAGTTAATGGCTGGGGACTCAATTATAGCAATTCAAGACATGGGGGCAGCTGGACTTACATCATCAAGTATTGAAATGGCCTCAAAAGGAAATCTTGGAATTGAAATTAATTTAAATAAAGTTCCATGTAGAGAAACTAAGATGACACCTTATGAAATTATGCTCTCTGAAAGCCAAGAGAGAATGTTAATCGTTTTAGAAAACGGTAAAGAAGACCAGGCTAAAAAAATATTCGATAAATGGAATTTAGATTTTGCAGTAATTGGTAAAACAACTAAATCTAAGAAGATTGAACTGTTCTTTGATAATGAGCAAGTTGCAGATATTCCAGTTAATACTTTAGTTGAAAATTCACCAATGTATGACCGTAAATGGAAAAAAGCAAAATTACCTAAAAAAAATAAAATTAAAAAAGAAGATCTTAAAAATTTAAAAATTATAGATGTGTTAAAAAAAGTTTTATCTAATCCAAATGTTTGTAGTAAAGAATGGATTTGGCAACAATACGATCATACAGTTATGGGTGACACTATACAAAAACCAGGTGGTGACTCTGGTGTTGTGAGAGTTCATGGAACTGATAAAGCAGTTGCAGCATCGGTTGATTCATCTGCTGTATATTGTTGGGCGCATCCTTTAACTGGTGGAAAACAAGTTGTTTGTGAAAGTTTTAGAAATCTAATTTCTGTAGGCGCAAAACCAGTCGCTATTACAAATTGCCTAAACTTTGGTAGCCCTGAAAATGAAGAAAATATGGGTGAGTTTGTTGAATGTGTTCAAGGAATTGGGGAAGCTGCTGAATATTTAAAATTTCCGGTCGTTTCAGGAAATGTATCTTTTTACAATCAAACAAAAGAAGAAGGTATCAAACCTACCCCATCTATTGGTGGTGTTGGTTTAATCAAAGATTATAACAAAATGATTACAATGGATTTTAAAGAGGTTGATAATATCGTTTTAGTAATTGGAAAAACTGAAGGACATATTGATCAAAGTTTGTTTGCAAGAAACATATTAGATGAAAAAAATGGTCCTCCACCAGAAATCAATCTGTTTAATGAAAAAAATAATGGAGAAACTTTATTAAAGTTAATAGATGTGGGTCATATTAAAAGTGCTCACGATGTATCTATCGGTGGAATAATTACTGCAGTTGCAAAAATGTGTATTAAAGGAAATAAGGGAATTAATCTTAAAAAACCAAAATATCTAATTAATGAAATTGAATATTTTTTTGCTGAAGATCAGGGTAGATACGTGATCGAAGTAAACAAAGATAGTCTTAAAAAAGTGACTGATATTTTAAACAAAAATGCAGTTCATTATGATGAACTTGGAACAATTAATAAGGATCAAATGTTTATTAATGAAAAGACAAAAGTAACAATTGACGAATTAAGAACATCGAATACAAATTGGTTAACAAATTATATGAGCAATTAATGGCAATGGATTTAAAAGAAATTGAGAGTTTAATCAAAGAAGCTTTGACTGATGCTACAGTTGAAATTCAAGATTTAGCTGGTGATGGCAATCATTACTCAGCAACAGTAACTTCTGCACAATTCTCAGGTAAAAGCAAAATTGAACAACACAAAATGGTATATAATTCTCTAAAGGGTAAAATGGGAAATGAATTACATGCCTTAGCAATTAAAACAAAGGAGCAATAATGGATGATAATACAAAAAATTTAATTCAAACTCATATTGATAGTAATGAAGTATGTTTATTTATGAAAGGTACGCCTGATGCTCCTCAGTGTGGTTTTTCAATGGCTGTATCTAATATGTTAAAAATTCTTGAAGTTAACTTCCAAGGTGTAAATGTTTTAGAAGATCAAAATGTTAGAGAAGGAATTAAAACTTTTAGTGACTGGCCTACTATCCCGCAACTTTATATCAAAAAAGAGTTTGTTGGCGGCTGTGATATCGTAAAAGAAATGTACGAAAGTGGTGAATTAGCAAAATTACTTGAGACCAAGGGTATAAGTTTTAAAGCTAAAAATTAATTATTATCTAGAGTAATATTCAATTACTAAGTTTGGTTCCATCACAATTGGATAAGGAACTTCTTCAAACTTAGGTACTCTCACAAATTTAACTTTTTTGTTTTTCTCGTCCATTTGAATGTATTCTGGTGTTTCTCTTTCTTTACTAGCTAAAGCAATATCAATTATTGCTAATTGCTTAGATTTATCTCTGATCTCAATTGAGTCTTCTTCTTTAACTATGTAGCTACCAATATTAACTTTTTTACCGTTCACTCTTACGTGACCATGATTAATTAATTGTCTTGAAGAAAAAACTGTTGTTGCAAATTTTGCTCTATAAATAACTGCATCCAATCTTCTTTCAAGTAAACCGATTAAATTTTCACCAGTATCGCCTTTAAGCATAACAGCTTTTTTATAAATATTTCTAAATTGTCTCTCGTTAATGTTACCGTAGTAAGCTTTTAATTTTTGCTTAGCTTGCAATTGCGTTCCATAATCTGATGGCTTACCTTTTCTACCTTGACCGTGTTGTCCTGGTCCGTAGTCTCTTTTATTGAAGGGACTCTTTGGTCTTCCCCATAGATTGGCTTTTAATCTTCTATCTACTTTATGTTTAGAGTTTAATCTTTTTGTCATTTGATATTGGGGTTTATAAGCTTACAGGCTATTTTGTCAATCAACGTTTTTTACCCAAACTAGCGAATACACTGGCTAATATACGCGTTTCTTTGGCTGATAATTCCATTCTGTAGAAAATATTTCTAAGATTTTCTAGCATAATAGGTTTCTTCTCCTTTGGTTTAAAGAAATTGATATCATCTAGGTTTTGAATGCATAAATTAGTCATTGAATGTATCTCTTTTTTAGAGGCAGCTTTAACCTTTTTAGATTTTTTAAAATTGGAAGTCTTAGATTTTATGATGCTTGAGACATACTGAGCAATGATAATTAAGCTATGAGATAAATTTAAGGATTTGAATTCAGGATTAGTTGGAATTTGTAATGTGTAATTTGCATAACTCACTTCATTATTCGACAAGCCTGATGCTTCAGATCCAAAAAGAAATGCTACTTTTTTGGTGAAATCAATCTTTTTTAAGTCTTCTAATTGAATATGTTTAATGTTTTTGTTTCTAAATCTAGCAGATGTTGCAATGACATAATCTATATCTTTTAGTGCAGGCTCTAAGGCATCAAACACTTTACTCTTATTAATTATATTTTTAGCACCAACAGAAGTTGCTAAAATTTTATCATTAGGAAAAATAGGTTTTGGATCAATAATTGACAGTTTTTGAAAATTAAAGTTCTTCATCCCTCTAGCACATGCACCAATATTTTCTGATAACTGAGGCTTATGTAAAATAAAAGTAATATTATTTGATGACATTATTTATGATAAATCAAAACTTATAGGCTAGCTGGAGCTTTATCCTTAAATAATTTATAATCCAAACTATCAACCAATGCTTTGAATGATGCATCAATTATATTTGGTGAAACACCTATGGTAAACCAGTTAATACCTTTGGAGTCTGTGCTTTCAATTGAAACTCTAGTTACTGCTTCAGTACCTGTATTTAAAATTCTTACTTTATAATCAACTAGTTTTAAGTCTTTTAAATACTCAGAATATTTAGCAAGTTTATTTACATTTTTTCTAATCGCATTATCAAGTGCATTTACAGGTCCATTACCCTGTCCTTCACATAATATTTTTTGACCATCAACCTCTAATTGAGCTTTAGCATGAGAAATGATTTCACCAGTGCTATCTTTTTTAACTGATACATCATACTCATTAATTAATATGTATCGCGGAATATCGCCTATCAATCTTCTAGCTAATAATTCAAATGAAGCGTCTGCTCCATCATAACTATAACCAATAAATTCTCTGTCTTTAACTTCACTTAAAAGTTTTTTAATTTTTGGATCATTTTTTTCTATTTGGATACCAATAGATTTTAATCTAGACATTATGTTTGATTGACCAGCTTGGTCTGAAACAACAATGTTTCTTGAGTTTCCTACTTCCTCAGGTTCAATATGTTCATAAGTTTTTGGATTTTTTTGAACTGCAGAAACATGCATTCCACCTTTGTGTGAAAAGGCAGAAGCTCCCACATAAGGCAAATGTTTGTTAGGTTTTCTGTTTAATAATTCATCCAATAATCTTGAGCATTGAGTTAGATTTTTTAAATTTTCTCGTTTGATATTAAGTTCAAATTTATTACTAAAATCCTTCTTTAAAAACAATGAAGGAATTAAAGACATTAAATTTGCATTACCACATCTCTCCCCTAATCCATTGATAGTTCCTTGGATTTGTCTAACCCCTGCTTGAACAGCAGCCAAACTATTTGCTACAGCATTTTCAGTGTCGTTATGAGCATGAATACCTAAATTGTCACCTGGAATATGTTTTGTAACTTCTGATACAATTTTTGATACTTCGTGTGGAAGAGTTCCACCATTCGTATCACACAAAACAATCCATCTAGCGCCTTGATCAAACGCTACCTTAAGGCATTTTAATGCGTAATCTGGATTTGATTTATATCCATCAAAAAAATGTTCAGCATCAAACATAAATTCTTTACTTGAGCCAACTATATGTTTTGCACTTTCACTAATATTTTCTAAATTTTCTTCATTAGTAATTCCAAGTGCTACATTAACTTGAAAATCCCAGGATTTTCCAAACAAACAAACTGATGAACTTTTTGAATTGATTAATGAAGCTAACATTGGGTCATTTTCCGCACTATGCTCTGATTTTTTGGTCATACCAAATGCAGTTAATTTAGCATTTTTAAAACCATGATCTTTATTAAAAAATTCAGTATCTGTTGGATTGGCTCCTGGCCAACCACCCTCAATATAATCAACTCCTAAGTTATCAAGTGAATTTGATATTTTTTCTTTATCATCAATTGAAAAGTCGACACCTTGAGTTTGAGCACCGTCTCTTAACGTGGTGTCAAAAATATATAGTTTTTCCTTACTCATTTAAATTTCCAAATTGTTTTACCATCTTTATCTTCTATTAAAACACCTTTATCAAAAAGGTAGTTTCTTATATTATCGGCTTCTTTATAATCTTTATCAGCTCTAGCTTTATTTCTAAGCTCTATCTTGCTTTTAATTTCTTGTTCTGAAATATCTGCTTTATCTTTTTTATAATTTAACCACACCTCTTTGGTTTCTTGAAGTAAGCCTATGAAGTTACAAGCTGAATTAAATATTTGTTTGTCTTCATCATTTCCTTTATTAGCTTTTTCATAAAGTTTATGTAAATTTGCAATATAACCAGGTGTATTTATATCGTCATACAAAGGTTGGATAATTTCGTCATTAACATCTTTGTTTGACGGCATATAAACATTATACCATTTATCAATCGTATTTTGACAATCCTCTAATAGTTTATCATTCCAATCCAATGGCTGTTTGTAGTGCGCGCTAATTAAAGCCAACCTTAAAACTTGACCGCTAACTTTTTTTCTAAAATCTTTTATTTTTAATATATTTCCTTGAGATTTTGCCATTTTTTCATTGGACATAGTGATAAAAGCATTATGCAGCCAATAATTTGCAAAAACCTTAGTGTCATTTGCACATCTTGATTGAGCTATTTCATTTTCATGATGTGGAAAAATTAAATCTATTCCTCCTCCATGTATATCAAATTCATTACCTAGAAATTTCTTAGACATTGCTGAACATTCTAAATGCCAACCTGGTCTACCTTTTCCCCATGGAGAGTCCCAAGATGGTTCATTTTCTAAAGAAGGTTTCCATAACACAAAATCTTCAGAGCTCTTTTTGTTGTTACTTACTTCAACTCTTGATCCAGCAATTAAATCCTCTAACTTTTTGTTGGATAATTTTCCATAGTCTTCAAACTTTTTGACTTCAAAATAAACATGTTTGTTATTTTCATAAGCAAAATCTTTTTTGATTAATTCAGAAATCATTTCAATCATTAAATCTATATGTTCTGTCGCTTTAGGTTGTTGTGTTGGTGCTTCACAATTTAGATAATTACAATCTTCATCAAAACTTTTGATTACAGTTTCAGTTAAATCTGAGATAGATATTTTCTTATCATTTGATGATTTAATTATTTTATCATCAACATCTGTAATATTTCTTACATAAGTCACTGAAGGAAATTTACTCTTGAGTATTTTAAAAAGAATATCAAAGATTACTATAGGTCTAGCATTACCAATATGAGGGTCATCATAAACTGTAGGGCCACAAACATACATGCCTACTTTTTTTTCATCTAATGGAACAAATTTTTCTTTTTTGTTACTTAGATTGTTTGTTAAAAAAATATCTTTATTCATCATTTTAGAAATATACTTAATTTATAGATTTGTGAATCTATTTGATTAATTTGGAATTTTGCAAACTGGAATGGGCTCCATTTTATGCAAATTTTGTTTTCTTATTGTTTCGTATTTAGCTCTATTAGGTGAGTTTGGGTTATCCATAGCTTCCTCCAATTCATGATATTTTAAACCAAGTTGGCCTTCATCCGTTCGACCATCATCCCATAGTCCATCTGTAGGAGCTGCCTCAATTATCTCTTCTAAAATTCCAAGTTCTTTTCCTATCTCCCAAACTTCTGTTTTATTACAATCTGCTATTGGAGAAATATCAACTCCACCATCACCATACTTAGTATAAAACCCAACACCAAAATCCTCTATCTTATTTCCCGTGCCAACAACTATACCTTTGTTTGCTGCAGCTACTTGATAAAGAGTAGTCATTCTTAATCTTGCTCTAGAATTTGCCATTCCATGTTCATTATCAAATTGAGATAAAGTAGAGGAAAAAGCAGAAAATAATTCATCTAGATTCACTGTGTGTGCTTCAACATTATCAAATTTCTTAACCAACCACTCTTGATGTTTTAAACTTAAATCATGTTGCTGAGATTTCTGTTTAATTGGCATTGATAATACAATTGTTTTTAATCCAGTCATTGCACTTAAGGTGCTTGAAACAGAAGAGTCTATCCCACCAGAGATCCCAATAACCAATGATTGTGCCTTACTTGGCATATTGTTGGCATAATCTTTTATCCAATTAGATATAAAATTTACTTTTTCTGAGGCATTCATAATCTTAAAATATTATTAGTTGGTATCTTTTACAATGTTTTAAGATGCCGCTCTGTCTGCATTTTTAGAATATGAGCTATTCTTTTTAATCTCATCAGAAATTAAAAAAGCTAATTCTAGGGCTTGATTTGCGTTAAGTCTCGGATCACAGTGAGTATGATATCTAGATGATAAATCTTTTTCTGATATTTTTTGAGCTCCACCAATACATTCGGTAACATTTTGGCCAGTCATTTCTATATGCAAGCCTCCCGCATAACTTCCTTCACTTTGATGACAAGCAAATACATTTTTAACTTCGTTTAAAACGCTATTAAAAGGTCTTGTCTTAAATCCTGTTGCAGCTTTAACTGTGTTACCATGACAAGGATCACACGACCAAATTACATTTAAACCTTCTTTTTTAATTGCTCTTATTAATTTAGGTAAATGTTTTGAAACGTTATCTGCACCAAATCTTGATATTAAAGTAATTTTTCCTTTTTCATTACTTGGATTAATTTTATTACAAAGATTTATTAAATCTTCTGGTTTTAAAGTTGGCCCACATTTAATTCCAATTGGATTTTCAATTCCTCTGCAAAATTCAACGTGTCCACCATCAAGTTGTCTAGTTCTATCTCCAATCCAAACAAAATGAGCTGAGGTGTCATGATTTTCTCCAGTCGTAGAGTCTGTTCTGGTCATTGTTTCTTCAAAAGGTAATAACAATGCTTCGTGTGAAGTCCAAAAATTAACTGTCTTTAATCTTCTATTAAAGTCAGAGTTTATTCCGCATGCATCCATAAATGCTAATGCATCAGCTATTTTATCTTCTAAATCTTTAAATCTCTTTAACGTTGGACTATTTTTGATAAATCCAAGGTTCCAATTGTGCACATTTTGTAAATCAGCAAATCCACCATGGCAAAAAGCTCTAATTAAATTTAATGTTGCAGCTGATTGAGAGTAAGCTTTAAATAATCTTTTTGGATCAGGTATTCTTGATTTTTCATTAAATTCCATTCCATTAATATTATCACCTAAATAACTTGGAAGCTCTATACCATCTTTAGACTCTACTGGCGAACTTCTAGGTTTTGAAAATTGACCAGCTATTCTTCCAACTTTTACAACTGGTAATGATGCAGAATAAGTTAAAACTAATGACATTTGTAACATTAGTTTAAATGTGTCTCTAATATTGTCTGGATTAAATTCTGCAAAACTTTCTGCGCAATCTCCTCCTTGAAGTAAAAATGCTTTACCATCCACTACATTAGCGAGCTGATCTTTTAAATGCCTTGTCTCACCTGCAAATACCAATGGTGGAAACGTTCCAACTTTATCCAAAACCGTCTCTAATTCCTTTTTATTGGGATATTCAGGAATGTGTTTTACAGGATATTTTCTCCAGCTATTTTTTTTCCAATTTTTCATATTCAACTAAGGATTGTTTAACAGAGTTTAGACTTTATTCAACTGTTACTGGCTAGTTTTGACTACAGAGTTAAATTTTAACCAAATATAATCTCATGAAATAATCTTCCAGGCATCAAAGTAAATGCGCCAGCAATTAAAAGTGCTCCAATATACACACCAATCATTGAATGCATGTGTTTAATTTTATATCTTTCTATTTTGGTCTTCTTAAATTTCTTTATGTTCCAAATAGAATAAATTAATGAACCTATGGTGTAAGGTATTAAAAGATGGATTAATGAATATTGTCCTGGGTTAATTGTTTGAATGAATAATGCTGTTAGAGAAACGATTATCAAAACAGTCATCCAGATACGGCCAAATATTTTGTGATGCTTTGTCCCTTTTTTATTTATGAAAATATATAAACCAAGCGGTATCGCTAAAAGCGCAAGTGCTGCGTGAACATAAATTATCTGCATATTTAATTGAGTAACTCTCTATTAAAAACTACTCCACAGTTACAGATTTTGCTAAATTTCTTGGCTTATCTATATCGTAACCTTTTTTAAGAGCTGAATAATAAGCAAGTTTTTGAAGTGGGATAGTTAAAAGAAATGGGAGTAAGTCATCATTCGTAGTTTCAACCTCAATAGTTTCCCAAATATTTTCAGAGACAATTTCATCTTTACTTTTATTTGTAATCAATAAAACTTTTGCACCTCTTGCTACAACTTCTTGCATATTTGAAATCGTTTTTTTATAATAATTATCTCTCGGGGCTAAAACCACAACAGGCATACCCTCTTCAATTAATGCTAAGGGTCCATGTTTCATTTCACCAGCAGGATATCCTTCAGCGTGAACGTAAGATAATTCTTTTAGTTTTAACGCACCTTCTAATGCAATTGGGTAAGAGAAACCTCTTCCTAAAAACATTGATCCTTTAGCTTCGTTAAATGTTGAAGCAATAGCCTGAACATCATTATCAATTAATAATGTTTGTTCAATTAAGTTTGGAAGATTTTTAAGATCTTTGATTTTTTTTTTGTAATCTTTGTTATCAATTTCATTTCTTAATGATGATAATTTTAACGATAAAATATATAAAACAAGTATTTGACCTAGAAACGCTTTTGTTGAAGCTACACCAATTTCTGGCCCACAATGAATAGGTAATACAAAATTTGAATCTCTTGCTATTGAGCTTTCAATTACATTTACAACAGCACATGTTTTCATCTTATTTTTATTACATAAGTCTAAAGCTGCATAAGTATCTGCGGTTTCACCCGACTGAGAAACAAAGATATATAAAGTATCATTTTTAAATCTATTTTTTCGGTATCTAAACTCCGATGCGATATCAATGTTAACATCTAAAGTTGTTAATTCTTCAAACCAATATTTAGCCATCAGACAGGAATGATATGCTGTTCCACAGCCAATTAGCATGATTGATTTAATTTCATCTATTTTCCATGGGAAATTGTAAATATTGATGTCATTATTCATATTATCCAGATATTCCTTGATACCAGTTTTCAAGGTTTGAGGCTGCTCCTCAATTTCTTTAGCCATGAAATGCTTATAATCACCCTTGTCATAATTTTGCTGATCTGAAGAAAGTTCTAAAACTTTTTTGTTAATCTTTGTTCCCTCTTCATTAAAAAAATGGACTTCATCTTTTTTTACAAAACAAAACTCACCATCATCCAAGTAAGTTATTTTGTTTGTCATTGATTTAAGGGCATATGAATCTGATCCAAGATAATTTTCACTAGGTCCATACCCAACGGCTAAAGGAGAGCCTCTTCTTGCTCCAATTATTAAATCGGGCATATCTTTAAATATAATTCCTAAAGCAAAGCTTCCATGAAGTAGTTTCAAAGTTTTTGTAATTGCGTCTTTTAATTCAGATGTTTTTAAATTTTCTGTGATTAAATGCACAATAACCTCTGTATCTGTTTGAGATTTAAATTTATGACCCTTGCTTAATAAATATTTTTTTAGCAATGTAGAATTCTCTATAATTCCGTTATGGACTACTGAAACATTTTCTGATGAGTGTGGGTGAGCATTAACACTATTTGGTACACCATGAGTTGCCCATCTCACATGGCCAATACCTATATTTCCTGAAAGGTTTTTTAAATCAAAATTATTTTCTAAATTTTCCACTCTACCTTCAGATTTAACTTCATTAATGAAACCTTGAGATAAAGTTGCGATACCGGCAGAGTCATAACCTCTATATTCTAATTTTTTAAGAGAATTAATAATACTACTTGATACAGATTTGTTACTAGAAATACCTATTATTCCACACATAATTTATTTTCTTTTATAATTTTTTAATTCAGTATGTTTAGCTCTTGTTAAAGCTAAAGATTTTTTTCCCACATTTTTTGTAATCACAGACCCAGCACCTACCACACTTTGTTTGTCAATTGTAATTGGAGCGACTAGTGATGAATTAGATCCTATAAATACATTATCTTTAATTTTTGTTTTACTTTTTTTAACTCCATCATAATTACAAGTAATTGTTCCAGCTCCAATATTTACAGATTTTCCAATTTCACTATCTCCAATATAAGACAAATGATTTACTTTTGATTTTTTTCCAATCGTACTTTTTTTGACTTCAACAAAGTTTCCAATTTTAGATCCTTCTTTCAAAATTGTATTAGGTCTTATTCTTGCATAAGGTCCGATTTCAACTTTATTTTCTATTTTACAAGACTCTAAATGTGAAAATGATTTTATAATAACGTTGTTTCCTATCTTTACTTTTTTTCCTATTACAACATAAGGCTCAATGGTTACATTCTTTCCAATTTTAGTATCATGTGAAAAGAAAATTGTTTCTGGTCCAGTCATTTTAACACCATATTTTAAAAATCTGGTACGAAGTTTTGTTTGTGAATTTTGTAAATTTAATTCTTTCATTTTAAAATGCTTTACATTAAGAATAAGCCTTAATTAATTCACATAATATTTCTTTAAAAAACTTTTAAAAATGAAGCAAAAATTCACAATTTTATTTGATTTAGATGGAACACTTGTAGATACAGCACCAGATTTGATGTTAGCTCACAATCATGTGATGAGAAAATTTGGATACCCTACTAAATCAACAGAAGATATTAGAAATTTAGTTGGCAAAGGTGCTGGGGCTTTAATTGGAAGATCTATATGGGGACAAGCAAAAGAAGAATTTAGTAAAGTTTTAGATGAAAAAATTAAAGATGAAATGGTCAAAGAGTTTGTAAATTTCTATGGTAAAAATATTGTTAACGAAAGTACTTTAGTTACAGGGGTAAAGAATTTTTTGATATGGTGCAAAGAACAAAATATATCTATGGCTGTTTGCACAAACAAACAAGAATATCTATCTAATGATCTTTTGAAGAAGATTGGTATTTATGATTTTTTTGAATATGTCGCCGGATCAGATACATTTGATTATTGTAAGCCAGATCCAAGACATCTAACAAATGTGGTTGAAATATTAGATGGAGATTTGACGAAAACTATTATGATTGGTGATAGTGAAACTGATGCAAATGCAGCTAAAGCTGCTGAGATACCTGTTATTTTATTAGAAAATGGATATACAGAAAAAAATACAACCGAAATATATCATAATCACCTAATAAAGGACTTTACTGATATTGAAAAAATTATAACAAAATATCTTTAACGTTGATTAATTTTTTTTAGCTATTAAAACAAAATTACTATTAAGGAGTTATTTTGTTATTACATAAAGTTAAAGTTTATCCATCTAAAATCAATCTTCCCAAGAAAAAACAGCTTGCTTGGAAAATAGCTGAAATCGCAAGTGATAATGCAAAATTAAACAAAGACGCAATAGAAATGGTAATCAATAGAATTATTGATAACGCTTCTGTTGCAATAGCTTCTTTAAACAGAAAGCCTGTAGTCTCTTCAAGAGAAATGGCGTTAAAACACTCAAGAAAAAATGGAGCTACTTTATTTGGTGTGAATTCAAAACTTAAATATGATTGTGAATGGGCTGCATGGTCAAATGGAACTGCTGTTAGAGAGCTTGATTTTCATGATACTTTTTTAGCAGCTGACTACAGTCATCCAGGAGATAATATCCCCCCACTTTTAGCAGTTGCTCAACAAAATAAAATTAGTGGATTAGATTTATTACGTGGAATTATTACTGCATATGAAGTTCAAGTAAATTTAGTTAAAGGAATTTGTTTGCATAAACATAAAGTAGATCACATTGCCCATTTAGGTCCAAGTGTTGCTGCTGGATTAGGATCAATGCTCAAACTAAATACTGAAACAATTTATCAAGCAGTGCAACAAGCTTTACATACTACTGTATCAACTAGACAATCAAGAAAAGGTGAGATTTCAAGTTGGAAAGCATATGCGCCAGCTCATGCAGGCAAACTTGCTATCGAAGCCGTTGATAGAGTTATGCGTGGTGAAGGTGCACCTAGTCCAATATATGAGGGTGAAGATAGCGTTATAGCAAGAATATTAGATGGAAAAAAAGCTAATTATAAAGTGCCACTTCCTAAAAAAGGGGAAATTAAAAAAGCTATACTCGAGACTTATACAAAAGAATATTCAGCAGAATATCAATCGCAAGCTTTAATTGATTTAGCTAAGAAACTTAAAAATAAAATACCTAACTTAAATCAAATAAAAAAGATTGATATATTTACTAGTCACCATACTCATTATGTAATTGGCACAGGAGCAAACGATCCTCAAAAAATGGATCCCAATGCAAGCAGAGAAACACTTGATCACTCTATTATGTATATTTTTGCTGTAGCATTAGAGGATGGAGATTGGCATCATGTAAAATCTTACACAAAGGCTAGAGCAAATAAAAAAAGCACTATTAAAATTTGGAAATCAATTACTACTTACGAAGACAAGAAATGGACTAAAAAATATCACGATCCAAATCCAATGAAAAAATCTTTTGGTGCTAAGGTAGTTGTAACTTTAAATAATGGTAAAAAAATTAGTGAACAACTTGATAGAGCTGATGCCCACCCATATGGAGCGAGACCATTTAAAAGACAAAATTATATTAATAAGTTTTTAACACTTACAGATGGTATTCTTGATAAGAAAGAAAGTGATCGTTTCTTAAAAACAGTTCAAAACTTAAAACAATTAAAATCAGGTCAGTTGGATAAACTAAATATAGAAATTAAAAAAAATAATTTAAAAAGAAATTTAAAAAAAGGGATATTTTAGTGCATTTTGTTGACAAAGAACCAAGTCAAAAAAGAATAGATTTTGTTGAAAAATTAAAATCAAATAAGATATTAAGAGTTCCAGGTGCGTATAATCCATTAACAGCCAAACTGATTGAAGAAATAGGTTATGATGCAGTGTATGTTTCTGGTGGAGTAATGGCTAATGATCTTGGCTTTCCAGACATTGGTTTAACGACATTACAAGATGTAAGCACTAGATCTTATTTGATATCAAGGGTTACTAATTTGCCAACTATTGTAGACATAGATACAGGGTTTAAATCTTGCAAAGAAACAATTGAAACGTTTGAAGAATTTGGGATTACAGCTGTTCATCTAGAGGATCAAGTTGAACGTAAAAGATGTGGGCATCTTGATAATAAAGAATTAATTTCAACAAATGCCATGGTTGATAAAATTAAAGAATGTGTTGCTGCTAAAAAAGATAGTAATTTTAAGATTATTGCAAGATCAGATGCAAAAGGAGTTGAGGGAATTGATAAAATGATTGATAGATGTAAAGCATACATTGATGCTGGTGCTGAAATCATCTTTCCAGAGGCGTTACATGATGAAAAAGATTTTGAAAAAGTTAGAAAAGAGCTCTCATGCTATCTGTTAGCTAATATGACTGAATTTGGTAAATCAAAACTTTTCAATTATAAAGAATTAGAGAATTTTGGTTATAATATTGTGATTTATCCAGTTACTACACAAAGATTAGCCATGAAAAGTGTAGAAGATGGCTTAAAAGACATTTATGCAAATGGACATCAGAACAATATTATTGATAAAATGCAAACCAGAAAAAGACTTTATGAGTTAGTTGAATATGAAAAATATAACTCTCTTGATGAAAAGATTTATAACTTTAGTACGGAAGGACATGAATAATGAGTGATGAAATTAAAAAAGGTTTATTAGGGATTGTGGTTGATGAAACAGAAGTTTCAAAAGTAATGCCTGAAATAAACTCTCTAACTTATAGAGGTTATGCTGCTCAAGATTTATGTGAATATTGTAGATTTGAAGAAGTTGCTTATTTAATTTTAAATAAAGACCTTCCAAATTCAATTCAATTAAAACAATTTGAAAAAGAAGAAAAAAATAACAGAGAACTATCCAAAAATTTATATGAAATAATTAAACACATGCCAAAAAAATCCCATCCTATGGATGTTGCAAGAACAGCTGTTAGTGTGATGGGTTTAGAAGATAATGAAACATCAGATTCCTCACCAGAGGCTAATATGAGAAAAGCTCTAAGAATTTTTGCAAAAACACCAACAGCATTAGCTGCTTTTTATAGAGTAAGAAATGGCAAAAAAATTATCAAACCTAAAAAAGAATTAAGTTTTGCTGAAAACTTTTTTAATATGTGTTTTGGCAAAGTTCCTCAAAAAGAAATTGTTAAAGCTTTTGATGTGTCTTTAATTTTATATGCTGAACATAGCTTTAATGTTTCAACTTTTACCGCAAGAACCATTACTAGCAGTTTATCTGATATTCATGGAGCTATAACTGGAGCCATAGCAAGTTTAAAAGGGCCCCTGCATGGTGGTGCAAATGAAGAAGTAATGCACATGATGAAAAAAATTAAAAAACCTGAAAATGCATTAAAATGGATAAATGACGCATTAAAAAAGAAAGATGTAGTAATGGGATTTGGTCACAGAGTCTATAAATCTGGAGATTCTAGAGTTCCCACTATGAGAGAATATTTTGGAAAAGTTGCTAAAATTAAAAAAGATAAAACTTTTGAAAAAATCTATGACATTGTTGAAAAGGTAATGATTAAGAAAAAGAATATCCACCCTAATGTGGACTACCCAACTGGTCCTACTTACCATTTAATGGGTTTTGATACTGATTTCTTTACACCAATATTTGTAATTTCAAGAATTACAGGTTGGTCTGCTCACATAATGGAACAGCATGCAGCAAATAAACTTATTCGACCACTTGCCAAATACAAAGGTAATAAACATCGAAAAGTTATGGAATTAAATTATAGATAATTTTAATTTTTTTCTATTTTAGCAAATCTACCATTGCATATAATTGAACAATTTAAGTTATTTTTTTTTATAAACTCATCGATTGCTTTCTTAACACCAGGAGCTTGTTTCAGATCATAATCATCACATAAAACTGTTCCATTATTGCTTATTACATCAAAACAACAATTAAGATCATTAAGGACTGTGTTATACTCATGTCCACCATCTAAAAAAACATAATCAATTTTTGACATATCTATTTTGTTTAATATCTTATTAGAATTTCCTTTAATTAAATGAATATTGTTTGTAAATTTTTTTAATAAATCTTTGACAGCTTCTAAGCTATAGGGATTTTGTCTTTTAATATATTTGTAATAAAATCTTTTTATTGGGTTCGATGAAAAGGTAGTATTTGGTATAACCTCATTTTTATTTTCGTCACTTTCCTCAAATAAATCTAAGCCAATATAATTAAAATTGTTTCCATGTATTTTAAACAAAAGTTCACAAACATTTCTGGCAGTTACACCATGAAATACGCCTATCTCTAAAAAACATTTAGGTTTTTTTTTAAGCACCTCATCTAAAAAAAAAGAACCTACCCCTTTTTGTTTTAAACTGGTTTTTCGATAATATTTTTTGTATTCCAAAATTAACTAAATGCTTCTACCCATGTACCCTGTGTTGATGCTTTAGAATATTCTGTTGCTCGTCCTTCAAAGAAGTTCATGTGCTCAACAGCATTAAGCATTGTATCTAACCAAGTTAAAGGGTTTTTTTGCACATCATAAATTGGCTCAAGACCTAATTGAGTAAGTCTTCTGTTAGCTATAAATCTAATGTAATCTTTAACTTCTTGAGCAGTCAAACCTTCCATTGGACCCATTTCAAACGCAAGATCTATGAAAGCATCTTCGTGTTCAATAATAGTTCTACACGCTTCATAAAGCTCTTTTTTAAGTTTTGGAGTCCATATTTCTGGGTTCTCATTTATGAATTCTTTAAAAACTCTAATCATAGAATTACAATGGAGAGTTTCGTCTCTAACGGACCAAGTAACAATCTGCCCCATTCCCTTCATCTTATTATGTCTTGGAAAATTCAAAAGGATTGCAAAACTTGCAAACAACTGAAGTCCTTCAGTGAACGCACTAAATACAGCAACTGTTTTTGCAATATCTTCTTTAGAATTTACATTGAAACCTTGCATGTAATCATATTTATCTTTCATCTCTTTGTATTTCATGAAAGCAGAATATTCTGACTCAGGCATTCCAATAGTATCTAACAAATGAGAGTAAGCTGCTACATGGACAGTCTCCATTGATGCAAAAGCTGTCATCATCATTAGAACTTCTGTTGGTTTAAATACTGTTGTGTAGTGTCTTAGATAACAATTGCTAACTTCTACGTCTGCTTGAGTGAAAAATCTAAATATTTGAGTTAATAAGTTTTTTTCTGATTGTGTTAAATTTTTTTGCCAATCCCTAACATCGTCGCCTAATGGCACCTCTTCTGGTAACCAATGAATTCTTTGTTGTGTTAACCATGCATCATAACACCATGGATATCTGAAAGGTTTGTAAACTGGATTTTCAACTAATAAACCCATTTTTTTTGGTTGGATTATTTCATTGCTTGGTGTCTTAATTTTTTCTGCTACTGACATGATAGGCACTCCTCGTATTCTGGTTCTTCAGATTTAGTTTGTTTGTTTTTATAAACGTTGGCTAAAACATCTGTTGATTTTGCATCATTAATATTTTCAGCTCTTTGAATTGATTTTGATCTACAGTAATAAAGACTCTTTAAGCCTTTCTTCCAAGCATCAAAATGAATTTTGTGTAACTCTTTTTTGTGAACATCAGCTGGTAAAAATAAGTTAACTGACTGAGCCTGGGATATAAATGGAGTTCTATCTCCACTTAATTCAATAATCCACTGTTGGTTAAGCTCAAATGCTGTTTTAAAAACATCCTTTTCTAAATCAGTTAAAAAATCTAAATGAGATACAGAACCTTGATTTGTTGTGATCGTAGACCAAGTTTCATCATCATTTTTTCCATGCCCTTCAAGGATTTCTTCTAAATATCTATTTCTAACATTAAATGAACCTGACAAAGTTTTATGGGTATAACTGTTAGCTGCAATTGGCTCAACTCCTGGCGATGCCCCACCACATATAATTGAGATTGAAGCAGTTGGCGCAATTGCTGTTTTATTTGAAAATCTTTCTTGATATCCATAATCCGCAGCATCAGGACAAGCCCCTCTTTCTTCAGCCAAATCTTTTGAAGCCTTATTAACCTGTTCGTCAATTTGTTTAAATATTTTTTTGTTCCAAGATTTTGCCATCACTGACTCAAGTGGAATTCTGTTTTTTTGTAAAAAAGAATGAAAGCCCATTACACCTAATCCAACACTTCTTTCTCTTTCTGCAGAATATTTTGCATCTTTAAATTGATCAGGAGCTTTTTTTATAAAATCACTTAGAACATTATCTAAAAATCTCATTACATCACTGATCATGTCTGGATCATCTTTCCACTCTTCGTACTTTTCTAAGTTTAATGAAGATAAACAACATACAGCGGTTCTATCTCTCCCATCTTTATCAATTCCAGTAGGTAAAGTTATTTCACTACATAGATTTGATGTCTTAACTGTTAAGTTAGCAAGTTTATGATGCTGTGGAATTAATCTATTCACTGTATCGATATAAATTATATAAGGCTCACCTGTTTCAATTCTTGCAGTTAATAATCTTATCCATAAATTTCTAGCTGATATTGTTTGTTGAACAGTGCCATCTGCAGGACTTTTTAATCCCCACTGCTCATCATTTTCTACAGCTCTCATAAATGCATCTGAAAGTAAAACACCATGGTGTAAATTTAATGCTTTTCTATTTGGATCACCACCTGTAGGTCTTCTCATTTCAATAAACTCTTCAATTTCAGGATGATCGACTGGCAAATAACAAGCGGCAGATCCTCTTCTTAAAGAACCTTGGCTAATTGCCATTGTTAAAGAATCCATAACTTTTATAAAAGGTATTATTCCAGAGGTTTTTCCAACCTTACCAATCTTTTCACCTATAGATCTAAGATTACCCCAGTAACTTCCTATACCACCACCTTTTGCAGCTAACCAAACATTTTCACTCCAAAGATCAAGAATTCCTCCCAAACTATCTGATGCCTCATTTAAAAAACATGAAATAGGTAATCCTCTTTTAGTTCCGCCATTTGATAGAACAGGTGTTGCTGGCATAAACCAAAGGTTGCTTATGTAATTATAAATTCTTTGTGCATGTAAATTATCATCAGCATATGAGCTTGCAACACGGGCGAATAAATCTTGAAAAAATTCGTTATGACCAAGATATCTGTCTTTCAATGTTGCCTTACCAAAGTCTGTTAAGTTTGCATCTTTAGATCGATCGATCTTAATTATAATTCCCTTGTCATTTTGAAAAAGTTCAGTTTCGGTACTTAAAGAAAAAAGATCAGGTCTATTTCCTTTTGATACCTCTTTTACTTCTGGGCTATATTCAGAGACAGCTTTCTTTAGGGCCTGTGATAGAATCTTATTCATAATTAATACTATATTTTGTTATTGTGACGAAAACAACTAGATGTTGTATGCGTTTTATGTTGATATACTATATAAACAATTAATCAACAGAACATTTATAGAACACGACAAAAAAAATATCAATAAAAAAATTTAAAAAATAGTAAGTAATTAACAAATGTCTGAAAAAATAAAAATAGATCCTTATGGCTTTAGAGAATATGACGCTCGTTGGTTGTATGAGAAAGATATTAGCAGAGAAGGAATCACGAATCTTGGTAAAGGTTTAGGTACACAAATAAAAATTCACACTCAAAAAGATAATCCAAGGGTTATAGTTGGTCATGACTACAGATCTTATAGTGAGGAAATTAAAAGTGCTCTTAAAAAAGGTTTAATCTCAACAGGATGTCATATTGAAGATGTGGGTTTATCATTGTCACCAATGGTTTATTTTGCACAATTTAATTTAAACGCAGATGCCGTTGCGATGGTTACAGCTAGTCATAATGAAAATGGTTGGACTGGTGTAAAAATGGGTATCAAAAAAGGTTTAACCCATGCTCCTGAAGAAATGAAAGAATTAAAAGATTTGACTTTGAATGAAAAATTCTCAAATGGAGCTGGATCTGAAAAGCAAATTGAAAATTTTCAACAAGTTTATAAAGATGATTTAATAAAAGGTAATAAGATTACTAAAAAATTAAAAGCAGTTGTTGCTTGTGGAAATGGTACTGCTGGGGTTTTTGCTCCTGATATTTTGAGAGGAATTGGTTGTGAAGTTATAGAACTTGATTGTGAATTAGATTGGACTTTTCCTAAATACAATCCTAATCCAGAAGATTTAGAAATGCTACATGAAATTGCTAAAGCTGTGAAAGACAATGATGCAGACATAGGTTTTGGTTTTGATGGTGATGGAGATAGAGTTGGTGTTATTGACAACGAAGGAAATGAAATATTTTCTGATAAAATTGGTTTATTAATTGCAAGAAATTTATCTACAAAACATAAAAATTCAAAATTTGTCGTAGATGTAAAATCAACAGGATTATACTCAAAAGATGATGTTCTATTAAAAAATAATTGCGAAACTATTTATTGGAAAACTGGTCATTCTCACATTAAAAGAAAAGTAAACACAGAAAAAGCACTAGCAGGATTTGAAAAGAGTGGTCATTTCTTTTTTAATCAACCTTTAGGTTATGGTTATGATGATGGAATTAATTCAGCAATTCATGTGTGCCATTTATTGGACAATCAAAACAAAATGATGAGTGAAATCATTAATGAATTACCTAATACATATCAAACCCCCACTATGGCTCCTTTCTGTAAAGATGAAGAAAAATACCAGGTAGTTGAAGAATTAGTTAAACAAGTTGAGGAAATTAAGAATAACAAAACTAAAATTGATGATCAAATAATAACAGAAGTATTAACAGTAAACGGGGTAAGATTTTCTTTTGATGATGGTTCTTGGGGGCTGATTAGAGCATCTTCAAACAAACCATCACTAGTGATTGTAACTGAAAGCCCAACATCAGATATTAGGAAGAAAAAAATCTTTGAATTTATTGATGATTTACTCCAAAAAACTGGAAAAGTTGGTGAATATGATCAAAAAATATAGCCTAATTTTAATTCTATTCTTATTAATACCCTTTAAAAGTCATGCTTTTAGCGAACAAAATGGGCAACAGATGTATATTGGTTGCTACCAGAACTCTAAACAGTATCTAGGTACAGACAAAGCCAAAGCCTATTGCGAATGCACAGTTAATAAATTAAGTGAAAGGTTTTCAGATGATGAATTGGATAGTGTATTTAATCAAAAACCAGAACAAATAATTGAAGATACTCAATTTGCATCAAAATTCTGTGAAAAAATCATAGAATAAAAGTTATACAATTCTATAAAGATTCAATCAAAACGTGCTTAGTAAAAAACAAAGAATCATATAAATTTATATATGAGGTGATGGAGGGAGACTGAAGTCACCTCTTTTTATTTAAAAGCTGATCTAATTTTATTTAAAACATCTTTTAAGTTTTCTGCTGAATATTTTTTTCCTTTAACAGTCCATACAGATAACGGCCAAGAGCTATCAGTTTTTTTTCTAGAGATAATATGGATATGTAATTGTGGAACTATATTACCTATTTTTTCTACATTAAGTTTTGATGTTTTAAATAGTTTCTTCATAAGCCTACTTACCAAAACAATTTCCTTCATAAGCAATATCTGATCTTTAGAATTAAGTTCACTGATATCTGTTACATTTTTTCTCTTAGGTATTAATATCAACCAGGGAAATTTAAAATTATCATGAAGTCTTATAGAGCATAATTTTAGTTCAGTTATATGATGAGAGGATTTTAAAAATTTCTTATTAATTCGATACATAAGATTATTTAATCAAATTTTTAATCTTTAATCTTTGAATTTTTCCTGAAGATCCTTTTGGAAGTTCATCAAAAAAAAATATATTTTCTGGTGATTTAAATTTACCTAAAATTTTTGAACAATGATTAATCAAATCTATTTCAGTTAATGAGTTTTTATTTTTCAACACAACACCTGCTTTTACAGTTTCACCATAATGACTACATTCATCACCAAATGCTGCTGCTTCAAGTACATCGGGATGTTGATACAAAACATCATCAATTTCTCTTGGTGAAATATTTTCACCTCCTTTAATTATAAGTTCTTTAATTCTACCTTTTACAAATACAAAATCTTCAGAGTCCATTAAACCTAAATCACCCGTTAAAAGCCAATCATTGTAAAAACTTTTTTTTGTTTCGTTGGGATCTTTATAATATTCTTTCATTACATTTTTACCTCTTACACAAATTTGACCGATTGTATTTCTTTCAACTTCATTAAATTCATTATCAAAAATTTTAACTTCGTTTCCATAAGGTATACCAGGTGAGCCGTATTTAATAGGATTGGGAGAAGGCGGATTAGACAAAATAGGAGCACACGTTTCTGTCAGACCCATTGTTTCAATCATCTTTATCTTAAATTTTTCTTCAAAATTCTTATGTGTTTCTGGGGCTAATGCTGCCGATGCACTTCTACCAAATCTTATAAGTGATGTATCCAATGATTTAAATTCAGCTTCTGAATATTTATTTAATAATGAAGAAACTATAGTTGGTACTATGCTAAACCAGGTACATTTAAATTCTTCAATATGTTTCCAAAAATTTGTAGCAGAAAACTTTTCAGATAAAACTAATGAGCTTTGACTTACTAATGGTCCCATTACCGTAACTATTAAGCCATTAATGTGATATAATGGAAGAACGCATAATGCCTTGTCCGTAGTAATCAATTCATGTGAAATTAAAACGTTTTTACCTCCATTTAAAACATTGTCATGAGTGAGCATTACACCTTTGGGTTTTCCAGTTGTACCCGATGTATACATTAGCAAAGCGTTGTTAGATTTATTAAGATTATCTAATTCTATTTTTTCATCATTTAATTCATCTATAAAATTGTCTTTATCAATTTCTATAAGTTCAACTTCACTTCTAGACTTTTTGATTATTCTTTGTGCTAAACTTAAATTTGATTTAGTTGAAAGTAATAGCTTAGATTCAGAATGCTCAATGATGTATGCTAGCTGCTCCTCTCCTGCCACTAAATTGAGAGGAACTTGTATCATTCCAGAATACATAATTCCTAACATGAGTTGAATTCCACTTAGTGAATTTTCTGTCAGTGTACAAATAAGTGAATTTTTCTTCTGTTTTTTTTCAACAGATAAATAATAATTTATCTTATCTAAATTTATTTTAAGGTTTTTATTTGTTATTTTTTTTTGAGTATTTGGGCAAGTAATAAAATCTAAATTTGGATTATTTTCTGAATTAAAGTTTATAAAATCTCTTACTGTGTCTAATTCCATTCAACTATTCTAAATTTTTTAATTCTTTGGGGTCATTTTTTTCACAGTAATCTTTAAAATACTCTTTAAGTTCAGCTTCCTTACCTGGGATTAAATTAGATATTTTAGTTATATTTAAAAAATGTTTGTAATTTAAATTATTATCAATTGTATTTTTTTGCCAAGTTCCACAACCCATTGATAGAGAAAAAGGTAGACCATTGGTAAAACTTCCACCTGTAGCAAATGTATGTGCTTGATTAACAATCACTCTGCACACAGATAAATCTAATCCTAATTCAATTACTCTTTCATCTTTTTTGGTATGTACACCAACGGAATGGCCTATGCCCTGATAATTTAGAATTTTTTTGGCTAATTCCTTAGCTTCATTAAAGTTTTTGACTCTATATACGGTCAACACTGGTGATAATTTTTCACCTGAAAAAGGGTAGTCTAACCCAACTCCATCTTCTTCAACCATTAATATTTGAACATTTTCATCTACTTTAAGATTTAACTCATTTGCAATAAATTTTGCTGATTTTGCAATTATTTTTCTATTTAGTTTTCCATCAATCCATAAATTTTTCTGTAAAACCTCTTTTTGATTTTTATTGAGTAAAACTGCATTTTCTTTAGATAATAAGTTGATTGCTTTTTCATAGATATCTTCAATTAAAATCAAATTATTTTCTGATGAACAGCTTGTGGCGTTGTCGAATGTTTTTGACATTTTAATCTTTTTAAAAGCGTCTACTAAATCAGCTGTTTCATCAACAATTGATGTTACATTTCCCTGTCCAACACCAATTGCTTTAGTGCCAGATTTTGCAGCTTCCCTAACATTATTTAATGAGCCGGTTACAATAACTAAATCAACATTTTTCATTAGCTCATTAGTTAACTCTTTTGTGACATCACAATCAAAAGTTTGAATTAAATTTTCAGGAGCACTAATTTTTTTTAACTCATTATTAATTAATATTAATAAATCCCTAAAAACCTTAGATCCTGCTGGTGATGGAGAAACTATAATCGAATTTCTTCCTTTCAAGGCATTAATGATATTGTTTATTGGAGTTGCTGCTGGATTGGTTGACGGTGTAACAGCTGCAACAATACCAACTGGTTTTGCTATTTCAATAATTCCTTTTTTCTTGTTTTCATTAATCACTCCTACAGTTTTGATATTTTTTAAGTCTCTTAATAGTCCAAGTGTTTTTCTTTTATTCTTTAAAATTTTATCTTCTGGATTTCCAAGGCCAGTTTTGCTCACAGCTAAATTTGATATTTTTTTGTTATTCGATGGCTTACATAATGCCCAAGCAACTGCAGTAACAACTTCGTCAACTTGATTTTGATTATAATTTTCAAAAATAGATTGAGCTTTTTTTGCTTTAAGAACTAATGATTGAACTATTTCTGAAGAAGACTTGTTATTCATAATTTTTTACTAAGTTTTAGAAGTTTCGCCTTAAAATATTAAGGCGAAACTTAATTGATATAGTAATAATTACTATTAAGGTTTTAGTCCAGCAAGAAGTTTTGTTAAGCTTACTTTTCTAGCTTTCCACATTTCTTGTACTTCAGCTCTGTTCATAATTCTAACAGGTGAACCACCTTTTTTCATTTGTTTCAAAGTTTTTTTATCATTAAACATTAAAGGAACTTTAGCTGCTAAATATTCAATAATTTCTGGTGAAGTTCCTTTAGGAGCCATGATGCCTCTAAAGTTTACACTAGAATTATCAACATCAAGACCTTCTTCTTTTAATGTTGGAACATTTGGTAAAAATGTTTTTTCTCTTTGAAGATCGGCAATTGCTAAAATTTTAATATCATTCTGACTTCTGAAAGCATCTGAAAGATTATTAAAACCAGCCATTACTTGACCGCCTTTAACAGCTGCTAATGCAGGAACACCTCCTGTATGAGGAACATAAGTTAACTTTGCTCCACTAGCTTTTTGAAATTGTAAAAAAGCTATATGATGACCAACAAATTTTCCAGCACCTGAAAAAGTAACTTTACCTGGATTCGCTTTTGCAAATTTAACCATATCACCAACTGAATTGAATTGACTGTCTTTACTGACAATCAAAACCGCTGGATCTGCTCCCCAGTTCGCTATAGGTTCCAAGTTATCTATGTTGTATTTTGTATCATCAAATACTATTGATTGAGATACAAAATGTGGGATGTTGTAAGCAGCTAAATCATATCCATCTTTTCTAGCTTTAGATGCAAACCAATTCCATCCTACTTTTCCACCAGCCCCAGGTTTATTGACAATAACTATTGGCTGTCCTAAATAATCTTTCTTAGGATGAGCCGCCATCATTGTTACTAGTCTTGCTTGAAAATCAGTAGCACCACCTGGGTTATAAGCTACCATTACACTTATCGGTCTATCAGGATAATCAGCTGCTTTAGCAATTGATCCAAATGAAAGAAGCGATAAGATTATTGTGATATATAAAAAAAATTTTTTTATATTCATATCTACCTCCTCTGTTAATAGAAATTAGATCACAATAAAATCGGTCTGACCATTATTTTTTTTAGTTATATTTTTTAATTATATTTAAGATATGTAAAATTACTTGTCTTAAAGCTATCTTATTTAAAATACTACTTATGATTGTATTTTTAATTAAATATTTCTAAAAAAGAAAAAATCTAGGTACTTGAACTTTAAGCATAATAGAAAAAAGGAAATAAATAAATAACATGAATATAGTTGTTATAATTATGATTTGAATTATTTTTTTAATATTTTTATTTTCTGAATAGTAGTAACTATTTATAAAAAACAATAATATAGCTACAAGATAAAACCCAATAGTTTCGCCGATAAAAATAAATATAATTAAAGAAAATAAATAAACTGATAGTTTTTTAATATCAATCTCTGCAACTGATAAAGTTTTATTTAAAAAATAAAAAATTAATGAAAAAGAAGATAAGATTATCATTACAGATGTTATTAATTTTGGAAATAAATATGCTTCAGATGTATTTTCTGAACCGCCAGTGAACGAGGCAAATGCTAATAAAATTGAGATAAATAATATACAAATCAAAGATATTAAATTATCTATCTTAAGCATTTTTTCTCTTCATTTCTGAAACAATTCCATAAACTATAGAAATTATACATAATGTTATTATTGTTAAATTTAAATATCCTGATGTTAAATATATAAAAATACCCTCTTGTGTATCTGCAATTATTTTTGCTTGACTAAAATTAGTTTCAGCAATTGGTCCTAATATTAAACCTAAAACTATCGGTGCAGCTGTAAAACCAAATTTTGATAAAAAAAACATTGAAACACCTAAAAACAACATAACAATCACATCCGCAAAGTTATGTTGGACACTATAGGTTCCAAAGATAGCAAGTATCGTTATAGCTGCAGCCATATAATTTGTTGGAGTTTTAATTACATATTTTGCTAAACCGCTAATATATAATCCAAAAACCAACATCATAAATTGTGCAACTAATAATGAATTAATAAAAGTCCATGTTGTTTCAGCATAAATTGTAAAAAGATTTGGTCCTGGAAACATTCCATGTATTAATAAGCCTCCCAACAAAACAGCTGCTGTTGGACTTCCTGGAACCCCGAGTGTAAGTAAAGGAACTAAAGATGGGCCAACCATAGCATTGTTTGCAGACTCAGCAGCAATAATTCCATCAGGTTCTCCTTTTCCAAAATTTTCTTTATTTTTACTTAATTTTTTAATTTGATCGTAAGATACAAGTCCTGCTATCTGTCCTCCTGCACCAGGGATTAAACCAATTATAACTCCAGATACGCTTCCAACTACTAATGCTTTAATTCTTGAAAGATTGTAAATAATAGACTGAACTATACTTTTTTTTTCCATTTGAAATTGATCAGAATCTAATTGTTTTTTTTCAATCATTGATAAGACTTGAGGGATAGCAAACAAACCAACCAAAGCTGCAATAATATTTATGCCTCCTGAAAAAATTGGATTAAAAACAAATCTTTCAACACCTAACACAGAGTCATACCCTATAGTTGCCAACCATAAACCGATGGCTCCAGAAAAAAGTCCTTTAATTATTGAATTAGAATCTAATGTTGCAATTACAGTAACACCAAAAATTGCTATCCAAAACATATGTGATGGACCAAACTTAAGAGCAAAATTTGCTAATATAGGAGTAAAAAAAATTAAAATAATAATTCCTATTACGCCACCAATGAATGAACTGATAAAACAATAATGTAGAGCTTCTTTTGATTTACCACTTTTTGCCATTGGATAGCCATCCATAACTGTTGCAATGTTTGCAGGAGCTCCAGGTATTTTTAATAATATTGCACTAATTGCTCCACCAGCAACAGTAGCTGTATAAACCGCACCAAGCATAATTAAACCTTGGTCAGGACTCATTTTAAAAGTGAATGGAATTAATAAAGCAACTGCCATTGTAGGACTCAATCCAGGAGCAGCTCCCATTAAAAGTCCACCAATAGTTCCTAAAACTAAAATTAATAAATTTTCAAATATGAAAACGTTAGAAAAATATCCTATAAACTCCATAATGTTAAAATTTAAGTCTAACTAAATTTTAATCAAAAAGTCTATAAAAGAATTTAAGTTTAAATCGTAAAATATTCGTATAAAAATTTACAAGCTACCACAAACAATAAAAGTCCAAAATATTTACTTATTTTTTGTTTATCGATTTTATGAACTGTCCGAGCACCGATTCTAGCCATAAAAGTTGTAATAGGAATGAAGATTAAAAAAGTAGGTATATTTAGAAAACCAACACTAAGAGGTAAATTGGTCTTTAAATAGGTACCACTTATGACAAAACCAATAGCACCAAATAATGCAATAAAAAAACCGATTGCTGCAGCTGTCCCAATAGCTCTATTAATTGAATAGCCAAAAAACTTAAATATTGGGACATTCATAACTGCTCCTCCAATACCCATGGGCGCAGAAATAAATCCAGAAATTAAGCCAAAAATAATTTTATATTTCTGCTTAATCGAAATTGCTATTATGGTTTCTTTTTCTTTCAAAAATAATAAATACAAACTTAACAAAAAAAGTACCAAAGAAAAAAATAAAACCATATTTTTAGTATTTAAATAAACTGCAAAAATTGTACCCAATGAAACACCTATCACTGTAAATATACCGTAAGTTTTAACCAAATTTGTATCAACAGCTCCAAGTTTATAATGAGTCATTACAGAAACAAAAGAAGTTGGAATAATAATACCAAAAGAAGTTCCAACAGCCAGGTGCATAATATAATTTGTATCAATATTTAAGCTTTCAAAAACATAAAATAAAAATGGAACCATTACCAATCCTCCACCGATACCAAACAGACCAGCTATAAAACCAACAGGTATGGCTGTTAATGCCATCAATAAAATAAAATAACTATATTCGTTTGCTAAAATTGAATTAAGCAGATTGCCCTACACTTGTATCGATATTATTATATTTAATCTTATCCATGATGTGATCAATTTTTTTAACATCTGCATCTCTCACGCACATATTTTCACTTAAATATCTTTTCCAATAACTAGCGCCTGTTTGTCCATGAAATAAACCTATAGTATGTCTCATTATTTGATTTAATCTTGTACCCTTTTTGATTTCAGCTTTTACATACGGAATTAATTGTTCAATGACATCTTGTCTACTTAAGACGTTTTCAGTCCCAAAAATTTCTTTTTCAATATCTGCCAACATATAAGGTGTATGGTAAGCTGCCCTTCCAATCATGACACCATCTGTTTTTTGAAGAAGTGGCTTTATTTGATCAACAGATGTTATTCCACCATTTATGATTATTTCTTCATTTGGAAAGTCTTCCTTTAATTTGTAAACATAATCATACTTTAAAGGAGGAATATTTAAATTTTGTTTAGGAGTAAATTTTCCCAACATTGCTTTTCTAGCATGAATAATGAATGTTTTAATACCAGTTGATTTAAGAGTTGTTATAAAATTATGAAGATTTTCATAATCTTCAACATTATCGTATCCAATTCTAGTTTTTATGGTTACTGGTAAATTAGTTGAAGCTTGCATTTTACTCAAGCAATCTGCAACTAAATTAGGTTCTTTCATCAAGCATGCACCAAATTTACTTTTTTCAACTTTTTTACTTGGGCAACCTAAATTTAAATTAATTTCATCATAACCAAAATCTTCCCCTATTTTAGAAGCTTCAGCCAAAAGTTTTGGAGAAGACCCTCCTAATTGAAGTGCTACAGGTTTTTCATTAATATTAAATTGGAGTAATCTTTTTTTATCTCCTCTATTGATTGCTTCATCAACAACCATCTCTGTATAGAGAAGTGTATTCTTTGAAATCAGTCTTAAAAAGTAACGCTCATGACGATCTGTACAATCCATCATAGGAGCGACTGATACTTTCCTATTCATAATTTGACTTTATATGATTTTATTATGAGTTTGAAGCGTCTGAATCTTCTGTAATTGCTTCTGCTTCTTGATTTTCTTGTTCTGAAACTTCATCTAAAGAAACTTCACCTTGCTCATTCATTGTTTCTTCATCAGCCGATACATCTACGTCTGGCTTAGCAGTCTCTGATAATTCAGCTAAATCTTCTTGAGAAACTTGAATTTTTTCTGGAGTTTTTCTTGCTCTTTTGGATGGTAAAATAGGTGTTCCACTTTTTGAAATTTCACCTTTGTACATATTTTCAAAATCATCACCCACTTCTTCGTCATCCTCTGAACCATCGTCAACTTGCTCAACATGTTTTCTAAGTTTGTAAACTGCACTGTCAGTTAAATCTGATACTTGAATTTTTTCTTCTGCAATTTCTCTTAAAGAAATAACTGTATTTTTGTCGTTATCTCTATCCAAAGTTGGTTCGATACCAGAATTTAATTGAGTAGCTCTTTCTTTAGCTACAAGCACTAATTCGTATGGGCTATCTACTTTATCTATACAATCTTCTACAGTTACTCTTGCCATGGGCGATTATTTATACCTCGAACTTCAAAAATGCAAGTATTTTCTAAATTATTACCGGATTTAGCTTTTTTCTTACAAAGAAAAGTAGAATCAAAGAAATGAATATATAAGTGCCTGATACAACAGCTATATCACCCACTGTAAAACCTGTATCTATCAAATACCCAAATAAAGCAGTTCCAAAAGCTGTGGCAAACACCATCAATGCAGTAGTTAAAGCTTTAATAGATCCTAGATATTTAACTCCATATAACTCAGCCCAAGTAGAAGATCCTAATATATTTGCAAATCCATTTGATATCCCCACTAAACCTAAAAATACAAAAGCTGTAGCTGGTGTGTCGAAAAAGAATAAAACAATTACAGATAATAAAAGTGGAATATTCATATAAATTAATAATTTTCTACTTGTATATTTGTCAATTAAAAAACCTGATAAAAATAAAGTGAGTACTGAAAAAATCGAATAAGACATAAATGATTGAGCAATTACATATGGACCCCATCCTTTTGAAGTTTGAACAAAAGATTGAAAAACAGCAAAACCAGTAAATATCCACGGCATTGCTAACATGTTCGAGCTTATGATATAAAATCTATAATCCTTTATTACTTCTCTTCTCTTCCATTGTTTAATTTCAACTTCTTTTTTATTTTCATCATTAGCCTCTCTTGAGTCTAAATTTAAATTTTTAATTAATAAAAAAGATGCAATTGGTAAAATTATTAAAACTGTAATGGAAAAAATAATCCAAAGATTTTGCCAATTTATGATTGTTAATAAATATACCATTAGAACGGGCATTATAAATTCTGCAGATGAAAGGCCAAACCAGCTTATACTTAAAGCTCTACCTCTAGTTTTGGTAAAGTATCTTGAAATAGTTGTTGAAGCTGTATGAGACATCATTCCTTGTCCTGAAAATCTCATTAAAAAAATTCCAATAAATAATAAAAAAACTGATGTTATTCTTGAAAAGAAGAAACAAGCAAATGATAAAAGAATAGTTACAAAAAAAGCAAATTTAAAAATATTTACATCATCTATCTTTTTCCCAACCCAAATTAATAGAAGACTACTGCATAAGGTTGCTGATGCAAAAATTGAGCCAAATTGTCCGTGGGTAATAGATAGTGCATCTCTAATACTGGAATTAAATAGTCCTAGAAAATAACTCTGTCCAAAGCTGGAAAAAAATGTAAAAATAAAACCAAATAGAATTACTTTAAATTTCAAACTATTAAACATAGGAAATAAAAATTATGTCTTGTAATGTTGCTTTCATAGGTCTTGGTGTCATGGGTTATCCAATGGCAGGTTATATATCAAAAGCTGGTCACAATGTAACTGTTTATAATAGAACAGCTGCTAAAGCTGACAAATGGATTGCAGAATATAAAGGTTCAAAAGCAGATACACCTGCAAAAGCAGCTGAAGGTGCTGATTTTATTTTTACCTGTGTTGGAAATGATAATGATTTAAGGGAAGTATCACTTGGTGAAAATGGATTATTCAATACTGCTAAAGAAGGTTCAGTTTATGTTGATAATTCCACTGTATCCGCAGAGATATCAAGAGAACTGTATAAAGCCGCTAAAGATAAAAGATTTGATTTTTTAGATGCTCCTATATCAGGTGGTCAAGCTGGTGCTGAAGGTGGAATACTAACTGTTATGGTTGGTGGTGATGAAGCTGTATTTAAAAAAGCTGAACCAATAATTGATAGTTACAGTAGAAAAGTAAAATTAATTGGTAAATCAGGAAGTGGTCAATTAACTAAAATGATGAACCAAATGTGTATTGCAGGTGCGGTACAAGGTTTATCAGAAGCTATTAATTTTGGAATTAATGCTGGCTTAGATATGGATATCGTTATGGAAACTATATCTAAAGGTGCTGCACAATCTTGGCAAATGGAAAATAGATATCGAACTATGACTGATGATAAGTTTGATTATGGTTTTGCTGTAGACTGGATGAGAAAAGATTTGGCAATTGTCATTGAGGAAGCAAAAAAAAATGGTTCCCCGGTTCCAATTACAGAACTTATTGATGGCTACTATGCAAAAGTTCAAGAAATAGGTGGTAATCGTTGGGATAGTTCAAGTCTAATTGCCTTACTAAAGAAGAAGAAATAATATCTGTGACTGACACAGTTCCTTACTACGAGGATTTTGCTGAGATCAAAAAGAAGTTTTGGTCAATGTTAACAAATGCAGTTAAAGATAGAAGCTCACCTTTTAGAATACCTGTATTTATTTGTGGAGATCAATCTGATTTTGATGGACGAATAGTTGTTCTAAGAAAGGCTGATGAAGCCAACAATCTTATTCAATACCATAGTGATATTAGATCAGATAAAATTAGAAAATTAAAAACTAATAAAAATGCTGCAATTTTATTCTATGATAAAGAGGAAAAAATTCAGGTAAGACTTAAAGTAGAATGTACTGTTAATCATGACAACGAAATAACAAAAGAGTCTTGGTCTAAAACACAACATATATCTAGAAAATGTTATTTAGTTGATAATGGGCCTGGAACAGAAAGTGATATTCCAACTTCTGGATTAAAACCGGAACGTGATAATTTTGACTACACAAAAGAACAAAGTGAAGAAGGTTATAAAAACTTTACTGTTATACAGTGTAAAATTAAATCTATTGAGTGGCTTTATCTAGCAGCTAAAGGTCATCGAAGAGCACGATTTGAATTTGCTGATAATCTTGGTTCTGAAAATACTGTTAGCAGGGATTATTGGTTGGTTCCTTAGTTTTTTTTATGGAAAATTTAGTTAAAAAATTAGAAGAACAGATTACATTTCTTCAACAAGAAATATCTCAAATAAGCAGTGAGCTATATTCTCAACAAAAAGAAATTAAAAATTTAAAGGGCGAAATTACAAATTTAAATAAAAAAATTGAAGAGCTGAATGGTGAGATAACTTCAGATATTTTTAAAGAAGATAAAAAACCACCTCATTATTAAATTTATACGCCTTTTACTATTATATTACTCCCCTCAGAATTTTGTAATCGTATATCTTTAACAGGTTTATATTCATCTGAATGATACCATTCTAGAGCTCTTTCATAAGATGGAAATTTAATGATTACCAATCTTGGAAAATTATCTTCTCCCTCAACAACTTGATATTCACCATTTCTAACAAGGTATTCACCGTCATATTTTTTAACAACCTCTGAGACTTTAGCCACATACTCTTTATAATTTTCAGGATTTGTTACTTTTAATTGTGCTATTACATAACCTGCTGACATTGTTCTCTCCTTTTTGTAAAAATATTATACATTATTCCAAAGCCAAGCAGCACCTCTAACTCCACTTGAGTCTCCATGAAAATTTTTTGATACTTTTGTTATTACTTTATTTGAAAAAGTATATTTTGGTATTAGAGATGGAATATTTTTATAAAGTCTATCTATGTTTGACATCCCTCCTCCAAGTATAATAGCATCTGGATCAAAAATACCTATCATCACTGCCATTAATCTTGCCATCCTGTCTTCATATAAATTTAATTCCAAATTAGCCCTAGGATCTCCATCTAAATCAAGTTGTGCAATTTCTTCTGAGGAAAAATTTGTATTATGTTTTTGATTAAATACATCTTTAAAACCGATACCTGACATAAATTGTTCTGCACACAGAGGTCTTCCACAATTCATTGATGCACAATTTATCTTTGTTTCAATTTCTTCTGTTGTTGGGTAAGGAAGAGGTTGGTGACCCCAATCACCTGCAATTTGATTAGCTCCTTCAATAATTCCTTTATTAAATGAGAGCGCTCCACCAAAACCTGTGCCAATTATTATTCCAAAAATAGATTGATAATTTTTTCCAGCTCCATCAACAGCTTCTGATAAAGTAAAGCAATTAGCATCATTCATTAATTTTACTTTTCTATTAAGTGTAATTTCTAAATCTTTTTTAAATGGTTTGTCATTTAACCACATAGAGTTAGCGTTTGTAACCAATCCTGTTTCCTTAGATGAAAATCCTGGTATTCCTACACCAACTGTGCAAATTTGATTACTTAGTTTATCAAATTCATCTACAAGTTTTTTTACTGTTTCAATTCCTGACAAATAATTTTTTTCATATGAGTATCTTTTTCTCTCTATTTGAAGTCCCTTTTCATCTAAAAGAATTCCTTCAATTTTGGTACCTCCATAATCAATACCAATTTTAAATTTCCTACTCATTAATTAAAATACTGATTTAGAGTATTTCTTCCAATTATCTTGATAGTGTTTGGTATTTTCTAGAACTGATTTTTTCTCTTCTTCTGTTACTTCTCTTATAACTTTACCTGGTGAACCAACCACCAATGAGTTATCTGGTATTTCTTTGTTTTCAGTAATTAGAGCTTTAGCACCAATAATACAATTTTTACCAATTTTAGCTTTGTTAAGAATAACTGCTCCTATACCAATCAAACTATTGTCCCCAATTGTGCATCCATGAAGCATAACAAGATGACCAACCGTAACATCTTTTCCAACTTTTAAAGGACAACCTGGATCAGTATGCAAAACACTGCCGTCTTGTATGTTTGATCCCTCGCCTATATGAATATTTTCAATATCTCCACGTAAAACTGCATTAAACCAAATACTAGAGTTCTTTTCTAAAGTAACATCTCCTATAATGGTTGCGTTAGGTGCCACCCAATTTTCGCCAGAGTTTTGTGGTTTTTTATCTTTTAAATCATAAAACATAATTTATATATTCTTATAGTATGCCAGTTCAAACTCCAATATGTGATTTTGGTAAAAAAGCTTTACCCTTTGAATTAAAATCAACTGAAAATAAAATTATTACTTTAGACGATATTAAGGGTGAAAACGGAACCTTGATAATGTTTATCTGTAACCATTGTCCATATGTAAAAGCTATTACAAAAGAATTAGTTGAAGACTGTAATGAATTGAAGAAAATTGGAATTAATTCAGTTGGCATATGTTCTAATGATGCTGTTAATTATCCAGAAGACTCATTTGAGAATATGATTAAGTTTTCAAATGATAATCAGTTTAGTTTTCCATATCTTCAAGATGATACACAGGAAATTGCTAAAGCATATGATGCAGTATGTACTCCAGATTTTTTTGGCTATAATAAAAATTTAGAACTTCAATATAGAGGTAGATTAAGAGAACTTAAAAATTTTATACCAGTAAAAAATGCTGAAAGTGATTTATTAAAGTCTATGAAACAAATTGCTGAAACTGGTAACGGACCACAAGATCAAATTCCAAGTGCTGGATGTGGTATCAAATGGAAGTATGATTAATGTATTTAATTGTAACTAGATCCTTTCCTCCTGAAGTTGGTGGAATGCAAAGTTTGATGTGGGGACTTGCAAGAGAACTTTCAAAAAGTTTTATGATTAAAGTTTTTGCTGATTATATTGAAAACCACAAAATCTTTGATGAACAAGCATCGTTTTCTATTGAAAGAGTTGGTGGACCTAAACTACTTAGAAAATATAGAAAAGCTTATCTAATTGATGAATTTGTAAAAAATAGCAAAGTAAATGGAATTATTGCGGATCATTGGAAAAGTTTAGAACATTTAAAAACTAATAAAAAGAAATATTGCTTAATTCACGGTAAAGAAATTAACCATGCTAAAGGATCAGGAATCAATAAACGTTTATTAAATGTTTTAAATAATGTTGATAAAATAATTGCTAATTCGGAATATACTAAAAATTTAGCTATTGATATCGGAGTTGAAAAGGAAAAAATTATTGTTATCAACCCAGGCATAGATCCTATAAAAGAACTTGACCAAAAATCATTAGATAAAGTCGAAAGCTTACTTGCAGTAAAATCACCAAGATTAATTACCGTTTCTAGGTTTGATAAACGAAAAAATCATGAAAAGGTTGTTATGGCCTTAAGAAATCTAAAGCAGATCTATCCAGACATTATTTATATTTGTATTGGTTATGGTGATGAAGAAGAAAATGTTAAAAAATTAGTTAAAGAATTAGATTTAGAAGCTCAGGTAATTTTTTTTAAAGATATAAGCGATAATTTAAAAAATGCTTTAATTGCTAAATCAAATATTTTTGTGATGCCATCTGTTGTTCACAAATCTTCAGTAGAAGGTTTTGGGATAGCTTATACTGAAGCTGCTCAATACAATATCCCTTCAATTGGTGGTAAAGATGGTGGAGCATCAGATGCAATTGATAATGAAAAAACAGGTTTAATTTGTGATGGTAATAATTTGGATGAAATTTATTCATCAATCATTTCTATGCTGGAAAACAAAAAATATTTAGAGTACGGAAAAAATGCAAAAGACTTCGTTGCTAAGTTTTATTGGCCAAATATTGTTGAAAAATATAAAAAAATTCTAAATTAATCTATGCATCTTTTTAAATCCAAAGAGTCTATTGGAATACTTTTTGGAATCTTTGCTTATTTATCTTTTTCTATTTTAGATGTTATTCAAAAAACCCTAGTTTTTTATCATTCTATTTTTCAGCTACTTTTGGTTAAATATTTTTTTGTCTTATGTTTGAGTTTGTTTGAGTCTAAAAGAAAAAATAATTATTTATTTTATAAATCTAAAAATATTAAATTACAGATCTTTAGAAGCTTATTATCAGTTATAGAGTCTGGATGTTTTGTATTATCTTTTAAATATTTATCATTAGCTAATGCTCATAGTATTGGATCACTGGCACCAGTAATAGTGGTGGCATTATCAGCAATAATCTTAAAAGAAAAAGTATCTTCCAAAACATGGGTAGCAATTTTTATCGGTTTTGTTGGAGTTTTAATTATTCTAAGACCAACTTCATCAATCTTTGATCCAAAAGCATTATTGCCATTGATTGCTGCTTTTATATTGGGACTTTATCAAGTCGTTACTAAAAAAGTTTCTAAACATGATAAAAATGAGACTTCTTTATTTTATACATCCATCATTGGATTAATAATTATGTCATTGTTGGCTTCTAAGTTTTGGACTCCAGTAGACATATCCTCGTATACAATGTTTTTAGGTATAGGGATATTTTTTTCATTAGGGCTTTATCTTCAAATAATTGCTTTAAGTAAAGCAAGAGCAAGTATTATTCAGCCATTTCATTATACTTTGATTTTTTGGGCAATAATTTTTGGATATATATTTTATAATGATGTGCCCGATATATTTACTATTTTTGGGGCGATAATTATTACTTGTTCGGGTATTTTTGTTTTAAATCAATCATCAAAAATCTGATTAAAGATGTTTTAATCTAAGATTGTTTGTACTTCAGTTATACTTATAGTAATTAATTAATGTCCAATAACAAATTAGCTATTTTTTTAATAATTACTTCTGTTTTTTTTGGAACTGTAATGCTTTCTTTTTTAAAGATAGCTCAAGAAGATGTTAATGTTTATGTGGCTGGTTTTTTTAGATTTTTTTTAGGGTTAGTAATAATTTTACCATACGTAATTAAAAATAAAGATGTTGTACTTAAAACAACTCACCTTAAACAACATTTCTTAAGAGCAATACTTGGCTTACCTGCAATGCTTGTATATTTTTCAGCTTTAGTACTGCTTCCTATTGAAAAACTTACCGCGATATCTTTTGTAGTTCCTTTAATGGTAACAATACTTGCAGTATTTTTTTTAGGAGAGAAAATTTATATTTATAGAACTTTAGCTCTAATACTTGGTTTTAGTGGAATGTTGGTAATTATTCGACCTGGTTTTGTAGATATATCTATTGGAGTATATATGGTTTTATTTTCAGCATTACTTTGGTCAATTAATATAATTATAACAAAAAAAATTTCTAAAAATGATAGTGCAATTACTATTCTGGCCTATCAATCTATATTTATGAGTCTTTTTAGTTTTATTATTGTTTTATTTTTTTGGGAAATACCAAGCTTAAAAACTTTCATCTACTTAATCTTGGCAGCTATATGTGGAACAGTTTTACACTTAACTCTCAACCATGCTTTTAAACTCGTAGATGTAAGCATGACACAACCATACTCTTTTTTAAATTTAGTTTTTGCATCTGTTATTGGATATTTTGTATTCGATGAAATTCCAGATCTTTATACTTGGATCGGTGCTATTATAATATTTGTTGGCGTGCTCATCATTTCATATAGAGAGATGAAATTAGATAAAGAAATAATTAGAAAGAGAATAGATATTAAATCTTAATTAATCAGCCGAAAAATAAATATTTTGATAATAAGATATCGCTTTTAACTTTGAATTATCAGTGTCAGACATGATAGCTAAGCCATCTAATTCATTTACATCTAAATTGTGAAATCTCTTAAAATCCATTTTTACATTTGCTTTAACTGTAACCCACTCATTTAAATTTTTTTGGGTTGTTGCCAAAACATTGTCTATAGACTTTTTGGTATAAGGACTTGGTGAATTAAAACCAACCTCGTTATTACTAGAAAACACATAGTTAATAGCTCTGTTTGACAATGGGGTTGCTCCAGTTTTTTTTATTACAAAAACTCGTGCTGCATAGTCGTGATTTTTTTTTGTATTTTCTTTAATGCCTGGTAAATCTTGCTCTACTTTCCATGTGATGTTGATAATTGGTGTTTTATTTAAATCAATTTTTACTTTCTTTCCAAGTCCAGAAGCAGAATTATCAGCTACAGCTTTTAAATAATTTCCACTTTCATTTGAACCAACAGAGTAATTTGTATTATTGTCGGCTCCTCTTACTTTTCTTACATCTAATGTAAAAAGTTCAGTTTCGGAAAATTCAAATACCTTAATTTCATCAGCATATCCTAGACTCAATAAAATTAAAAAAAGAATTACTGATTTTGCTAAAATTTTCATATCTTATTTAGTAGGTAGATCTACCACCACTAATGTCAAAAACAGCTGCTGTTGAAAATGAATTTTCTTCTGAGGAAAGCCAACAGATTAATGACGTGAACTCATGTATTTCTAAAAACCTACCTCTCGGAACTTTTGAAAGCATTCTTTGAACATGTTCTTTACTCATTTGATCTAAAATTCTAGTTTTTGCACCAGCAGGAGTTACTGCATTTACAGCTATGTTTTTATCAGCTAACTCTTTACCAAGTGATTTTGTTAGTCCAATAGCTCCTGCTTTGCCTGAACTATATGCGCTTGCATTTGCATTTCCATCTTTTCCAGCAACGGACGCGACGTTAACTATTCTTCCATAATTTTTTTCAATCATATTGGGTACAATTGCTCGACAGCAATTAAATGTACCTACTAGGTTTATCTCCACAATTTTTTTCCACATTTCAACATCGTATTCCCATAATGGCGCTGTTGGACCTGTAATCCCAGCATTATTAATTAAAATATCAATATTAGATTTCTTTGTTATATCTGAAACTGTACTTTCAATTTGTTTATAATTTGAAACATCAACTGTATTATAGCTTAAATTAGGACTATTGACTTCATCAATAGCTGATTTAAGCAACTTTTCATCAATATCCCAAATAATAACCTTAGCACCAGAGTTTAAAAAACGTTTTGCAATATCAAGACCAAAACCTTGAGCGCCACCAGTTATTACAGCTGTTCTATTTTTAAAATCAAATTCATTCATAAAATTTATTTTTTTGCCATCAAGTAATACGTTACTGAAGATACAATTGCACCAATAATCCAAGCATATGATTGTAAAAACATTAAATTAACATTCCAAATTGTTGAAGCAGAAAAAATAAAACCCAAAATTAAAGAATATGTTGCTTTGATGTGCCATCCTTTTGAATAATAATATGCACTGTCGACTTCAACAGAGTAGATATCTTTATTACTTAAGCTACTTTTTTTTATCAGATAATAATCAGTTATTATTACACCAAATAAAGGTCCAAAAAATGCACCAAATGTATCTATAAAAGATAAAATTCCAATTTGACTTAAAAATGTAAGCCAAAAAATACCAATTAAAAAACCTATAATTGAAATTATATAACTAGCGCTTTTTAGAGTTAGTTTATTTGGCATAGAATTAATAAGTGAATATTGAGATGGGATAAAATTTGCTACCAAGTTTGTAGAGGCTGAAGCAACAATTATAAAAAAAAGAACTACAATGGTAATTTGCAAATTATCAAATTTACCAATGATATCTGTAGGATTTGTAAAAATTCTGTCTAAATCTTCAAATTTTTGATTTAAAAATGTGTCAGATCCAATAACAATAAACACAGCAAAAAATGAAAATATAATTAGATTTAAAACTAAACTATAATTTCCTTTTTCTAAATTTTTCTCATCTTTTACATATCTTGAATAATCTCCAAAACTCAAAATTATTATTGAAAAATATGTAAAAATTGTTCCTGCTACTGTTACTAATGGCACTAAATTATTGATGTCTAAAAAATTTTTAAAATCTAAAATATCAATAAACGCTTTAGATGTGACCTTTACATCACTTAAAAGTACAACAAAGAAAAAAAATATCATTCCAGCATAAACTGTAATAGCAGAAATATTAATTAACTTTTTATTAAATTGAATTCCTACACTAAATATTAGTGCTTGAAAAATAATAACACCACTAAACGATATCCAGTCAATAATGTTTAGTCCTAACAAAAATGTAAGAAAGATTTCTTGATCTAAAAGAGAATTATCAATTGAGAAAATTAATATTCTTATGAGATAACCAATAGCTTTTGATAAAAAATATGTTTGAATACCAAACATAAATATTCCAACAATACTTCTAAATAAACCAAAAAATTTTGCACCTCTAAACCCTAAAGAAGACCTTAGTAAAACCGCAAATGGTAAGCCAAATTTTTGTGAGGGTGCACCGATTAAATTTGAAAATAAATAAACTAACAATGATCCTAATATAGTTCCAAAAAAAACTACAAAAGTATTCAAACTATAAATCGTGTATAATGAAGCAATTAAAGAAAATCCTATTATACTTTGAACATTAACGCCCCAATAACAAAAGAGGTCTTTCCAATCCCATTTTTTATAATTTGGGTTAACTGTAACAAGATCCCAGTTTGAAAGAGAATATTTTACTTTTGGCTGATTCACTAAAAATTATAATAAACTAATAATTTCTACTGTCCATATAGATAGGCAGGTAACCACAATGCGATCTTAGGGAATATAATTATTAATACTAAACCTATTACCTGAATAACCATGAATTGCATCATTCCATAATAGATATCTTTTAAATCCCATTCTGGAACAACTCCTTTTAAAAAATATGCAGATAAGGCTACAGGAGGAGACAGCCAGGCCGTCTGGAGATTGACCGCAACCAAGATTGCAAACCAAGTCAAATTAAACCCTAATGCCTCAACTAAAGGTAAGATTATTGGAATTATAATCATGACAATTGGAACCCATTCTAAAGGCCATCCTAGCAAAAAGATCATCACCATGATCAAAGCTAAAATTAAATACTTATTCATCTCAAGACCTAGCAAAAAGTCAGTTAATAACATTGGAGTTCCAAGTCTTGAAAAGACTGCACCAAAAAAGTTTGAGGCTGCAACTAGAACCATTATTAAAGCTGAGATTTCTAAAGTTTTAACTAATGCATCTTGTAATTTTTTAAGTGTTAATTTTCTATATGCTAAGGCCAACAACAAAGAACCCATTGCACCACAACCAGCAGCTTCTGTTGGTGTTGCAAAACCAAATAGAATACTTCCAAGTGCTGCAAATACTAATGCTGCAGGTGGCACCAATCCTAAAAAGAATTCAACCCAAACAGCTTTCATACTTGTTGCTCTAAGCTCTGGTGGTAACACTGGACCCAAACTTGGATCAATCCAACATCTAATAGTTGTGTATGCAGCATAAAGAGTTGCAAGTAAAATCCCTGGTATAATCGCAGCTGCAAATAAATCAGTAACAGGTATTTCCATAATCGGTCCCATTACAACAAGCATAATACTTGGTGGAATTAAAATACCTAAAGTACCTCCAGCTGTAATTGTTCCAGCTGCTAATCTTACGTTATATCCTGATTTGTTCATGGACTTTGCAGCCATGATTCCTAAAATTGTAACTGAAGCACCAACTATTCCTGTTGCGGCAGCGAATACCACTGAAACAAATAGCACTGCGTAATAAAGTGAACCTCTAACTTTTGCTAACATCAACTGGAATGCAGAAAATAATCTTTCCATTAATCCAGCTTGTTCCATCATTATTCCCATAAAGACAAAGAGCGGGACGGCAGCCAAGGTTTGTTCGGTCATGACCATTGAGAACTGCAAAGTCATTAAATAGAACACTAATTTACCAAAACCTAAGTAACCAAATACAAATCCTAAAAATATCAATGTGAATGAAATTGGAAATCCAACAAATATAGAGAACAACATTACTCCAATTAAAATAAAACCTAAAATCGCTGGATCTATAAACTCTGCTAACATTTATTCTTCTTCTCCCGGCCAAACACCTTTTGTGGCAGCCCAATAACTTTTAAATAACTCTGAAACTCCTTGAATAAGCAAGAAAACTATCCCGAACCATAGGGAGGCTTTAATAGGCCACATATATGGCATCCAAGCTGTATCCATTCCTCTTTCACCTCTCATTATCGACTCTTGAACAAAGCCAGTAGTCATATAAAGAAAAACAATTAATCCTGGGAAATAGAATAAAAGGTATAACCAAAAATCTATTCTTCCCTGTGTTTTGGTTTTAAAATTTCTATATAAAAAATCTGCTCTAATGTGCACACCTTTTGATAGTGCATAACCTGCACCTAACATAAATAAAGCACCGTACATAAATCTGCTCATGTCGTATGCCCACATTGTTGGTGCTGTAAATAATTTTCTGGCTAAAACTTCATATGTCATTGCCAATATTAAAGGAACTGTAATCCAACAAACTGTATTACCAACCCACTTATTAAATAAATCAATCTTTGTAATTGAAGATGCCATCCACTTGGGCATGCTCTTGGGCATTGGTCCTGAACCACCTCTTCTTTCAGCTATCATTTCATCTGAAATGTCGAGCTTCATAGGTTTAACTGGTTTTTTGGGTTTGTGATTTCTTGGCATGTAAAAATTCTTTAATTAATAAAAATAAAGCGGACAATTTCTTGTCCGCTTTATATAAAGTTTTAATACTATTTTAATGTCGCTGCGTGAGCCATTCCTAGCTTAGCATTAGACATTTGAGATCCAGACCAGAATGGTACTGCAATATCTGCGAAGTCTTTTTGAGACTGCCATACTTGAGCAAAGAACTTGTTCTTAGCAGCATTAGTCTCTAAAGATTTTTTAGCAGCAGCCATATACGCTGGGAAGTAGTCAGCTGGAGTATCATGTAAAATTACACCATGTTTTCCAGTTAACTCAGCAAGAGCTTTTCCGTTTTCGTATATTCTGTAACTCATTGATTTTGATAAAGATGCATTCGCAGCAACTTCTAAAGCTTTCTTCTCTAAAGCAGACATTTTCTTATATTTGCTTCCTGTTATATAGAAGTCAGCGTTTACTACTACTTGGTGAAGACCTTGTAGGTAGTAATGTTTTAGAACTTTTTGGAAACCGAATGTCATGTCAGGCTTTGGACAACACCACTCAGCAGCATCAATTGTTCCTGCTTCAAGAGCTGGAAGAATATCTCCACCACCCATTGCAACAGAAGCTACACCAATATCTTTATAAGTTTGTCCTGGAATTCCAGGAGGAGTTCTGAACTTGTACTTTCTAAAGTCTGCCATGCTGTTAATTGGCTCTTTGAACCAACCTAAAGCTTCTGGGCCTACTGGTTGTAACATAAATCCTTTGATGTCTCTTCCCATCTCAGACCATAGTTGGTCGTAAAGTTCTTTACCACCACCATATTGGAACCAAGATAAAAATGCGATGTTATCAATACCAACACCTGCACCTGCTACTGGCGAACCAAATAACATAGCTGCTGGGTGATCACCTGACCAATAGTGGGTCCAAGCGAAACCACAATCGATAAGACCTTTATCTACTGCATCTAAAGTTTCTTTAACACCAACTACTGATCCAGCTGGCATAATTTCGAACTTAAGTGAACCTTCTGTAAGTTCAGTTACTGTGTCAGTGAAATCTTTTAACATTTTCACTTCGTCAGCTTTTGCACTAATTACAGTTTGACACTTAAGAGTTTGTGCAGAATTTGCTCCTGTAACAGTCATTACTGTTAAAAGAAGTGTTCCTACAACTAATGATATGATTTTTTTCATATTGTATTTTTCCTCTTGTTGTTTTTTTTATAAAAAAAGTACCCTGTCAAAATTTTAAAAGTATAACAAGGGTTAATATGTATTTATTCAACATTTTTTAGTAAATTTGTTATAAATAAATAATTTTAATTTATAAGAGTTCTAAGTTAATGGAAAATTTTGATTTTATAATTCTTGGTGCTGGATCTGCAGGATGTGTACTTGCTAATAGATTATCTAAAAACCCAAATCATAAAGTTTTACTTTTAGAAGCTGGTGGTAAAGATAACTATCCTTGGATTCATATCCCTGTTGGATATTTTAAAACAATGCACAATCCAAATACTGATTGGTGTTATCGAACAGAGCCCGATGAAAGTATGAACAATATTTCCATAAGATATCCTAGAGGAAAAACTTTAGGTGGAAGTTCATCAATTAATGGTCTTCTTTATATAAGAGGTCAACATAGAGACTATGACATTTGGAGACAATCTGGAAATTCTGGTTGGGGGTGGGACGATGTTTTACCTTACTTTATAAAAGCTGAAAATCAAGAGAGAGGAAAAAGTGAGTTTCATGGAGCTGACGGCCCACTATCAGTTTCTGATCAAAGAATTCATTTGCCTCTTTTAGATGAATTCCAAAACGCTGCTGAAGAGTTTGGTATTCCTAAAACTAAAGATTTTAACACTGGTGATAATCATGGATGTGGTTATTTTCAAGTAACCCAAAAAAATGGTTTTAGATGCAGCACATCAGTTGGTTATTTAAATCCAATCAAGAATAGAAAAAATTTAAGAATTGTTACTAATGCTCATATAAAAAAAATAATTTTTGAAAACAAAACTGCTAAAGAAGTAGAATTTTGGCATGGTGATGAACTTAAAAAAGTCCAAGCCAATAGAGAGATAATTCTTTCCTCTGGAGCAATTGGCTCACCTCAAATTTTACAAGTATCAGGTGTTGGTAATGCGGAAAAATTAAAAAAATTAGGGATAAATTTAGTGCAAGAATTAAATGGTGTTGGTGAAAATTTACATGACCATTTAATGTTAAGGCCAATATATAAAGTTCATGGACTAAAATCACTTAACAAAAAAATTAATAGTTTGTTTGGTAATTTGATGATTGGGTTAGAGTATGTGTTTAACAGAAGTGGCCCAATGACAATGGGTGCCAGTCAACTTTGTATGTTTGCCAAAAGTGATCCTTCTTTAGAATTACCAGATTTGCAGTGGCATGTTCAACCAATGAGTATGGATACATTAGGTGCTACTAAAAACCATGATTTTCATGCCTTCACCCCTACTGTTTCAAATATAAGACCCACAAGCAGAGGTCACGTGAGTATAGTAGATCAAGATTCAAGAACTTACGCTAAAATTAAACAAAATTATCTTTCAACTGATCACGATAGAATGGTTGCCGCAAGAGGCCTTAAATTAACTAGAAAAATAATATTAGAGTCTGAAACGTTTAAAAAATATGCACCAGAGGAATATAGGCCTGGAATAAATATTAATGATGATGAAGAATTAGTTAAAGAAGCTTCAAATTATGCGCAAACTATATTTCATCCTGTTGGGACTTGTAAAATGGGTCAAGATGATATGTCAGTAGTTGATGAAAAATTAAGAGTTAGAGGTCTTAATAATTTAAGAGTAATTGATGCTTCGATTATGCCCAACATCACTTCAGGAAATACAAATGCACCAACAATAATGATTGCAGAAAAAGGTGCAGATATGATATTAAGCAGCTAATGTTTTCAGAATTATTTGGAGCTGAACAGCTCGTTATTTTAAGTCAAATTATATTTATAGATTTAGTATTAGCAGGTGATAACGCAATTATTATTGGAATGGTTGCTTCTAAATTTCCAGTAGAGCAAAGAAAAAAAGTAATTTTTTGGGGCATAGGTGGTGCTGTAATTTTAAGAATTATCTTAACAATGTTAACAGCATACTTACTACAAATTACAGGATTAAGACTAATTGGTGGATTATTATTACTTTATATTGTCTACAAACTTTATGTTGATGTGATCAAAGGTCAATCTAATGAAGAAGATATAAAAGTTGATAATTCAAGCTTCATGAAAGCTATATGGACAGTTTTATTGGCTGATTTTACAATGAGTCTAGATAATGTGCTAGGTGTAGCAGGAGCTGCTGGGGATCATTACGTATTATTAATTTTTGGATTAGCTTTATCAATTATTTTAATGGCTACTGCTGCAAATTTAATATCTAGATGGATTAATGAGTATAAGTGGATTGCTTGGGTTGGATTAATTGCTATTCTGGTAGTTGCTATAGAATTAATCTATACAGACTTAAAATTATTTATTTAATATGTATTTACAAAAAATTAACTTAAAAAATAAATACGCATTAGTTACAGGTGCTGGAAAAGGCTTAGGTAGAGCTTGCTCTATTGCCTTGGCTGAAGCAGGCGCAACAGTTATTGCTTTAAGCAGAACTTCATCTGATTTAGATAAATTAGAAAAAGAGATAAAAAAAGTTAAAGGCAAAATTGTTAAAGTTCCATGTGATGTAATGAACTATAATGATTTAAAACAAAAGATAGAAAAGATTAAAATTATAGATGTTCTTGTTAATAATGCGGGAACTAATATTCCTGAACCATTTGAAAAAATCAAACAACAAAGTATGAACTACTTAGTTGATTTAAACCTTAAAGCAGCTTTTAATGTTGCTCAACTTGTGGTTAAAAAAATGTTAAAAAATAAAAATAGACCTGGTTCAATAATCAACATGTCTTCTCAATTAGGCCATGTTGGCATGAGCGGTAGAAATGTCTACAACATGACTAAATTTGGTATTGAAGGGTTGACCAAAGGTATGGGTGTTGAGCTGGCGAAAAATAATATTAGAGTTAATACTGTAGCACCTACTTTTGTTGAAACACCAATGGTTAAAAACTTTTTCAAAAATAAAAAATTTAAAAAATTAGCTTTAGGTAATATTCCATTAGGGAAAGCTGCAACAGAGAGTGATATTGCAACATCGGTTTGCTTCTTAGCTTCATCAGCTTCTTCAATGATCACAGGAACATCAATAGTAATAGATGGCGGATGGACAGCTCAATAATTTATAGATTTTTTTTAGTATTTTTAATCTTCACAACCTCTCAAGTTAACGCCATAGAGTTCCAAGGGAAATTCACTCAAGGGCATTTTATTTTAGGTAAAACTGATCCTAAAGCTAAAATTAAAGTTAATAAAAAAGAAGTAAAAGTATCCAGAGATGGCTTCTTTGTTTTTGGAATTGATAGAGACAGAAAATTTGACCTAACTTTTACTAAAACTTTAAATGGAAAAACATCTAAAATTACAAAAAAAGTTTTAAAAAGAAAATATAATATTCAAAGAATTGACGGCCTTGCGGAAAGTAAAGTAACTCCTCCAGAGTCAGTTTATAAAAGAATTAAAAAAGAAAATAACGCTATTGGTGAAGCACGATCAATTAATTCTAATTTACTTTTCTTTAAAGAAAAATTTATCATGCCTGTTGAAGGAATCATAAGTGGTGTTTATGGAAGTCAAAGAATATTAAATGGTAAACCTAGATGGCCACATTACGGTATTGATATTGCTGCAAAACAAGGAACAATGATCTTATCTTCTGGAACAGGAGTGGTAACAATGGCTGAAGATGATTTATATTATACTGGTGGAACAATTATAATGGATCATGGGCATGGAATTTCAACAATATATTCTCACCTCGAAAATATTTTGGTATCAGTTGGTGACCAAATAAATCAAGGGGATGTAATTGGGACTGTTGGATCAACAGGAAGATCAACCGGCCCACATTTAGATTTTAGAATTAATTGGTTTCAAACAAGACTTGATCCAATGTCTGTATTAAAATAATAAAGTTATATGAAAAAAACTTTAAAAGATAAACTTTCAGATAAATTAGTTAACGCCTTTCTAAAAAATAAAATTATTGCACCTATTCCAAAAAAATTTACTCAAAAATTAACAGAAGCAGATAAATTTAGAAAATTATGTGAAAGTAAAATTAAAGAACCAATAATTGGTTATAAAGCTGGTGGGACTGGAATTCCTCTTTTAAAAAAATTAAAAGAAAAAGAACCTTTTTATGCTTCAGTTTATAAAAGAAATTTTTTAAAAAATGGTAAGCGAGTAAAAATAAATAAATCAACTTTAGGAATTGAACTTGAGGTTTGTTATTTAATAAAGAAATCTTTTTTTAGCTCAAAGGGTTTAATTACAAACAAAAACGTTACCAAATTTATATCTCATATGGCTCCCTGCATAGAGGTTGTTGGCTATAGACAAAAAAGAAAAGGTATTACCTCTTTTGGCGATTTAAGTAGTGATTTTGGAGGAAATGTTAAGTTTTTGATTGGGCAAAAGAAAAAATATAAAAAGATTAATATTAGAAATTTAAAAACTAATATTTCAAACAAAAAAATTAAACAAAGTGTCAATGGAAATACAAATGCTGTTTACATTAACCCTCTTAATTCTTTAAGATTTGTTTTAAACAAAGTTAAAAAAGATAAAGTTGATTTAGAAAAAGATTTTTATGTGTTTACAGGCTCCACAGTGGGTGTGGTTCCTATTCTTGGTAAAGGTTTGTACACTGGTAAAATCGATAAATTAGGTTCAGTAAAAGCAATTATTTCTTAATGGCACTTCATTTCAGTAAAGAAGAGTTTTCTAATAGAAAACAAGATGTTTTAAAATCAATGAAAGAGCAAAATTTAGATGCTCTTTTAATGTTTAGACAAGAGTCCATGTATTGGTTGACAGGATACGATACATTTGGATATGTTTTTTTTCAAACTTTAGTCTTGGATCAAAAAGGAAATGTAATTTTATTAACTCGTGCACCTGACTTGAGACAGGCACAAAATACATCAAATATTAAAGATATAAGAATTTGGGTTGATAAAGATGGAATTAATCCAACAGATGATCTTAAAATAATTTTAGAAGAACTTGATCTAAAAAATAAAAATATAGGTATTGAATATGAAGCTTATGGAATGACAGGACGTAATGCTTTAAGATTAAATAAATCCTTAGAAAATTATTGTAAAGTCGAAGATCAATCTGAATTGATAACAAAATTAAGAGTTATTAAATCTAAAGAAGAATTAATTTATGTAAGACAAGCAGCTGAACTTGCAGATAGAGCATTAGATGAAGCATGGAAATATGCAAAAGCTGGTGCTAATGAAGCAAAAATTTTAGCTGAAATGCAAAGAGCAGTTCTTGAAGGTGGTGGCGATTATCCTGCTAATGAATATATTATTGGATCAGGAGATAACGCCCTACTCTGCAGATATCAAGCCGAAAAAAGAAACTTATCAAATACAGATCAACTAAGCTTAGAATGGGCTGGTACTTTTAAACATTATCATTCTGCAATGTTTAGAACTATACCTATAGGAAAAGCTGACATCAAACATACAAAAATGCATGAAGCTTGTGTTGAAGCATTAACTAATTGTGTAAAAACTTTAGTTCCAGGAAAAACTGCAGGAGAAGTTTTTGATGCTCATGCAACAACTTTTGACAATTTAGGGTTTAATAAAGCAAGAATGAATGCTTGTGGATATTCGTTAGGTTCAACTTTCTCGCCTAATTGGATGGATTGGCCAATGCTATACACTGGAAATCCATATAAGATTGTTCCTGGTAATATCTTCTTTATGCACATGATATTAATGGATTCAGATAGTAATTTAGCCATGAATTTAGGTGAAACTTATTTAGTTACAGAGAATGGTAATGAAAGATTAGGTAAGCAAAAATTAGATTTGGTTGTTCTTTAAATTTCTGACCTAGCTCTTAAACGTTCATAAATTAGACGCGTTTTAACACCTAAATCTAAAAATGGTTGAGGTGGTAACCAAGTAGGTTTATTTCTTGCTTCTATAATTTCTATTTCTTTTGTGTTTTCTTCGCTTGCTTTAATAGCAATTTGTTCACCGAATAAAGTACCTACACCAATACCTGAGCCATTATAACAACCAGCAACAAAAACATTGTTGTCAATTTTTTCAAATATTTGCGAACTATTTCTTGTTCTGGATACAACGCCAGACCATGATGATTGAATTATATCTTCGGGTAATTGTGAAAATCTTTTTTTAATACCAATTCTTTGATTAATTGATCTCATCTCTAGATCTGATTTTTTCATTTTAAAAGGATTGTGAACTTCTGCTGTATTTCTTATCAAAATTCTTTTATCTTTAGTCATTCTAATTGTAGCGCCCATTGGTCTTACAGGTAGCACGCCCCACTCTTCTGGCTGACCAATAGTTTTAAATTCATCATCAGTCAATGGTCTTGTCATACTTGCAGTTAAAGTAATTGGAAAATTATAGTTTGATTTTATTCCTAATGATTTCAAAAAACCATTTGTAGCAAAAATAATTTTCTTAGTATTAATTTTACCATTTTTAAATTCACAAGAGATTATATCTTTAGTTTTATTCCAACTTATTAATGATGAATTTTCATATAAACAAACATTCTTTGGTAATACGTCAACCATTGCTCTAACTAGTTTTCCAGGATGCAATAAAACTCCACCCTTGGTATGAAGTGCTATATTATAAAAATTAGTACCTAGTCTTTTAGATAATTCATTATTAGATAATAAATTATGTTCAAAATCTAATTTTGTAAGAGTATCAGAAAAGTTTCTTAAAATTTTTTCATCTTCTTTTTTTGAAGATGCAAAATATTTTCCACATTCATTCCAATCACAATCTACTTGATGTTCGTTTATGAATTTCTTAACAATATTTATTCCTAATTCATAAATATCAGCTTTTTTTTTATAGTTATCCAACTCTTTATTTGAAGTGAAACCATCATTAAGTGTTGTATCAACCAAATATCCTGAATTTCTGCTGCTAGCACCCTCACCTGCTAATTGAGCATCAACTAGTATAATTCTTTGATTTGGATGTAATTGACCTAATTTTCTTGCAGCAGACAACCCAGTGTAACCTGCTCCAATTACTAACCATTGACAATCCTCATTTAATTGAAGTGTTTTAACATTTGTTCGAGGAATTAAATCTTTAACCCAACTACAACAATTATCGTTAGTCACTTCCATGAAGTGACTGTACGATAATTGGTATAAATTTTAAAGTTCTTAAGAGTTTAAAGAAGGTTGTTTTTTCATGTCTGCTTTGTTGATACCAGCAACTTTAACTGGTTTCTTCATTGCATCTCTTCTAAATGGTTCACCAAGCTCTTGGTTCAGAATTACTTCTATAAATGTTGTAATTCCTTTCTTTTGATCTTCACAAGATTGCTTGATAGCTGCTGTAGTTTCTTCCATTGTTCTAACAGAAACTCCTTTTAATCCACATGCATCAGCAACTTTTGCATAACTTAATTCTGGGTCTAACTCTGTTCCAACAAAATTATCATCAAACCAAAGAGTTGTGTTTCTTTTTTCAGCACCCCATTGATAATTTCTAAAAATAACCATTGCAATTGCTGGCCATTCTTCTCTGGCACATGAGCTCATTTCATTCATACTGATACCAAAAGCACCATCACCAGCAAAACCTATTACTGGAGTATCTGGACAACCGATTTTTGCACCTAAAATTGAAGGGAAGCCATAACCACAAGGACCAAATAATCCTGGAGCTAAATACTTTCTTCCTTTTTCAAATGTAGGATATGCATTACCAATTGCACAGTTGTTCCCAATATCACTTGAGATAATAACATCTTCAGGCATCCCTGCTTGAATTGCTCTCCAGGCTTGTCTGGGAGACATTCTATCTGAATCTCTTTTTCTGGCTTCTTCGTTCCAAACTGTACCTTCATCATCGTCCTCATGATCAAGACTTGATAATTTTTGTAACCAAGCAGATTTAGTTTGATGAATAATATCTTTTCTTGCTTGTCTATCAGTGTCACCAGCTGTTGGTGAAAGTTGAGCTAAGAGTTGTTGTGCAACTAATTTTGCATCACCACAAATTCCAACTGAAACTTTTTTGGTTAAACCAATTCTATCTGAATTCATATCTACTTGAATGATGCTTGCATCTTTAGGCCAGTAATCCATTCCATAACCTGGTAAAGTTGAAAAAGGATTAAGTCTTGTTCCTAATGCTAATACAACGTCAGCTTTTTGAATTAATTCCATTCCTGCTTTTGAACCATTATATCCTAGTGGGCCAGCCGCTAATGGGTGACTTCCTGGAAAACTATCATTGTGTTGATACCCAGAACAAACTGGTGCATCTAATTTTTCAGCAAGTTTTTTACAATCTTCAATAGCTCCACCAATTACAACACCTGCGCCTGATAAAATTACTGGAAATTTTGCGTTTGATAATAAGTCTGCTGCTTTTTTAATTGCATCTGCTCCTCCACCTTGAGTTTCCAATCTTACGATTGGCGGTAAGTCAATATCAATTACCTGTGTCCAATAATCTCTTGGAACATTTATTTGTGCCGGGGCCGAACCTCTAATTGCTTTTTCAATAACTCTATTTAAAACCTCAGCCATTCTTGAAGGGTCTCTAACTTCTTCTTGATAACAAACCATATCTTTAAATAAATTCATCTGCTCAACTTCTTGAAAACCACCTTGTCCCATAGTTTTATTTGCAGCCTGAGGTGTAACTAATAACAATGGAGTATGATTCCAATATGCCGTTTTAATAGGTGTGACTAATCCAGTAATTCCAGGTCCGTTTTGTGCAATTACCATTGACATTTTACCAGTGGCTCTTGTGTAGCCATCTGCAATTAATCCACCATTAGTTTCATGAGCAACATCCCAAAAAGTTATCCCAGCATCTGGAAAGATATCTGAAATTGGCATAAAAGCAGATCCAATAATTCCGAATGCGTGTTCAATTCCGTGCATTTGTAAAACTTTTACAAAAGCTTCTTCTGTTGTCATCTTTGTCATAAAACTAGAACTCCTCTAAAGTGTAAATTTATAATATTTAAAAATCGTTTGTTAATTTTTGCGATTAATATATAAGATTTTACAAATTTCAAACAAACAAATCGACACAATAAATATGGCTACAGACATTATAATTCATGATAAAAAAGACAACGTAGGAGTAGTTGTTATTGAAAAAATCACTCCAAAACAAGACTGTGCTTGCTGGATAATGGAAGATGACAGTTCAACAAATATTCAATCAGTAGATGAAATCCCTTTAGGACATAAAATTGCTATGATTGATCTTAATGAGGGTGACACAATCCTTAAATATGGTCATGATATAGGTAAAGTGGTTAAATCAATTAAAAAAGGTGAACACGTTCATGTTCACAATGTTAAAACAAAGAAGTGGTAATAATATGGAAATTCCAAAAAGTTTTTTAGGTTATAAAAGAGAAAATGGCAGAGCTGGTACAAGAAATCACGTAATCATTCTACCAGTTGATGACATATCTAATGCATGTGCTGAAGCTGTAGCAAATAATATTAAAGGAACAATCGCACTACCCCATTCATATGGAAGACTACAATTTGGAGCAGATTTAGAACTTCATTTTAGGACTATGATTGGAACTGGATGTAACCCTAATGTTGCTGCAGTAATAGTTATTGGTATTGAGCCAAAATGGACTAAAAAAATTGTAGATGGGATTGCTAAAACTGGAAAACCAGTTGAAGGATTTCACATTGAGCGTACTGGAGACATTGGTACTACAATGAAAGCATCAAAAAAAGCTCAAGAATTTGTAATGTGGGCTTCAGAAAAACAAAGAGAAGAATGTCCAATGAGTGATCTTTGGATTTCTGTAAAATGTGGTAAATCTGATACAACATCTGGATTAGCTGCAAACCCAACAGTTGGAAATTTAATGGACAAACTAGAGCCGATGGGTGTTCATTTATGTTTTGGTGAAACTTCAGAATTAACAGGTGCAGAGCAAGTTTGTGCAACTAGAGGTGCGACTCCTGAGGCTTCAGATAAATTCATGAAAACTTGGAACTCTTACAATGATTTTATTTTAAAAGAAGCAACAGATGATCTTTCAGAAAGCCAACCAACAGCAGGTAATATTGCTGGTGGTTTAACTACGATTGAAGAAAAAGCTTTTGGAAACTTCCAAAAGATCGGAAATTGTAAATTTATAGATGTTTTGGAACCAGCAGAAGAACCAACTAAAGGTAAAGGTTTGTACTTTATGGATACTTCATCAGCAGCAGCAGAGTGTGTTACACTTCAAGCAGCAGCGGGTTTTAACATTCATTTGTTTCCAACAGGTCAAGGTAATATCGTTGGTAACCCAATTGAGCCAGTTGTTAAGCTTACAGCTAATCCATTGACTGTAAAAGGTATGGGTGAACATATTGATTGCGACGTTTCAAAAATATTAACTCGTGAAATGAATATGTCTCAAGCTGGAGATGAATTAATCAAAACTACTTTGAGAGTTGCTAATGGAAGATTAACTTGCGCTGAAGCTTTAGGTCACAAAGAATTTGTGATGACTAAGCTTTACAGAAGTGCATAAAATCTTTTGTGCCTATTAATTTCCAATACTTAAAGTCAATCATACCAGGTGTTATTTTAGCTTTAGTATTTTGTTTATTTTCGCAGGGAATAAATAACGTCTTAGCTATAGAAATTTTTGGAACTCCTAAAAGCCCGATTTCAACAGTTCTCATTGCAATATTACTTGGTATCTTAATGGGTAATGCATTTACTCCAAGACCAGGTATGATGATTGGATTAGATTTTACTCAACAATATATTTTAAAATTAGGAATTATTTTTTTAGGTATAAGATTAAGTTTTGAAGAACTTATTAAATTTGGATCAATCGCTATTCCTTTAATCATTTGTTGCATTGTGGGTGTGTTAATACTAGTAAAATTATTGATTAAGAAAGTACCTATTTCATCAAAAATGTCTTATTTGATAGCTATTGGCACAAGTGTTTGTGGGGCAACTGCCATTGTTGCAACAGCACCAGTTATTAATGCAAAAAAATCAGAAGTAGCTTACGCAATAGCAAACATTACATTGTTTGGTGTAATAGCAATGATTATTTATCCTTATTTTGCAGAATGGTATTTTGATAATGATGCTTTAAAAATCGGTTTGTTTTTAGGAACATCAATTCATGAAACTTCTCAAGTTGCGGCAGCTGGGTTAATTTATGATCAGCAATTTAATAGTCCTGAAACATTAAATGTTGCAACTGTAACAAAGCTAATAAGAAATACTTTTTTAGTAATTCTAATACCTTTGTTTGCATTTTTGTATAATCGAGGTGAATTAAAAGGCCAAAATTACTCTATTTTGAGTATTTTTCCTTATTTTGTAATTGGTTTCATAGGAATGATTATCTTAAGAAATATTGGCGACCAACTCTTTACACCTAACAACAACAGTTACGATCTTTGGATAAATTTAATTGGATATTTAAAAACTTTAGCTACAGTATTTTTAACAATGGCTATGGCTGCTGTAGGTATCTCAATTAATTTAGGTGAATTAAAGTCAATGGGCTACAAACCGTTTGTTGTAGGTTTAATAGCAGCAGTAACAGTCGGATTTATAAGTCTTATATATATTGAAACTTTAACTAAATTTATTTAGTCAATTTAAGATTTTAAAAGTAATTTTTTTCTCAAATTTGAAAAAAATCGTCTTATAAAAGCTGCGCTAACACCCAGAAAAATTGCAAACATAATCGAAAACAATCCATAAAAGAAAGGCATTTCTTTAGAAAATTGTTGAATGAATAATGAAAAGAAATTTAAATCAGCATCTGACACCATGTTAATTTTACTTTCTACGTGTTCAGCAAAAAATGAGTCATAAGCAATAGCAATACCAACCACTAATAATAAAATCGCTAGTAAAGCTCTTAAACCTGAGCTATCAATTTTCTCACCTAGTTTTTGTCCGATTTGAACACCTACAATTGACCCGACGACCAACATCACAACTAACAACAGATCTATAGATCCATAATTGAATGAATGTAAAAATGTAACTATGACACTTACAAAAATTGTTACAAATAGCGAAGTACCTGGAACTAATTTTGTTGGCATTTTAATAATGTAAATCATTGCAGGAACCAAAATGAAAGCGCCCCCAATACCCATAATAGCTGCAATAAAGCCTACCATTAAACCGATTATAATCGGTGTAAAAGCACTTTCATATAATTTAGATTTTGGAAATCTCATTCTTAATGGAAGACCATGTATCCAATAATGAACGTGTAATTTTTTTTTAATTAAAAGATTTTTTTTTGCTTTGTCGATCTCACCCAAACTTTCAACAAGCATTAATGTACCAATGATTGCTAGTATGTACATGTAAGCTAAAGAAATTACAGTATCAATTTTACCAATTCCTTTAAAATATGAAAATGTATAAATTCCTAAAGAAGTTCCAATAGTACCACCCACAACAATCATTAAACCCATTTTGTAATCTAAAGTATTTTTTAAATAATGGGTTGTTGAACCAGAAACAGACGTTGCAAGTATATTGTTAGCTTCATTGGCAACGGCGTATGCTGGGGGAACACCTAAGAAAATTAAAAATGGTGTCATTAAAAATCCGCCACCAACACCAAACAACCCTGAGAGAACTCCAACGATTGCACTTAACATAAGTATTTCAATTGGATTAACAAATACTTGAGCTATTGGTAAAAATACTTCCATAAAAAAATTAACAGTTGTTTAAAAACAACTTAGTTAAATGTGATAAAAGTTCCAACTAAAATAACACCCCAATAAGCAGCTAGGCTCATAAATATACCAGTTTTTATTAAAACAGATTTTAGATTTGTAATTTTATTTATGATTTTTATGTTTGAAAGTTGCATTAACTGCGTCAATACACCCGCAGGAATATTTGTCAAACAATTATTTTAATTCTTTATAATTTTAATTATTTAATAGATGGTAGCACCAAAGACTTTGATTGCACCATCCTCCTCACCTAAAACTAGTCTTCCAAGAAATTCTCCTGAGATTTCTTTGTTCGTCTGTTTAATTAAGACAGTCACATGAACACCTCTTCTAAGACAACCAAATGGTTCAAATGTTTCTTTTAAATTGGTTATTATTTTATTGTTGGCCCACTGCTTGCCAAGTTCTACCTCATTGGCTCCAAACAACATTTGAGTTGAAAAATCTTTAGTAAAACCACCATAATCTTTAAGATTTGATGATTTAACCAAATTATCCCAGATGGGTTTAGCTATCTCATAAACCTCATCGTCTGTCTTTGACAATATATCCATGTTGTTAACTTAAAGTCTTGTTAAGAAGCTTTTTTCTTCTCATTCTCGTCCACTATATGGTAGACGGGAACTTTTTCCATACTAAACTTACCAGTTTTAGGATCTCTTCTAGAAACAGTCAAACAATGCCAATTATCATCATCAAGTTTCATATGATCACCTCTGTAATAGTATCCTGGCCATCTAGTTTCTTCTCTAAACATTGTATGTTCTGTTACACACTGAGAAGTAAGAGCTCTATGTTTTAACTCCCAGGCTCTCATCAGTTGGTGGTAATCTTCAGCTCCAACATTTTCAAGATCTTCCTCTAACCAAGCTAAAAGCTCCAAACCTCTTTTAAGCATGTTAGCATTTGTCATATAATTAGTCGCAATTCCACCTACATATTCGTCCATAATTCTTTGTAGACGTTGTAAACCTTGAATTGGTGAAATGTAACTTGGAGATACTGTTCCTCCAGTAATTTCATTTTGAGCAACTGTATACGTTTCAAGTGGTTTATAGACTTTAGTTTTAAAATCCTCACATTGATTATCAGAAACCTTTAAACCTTCAGCTTTTTTGTCTTCAATGTATTTAACTGCAGCTTTAGCAGCTAATCTACCTTCAGTAAAAGAACCTGATGAAAATTTATGAGCACTTCCACCTACTGTGTCACCTGCACCAAACAATCCATCAATTGTAAGCATTCTGTTATATCCCCAGAAATATTCTGGTGGAGATAAATCTTCTGGACCACTAACCCAAGCTCCTGAACATGTAGCATGAGAACCCATTACGTATGGCTCAGATGTTGTTAATTCTGGATTTGTGTATTTTGGATCAATATTTTGAGATGCCCAAACAACTGCTTGACCAACTGTCATACCTAAAAAGTTTTCCCAACCAACAGTTTCTAAATGAGGGTCTTGGAATGCCTCAGTTGTAACCATGTGAATTGGTCCACCTCCAGCCATAGTTTCTTGAATAAATGCATGGTTTCTCAAACAAGTTGGAGTAGGATGATGATCAATATATTCACCAACAAGCTCTTTAGTTTGGTCATACCATTTCTTCTCATAGTTTTCACCATTAGCATTTTGAGTATAAGTTTTTAAATGTAAGAAATATGCACCAACTGGTCCATACCCATCTTTAAATCTACATAACACAATTCTGTTTTCCATTTGTGTCATTTTTGCTCCAGCAGCAATAGGCAAGGCATAAGCTGAACCATTACTCCAAGGAGCATACCAAGTTCTTCCCATTCCTTCACCAACAGCTCTTGGTTTAAATATATGAGAAGCACCACCAGCTGCAACTATTACAGCTTTTGCTCTAAACACATGGAAATCACCAGTTCTCATATTAAATCCAACAGCACCACCTACTCTGTTTTCTTGAGACTCATCCATCAATAAATGAGTAATCATAATTCTGTTGTAAATTTTATCAGCTGACTTTTTTGCAGCTTCTGCAACGATAGGCTTGTAACTTTCACCATAAATCATTATCTGCCACTTACCTTCTCTAAGGTATCTACCAGTTTCCTCATTTTTCATCATTGGAAGACCCCATTCATCAAACATGTGAACTGTTGAATCTACGTGACGAGCCATATCATAACCTAAATCTTCTCTAACCATTCCCATTAGGTCATTTCTTGCATATCTTACATGGTCTTCTGGTTGGTTTTCACCCCACTGCATTCCCATATAACAGTTAATTGCATAAAGACCTTGAGCAACAGCACCACTTCTATCGATATTAGCTTTTTCAACACAAATAATCTTCATGTCTCTTCCCCAGTGTCTAGCTTCAAAAGTAGCACCAGTTCCAGCCATACCGCCACCAACAACTAGAACATCGCAATCTTCGTAATGTGTTTTATGTTTAGCCATTAGTAGTAAACTCCTTTTTTAAATGAATCTTTTGGAACAACTGGTAGTTCACCATCAATATTAAGACCTTGCGGTTCTGTATATAATCTTTGAGAATTAATTTCACCTTGGTTTGGTTTATCACCATCTGCAAGTTTTGGAATAAATTTTCCCCATGGTTTAGTTGTAATTGGTGAAACAAAATCTTTTGTAGTTCCATTTCTAAATTTAATTTTCCAAGAAATGGTTCCTTTTTCTTCTTCTCTTCTTACTCTAACACTGTGACCCATTGGAGCAAAATCAGCATATCCTCTAACATCAATAGCATGATTAGGACAAGCTTTTACACAAGAATAACATTCCCAACAAAAATTAGGCTCAATGTTTTTTGCACGTCTAATATTTTCATCAATGTGCATTATATCTGATGGGCAAATATCTACGCAATGACCGCAGCCATCACATCTAGTCATGTATACAAATGTTGACATATTATTTTCTCTCCTTATTTAAAATTTTCATAATTAATAATGTTTAGGTTGTTCTCTTTTAATACCTAAACCAAACTGTTCAGGCGCATCTGCTGGTGGTGGTAAATTATCTCTAGACCCATCAGCTTCAGCTAGATTTTTTTGTATTGCAGCACCAGGTTTGTAAAACATGTGTGCAAATTTTGACCAGTAAACTCCTCCAAATAAAACTAAATTTGAAACAACAAATAAAGCTAAAAATAAGAAAGAGAGTTCTGTCTGACCATTAGATTGAGTATATGACCAAGCCAGTCCAAAAGTCGAACATGCTAATAATGCTAATACAAATAAATCTGCTTTAATTATTCTATACCAAGGATGAGCTTCGGCCGAAACATCAACTCTTAAGAAAAACCAAAACCAATATCCACCAACACATGTCAAAATAGCACCAACATGCCATAACATTGACCACATAGATGATGATGATTTATCAGCACCTGTATAACAAAATACTAACACTGCTGATGACACCCAAAAAATAATTGTGCCATACATACCAAGCACGTGGGATAATCTTCTTTTTCCAAATCCAAGTTCAGCAGTAGTACCAATATCAACAACAGTTGTTTTTGCAATTATAGATGCTTTTTCACCAGCTCCTATTTCTCTAGTTGCCTGAAGCTTGGCTTTTTTTGCATTATTTAAAAAATACGTCAAATTTTTATGATGTATCATTTGAATGATTGTACCTAGTGCAATTAATGCAATCATTGCAATAATGAAGGATTGCATAGCAAATGGAGATACCGTCTCTGCTAGTATTGAAAATGGATTAGTCTCTAACATTTTACCCTTGTGTTAAATTTTTATGAATTAATTAATGAGTTTTCTAATCTAGATATTTGCCCAGATCAACCCTAACTATTGTGCAATTTGTCTTTAATAACAACCTATAATTTAAATTTTACGCTTGTAGTGTTGATTTTTTTGGATCACTGACCTTACGCCACCCTGGGGATTCTCAACATCATTTTCCCTTCTTGGAATTAAATGAATGTGGCAATGCATAATTGATTGGCCTGCAATTTTACCAGCGTTGGTTCCCACGTTAAAAGCTTTTACAGTTTTATCTTTACTTAAAATTTCTTCTTTAATTTTTTTAATTAGATCATTACATGCAATTAACTCTTCATTGGTTAGCTCAAAGTAATCAATTAAATGTCTTTTTGGAATTATTAGACAATGATGATTTGAAACAGGATAAGTATCATAACTTGCATATGCTAAATTATTTTCATGCGCTATACCACTAGCCTTAGAATTACAAAACAAACAAGGATTATTAGGATCTCTCATAATTTATTTATATTTTGGACAATTATTTATAGCTGAATTGTAATGTTTTAATAGTTGGTTATAAATTTTGAATTCTTTTCTTTTCCAATTAATTTGATTAATTGTTCTGACTGAAGCAATTCCTTTTCCTGAGCCAATTAAAATAATTTCATCAAATTCATTTAAGGAATTTATTAAAATATCTTTTTTTATAATTTTTTTAATTTTTGACTTAAAAAATTTATAAGTAATTCCCTTATAAAATTTATTTATTGGTGAAAAAATTTTTTTATCTTTTACAAAAAGTATATTCGATGTTCCTGTTTCAAGAATTTTTTTGTTAGAACACAATCCAATATCTGATTTAGAATTATCAAGTTTTGATAAATATTTTAAAATTTCTTTATATTTCAAATTTTTAAATTCTGGTTTTTGTCGCTTTAAATTAACTAATTTTAAATTAAAATTTAACTTAGGCTTAATTCTCTTACGCAAAGAAATCGATAAAGTTTTTTTATTGAGAGCAACTCTTAACAGATGGTTGTATTTAATTTTATTGTCTAAATTTTCTTCAATTAATCTTAAAATATCAGATTTTATAGATGTCTTTATAATAGAATAAGCTTTGGTAGACTTAATTAAATTATTAATATGATCTTTAAAAAAAAGAATTCTTGGAGGAGAACCAAAAATCCACATGGTAGTAAATACACCATGATCGCCCCAAAGATCTTTAAATTTAATTTCCTTAAGATCTTTAAGCTGATAAGATTTTTTTAATAAGTAGTTTACCATTTAAAGTTAAAAAAGATTCTGGGTGAAATTGAAATCCATAAATTTTATCAATGTTATTTTCAAATGACATTGCGGCTCCTGAGATAACACATCTCATCGTTATGTCAAAATTTTCTGCCTTGAAAGGTTCTTTCAATTTTAAAGAATGATATCGACCGACCTTAAATTTCTGTCCAGTATTAAATAGTTTGCTTGATTTATTCACTAATACTTCTGATTGGAAGCCGTGGTAAATTTTACTTTGCTCAATTATACTGGCCCCTTCACTAAATAATATTTGCTGAAATCCAAGACAAATTCCTATTATTCTCTTCTTTCCTTTAAATTTTTTATAAATTTTTGAAGATGTAGGATAATCTTTTGGTGAACCAGGTCCTGGAGAAAAAACAATTGTAGATGCTTGGTTTAATTTAAATTTATCAATTTTGCTAAAATCATCACACTCAACATCGTCAAATAATGAAAATTGATGAACCACATTGTGTGTAAACGAGTCTTTATGATCAATTACATATATCATTTGTATAAATCTATTAGTGCTTTTGCCTTAATAAAATTTTCATTAAATTCATGTTTTGCATTACTGTCAATTACAACACCTGAGGCAACAGAGATCTCAGAAATATTTTTATAATTTAAAATAGATCTAATAATAATATTGAATCTCATATCACCATTAAATTTAATAAAACCAAAGCTCCCTGTGTATATATTTCTGTTTTCTTTTTCCTGATTATTTAAAAGATTGAGAGTATTTATTTTTGGACAACCAATAACTGAACCGCCTGGCATCATAGCCTTTATGATATCTATGTTTTTTACATTCTTTTTGAGCTTACCAGAAATTAAACTTACATAATGATAAAGGTCTTTATATTCTTCAACGGATTTTTCATTTTTTAATCTTACACTCCCAGGAACACATATTCTTGAAAGATCATTTCTTTCCATATCAACAATCATGTTGTGCTCTTTGGTTTCCTTAATATTGTTTCTAAAGAAATTTAAAGCTTTTGTTTTATTAATTTTTTTTGTTTTTCTCAAAGTTCCAGCAATTGGTTTGGTTGAAATAGATAAGCCATTTTTAGTAATCAAATTTTCAGGCGAGCAGCTTATAATTGAGAAATTCTTATCTTTAATCATAAATGCCTCAGGTGCTAAATTAGATTTAGCAAGTCTGCAAAAAAAATCTAAAGGATCAATTTTTGATTTATTCTTGTATTTTGTGCATATTTTAATCTGATAAGTGTCACCAGATCTTATTTTTTTCTTAAATCTATTAAAAATTTTGGTGTATGTGTTTTGATTAATGTTGATCTTAAAGTTTTTATCTACTTTCTTGTCACTATTAGATTTATAAAATAAATTGTCTTTGAGACTTACTTTGGTCTCTGGTTTGTAAAAAATTCCTTTGGGAAAATTAATAGATTTTTGTTTAGGAAGCTTAACACCTATAAGGTTGTTTAAGATTTCATAGCCAAAAAATCCAATAAACAAATCTGTATCTTTTAATCTTTTTCTAATTTTTAACTTTTTGTTTAAAAATTTATTAATGTTTTTATTGTTGAGAATTATCTTTTTTGAAAAATCTGAATAGAGATCAAAACCTTTTTTACTTTTATATAAAATAAAAGATTTATTGGAACTATTGATTTCGTTAAGTAAATAATTTTTTGTCAATTTATTAAGTAGTTTGTAATCTTTTAACCTGCTTTTCAATAATTGGTAAATGTATCAAACCTGCAAAAATTGATAATGCGATAGAAATGTACCAAGCATAGTCGTAAGAACCATAATAATCATGAAATACTCCCCCCAAGTAAGCTCCAAAAAAAGAACCTATTTGATGACTTAAAAATACTATTCCATACAATAAACCTATATATTTTGTTCCAAATATAAAGCTAACTAATCCCATCGTAGGGGGAACCGTTGAAAGCCATAAAAAACCGAATGTAATTCCAAAAAAAATAGCCATGAATGTGCTCGGTGGTGAAAAAATAAATATAGCAATCACTAAACCTCTAGTTAGATAAATTACACTTAATATCAATTTTTTACTAAATTTTTGAGCAAGATAACCAGATGTTAATGTTCCAAAAATATTAAACAATCCAATCATTGATAAAATCGTAACAGTGCACCATTCAGGCAAACCTCGATCGTTTATATATATAGGTATATGTGTTGCAACTAATGTGATGTGCCAGCCACATACAAAAAAACCTAAAATTAGATAAATAAAACTTTTATTATCAAAAGCCTCTTTAAGTGCTTCAGTTGCAGTTTGCTTGTCATCAATTTTTCCACCTACCACATCTTTAGGTGTAGTTAAAAGGAACGCTAAAATTGATCCAATAAACACAAACACTGCGAAAAATAACAAAGTATTTTCCCATCCAAATTCAACCAAAGAATATCTAGTAAAAATTGGAGAAACAAAAAAACCAAATGAGCCTGAAGCTGTAACAATTCCCATAGCTAAAGTTCTATTAGATTGAGGAAAATGTTTAGCAACAACTGAGACAGGAATACTGATTGCTGTGCCACCAAGAGCAATTCCTATAAAAACTCCAATTGCTGTCACAAAGTATAGCCCTGTATTAAATTGAGAATAAAGCATCAAAATACCAAATAAATAAAATACAAAACCAATTAATACAGCTATATGTCCACCATACTTATCGGTGATTATTCCAAACCAAGGTCCAAATACTCCCCAAAGTAACATTTGAAGTCCAAGAGCAAACCCAAATTGAGACAGAGTTATTCCTAAATCAGTTGAGAAATCAAAATAAAACATTCCAAAAGTTTGTCTTATCCCAAGAGAAATAATTACAATTGAACAGGCCGACAACAAAGTAATTAAAACTGTTTTATTTTTTATGAATCTTTCAGATGACATTTAAAATCTATTTTAAATGTTTAAGGGCTTGTTTGATATCAGCTATAAGATCATTAGGATCTTCAAGTCCGATATGCAATCTAACAAGATGCTCATTTTTTTCTAATTTTAAGTAACTTCTATTTCCTTGTTCTCTTATATTTTGATGTAAAGCTAAACTTTCAAACCCACCCCAACTATAACCGTGGCCAAATAGTTTTAAATTATTCACAAATTTAACCACTGATTTTTCGCTTTTAGCTTTAACTCTTAATCCCATCAAACCTGATGCTCCAGAATAATATTTCTTCCACATTCTAAAATTGTAAGAATCTTTTTTATATGGATATAGCAACTTAATATTTTTAAATTTAGATAAAAATTCTGCAACTTTTTTGGCATTCTCTCTATGTCTATCTAATCTAACATCTAAAGTTCTTAACCCTCTTGTTATCAAATAAGCATCGTCAGGTCCTAATCTTAAACCAGTAACTTTTTCTGCAGCTTTAACTTTAGCAAAAACTTTTTTATTGACAGCTAAGCTTCCCCCCATCACATCAGAATGACCTGAATAATATTTTGTTGCAGATACAATGGACATATCAAAACCAAGTTTAATAGGTTTTAAAAAATATGGAGTTCCCCATGTATTATCAATTGCAGTTAAAATTTTATGTTTTTTTGCTATAGAAATAATTTTACCAAGATCTTGAAAATCAAATGTGTTGCTTCCTGGATTTTCTACAAAAATTAATTTTGTTTTATTTGTAATAGCTTTTTCTAATGTCTTAAGATCATGAGGATCATAAAATGTAGTTTTAATATTAAATTCTTTTAGAAAATCTTGTGAAAGTAAACGTGTTGGACTGTAAACTGGATCAGCTACAATTATTTCGTCACCTGGTCTAGTAACACTAAAAATTGCAAGAAAAACTGCTCCAAAACCTGTGGGAGTTAAAAAAGTAAAATAGCTTTCTTCTAGCTTTGATAAAATTTGTTGCAATATATGAGTTGTTGATGTCCCTTGTCTTCCATAATCAAAATGTCCACCTGTAGGGTTTTTTTTTGCTTTATCTTGAGTTTTTCTAATATCCTGCATTGATTTGAAAATAATCGTTGAAGCCCGAACAATCGGCGGATTAACTGACTGATTATGAAAGTCTTTTGCAGTGTGTTTTAAAAATGTTTTGAAAGAATTACTCATAATAAAATTTGATATGTTTATAAGACAATGCTATATCCCGTAAAAAACGTCAATAAAATTAATAAATAGGATTAAATGAGTTACCCAAAGAAACATAGAGGCCGAAGAAAACAAGGCTCTAAAAAGAGAAGAGCAAAGAGAAAAAACAAGAAGAAATAATTCCTCTATTCTTTAATCCAACCACCCCCGAGAACCCTATGGCCATATTGGTCTTTGCTATAGAATACGCATGCTTGCCCCGGTGAAATACCATCTTCAGGATTAGTCAAATTAACATGGGCAGTATTATCATCTTTTAGATCTACTTTTGCTTCAAGAAGATTTCCTGTAGATCTTACTTTTACAAATATATTTTTATCCAGATCCTTTTTATCAGTTAATAAATTAAGATCTTTAAGAGATATGTCTTTTTTTCCAAGATTTTCTTTTGGACCAACTATAATCTCGTTATTATCTGAATTTATCTTTAAAACATAAAGAGGCTCTACATCAGAAACTTTAATTCCTTTTCTTTGTCCAATTGTAAAATTAATAATACCATCATGGACACCAATTACTTTTCCTTCTAAATTCTTAATATTTCCTTTTTGAAAGGAGTCTGGTCTAAATTTTCTAATTACTGATGCATAATCTCCGTTGGGTACAAAACAAATATCTTGGCTATCAGGTTTATCAGCAACATTTAAATCTAATTCTTTTGCAATCTCTCTTGTTTTATCTTTTAGCATTCCACCTAGAGGAAATCTTAGATAATCCAATTGTTCTCTGGTTGTATTAAATAGAAAATAACTTTGATCTCTATTTTCATCAATTGCTCTATACATGTTGTTGGTGTTATTTGATGTAACATTTTTTACATAATGGCCAGTTACTAGTGCATCTGCATTGAGATCTTTTGAAACTTCAAATAAATCTTTAAACTTTACAGTTTGATTACATTGAACACATGGTATTGGAGTTTCTCCATTTAGATAACTATCAACAAAATTATCTATTACACCTTGTTTGAATTTATCTTGGTAATATAAAATTTTATGTTCTATGCCTAATTTATGTGCAACACGTTTTGCATCCATTATATCTTGACCTGAACAACATTGTTTAGATGCTGCAACTTCTTTGCCATCATCATAAAGTTTAAGTGTAATGCCTATAACTTTATAACCTTCATTTTTCATAATACCGGCTACAGTTGAAGAATCTACTCCACCAGACATAGCAACAACTACTGTTGTATCCTCAGGTTTTTTATTAATTCCAATAGAATTTAATTCGTTATTCATAAGGTGGTATTTATACTTATTTACAATATAAGTTAAATTAAATGATTTTAGATTATGAACCAGGTGACAAAGTCACTAATCCAAACAATAAAGATTGGGGTATTGGTCAAGTTCAATCTATTATAAATGATAAAGTGACAGTAAATTTTGAGAATGTTGGAAAAAAAGTAATCAATGCTAAAAATATAGAATTAAAACTAATTAAATAAACTTTTAATGGATATCAAAATAATCATAGAAAACTTAATAGAAACTTTCTTATTAGCAGGAGAACTTTCAATTGAACTTAGAAAAAAAGGTCTAAAGAAAGAAATCAAATCTGATAATACTCCAGTCAGTAATGGGGATTTAGAAGTTAACAAATACATCACAAAAAAAATCTCAGAAATAACACCTGATATTCCAATTATATCCGAGGAAACTTCTGATAACAAAGATAATACTCAATTAAAAAATTTTTGGTTAGTTGACCCTATAGATGGAACATATGATTACATAAATAACCTTGAAGAGTTCACAATAAATGCTGGTTTAATTATCAATAACAAGCCTGTAGCAGGATTAATTTATGCGCCTGCAAAAAAAAGAATGTTTTATTCTTATGGTGAAGGTGATGCTTATGAATTAAGTGATGGGAAAACCACAAAGCTAAGTGAAAAGGATACTGTTACTAGACCAATTAAATTTATTTCTTACTCAAACAAAATTAAACCTGAAATTCAAAAAATATATCAAGATATTGGTGTAGTTGAAAATGTGAAAATGAAAAGTTCACTAAAATTTTGTGTGGTTGCAGCTGGCGAATATGATGGTTATGTTGCTGAACCAAGAGCTTATGAATGGGATATAGCTGCAGGTCATGCAATATTAGAACACTCTGGTGGAACAGTTACAGATTTTGATGGTAAAGAAATTCTTTATGGAAAAAAGGATCTTAAAAACCCAAGTCTAATATTAAAAAGTAAAAATATATTATAATGGATGAACAGTTAAGAATTATATTAATTATAATAGTTTCTGTATCTATTTTTGGTTTATTAGTTTTTGTATTTGTTAAAAACTATGTAAGACAAAAAATTAATAATTTAGTTGAAGAAGAAAAAGATACAAAAACTAAAGTAGATTAATTATTTTTAGGTATTCATCTTTTTCTATATCCATTACTTTTCTGGAAGTCTCAAAATCAAAACCATTTCTAGCTAATAAAGAAATATCTTTTTTGTAAAACAAAGTTCTATTATCTTCAGCTCTAGCCGGCCCTATTCTTTTTTTTTTTACAAATTTTTATAGCTGAAAAAAAATCTTGATCAGAGTTATCTTCTTTAATTTTATTGACAGTGTCTTTAATAAACTCATCATGAATTCCTTTGCCTATTAAGTAGTTTCTAATTTTATTAATAGAGCTTCCTCTTTGGATCATACTTTTTGCTTTGCTTTCAGAATAAAATTGGTCATTAATAAATTTAGTTTTTTCTAAATCAGACAAAACAATATCTATTAATTTATTAACATCTTTTTTTCTCACGTCGGAGGAAGAAAGTTTCATATATTTCTTCAACAAATAAGTCTTTAACTGCTGTTTTGAAGGGGCATACTTTTCAACATAAGCAAATGCAAAATTTCTCATCTCTTCTACAGTTACTTGCAGTGTTTTTTTTCTATTTCTTATAGGAATCATGGATAGATTTTATATAATATATTTAAATGATCGAACAAATTTATACTTATTTTTCTATTGAGACACTTTATATGTGGATCAACATTGGTGTATTACCATTTTGGTTTATACTAATTTTTTTTCCTCAGTCTCATCTTGGTAGAATTTTTGTTGCATCGATATTTCCAATATTTGTCTTAAGTGGTGTCTATATTTTTGTTTTATATAAATCCTATCTAATTGGTTATGATTTTATTGGTAATTTTACATTATACTTAGGTTTAGATGAGCTCTCTAGATTATTTGAAGATCATCTATATTTAATGCTCTTTTGGACACACTTCATTGCAATCAATTTATTTGTGGGTGGGTGGATTGTTAAAGACTCTCAAAAATTTTATATCAATAAAATCTTAATAGCGTTTCCTCTAATAGTGACTTATTTAGTAGGACCGATTGGTTTATTCATATATTGGATCATTAGAATGTTTTATGCAAAAAGAATGAACTTATATGAGTGATCATATAGATTTTTATTTTGATATAATCAGCCCCTATTCTTACATTGCCCATAAAAAAATAAAAAAAATCAAAGAAAACAAAAAAATTACATTTAACTATAAGCCAATTTTGTTAGGCGGTCTTCACCATCTAGCAGGTATAAGCGCTCCAGCATTTAACAAGTATAAAATGAAAAATATGCAAAGTGATTGTGAATTAATTTCAAAAAAAAATGACATTTCTTTTAAATGGAATTTAAAATTCCCAATAAATTCATTATCAATTATGCGCGGATATTTACAAGTGGATGAAGATCAAAAAAAAGATTACTTGGATACTTTTTTTGATGCCTATTGGAAAGATAATTTGGATTTATCTTTAGAAAATGAATTGTGCAAATTGCTAAATTTTTTAAATATTGATACAGAAATTTTTTTTAAGGAAATCAAACATCAATCAATTAAAGATAATTTAAAAGAATTAACCAGTGATGCTTTTGAAAAAGAAGTTTTTGGTGCTCCAACTTTTATAGTAAAAAATAAAATTTTTTGGGGACAGGATCGTTTGGAATATGCTCTTGAGGAATTAAGCGATAATTAAACTATCTTAAACTTGCTTTGTTTAATCGCACCAAACCCACCATCAATATGAGAAACTTTTTCAAATCCCATATCTTTTAATGATTTAGCAGCTAAAGCAGATCTCATTCCACCTGCACAAAATAAAATCATTTCTTTATTACGATCTAATTTACCTTGTTGAAAATAAGGACTATTTGGATCTAGCCAAAACTCTAACATTCCTCTTGGAACATGGTGTGAATTTTCAACTCTTCCTTCCTTTTCCAACTCTCGGACATCTCTGATATCAATTAAATTACAATTGTTATCTTCAACAATTTTAAAAGCTTCATCGGTATTAATTGTTTTAATTTCTTTTAATGCTTCTTCAACTAAAGTTTGTGCTGTTTTTATTCTCATAATGATTTATTATAATAATTTATCATTATTTTACAAAAAAAAATAATAATTAATTTTCGTGAATTTTTAAATTAGATATGAAAAAAATTAAAATTAAGAAAAACAATTTCCTTAAAAAAATTATCATAAAAGTTATTAGAAAATTAGGTTATGAAATCATAGACCAAAATAATCTCATTATTCCAACAAATAATAAAAAAATTAACGAAAATCTTAATATTTTAAATAAAAAAAGTATATCCCTTCCACTAGGAGAGGTGAAAATAACAAGAAAAATTGAAAATTTATTAATTATTTTTAGATCTTTTACAAATGAAAATAAACTTTTAAGCCAAAACAAAAAACGATTATTTGAAAGTGAAAAAAAAGAATACACATTCAGATCACTTGTTTCGTTATGTCAAAATATAAACAAAATAAAAAATGAATTTAAAAATTTTAATGTTTCTTTAGAGATTATAGATGATAACTCTCAAAAAAATGTTGTAAATCAAATGCAAGACATATGCATTAAACATAAAATTTCTTTTAAAATAAATAATTTAGATATAACAAAATATGAAAAAAAAATGAATTTTCGAGATAATAATAGAATGTTAGCTCATAATTCACATATAGTCCAATCAAAGGAACTTGCATTAAAATCTGAGTTTGACCTTTTATATTTTGTTGAAGACGATTATGTTCATGAAGAAGATGCATTAATTGAAATGATTTACAGTTACCAAAAACTTGCATCACAATTCAATGATGAAGTGGTTCTTTGTCCTACTGACTATCCTTACTTATACGTTGAGCCTAGCAATACTCTAAATTTTATTGGTCACAAAAAACATTGGAGACTAATTAATCAAAGCTTGTGCACATATTTAATATCCAAAAAAACATTAGAAAAGTATTGGGCATATTATGAGGATATGTTCTTGAATAATTATGATCCTTATGAAAAACCACTTCATGAATTATATAAAAAAATAAATTGTTTTTCGCCTATGCCATCCTTAAGCTTGCATCTTGCTAATATAAATTCAATATATGGATTATCCCCACTTAAAGACTGGATAAAAATTTGGAATAAAAATCAATATTAAATGATAAAAATTAATACCAAAGCTCCTAATTTTATTTTACCCTCAACATCAAAAGAAAATTATTCGTTAAAAAACTCTATCGGAAAGTTTGTTGTAATCTATTTCTATCCAAAAGATGATACTCCGGGCTGCACTATAGAAACTAATGATTTTAACAAATTACTTTTAAAATTTAAAAAGTTAGATTGTGAGATATATGGAATTTCAAAAGATAATCTTAAAAGTCACGATAAATTTAGAGAAAAATATAAGATTAAATTTGATTTATTAGCTGATGAAGAAATTAAAGTCCTTAAAAAATATAAAGTTTGGGGTAAAAAAAAATTTATGGGACGAGAGTTTATGGGGGTTATAAGAACTACAATTTTAATTGATAAAAAGAGTAAAATTATAAAGATTTGGGATAATGTGAGGGTTAAAGATCACGCAAAAGAGGTGTTAGAAACTTTAAAAGAAATTATAAAACAATAAGAAAGGCCCCTAATTTCTAAGGGACCTTTAACGTTATGGAGAGAGAAGTTTTTAGTCTCTAATTGCGTAAGCAATTACACCTGTTTCAGTAACATCAGTTCCTTTTGCTTGAGCCTCCTTACTTAAAGTAATTCCTACCAGAGAGTTAAGCACTGACCAGATAATATATGAAACAATAAATACAAATATATTTATTGAAACCACTCCAATTAACTGTGCACCAAACGTAGCATCCGGGTTTGTTAATGGCACGGCTAATGTTCCCCAAATACCTGAGAGTAAATGAGCTGGTATTGCTCCAACAACATCATCAAGTTTATAACTAAATAGTAATTTAGTTCCGAACACAACAATGACACCACCAACAGCACCAATTAAAATTGCTGTTAAAGGCGATGGAGCTAATGGTTCTGCTGTTATGGCAACTAATCCACCTATTGCACCATTCAACATTTGAACTACGTCAGTTTTACCAAACATTAATCTAGTAACTACTGCCGCTGCTAATACACCACCACAAGCTGCTAAATTGGTATTAATAAAGATTGTAGAAATCGAAACAGCATCAGCAAATGATCCAAGAGCTAATTGTGACCCTCCATTAAATCCAAACCATCCTAACCAAAGTACAAAAACACCGATTGTAACTAAAGGTATTGATGAGGCTGCAAAAGGTTTGATAGGTGTTGGTACACCAGATTTTGTAAATCTACCATATCTTGGTCCAAGTATCATTATACCTGCAAGCGCAGCTGCACCACCAGTTGAGTGAACTAATGTTGATCCAGCAAAGTCAGAAAAACCAATTTCAGCTAACCAGCCTCCACCCCACTGCCAACCCATTACGATTGGATAAATTACTCCAGCTAAAATAGCTGCAAATAAAAAGAATGGCCATAATTTGATTCTTTCAGCCATAGCTCCTGAACAAATTGAAACTGTTGTTGCGCAAAATACCATTTGGAAAAACCAGTCAGATCCATCTGAATAGCCAGTTTCTAATGTACTGGCATCTGACCAAGGCACAAAATTTCCTATGTATCCACCTTCTGGAATACCGTATGCTAAGTTGTAACCAACAAGCCAAAACATAATTCCTGATATTGCATAAAGACCAATATTCTTTGCACAAATTACAGAAACACTTTTTGAAGTTACCATACCAGACTCAAGCATTGCAAAACCTGCTGCCATGAACATGACAAGGAAACCACAAATTAAAAATAATAGAGTATTAAAGATAAACCCTACTTCCGCTGATACAGTTGTCTCAGCATTTCCAACACTAGTTAAACCAATTAACATTACTAATGAGAGCAATGGTGTTGATATTAGTTTAATAATTTTATTCATAAAACCTCCAGTTAATATGAAGTCTTATAAATTGATGAATTTTAAAAACTAACGCTGATTAGGTAAATTTGGTATGCAGTTTTTGCATATAGTAACAGCCCCAAACGTATTTAAAGACGTTAGGGCTGTTAAAAAAAAATGATTACTTGTTGAATACTTCTTTTAAAGCTTTTGCAGGTAAGAATTTTACTTTTTGAGAAGCAGCGATTTGGATTTGTTCACCTGTTCTTGGGTTTCTTCCAACTCTTGCTTTTCTTTTAGCTACTTTATAAGTACCAAACCCAGCAATTTTCACTGAGTCATCACCTTTTAGTGCATCTAAAATAGTGTTGGTAATTGTATCAAATGTTCTTTCAGCATCTGCTTTGCTCAAGTTTAATGAGCCAGAAAGCTGTGCCATTAGTTGTTTTTTGTTCATTTTAGCTCCGGTTTAGTTGATTAATTATCATACTTATCATAAACGTTGATAAATCAAGCTTTTTTTTAGTGTCTTTATTTTTAAAACATACAATATCTTGATATTTATTAAATAAGTATTGATTTTACTTACTTTTTTAAAGTTCAAATAAGTTTAATTAATTGAACAAACCTAAGTCCTTTAGGTCATTAAATGTTGTAAAAAACATCAATGATAGCAACAAAAACATCCCGATTCGAAAAAAACCTTCTTGCGTTTTTTGAGACAAGGGGCGTCCTAAAATTTTTTCAAAAGCATAAAACATTAAGTGTCCGCCATCTAACATTGGGATAGGAAATAAGTTAATTAAACCAAGACTTATTGAAATATAAGCCATGATAGAAATAAAAGGTAAGATACCAATTTCTGCGACTTGACCAGTAATCTTAGCAATTCTAATTGGTCCCCCTAATTGGGAGGTATCACCAGTACCTTTAAACATACTGCCAATATATTTTAGTGATGTAGCGCTCACAAAATAAACTTCTTTAACAGAATGAATTAAAGCTTGGGCTGGTCCTAATTTAACATGATTTATTTCATTATTGTAAGCACCAAGTTTAATACCAACCATTCTTTTATTAATTTTATTACCCAAATTATCTTCGCTTAAAACTATATTTGGTTTAATTTTAAGCAAATACTCTTGGTCAGATCTCTCAACTTTAAAATCGATAATTTCACCTGTGGAAGTTGTGATAAATTTCGAAACATCCATAATGCTATTAACTTTATTACCATCAATTTCCAAAATGATGTCATTCTGTTTAAGTCCACCAATCATAGCTGGACTATCTTTTTGTACTTCATTAATAACAGCTGGTGTAAAATCTTTTCCAACAAAAGTATAAATTGAAAAAAAAATTACAATTGCTAATAAAAAATTAGCAAGTGGCCCACCAAATACTATTAAAACTCTTTGATATAACGGTTTTAATACAAATAACTTATCTTGATCTTCCTTATTATATTGTTTTAAAATCTTTTCTTGATCGGCTTGTGAAAATACATTTCGATCTCCAAAAAACTTTACATATCCTCCAAGTGGAATCCAGCAAATTTTCCATCTAGTTCCAGATTTATCATTCCAACCAAAAATTTCTTTACCAAATCCTATAGAAAAATCAGTAATACCTACCCCATATTTTCTTGCAAAATAATAATGACCGTACTCGTGGATAAATACCACGACCAAAATCAATATTATAAATGGAATTATATATGTAAGCATAATCTAGATTTTAATTGGTTGATTTTAAACCCCTTCAACTAAAATTAGATGAGCTTTGGCCGCTAATTCTCTTACCACTTTAGCCGCTTGGTATTTTTCTGATTCATAGAATCCACGAGCAGCATCAATACTTTCAAATTCAATTACTACAGCAGTACCTAAATTCTCACCTTCTCTTACGTCAGGACTAGGTTCACGAACTAGAACTTTGCCACCGTGCTCACCAATAGTTGGGCCAGCCATTTGTTTAAACTTGTCCATACCTTCTTGATCGTGTTCTTTAAGATGTGCTATTAAATATCCTTTGCTCATAATTTTCTCCTATATATTTTAATGTAACAAATCCTGGACTGTGAGTCTAATTGCTTTAAAAAAATTATTTACCCTTAAACTTAAAATATAGAGAAAACAGAATAAGACCTACTAGAACAACTCCTACAAATATTCTTAAATACTGATTAAAAAATAGATCAATTAATTCAGTCATGCTTTTTTAATATACTTAAATTATTTTAAAGATCCTTCTAAAATATATTTGATCATTAATGGTTATCAATTAAATTATCTAAAAATTTACTACAACTATTAACTTGCTCAATACTTATAAACTCATTAGGTTTATGTGCCTGGTCTATACTTCCAGGTCCACATACAATAGTTGGTATATTAGATATATTTTTAAACAAACCAGCTTCTGTTCCATAAACAACTTTTTTATGTTTATTATTTCCTAACAATCCTTTAATTTTTTTTACAAGATCAATATCTTCACCCATGTCTAAAGCTGGATAATTAACTTTTTCATTGAAACTAATCTCTGTTTTTGATGAAACTTTATGCATATCAGTTATTAATTTTTGATTGGCATAATCCTCAATTTTATTAATCAATTGAAAAGGATCATCTTTTATTAAATTTCTTATTTCAAATTCAAATTCACATAAATCAGGTACTATATTTAAAATAGTTCCGCCTTTAATTACGCCTGTATGAAGAGTAGTGTGTGGAACTTCATAGTCATTATCAAAAGGTCCATTAATTGATTTTTCTTTATTCAATTGATCAATATAATCAATTAGCTTTGAAGCATAATTAATAGCGTTAACACCATGCGGTGCTTGTCCAGAATGACATGCTAATCCTTCAACTTTAACGCTGTAGGCATGTTTTCCTTTATGACCTATCACCACCTCCATACTTGTAGGCTCTCCTACAATACAAAACTCTGGTTTAATTGATTTTTTTTCAATTAATTCCAATAAACCATGCACACCAACACATCCAATTTCTTCATCATAGGAAAAAGCAAGATGAATTGGTTTAGATAATTTTTTTTCAACTATTTTAGGAATGCGACTTAAAACTAAACCAATAAAACTTTTCATATCAGAGGTTCCTCTACCGTAAAGTTTTTGATCTTTTTCTATTAATTGAAAAGGGTCACTGTCCCATTTTTGATTAGTAACTGGAACAACATCGGTATGACCAGAAAGCACAATGCCCCCTGAAGAATTAGGACCTATTGTTGCAAATAAATTAGCTTTATTTTTAGTTTCATCATAAACCAACTCAGATTTAATTTTGTATTGGTTTAAATAATCTTCTATGAACATAATTAGATTTAAATTTGATTTAAAACTTGTGGTGTCAAATCCAATTAATGTTTTAAGTAAATCTAAAGATTTTTTTTCGATCATGAGTTTATAAGTCCCCTGGAACACCATAGCTGGGTGACTCAGAAGGATTTAAAGCTCTAGTTTTATAATCTTTCATTTGAGGTTCAAACGCTTTCCATAGTTTATAAAGTTCCTCTATAGGTTTGCTTTCCAACCAATCAATTCGTAAATCAACAAGTGGCCAAAGTGTATTATCAGCGACTTTAATTCCAGCAGAATGAACTGATCCCTCTTCTCCACCTTCATTTAAACCTGCTTTAAGAGCAAGTAACAATCTTTCTGCAAGATGAACATTTTGATTGTTATTAAAATTATCCACCATTGCTTTAGGTACCATTTCAGACTTAAGCATGTTGCCCGCAGCAAGACAATTTGATCCCTTTTCTAGACCACTTATCCCTAGGATTTTTGATCCAGTGTGCTGCGAAGTATTACCTTTATTATCTATTAAAAGTAATTGTCGATATTCAATATTTTTTTCCTGCTTTATAATTTTATCAATTACCTCTGTAACTTCTAAACCTTTTTCTAAATAATCTAACATGAGTTTTCCTAAGCTAGGATCAGTAACGTTTTGCGTTGAGGCTGCACCCACTCCTGCTCTTACCCATGGGCAACGACTAGCAACGCTAATACTTGACGATGAGATTGCAACACCAACCATGTTGGTTTTCTCACATCTTCCAATTAATGAAAATGTCATATTGGAATTACCGCTGTCGCATCAATTTCAACTAACCATTCTGGTCTAGCTAAACGTTCAACTACTAAACCTGTTGAAACTGGATAAACACCTTTTGTATATTCACCAATAACTTGATAAATCGCTTCTCTATTTTTAATGTCAGTAATATAAACAACTATCTTTACTAGATGGTTCATTGTTCCACCAGTTTCTTCAATAAGTTGTTTTATATTTTTCATTACTTTGTGAGTTTGTTCAGCTGGATCCAAACTAGCTATATTACTACCATCATCTAAGTTTTGAGGACACTGCCCCCTCATCCAAACTGTTTTACCACCTTCTGTTACTACCGCTTGACACAAATCATTATTTAGATTTTGTTCTGGATAAGTGTCTTTAGTATTAAACTTTCTAATTCTTTTGTGCATCATTTACTTTTAATCATTTTACTTAATATATTATTTTTTTTGAAAATTTGTTCAGCTAAATACTTAGCATCTTGCCAAACACCCCAAATAAATGATGATCCTCTCATAGATAACCAAGGTAAGCCTATAAAATATACCCCATTAGCTTTTGCTACCCCTTTATAGTGATCGGGTTTACCCTCTTTATCAAAAGTATCAACTTTCAACCAACTAAAATCATACTGATACCCAGTTGCCCAAATAATTGTTTTTATTTTTTCCTTATTAAGATCTATTTCTAATATTGGGCTAGTTACACAATCAGGATCAGGTATAATATTTCTAGCATCAGGTTCTTCGGGAAAATCTAGATTATTCTTCTCAATATATTCATCAGCCTGTTTTAAAACAGCTAAATAACTTTGATCCCCTATATCTAAATTAATTTTTAAATCATTTTCAAAGTATAATTTTCCATTTTCATAATTTTTAGTTAATCCCACTAAGGACATTCCTTGATTTGCAAATTTTCTAAAATCTATAGTTTTACCTCCATCATAACCACTGACAGCAATTGTTACATGTTGAGTATTTGGATCAGGAGTTTTTTTTTGCCATACTCCTAAAGCTCCAAACCACCATACATTGTCTTTTCCACGATACCTTCTAGGGGGTCTATTATGTGGACCTATAGATAAAAAAACTTTCCTACCTGATAGCATTATTTCTTGAGCAATTTGTGATCCTGATGAACCAGATCCAACAACCAAAATAGCTCCTTCTTTTAATTGGTGTGGATTTTTGTAAAATTGAGAGTGCATTTGGGTTAAATCAATATTATCAGGAACTATAGGTGGAATGATAGGTTTTTGAAAAGCACCTGTGGCAACTACAATATTATCAGCCTCAATATTTCCCTCAGAAGTTTTAACTAGATATTTTTGAGTACTATTATCTCTTAAAACTTCTTCAACATTTACATTACTTCTAACTGGAGCATTAATTTTTTTTGCAAATTTTTCAAAATAAGAAACTACAACATCTTTTTTAGCGAAATAGTTAGGTGAATGATCATCAAAATCTAAGGTTGGAAATCGGTCATGCCAAGCAGGTCCATTTGCAACAAGAGAGTCCCATCTAAAAGATCGCCAACTTTCTACAATACGATTTTTTTCTAAAATTAAATGCTCTACTGAATGGTTTGATAGATGTTCACTCATTGCAAGACCAGCTTGGCCTGCTCCCACTACCAATGTGTTAATTTTTTTAATATTTAGTGAATTACTCATGAATTTTTAACTACTTTTATTTCAGAGTTCAATTTATCTTGCCAAACAACTAACGATAAACATTTTTCATTATAGGTAGTTGAAGAATGAGGTTGAAAGCTTTTATGGTATCTTGTTTTTAATGGCATTAAAATTTTAGACTCATCAGATTTACTTTAAAGATCCGCTTAATACATATTTTAATATTCGAACCACTTGCTTTTGGTCTGATGCAACAGCAGAAGCTGCAGCATCTATTTCTTTTAATGCATGTTGATGATCTTCATTTTGTATAACAATAAGTGATTTATTTAATGCAGATGCATATCCTGCATCGAAAGCTGCATTCCATTGTTTGTATTTTTCACCAAATTTAACAACAACCACGTCACTATCTTTAATAGATTTTTTAGTCCTAATTGAATTGATATTAGCGCCCTTTCTATCTTTCCAAATATTTTTCTCTTCTGGGCCTAATATTTTAACCCCACAATCATCTGAGGATGCGTGATCGGTTACAGGAGATGAAAATTGAATATCTAAATTTTCTTTTTTACAATTTTCAATTATTTCTTCACGCCAATTAGTGTGAATTTCACCCGCTAAATATACTTTTAACATTTATTCTCCTGTTTATTTTAATTCTTTATATTAAATATATCAGATGTTTAGTTTATCTTTAATTGCATAAAACCACACAGCCAATCTAAAATAAAAAGTCCTTAATTGAGGAAAAATAAACTTTTTAGGTAATCCTTTATAGATTTTTGAGATATCAAGATCTTTACTGTTTGATGAAAAAACTAGTTTAGATAGTTGTTTTCCAGTCCAAGGGGCCGCACTAACGCCTACTCCATTATAACCAAATCCATAATAAATCTCTTCATTATCAATTTTACCAATAGATGGGGCAAGCTTTTGGGATAAAGCGATCAACCCTCGCCAATTATAATCAATCGTGACATTTGACCATTGAGGAAAAATATCTTTTAAAAACTTTTCCATCTTTTTTGACATAACTAAATTTGACTGGTCACTTCCTGTTAAATCTCCTCTAGTTCCGAATAAAATTCGATTATCTGGCAACTTTCTATAATACCACAAAAGGTTTTTAGTATTAACGACGGGTGAAAATGTTTTAAAGTTATGAGCATTCAATTCATCCTCATTAAGTTTTCTTGTTACAATTACGTTTGAGATAACAGGCAGCACCCTTCCATCCATTTGTGGGATTAACCCTTCTTGATAAAACCCATTCGTTGCAACTACTATCTTTTTAGATCGAATAGACCCTTCTTTAGTTTCTAAAACATAAGATCCATTTTCTTTATTAATTTTATCTACTTTGGTGTGTTCAAATATCTTTAATTTTTTGGATAAAGCATGTTTTGCAATTCCATTTACAAATTTAAGAGGATTGATTGCAAATGCTGGTTTATATGAAAACGCTCCATGTTGTTCGGTTCCTCCATGTCCAATTTCATCAAATTCTTCTTTTGAATAAATTTTAGTCTCAATATCAAACTCAGATTTATAAACCTCAGCTTGCTCTTTTATTTGTTCAAATTTATTTTTATGATGAGCAACTACATAACTACTATCTCCTGATACATCACAATCAATATTATATTCTTTAATGATATCTTTTGTGTGATTGGAACCTTCTACTGAATTTTTAAAAAACTTTTTTGTCTCCTCCACTCCATATATGGATTGCATCTGTTTAAAAGACATCTTGCTTGGTGGTAAGCAGTTAAATCCAGCATTTCTGGATGATGCACCCCAACCTATTTTTCCCGCTTCAACTAAAATGACATCTAAGTTATGGTTTTCTATTAAATTAATTGCACAAACTAATCCTGTATATCCACCACCGATCACTACAATTTCTGAATTAATCTCTTTTGTTAACTTTTCTAAATTTAAATTTTCGCTTGAAATATCCTCCCAATAACTACTGACAGGAGTATCAAATTTATAAATATCTGAATGATATAGATTTTTCATTTTAATAAAGTCTATCTAATTGAGTTAGTTTAACAAGATATTGACAAGTTTTAACTAAATTTTAGCATATCAATTGCGAAAAAAATTGACTATGGTTTAATTAATTCTGTGGATGAAAACTATCAACATAAAAAGAATTAATAAAATTAAATCAGTATGGACATTAGTATTTTTAATTCCATTCTTAATTTTTGTATTTATTCCTGAAAATTTTAATTCAATTTTAACTTTTGCCTTAAAGGCTTTAATGGGAACTATTCCTTTTATTTTATTTGCTATCAGCTTAGTTGCATATTTAAAAGCAACTGGTGCCGAAAGCTTAGTTTCAAAAGCATTTAAAGGAAAAGAAGTTAGAACAATTTTTATTGCAACATTAGTTGGTGGTCTTGCTCCATTTTGTTCATGTGAAGTAATACCATTTATAGCAAGTATGCTAGCTTTAGGAGTTCCGCTATCTGCTGTGATGGCTTTTTGGTTATCTTCACCTTTAATTGATCCTCCTGCTCTGTTGATCACAGCAAGTGCTCTTGGTTGGGATTATGCTATAGCAAAAACAATTTCAGCATTAACTATTGGTTTAATTGGTGGCTTTGGAATTTATTTTTTAGCAAAACTTGGGATGTTTACGAGCCCATTAAAAGATCAAAATAGATCTAGTAGTGGCTCATGCTGTGATACTAAAGATCCTTTTAATCAAGAGCTTGTCATAAAATTTTGGAATAATTCAGAAAGAACTAAAATTTTTAGAGATGAATTTATAACGAATGGATTATTTTTATTAAAATGGTTATCGCTTGCTTATTTAATTGAAGCATTAATGGTTCAATTTATGTCTGCTCAAATAATTGGAAGTTTTTTGTCAGGAGATGGATTGTCATCTATTGTTATTGGAGCTTTTGCTGGTGTACCTGCTTACTTAAATTCTTATGCAGCACCAGCTATTGTGTCAGGATTAATTGAACAAGGATTGAGTGCTGGTGGTGCTATGGCTTTTCTAGTTGGTGGAGCAATCAGTTCTATTCCAGCAATGACAGCTGTTTGGTCTCTGGTGAACCGCTCTACATTTATCGCTTACTTAACTTTTGGTTTTGGAGGAGCTATTTTATGTGGAATAGCTTTTCAATTTTATGTTAATTTTTAAACAAAATTTAATTTATTTTTTGAATTAATGATGTGCTGTTATTTGTAGGTTTATTAACATCTTTTGAAACTTCATGAAAAACAAGATTTGGTTTACTGCATTCCTTTAAAAATGCTGAACCTTGTAACTCTAAATTTAAATATCGATTAACATCTGTTTGATTAATGATGACTGGTTGACGGTGATGTATTTCAGTATTGTTATCTTTTGCTTCTTCTGTAATTAAACAAAATTGATCCTCTTCAAAAATTCCTGCAAAGAATATTGGTTTGGTATCTTTTCTTGTAAAATAATGAGGAGTTTTCTCTTTTTCTTCTCTTTTCCATTCATAAAAACCATCCGCTACTGCAACACATCTATTATTCTTAATTAGTTTTTTAAATGAAACTTTTTCATCAATGGTCTCTAGTCTTGCATTAATTAAAGCTTTAAAATCTTTATCTTTAGCCCAACCTGGAATTAATCCCCATTTAAGAGCTTCTAATGTGTTTCCGTTTTTATATTTTTTAATTACTGGAAGTTTTTGATATGGGTGTGCGTTATAGTTTTCAATATCTTCAACTTGAATTGCAGATTTAACTAACTTGCTAGTTTTAGTAACCGGATTTTTAACCACATATCTTCCACACATGTATATATTTTAGCAAATAGAATGAGTTGAGTCGATATGGTGGTTTTAAGCATACTGGCCAGCAACATAACCAGATGACCAAGCCCATTGAAAATTATATCCACCTAAATGGCCAGTTACATCGACAACTTCACCAATAAAAAACAAATTTTTGTGCTTATTAGACATCATTGTTTTTGATGATAACTCTTTAGTATTAACTCCTCCTAAAGTGACCTCTGCTGTTCTATACCCTTCAGATCCTGTTGGATTGATTAACCAAGAATTTATATTCTCACTTAGTTGTTTTAATATTTTGTTAGATAGTTCAGAAATATTTCCACTTACTTTATTTTCATTGCAAATAATTTGAGCTAATCTTTTGGGTAAAATTTCACTTATAATATTTAAGATATCAAATTTTGGATTTAACTTTCTTTTTTCTTCTAATAAATCGTAAACATTTAATTTTGGTGAAAGATTAACTTTAATATTATCACCCTGTTTCCAGTAAGATGAAATTTGCAAAATAGAAGGACCACTTAACCCTCTATGCGTAAATAACATTCCTTCTTGAAACAAAACTTTATTAAAAGAGACTATCGCTTCAACAGAAAGTCCTGTTAATTCTTTACACATTTCTAATATCTTTTCACTAAACGTTAAGGGCACTAAAGCAGGTAAGGTTTCAATAATATTATGATCAAATTTTTTAGCGATTTCGTAACCAAATGAAGTCGCACCAATTTTAGGAACTGATAATCCGCCAGTTGCAACAATTAAAGACTCTGATGAATATTCTTCAGTTTCCGTTGATACAAGATACTGATCATTATCTTTATCAACATTCTTTATAATAAATTCTTTTAAAACAGTTACATTTGCTAACTCACATTCTTTAAGCAACATCTCAACAATTTGCTGAGCGCTGTGATCACAAAACAATTGTCCTAATTTTTTTTCATGAAATTTAATTTCATACTTATTAATCAAATTAATAAAGTCATTTTGAGTATATTGGCTTAAGGCTGATCTTACAAACTTTGGGTTTTGAGAAAGAAATTTGCTTGGATTAGTGTTAATATTAGTAAAATTACATCTACCTCCACCAGAAATTCTAATCTTCTCTCCTATTTTTTTATAATGATCAACGAGTAAAACTTTTCGACCACGTTTACCAGCTTCGATAGCACTCATCATGCCAGCTGCACCCGCTCCTATTATAATTACATCGTATTGAATACTCATAACTAGTAGTGAGTTTTATTTACCAAATATTTTTAATTTAACTCCATAATCAACAGCTAAACTGTAATCAGGATCATCATCACTATCAACCACCAACTGACCTGTTTTACTCAAAAGCTTATGACAATCTTTGGTTAAATGTCTTAATTTAATTTTTTTTCCAAAACTATTATATTTATGAGCAACATCTTCAATTGCTTTTAATGCAGACTGATCAATTACTCTAGACTTTGCAAAATCAACTATAACCAACTTAGGATCATCTTCTGGTGTAAATAATTCTAAAAAACTATTGGCTGAACTAAAAAATAAAGGTCCTTCAATTTCATAAACTTTAGCGCCCTTATCTGTTTTTGAAGGTCTCTCAATAGCTCTAATTCTTGAAGCTGTTTTCCACGCATAAACTAAAGCTGAAACAATAACCCCTACAATCACTGCAACTGCTAAATCTTCTAACACTGTTACAACCGTTACAAGTACCGTAACTAGGGCATCACTTTTTGGTACCATCATTAAAAACTTAATTGAATTCCAAGCAAAAGTTCCTATCACCACCATAAACATTACCCCTACTAAAGCTGCAATGGGGATCATCTCTATATAGTTTGAAGTATATAAAATAAAAATTAATAAAAATACTGCTGCCGTAATACCAGCTAAACGAGTTCTACCACCTGATCTTACATTAATCATTGACTGACCAATCATGGCACAACCACCCATTCCTCCAAAAAAACCAGTTACTGAATTTGCAAATCCTTGAGCTAAGCATTCTTGGCTAGCCCCACCTCTTTTATTAGTAATCTCTCCTACTAAGTTTAAAGTTAACAAGCTCTCTATTAATCCAATAGATGCTAAGATAAATGCATAGGGCAAAACAATCTTTAATGTTTCAAAATTTAATGGAACATTTGGAATTGAAAAATTCGGCAAACCACCTTTAACGCTTGCTAGATCTCCAACACTTGGAATATCAATTTTAAGGACAAGAACTAATACCGTTGTTAAAAGTATTGCAACTAAAGTTGAAGGAACTACTTTTGTAAGTTTAGGTAAAAACCAAATAACAAACATAGTAAGTAGAACAAAAACAATAGAATAAAGTAATATATCACCTGAAATCCAAACTGATTGTCCAAGATTATTTATTGTTTTAAACTGACTTAGTTGAGAAATACCAATTACAATTGCTAGTCCATTGACAAAACCTAACATCACAGGCTCAGGTACCATTCTTATAAATTTTCCTAGTTTAAAAACACCAGCTAATAATTGTAAAACTCCCATTAAAACAACAGTTGCAAATAAATATTCAGCACCATGTTCAGTTACCAATGAGACCATCACTACAGCAAGAGCACCTGTTGCACCTGATATCATTCCAGGTCTTCCACCAAATACAGCGGTAATTAATCCAACAATAAATGCAGCATATAAACCAGACAAAGGTGCAACTCCTGCAACAAAAGCAAAAGCAATTGCTTCTGGCACTAATGCTAGAGCTACTGTTAATCCTGATAAAATTTCTACTTTAAATAAAGATAAAGATACTCCACCTTTTGGAATATAGTTCTGAGCATTAAAACTTAAAGATCTAGCAAGTGTCAACATTGCTTTAGAGGGAGATGTAGTTTTTTTCATCTAGTAATTGATTTTAAACTATTTAATTAATTAAATTGATTGTCTTTTAATTAACTCTTCAATTTGTTCAATCATTACCTTTGATGATTTCATTGCTGGATAGATTTCTTGTGCTTTTTGGTAGCTTCTCTTTGCTTTATCATAATTCTTTAACTTTATATTAACCATACCTTGCCCTGCTAAAGCTCCAAAATGTCTTTCTTCTAATTCTAAAACTTTATCAATATCATCTTGAGATTTTTGAAACTCTCCAACCATATAAAATACTGTTGCTCTTTTATTCCAAGCCTCAGCCCAGTTGGGGTCTAATTCAATTGCTTCCGAAAAAACATCGATCGCTCTATTTAATTGTTGATCTTGAACTAACCTTGACCCCTCATCTAAAAGTGATGTCAATTTTTGATCTGTAGGATGAGTACTCCATAACATCCAAATTTGCTGTGCTATTCCCGATGATAAAGATGGAATGTTTTTTTTTAATTCTAGAAATAATTTGTCAAGTTCAACATTTCTATCATTGGCGCTCAAGGATGAGGCTGAAAAAAATAAAATGATAATTGCCAGAATCTTCCTCATAAAAAAAGATAACAAAAAAATAATATTAAGTCTTTATAGATTTTCTAAGATGGCTTTTTTTAGAGTGTTACCAATGATAATTGTGCCTTGGTCATTTGGATGCATGCCATCACTTAAATTAAATTCAGGCTTTTGAGCTACACCTTCAAGTAGAAATGGGATTAGTTGTAAATTATGTTTTTTAGATAAATCAGAGAAAATTTTATCAAAAGATTTTTTATACTCAAAACCATAAGATGTTGGTGCAATCATGCCAGCTATGACCACTTGGATATTTTTGTTTTTTGCAATTTTAATAATTTCTTCTAAATTATTTTTTGTCTCCTTGGGATTAATTCCTCTAAGCATATCATTCGCTCCAAGACATAAGATCATAAGATCAATATTATTTTCTGATAAAGTCCACTCAGCTATATTTAATCCACCTGCAGAAGTACTTCCTGAAACACTACCATTAACAATTTCTATTTTGTGACCTTCTAACTCTAAACTATTTTGCAAAACTACTGATAAATGTTGTTCCTTAGGTAATCCATAGCCTGCCATCAAACTATCTCCAAACAAAATTACTTTTTCTATTGCACTAACCTTTATGGTGACTAGACAAAATACAATTATTTTAATAATAAAACTTTTATTCATGAGTGTTCTTCTTAAATTAAATAAGGTAAATCTTAAATACCAAACTGGTAAAGATAATATCAGAGTTTTAAAAGATATTAACTTAACTACCAAGAAAAAAGAGACAATATCTATTGTTGGTGAAAGTGGTTCAGGAAAAACTAGTCTTATTATGTTAATTGGAGGCTTAGAAAAAGCTACTTCTGGAAAAATTTTTTTTCAAAATCATGAGATTACAAAATTAAGCGAAGATGAAGTCTCGAAAATAAGAAGAAAAAATATTGGAATTATATTTCAGTCATTTTATTTAATCCCCAATTACACAGCGGTTGAAAATGTAGCCTTAACTCTTGAACTAAATAAATTCAAAAACCCAGGAAAAGAAGCAAAGCTATTATTAGATCGGTTTGGACTTAATCATCGATTTAATAATTTACCAAGCCAACTATCAGGCGGAGAACAACAAAGAGTTGCGATAGCAAGAGCGATTGCAATGAAACCAGAATTAATCTTAGCGGATGAGCCTACTGGAAATCTAGATACTGAAAATTCAGTAATGATTTCTGATATATTATTTAAATACGTGAAAGAAGAAGGTTCCTCGCTCATTATGGTAACTCATGATCCAAAATTAGCTAATAAAGCTAAAAGAAAAATTAGAATTAAAGATGGAAAAATTAAATAATCCGTCTGAATTTAATCTAATTATTAAGTATGCTTTAAAGGATTTAAGCAGAAATTATAAGAAGTTATCAAGCATCATCATAACTCTTTTTATCAGTCTTTTCATTTTAAGTGCCATCTTCACCATTAAAGATAGTTTAAAAAAAGAATTAAATGATAATGCTAAAGCCCTGTTAGGTGGCGACCTTGAAATTGACTATAATCGTAATGAAGGAAGTCTTAAACTAGTCAATCAAGTTAAGGAATTTGCAACCATTTCTCAAATGATTGAATTTAGTACAATGGTCTCAACCATTGGTAGAGAAAAAAACAAATCTCTGTTTACTAGAATTAAAACTGTAGATACTAAATATCCTTTATATGGCTCTGTTGATTATGAGCCTGCTGGCGCATTTGATAGAATGCATAACGAACCCAATACTTTGTTAATAAATGAAAGTTTATCAAAAAATTTAAACTTAAAAATTAATGAAAAAATTAAAGTTCAAAATCAATTATTCACAATTATTGGAATTGTAAAATCTGTCCCTGATGTCAGTGGGTTTGTTGCCTTTGGTGACTGGGCACTTGCAGGAGATCAAACATTAGAAATTTTGAAACTTAATGGAATTGGCAGCTTTTTAAATTACGAATACAAAGTAAAATTCAATGAAACAGATGATGCCAGTAAAATAGAAAAAAAAATAGAGAATATATTTAAAGATGATCAAAAAGTTAAACTTAGGTATCCTGAAAATTCTGCAAGTGGATTAAAGAGAATAATCAACAATTTTTCACAGTTCTTATCATTAGTTTCAATTAGTGCGATGTTGATTGCAGGAATTGGGATAGCAAATACTCTTCTTTCTTTTATTAATCAAAACAATATGTCTATTGCAGTTAGAAAAGCAGTTGGATTTTATTCGGGTAATATTAAAACACTCTATTATCTTCAATTATTTATCTTACTTTTAGTAATCACAACTTTTGCTTATGGCTCAAGTTTTTTAATTGTACCTTTTGTCGATCAATATTTATCTGATGGATTGGGTCTTAATATTTCTCCAATATTTTCGATTATAAATTTTATTAAAATATTTTTAGTTGGGTTATTAGTTCTTATTATTTTTTCAATCCCAACCATAAGTTCAATTGATCAAGTAAAAGCCTCTAATTTATTTAGAAATGTATTTCAAAATTTGGAATTTTATTATTCAAAAAAATCTGCATCTTTAAGTCTAATATTATTATCTATTTTAGTTTTATTATTTAGTTTTGGATCTGAACGCCCTATTTATAGTCTAGGATATTTTGTGGCTTTTTTTGTTTGTTTAATAGTATTTTTTTTACTTTCAAAAATAATCATTTATTTTTTAAGAAAATTTAAATCTACTTCTAATATATCTTTAAAAGTATCGATTAAAAATATAACCCAGACAAAAAGTATTACTCCAATTACAATTATGTCTTTAGGTTTAGGAGTTACTTTACTGCTTACACTCGCGTTAGTTGGCACTAATTTTCAAAGAGAAATTGCAAAATCCATACCTGATATTGCTCCTGATTATTTTTTTGTAGGTATTCAAAAGGGAGAAAAAGAAATTTTTGAAAAAAATATACTGAATATGGATGCTAATGCAAAAATTGAGGTGGTACCGATGGTGTCATCTGGAATTATTAAGATTAATGGGATTAATCCAAACACATATATAAAACCTGATAATGATAGTTACTGGGTAATTGGTAGTGATAGAAGATCTTCATGGGTAAATGAAGTTCCAGAAGATAATCCATTAACTGAAGGTAAATGGTGGGATATTACCAAACCTAACCAACTTCAAATTTCTTTAGATGCTGAAGTTGCAAAAAATTTAAATATTAAATTAGGCGATGTGTTCACACTAAATATTTATGGTAGAGAAATTGATGGAGAGATAGTTAATTTTAGAGCGGTAGATTACCGTGATCTCAGTATTAATTTTGCCATGTTATTTAATCCTCAATTTGCAAATAATATTCCTCATGAATATTTAGCAACTGCAAAATTTGAAACAATTGAAAAGTTTGATGAGACTTCAATGCTAGATGTATTACCTAGTTTGTCCATGATTAAGATTGCAGATTATTTGAATAAAGTAACCGATGTTTTGAACAAAGTTTTCATAGCAGTTACTCTTATTTCAACAGTCACTATTATTATAGGATTAATTGTTATTTCTAGCGCTATTATGGTTCAAGGAAAAGTTAAAGAATATCAAAATTTAGTATTTAAAATTTTAGGGTTTTCAAAAAAAGAAGTTATTTTATCTTCCTTAATCGAATTTTTAATAATCTTTAATTCTGTAATATTGATAGCAACCTTTTTTGCAGTAACTGCCTCTAAATTTATTATGGAGAATATTTTTGAATTAGTCTGGGCTTTTGATTTTAAAGTATTATTTAACTTAGGATTGAGTATTGGATTGGTTACCTTAGCATTAATAATGATTACAAATTTAAAATACCTAAATCCTAAGGTTTATCCAATGATTAGGAACCAGTAGATTTCAATATCTCCAATGGAAGTGGTGCGTCAGGATATTTAACAATGCATAATTCTTCATATTTTTTGCAAAAATCCATCAAAACTTTATGTACGTTATCTTTATTATTAAGATTTAAACTTTCAATCATTTGATCTCTTTCTTGTTCAAGCTCTTTGATCTGATCGCTGTTTACAAATTCCCCAGTTTCTATTTCCCAAAAAGTATTTTTTAATTCATCGTTACTTAAATTTTGTAATTTTTTTTGAAGTTCAATAATTACCTCATCATCAGTTTCTTTATCTTTCATGGGCGAGTCTATTAATTTAATTAAACACTTATCATTTAACCCATCTATAAAATGGTAGTAAGGTTTGCCTTCAGACAGATCTCTAAAATGATTTGAATTAAAGTAATTGTTAACAGCTATTTTAGTAGATACCTTTTCCTTACCTTTAATGACTGCTATTTGAACGTAGACTTCCTGATAAATATAACTATCTAAGTGTTCTTTGATTTTTATAGGGATCATTATTTTTTAAATTTAAAATATTAGAAATTTAATGTTCTTCACGATATTTTGAATGACAAGCTTTACAATTAGCCCACATTAGCTTTCCTAATGTTCCTTTAATATTATCTGTATTTTCAATAACAGATGCCAATTGTACCATATCGCCGGAAGATTTTTCCATTAACAAATTAAATTTATTTTTTTCTTGCCAAATTAGAGGGAGGGCTTCTGTTTTAAATCCCTCTTTAGTATTTTCAGGAAACATTTTTTTTAAAGATTTATAATTTTCACTCATTTCTAACATTAATTCTTTTGCTTTATTAAAATCCTCATTTGATGAAAGGGACTGAACTTTTTTAGCTGTATTATAATTCTTTTTGAATAAAACTTTTCTATTTTTAATTATTTCTTCAGCTGATTGTTCAGCACTAACATTTGAACAAATTAATATTGAAGTTATTAAAAATAAATTAATACCAATTTTCTTAGCAATGTGTTTAATTAATGTATGCATGTAAAAAATACAGTAACAGAGTATGGTTTAATTTCAAAATTATTACATTGGCTAAGTGCAATATTGCTTTTTGCTCAAATACCATTTGGTTTTTATTTGGTGAATTTAGAATTTGGACCAGAAAGATTAAGTATAGAAAATATTCATGTTGTAGTTGGTTTGTCTTTATTTTACTTGGTTATTTTAAGACTGTTATATAAAGTTTTTAATCCAACACCAAAATTAGAACCAAGTATTTTTAAAGGTCAAAAATTCTTGGCGAAAGTAAATCATGCACTTCTATATGTGACAATTCTATCAATCACAATATCAGGTATTTTTAAAAAATTATTCAATGGAGAAACGCTCACAATTATTTTTAAAAAAATCAGAATTCAAGATAATTTTGAATTAGGAGAATTATTTTACGATATTCATGTTTTTTCAAACTATTTGCTGATAGTTCTTATCATTATTCATTTAATGGCAGTAATTACCCATAAATTATTTTTTGATGACAATTTATTAAAAAGAATTCTTTAATTAATGAATATTTTTTGCATTCTTTATAATGTGATGCAGGTTTAAACCTCTATTACAAAGTTTTACCAGCCCTGCGATATTTGTTATTCCTAAATTTTTTGCTTTGTTTAAAAGAAACAAAAATAATCTTGCTGTTAACCAGCAATCTCCTAGGGCAGAATGTCTAACTTGATCACCAGCTTTTATATTAAAATGTTCACATAAACTTGTTAGTTCGTAATTCTTTAAATCTGGGAAAAGTCCTGCGGTAAGATGAATTGTATCAATTGGCTGAATAACCTCCATTCGATTGGCTAGATTAGTATTTTTAGCATTATTTTTTAAAAATCTAATATCAAAATCAATATTATGACCAACTAAAACACTTTTTTTAATAAATTTTAGGATTTTATCTTCTATTTCAATTAATGTTGGTTTGTCTTTGACATCTTCATCCTTAATGTTGTGTATCAAAGTTGATTGCTCTGGAATTTTTATTTGAGGATTCACTAATTCATCTAAAATCACATCTTCTCTAATCTTAAATTCACTAATTTTAATAGAAGCAACAGATACAACTTTATCTCCCTTGGACACTCTCAATCCTGTTGTTTCGGTATCTAAAATTGCAAAATTAGATTGCTCAAGTGTTACTTGATTAAACAACTTTTGTTTTTCAAAATAATATTTAATCTTATTAAAAATACTCTTCACCAATATCTACTCTTACCCTTTGTTTTAATTTTCTAATTTGCTTAAGATAAATTTTTAAAACTTTTTTTTCTCTTTCAAGTAAAGTTTTTGGATCAATAAAATTTTTAATTGTTAAACCTTGTTTTATTCTTTCAACTTGATTTTTAAGTAAAATATTTGACATAAAACGATGAGCATTTTTAAAAAAATCTACTTCATCAACAGTTAAAACCTTTAATTTATTGAGTTCATTTAATCGCTCAAATGTTGAAATTTTTGTAACCTTATGTTTAATTGAATATAATCTAATACTTTCTACCAACGGGAGTGTTCCTGTGTGTTTTAGGTTTAATAATCCTAAATTTTCCTTATCATTTTTTTCTAAAATAAGTTGTCCAAAAAAACCAATTGCAGCATCACTTTGTTCTTCACTAAAATACAAAAACTTTAATAATTTTTTTTCATGCAGTTTTTCGTTCAAATATATCTTTAAATTTTCAGCTAATTCTTTTTTACCATAAATAGATCTAAAATCGTAAAGCATATCAATATTTCTCATATCTTGAGGGGTGTGATTATCTAAAAATTGATTAATTTGATTTTTCCATTCTGGTACACTTTTTCTCCACAATGGATTACTTGCCATTAAATCTCCTTTACAAAAAGGAATACCACAGTCATCTAAGGTTTTTGAAAAATCCTTAGCGAGTTCATTAAAATATAAATCTACTTTTTTTGGGTCTTCATTGTTAGTTTCATAGATTATCCCATTATCCTGGTCAGGATGCAGAAAACTTTCCATTCTTCCCCCTGAGCCCATAACAATGACTGAATATTCTGGGATTTTTTCTATTATATTTTTTTTCCCAACTCTTTTTTCTGCCAATCGAATTGCCCTACGGTAGATGACATTATTTAAAAAACTTAATAAATATGAAATATCACCTGGATAAGCATTTCTAACTAGCATGTTATTAGCTAAAACGACTTGTTGTTGTTTAATTTTAATTAAACCTGAAACGTCTTGTTCATCATAAGTCATGTTGTCAATTTGATTGACCACATCTCCTAATTCAGCTTGTAAAGCTGTATTCATATCAATCATTCCCTGTATTTTTAAACTCATATCTATAACAGGAAGATGATTTAAATTTAATTTTCTCATTTTGCCTACCGCATGAAATAACAAATCATCCTCATAAACGAATTTAACTGGATGTGTCATAACTTGATCAACTTTTGTTTTCTCATCAGCACTAAAAGCGACCCTTTTAAGAATATCTTTTTCAGTTATTATTCCGATCATTTTTTCATTTTTTTGAATTATGACAGTTGATTTTTTTTCTTTTCTGAGTTTCTCAATAGTTGTTTTAACCAGTTCATTTTTTTCAACCAAGATAAAGTCATCGGTCATATAATCCATGACTTTATTAGTAAACAAATCTACACTGTTAGATCTTTTAGACATTTCTAGATATAATTATACATTGCAACTTATCTTTAAATATAATTCTTTTTTTAAAGTTTGAATTAATTTCATTCACTCCATTTTTAATTTGATTTAGATCAAATTCTAATAATATTGAAATATACCTATCGTTAATCATTTGAAGGTATTTTGACTTTAAAATTTTAACTTTATAAATAAATTTTTTTGTCTTACTAATTTTGTTGTTTTTCTTTAATAGTGCAATTATCTTTTTATCCCTATTCAAAGATTTTTTAAGTTTACTGTTCATTAATTTGAATGTAGGGATTTCATTTTTATATGGATCTAAAGTTAACACCATAATAACACCATTTGGTTTTAGATATTTTTTACAAAGTCTAATTAGTTTTTTAATTTCTCTTATTTTCAACAAGTGAATTGTTTGTTTTATTAAGATTAAATCAAAAAACTTTTTATTTTTGTCTAAAAAATTTAAACCATTTGATTTTTTAAATCTAATTCTTTTATCTTTGTCTTTGTGGTCTACAATATCGATACCTGTAGGTTTAGATATTAACTTTAATTCATTATATAAGTTTCCAGAAATTTTGCCCCTTCCACACCCAATATCTAAAATTTCAGATTTAGAATTAAGATTGCTGTTTTTAATTAAGAATTTACTGAAAGATTTAATATAATCTTTTGAGGACAACCAGGTTTTATTATCCCAATTTTTTAACGATGCCATTTTGTTTTTTTTTATAGAAATCTGCTCTTATTGAAATCAAAATAATCAATAAAACTAAGGGAATACAAGCTAAATTAATTTCATTCCAGCTAAATTTTAAAATTGAGTAACCAGCAGTTAGGCTTGCTATAGATTGTATAGAAAAGACTAATACATCATTAAAACCTTGTACTTTAAACTTTTCATTTTCTTGATAACAAAGCACTAATAAACTAGTTCCACCAATAAATAAAAAATTCCATCCAATTCCCAGTAATACTAATGCAATTAAGTAATTGATGAATGTTTGGTCATAAAAACTTAAGAAAATACAAATTAGATAAATTAATGCTCCTGAATAAATAATTGTCGAATGTCCAAATTTCTTTATCAATCTACCTGTAATTAATGATGGCAAAAACATTCCTATTATATGCGACTGGATTACAATACTTGTTGAGCCTAATGTGAATCCATGCATCTTGTACATGCTGATTGGTGTAGCAGTCATAATGAATGACATTATTGAATATGCAAAAGCAGCTGTAACAATTGCTTGAAGAATAATTGGGTTTAGTAATAACTCAATATACGATCTTTGATTTCCCTTAGTGTTTTCTTTAGGTTTTGGGTTTTTATCTGCTCTATAAAAGGCTAATAGAAAAACCGGTATAATAGTTAAGGCTGCTAATGAAATATATGATCCTGTATAAAGATGATCTGAGATTATATTTTTAGTAAAATTTGCAACATTAGGTCCTATTAATGCTGAAAGAATTGTTGCAAGTAACAAAATTGAAATAGCTCTTGAACTATCATTTTTTTCAACTGTTTCAGCTGCTGCAAATCTATATTGATGGGTGAAAGCAATACCTGTTCCAATTATAAAACATGAAATGCAGAATAAAATAAAATTTTCATTATAAATTGAATAAGCTCCAAGCAATGAAGCTAAACTTGAGTATGTTGATGAAAGTATAAATCCTTTTTTTCTTCCAATTTTACTCATTATCTTTGCTGCAAAAAAAGAAAATACAGCTGTTCCAACAATTGAAAGTGAAGTTGGTAATGTAGCAAGAGATGCAATTGGAGATATTTTTAAACCAACAATACCACTAATAAAAACTGTTATTGGGGGTGCAGTAAAAGAAAATACCTGACAAATAGTCAGAAGAACTAGATTCTTATTTACCATTTAATCTTCTACTTCTGATAATAATGATGCATTTCCACCCATTGAAGCAGTATTGTTAGAAATACTTTGTTCATGGCATAACCGTTTTAAATACTCAGGTCCTCCAGCTTTTGGACCTGTGCCTGATTTTTCATATCCTCCAAAAGGTTGGACTCCTACTACTGCACCAATCATATTTCTATTTATATAAATATTGCCAATTTCAGCTTTTTCTACCACCCTATCAATAGTTTTGTCTATTCTACTGTGAATACCAAGTGTTAATCCAAATCCAAGATCATTAATATCTTCGATTAATTGATCTAAATTTGAAGCTTTATACTTCAGCATGTGAACTACTGGACCAAATACTTCATTTTTTAAATCTGATAGTTTTTCAATTTCAATTAATGTTGGTGGAATAAAATTACCTTGATTTAAATTTATCTCTGTTTGGAAAACTTTATCAAATTTTTTTATATGATTATTAATATTATCAAATGCTTCAGTATCAATTACTGGCCCAATATCTGTTGACAATTCTTCTGGATTACCAACTTTTTGTGTTTTCATTGCTCCAATCAAAGTATGCTTAGTATGTTCATAGATATTTTCTTCAACACATAATATTCTACAAGCTGAACATCTTTGTCCCGCACTATCAAAACCTGAATTAACTACATCTTTTACAACATGCTCTGTTAAAGCTGAAGTATCTACAATCATGCAATTAAGGCCTCCAGTTTCTGCAATGAAAGTTGGAATATTTTCTTTTTGCTGAAGATTAGATTGAATAATTTTTGCTGTTTCTAAGGAACCAGTAAAGATGACATTTTTAAGTTTTTTATCATTAATAACTTTTTTTCCAATTAACGCTCCATCACCTAATAACAATGCAATTGCGTTACTGGGCAAACCAGCTTTTAATAAAAGTTTTATAATATAATATGCTGCAAATGATGATTGTTCAGCGGGTTTGGTAATTACTACATTACCAGTAATAAGTGCAGCAACAGTTTGACCTATAAAAATTGCAACTGGAAAATTCCAAGGGCTTACCACGAACGAAAGGCCTTTTCCTACCATTCTGTATTGATTAAGTTCTCCAGTTGGTCCTTTTAATGTTTGAGTTTGAAATAAATTTAAAGCTTCTTTTGAATAGTATCTGCAAAAATCAATTGCTTCTCTAATCTCTGCAATTGAGTTTTTAATACTTTTACCAGACTCTTTTGCGCATATTTCAATAATGTCATTTGTATTATCTTCAATTAAATTTGCAAATTTTAAAAAAATCTCAGTTTTTTTTTCAATTGGAAATTTTTTCCATTTTGAAGAATATTCTTTTAAGTTTTCAATTGCTATTTCAGATATCTTCTCATCAGCAAAATACTTTTTCCCTAAAACAGAAGAGCTATGAGGAGATTTTATATCTATCTCTTTATCCGATTTAATATCCTTGCCATTAATTAATGAGTAAGCTTTAATATCTTTAAATTTTCCATTAAATTGAAAACTTTCAACCACATCTTCCTCACTTAAATCTAAGCCTTTTGAATTTTTTCGATCTCCATAGATATCTATTGGTTTTTTAATTTTGTCCTCATCAAGTTTTTCGATTTTAGCGAGTGGGGATTGAACTAATTTTGAGACATCAAAATCTTTCGTTTTTAGTTGATGAATAAATGAAGTGTTAGCACCATTTTCTAACAATCTTCTTACTAAATAAGGTAGTAAATCTTTATAGCCACCAACTGGCGCATATACTCTACATTTAAAATTTTCATCTTTTTCAAGATATGAATAAATTTCATCACCCATTCCATGTAATTTTTGAAATTCAAAATCCCGATCTTTAAAAAGAGTTTTAATATATGAAATACTATGAGCGTTGTGGGTCGCAAATTGTGAAAAAACATTATCATTTTCATAGAGTTTATGAGCACAAGCTAGATATGATATGTCAGTTGCAAATTTTTTAGTAAACACAGGGTAATCAATAAAACCTTGTTCTTGAGCAATTTTTATTTCTGTATCCCAGTAAGCTCCCTTAACCAATCTGATATTAATTTTTTTATTAACTTTGTTTAAATATTTTTTAAGCCAATCTAATACAAAAAAAGCTCTCTTTTGGTAAGCTTGAACTGCAAATCCAAAACCTTGGTATTTTTCATCAATTAATTTACTTTCAATTATTTCCTTAAATATGAATAACGATAAATTTAATCTATCAGCTTCTTCTGCATCAAAACAGATATCAACATTATTTTCTCTTCCAAGTTCAGTAAGTTTATAAGCCTTTGGAAAAAGTTCTTTTTTTAATAAATCTAATTTGTTTCGCTCATATCTTGGATGTAGAGATGATAATTTAATGGAAATACTTTTTTTATGAGGATTCTTTCCTTTACCAGTTTCAATTATTGCTTCTTCATATTGATTATAATATCGATCAGAGTCCCCATAAGTAACTGCAGCTTCACCCAACATATCAAATGAAAAAGTATATTTGTCGTGTTTTTTTTCATTACTAAAATTAATTGCTTTTTTTATATCTCTTTCAAAAACAAATTGTTTAGCAAGAATATTAATTGCTTGCTTGATTGCGTTTCTTAAAATTGGGCCTGAAAGATTTTTAACAACTTTGCCTAGTATATTTTTATTTTCTTCAACTTTTTCTTCAACAATTTTACCCGTTAATAAAAAAGCTATTGAGGAGATATTTACAAATAAATCTTTATCATTCTTGATATATTTTTTCCAATCCCCTATCGGAATTTTGTCTTCTATTAAATCATTAATTGTTGTTGCATCTGGTATTCTTAAAAGAGCTTCTGCTAAACACATAAGCACAATACCTTCGTTACTTGTAAGTGAGAACTCATGAATTAATTTACTAAATGGGCTTCCAGCTTTGTAGTTTTGAGCATTTTTAACAATATTAATTGATAAATAATCTATTTGTTTTTGATTAAGTTCTGAAAAATTAGAAACTAGATAAAAAAAATGATCTTTGACTAATTTTTTTTGATTTAAATATTTATTATTAAATATATTTTCCATTGCTTAGTGACAGGCTATTCCAAACTTTTTTAATCTCCAATAATTGTAAGGCCATGGAGTTAGAAAACCCACAATTAACATGATTGGCACGATCCACCATGTTAACATTGCCCCACCTGTTAAAAGATAATCAGTTAAGTTCATTGCAATTTCCATACTAATCATTGAAATAAAACTCATCCCACACGCAGTTTTAAATGCACTAATGAAATTAAAATTCTGTCTCATTAATATTATAGTCTCTAAGATTATACTTGTGATTAATCCGTTTATGATTGCAAGAGTCATAATGGCTACAACTGTCCATGGAATTTGTGTAATTTGGAATAATAAGATAGTTCCAAAATCTCCAATCGAACAACCAATCACACACCACATCGTATTTTTAGCACTTGTTTTCCAAGTGTGATTACATGACCAATCAAATGTAGAGGTATTCATAATAATTTGATATTAATATTTTATGATCTTTAAACAAGTATTTGACATTAAAACTTCAACTTATACTTATTTAATTGCTTCGGCAAAAGGTCGCGAAGCCATAATTATAGATCCTGTAATCGAAAATGTTAATGAATATATTCAACTTTTAAAGGAATTAGATCTTAAACTTGTAAAAGTCATTGACACCCATATTCATGCAGATCATGTCACTGGTGCTTCTAAATTAAAACAAGTCACTAATTGTGCGACACTTATGGGGGAGCACACACCTGCTGATACAGTTGAAATTAAAGTAAAAGATAATGAAATGATCAATCTTGATGATTTAAATATTAAATCTATCTATACTCCTGGACACACATCAGAAAGTTATAGTTTTTTGCTAGATAATTTTCTTTTCTCAGGTGACGCGCTTTTAATCAACGGAACCGGTAGGACTGATTTTCAAAATGGTAACTCAAAAGACTCTTATCATTCAATTTTTGATAAACTTTTAACCTTACCAGAAGATACACTTCTTTATCCTGGTCATGATTACAATGGTGAGAAAGTAAGTACAATTGGAAATGAAAAAAAGTTTAATCCAAGATTACAAGTTAAGAACGTTGATGAATATATTGAAATTATGTCAAACTTAAAACTAACAAAACCAGATATGATGGATAGTAATGTTAGTAGAAATATTCAATTAGGTATTAATTAAATATAACAAATATTAAAAACCAATAAGAAATTAATCCAGAAAATATTGTTGCTATAACGTTTTTACTAAAAAGACCAATTAGTATAGCAATAATTGCAGCAAATATTTTTGGGTTGTTTTCAATTAAAATACCTCCTGTCATGTCCAAAAAAATAGCTGGAAAAATAATAGCTGGAAATATTGCAGAGGGAACATAGGATAAAACTTCTCTTACTCTATCTGTAAACATTTCTTTTTTAAGTATTGCAATCATTAGATATCTTGAAAAGAAAGTGATTAAACCACAGTAAATAATTAAAGACCATTCAACCATTACTTAAACCTTTAAATTTTGTTAAGATCATTGCTGCTATCAAACCGCTTGTTGCCGAAACAACTACATAAGCTTTGAATGGAATAATTTCATAACCCAATGTTGCTATTAAACCAGAGATAATAATTACAATTACATTTATCAATTTTCTTAGATCATCAACTATTAGAGCTAAGAACGTTAAAGGAACAGCAAAACTTAATCCAAGTTCTTCAGGTATTATTGAGCCTAGAAATATCCCAATAATTGTTGTTATTTGCCAAATTACCCAACAAGTAGCGCCAGCACCAAATGAATGAAATGCTTTGTTTCTATCAGAGCTTTTTTTTAAATAAGAGTTTGTTACAGCAAACGCTTGATCAACTAAAAAATAAGAAATTATTATTTTCCAAGTCATTTTAAAATCTGACATATGTTCTGATAAAACAGCCCCATATAGTAAATGTCTTGAATTTACCGCACCTACAGAGCTAAGGATTACTAAAGAAGAAGCTCCAGCAGAAAAAAGTTGTAAAAAAATTATTTGTGATGCTCCACCAAAAATAATAATCGACATAGCCATAGTTGTTATGGGTGATAAACCAAGATCTATAGCTAAAACACCAAATATTATTCCAAATGGTACAACGGGTATCATTAATGGGCTTACGTCTACCACACCCTTAAAAAATATTTTAGATCTATTGCTCATTTAAAAAATGATATGTATTAGAAACAAACTATATGATCAATATTAATAGGTCTTTTAATGCCAAATTTTTCATCAATCTCATGTTGATGCATGTGATGGGAGTGAACAAAAACTGGTATTAATAAGTCACTATTAGTTTTTAAAGTATAAATAAAATTAGTTCCTCTAAATTTTCTATCCACCACTTCTAATTTTAAATTGCTTTTATCATCATGTTCAAGATCTTCTGGCTGTAATAATAATTGAACATCTGACCCTTTTGGATAACGTTTTGTAAAATTTCCATTAATAGTTCCTAAATCATAACTTTCTAAACTATTTTCACCAGTTACTTTGGCTGGAATTAAAATTCCTCTATTTAAGAAATTAACAACTTCTACAGAATTTGGAAAATGGTAAACATTATAAGGATCATCGTATTGTTTAAGTTGACTGTCTAAAATTATTCCACATTTGCTTCCAAGATAAAATGCTTCATAAGAATCATGTGTTACTATGATCGTTGTAATTTTTAAGTCAGTTAAAACTTGTTTTAATTTAACTTGAATCTCTTCTTTAAAACTTTGATCAACATTTGATAATGGTTCATCTAATAAAAGTAAATCTGGTTTAGAAAGTAAAGCTCTAGCTAATGCCGCTCTTTGAGCTTCACCAGAGCTAATTTGATGAGGAAATTTTTCTTTAACGTGGTCTAAATGTAGAAATTCAATAACTTCTTTTGTAGTTAAATCTTTTTTCCTTTTTTTATTTCTTTCAGCACCAAATTGAATATTTTCAAGAACACTGTAATGAGGAAAAAGTGAATTATCTTGAAACGCCAAAGAAATATTTCTATTTTCTGGCTCAACATGAACATCCTTAGATGAAATTACTTTATTTTTTAAAGAAATTTTGCCTGATTGAATTTTTTCTAATCCAGCAATAGTTCTTAAAATTGTTGTTTTTCCAATTCCAGAAGGGCCTAAAAGACAAATAATGTCTCCTTCATTTTCTATAGTTAAAGAAACGTTGTTAACTTTACTTTTTGCACTTGCTGCAAATGTAACGTTGTCAATTTCTAAAAAATTTTTAGGCATATAAGAATTAATTCTTAAGAATATATCTAGATGTAATTAAAATAAAGAAACTTGCAATAAGAATAAGAAATAATGAAGGTGCAGCAGCTGCTTCTAGTAAGTCTTGGGAAGCATATATGTAGGCTTGGGTGGCAAAAGTTTCAAAATTAAATGGCCTCATTATCAATGTTATGGGCAACTCTTTAATAATTTCAATAGCAATCAGTATACCAATTAACATGATGGTATTTTTTAAATAAGGAATATGAATATTTTTAAAAGTTTTAAATTTTGAGTAACCTAAAAGGTATGCACTTTCATCAATAGAATAATTTATCTTTAAATAACCAGATTTTAATCCATTACTTGCTAAAGAAAAAAACCTTATAAAATAAACAACAACCAAGCCTAAAATAGAACCAATGAAAATAGATTTTACATTTCTAATTTCAAACAAATTCATAATACTATTATCAAACCATGAAATAAAAGTAATAAATGCAACAGCTAATATAATGCCTGGGATGGCATAACCAGATATAGAAAAAGTAGTCAAAATTTCCAAAAATTTACTTCGAGAAAGTCTATTTCCATAATTAGAAATAAAAGCAAATCCAATTAAAACTATACTCGATAATAAAACGAGAATTATCGTATTAGAAAATAATTCAACTAAATTTAAATCTGCTAAATGTTTGGGAAAAATAATTGTCCAATAAAGCATTTGGCACACAGGAAATAAAAAACTAATAAAGAATACTGAAAAACAAAATGAAAAAGCAAGCCAAGCTTTGAACCCATATAAGTTTGTTAAAGATTTTTTTTTAAATCCACCTTTACTTGGTGAATGATATTGTGCTTTTTTTCTAGATAAATTTTCCAATATAAACAATCCAAGGATAAAGATTAAAAGATAAAAAGATAATCGATTTGCTAGCACAAGATCATCAAATGAAATCCATGCATTATAAATGCCTGTTGTTAGAGTTGAAATTCCAAAAAATGATACTGAACCAAAATCAGATAAAGTTTCCATAGCAACAAGTGATAATCCAGCTACAATTGCAGGTCGTGCTGATGGTAAAATTATTTTCATAAATGATTTTTGCTTACTAAAACCAAGATTTTTTCCAAGCTCTATTAAATTTTGTGACTGATAGTGAAATGATGCTCTTGTTAAAACATACACATAACCAAACAATGAAAATGAAATTGAGATTATTGCACCCATCATTCCGTCAAATTTTGGTATTGAGGAATTGTAATCACCTTCACCAAATAAATTCTTTAATATTGTAAAGGCTGTACCATAATTTTCAAAAAAAGCTGTCAATGAATATGCATAGATATATGCGGGTACTGCAAAAGATAAAATCAAAGCCCATTTGAAAAAATTTGATCCTGGAAAAGAATAAAAAGAGACTAAATAAGCCCCTAATACTCCAATCACAAATGTTAAAAACAAAACACCTAATAAAAGAGATAAAGAATTAAAGATATATTCATAAAGAAACGTATTTTTAATAATACTTGAATATTCACCGGTGCTCTCAAAAAAGCTAGAAAATACTGTAACAATTGGTATTGCAACAGCAATTGAAATCAAAAATGAGCTAAAATACCAAATATTTATTTTTCTTAAAACCATACTTACCCTTTAATTTTAAGTGAACATAATTAATAGAAGGGTAAGGACTATTAAATTATGTTCACTTTTTGAAAATTAATCTTTTTTATCAAAAACGTTTATGAATTGATCAGTTTCATCACCTTTGATCTCAGTTAATTTTCTATTATTCATTTTTTTTTCAATTTTTTTACACTCTGAGAAACACGGATCACATGCTCTAGAAGACTTATTATAATCAAAATTTAATGAATTCTTTTTTATCATTAATCACTTCCACTTTGCTGCAAGCATACACTCTAAAGCTTTTGCCTGGTTTTTTCCGTAATTAACTACTTTAGTATTTAAATCCTGTTTAAACCCTAAACCCATTTGCTTAACTAATTCATGTGGCTCAACACCATCAATCATTGGATATTCAAATGTATTATTTACTATGTGTTCTTGTGCTTCTTTTGTTAATAAAAACTCAAGAAGTTTTTTTGCATTATCTGGATTTGGAGAATTTTTAAGAACTCCTCCACCACTAATATTCATATGTGTTCCTCTGTCTCCTTGATTAGGGAAAAAAGGTAGAACTTTTTTAGCTGCTGCTTGCTGCTCAGCTCCTTTTTTACCAGACAACATTAAAGCTAGATAATAAGTATTTGCTACAGCCAAATCCGCTTCTCCAGCAGCTACTGCTAAAATTTGAGCTCTATCATTTCCTTTAGAGTCTCTTGCCATATTAGCAACAACACCTTTTGCCCATTCACAAGTTTTTTTCTCTCCATCATTTTTAACTAATGAGGCAACTAAAGATTGGTTATAAATGTTATTTGATTGTCTGATTACAACTCTTCCTTTCCATTTTGGATCAGCAAGACCTTCGTAAGTCATTCCATTTAATTCGTTGGCATTAACTCTCTTAGGAGAGTAATACATAATTCTTGCTCTTTTAGCTATTCCTGTCCAATTTCTTGATCTAAAGTTTTTTGGAACTGAGGCTTTTATTGCTGGCGTCATTGAATTTTGAAACATTCCTTTTGCATCAAACGCGCCCAATCTTCCAGCGTCTGCAGTAATGTAAATGTCAGCTTTAGAGTCTGTCCCCTCTTCAGTAATTCTTTTTTGAAGAGCTTTATCTTTTCCTGATACAACATTTACTTTAATGCCTGTTTTTGCAGTAAATTTTTTGTAAAGTTGGATATCAGAGTCGTAATGTCTTGCGCTAAATACATTGACTTCGGCTGCAATACCTAAATTGGTAAAGAAAACTAAAGTTAATGCTAATAAACTTATTTTTTTCATTTTATCCTTTTCTTTACCCTTAATTTTTTTTAGTTGAGAACTATTCTCAATGCGAATGATTATCAATCGCATATATTGACGCACTTGTAAAGAAATAAATATTAGGAATTTAAGAGATATTTTTTAGGAACTATTTTATTTCCAGTCACCTATTTTACTAAATAAGAAATTTCTAAATGCCTGAACTCTAGCAGTATTTTTTAATGATTGAGGATATACAAAGTGAGCCTCTGTAATTGGTCCTTCAGATTTAGGCAGCACTTTAATCACATTAGTTGAGTTGAAAACCAAATACTCTGGTAAAGCAGCTAATCCTACTCCAGACTCTACAGCCAAAAGTAAACCCATAACACTATTTACTTTCATAACTGTTTTTCTTTTTTTTCCATCATGCATTCCAAGTTTTAATGCCCAATCAGGGTTATAAACAGGCGAAGGTGCTCCTTTTCCAAATGAAATAAAATTATGTTTATTTAAGTCAGCAATAGTTTTTGGCATTCCAAATTTTTCTAGATATTTATTAGATCCATAAATATAATATTTAATATCAACTAATTTTTTTTGAATGTAATTCAATTGTTTTGGTCTTCTCATAAAAATACCAATATCTGCCTGACGTGTACTTAAATCTAATTCTTTATCGTCAAATACTAGTTCAATTTCTATTTCAGGGTTTAACCTCATAAACTCTTGAATTCTAGGTGTTAACCAGTGTGTTCCAAAACTTCTTACTGTTGTAATTGTTAGTTTTCCAGTTGGCTTATTTTTCTGATCACCTAAAGATGTTTCAACTTCTTTTAATTTGCTGATTACTTCGTGGGCTGTCTTAAATACATATTCGCCATTTTCAGTAAGAGTTAATCCCCTTGCATGTCTTTCAAACAATTGAACTTTTAAATCTTGTTCAAGTGACTGAATTTGTCTGCTTATTGCTGATTGACTCAGATTAAGGTTTACAGTCGCATTGGTAAAACTTCCTGCTTCAGCTACAGCATGAAAAATTTTTAATTTGTCCCAATCCATTATTTATTTACATCAATCAAATATCTACCTGATGTTTCTCCTTTTAGCATTTTAGAGTAAATATCTGTTAACTCATTCAGGCCAATTGTTTTAATAGACTCTTCAAGTTTATCAAAATCAATTACATTTGAAACTTCATTCCAAACAAATTCTCTTCTTTTAATTGATGCTGTGACCGAATTTATGCCCCATAATTTAACTCCACGAATTATAAATGGCATTACTGTTGTATTTAATTTGTAATCAGATGCATTTCCACATGCAGCAACAATTCCGTTGTCTCTAGTTTGAGCTAATGTATTAGCTAAAATTTTTCCACCCACTGTATCCACTACTCCATCCCACAAACCTTTGTCTAGTGGTCTTGGATCTTTGTCAAAATCGTCTTTATTTACAACTGTTTTTGCACCTATTGATTTTAAATAATCCTCGTTTGATTTTTTTCCTGTTACCGCTGTCACATCATAACCAAATTTTGATAAAATCATTACAGCAATACTTCCAACACCCCCAGAGGCACCAGTAACTAATACATCTTTTACTTTTTCACCTAATAACAATTCTTCTCTTGCTTTAATTGCAAAACAACAAAGTAATGCAGTCAAACCTGCCGTGCCCATAATCATTGATTGTTTTGAAGATAGGTTTTTTGGTTTTTTAACCAAAAAATCTCCGCTTACTTTTGCATATTGTGAAAAACCACCATAATAAATCTCTCCAACTCTCCAACCTGTTAAGATTACTTCGTCGTCTTTTTTAAATTTATCATTTGTACTTTCAACAACTGTTCCTGAAAAATCAATACCTGGTATATGAGGAAAATCTTTAACTAATTTTGCGCCATTATTTAAAATTAATGCATCTTTATAATTTAAACATGAATAATCAACTTTAACAGTTACATCGCCATGTTTTAAAAAACTTTTATCAATTGATTTAACTTCTCTTGTAAAGCTTTCACCCTCTTGATTGATGATTAATGCTTTAAATTGATCTGACACTTTAATCTTTTGCTATGCTGATAAATCTTAAATATCTATTTTGATAACTTAGATCATCTTTAAATTGACCCAAATAATAATTTGTTACAGTTGATGCTTGTTCCTTTTTAATACCTCTCATGGTCATACATTGGTGAGTTGAGTCTATTGTTACTGCAACTCCCTTAGCATCCAAAGATTGCATTAATGTTTTTGCAATTTGCATTGTCAATCTTTCTTGAGTTTGAAGTCTTTTTGAAAAAACTTCAACTACTCTTGCAAGCTTGCTTAAGCCAACAACTCTTTCTTTTGGAATGTATGCAACATGAGCCTTACCAATGATTGGTGCCATATGATGTTCACAATGACTTTGAACAGAGATATTTTTTTGAACAACCATATCGTCATATCCATCAACATCCCCAAATGTTTTGTCTAAAATTTTGTTTGGATCTTCTTTGTAACCAGCAAAATATTCTTTATAAGCTTTAACTACTCTTTTTGGTGTTTCCAATAAACCCTCACGATTTGGATCTTCACCCATCCAAGCTAATATGGTTTTAAAAGCTTCTTCTGCTTCTTTATCTGAAACTTTATTAGTTTCTAAATTTTTGTTGTCAGTATCTTTTACTAATTTCATAGCGCCTTTTTATACAGTAATTACTTAATTTTAAAATATTTAATATATCGAGATATGTGCTAAATAATCAATGCATATGTTCAAAAAAAGAGAAAATGTCCTAGAAATTGAAGAGGGAAATCTTCTATCCCCTAAATTTGATAATGATGGTCTAATTCCTGTAATTACTATGTGTTCTAAAACAAGGGACGTTTTAATGCACGGATATATGAATGTTGAGGCTTTAAAAAAAACAATCGAGACAAAAGAAGCTCATTATTTTAGTAGATCAAGAAAAGCTATTTGGCATAAAGGAAAAACAAGTGGGTTTACTCAAAAGGTAACTGAGCTGAGAATTGATGATGATCAAGATTCTGTTTGGATGACAGTTGATATTGGGGATGGCTCAAGTTGTCATGTAGGATATAGATCATGTTTTTATAGATCTATTCCGATGGGGCCAATAGATAATGGTCGAGAAATAAAGATGAAGTTTGAGGAAAAAGAAAAATCTTTTAATCCAGAAGAAGTTTACAAAGGTCAGCCCAATCCAACAAAAATTTAAATGAGTGATAAACAAAAAAATGTTCTTGGTGAGGATCTAGAAGAGTGCTCTAATAATCCTTTAACAGGCTGGTATCGGGATGGTTGTTGCAATACAGATGAAAATGATCATGGTATTCACACTGTTTGTGCAAAAGTTACAACTGAATTTTTAGAATGGTTAAAAGTTTCAGGTAATGATTTGATAACACCTCACCCTGAGTTTGGATTTCCTGGTTTAAAAGATGGTGATGGATGGTGTGTTTGTGCTAGCTGGTACGCTAAAGCAGTTGAAGCTGGTAAAGGTTGCCCAGTATTTTTGAAAAGAACTCATAAAAATACTCTTAAGCACGTACCTATTGAAACATTAAAAAAGTTTGCAATAGATTTATCTTAATTTACATATTTCCATATTTAGGCCCACCACTACCTTCTGGTGTCACCCAAGTAATATTTTGCGAAGGTTCTTTAATATCACAAGTTTTACAGTGAATACAATTTTGAGAATTAATCACAAATTTATTTTGATCATTTTCTTTTTGAACCTCATAAACTCCTGCTGGACAATATCTTTGCGCAGGTTCATCAAATTTTTCTAAAGTGTAACTAATTGGCAAATTAGGATCTTTAAGTTTTAAATGAACTGGTTGATTTTCAGCATGATTTGTACCAGTTAGATAAACTGAACTTGTTTTATCAAAGGTAATGACATTATCATATTTTGGATAATCTATTTTAGGCATCTGATTTGCTGGTTTTAAAGTTTCATGATCAGCATGTTTGTGTTTTAGAGTAAAAGGCAGCTTTCCTTTAAATAAAATTTGATCAATTCCTGTAAAAATTATTCCAAGTATTAAACCCCAACTAAAACTTGGTTTTACATTACGAGCCGCATGAAGTTCTGCATAAACCCAGCTTTTTTTAAATTTTTCCTCATAAATTGATAAGTTTTTATTTTCTTTAATATTTTCAAATATTGTTTCAGCAGCAATCATACCGCTTTTCATTGCTGTGTGAGAGCCTTTGATTTTAGGCATATTCAATGTTCCAGCATCGCAACCAATCAGTAATGCACCCGGCATAAACATTTGAGGCAAACTTTGAAGACCTCCTTCAATTAATGCACGCGCCCCATAAGAAATCCTTTTTCCTCCTTCAACTATTTTTTTAATTGCTGGGTGAGTTTTAAATCGTTGAAACTCATCGTATGGGGAAAGATATGGGTTTTTATAGTCTAAGCCAATAACATATCCTAAAAATACTTGCTTATTTTCAGCGTGATATATGAAGCTACCTCCATAAGTATTATTGTCTAATGGCCATCCCGCAGTATGCATTACCATTCCTTCTTCATGATTTTTATCTTCTATTTCCCAAATTTCTTTAAACCCAATTCCATACTGTTGGGGATTTTTATCTTTTGAGAGATTAAATTTTTCAATTAATTGTTTTCCTAAGTGACCTCTACAACCTTCTGCAAATACAGTTACTTTTCCTAATAATTCTATACCAGGCTCAAAACTATCTTTTTGATTTCCTTCTTTATCAATACCCATATCTTGGGTCGCAACACCCTTAACAGATCCATCTTCGTTATATAAAATTTCACTCGCTGGAAATCCTGGAAATATTTCAACGCCTAAGGTCTCTGCTTGTTCTGCAAGCCATCTGCATAAATTTGCTAAACTAATGATATAATTGTTATGATTTTGTTGAACCTTAGGAAGCAACCAGGTTGGCCAACTTAATGATTTTGTTTTACCTAAAAATAAAAATTTTTCTTTTGAAACTTTAGTTTTAATCGGTGAATTAAGTTCTTTCCAATTTGGTAAGAGTTCATCCAATGCTCGTGTTTCAAAAACATTACCACTTAAGATATGCGCACCAATCTCTGATGCTTTTTCTAATAAGCAAACGTTTAAATTTGGATCAAGTTGTTTGAGTTTAATTGCTGTAGATAATCCAGAGGGACCTCCTCCAATAATTACAACATCATATTCCATCGACTTCTAGCCATATGATATTTTTATCTTTAAGAATTATTTTTGTATAGTGTTTAATTTGTTCAGTTCTTCCAGGAACTGTGGCAAAGCTTCAAATAGATCTGCTTCTAAACCATAATCTGCAACACTAAAAATGGGAGCTTCTCCATCTTTATTAATTGCAACAATTACTTTGCTTTCTTTCATTCCTGCTAAATGCTGGATAGCTCCTGAAATCCCGACAGCGATATAAAGATCTGGAACAACTACTTTGCCTGTTTGACCAACTTGATGATCATTACTGATATAACCAGCATCCACTGCTGCTCTAGAAGCACCTATTGCTGCATTTAATTTATCTGCAATAGAAGTAATTAATTTAAAGTTATCTCCACTTTGCATCCCCCTTCCACCTGATACTACTATTCTTGCTGTACCAAGTTCAGGTCTATCTGATTTTATTTCTTCTCTTTTAATAAATTTTGTTAACGAAAACTCTTCTCCTGCTTCAGCAGTTTCAATTGGTGCTGATCCCCCCGAGCTTTCACATGGATCAAAAGAAGTTGGTCTAATAGTAATACATTTTTTTGCATCAGAACTTTTAACAGTTGCAAAAGCATTTCCTGCATAAATGGGTCTAACAAAAGTATCCACAGACTCTACTTTGATAATATCACTAACTTGTGATGTATCTAATTTAGCAGCTATTCTTGGCATTAAATTTTTACCAAATGTATTTGCTGAACAAACTATATGAGAATAATTATCTGCAAGTTTTGTAACAACCGGAGCAAAATTTTCTGCTAAAAAATTTTCATAATGAGCAGCTTCAACTGTAATTACTTTTTTAACCAAGGGTAGTTCTGAGGCAGCTTTAGCAGCATCACTACAATTATTTCCAATAACTAATGCGTGAACATCGGTATCAATTTGAGATGCTGCTGTAACAGCATTTAAAGTAAAAGATTTAAGCTCTTTATTGTTGTGCTCTGCTATTAATAATACTGACATTATATTACTTTTGCCTCATTTTTTAATTTTTGAACTAATTCAGCAACACTTGAAACCTTAATTCCAGCTTTACGCTTAGGTGGTTCTTCGACTTTTATCTGTTGTATTTTAGGTGCGGTATCAACTCCTAAATCTGATGCATTCATTTGTTCAATTGGTTTTTTCTTTGCTTTCATTATATTTGGCAATGAAGCATATCTTGGTTCGTTTAATCTTAAGTCACAGGTTACGATGGCTGGAGTATTGATTTCGATAGTTTCTAAACCCTCATCAATTTCTCTAATAACTTCTAATTTTCCATCTTTAACTTCAATTTTTGAAGCAAAAGTTGCTTGAGGCCAATTTAATAATGCACTCAACATTTGTCCTGTTTGATTGCAATCATCATCAATTGCTTGTTTACCCATAAAGACTAAATCTGGTTTTTCTTTCTCAACAATTTTTTGTAAAATTTTTGAAACAGCAATGGGTTCTATTATGCCTTCTGCTTTGACATGAATTCCTCTATCAGCTCCAACCGCTAAAGCTTTTCTGACAGTTTCCTGAGCTTTTTCTTCACCAACAGTTACAGCAATTACTTCTGTTGCTTTTCCACTTTCTTTAATCTTTACTGCCTCTTCGATTGCATTGTCATCTGGTGGATTTGTTGACATCTTAACATTTTCAGTAACAACACCTGTGCCATCTTCTTTAACTCTTATTTGAACATTGTAATCAATAACTCTTTTAACGGCTACTAAAATTTTCATTAAGCTCTCAATAAATTATTTTCAGAATCGTACGGACTCTCTTCTAAAACAGTAGCCTCATACATTTCACCTAGGATATCAACTTGTAATTTGTCGCCTACCTTAGCATGCTCTGGCTTCACCATGGCAAGAGCAATTGATTTATCTAATCTAAAACCAAATTCGCCACCAGTTGCTCTTCCAACAACTTTGTTATCTTTGTAAATTGGGTTATTTCCCAAAACATCTGCGTCTTTAGTATTGTGAATTTCAAGAGTAATAAGTTTATTATCAAAACCTTTTTCTCTCCATTTGTTAAGAGCCTCTAGTCCTATGAAACTACCTTTGTTAGGGTGAACAAATCTATCTAACCCAGACTCGTAAGGTGAATATTCAATTGAAAGCTCAGTACCAACTAGTTTGTATGATTTTTCTAATCTTAAGCTGTTCATTGCTCTTATACCAAAAGGTTTAATACCTAAATCCTTACCAGCTTTCATTAACTTATCAAAAATATGATTTTGATATTCGATTGGATGATGAAGTTCCCAACCTAGTTCACCAACAAAATTTACTCTCATAGCATTAACAGGAGCATATCCAACATCAACATTTTGTGCTGTTAACCATTTAAAATTCTCATTTGAAAAATCATCAGTAGATACTTTTTGCAACAACTCTCTTGATTTAGGACCCGCTACAACCAGTACACCCGTGCTGTTAGTTAGATCTTCAAAGGTAACACCTTCATCTGGCATCCATTTTTTAATCCAATCATGATCTAATCTTAAGTTTGCTCCAGCAGATACTAAATAGAAACTATTTTCAGATTCTCTCATAATTGTAAATTCTGAATGAACCCCACCCTTGGTATTAAGAGCATGACACAAACCAATTCTTCCAATTTTTTTTGGCAGTTTATTTGCTACTAAATGATCTAAAAATTCCTCAGCTTTTGGACCTTTAATTCTACATTTTGCAAATGCGGTCATATCTAAAAGACCAACATTGTCTTTTACATTTTGACATTCTTTTTTAATGGCCTCAAACCACTTAGATCTTCTAAACGACCAGTCATCTTTTTGCTCCATACCATCTGTTGCAAAAAAATTGGGTCTTTCCCAACCAAATTTTTGTCCAAAAACTGCACCTAAATCTTTCATTCTTTCATAACAAGGAGATGTTCTTAAAGGTCTTGCAGCAGGTCTTTCTTCATCAGGATAGTGGGTAATAAATACATGACTATACGCTTCTTCATTTTTAGCTTTTAAATAAGACTTAGTTGCATAATCTCCATAACGTCTAGGCTCAACACCAAGCATATCAATAGTTGGCTCACCATCAACAATCCATTCAGCTAATTGCCATCCTGCTCCACCCGCTGCAGTAATTCCAAAACTATGTCCTTCGTTAATCCAAAAGTTTTTTAATCCCCACGCAGGTCCAACAATTGGATTGCCATCTGGCGTATAACATATTGCACCGTTATAAACTTTTTTAACACCAACTTCTCCAAACGCAGGAACACGGTGTATTGCACCCTCAATGTGTGGTGCTAATCTATCTAAATCTTCTTGAAACAATTCATACTCTGAATCTTTTGAGGGACCATTAACATAACAAGCTGGTGCACCATCTTCGTATGGACCTAAAATTAATCCACCTGCTTCTTCTCTCATGTACCATCTGTTATCGCTATCCCTTAAAACTCCCATTTCTGGTAAACCATCTTTTTTTCTTTTTTGAATTTCAGGATGTGGTTCGGTTACAATGTATTGATGTTCAACTGGAATAACAGGAATATCTAAGCCAACCATTTTACCAGTTTGTCTTGCAAAGTTTCCTGAACAAGAAATAATATGCTCGCACTCTATAGAACCTTTGTCAGTTTCAACAACCCAACCATCTTTAGTTTGTTTCATTGAAAGTACACTTGTATTTCTATAAATTTCGGCTCCCATATTTCTTGCACCAGTTGCCATTGCTTGAGTTAAATCAGCAGGCTGAATATATCCATCCTCAGGGTGTTGGATCGCACCAACTAAATCATCTGTATGACACAAAGGCCAAATTTCTTTTACTTGATCTGGTGTTAAAAATTTTACATCGACGCCAATAGTTTGAGCTACACCAGCATACTGATGATACTCATCCATTCTATCTTTAGTACTTGCTAAACGAATATTTGATACAACACTAAAGCCAACATTTTTTCCAGTTTCTTCTTCTAATTTTTTATAAAGATCAACTGCATATTTATGAAGTTGTCCAACTGAATAACTCATATTAAATAAAGGTAATAATCCTGCTGCATGCCAAGTAGATCCTGATGTTAATTCTTTTCTTTCAACAAGAACAACATCTGACCAACCTTTTTTTGCTAAATGGTAAAGAGCACTAACACCTACTACTCCACCGCCAACTACTACAACTTTAGTTTTTGTTTTCATTCGCGATTCCTACTAAATTTTTTGAAATAACGAAACAAAATTGTATCTGTGGATAATTAAATTGAACTGCCTAGTGGGATCGGATTTGAGACCATGCTCGTCAACCAACAGTCTTTAAGTTCACCCTCTTCAGTATACTTTTCAACCTGCCAATTGAACTTATGATAGATTTTATTTTTATCTAAAATAACTACCTCAAATTGAGCCCAATTTTCGCTACTTCCAAGCTGGGTAATTGTGTGACTTAAATGATTAATCATCATCTCATAGGAGTTGCCCTTCAACATCCTTTTAAAATTACCTAGGGGACCAGTAACCTTTTTGTTGTTTGGGTGGGCAAAATTCCATGTTTGCTCTATGCCACTATCTTTAAAATTAAGGTCATTTTTCTGAAGGCCTGTTAGCTGAATTTTAACCACTTCTTTAGGATTAATATCGCTACTTGGCTTTAATATTTCTGCTTTGGATATTGAAATTGTGATTAAGAGTAGAACTAAAACCTTAAATATTAATGGCAGTCTTTTTAACATCATCTAAAAATTCTTGTCTTTTTGCATCACTAACAAATGGTACTGCAAAATATCTTCTATAAACAATGTTATATATGCCACACATATGAAATACTCCTCTTTTTAGTCTTCTTATAGGAAGGTTTAAAAAAAAGGTCGTAATTGCTAATCTTGGAGATCCATAAGTGCAAAAAATAATTGCTTTTTTTTGTCTCAAATTTCCAATCGGATAACCATAGTTACCCCACAACTGTTTAAATCTAAACGCCCAAGGTGGTGCTAATACTTTATCTATCCAACCTTCAACTATTGCTGGCATCCTAAAATTCCAAATTGGTGCAATTAAAACAATTGTATCGCACTCTTCAATTCTTTGACGATGGTTTAAAACATCTTCACCAGGTTCTTCACCTGCAAAAACTGGATCAAATTTTTCTTTATACAAATCAACAGCATCAACTTTGTTCCCTTTTTCTTCAGCTGTTTTTATAAAGGTATCTCTTATTGCGGCATTAAAAGATTTATCATTATAGTGCCCATAAACTAAAAATATTTTTTTACTCATGAATTTTAATTATCAAAGTTAATTAACTTTACTAAATAAAAACCTACAAACATTGCTATAACAAATGTTATTGAGTGAATATCTAAGAGTGCAATTGATGATATTGCTGGTCCGGGACATAATCCGATTAATCCCCAACCAGTTCCAAATATTGCTGATCCTAAAATAAGTTTATTATTAATACTTTTGTTTTTTGAATAGTTAAAATTTTCAGCAAATATTGGTTTTTCTTTTTTTTTGATTATATGAAATAGTGGTGAGGATACTATTAAAGCACCAATCATAACAAAAGCTAAAGAAGGATCCCAGTTTCCAAACAAATCCAAAAAACCTAAAACTTTTTCAGGATTAATCATTTCTGAAATAACTAGCCCAATACCAAAAACAATTCCTGAAATTAATGAAACTAATTTATTCATATAAAACTTTTTACTAGTACTGTTAAGATTCCAACAATCATAAAAGTTACAGTTGCAACAATTGATCTAAGTGAAAATCTTCCACAACCACTAATGCCATGACCACTTGTGCAGCCACCACTTATTCTAGTTCCAATTCCAACTAAAAGACCTGCAATTATTAACAAAATGAAAGAGTTTGAGATTGTGATTTTAATTTCGTTATTAGCAAACAAACTATAAAGAATTGGTCCGATCACCAAACCTAATAAAAACAATATGTTATCAAATTTATTATCTTTATTAGTTAGAGCATTGGCAGCTATTCCACTTATTCCTATTAATCGACCATTAAATAAAAAAAACACCACAACTGCAAAACCAATAAGTATGCCCCCAAGAGTTGCTGTAACAGGTGTAAAATTTACTATATTCATTTAATTGTTTAAAACAGGGAATGCTTGTCTAATTTTTAAAAAATGTTTTTGGTATTCCATTTTAGTACATTTATTTTCTATATATTCAATATCATTTTTTTCAACTAACTCTTTTGCATTCTCATCTTTAATACCTAGCTGTAACCACAAAACTTTTGCTCCAATCTTTACTGCATCTTCTGCAATGGGAAATACTTCTTTGGAAGGTCTAAAAACATCAACTATATCAACTGGTTCTTTTATATCTATTATTTTTTCAAAGACTTCCTCGCCTAAGATTTTTTCACCTTTAGCTCTTGGGTTAACTGGAATAACTTTGTATCCATATTTTTGCATATATTTCATAACTATAGTTGATGGTTTGCCAGGATCTTTACTCACTCCTATCATTGCAATAGTTTTGTATTTTGAGAGAATATCCTTGATCTCAGACATAAATTATTTATTTTTTTTTATCTGATCTTCACAAAATTTTCGGGCTTCCTTTAAATCTGTAATCTTTGACTCTGATAATTTTTGACTTCCAGCAAGACATGCATCTACAGCTCTTTTGAGATTGTGATCTTTAAAACTTAAAGCAAAATACATTCCTGAAATAATAAAAATAATAATTAAAATATTTTTTTTGTTTTTCATTATTTATTTTTCCATTTTGGTTTTCGTTTCTCCAAAAAAGCAGATATTCCTTCTTGAGCATCCATTGCCATCATATTCACAGTCATCATTTTACTCGTATATGCATATGCTTTTTTTAATGGCATTTCCAATTGTTTATAAAAGGCTTGTTTACCAATTTTAATTGTTAAATTTGATTTTGAGGCAATGGTTTTTGCAACTTTCAGTACCTCATTATCTAATTTTGATTTTAAATAACAATCGTTAATTAGTCCAATTTCTTTTGCATAATTTGCTTTAATAGGTTCTCCAGTTAACAACATCTTCATCATTGGTTTTCTATTAATTTTTCTACTAACAGCAACCATAGGAGTACTACAAAATAACCCTATATTAACACCAGGAGTAGCAAACAAAGCATCATTGGCGCTGTAAGCTAAATCGCAACTTGCAACTAATTGACATCCAGCAGCAAAAGCTGCTCCATGAATCTTTGCAATTACTGGCTTTCTTCCCTCGACAATTTGGAGCATTACTTTTGAACAAAGATTAAATAATTTTTGATATTTGTCTCTTTTTTTTAATCCTCTAACTTCTTTTAAATTGTGTCCTGCACTAAAGCCTTTACCGGCACCTTCTAAAATAATAACTTTTAATTGTTTGTCAGCATCAAGTTTTTTAAAAACTTTAAGTAAATCAGTTAAATTTTTAAACGATAAAGAATTATAAGTTTTTTGTTCATCAATAATAATTGATGCAATTTCATTAGTTATTTTTTTTATTTTAATATTACTTGCCATATCAATCAGCTAAACCATCAGATCTAGCTTGATTTCTTTCTATATGAATTGGTAGAACTTTTCCATAAATAGCTTCTGAATGTTCAGGAGTATTAACTCTCCAAGGATCCAATACATAAGCTGGTATACAAAGATATCTTGGTTTTTCTCCTTTTACTTTTGTAACTCTATGCAGTGTAAATCTACCCTTAAATATTTGTAAATCTCCAGGTTCTAATTTTAATTGCCGAACCTTTGTTCTGTCACCATCTAGTACTTTTTTAACTTCATCAAAATTTTCATTTCCTGGCTCTCTAATAAATGGACAATATTCAAAAATTCCACCCTCGTCAGGTTTTTGTATCATTATACTGAGTGTAAATTCACAGCTATCAAAATGCCAAGGAAGAATTCCTTCCGACCTCATTACATTGTAAGCGTGACAAGCCAATGGGTCTGCCCATCTGTATATTGGTGAGATCCCTAGACAAGCGGATACAAATTTTAAAAGCTCTTCCTGCTCGTATAAAAATTTCATTTCAGAGCCGTTGTCAAAAAGATCTGAGTTTAAATATCCATTATCTCTCTCTAAAAAAGTTCTTTTAGGATGGTTTGGAGATAAAGAAGGATCATCCTTGGAGTTAAGATATGGATTAATACTTTTTTTAGACATAAAAACTTTATCAATTTTTTTTTCCAATTCAAAATTCATAGTCTCAATTGACTTTGGTAAAATAAAATTTGGAATAGTAGAGCAGCTAAACTGTTCTAAATCTTCTTTACATTTTTTAATTATTGCTTGTATCTTGCTGGAAGACAGATCATGAATTGGATAATTTTCTAAATCTACAATAGTTTTTAATCTATCGTTCATTAAAATTTATTCCAATTTTCCTTCTTCTCTCATCTTAGCTCTAATTTTAGTAGCTGAGATTTCTTGAATTTCTTTCGAAAGTTCAATTTCTTCTATTTTGTAGCCAACACCACGTCCATAACAAATGTTGGTGATATTTGGCACAAGCATTACTTTAAATTGACCTTCAAATTCAGGATTTAACTTGTCTTCAATATTTTTTTTAACTGTTTCAAAATCAAAAGGATTATCATCAACTCCTTGAACATCTCTAATTTGAATGCAAACTTGACCTGTTTTTTTTACAATTTCTTTAAATAAAGTGTAATGACCATCATGAAATGGTTGCCATCTTCCTAACATTTGTGCAGTTGGTTTTTTATTATCCCATTCGTGAGCCATTATTTTATCTCCTTTAATATTTTTGGTGCCCAATTTTTAGCATCTTGTGTGGTCACATGAAAGTTAAACTTATCAGGTTTAACAAACATTTTATTAGTGTCATCAAATCTTCCTTCTTTAATAGTATCAACCCAAACAACAAAATCTGCAGGGAATAATTTTCTTGCTTCAGGTGTTGGGCAAACAAAATCAGCTACAACAAAATTTCCTCTCTCTTTTAATTTTTTTGCAAAATCTGCCATTCTTCTTGCTTGTCTTTTTCTTCCTTCTTCAGAAAAATCCCAATCATTTGCTTCTTTTCTAACCTCATCAGCATTTAATCTTTTTGCATTAAGCATTGGTGCTAATTCTTCAGCTAATGTTGTTTTTCCTGAGCCAGGTAGACCCATTATTAAAATAATTTTCATCTTTATAATAAACTATTTGCTACCCATTTATGAAATTGATGAGTTGGTTGATCCATAACTGGTGAAAAGTTTCCTCCATTATAAACTGGTGAACCTCTTCCTTCCTGCATTCCTTCGATTGCACTTATATCTTCCAACATTACATCTTTCCAAAATCTTGCATTTTCTTTTCTCAATTCTTTGAGTTCTTCACCATTAGCACTTTTATCACCAACATAATACATTTGCATATGTTCTCTAGTTTTATTCGTTGCAAGTGGCTCCAGCCAAAATACATAAAAATGATCTAAGTGCAATCCAATCATTACATTTGGGAATAGTGCAATATATTCAGAATTTTTGAGTGATTTTTTTTCCCAGTTTTTAAATGTATCAAATTTGTTATTTCCTTTAACTGGTTGTTCATATTTCTCACTTCCTTGTCCCGCAAATCGATTTGGTAACCCTTGAATGTGATAATGATCATTAATATTTGATACTTTGTTTAGTTCTGGGTGAATAGTTGGTAAATGATAACTTTCACAATAATTCTCAATTGCAAACTTCCAATTACATTTAACTTCTAAATCAAATGAACCATGGTCTTTAGAATGAACTAATAATTTTTGATCTTCATGATTAATGAATTTAGACCATCTTTGTTCAAGTGGATTGATATATTCTTCAAATTCAATTTCATTTGAATTAATATTAACAAAAATAATATCCATCCATATTTTAGATCTAACTTCTTTTAGATTGCTCTGATTCTTATTAAATTGATTTGAATTATGAATATTTAAACCTCCTATATGAGGGGTAGCCACCAGTTTTCCAGTAAAGTCATATGACCAGGAATGATAAGGACATCTAATTACATTCTTTAAAGTGCATGGCTTGTCTATAAGCTTGAAACCTCTATGGCTGCAGACATTGTGGAATACTCTAATATTAAGATCTTTGTCTCTAACTATCATCAAAGGAATCCCGAGTAGATTGTATGGTTTGGCATCTCCAGCATTAGGTATTGAGCTACCCACTCCAATTACTGTCCATTTATCACAAAAAATCTTACCCCTTTCATATTCTAAATATTGCTCATTGGTGTAGCATTCGTTTGGAAGCCCATTTGCAGTCTCAATAGATTTGTCCACATTCATCAATTTCTTAATATCCAAGATTTTTGAGAGAGAATTATTTTTAAGATTTTGGCCCATAAAAAAAATTACCATGGCCATAATTTTTGGCAACAAATTTCCATTTTGGAACATGTTGAATTTCTTTGACAGCTTTTTCAAATAAGATAATGATCGGGAAAAAATGAATTTTTCATTGGAAATTGGTCCACACACTGACCTAGAAACTTTACCTTCTGTGAAGGATGTTTATGTTACAATGTTGCCAGGTGGTGATTATAAAGAAACTGCCAATAAATCGGGAGACCTTGTAAAAAAAGGTTTTAATCCAGTTCCACACTTTCCAGCTAGATCAATAAACAATGAAGATGAATTAAAAGATTATGTTTCAAGATGTAAAGATCAAGGAGTTAAGCAAGCTTTAGTAATTGGAGGAAGTAGAGAGCCAATTGGAAAGTTTGATAGCTCATATCAAATTTTAGAAACAGGTTTTTTTGAAGGAATTAAAATTGGTATTGCAGGTCATCCTGAAGGAAGTCCAGATATACCAGAACAAAATTTAGAAAAAGCAATGATAGATAAAAAGCCTTATGCTGATTACATAGTAACCCAATGGTTATTAGACAGTCAGCCTATTGTTGATTTCATTTCTAAACAAAGCGTACCAGTGCATGTTGGAATTACTGGGCCAATGAAAATATCTAGCTTAATAAAATTTGCTAATATTGTCGGGGCGAAAAATTCCATTAATTTTCTTAAATCTAATTTTACTAAGGCGTTAGATTTATTGAAACCTAAAGACCCTAATGATTTAATTGGGAAAGTTAAATCACATACTGATAACTTCCACATTTATACATTCGGCGGCTTGAAGGAAACAAACAAGTGGTTGAAGGAGAATAGTTATGTCTAATGAGTTTGACTATACTAAGTTAAAACATGCTACTACAGTTGATCAATCAGATCGTGCAGTACCATACAATTTAAGACAAAGTGGGCCAACTAAAGTTGAAATGCTTATCTCAACAAGAGTAAGAAAATCACCTTATTGGCATTTATCAATGCAGGCAGGTTGCTGGAGAGCAACAGTTTACAATCGTATTTATCACCCAAGAGGATATGTAAAACCAGAAGACGGTGGAGCAATGGTTGAGTATGATGCAATTGTAAATCACGTTACTATGTGGAACGTTGCTGTTGAAAGACAAATTAGAGTTAAGGGTCCGGATGCAGAAAAATTTACTGACTATGTAATAACTAGAGATGCAACAAAAATTTCTCCTATGAGAGCAAGATATGTAATCTTGTGTAATGCATATGGTGGAGTTTTAAATGATCCAATTCTTCTTAGAATTTCTGAAGACGAATTTTGGTTCTCTTTATCAGACTCTGATATTGGCATGTACCTTCAAGGTGTAAATGCTGATGGAAGATTTGATTGTACGATTGAAGAAATTGATGTCAGTCCAGTACAAATACAAGGACCAAAATCAAAAGCTTTAATGAAAGACCTTTGTGGGGATCAAGTTGATTTCGACAATATGCCTTTCTACGGTTTAGCAGAAGTTAAAGTGGGTGGAAGAAGTTGTGTCATTTCACAATCTGGTTTCTCTGGAGAAGCTGGGTATGAAATATACTTAAGAGACTTCTACTTTATATGCTGAGGATATGTGGAATGCTGTTCTTGAAGCAGGTAAAAAACATAGCCTAATGGTTATTGCTCCTGCTCACCATAGAAGAATTCAAGCAGGAATTCTTTCATGGGGTCAAGATATGGACGCTCAACATAATCCGTTTCAGTGTAACCTAGGTTACCAAGTTTCATTATCTGGAAAAGGTGAATGGAACAAAAAAGGTGATTATGTTGGTAAAGCTGCTTTAGAAAAGATGGGTGCAGAACTTAAAGATGGTAAAAAACCTTACAAGCTTCAATTAGTTGGACTTGAATTAGGTGGAAAACCAATTGAAGAGTATGCTCCTGATTTTTGGCTAGTGTCACCTGAGAATGGTGGAGATCCAGTTGGATTTATCACCTCTCCTTGGTATCACCCAGAAAAAAAACAAAACATTGCTATGGGATATGTGCCATTTGATGGAACATTAAACTCTAATGGCTTTCCAAAAGGTACTGTTGGAACTAAATTTAAAGTTCATCTACCTGAAAAATACTCTGATACACCAGGAACACCTGTTGATGCAGTAGTAGTGGATATTCCATTTAAAGAGTCTTTCAACGCAAATACAAGAGAAGTTGTAAAAGGCTAAATCTATTTTGGGGGAGTTTTATTAAAGCTCCCCCATTTTCTCGATGACTAAAAATTTTTTAATCGTAATTTGCATTATTATTGCGATTGCTTTAATAATATTCCCATTAATAGTTTCATATAAAGCTCAAAAGAATAAAAAGAATAAAGATTAATGTTTGGTGAATTTTTAAATATAGTTTTTAAATCAATTAAATTAGATAAATCTCTTTATACAGATAATAAAAACTTTGGAGAAGCTTCAGTTTATTTTGCTGGACTTATAATGATCTTAGACGGAATTGCTGGTGCTGTAGCCGCAAACACGGTCATTAAAACTGCAGTTGCTATGTCAGGACTTACGTCAATTATAACTTGGTTAGTTTGGGCAATCTTTATTTATGTAATTGGTGTTAAACTTTTTCCAGACAAAAAAACAAAAGTTCCTTTTAAAAAAGTTTTAACTGCAGTTGGATTTGCTCATGCACCTGGTTTACTTAGATTTTTTGCAGTAACTCCAAACATGATGATACCAATCATTTTTCTTACACAATTTTGGATTTTTGCAGGATTAATTATCTCTACCAAACAAATATTAGGATTGAAATCTAATATAAAATCATTTGGAATAGTATTTTTATCTTTTTTGATAATAGCATTCTTATCTATTTCTTTTGTAATGAGTAGAATGAATATGCTGCCCGTAAATCAGATCAGCTAAATTGGAAAAATAGTTTTAGAAACTCTACAGGATGAACACAGTTTGTAACTAGTCAAAATTAAATTTTGAGAAACACTTTCATCTTCTTTCTTACATTCTTCACAAATATTGTTTAATTCTTTAGCAATTTCTTCACTATACTTTTGCTCTAATTTATCAGTCATTATCTGTAAGTCCTGCCCCAGCGGCACCTTGTTTTAAACTATCACTTTCTTCAACAAAAGTATTTTCAGCTAATTTATACAAGCTATTCCACTCTGAATCTGTGAAATTATCTTGGTTATTAATAAATTTGATCTCAATTTCATTTGCAAATTTAGGAAACTCTTTATTAAAAATATTTGAAGAAATATTTACATTTAAATTCATCAAAATTTCATTTTGATCAAATTTAATATATATTTTTTTTCCACTTATTTCTGATGCTCTGCTTAAAAATGATAAAAATATAATTGGATGTGCAATTTTCTTAAATTTAATTGTCTCAAAATTTTCTATCAATTTAATTTGATCCAAAAAACTAATACCAAGTATAATTGGGCAGAAAGCTTCTGAAGTAGGTTCGTTTTTTTCGCTAATTAAATTTAATTCTTCAAAATTTTTTGTATCTTTCTCTTTATAATAATAATTTAAATTTTTAATTCCTTGCAATCCAAACATCTCCAATAATCGTATAGATTTTCCTACCTCTTCAGAATTTCCCCACGAAAAACCAACTGCTCTACTTGCTCTTTTGGCTGCAGTTTCAATTTCACTTAAAGATCTCATAATTAATTATTAGTTTTATATACCCATTGCTCATCGTAGTTTTTTAATTCGCCTGGTAATGGTGCGCCTTGGAACATGCAAATTCTTAACCATTTATCTGATCTTGGATCAAACTTTAATGCACCAAAAAATGACAATTTAAGCCTCAACATATCAATAGGGACAATATTTTTACTGATTGTATTATCTTGAATTTCCGAATAAGGAAATTTTTCTATTATAAAGGCCCTTCTAACAACGTGTCTTAATTCTGAGTTTGAGGATAAAAATTCAGCAATAGATGAATTATTTTTTTCAAACAATAATTTTTCATAAAGTTTTTTTATATCTCTTGCAACAGCAAGTGGCTGCTCAAGATCAGACCCATGTTCCTCAAATCTATCCGCTAATCTAGGTTCTTCTTTATTTTTAGAAATAAACCAGAAATTTTGATGATTTTCTTTTTGATCAAAATTAATGTTTAAAATATTTGGATATTTAATTTCAATAATGTCCCTTAATTCGTGCACAGTACGATTAGTTGGAATGTTAAAGTACTTATCTTCATCAGAACTCATATTGCTTACTAAAGGGTTTGTAATATTGCTATAAGGCTCCATCATTATAGAAACGATATATTCTATACATTCTTCACATGTGTTTTGCTCTAACCACAAATATATTTCATTGAATGGATATTCAGTTTTAAAATCAAAATTATTTTCAATGTAATTTATAAATTTTTCGACATTCTTGAGAAGTAAGCTAATTTTTTTTTGTTGATATTCGCTATCTGTATTCCAGCTAGTAATATTTTTTATAGATTTTTTCACACAATCTATAAAAAGTTCACTATCCTCGTTTTCAACAATTTCTATTTCTCTAATTTCTTTTAATGCCGTTTCTCTGCTAAGGATCCAATTATTTAACAATGTTGGGTGATTGACTATAAAAGGAGCCATGCCAAGGCCTGTTGAGTTGCCAATACCTAAATTTTTACAAATTTTCTTATCTAATTTCACTGCTTTTTTTGGGTTTTTGCAATGTGCAACATGATTTACTTGATCAAAAGTAAATTGTCTTACAAGGTAAACTAACATCATCTCTAATCTGAAAGGACCATTAATTTCCTCTCTATTTTTAATTCTAAATCTATCAGCAAGTCCAAATTTACCAGATCCATAAACTGCTGTGGTTCTATACAAGTAACCAACTTTAGATAATAAGTTTACATCAGGTTGTTTGCCCTCACTTAGACTTTCTACAACATGGTTAAAAACTCTTACTGATTTGTTAGCTCTTGAAAGAGTTAACTCTTTAAACGTAAGTCTCCCTACTTCCTGTTTGGGAACTTCGTCTTTTAATCTTTTAATATCATCTGAGCTTGGAACGCCATCATGTAATGTAAATGCTGCGTCCCATTTAGTTGCTATAACCCTATCAGATCTTTCCTCATCTTTAATTGGATTTGCAAAACATACTAAAGAATAAACTCTATCTTTTTTTTTAAATGAATAAACTGCTTCTCCATAACCTTCTTGGTCTAAGTTAAAAATATCTCTATTGTAATCCCAATCTTTAAACTCACTTAAAAAACTTCTCAAAAATGATAATTTTGACTGATGAAATGATCCTAATCTTGATAATTTCATAATTGTATTTGGGTCTCTTAACTCAATTTTCATAATTAAATTGATTTATAAAAATTATACCAGTTGTTTCCTAGTATTCCATATGTCTCACTATCTGAAAATCCTATCTTTTTAAGGCCATTTTCAATATTCTTAAATCCTCTAGCATCCTCAAACCATTCAGGTTGTTTAGGAAAGCCAGGTTTATTTTTAGAACCTTCTCCATAATTTTTACTTTTAGACCAAGTGCCATTTCTCATCCATTCAACAATACTGTCTGGTTGATCTAAGCAGAGATCAGAACCAATACCTATATTTTTTAACTCCATAATTTCAGCTGTTTTAGCGACCATTTCACAAAAACTTTCAATTGTACAATTTGTGTTATCTTTTAAATGATGTGGGTACAAAGATAGCCCTAACATGCCACCACTTTCGCTTAGCGTTTTTAAAAGATCATTAGATTTATTTCTTTTTGCGGCATGCCAAAATGTCGGGTTTGCATGAGTTATTGCTATTGGTTTTTCACTTAATTCAATTGCATCAAATGTACTCTTTTCTGCTGAATGAGACATGTCAACCACTATACCTACTCTATTCATTTCTTTTATTGCTTCACGACCAAAGTTTGTAACTCCACTATCTATTTTTTCATAGCAGCCAGTTGCTAGTAATGATTGGTTATTATAGGTGAGTTGCATAAATCTACATCCTAAATTATGAACTTTTTCTACTAAACTAATATCATCTTCAATTGGGGAACAATTTTGAAAACCAAAAAAAATTGCTGTTTTTTTTTCAGAATTTGCTTTTTCAATATCTTTATAGTCTCTTCCAAGGAATATTAAATCTGAGTTTTCTGAAAAAAGTATTTCCCATTTTTTAATTTCCTCTAAAAGCTCATGATAATCTTCGTGATAAACAATTGTTACGTGGACCGCATCTAGTCCAGCAGATCTATTAAATTCAAAAATTTTTCTGGACCAATTACAGTATTGTAAATTATCAATTCTAAAATTCATATTATAAGTAACTTTAATCAAAATGGTTTTTAAATACTATTAATTTTATTGAAATTTTAAGCTAATTTTGAAATAAGACTTTTAGTATTCTTCATGAAAAAAAATAAACCTTTAAAAGTTTCAATAATAATGGGTAGTCAATCTGACTATAAAACCATGCAACTTACTGAAAAAACTCTTAAAAAAATTGGAGTTTCTTTTGAAACAAAAATTATATCAGCACACAGAACTCCTAAAAGAATGTATGAATACGCTTTTGCTACTGAGAAAAATAATATTGGTGTTATTATTGCCGGTGCAGGTGGATCCGCCCATTTACCAGGAATGATTGCTGCTTTAACTCCTTTGCCCGTTTTAGGTGTTCCAATAGAGAGTAAAAAACTTAAAGGATTAGACAGCTTGCTATCAATTGCACAAATGCCAAAAGGTATACCTGTTGGTACACTAGCAATAGGTGAAGATGGTGCAATAAATGCTGCTTTATTAGCTGCTTCAATTATTGCAAATAATAATCCAACTATAAAAAAAAATTTAAATAATTTGAGATTATCACAAACAAAATCTATTAAAAAAAAACCTAAGTAAGATGTCAGAAATAACACTTGGTATTATTGGTGGTGGCCAACTTGGCAGTATGCTTGCGATATCAGCAAAAAAATTAAATATCAAAACTGTTATTTATTGTGATGATCCTGACGCACCTGCACAAAATTTTTGTAATAAATTTATTTCAGGTACCTACAACGATAAGGAAAAGATTATTGAATTTGTAAATTTAGTTAATTATGTCACTTATGAATTTGAAAATATTCCTTTTGAAACATTAAGTGAAATAAATAAATTGAAACCTGTTTTACCCAAACCATCTGTAAACAGACTTATTCAGCATAGATTAGCAGAAAAAGATTTTGTAAATAATTTAAATATCAGAACAACAAGATATGCATCTGTTGAAAACGAGTCTGAAATTGAAGCTCTTGATGATCTTTTGCCAGGTATTTTAAAAACAACTACTCTTGGATATGATGGAAAAGGACAATATCCTATTAATTCAATTGAAGAATTTAATTCACTAAACATTGATTTTTCAAAAGGTTATATTTTAGAGAAGTTAGTTAAATTAAAAAAAGAGATTTCAATTATTATTACTAGATTTAACATCCAAAAATATGAAATTTATGAACCAATAGAAAACAAGCATGAAGATCAAATATTAAAATTTTCAAAAATTCCTGCAGATATTGATAAAAAAATTTACAATCAATCTAAAGATTGGGCGATGTCTATAGCTGAAGAGCTAAAATATGTCGGAACATTATGTGTAGAATTTTTTATTGATAGAAATGACAATTTATATGTTAATGAAATTGCTCCAAGAGTTCACAATTCTGGCCATCTCACAATTAACGCATATAACGTAAGTCAATTTGAAAACCATATTAGAGCAGTATGTGGTTTAGAACAACTACCGTTAAAAAAATTATCTAATGCAACAATGGTTAATTTAATTGGAGATCAAATATCTGAATATAGAAAATTATCTAAATTTAAAGAAAATGAGTTCTTTTTTGATTATCTTAAAAAGGAGATTAAAGAAAAAAGAAAAATGGGTCACCTAACAACTTTAGTATAAATGTTAAAATCAATAGAAGGTAATTTTGATGATCCTAAAGTACATGAGCTGCTTACAAGGCATTTTATTGAATTAAGAGCAGCCTCACCCGAAGGGAGTGCTCACGTTTTAGATATTCCTGGATTAAAAGTTTCATCAATAAAATTTTGGAGTTTATGGCAAGAAGATATGTTGATGGGCTGTGGTGCTTTAAAGTTTTTGGATAAAGAGCATGGAGAATTCAAATCAATTAGAATTCATGATAATTTTAGAAGAATGGGAAATGGTATTAACGTAATTAATCATTTAATTAATGAAGCTAAAAAGCTAGATATTAAAAAGTTAAGTATAGAAACTGGTGCCGGTGTTTTCTTCAAGCCTGCTAGAAGATTATTTAAACAATGTGGTTTTGAAATATGTGACCCATTTGCTCATTATAAAGAGGATGTAAACTCTGTTTATCTAACTAAGAGCTTATAAAAAAAATCAAAATTTAATCAATTTTGTTGACAAAACCCTAATTAATCTAAACAAAGCCAGAATTACTTAATTATAAGTAATAAATTAATACAACGAAAAGTAAGAAGATAAATATGAGTCTACAAGGAAAAGTAAAATGGTTCAATCCAACTAAAGGTTTTGGTTTTATTGAAAGAGAAGACAAAGAAAAAGATGTGTTTGTACACGTTTCAGCAGTAAGAGATGCTGGTATGAACGGTTTAGATGAGGGTCAAGCTTTGACTTTCGATGTTGAAGATGGTCCTAAAGGTCCTTCAGCAGTTAACTTAAAAACTGCATAATTCACACTTCCTATTGGCTGAGATTTTTTAATTAAATTAATTTTTTAATTATTTAGCTAAATATTTCAGCCAATACCAATTAGTCCCTCCAAATAAAAATTAAAATATTCCCTCAAGATATTTAGTAATTTCTTTACTTCTCGGATCCTCATTTGCAAAACATTTAGTTAATGCTATTCCGTGAAAACCTCCGAGAGTTACTTTCTTCTTACATTTTGAAGATGTGAGATTGACAAATTTAACTTCATTATGATTTTCAAACATAGAATAATCTTTTGGACTATTAAAATTGTCTTTAAAGGATTGGTTAGATAGCAGTAAACTAAAGATAATTATTACTAAAAATTTTATATGCCTTAAATTTATCATAAACAGATTGTAAATAATCATTAATTGTTATTACTATAAAGTATGGAAAAAAGACAAATAATAAATTTTAACAATCTTAAATTTGAGCCTTTTGATAATTACGGTGTTGTTGTGCCTGGTATGAGTTGGCATAAGATAAGCTATAATAGAGAAAATGGTGGTCAGGGTACATATGTTCTTAAGATGGAGCCAGGTTCAAAAAGCTTACCTCATGAACACACTGGGTTTGAAGAATTTTTAATGTTAGATGGAGAATTAATTGATCCTGATGGTAAGATTTTTAAAAAAGGTGACTTTATATCTTTTAAGCCAGGTTCAAAACACTCATCACACACAATAAATGGTTGCTTGGTTCTAGTTTTTATGAGAGGAATTAATAAAGCAATCTAATTAAATTAATTTCAAAAATATATTATGATCGGTATCTTAGGTGGAATGGGAACGCAAGCAGGTTTGGACTTTTGTAATAAACTTGCAATTTTAAATAGAGGAAAAATTGATCAAGAGTATCCTTTATTTATCCTTTATAACAAATCTAACATACCTGGTAGACCAGAGTCTATTGGAGTTCAAACGGGTAATTTATCAAATAAATCCTCAAATAATGCTAGTAAAAAGAAATATAACAATGTTTTAAAAAGTTTACTCCATGGATGTAAATTACTTGAAAAAAATAAATGTAAATTTATTGTTATTCCATGCAACACGGCTCATTATTGGTTTGATGATTTGCAAAAAAAAATAAATATTCCTATTATAAATATGCCAAAAGAAGTTTTTAAATTTACAAAAAAAAATTGTAAGAAAAATTCAAAAGTTGGCTTATTAGCTACTGAAGGAACACTAAAAACTGGTGTATATAATAAAATTTTTAATAAAGATTATAATTTAATACAACCCTCTCAAAATCTTCAAAAAAAATCTGTAAATAAAGCCATAAAATTTGTGAAAATGGGTGACGTCAAAGCTGCTGCAAAAGCAATAAAACCTGCAATTAATGAATTAATCAAAATGAAATGTAAAAAAATAATATTAGGCTGCACAGAGCTTCCAATAGCAATTTTTGCTTTTAAATCATTCAGTAATGTAAAATCATCTAAAATTTTTTTAGACCCTAATTTAATACTTGCAACTTCTGCAATGGCTAAACACAAAAGTTAATTCATGCCAATTGATAACGACAAGCCTTACGTTCTAAGAGTTGCAGAATTAATTTACTCTAAAGTAGTAAATATTAAAAAAGAAAACTCTGAAATGACTAACATTCAAGCATTTGAAGTTTTTATGACAACAAAAGATTATGATTTAATAAGTTCTGGAGAATTTCATAATCAATGGTTTTTAGAATTAAAAAAAAATGATTTTATAGACAAGCAGACTGGTAAAAAAATTAACGAAGAGACAATGAGACTTTTAGAGATTCAGAAAGACTCGATGGTTAAATTTTTGATGAAAATTCCAAAACTTTATTATACAAAAAGTCACTTTCCCTTAGAAATATCTCAAAGAGCTTTTGATCATTTGTGGAGAGTTTGTGAAAGTTATGAAATGTGGTGCAAAGAAACAAAACAAAAAGAATTAATTCAATTAAATATATTAGACTAGTTTGTTAATTTTTTTCTGACTAACAAAGCTTTATTTTCTGCCCATTCTTTTAAATCTTTAAGAGATCTTTTTTTTTCACTATCATTTTCAATGTTATCAACTGCATCTAACATGTGATTAAATGGATCTTTGCCAGTCTCATTTTTAATTGCTGTATTGGCTCCATATTGAAATCCAGCTTGCAGGATGTTACCTGATGTTACTACTGTAATTCCGGAACCAAGCAATGCTGTAGATTGAACGCATCCGCTTAAGACGATAAGAGTTACAAGTATTATTGATATTTTTGAAAATTTCATAAGATATATTGAAATGATACATAATTTAAGATTCAACTCAAGATAGAATAAGTTCAATTTGAGTATAATTTAAGAGAATAAGAATAATATTCATCTATAAAACAAAAATGGTCAAAATTTTTCCGTTTATTTTTATTTTATTGTGGTCATCAGCCTTCATTACTACAAAACCAATAATAGATAACAGTGATCCATTTTCAGCACTTGCGTTTAGATTTTCAATTGTTGCTATTGGTTTTTTTTTATTTTCTATCTATTCAAAACAAAAAATTTTAATAAATAAAAAAAACTTTATTGAGTCTTTTTTTAGTGGGGTTCTTTTTCATGGATTTTATTTAGGTGGGGTTTTTTATTCAATTTCAAAAGGAATGCCTACAGGAACCGCTGCTTTAATAGTTACTCTTCAACCAATTTTAACAAATGCTCTAAGTGGACCAATTTTAAATGAAAAAGTGTCAATTAAACAATGGATTGGAGTTTTGCTTGGGTTTGTTGGCGCAACCTTAGTTTTAGGTTTAGATATTGGTTCAGAAATTCCAATAGCTGGTTTGGTTGCAACCATAATAGCTTTAATTGCAATAACATCTTCGACTATTTGGCAAAAGAAACTTAGTAATAATTTACCTCTATCAGTAAGTAACATGTATCAAGCTATAGGTGGTTTTACTTTTCATCTATTGGTTATAATATTTTTTGCAAAGCCATATATTGATTTTTCACAAACATTTTTAATTGCTATGAGTCACCAAATATTTTTAGTGTCATTTGGTGCTTTTACAATATTGATGTATTTAATTAAAAATAACTCAGCAAGTAAAACTGTTTCTATATTTTTTTTAATACCAACAACATCAGCTCTCATGGCTTGGTTGTTTTTAAACGAAAGTTTAACTAATCTAGATTTATTAGGGTTTTTAATAACCACAATAGGTGTTTACATTGCTACAAGAGATTAAAAATATTTAGATAGAATGTTTTAAACCTTACAAAGATTTAAAACCAAATTCTAAAGAAGCATCTGTAATAGAGTGATACAAAGATTCACCAAAGCTTCTAAGAGCAAATAATCTTACTTTATCTGAATTGTCGTCTAGCATATCAACCGTGAAAGCTATTCCATTATAAGTAGAATTTATTGAATTATTTTTTTCTAAAGTATTAAAATTAAAAGGACAGCCTTTCTTTAAAACTTCTTTAGCATCCTGACCTTCTATTTCAATTATCGCTTTTGAGTGAGATAAATCAGTTACAGCAAAATCTGTTTCATTTAAATTTTGTGAAATATTTTTAAGTAAATCTTTTTTTGTTGAAACTAAAAGCCAATTTTTTGGCCCATTCCATAAAATTCTTGTATCATTATTATTTGATACATTTAATGGCTCATCTTTTAATTTTAAACCATCAATATCAACACTTTCAATTGAAACTGTAGAACTTTTATACTGAACTATTTGAACTATTAATAAATTCTTTATCTCAGAAATTTTTAAAAGATTATCTTCATTTTTACCTTCATGATCACCAAATTGACCTTTTGAATGAACATTTGCTAAAGCTGATATTAAACTCACGATCTAACCCTTTCACCTTTTGGATCAACATAGTGTGATGAGACTATTTCAACTGGGATTACCTTATTTTTAACTGGAGACATTACAAATAACTTTTCACCAATCATGTTTTTTCCATCTTTCAATATTGCTAAAGAAAATGGATTATCATGCTCAACACTCCAACATGAAGCTGAAATATAACCTAATTTTGGATTTGGTAATGGTGCATTTGAATCTTTAACTAAATGCGATCCTTCAGGAATACTTGTTTTTTTATCTAAAGGAACAACTCCAACAACTTTTTGCCTATCTTCAGCTACAAATGCTTCTCTAGTTAAAGATCTTTTGCCTATAAAATCTTTCTTTTTACTTAATAATCCTTCTAAAGAATTGTCATAAGGTATTGTTCTTCCATCAAGCTCAGATCCTGCAACGTGTCCCATTTCAATTCTAAGAGTTGATAATGCCTCTGTTCCATATGGTTGAATTTTAAATTGTTGACCAACTTCCATAATTTTTTTCCACATAAAGTTTCCGTTATCAGACTCAACATTTATTTCATATGCAAGCTCACCAGAAAATGAAATTCTAAAAATTCTAGCCTTAACTCCAAACAAATCTCCCTCCATGTAACCCATAAAAGGCAATCCTTCATTTGATACATCAGAATTTGGAAATAGTTTTTGTAATAAATCTCTAGATTTAGGTCCAGCAACTGCAGCTCCTGCCCATTGCTCTGTAGTTGAAACTACATTCACATTTAATTCGGGCCATACTAGTTGTAAATAATATTCTAAATGTGAAAGAACGTTTGCAGCTTGTGCGGTAGTAGTTGTCATATGATAATGGTTTTCTGAAATTCTTGTAGTTGTTCCATCGTCCATAACAATCCCATCTTCTCTTAACATTACACCATATCTTGCTTTACCAACTGGTAACTTTAACCATGCATTTGTATAAACTCTATTTAAAAGTTCTGCTGCATCTGATCCTTTAATATCTATTTTACCTAATGTAGTTACATCACAAACGCCTACATTTGTTCTTACATTTTTTGCTTCCCTTTTTGATCCCTCAAATAAATTTTCATTTCCCTGCTTATAGTATCTAGGTCTCAACCACACACCTGCATCAACAAAAACTGCATTGTTTTTTTCATGCCAAGAGTGCATTGGTGATTTTCGTGTTGGTTTTGAGTGTTTACCAACCTCTCTTCCAACAATTGCTCCTATAGAAACTGGCGTATATGGAGGTCTAAAAGTAGTGTGACCAACATTTGGTACTACTTTATTTTCAATATTTGATACTAATTGTAAGCCATTTAAATTACTCGTCTTGCCTTGGTCAGTTGCCATACCAAGCGTTGTATATCTTTTTACATGTTCAATTGATCGATAACCCTCTTTAAGCGCTATCTCTACATCAGAAACCGCAACATCATTTTGAAAATCTAAAAATCTTTTATAATTTTTTCCCTCAGGTAATGGCACACACCAAAACTTGTCGTGAGTTGTTGATTTTTTTTCGACTACATTTGGAAATGAAATTTCATTATTATTGTTAGTAATTTTTTTTGATAACTCATGACCAGTTTCAAAAGAACTTTTCAAAGTTTCCTCTAAAGTATAAGTTCCATTTGCAGCGCCTAAAGTTGTTTCGTTTTGTTTTGATGTTCCTGGAACAAATGCATCAATATCTTCATTGAATTTTGTTTTATTTCCAGATTGTGAAGCTAAATGAATTGTTGGTGTCCAAAAACCTGAAACACATATACAATCACATTTAATATTTTCTACCGTACCAAGCTGCTCTTTATCATCTGAAATTTTTGCAATATCTGCTGATTTTACTTTTTTATAACCTTGAGCGGCGACTACCACATAAGAAAACTTAATATTAATTCCTAAATTTTTTGCTTCATCGACTACTTCCGATTGAGGATCTTTTCTTGTATCTAAAATAATTGGTTCAACACCATTTTTTTTAAATTCAATTGCAGTTTCATAACCACTATCGTTATTCGTAAATATTAAAGGATTTCTTCCGACTAATACTCCATAAACTTTAAGGTATTCTTTTGCTGCTGATGAAAGCATTACTCCTGGTGTATCATTGTTTCCAAAAACAATTGGTCTTTCAATTGATCCTGAAGAAATTAAAACCTCTTTTGCTCTAATGTACCAAAGTCTTTGTTTTGGATGGTATTTTTTTGTCTGCGGAAGGTGATCACTAATTCTTTCAGACATTACCAGCATGTTATGATCATAATATCCAAAAACCTGTGATCTGTTTTTAACAACAACGTTAGGCATTTCTTTAAGTTCTGAAATTATTCCATCAGCCCACTCTTTGCCTGATTGATTTCCTATATTAGCATCACTAGTTAATAAAGTTCCTCCATGTCTAGCTTTATCTTCAGCTAAAATAACTCTTGCTCCATTTTTTGCTGCAGCGTATGCACTCGCTAAACCTGATGGGCCTGAACCAGCTATTAATAAATCACAATATTCATATTTATGTTCATATCTCTCTTTATCATGTTTAGTAGATGCAACACCAAGGCCTGCTGCTTTCCTAATAAATGGTTCATAAACTTTGTACCAAAAGCTTTTTGGCCACATAAAAGTTTTGTAATAAAACCCAGCAGGTAAAAACATTTTAAAGAAATTATTTATTGCTCCAATATCAAAGTTTACACTTGGCCAGCAATTTACACTTGTTGCCTCTAACCCTTCAAAAAGCTCTTGTTCTGTGGCTTTAATATTCGGTTCAGTTTCACCATTTCTATATAATTGAACAATTGCATAAGGTTCATCAACTCCTGCACCAAAAAAACCTCTTGGTCTATGGTATTTAAAGCTTCTACCAATTAAATGAACACCATTAGCTATTAAAGCTGAGGCTAAAGTGTCTCCCTCATAACCATAATAAGTTTTACCATTAAACTTAAAAGATAATTTCTTATCTCTATTTATTAAACCAACATCTGATAATCGATAACTTTGATCCATTATGAATTATCCTCATTAGCTTTTAGTGTTCTAAATATTTCATGAGTTGCAGTGTCTCTTTCAACTTTTATCCATTGTCTGCACCCTGATAAATGTTGCCATAACTCTAAATGTTTTCCCCTTAAACTTTTTCTATTATAGACAAAGTTATCCCAATCTTGATCTGTTACCTCTTTATTAAGTTCTGGTCTTTTAACAGTTGCATCACCACCATAAGAAAATTCATTTTGTGATCTCATTCCACAGTGTGGACATTTAATATGAAGCATTTATGAAATCCAAGTTTTTGTTCCAAGTCCTTTTTCATCAAGTAAGTGACCTGTGTTAAATCTATTTAAACTATAACCAGCATTTAATTTATGAACCCTGTCTTGAGCAATTGTATGAGCGAATGTCCAACCCGATGCAGGAGTTGCTTTAAATCCACCGTAGCACCAACCACAATTTAAATATAAACCTTCAATATGTGTTTTATCAATTATTGGAGAACCATCCATAGACATATCCATTATTCCACCCCAAGTTCTCAACATTTTTAATTTACTTAAGAACGGCATCATTGCTATTCCTTCTGTTAACACATGTTGTAAAGTTGGTAGGTTACCTCTTTGTGCATAACTATTATATCCATCAAGATCCCCACCCATTACCATTTCACCTTTGTCAGATTGACTAATATAAAAGTGTCCAGCTCCAAAAGTAACTACTCTATCTAAAATTGGTTTTACAGGCTCTGAAACACAAGCTTGAAGTAAATGAGTTTCTACAGGTAATGTCATATTTAATTTCTCTGCTAAAATATTTGTACTTCCAGCAACGCATAATCCGATTTTCTTAACCTTGATGTCACCTCTTGAAGTTCTTACTCCATTAATCTTTCCGCCAACAACGTCAAATCCTGTTACCTCACAATTTTGAATTATATCAACTCCCATTGAGTCTGCTTGTCTTGCATACCCCCAAGCAACAGCATCATGTCTTGCTGTTCCAGCACTTGGTTGCATCAATCCCCCAAAAATTGGAAACCTCACATTTTCAGAAAAATCTGCCATTGGAATAATTTCTTTAACTTGCTCTCTATTTAATAAAACTGCATCTATTCCATTCAGTCTCATTGAATTTCCTCTTCTCGCATAAACATTCATTTGGGCATCTGAGTGAGCAAGATTAATAATTCCTCTTGGTGAAAACATTACGTTGTAGTTTAAATCTTGGCTCATCTTTCTCCATAGATCCATTCCAAATTCACTAAAAAGTGCATTATCATCATGCATATAATTTGATCTAATAATTGTAGTATTACGGCCAACATTTCCACCACCAATCCAACCCTTTTCAATGATTGCAACATTAGTAATGTTGTGTTCTTTTGCTAAATAATATGCAGTCGCTAAACCATGACCACCACCTCCAATGATTACAACATCATATTCTTTCTTAGGTGTTGGATCTTTCCATGCCAAATCCCAGTTTTGGTGCCCAGAAAAAGCATTTTTAATTAGATTGAAAATTGAATATTTTTGCATCAGATATTTTTATCTCAATGAATATAAATAGTTCTTATTTTTTTTATATATATTTTTTAGAAGTTTCCAAAGATGTCAAAAAGGGGTAAGAAGTCATCAAAGAAATTTATAACTTGTAGGATTCTATATGAGCGAAGTTAAGTCAGATATTCAAATAGCTAGAGAAGCTAAAATGCAACCTATAAATGATATTCTAGCAAAAATAAATGTACCTGACGAAAGTGCTGCTTTCAGTCCAATGGGCAGACACATTGCAAAAATTAATTTAGAATATTTAGATACCTTAAAAGATAAACCAGACGGAAAATTAATTTTAGTTACCGCAATCACTCCTACTCCAGCAGGTGAAGGTAAGACCACTACTTCAGTTGGACTTAACGATGGTCTGAATAAAATTGGAAAAAAATCTATTGTATGTTTAAGAGAGCCAAGTCTTGGCCCTTCATTTGGTATGAAAGGTGGAGCAGCTGGCGGTGGATACGCACAAGTAGTTCCAATGGAACAAATTAATTTACATTTCACTGGAGACTTCCATGCAATAACTTCTGCACATAATTTATTATCTGCTTTAATCGATAATCATATCTATTGGGGAAATAAATTAGATATAGATGTAAGAAGAATTGTTTGGAAAAGAGTGATGGATATGAACGATCGTTCTTTGAGAGAAATAAATATTAATTTAGGTGGTATCGCAAATGGATTTCCTCGGGAAGATGGATTTGATATAACTGTTGCATCAGAGATCATGGCGATCTTTTGTTTATCAAATGATTTAGAAGATCTAGAAAAAAGAATAGGGAATATTACAATAGCGTACACGAGAGATAGAAAACCTGTTTATGCAAAAGATTTAAAAGCTCAAGGTCCGATGACTGTATTATTAAAAGATGCTATTAGACCTAATGTAACTCAAACTTTAGAAAATAATCCTGCGATTATTCATGGTGGTCCATTTGCAAATATTGCTCATGGATGCAACTCTGTAATTGCTACAAAAACAGGACTAAAGCTTGCTGACTATGTGGTGACTGAAGCAGGGTTTGGTGCTGATCTTGGTGCAGAAAAATTTCTTGATATAAAATGTAGAAAATCAAATCTTAAACCGAGCTGTGTAGTAATTGTTGCAACAATTAGAGCATTAAAAATGCATGGTGGGGTTGTCAAAGATGATCTGAAAAATGAAAATGTAGAAGCTCTAAAAAAAGGATTGATTAATCTTGAAAGACATATTGAAAATGTAAAAAAATTTGGGTTACCTGTTGCTGTTGCAGTTAACCATTTTATTAAAGATACTGATAATGAAGTAAAAGCTTTAATTGAATTTTGTGATGGATTGGGAGTTAAGGCAAGTCTTTGTACTCACTGGGCAAACGGTGGTGAAGGAACAAAGGAACTAGCAGCTCATGTTGCTGATTTATGTGAAAAAAATGAAGCTAAATTTAAGTTTTTATACGAGAGCAAAACACCTTTATTTAAAAAGATAGAGACAATTGCAAAAGAGATTTACAGAGCAGATGAAGTTATCGCTGATACAAAAATTAGAGATCAACTTAAAAGTTTTGAAGAAGCTGGTTATGGTGAATTACCAATTTGTATTGCAAAAACTCAATATAGTTTTTCAACTGATCCTAGTCTTAAAGGTTCACCAACAGGTCACGCATTACCAGTTAGAGAAATAAGGCTTTCTTCTGGTGCAGAATTTATAGTTGTTGTTTGTGGGGCTATTATGACAATGCCAGGTTTACCAAGAGTGCCTGCGGCTGACTCAATCAAGCTTAATAAAGATGGTGAAATAGAAGGTCTATTTTAAAATTTTTACCAGTCAATTTGTAATTTTTTATTTTCACAAATAGTTTGCAGCATACTGAACATTAGTGGGAAATGCTGAGGATTTAAATCTTGTAAAATTTTTGGTCCAATTTCTAAAGCTAATTGAGCACCTTCTACAGTAATATCTTTCATAAATTTTTCTTTAGCATCATTATACAGATGTCCTTCACCCAAATACTTTCCCATCAAACTATTTCTTCCTCCTATTGCACTAACATATAAGTCTCCTAAACCCGCTAAACCATAAACTGTTTCTGCTTTACCTCCATAATTAGAAACAAACTCTACCATTTCAGAAATTGATCTATGTATCAAAGACGCTGCAGTATTTAAAAAATATTTTGACTGAATATCTTTTGATGCTTTGGGATTGCTCAAGCCTTCAGATGCTCCAATTAGCATTGAGTAAATATTCTTTATTGCTCCTGATAATTCAACACCATTTATATCTTCTGAGATTTCAGTAGAGTAATAGTTTGTTGAGATTGTTTCTTTTAGGAACTGACTTTCTTTTAAGTTTTTATTTGCAATAACTGTTCCTGTTCTCATTTTATTTGCTAATCCTGCAGCTAAACATGGTCCTTTGATGGCTGAAATATTTATTTCAGAATGACCTTCTCTTTCTAAAAGATTTTTAATTTTGTCTGAAAGTGTAGAAAGTTCATTGTCTACTATGGATAAACCCTTGGTCAATAATACAATTGGTATTTTCTTTTTATAATCTTTTGAAATTTGTTGAACAAACCATTCAATACCTACTGAACTTACTCCGCAAACTATAATATCAATATTTTGTTTTAAAATATTTTGTAATTTTTCAAATTGCTCAAATTTAATTTCTTTTGGTAATTGTGTTTTTAGTGCTGGGTGGATATGGTTGTTAGAATTGATACTTTTAATTAGGTTGTCTTCCAAATGTGTTCCAACAATTGTAACATCATTTTTATTATCCAGACATGGGACCGCAAAAGCAGACCCCATTGCACCAGCACCAATTATAACTATTTTTTTCATAAGCTAAATTAAACTAAAGTTTACCAATTAATTAATACAACCGTTACAAGATTTTATTTATTTATAGAAATTTATTTTATTGCAATTTTTATCATTTTGTTAGTAAACTAATCTTATAAAATTAACAAAGTTGGAGAAATTTCATGACAAAAGTTGCAATTATCGGTGCAGGACCTTCTGGTTTAGCTCAACTACGAGCTTTTGAGTCAGCTCAAAAAAAAGGTGAAAAAATTCCTGAAGTAGTTTGCTTTGAAAAACAAGAAGATTGGGGAGGGTTATGGAATTATAGCTGGAGAACTGGAACTGATGAGTATGGAGAACCTGTACATTGTAGTATGTATAGATATCTTTGGTCCAATGGGCCAAAAGAATGCCTTGAGTTTTCAGATTATTCTTTCGATGAACATTTTGGAAAACCTATTGGATCTTATCCTCCAAGAGAAGTAATATTGGATTATATACGTGGCAGACTTGCTAAATCAGATTTTAAAAAACAAGTAAGATTTAGAACTTCTGTTCGTTGGGTTAGTTACAACAAAGACAGTAAACTATTCACTGTTTCAGTTGAAGATTTAGTCAAAAAAGAAACCTATAGCGAAGAATTTGATTATGTTGTGTGTGCTTCAGGACACTTTAGCACTCCCAATGTGCCTGAGTTTGAAGGACTTTCTACTTTTGGAGGAAGAGTAATGCACGCACATGATTTTAGAGATGCGTTAGAATTTAAAAACAAAGATATTTTGATTGTAGGTACAAGTTATTCCTCAGAAGATATTGCATCTCAATGTTACAAATATGGATGCAAATCTATAACAATTAGTCACAGAACTGCACCAATGAATTATCATTGGCCTGATAAAATTACTCAAGCACCTTTGTTAATAAAAGCTGATCCAGATAACACTGTTCACTTTAAAGATGGATCAAAAAAAAAGGTGGATGCCATAATTTTATGTACTGGATATTTGCATCATTTTCCTTTTCTTGAAGAAGAGCTTAAATTAAAAACCAGCAATTTATTATGGCCTCTTAATTTATATAAAGGAATATTTTGGGAATCTAACCCTAAGATGATGTATTTAGGTATGCAGGATCAATTTTATACTTTTAATATGTTTGATGCTCAAGCTTGGTATGCAAGAGATTTTATTCTTGGAAAAATTTCATTACCTTCAAAAGATGAAATGACAAAAAATAGTCTTGAATGGAAAAAAAGAGAAGATTCGTTACAAGACGATGAGCAAAAGATTTGGTTCCAAGGTGATTATACAAAAGAACTTATTGAGGCTACAGATTATCCTGATTTTGATATAGAGGGAGTAAATAAAACTTTTATGGAGTGGGAGCATCATAAACATGAAGATATTATGACTTTTAGAAATAATAGTTATAAATCTCTAATTACTGGAAATAAATCTCCTTTACATCATACAGAATGGCTAGATGAGTTAGATGATTCCATGAAGGCATACATAAAATAATTTTTTATCACTATTATTTTAAAGATATGTTGTTTGTAAAAAATCTTAAATCAATTTCTGATCAAAAATGGCAAACAACTGAGAAATATCCAGGTGTAAGATGGAAATTCTTAATAGATGCAGACTATACAGAAAGTTCTGGACTTTCTCTTGGTTTTGCTGAAATAGCCCCAGGAGGAGATTTAACTCTACATTATCATTCGCCCGCAGAGATATATGTGGTGACTAATGGTAGTGGAACATTAAATAAGTCTGGTGAGCTAGAAGAAATTAAGAAAGGTGATGTAGTTTATATAGCCGGGAATGCAAAACATGCTTTAAAAAATAACGGAAAAGAAACTTTAGAATTTTATTGGATTTTTCCAACAGATCGTTTTTCTGAGGTCGAGTATTTATCCTAGTTGATGCCCAAGTGTTTTTTTCGTTGATCTACCCATGTTCGAATTAAATGATCAAACACCAAACCTATAAAAGCTACACAAACACCAAGCGTTAATCCTATTCCAGCACCCTTTTTATCAGATAGGGCTTTTAAGATATATTGTCCTAAATCCTCTGTTCCAATAAATGCCCCAATAATTACCATAAATAAAGCAAATACAATTGTTTGGTTTAAACCAAGCATCATATGAGGAAAAGCTAATGGAAATTCTATTTTCATCAATCTTTGTAGTTTCGTTACACCTGACATTGAGCCGGCGTCATGCAATGAAGCTGGAACACTTCTTAATCCCTCAATTGTGTACCTTGTTGCGGGTATCGTTGCATAGACGATTACTGCGATTAATACCGATGTATCGGTAACACCAAAAAGCATCATTACCGGAATCAAATATACAAATGAAGGAAAAGTTTGAAAAATATCACAAACCCCCAACATAAAATTAGTAGTATATTTGTTTTGAAAACATAAAGTTCCAACTGTGAAGCCAATAGCACAAGAAATAATTACGCCAAATGTTGCCATATAAGTGGTTACTAAAGCTCTATCCCACCAAGGACTAAGTGCTATAAATAATGTTAATCCACCCACTACGAAAGCTGAACGTATTCCACCAATTATATAACCAGCACCAATAACTAAAACTAAAGTAGCAACAGCTGGCATCCTTAAATATAAAGCTCTCATTGGCTGAAGAACTTCTGTAATTAACCAGGTATTAAATATTTTTAAAGTTTGAAAGAAAGTATCCCAAACCCAATCAACACCTTTGTTCCAAAAATCTGCTGTTGATATTCCTTTGTTGTGTGGAATTTCATATAGATAATTAAAACCCTCTTTAAAGAAAAAAGAACCCACAAAAGCAAGTATAATTCCAATTAATACTGCGCCACCAAAAAAAATACTATTTTTGTGTTGCTCGAAAAAAGTTAGATTACCAAAATAATCGATTTGTTTATTTGCCCAAGCTAAAGATAATTTATCTAATAATATTGCAATCAAACTAATACACAAACCCGCCTCAAGTGCTAATCCAATATTTAATTGGTTTAGCGCAAGTAACAAATTAAACCCTAAACCTTTCGCACCGATAAAAGCTGAAATAACAGCCATAGAGAAACACACCATAATCACTTGGTTTACTCCTATTAAAATATCTCTTCTTGCAGTTGGAATTAATACTTTGAACATGAGTTGAGAATTTGTGCATCCACTCATTCTACCAGCTTCAATAACTTCAGGAGGTATACCTCTAAGGCCTAGTAAAGTTAATAATATCATTGGTGGAACTGCTACAACCATCGTTATGATTACAGCCGCATGATCGCCTACACCAAATAAAACAATTGCAGGAACTAATACAGCATATTGAGGCATAGTTTGCATAACTAAAAGTATTGGATACAAAGCTTTTTCAACTCGTTTACTTTTAAATGCTGCAATACCTAGACCCAAACCAAAAATAAAAGATAGTGGTGCTGCAACCAATATAAAAGAGAGAGTTTGCATTGATGGTTTCCATTGGCCAAATATGGAAATATAAATCATGACTATACCAGCAAATAAAGCTAAGCCTTTTCCACTCAAATTATAACCAAGTATTACTGCTCCCGCTGCAACAATGGTCCAAGGTAAACCTGGTAATTTTGCCCATGGATTTGCTCCTATCCAATCCCAACTAGTAAATGCTACAACTGTTTGAACTCCTCCTAATATAACTTCTCTAATTAGTTCAATTAGAAATGTCATAAACGCTGTTATATTTCGTGTTAATTGAAGAACTAAAGGCCTAGTTTTGTATGATTGAGTATTTTCATTCCAAAACTCCATTGGCATCCACTCATTCATCAAAAAAAATAAAGAGTCATTTATCCAAATAGGCAACCATCCCAAAAGAGGTGGTAATCTCCAAAAAACATCAAATGCATAATATCTTACTTCTGCACCAAACAGTGTGTAGGTACTTTGATTTGGGTCTTTAATAAATTCTGCTTGGCCTCTTATAAATTTGTAAGTTTCTGGGACGTCAATTGCAAAGCATAGTGAAAAAAATACAATCAACAAAAATAGCCATTGAAATAACTTTGGATATTTTTTTAATAATTCCATATTTTAATCATTATTTTTTTTTCCACCAAACACAGTATTAATTATTTTTGAAGGATGAACAGTTCCAACAATTTGATTATTTTTATCTATTACACCAACAGATCTTTCTTGGTTTAAAATCTTTTCAGCAACATTTTCAATTATTTCATCTTTTGAAACTTTTAATTCACTTAAATTTTCATTATGGGGTTTATCCATAATATCTTCTATCTTTAATACTTTTTCTCTAGGAACTTCTTCGGTAAATTTTCTGACATACTCAGTTGCTGGATTTAAAACAATATTTGCTGGTGTATCAAGCTGCTCTATTATTCCATCTTTCATAATTGCAATTCGATCGGCAAGCTTTAATGCTTCATCAAAATCATGAGTAATAAACATAATTGTTTTTTGTAATTTTTCTTGAAGCCTTAAAAACTCATCTTGCATTTCTTTTCTAATTAATGGATCTAATGCTGAAAACGGTTCATCTAAAAACCAGATATCAGGTTCAACAGCTAAAGACCGAGCGATTCCTACTCTTTGCTGTTGCCCACCAGAAAGTTCTCTTGGAAAATAATTTTCCCTTCCATCAAGGCCAACAAGTTTAACCATGTCCATAGCTTTATTTATGCTTTCTTGATCTTCAATTCCTTTTATTTGAAGAGGAAATGCAATGTTTTCTAAAACTGTTTTATGTGGAAGTAATGCGAAACTTTGGAATACCATCCCCATTTTATTTCTTCTAATATCTATTAGCTCTTTATTATTTAATGAAAGTAAATCTTGACCTTCAATAAAAATTTTTCCACCTGTTGCGTCTGTTAATCTTGAAATACATCTTAATAAAGTTGATTTTCCAGAGCCTGATAAACCCATTACAACTAACATTTCTCCTTTTGAGACTTCAAAGGAAGCATTATTTACTCCAACTATACATCCATTTTCTTGAAATGTTTTTGCATTAACGTTTCCATTTGCTTCTTGAAGCATCTTTTCTGCATTTGCTCCAAAAATTTTGTAAACAGACTCACATTTGATAACAGTATTGGTCATATTGTTTTAATAAGTTATACGAAATAAAAATAAAATACACTTTTTATATTATTTCAATTTATTGTTTTCCTCCTTTAAAAATTTTTAATAAAATAAACTCTGGTATCAATTCCTGTGCTTAAAAAATTTAAAACTTCTCCACTAACAGTAATTTTCTCTTTTTCCCCACCATTCATGCTTCCACTTAAAACAAAACCAGCAATACACTTGCTGTTTTCTTTATCCCAATTTACAAATGTTTTGGCTATTTGATTGCCATTGGTAGTATATATTTGCTTTGCTTTAAAATTTATTAAATTCGCACCCATAACAGCTCGTTGGGGGATAATTTTTGTTATTTTGCATACTGTTTCATATTGCTCTTTAGATAATTTGTAATGATCACTTCCTTCATAAAAAGTTAAAATACCAGATGGTAGTGTGGAGATTATTTTACTTAGTTTGTTTGCCTCAGCAATTCTTGCTTCTTCCTTTTTCATTTTTTCTACCAGTTCTTCACCTTGACCAAAAAAAATATTTAAAATACCAAAAGAAAAAATTACAATAAATGTTAATAAAACAAGACCACCAAATTGTTGAATAGGCTCAGGCAACAGTCCTTTAAATTTATTCAAATATCTATCAATCATAATTATTCTTGTATTTTGCCATTTTTCCAAATTCCTACTTTTTCTTTTCCATCAGACCAAATAAATTTACCCCTTCCATTCATAAAGCCGTTGGCCCATTCCCCTTCGTAGATAGAGCCGTCTGGAAAAGTTAAAACTCCCTGACCACTCCATTCACTATTTTTAAATTCACCTTTATAAATGTATCCATTGGGCCAAGTTTCAACACCCTGTCCATGTTTTTGTGTTCCTACCCAATTTCCTTCATAAGTTGTTTTGTCTGTATAGGTCCATTTACCAAAACCATTTTCACAGTCTCCTTCACAGCCTGTTTTTCGAGCTGATGCTAAAGTTGCGATTAAAAAACTCAAAGTTATATAAAAAATATATTTTTTCATTTTAGCTACATACATAAAAAAAAATATCCTTTTCAAAATTTTCACTTTTTAAATCTTTTGTAATTTCATGAACTAATTCACCCGATTTTCTATTAATTATACCAGACTCGGAGTAATTTTTGTCATTATCAAAAGCTTTAAATAAAACTATATCCTTATTAACAACCTTTACATCAAACTTTGTATTTTCAGAGAGAAATACTGATAATCCATTAATCGAAAGTTTTTCAGGTTGCTTTGCATCAATCTTTAATTGATCTAAATTTTTTTCATTTAAATCTTTTGCTAAAAAAGTTTTATAATTATACTCTGAGTTCTTAAGTATTTTTTTTTCTAGCTCGCATACATAACCAATTTCAATATCTTCTTGTATGTCGATATTTTTTGCTAAGGATAAATTAAAAATAAACAGGCTTAAAAATATATAAATAGAGCACTTCGTCATTTTTTTAATAAAATTTATAATTTGAAACTTCACTAGATTTACTTACATAAAAAAATCCCCCCCAAATTTGTTGGGGGAGATTTTACAATTATTTTTTTACTTTATTTAGTAAATGGTTCCCAAACACTTTTATTGTCTGCTAACCATTTTTTTGCAGCATCTTCATGTGTCATTTTATCTTCATCAACTAAAGCAGCCATTGCTCCGATGTGACTTGTTGAAAATGACATTTTTTTGAAAACTGCAGCTGCACCTGGATGAGTATTAGGAAAATCCTCATTTACAGCTTTTTTCAAATAACCATCTGGAGATCCACATTTTCCATCACCACCATCTTCTGGTCTACAACCAGCAGAATATGGAGGAAAGTCAATAAATGTGAAACCTTTTCCATCCGTAAAGTTTGGAGTCCAGTTGAATATTATAGTTCCTCTTCCTTCTTTCTCAGCAGCCTTAAGTTCTGCCCAAAGTGCATCTGCACTTCCAGCAAATTTAACTGTCCAAAGATCTCCTAACCCAAGAGCATCAACCCTCTGAGGTATTAAATCTCCGTGCCAAGTTTGTGGACCTTCTAACATTCTTCCTTTTCCACCTGAATCCGGTGTTGCAAAGTTTGCAGCACAGTCTGGATTCTTTAAAGCAGTCCAATCTGGTAACCCAGGGCATAAATCCTTATCCGTAACCCAGTTAGGATATCCCATATCTTCAAGAGTTCTTGCTTCGTGATCACCCCAATCAACAATTCCACCTTTGTCTAGTGCTGTAGTGAATGATTTACCAAAAGCAGATTCCCATACTTCATGTGCTAGAGTTACATCACCAATACGAATTGATTCGTAAACAGCTTGTGAGTCTGTATTTACGTAACTTACATTGTTACCCATGCTTTCAAAAATTCCACCAATAACATGAGCCATTACAATTTGACTTGACCAGTTATGAGTAGCAATAATTATTGGTTGAGCACTATCACCACCTTTTTTGGCAGTTTTGTCTCCACCTTGCATGAAAAAAATTGCGGCAACAACTATTACGACCGCACCGATTATTATCGGCAATTGATTCTTCTTCATATTCTATCTCCCTTAATATTAAGTTTAATAAAGTATGTTCTCACTTATTAAATTTATAGTCAATCCCCTATGATTATATTATGGTTAATAAAATATTAAAAAAGCACTGTAGATGTTAGGAACTAGCTATAATATCAAAAATCCTGGATTAAGAGTTTTACCACCAGGAGTTGAAAGATATTATGTTAAGGGTGGCGGTTTATCTGTAATTGAAGTTTCTCAAGAAGATAAAATCGAAATTATTAATGATGAAGGAAAACAAGTTTGTGAAATAATTGTTTTTAATTCCAAGGGGAAATCAGATTTATCAATATTAAATTTAAAAGAAAATTCAAACGCAGATTTTTCAAAAAGAGCTATAGCTAATGATGAAAAAATTTCGAAAATATTCAAAAAAAAGAGCTTTGAATTAAATAAAGCCAAGTCTTCAATTATTTTTAATGAAGATTGTGTAATGGGAGAAAAAATAACTTTATTAGCAAAAGATAAATGTTTTGTTTTGATTGCAGCACCTGGTAATCCTCTCAATGTTCACGAACAAAATCCACCAACTGATCTAACAATCTTTTTAAATAAAGCCCAATTTTCAGAAACAGAAGAGCAATTTATTTTACCTGATCCTTTAAGTGATCCATTAGTTGAGCAACTTGTTAAAAGAAGAACTGCAGAAACTTATGAAGTTAAAGCTGGGGAGTATATTCAAATAATTGATACAGGAGGAAGGCAATGCTCTGATTTTTTAGCTTTTGATACTCATAAATTAAATGATGGTGTTGAAAGTATTATTGATGATAAAGCAACTAGAACTTTTATGGGTAGCGCTTACCCTGGTCCAGGTTTATTTTCAAAATTTTATGATGGTGATCATGAGGCAATGGTTGAAGTGGTTAGAGATACTGTTGGAAGACATGATACTTTTAATCTAGCCTGTACTTCAAAATACTACGAAGATTTGGGTTACATGGGTCATATTAATTGTACTGATAATTTTAATAAGGAATTAGAAAAATATGATGTTAATGCTAGAAAAAGTTGGTCAGCTATAAATCTTTTTTTTAATACAGCAATAGATGCAAATAATGTTGCAACATTTGATGAACCCTGGTCAAGACCTGGTGATTATGTTTTGTTCAGAGCTCTGAAAGATTTAACATGTGTTTCATCCGCTTGTCCTTGTGATGTTGATGCTGCAAATGGCTGGAACCCTACAGATATATTTGTTAGAACTTATGCAAAGAATGAAAAATACTCAAAAGCAATTGCATTTAGAATGAAAACAGACGCTGAACCAAAACTTACTCAAGAGACAGGTTTTCATAAAAAAACATCTGAACTAACTAGAAACTTTGTTGAATATAAAGGTTTTTGGCTAGCTAATAATTTTACAAATTCTGGAACGATAAAAGAATATAACGCATGTAGAGAAAGTGCGATAGCAACAGATCTTTCGCCATTAAGAAAATTTGAAATTTTAGGACCAGATGCTGAAAACCTAATGCAATATACTTTAACAAGAAATGTTAAAAAACTATCAGTTGGACAAGTTGTTTACACTGCTATGTGTTATGAAAATGGATGCATGTTAGATGATGGTACTTTATTTAAATTTGGACAGGATAACTTTAGATGGATTGGTGGAGATGAGTACAGTGGTGAATGGTTAAAAGAACAAGCTAAAAAGAAAAACTATAAAGTTTGGATCAAATCAGCTACGGATCATATTCATAATATTGCTGTTCAAGGACCTAATAGCAGAAAAATTTTAGAAAAATTTGTTTGGACAGCTCCAATTCAGCCATCAATAACTGAACTTGGGTGGTTTAGATTTAATATTGCACGAATAGATCATGAAACTGGAACACCAATTGTTATTTCAAGAACAGGTTACACTGGTGAACTTGGATACGAAATCTGGTGCCATCCAAAAGATGCCGCTGAAGTTTGGGATAAAGTTTGGGAAGCAGGAAAAGAGTTTGATATCACACCGCTTGGTTTAGAGGCTTTAGACATGGTTCGTATTGAAGCTGGACTAATCTTTTATGGCTATGAATTTGATGATCAAACAGATCCTTTTGAAGCTGGAATTGGTTTTACCGTTCCACTTAAAACAAAAGAAGATGATTTTATCGGCAAAGAAGAATTAATTAAGAGAAAAGCAAATCCACAAAAAAAATTAGTAGGACTAGAGTTAGTCGGCCACGAACCAGCGGTTCACGGAGACTGCGTTCACATAGGTCGTGCACAAATTGGCGTCATAACTAGTGCTATGCTTTCTCCAAAACTTGGAAAGAATATTGCTCTTTGTAGAATAGATGTAAAATATTCTGAAATTGGAACTGAAGTTGAAATAGGGAAACTAGATGGTCATCAAAAAAGAATTGGTGCTAAGGTTATTGCTTTTCCATTCTACGATCCAACAAAATCTAGAGTAAGAGCATAAATTTAATGCCTAAGGATAAAAAAACTCTATTAAACTTTTGGGAAGATCAGATGAAACAATCCCATACATCAAGCAACTATTTTTTTAGAAAATCACCTTCTCACTATCATATGATGCTATTAGTAATGTCGGCATACAAAGAAAATAAAAAATTATCTGTTGAGGAACTTAAAACAAAACTATTTAAAACCTCTCGGCCAAAATCAGCTCTTATAATTACCGAAGCTTGTGAAAAAGGATTCTTTAGATTAGAAAAAACTTCAACTGATCAGAGAATAAAAAATATTATGCCAAGCGAGTCCTTTATTAATGAGTTTAATGATTATTTAACCACCTTAAAAAACATAAGTTATTAGCCAGTTTTTTTTGAAATTTTTTAAAATATATAAATTTTATATATAATTTTTAGTTCTATAAAAAATTATATTAATTACTTGTTTCAAAAAATAGTGTTTTGTTATGTCAACATTACCATCAAAAGCAAAAGTAGTAATTATAGGCGGTGGTATCCACGGTTTAAGTACAGCCTGGAAACTTTCAGAGACTTATAAAAATCCTGGCGACATTGTAGTTCTTGAAAAAAAAGATATTGCAGCTGGAGCAAGTGGTATTGCTTGTGGAGTTGTTAGAAATAATTACTTCCAACCAGCTATGAGAGAATTAATGGCTCACTCTGTTTCTGTTTGGGAGAGCGATCCTAAAGCATTTAAATATAACCCAGTAGGTTATTTACAAATTTCACCAGAAGTAATGCACGAAGATGTTGCAACTATCTATGAACAACAAAAAGCAATTGGTTACGAATCAGAATTTATTGAAGGTGAAAAAGATTGCATGGATTACATGAAAGGTATGTTTGATGATTGGCAAGCTCAAGGCATTACTTCAGTTCTTCATGAAAAAAAAGGTGGGTACGCATTTAATAAAGACTCAATTAGAGCACTTGAAGACAAGTCTACTTCAAATGGAGTCCAGGTTATGAAGGGTGTAACAGTTAAAGGATTTAAAAGAGGTAGTAATAGTAAAGCAGTTACAGGAGTTGAAACTGACAAAGGTACAATAGAGTGTGAACAAGTAGTTGTTGGAGCAGGTCCATGGGCTAGAGACTTTTGGAACATGTTAGAACTTCCTAAGAAAGCTAATATTAAAGACAAAGATGGTAAGTTTCACGAAACTGATATGTGGACATATTGGATGCTTCAAGAAGGTGTAATTGGTGTTGAGCCAGATTTTTTAAAGATGAATAATGGAAAACAACCACCAGTAATCCACGTTGACTCTACTGCGCCATTGTACTCAGACAAAACAAAAAAATTAATTACAGAAGAAATTTGGGGAATTTATTATAAACCTGATATTGAAGGTTTGGGAGTTCAAGGTGGAACTTCTCCATACATAGTTGATAAACATTTTGATAAAGTTAATGTAGATCCATACGGTTTAAACTCACCAGAATTTCAAACTACTGAAGCATTTAATGATATGTGGTGTTCTGCATTAGCTCATTGCCAAAAAAGATTTGAAGGTAAATCAGATCTTTATAGAAAAGGACCATCTGGTGGTCTTGGATGTATGACGCCAGAACTCATTTCCAATCTTTGATAGATTTTTAGAAAACGTTTACATGATTGCTGATGCTAATCACGGTTATAAAATGATTGGTGTGGGTGAACTTGTTGCAAAAGAAATTCTTGGTACTGAGAGTGATTTATTGAAACCGTTTAGATTCAACCGTTACGAGAAAGGTGAACTTCACCCTACATCGAACAGTCCGTTCCCTTGGAGTTAAACTTCAAGCCTAGACACTAATAAGTTTTTCAGCTAACTTTGAATAAATAAAATTCATTGGGGGATGAAAATAATGACTGATCTAGACAAACACGTTAATCAACCAGGTAGAGCAAAGTTAGTAAAGCAAGTTAGAGCTAAGATTAATGAACTTGGTATTGAATATATTTTTTTTCAATTTATTTCTGTTACTGGAAGAGTTGTAGGTAAAGGTATTCCTACTGATCACTGGGAAAGAACTTGTGAAAAAGGATTTCAATTAGTTTATGGTGCAACAGCAAACTTATTTGTTGATCGTCACGGAAATTATATTGGGTATGGTCCAGAAGCAAAAGAATTAGTTGGAATTCCAGATCCAGAAACTTTTTGTCAGTTGCCTTGGGATAAAAAAGTTGCAAGAGTATTTGTTACTTGTTTTAGAAACAGAGAAGAAAGAGATAATCCAGGTGCTCATTTAACCTCAGATTGCCGTGGAAACCTAAGAATTCACGCTCAAGAATTTAAGAAAAAACATGGATATCAGTTAAGAGTTGGAACTGAACCAGAAATGATGTGGCTAACTAAAAATGAGGATGGAACGCCAACTGGCAAAGGTTTTTCTAAACCCTATTGTTATCACATAGATCAATTTGAGTCTTTAAGGCCTGTTTTCATGCAAGTAATGAAATATGCAAGAGCCATGGGTCTTGATATGATTCAAGGTGACCATGAAGATGCACCAGGTCAATTAGAATTAAACTGGATGTACGATGATGTTTTAAGAAATGCAGACAGACTTTCAACTTATAGGCAAATTTGTGCTCAAGTTGCTAGAGAATTTAATTTGATTGCTTGCTTTATGACAAAACCTTTTATGGGTGTGTCTGCAAGTGGTTGTCACACCAACATGTCTTTGTGGAAAGGTGGAAAAGATAAAGTTAATAAATTATCTCATAAATCTATCCCTGCAATGGACGAAGTATTTACTTATGTTGAGGGTGGAACAAATACTTTTATGCCAGATACTAAAGATGTCCAGTTACCAGGTAAAGTTGGATTAAAAGCTATTGGTGGTGTTATGAAGCACTTGGGTGCTTTGACTGCTATCGGATCATCAACAGTAAACTCTTATAGAAGATTATGGGATACAGGTTTTTGGGCACCAGTTTATGCAGACTGGGGATATCAAAATAGAACTTGTGGATTAAGAGTATCAGCACCAGGAAGATTTGAATATCGTTCAGTTGACTCGATGCATAATCCTTACTTGATGGGTTCAGGATTATTAAAATGTTTCGAAGATGGGATATCAAACAACATTGATCCAGGAAAACCAAAGTCTAGAAGTATGTACGAAGCTCAAGCAGCTGGTAAAGAAGTTAAAAAATTACCTTTAAGTCTTGGTCAAGCACTTGACCGTTTAGCTGAGGATGAGGTTATTAAATCAGCTATGCCAGATGAAATGTACAAAGTATTTCATTGGTATAAAAATGATGAATGGGAAAGATTTTTAGGTGCAACAACTCAATGGGATCTGGACACTTATCTTGATTGTCTACCGTAGGTCTTAAAAATAAATAAAAGGGGTAAAATATATGTGTGGAATTGCAGGTTTAATTCATAGAGGAAAATCCTCAAATGTTGGAAGTGAATTACAAGGCATGCTTCAAGCATTAAAGCATAGAGGTGAAGACTCAACAGGTTACGCTCTATACGGTGATACAGATGGTAAAAATTTTATCATGCGTTTCAAAGTTGGAGAAAATGTTGGTGAAGGAAGTTCATCAATTATGGAAGATGTTTCAGTTTACGATGAAAGAAAAAAGATAGTAGATCAATATTTAGCAGAGTTAGGGGCTAAAGTTCTTAAAGAGGAAAGAACTCTACCCTATTCACTAAGATATGAAATTTCTTATGATAAAAAAGATCTATTAGATTTTTCTCAAAAAATTGAAAGTATCCCAGGAGTTGAAATTCTTTCAATGGGAAAATCGTTGGAAGTAATTAAAGATCTTGGAAATGCTAAAGCAGTTTGTGATAGATATTCATTAGATAAACTTGTTGGAACTCATGCAATTGGTCATGCTAGAATGGCAACAGAATCTGGTGTTGATATTAAATCAGCACACCCTTTTTGGGGTTATCCTTTTAGCGATGTATCAGTGGTTCATAACGGACAGCTTACAAATTATTGGAACAATAGAAGAGCATTAGAGAATAAAGGCATGAGATTTATGTCTGAGTGTGACTCAGAATTAATCGCAGTTTATATTGCTCAAAAAATGAGAGAAGGAGCAAGTCTTGAAGAAGGTATGAGAGACTCTTTAACAGGACTTGATGGAGTATTCACTTATTTTGTTGCAACAAGCGACTCGTTAGGAATGGCAAAAGATACTATGGCAGCAAAGCCACTAGTGCTCTACGAGTCAGATGATTTAGTTGCAATGGGTTCAGAAGAAATAGCGATCAGATCAGTTTTACCGCAAGAAATTGATACATATGATCCATTTGATGGAGAGGTAAAAGTATGGCAAATCTAAAAACAAGCGAGAAAAAATCAAAAGCCCAGTCAATGGGTATGCACAGCGAAGTTTTAACAGGAAGAACTCAACAAAAGTTTTTTAACCCTGATGAAGCTGAAAACTTTTATTACTTTGGTACTTATGATGTTGATTTCAATAAAAGAACAGATCTTGATGTAAAAGATATGTCGGCTCCAGAAGCTAATAAGGAAATCGATAATTTAATGAGTCAAGGTTATGGAACTATTGTTATTAAAAACCCACAAGGAAAACATAGTTTAGGTGTTGGAATTTTGAATAAATTAAACTTAATTTTTGAAGGAAGTTTAGGTTATTTTGGTATGGGTTCATGTGATGGCCCTACTGTTAGAATTAATGGTAGAGTTGGTTGGTCTTGTGCTGAAAACTTAATGGCTGGTAAAGTTGTAATCGAAAAAAATGCAGGATCATGTTTTGGAGCAGCTATCAGAGGTGGAGACTTAATTTGCAAAGGTAGTGTTGGTGCTAGAACTGGTATTGATATGAAAGGTGGAACTATTATTGTTGGTGGTGACGCTGGTGCATTTACAGGTTTCATGATGCAAAGAGGTAGAATAATTATTCTTGGGGATGTTGGAATAAATTTAGGTGACTCTATGTATGATGGTACTATTTTTGTTGGCGGAAGTATTGGCTCATATGGTAGTGATGCTGTTGATGCTGATCTTTCAAAAAGTGACCAAGACTGGTTAAAACGAAAATTAAAAGTTGCAGAAATCGGTGAAAATTTTGATGTAAGTAAAATGAAAAAAATTGTAGCTGGTAAAAAACTTTGGAATTACGATAATTTAGAACCTACAGAGAAGAAAGGAGCAATTTAATGCCTAAGAAAAAAACAAAAAAAAATGGTAAGGGCGTTGGTGGAAAAGCAGACGTTCATGCATATGAAGATGGGAAAAGAAATAAAAGTTTATTAGGTCATAATGCTATTTTTACTCCTGAGGTAATAGACGATATTCATATCAAATCTCAGTTAGGCAGATACCGAATGCGTGGAATGGCATTAATGAAAAAAATTCCAACATTTGATGATCTAGTTTTTCTACCTGGAACACTTACAAGATTTGTAATCGAAGGTTACAGAGAAAAATGTGAAACTAAGACTGTAATTGGACCAAGATGTGAAAACCCAATTGAACTTGATATACCTGTTTACATTACTGGTATGAGTTTTGGAGCACTTTCTTATGAAGCAAAAACTGCTTTAGCAAGAGGAGCTACTATGGCTGGTAGTGCAACTTGTTCAGGAGAAGGTGGAATGATACCTGATGAAAGAAGATATTCTGAAAAATGGTACTACCAATGTATTCAATCAAGATACGGTTTTAATCCACATCACGCTCAACTTGCAGATGGAATTGAAGTTTTCATTGGTCAAGGTCAAAAAGTTGGAATGGGTGGACACTTAATGGGTCAAAAAGTAACTGACCAAGTAGCTGAGATGAGATCATTACCTTCAGGTATCGATCAAAGATCACCTGCTAGACACCCTGACTGGTTAGGTCCAGATGATTTAGCTTTAAAAGTTGAAGAATTAAGACAATTAACAAAAAACAAAGTGCCAATTCAGTTAAAACTTGGTGCATCAAAAGTTTATGATGATGTTCGTATGGCTGCAAAATGTGATCCAGATTCTATCTACTTAGATGGAATGGAAGGTTCAACTGGTGCAGGACCTCATATCGCAGCTGCAAATACTGGTATTCCAGGAATAGCTGCTATCAGAGAAGCAAGAAGAGCAATCGACGATGTAGGTAAAACTGGAAAAGTTACTTTAATTTATGCGGGTGGTGTAAGAGATGGTGCTGATATGGCAAAAGCTTTAGCGTTAGGTGCTGATGCAATTGCAATAGGTACTGGATCAATGATCGCCTTAAACTGTAATAAAGATATCCCAGAAGCTAACTTTGAAAAAGAAATGGGTGTAAAAGCTGGTGAATGTTATCACTGTCATACTGGTCGTTGTCCAGTTGGTGTTGCAACACAAGACCCTAAACTAAGAGCAAGATTAAATCCTGATGATGCTGCACTTAGAGTTTACAACTATCTTCATTCAATGACGTTAGAAGCTCAACTTTTAGCAAGAGCATGTGGTAAAACTAATATTCACTCTTTAGAGCCTGAAGATTTAGCTGCATTAACTACGGAAGCATCTGCTTTAGCAAAAGTTCCATTAGCTGGAACAAACTATACAGTTGGTGTTGATAACTATCACAAAATATAGAGGTAACTATGGCTAAGAAAAAAACAAAAAAAACTAAAGCAAAAAGCAAAGTTAAAAAAGAGAAAAAACTAAAGCTTGGTACTTTTAAAGAAACAGCAAGAGAAAAACTAATTGGCCAACATATTGGTTATAGATATGATGTAAACTTACTTCCTGATTATAAAAGAATTACTCCATTTCTTAAAAAATATGTAGAAGCTATGGGTTGGGATGATCTTAACTGGTTAGAAGATGTTCATATGGGTTATGAAGAAGGAAAACCAGCTGTATTTTGTAGAAACGCAAATGGCTGGGTTACTATTCCAAAATCTATTAAACTTCCTAACAACCAACAAGATAGAGATATGATTGCAAGAGAACTTTTGGTTAAGTTTCAAATGTCTCCAAAACATCCTCTTGTTGATTTGAAAAAAGCTTACTTAAAATTCTAATAAAACAATCTTAAGTTGATATTTAATTAAAAACCTAGTGTTCACGCTAGGTTTTTAAGCATTGTTTTGTTTGTCACACCTTACAAAATTTTATAGGGTTCAATAAACTAATATGGGAGAGAGATTATGACTGATCAGTTAGGTGCTCTTACAACCATATTTACAGAATTTTACTACTGGGTAACAGTGGTACTGATGTTTTTAATTCACGTCGGTTTCTGTATGTATGAAGTTGGAGCTTCTCGATACAAACATCACCAACATACTCTTATGAAAAATACAATGCTGATACCTTTGGTAACAGTAACTTGGTTTTTCTTTGGTTGGTGGATTTACTGGGCATTTCCAACAGGACCTGGAATTGCACCTTCAATAATGAATGAAAGTGCTGCATTGATAACCGATGAAAGTACTTTTAGTGCTAAATGGTATTTGGCTAACTCAGAATTCATGGCTATTAATTTAGGTGACCACATAAGTGGTGTATTCTGGGCTGCGTTCTTACTATTTTCATGGACAGCTGCTTCTATTGTTTCAGGAGCAATCATTGAAAGAATTACAACTTTTGCATTTGGAATTTTAGCAATTGCAATAGGTTCGTGTTTCTGGGTAATTGATGCTGCTTGGGGATGGCACTTTGATGGCTGGATGCTAAAAATTTTAGGATATCACGATGCTTATGCATCAGGAGTAATTCACGCAATTGCGGGTGGATTTGCTTTAGGTGTTCTTATGGTTTTAGGACCAAGAATTGGAAAATTCTCATCAAGTGGTGAGCCAAGAAATATAGGGCCAAGAAACCCTTGGTTAGTTACAGTTGGATTATTCTTAATCTATACTGGTTTCTGGGGATTTTATGCGGCATGTAATATACCGATATTTGATCTTGGACCTGAATATGGAATGGAAGGTGTAACATACTGGACAGCTACAAATATATATGTAACCCCTACTACACTTAGTGGTATTACTTTTAACTTCTTGATGTCATTATCAGGTGGGTTATTAGCTGGATACTGGATTGCTAAAGGTGATCCTTTCTGGACTTACTCAAGTGGACTAGCAGGTGTCATCTGTGCTTCAGCTGGAAATGATTTATATCATCCAATTCAAGCAATGATCATTGGTATGATCGGTGTTGTTATTGCATACAAACTACATTACTGGGTTGAACGTAAGTTCAAAATCGATGATGCAGTTGGTGCTGTAGCAGTACATGGTTATGCTGGTTTTGTTGGTCTTGTGATTTGTGGATTTGTTTTAAATGGTTACCCATCATCTGGATACAGTGTTGGCGCTATGTGGGACGGATCAACTTACGCATCTATTAACCCATTAGGACAATTTCTAGGAGCAATAATAATGTTCGTAGTTCTTGGACTAATACCAGGCTATGTCATAGCTAAAATACTAAGCGCTTTTGGTAAATTAAGAATACCACGTGAAGTAGAAATAGCTGGACTAGACTATGAAATGATGGAGGATGACAAAGAAGCTGAAAAAGCGGTCTCCTCTTCAACTAGGTAAAGGAGAAAAATATGGCTACAGTAACAAACTGGATAGATCATTTAAGTGCTAAAGAGGTTGTCGGAGCAGTTTATCCGGGAGCTGGTTCTAGCGAAACTTTACTAGTTGTACTTGGTATTGTTTTGTGGATAGGCTGGCACGTTTTAACTGGCAATTCGGAGAGTGAGAAACTCGCCAAACAAGCTAGAAAAAGACGTGGTGGAAATGACTATAAAAGTAATATTACCGATTGGTAAAATAATATAAAAATCTGGGCGCTACTTAATTGTGGCGCCCTTTTTTTTTGATAAAAATATGACAGATAAAAATAACGAAGAACTTCGACCTAGCAAAATGAGAGGGGTAGCTTTCCCTAAAGCTAAATATGGAGTGATAGCGGCCATTATCATCATTGTAGTAGTTAATCTAATCTACTATAAGGATTTTATAATTTCTTTAATAAACTAAACCAAAACTTATGTGTGGGATTGTTGGCATTTATTTAAAAACAAAAAAATATGAAAAACATTTAGGTAAATTTTTATCTGGAATGTTAGATGGTATGGCAACAAGAGGACCTGATAGTGCAGGTTTTGCGATTTACACGAAAGAAAATAAAAATACTTTTAAATATTCTATCTGTCTTAATGAAATAAAAGAAAAAGATTTCAAAAAGAAAATATCAAAATTTATAAAGAAGATTAAGTTAACTAGTTATGCGGATCATGTTATTTTAGAAACTAACGAAAAACCCTCTAAAATATTAGATTTATTAAAAAAAGAGACTTCAGAAGTATCGTTAGTAGGTTACGGAAAAAGTATAAATATTTTCAAACAAACTGGTAACCCAAAAGATGTTGTTAAAAAATTTAAATTATCCTCTTTTTCAGGTACGCATGGAATTGGTCACACAAGAATGGCAACCGAAAGTGCAATAACTACACAAGGTTCACATCCTTACTCTACATCGGAAGATGAATGTTTAGTTCATAATGGCTCCTTATCAAATCATAACAATGTAAGAAGATCTCTTGTAAAAGATGGTCAAAGCTTTAATTCTGAAAATGATACTGAAGTTGCAGCTGGATATATTTCAAATCAAATATCAAAAGGTAAAGGCTTAGAAAAAACATTAAAGAATAGTTTAAAAGATTTAGATGGTTTTTATACTTTTATTGCAGGCACAAAAGATGGCTTTGCATTGTTAAGAGATGAAATTGCTTGTAAGCCAGCTGTTGTTGCTGAGACTAAAGATTATGTTGCAGTTGCATCTGAGTTTCAAGCTATGGCGCATCTTCCAAATGTAAATTCAGCAAAAATTTTTGAACCAAAACCTGGTGTAGTATATCACTGGTAATTTATGAACTTTGATTTAAACAAAAAAACTTTAAGAGAAGTAAATCAACATCTACAAAACGTTGATAGAAAAAAAAATACTAGAAAATTCGAAATTTTAAACCCTCAAGGACAACACGCTATATGTGCAGGTTTGAAAGACGATATTGATGTAACAGTCAAAGGTCATACAGGATATTACTGTGCAGGTATGAATCAAAAAGCAACTGTTACAGTTCATGGAAACGTTGGAACTGGTGTCGCTGAAAATATGATGTCAGGTAAAATTGTTGTTAAAGGTAACGCCTCTCAATCAGCTGGTGCGACAGGTCATGGGGGTGCTTTAATTATAGAAGGAGATGCAAGCTCTAGATGTGGGATATCAATGAAAGGAATTGATATAGTAGTTAAAGGTTCTGTTGGCCATATGTCAGCTTTTATGGCACAAAAAGGTAATTTAGTTGTAATGGGTGATGCAGATGCAGATCTTGGAGACTCTATTTATGAAGCCAAGATATTTGTAAAAGGTAAAGTTAAGAGCTTAGGTGCAGATTGTGTGGAAAAGAAAATGGATAAAAAGAATATAGATGAATTAACAAAACTATTTAAAAAACTCAATATTTCAGAAGATCCTAAAAAATTTAAAAGATATGGTTCTGCTAGAAATTTATATAATTTTAAAATTGATAATGTGGGTGCATACTAAATATGAAAAAAGATCTTAAAGAATTTAAAACATTTCCAAGCTCTACAATAAAAGAAATTCAAAGAGCAGCAAACGAAGGGATTTATCAAATAAGAGGATTGGGTGCTAAACGAAAAGTTCCTGATTTTGATGATCTTGTTTTTTTAGGCGCATCGATGTCCAGGTATCCATTAGAAGGTTATAGAGAAACATGTAACACTTCAGTTATTTTAGGAGATCGATTTGCAAAAAAACCGATCAAACTAGATATTCCAATTACAATTGCTGGGATGAGTTTTGGAGCACTCGGTGCTAATGCAAAAGAAGCTTTAGGAAGAGGAGCATCTGCAATGGGAACCTCAACAACTACTGGTGATGGTGGTATGACACAAGAAGAGAGAGGTTCTTCAAAATATTTAGTTTATCAATTACTACCTTCTAGATATGGCATGAATCCTGATGATTTAAGAAAAGCAGACGCTATTGAAGTTGTAGTTGGACAAGGTGCAAAACCTGGTGGTGGTGGAATGTTGCTTGGTCAAAAAATTAATAAAAGAGTTGCGGGAATGAGAACCTTACCAGAAGGAATTGATCAAAGAAGTGCTTGCAGACACCCTGACTGGACTGGCCCAGATGATTTGGAAATTAAAATTCAAGAACTTAGAGAAATTACAAATTGGGAAAAACCAATTTATATAAAAGTTGGAGCTGCAAGACCTTTTTACGATACTACATTAGCTGTAAAAGCTGGTGCAGATGTGGTTGTACTTGATGGAATGCAAGGTGGAACAGCTGCTACTCAAGATGTTTTTATTGAACATGTTGGAATTCCAACCTTAGGCGCATTAAGAGAAGCCGTTGATGCTTTAAAAGAATTAAATATGCATAGAAAAGTTCAGCTTGTTGTTTCAGGTGGTATTAGAACTGGTGCAGATGTTGCAAAAGCAATGGCAATGGGTGCAGATGCTGTATCAATCGGTTCTGCTGCAATGATGGCTTTAAACTGTAATGCCGACCTATATGTTGAAGATTATAAAAAACTTGGAACCGAACCTGGTTATTGTCATCACTGTCATACAGGAAGATGTCCAGTAGGTGTTGCAACACAAGATCCTAAACTAGAAAAAAGATTAAACCCAATTGAAGCTGGTAAAAGAATTAAAAATTATTTAACAACTTTAACCCTAGAGTTGCAAACGTTAGCTAGAGCTAATGGTAAATCAGATGTTAGAAACTTAGAACCTGAAGATCTAGCTGCCCTAACAGTTGAAGCTGCTGCTATGGCAAGAGTTCCTCTAGCTGGCACAGATTGGGTACCTGGAAAAAAATAATTGAATAAAACTTTTTAAACAAGTAGGATTAATCATGCCAAAAAATCTTTCACAAATTGCCAAACAAAAAAAAATAAAATATTTTCTAATAAGTTTTGTTGATCTTTTTGGAGTTTTAAGATCTAAATTAGTTCCAGCTCAAGCCATAGGTGAGATGCAAAAAAATGGAGCTGGGTTTGCTGGGTTTGCTACATGGTTAGACATGACCCCTGCAGACAGTGATATGTTTGGAGTGCCTGATCCTGATAGTTTAATTCAATTACCATGGAATAAAGAAATTGGTTGGCTGGCATCAGATTTATACATGGACGGAAAACCTGTAATGGCTTCACCAAGAGTGATGCTTAAAGAGCAAATTAAAAAGATGTCTCAAAAAAAATTACAGATGAAGTCTGGAGTTGAATGTGAATATTTTTTAATTTCAGAAGATGGATCGTCAATTGCTGATCAAAGAGATATTCAATCTAAGCCTTGTTATGATCAATCAGCTTTAATGAGAAGATATGATTTAATTAAAGAGATATGTGACTGCATGATTACAATGGGTTGGAAGCCTTATCAAAATGATCATGAGGACGCCAATGGTCAATTTGAGATGAATTGGGATTATACAGACTCATTAATTACAGCTGATAGACATGTATTCTTTAAATATATGGTTAAAAGTTTAGCTGAAAAACATGGTTTAAGAGCAACCTTCATGCCAAAACCCTTTCATAATCTAACTGGAAATGGTTGTCATGCTCACGTTTCAGTATGGAATGGTAAAGATAATAAATTTTTAGATAAAAAAGACACACTTGGTTTAAGTAAATTGGCTTACAATTTCTTAGGTGGTGTGATGAATAACACTCAAGCATTATCTGCTTTTTTTAATCCAACAATTAATAGTTACAGAAGAATTAATGCTCCACCGACAAAGTCAGGTGCAACTTGGTCGCCAAGTAGTATTTCTTATACAGGAAATAACAGAACGCACATGATTAGAATTCCAGATAAAGGAAGATTTGAATTAAGATTAATGGATGGTGCTGCCAACCCATATTTACTTCAAGCAGGAATAATTGCTGCAGGTCTTGAAGGAATTAATAAAAAATTAAATCCTGGAAAACCATTGCATTGCAACATGTACAAGGATTATAAAAAATATCCAAAACTAAAAAAATTACCTAATGATGTTAATCAAGCAATTTCTATGCTTCAAAAAAGTAAATCTCTTGCTGATGCCTTTGGAAAAGATGTAATTGAAAGCTACATAAAACTTAAAAATTCTGAGATAAAAGACTTTAAGAGCAAGTTTTCATTTAATAAGAAAAAACCAGTCACTAAGTGGGAAAAAGATAATACTTTAGACTGTTAGATTATGGCAACTTTATCTAACGGTCATCAGTGGAAATATTCTGAATTTTTAGAGAATAAAAATTATTCATTTGATAAAAAACAAATTTTCAATTCACTATCCGAAAAAGAAATTGATGATGCTTATTCTAGTATTTCAAAATGGGAAGGGTATGCCCCTACTCCATTAATATCTCTTAATAAATTATCTAATGAGTTAAATTTAAATAAAATTTATTACAAAGATGAAAGTAAAAGATTTGATTTAAAATCATTTAAAGCACTGGGAGGTGCCTATGCTGTTGAAAAAGTAACCCAAGGAAATAAAAATATCACTGTTGCAACTGCAACTGCTGGAAATCATGGAAGATCTGTTGCATGGGGTGCTAGAAGATTAGGACTTAAGTGTAAAATCTTTATTAGTGAGTTTGTTAGTGATGCTAGAGGTCAAGCTATGGCAGACCTTGGTGCAGATGTAATTAAAGTAAAAGGTAATTACGAAAAATCACTAATAGAATGCATTAAGCAATCCACAGAAAATAATTGGCAAATAGTGCAAGATGTTGCTTGGAAAGATTATATGCAAGTCCCAACATACACGATGGCTGGTTACACAGTTATGATGAAAGAAATTATTGATCAAATTAATAATGAAAAAATTTCTCATATGATTTTACAGGCAGGTGTTGGTGGAATGGCTGGCGCAATGGTTGCGGGTATTGCAAGATACTTAGATAACGTTCCTGTTACATTAGTTGTTGAACCTGATAGTGCAGCTTGTGTTTTAGAAAGTATTAAAACAGGAAAAATAGAAAAAATTGATATTAAAAGAGAAAGTCTTATGGGTGGTATGTCATGTGGAGAAGTGTCATTAGTCCCGTGGGAAATTCTAAAAAATTCAGTTAAACATTGCATCAGTTTACCCGATGATGATATTGCAAAAACTATGAAATTACTTGGAAACTCAGGTTTTAGTGATGAACCTATTATAGCCGGAGAAAATTCTGCACCAGGAGTGATTAGCTTAATTGCTAGTTGTGAGGATCAAAATTTAAAACAAAATTTAAAATTAGATCAAAATTCAAATGTTTTAGTAATTGGTTGTGAGGGTGATACAGATCAAGAAATGTACCAAAAATTAGTTAATCAAAATTAATTGTATGTCTGATACAGGGATTTTTTGGATAAGAGATGATTTTAGAATAGAAAATAATCCCGCATTGTCATTTGCAACTCAAAATCATGACAATGTAATTGCTTTATTTATCTATAATAATAAAAATTTTGATAATCAAACTGAAGCTCAAAAATGGTGGGTCTCAAAATCATTAGAAGTTTTTAAAACAGACTTATCAAAATATAATATCAATCTTCAAATAGTTAAGGGTGATGAATTGGATGTTTTCTCTAAGATCAAAAAAAAGGACAATCTTACAGTATATTGGAATAAAGTTTACGAACCAGATGTAATTACTAAAGGAAAAAAAATTAGAGATGTTTTTATTAAAAATGAAATAAACTTCAAATATTTCAAAGGAAATATTTTAAATGAATTTCAGGAAGTAACTAAAAATGATGGAACACCCTTCAAAGTATTTACTCCCTTTTGGCGAACTGCTGAGCAAAAATATTTAAGTTTAGCTCCTGCTAAAAATTATATTGTTAAAAAAAAGACTAAAGAAAAAACTTTTTTTAAAAACTGCATTGAACCAAAAAATATTTTACCTAAAAATAATTGGTATAAAAAATTTGATAAATACTGGAAAATTTCTGAGAGTAATTCAAAAAAAATCTTAAATGATTTAATAGAGAGTAAAATTAAAGACTATGGAACTACAAGAGACATTCCATCAGTTGAAGGAACTTCAAAACTTTCACCTTATATTAAACACGGTCAAATTCATGTAGCAAGTATTTGGAAAAAATGTAGTGAAATCAAATCTAAAGGAATTGGTTACAGAAAATATATTAATGAACTTGGATGGAGAGAATTTTCACATAGTTTAATTAATTATTTTCCAGAATTTTTGAAAGGTAATTATAGGAAAGATTTTGATAAATTTCCTTGGGTCAAAAATGACAAATATCTTAGAGCATGGAAAACAGGAATGACTGGTTATCCAATAGTTGATGCAGGTATGAGAGAATTATACGAAACTGGCTGGATGCATAATAGAGTTCGTATGGTAGTTGGATCTTTTTTGGTTAAACATTTGAGAATTAATTGGATCGAAGGAGAAAAACATTTCAGAAATTGTTTGTTAGATTTTAATAAAGCAAATAATGTTGCGCAGTGGCAATGGGTTGCTGGTTGTGGTGCAGATGCCGCACCTTATTTTAGAATTTTTAATCCTATTTTACAGGGAGAAAAATTTGATAAAGAAGGACTTTATGTAAAAAAATGGGTACCAGAATTAGATAAAGTACCAAGTAAATTTGTTCATAAACCATGGGAGATGGAATTAAAATACCAACAAGCTATTAAAACTATAATTGGCAAAGATTATCCTCAACCAATTGTGATCCATGAAAAAGCTAGAGCCTCTGCCCTAGAGGCCTTTAAGACCTTAAAAAAATAAGCATTTAAATAGATTAATTCCCAATAAAATGATGAATTATAGTTCTATTTTGAGGGTTTAAACGATGTTCAAATAGATAAAGTCCCTGCCATGTACCTAGTAATAATTCGCCCTCTCTAATACTTAATGAGATTTGATTATTGGTTAATGCAGACTTGATATGCGCAGGCATATCATCCTTTCCTTCAGTGGTATGGACATATAGTTTGCTATCCATAGGAGCTAATTTATCAAAATAATTAATTAAATCTGTTTGAACATCTGGGTCAGCATTTTCTTGCACAATTAAAGATGCACTGGTGTGTTGAATACTTAAATTAAGTATACCATTTTTGAAATTATTTTTGCTAATCCATTCAATTGTTTGATTGGTAAATTCATATAATTTTTGACCACTAGTATCTATTTGAAGATTGTTAAATTCTTGTTTCATTGATTTTTGATAATTGATGTTAGCTCATACAACCGGCTAATAGTACGTTTAAATGGTTTTTCTAATAATTTTGATGAGGTAAATTCATCAAGTTTTTGGTTTGCTGTAACTGAAATTGGAATATTTTTGTCATAAATTACATCTAATAAAGTAATGAAACGTTGTTGTTGATTTGAATTAGTATCATTAAATTGCGGTATTTGATCTATTACAATAAATTTACAATTTTTTATGATTTCTAAATAATCTTCTGCGCCTAAATTTTTATCACATAACTCATTAAAGTTAAATCTTACAACTCCTTCATAAAAATTTTCTATTTTAAAATCCCTACCTTTGACATTGATTATTTTTAACAAGTGTTTTTTATCTTTTGTAATAGTTCTAAAAAATTTATTTATTTTAAAATTAGTTTCCTGATTAAGAGGATAAAAATATCTTTGTTTTTGATTATTGTTTGATTTTCTATAATCATCTTCAATCTTAAGCTCACATTCTCTAGACTTTTGCTCCATAATCTTAATGAATGGTTTAAATTGATCCCTTTGAAGACCGTCTTTATATAATTCAGAGATTTTAGTATTAGAAGTTACAATAATTTTTATATCTTCTTTAAAAATTTGATCAAACAATTTTCCTAAAATCATAGCATCAACTATATTTGTGACTTGAAATTCATCAAAATAAATTAATGAAGACTTTAATTTTAAATTTTTTACAAATTGATTGATTATATTTTCCTCTTTTTCTTTTTTTTGATAAACAAAGTCATGAAAACTTAACATAAACTCATTGAAGTGCAGTCTTAACTTTTTTTCTTTTGAATGATTAAAAAAAAAATTTAAAATCATAGTTTTACCTACACCAACATCACCATATAAATAAAAACCTTTTTTAGACGATTTTTTTGAAAATAATTTTGAAAAATAAGATTGAAAATTCCCTTGGTAGTATTGCTCTAATTTCTTAACAACTTCTATTTGATTTGAATTAACTTCTAATTGTTGATTGTTGCAATACGATATAAATTCTTTTTGAAATTTTTTTACCATTAATTTTTTTTAGTTTTAAAATCGATACCATATTCTGATCTAGAACCTCTTCGTAAACCAAAAGGACCAGGAATAAAAATTGTCATCGGTTTTGTATCTTCTTTTAAGTCTACTCTATGATGAGCATTTGCTGAACGAAATCCTATGTAGCCAGGTCTTCTCCAAAACTTACCTTTTTTGGTAGTTTCCCAATATCCTCCTCTTAAAATAATAGTAATGTAAGGACATAGATGATTATGAACACCTTCACCATGGTCGTCTGCAAGCATTTCATGAATTAAAATGTTAAATGGAAACCATTTAGGTCTGTATCTAAACAAAACATAATATCTATTTAACCAAGGTTTAGCCTCGTTATATCTTGGGTGGGAGGGTCCTCGGTCTAAAACAATTTTTTTTCTTCCAATTTTATCTAAAAATTTTAAGAACATTCTTAATTATACTGAACAACAGAACCATTTTTAATTACAAATAAGTTTTTATTAAAAATAAAAGGTTCAGACATCAGGTTACTAGAAACTTTAACAATATTAATCGTTTTTCCAGTTATTAAATCTACCACAATCATTTTACCATCACTATTTGTTAAATATAAGTTTGTTTTACCTATGACAAAACCAATTGGTTTTATATGTGAGCGCTTTTTTTCTTTATAAATATTATAAAGATTTGTTACACGAATAATATTTCCATTATTTTTTTCTAATACAAATAAGTAACCATTATCAGATACAGTAAAAATCAGATTCCCAATAATTGACGGCATTATGCTAGAATTAACCTCATTAATCCAATTTGCAATACCAGTTTTAATATCTACTGAATAAAATTCGTCTTTATTATTAGAAAAATAAATAGATTTTCCATCAGAAACTAATTTTGAAGTTTTAAAATTATAAGACTCATTAATTATATTGCTACTTTGAGTTGGTAGTTGCCAAGTGATCAGGCCCGTTTCTATATTTACAGCAGTAATATCGCCAATAGAATTATTAAAAATAACTAAATCACCAACAATAATAAGAGAATTTTTTGAATCAGACTTTGCAAAAGAATCTTCTGTTTGAAAATTCCATAATTCAGAACCATCATACCCACTAAATGATCTTAAAGTATTTTTATAATCAATTACAAAAAATTTATTTCCTCTTTTTTTTACATCTGAATTAAAGGAATAATTTCCATTAATTGACCAATTTAGTTCACCAGATTTAATGTTAATAGAATAATATTTTGCAATACTGTCTGTAACAAATAAATTTTGATCATCTAATGCAAAATATAATTTTGGACTTAGTTTTTTTTCTGACTTTGAGTAATGATTTTTTTTCCAAATAGCTTTACTATTTTTATTGTATCTAGTGATAGTTCCCTTTTTATCAAAAAATATAAGCCCATCATTTAAAAATATTGGTTTATAATTTAATTGGTTAGCATCTTCTATTTTTGAAAATTTATAAGATCCAATTTTATCATTTAAACCACTATAATTTTGTGAACCATAATTATTTTGATTATCTATAATGTAAGAGTTGATCTCAATCTTAGATAAATCTATCTTTAACTCAGGATTTAACTCAGTGATTATTTTTTTTTCTTTAGCAAATAGTTTTTTTATATTTTTTTGATTATCTACTTTTTCATCTTTATTATCCCAAATACGGGCAGTTTCACTAATAGAGCAATTGGATAAAAAAAATAATATTAAAATTGAGAAAATTAATTTAATCACTTAAATCTCGGTTCAATCTTTTTTGTGCCTGAAGCTTTATGTCTGGATTGGCATTTTCTAAAATAGCAATTTGATTGAAAAATTCTTTTGATTTTTGTTTTTGATCTTTTGAATAAAAATACTCAGCCATTAAGTACAAAGCATGTGATTTCCATACACTTTTAGAATTAATCAATGGGTTTAAAATATTTAATAGATCGCTTTCTTGAGTTTGGTCAGCGTTAAATAAAGCTTTTTTATAAATAATTAAATTCTTTATTTCATTATCTAAAGATGTCTTTTCAATCAGAATATCAAAATAGCTATTTATATCACTTTGATTAGAAACTAATTCATTATCGATTATAAAATACAAAGATAAAGGAGAATAAGTTGGATCTTGTTCATTAATAATTTCAGTTAAATTTTGAACTGTTTTATCTTTAGTATTTTCTGAGTAGGCTAAAGTAGTTGAATTAAATTTATTTGATATTTCTCTTTTTTTATTAGTTTTATATTTATCAAAACTGTAAGCTCCTATTAGAATAATAATCAAAATTACCACTGTTGAGATGATTTTATTTTTATTATTAATAAAAAAGTTTCTAACTTTTTCATTTCTAGTATTGCTATTTATAATTGAAATATCTTCTTCCATAATTAAATCATATTCCTTAAAACATATTGAAGTATGCCTCCATTTTTATAATATTCTAATTCATTTTTAGTATCAATTCTGCATAATGTTTTAACTTTTTTGATATCTCCTGAGGCATATTTTATCTCAACAGTCACTTCATCAGATGGATTAATGCCTTTTTCAACATCAAGAACACTTATCAATTCTGATCCAATTAGATTTAAATTTTTTCTATTTATATCATTCGTAAATTGTAAAGGTAAAATTCCCATACCTATTAAATTTGATCTATGAATACGCTCAAAACTTTCAGCAATAACTGCCTTAACACCTAATAATTTTGTTCCTTTTGCCGCCCAGTCTCTCGAAGAACCAGTTCCATACTCTTTGCCACCTATTACAACTAAATCTGTGCCTCTTTTTTTATACTCAACGACCGCATCATAAACAGGTAATACTTTTTCTTCTGGATAAATTTTTGTAAAACCACCTTCGGTTCCCGGTGCCATTTCATTTCTAATTCTAATATTTGCAAAAGTGCCTCTCATCATTACTTCATGATTTCCTCTTCTTGATCCATAAGAATTATAATCTTTTGGAAGAATTTGGTGTTCCATAAAATATTCTCCAGTTGGGCTTTCTTTTTGGATGTTTCCTGCTGGTGAAATATGATCCGTTGTAACCATATCTCCTAAAATCAACAATGGTCTTGCGTCTTTGATTTCTTTAAATCCTTCTGGCTCATCTGGTAAATTATCAAAGAAAGGGGGTTTTTTTACATAAGTTGATCCCTCATCCCAACTGTAAATACTACTTTCTTCTGTTTTAATTTTTTGCCATTGACTAGGTCCTTCTGAAACATTTGAATATCTTTGAATAAACATTTCTGCGTTTAACGAGTGTTTTAAAGTATCTTCAATTTCTTTATTTGATGGCCAGATATCTTTTAAGTAAACATCATTACCTTCTTTATCATTACCAAGTGCATCCTTATATAAATCAACTTCCATATGGCCAGCAATTGCGTAAGCAACAACCAATGGAGGAGATGCTAAATAATTAGCCTTGATATGAGGGGAAATTCTTCCTTCAAAATTTCTATTTCCAGATAAAACAGAAACTGAGTAAATATTTTCCTTTTGGATCGCATCCACTATATTTTCAGGTAATGGACCTGAGTTACCAATACAAGTTGTGCAGCCATAACCTACGAGATTAAAGCCTAGTTTGTCTAAATAAGTGTTTAATCCAGCTTTTGCTAAGTAATCAGTTACTACTTGAGAACCCGGTGCTAAAGAAGTTTTAACCCAGGGTTTTACTTCTAGTCCTAATTCAACAGCCTTCTTGGCAAGTAATCCAGCACCAATTAAAACATTTGGGTTTGAAGTATTGGTACATGAAGTTATTGCTGCAATTAAAATTGAACCATCTTTAATTTCATAATCAGTATTAGAAACTTTTGAAATAGAGTGATCTTTTTTATTTGTTGCATCTTCTAGAACTTTTTTAAATGAAGTGGGTGCATCTGTTAACAACACTTTATCTTGAGGTCTTTTAGGTCCAGAAATTGTTGGAACTATTGTAGACATGTCTAATGAGATTGTATCTGTAAATTCTATTTCATCACTTGCCCATAAACCTTGTTCTTTTGCATATTGCTCAACTACATCGACTGTGTGCTGATCTCGTCCAGAAAATTTTAAATATTTTAATGTTTCATCATCAATTGGAAAAAAGCCACATGTTGCGCCATACTCTGGAGCCATGTTCGCAATTGTTGCTCTATCAGCAAGAGTTAAATTTTTTAAACCCTCTCCATAAAATTCTACAAATTTTCCAACTACACCTTTGTCTCTTAACATTTTAACTACTGTTAAAACTAAATCAGTTGCCGTTGTGCCTTCGGGCATTTTGTTTTTAACTTCAAAGCCTATTACCTCGGGAATTAACATAGAAATTGGCTGACCTAACATTCCTGCTTCAGCCTCAATCCCTCCAACGCCCCAACCCAGTACAGACAATCCATTGACCATGGTGGTATGACTATCGGTGCCAACTAAAGTATCTGGAAATAAATACTTATCTCCTTGGAACTCTTCAGACCAAACTACTTTAGATAAATATTCTAAATTTACCTGATGACAAATACCAGTTCCTGGTGGAACTATTCTAAAATTATTAAATGCTTGTTGGCCCCATTTTAAAAAAGAGTATCTTTCTCCATTTCTTTCAAATTCTATATCAACATTATTTTCAAAAGAATCTGATTTAGCAGACTGATCTACTTGAACAGAGTGATCAATAACAAGGTCTACCGCAGATAATGGATTAATAGTATTTGGATCTTTATTTTTATCTTTTACTGCTTCTCTCATGGCAGCTAAATCAGCAACAGCAGGAATACCTGTGTAATCTTGAAGTAAAACTCTAGCTGGTCGGTATGCTATTTCAGTATTTGATTTTTTTGATTTTAACCACTCTTTAATTGAATTAATTTGATTTTCATTTACTGATAAATCATCTTCATATCTTAATAGATTTTCTAAAAGAACCTTTAAAGATTTTGGTAATTTCGAAATACCATTAAGACCATTTTCTTCAGCTTTTTTAAGTGAATAAAATTTATAGTTTTTGTCACTGATTGATATATCAGCAAGAGATTTGTAAGAATTTTTTGTTCCTGGTTTCATAATTTCTTTAGTAATAAAAAGTTGCTATACAACTTATTAGGAGAGTTGACATAACATAATTAAACCATTTAATAAATTTCTCATTTGTCGCGAATTTCCTCATAAATTTACCTAAAAAAGTCCAAAAAATAATGCTTATGATTGCAAATAAAAAAGCAACTCCCAGCATCCATAATGAATATTTAATAAAATTAATTCCTGATTCTGTATAGGTTGATGCTGCTATTACAGCAACAATCACACCTTTTGGATTTAAAAATTGATAAAAAAAAGTTTCAACAAAACTAACAGGTTCAAGATTATTTTTTTTATCAGATGATTTTGAAAATGAAATTTTATATGCAAGATAAATTAAAAAAATTGTTCCCGTTCCAATTAAAATTTTTTGTATAATTGGATATATATTGAAAATATTAATTAATCCAAAATTAACTATTGCCAACATTGTTGTAAACCCAAATATAACACCCAGCATCAGTGGAACTGATTTTTTTATTCCATGATTAAATCCAGAATGAGATGCAACAACATTATTGGGGCCAGGTGAACAACTAGTTACAAACATAAACAAAGAAAGTGATAGAATTTCTGGATGCATTCTTATGCTATAGGTAGACCGTTCTCAGATTTTTGAGACGGATGAACTAAAATAACTTTTCCTTCTTTGTCTATTGATCCTAAGATAAGCACTTGAGATACCACACCTGCGATATTTTTTTCAGCAAAATTACATACACCAATTACTTGTTTGCCTTTTAGATTTTCTTCATTGTAATAATGGGTAATTTGAGCTGAAGATTGCTTAATTCCTATTTTGTGTCCAAAATCAACCTCAACTACTAAAGATGGTTTTCTTGCTTTTTCATTTTTTTTAACTGAAATGACAGTCCCTACACGAATGTCTATTTTATCAAAGTCATCAAAGGTAATTTGTTCTTTCATATATTTAATATATAATAGAACCTAAATATGAGTACAGAAAATAATTCAGAGCTATTGTTTGATAATTCAGTTAAAATTTTAACAGACTTAATAGGTTTTAAAACTATTTCAGGAGAAGATAATAGTTCTTTAATTGACTACTGTGATGATATTTTAAAAAAACTTGGTGCAACTTCTTTTAGAACGTATGATGATGAAAAAAAAAGAGCAAATCTATTTGCGACACTTAAATCTAAGAATTCTAACACAAAAAAATCAATAATTTTATCAGGCCATACAGATGTTGTACCTGTTTCGAAAGGTTGGAGCTCTGATCCTTTTACAGCTACAGTTAAGGGCGACAAGTTATATGGAAGAGGCTCATGTGATATGAAAGGATTTATTGCTTGCGCTTTAGCTTATGCTCCTATTTTTTCTAAATCAAATTTAAACAGAGACATCCATTTTTCTTTTACCTTTGATGAAGAGACCGCTTGTCAGGGAGCCCCAATATTAATTGAAGAATTAAAAAAAAGAAATATTCAAGATGGCATTTGTATTATTGGTGAACCAACTAATATGAAAATCATTGATGCTCATAAAGGTTGTTATGAATACACAACTTACTTTAAAGGTTTAGCGGGTCATAGTTCAGCTCCCCACAAAGGAGTAAGCGCTGTTGAGTATGCTTCAAGATATGTAAATAAATTAATTGAATTAAGAGAAAAACTTAGAGAAAGAGCGCCAAAAGACTCTATTTTTGATCCACCCCATTCTACTCTTTCTATTGGTGGTATCTTTGGTGGGATAGCTCACAATGTAATAGCTGATAAGTGTCATGTTAATTGGGAAACAAGACCCGTTGTAAAAGAAGACGGTGTATTTTTAAATCAAGAAATAGACAAATATGCAAATGAAGTCTTGCTTCCAGATATGAAAAAAATTTTTCCTAATGCTTCAATTGAAAAAAATATTATTGGTGAAATAGTTGGATTTGATAGAGAGGATAAATCAGATGCCTGTGAATTAATCTCAAGTTTAACTGGTGATAATTCTAGACAAGTTGTGTCATTTGGAACTGAGGCAGGTTTATTTCAAGAAATTGGAATTAGTACGGTGGTCTGTGGTCCTGGATCAATAGAGCAAGCTCACAAAATTGATGAGTTTATCGTTTTAGATGAGCTTAAAAAGTGTTTAGATTTATTGGATGGGATAAAAAAAAATTCTATTCCTAATTAATCGCTCCAACCACTAACTGATTTAACTTCAAGAAATTCTTCAAGACCATATTTTCCAGCTTCTCTACCGATCCCAGAATGTTTATAACCACCAAAAGGTGCATCAGGTGCAGGACCTGCACCATTAATATCAACCATTCCTGATCTTAATTTTTTAGCCACACGATTAGCTTTTTCTTTATCTTGAGTTTGTATAAAATTTAAAAGTCCGTACGGAGTGTCATTTGCTATTGTTATTGCTTCTTCCTCTGTTTCAAAAGGTATAATAGATAGCACAGGTCCAAAAATTTCAGTTCTTGCAATTTGCATTTGATTATTAACATCCGCAAAAGCTGTAGGTTTAACAAAGTATCCTTTATCTAAACCATCTGGCTTACCTGTTCCACCCGCAACTAGTTTTGCCCCTTCATCAATTCCAACTTGGATTAATGATTGAATTTTATCAAATTGAGTTTTAGAAACCACTGGTCCAATGTGATCTCCTTCTTTTGTTGCAACATCAACTTTCATTGAATTAGCAAAATTTTTAACTCTCTCAACTGCCTCATCATACATTGATTTTTCAACTAGCATTCTTGTTGGTGCATTACAAGATTGACCTGTATTTCTAAAGCATCTTAAAGCTCCTCTCTCAACTGCTTCGGCATCTGCGTCTTTAAAAATAATATTTGCCCCTTTTCCTCCAAGCTCTAGACTTACTCTCTTAAAATCTTTTGATGCGTTTTCAGAAATTAAAGCTCCAGCTCTAGTAGACCCAGTAAAAGAAATCATATCTACATCTGGATGACTTGTTAAAGTATTACCTGTAACTGCTCCATCCCCATTTACTAAATTAAACACACCTTTTGGTAATTTAATTTCATCTATCATTTCAGCTAATATTATAGAAGATAGAGGTGAAATTTCAGATGGTTTAAGAACCATAGTGCATCCACTCGCTATTGCAGGAATTACTTTTAAACATGTTTGGTTCATTGGCCAATTCCATGGAGTAATTAGTGCACAAACTCCTTTTGGTTCATGTAAAATCTTACAGTTGGGCGCATGTTCTCCAAGATTTTCTTCAAAATTATAATCTTTTAATACCTGAATAAATGTTTTGATATGACTTGCTCCTGTACCAGCTTGAAGCTGAGTTGAAAAATCTATTGGTGCTCCCATTTCAAGAGAAATTGCTTGAGCCATATCTGCCCATCTCTTTTTATACACATCGTACAAAGCTTCTAAATATTTTAATCTTTCTTCTTTTGAAGAAAATGCCCAAGTCTCAAACGCTTTTTTTGCTGCACTTACCGCATCATTAACATCCTCGGCTCCACCTAAAGATATTACTGCACATTCTTCTTCTGTTGAAGGATCTATTACTTTTATGTCGTTAGGTTTTTTTGGAGAAACCCATTCACCATTTATATAAAATTTTTTCTTATCTAACATTTTGAGAAACTATCCTTTCTTTATGATTTTGCAAATAAATTTGTTAATTCGTAAACAATTGTTGCAGCCGCCAATGATGTAACTTCAGCATGATCGTATGCTGGTGAGACTTCTACTACATCAGCAGAAACTAGATTTAATCCTGAAAGGCCTCTTAAAACATTGACCATTTCTCTTGTGGTCATGCCTGCAATCTCAGGTGTTCCAGTACCTGGTGCAAAAGCAGGATCAAGTACATCAATATCTATTGATAAATATAAAGGATTATCACCTACTCTCTTTTTAATTCTCTCTGCAATTTTATCTGTTCCCTCAGTTTGAAATTCATCACAATGAATTATCTTAAATCCAAAACTTTCATCATTTTTAATATCATCTCTACTATATAAAGGGCCTCTAATACCCACATGCATAGATGCATCATCTAAAAATAAACCTTCTTCTCTCGCTCTTCTAAAAGGAGTTCCATGAGTGTAAGGCGCTCCAAAATAAGTGTCCCAAGTATCTAGATGAGCATCAAAATGTACTAATGCAACTGGTCCATTACATTTTTTATTAATCGCTCTAAGAAGTGGTACTGCTATTGTGTGATCGCCGCCTAAACTAATTATACCCCCTACTTTATTTAATAAATCTGTGGCTCCCACTTCAATTTGTTTTATGGCTTCATCGATACTAAAAGGGTTGCAAGTAATGTCACCTGCATCCGCTACTTGTTGAACTTTAAAAGGTTCCACATCATAACTAGGATGATAGTTGGTTCTTAAATGTCTTGAGGCTTGTCGAATACTTTGTGGACCAAATCTTGCACCTGGTCTATAACTCGTGCCAGCATCAAATGGAACTCCTACAATTGCAACATCACAACTTTCAACATCTCTTAATTCTGGTAATCTTGCAAATGTTGATGGACCTGCAAATCTTGGGACCTTTGTTCCACTAACAGGCTGAACTGGATTTTTATTACGTTCTTTTTTCATTTATAAACAAAATGTACCACATTCTTTTTAAATCGAATATCATCTAAATATCGAATATCATCTAAATTATGCATATGAGGATTTTTAAGCTACTTTTAATATCATTTTTTTTAATAACACCTGCAAATTCTAATTCAATTTATAATCTAATCAAAATCCCAAATTTAGAAATCTATGAATTAAAAACTGCCAATAAACTGAAATATTTTTATGCAACCAAACCCTTTAGACTTGGGGTTCAGAAAAACATTTCTTGCATTAATTCTGACAAAAAAACTTATGATAAAAAATATCAAACTATATCTAAAAATTTGAGTAGATATTCAAAAGAATTTCTAAAAAAAATTAATCTTAAATATATTGTAATGTGTGAAAACCTATCTATTTCAGGAATAAATACAGCTGGAATTCCAGATCATGTAATGAAAACATTAATTATAGATCTAAAATTTAATGAAAAATATTTTGAACGTGTAATTCACCATGAGCTATTTCATATTATAAACGATGGTTTTAAAGATTTATTTAATGAGGATGAATGGAAAAAATTTAATGAACCAAATTTTGAATATGCAGATTGCTCTACTTGTTCAAAAAAATTAGGGCTTGATACTTATAAAAATACTAATGGTTTTTTTACTGAATACTCAATGACAATTCCATCTGAAGATATGGCAGAAGTATATTCACATTTAATAATGGGTAATTATAAAAATTTAGATGATAAAATTCTTAAAAAAAAAATTAAATTTATAAAAGATAAATTGAATGAAATTGATAATACTTTTGTATTTTAGTTATGATTAAAAAAGTTAAAGCCTCACTGCATGAAAAGTTAATTTTAATATTTCTAATACTATTGGGAGTTTTTGCTTTAAGTTTTACCATTTTAATCAAAAATAAATGTTTATTTGTAAAAAATTTTGATCCCCAAAAAATTAACTATTCAAAACCAAATAACATTGTTGTACTTAATGCTGAGTGTGGAAATGTTATCATTGAACTTTATCCTGAGATATCTCCAAACGGGGTTGAAAGATTTAAAAAATTAATTAATTCAAAATCATATGACAATGTAGCTTTTCATAGAGTGATCAAAGATAAACTTGTTCAAACTGGAGATATTCAGTTTGGTAAAAAAGATCAAATAGATTATGGAAAAATTGGAACTGGTAAATCTGGTCTTGGCACTATTAAATCAGAAATAGATGCTGAATTTAATTTTGATAAGGGCAGTGTTGGTCTAGCAAGATCACTAAAATATAATACAGAGGATAGTCAATTTTTTATAATACTAGATGATGAACCATTATTTGAGGGTGAATACACTCCTATAGGAAAGGTAATCTATGGAATTCAGGTATTAAAAAAAATTAAATACTCTCATCGATCAGAATACATATTAAGACCAGATTTTATTAATACTGTAAGAATGTTTAAATAAAATAATTATCTACTTGTTATTAATTTAATAATAAATTTATGATATATTTTTAAGATGTCAGTTCATATATCAGACCAAATAATTAAGAAAGAGTGGATAGATTACAATAACCACATGAACATGGCATACTATGTTTTGGTTTTTGATGATATTTGGGAAATTATTTTAAAAAGATTTAAAATGGGGGAAAGCTCAGCTAAATCAACTAACATGAGCACCATGGTTGTTGAAACTCACACAACATACAATAGTGAAGTTAAATTAGGAGATGAAGTTGAAATTAATCTAACTTTTTTTGATCATGATAAAAAAAGATTACACTTTAAAATGGAAATGATTGAAAAATCTTCAAAAAAATTATCTGCTACACTTGAAATGTTATCTTTATATATCGATCTTAAGAAACGGAAAGTTGCTGAGTTTGAGCAAGAAAAAATAGATATTATGGATAAATTTATAGCAACCAATAAAGATCAATTTGAAAGTAATAATTTAGTGATTGCTGATAAATTAAAAAAATAATTAATTTACCAAAGGTTTACCAGTTGCAAGCGTGTGTTTAATTCTATCTTGAGTTTCCTTAGTCTCAATTAGCCTCATAAAAGCATCTAATTCCAATTTATATAAGTCATCCTCAGTTAAAGTTTTATCAATTGTTGTATCTCCACCACTTAATACATGGGCTAGTTCTTGTGCTACTTTTAAACCATGATCTAGAATTACTTTGTCATTATATAATTTATCTAAAATCTTATTCATTTCAGGAAGAACGGTTTTTCCTGGAAGATTAAATTTTGTCTCTAATGGAGCTTTGAAGTCTTTATTATTATTTAAAATTTCTTTTGAAACCTCAAGCAAACTATTTCTATTCATAATTTTTTTGTCTTCAGGTTTTAAGTATTTCATTGGCTCGGCCTCAACTGGTGAAGTTGCAGTTTTACCATAGCCAATAATATCAAATACTTTAAGAGGTGCATAATTAGGATCATTTTTAGCCTCATTTGTATCTAGCCATCTTGCCAACATTTCTTTACATCCTCCTCCTGCTGGGATTAATCCAACAATAGTTTCAACTAAACCAACAACAATGTTTGTGTGAGAAGCTACAAAATTACTTTGAACCATTACCTCAAACCCTCCACCAAGTGTCAAACCTGAGGGTGCTGAAATTACTGGATGTTTAGAATATTTTAAATGCTTACATGTTTCTTGAAAATATTTAATAAATTTTTCAATAGATTTGAAATCACCTTTATCTGCAAAATCCATTGTATATGTTAAATTTACTCCAGCAGAAAATTGCATACTTTCATTAATGATAATTAGAGGTTTGTCGGTTGCTTTTTTAAGTGCATCCATTGAGTCATAATCAAGTGCATTAGCTTTGGTTGTAAATTCAACAATATTATAATCATTGAAACGATAAACTTGAGCTGAATTATTCCCATCAATACTCACAGCTTTCTTTTTAACTTTTCCTAATGTTTCAATTTCAGTATATTTTTGTCTAGAACCATAAAAATCTTGGTTTTTAGTTTTAGATAAATTTTCTAAAAACTCATTTCCTTCAAGCTTATCAATTTTATTAAAAAAATCCTCAACACCAATTTCTTCTAACATTTCAAATGGGCCTTTAGTCCAGTTAAAGCCTAGTCTCATTGCTTCATCAATGTCATTAAAATCTTTAGTAATTCCAGGAACTAATGAAGATGAATATTTTATAATTTGTAAGATAACTGACCAGGCATACTTACCAAATTTATCCTCTCTTGAGATTAAAGATTTTAAATCAACTTTATCAGAACCAATATTAATTTTTTGACTTGTAGAATACTCACCAGTTTCAAGGTTAATTGCTTCCATAACCTTCGTTGCACTAGTTTTATTCATTCGGTAAAAACCACCCTTACCTTTTCGACCAGTATAACCTGTTTCTATTAGTTTTTTAACAAGAGGGATTTCTTTAGCAACTTCCTGAAAAGGATCGTTTGCTGGCAATTCTTTTATAAAACTTTTTAGAACATCAGCCATTAAATCAATACCAATTAAGTCATAAAGACCAAAAACCCCTGTCTTTGGAATTCCCATCGGTCTTCCAAATATTGCATCCGCTTCCTCAATACTTAATTTCATTTTAAAAGCTTCGGTCATTGCAACTTGCATTGCGAAAACACCTATTCGATTTCCTAAAAATCCTGGAGTATCATTACAAACGATTGCTCCTTTTCCAAGCTCCACCTCACAAAACTTCTTTAATGAGTTTATTTTAGCTAAATCATTATTTTCATTTTTAACTATTTCTAATAATCCCATATACCTCACAGGATTAAAAAAGTGAGTAATACAAAAATCTTTTTTTTGTTCTGGTGTTAATTTTTCAGATAAAACTTTAATAGGAATAGAAGATGTATTTGATGAAACAATTGCTCCCTCTTTTCTATTTTTGAAAATTTTTTCGTAAATATTATGCTTGATATCAATTCTCTCAACTACCGCTTCAACGACCCAATCAGCTTCTTTAACTACATCAAAATTATCATTAATATTACCTACTTTAATATTTTCAATTTGTGATTTATCTAACAGTAACGGTGGTTTTGATTTGAATATTCTATCTCTCGCTTTTTCCGATATTTCTGTTGTAAGATCCAACAATGTAACTGGCACATTTGCATTGCATAAGTGTGCTGCAATTCCACTTCCCATAGTTCCTGATCCAATTACTACAACTTTTTTAATATCCATAATTTAATTTTGAAAAGAAATTTATATTGAAAAAATATAATTAAGTAAATTAATTATCTATTAATTCCTCTTAGTCTTTCAGATCTTCTTCTTAAAAGCTCTGCACTAACCAAGATTAAAGTAGACATAATAATCAAACATGTTGCAACAGCCATAATAGTTGGACTTAATTGCTCTCTTAATCCTACCCACATTTGAATTGGAATAGTAGTGTTCTCTAATCCAGCTAAGAATAGCACAACTACAACTTCATCAAATGAAGTCACAAAAGCAAACAAGGCTCCTGATATTACGCCTGGCATTATTAATGGTAATGTAATTTTCATGAATGTGTTTACTGGATTACTTCCTAAACTTGCTGCAGCACGTGTTACACTATGATCAAAACCAGTTAATGTTGCGGTAACCGTGATTACTACAAATGGAGTTCCCAAGATTATATGTGATAATACAATTCCTGTGTGAGTTGCGGCTAAGCCAACTTTTGCCATAAAGAAAAATATTGCTGTACCTGAAATAATTAAAGGAACAATCATGGGTGAAATTAGTAAAGCCATGAATGCAGCTTTATATGGCATGTATCTACTGCTTAAACCTAATGCAGCAACAGTTCCAAGGATGGTTGATCCTATTGTTGCAAAGAAAGCTATGATTAAACTATTTTTAGTAGCAAGTCCCCATGGGTTCTTAGTTCCATAAATCATATCTTCATACCATCTTAAAGAAAACCCTTCAGGATCTAATGCTAACATTTTTGCAGAAAAGTGAATGTATTGCTCGGCATTAAATGACAATGGCAATATTACAAACAAAGGTGCTATCAAAAAGAAAAAAACTAGACCACAAAAGAACAGGTATGTGTAATGCCAAATTCTATAATTTAAAGGTGTGTGATTTGGTAATGCCATAATTATCCTAATTTAATATTATCTATTCCTACAAGTTTATTATAAATCCAATAAATAGTTAGTACTCCAACTAACAACATAGTTCCAAGAGCAGATGCAAACGCCCAGTCTAAAGAGCTCTTCATATGATAAGCAATTGTATTACTAATTAATGATCCACTTGCTCCACCCACTAATGCAGGGGTGATGTAATATCCTATCGCTAAAATAAATACCAATAAACATCCAGCACCAATTCCAGGAATGGTTAATGGAAAATAAATCTTAACAAAAGATACAAGAGGAGTTCCACCTAATGATTTTCCAGCTCTCATCAAACTAGGAGATATAGTCTTCATCACACTATAAAGAGGTAAAACCATGAAAGGTAATAATATTTGTGTCATCGCAACAAATGTCCCAACTACATTATACATCAGCTCTGGCCTATTATCGTCGGCAGCTAAACCGATCCAAACAATTAAATCATTTATGGGTCCCTGTTGCTGAAGCAAAACCATCCAACTTGAAGTTCTAACTAACAATGAGGTCCAAAAAGGAAGTAAGACACAAATCATAAGCAAATTACTATATTTCATAGGTAGTGTTGCTAATAAATGTGAGATTGGGTAAGCAAGAATAAAGCAGAATATGGTAACCCAAAAAGCTACATTTAACGTTCTTAGCCATAACGTTTTGTGTATTCTTCTATCTTCTGGAACTTGAATTATATTTCTATCTTGATCAAATTTTCTATCTATTCCTTTTAAATATTTAGCATAAGACCATTTAGGAGCTGTATTTTTCAAAGCTACCAAATATTCACTTTGACCCCACCTTTTATGAACTTTGATAAATTGCTCTTTATAATTACCTTCTTCAAATTTATTAATTTTTCTAACTGTCTTTTTAATTAAGCTACTAAAGCCACCTTTTTCATAATTTAATCTAGCTATAATTTTACCGTAGGTTTTAGTTTTCTTTAAATAAGATAAATCTTCATAAAGACCTTTGTAAACTGGTTCTTCTGGCAAATCTTGGCCATCCCATTTTTCCATCGCAGCAAATGTCTTAGGAAGCATTTTAGTGATCATTCGATCATCAACACTTCTAAAAAGCATATCTCCAATTGGAAATATATAAATAATTAAAATAAATAAAAACAATGGAGCAACGAGCGCAACAGCTTTGAGTTTATTTTTTCGTTCAGCTTTTTTTAAGCTAACCTCTAAAGGTAATCCGTCAGATGATAATATTTGTTCTTTGTTCATAATAAAAAAGGGCAGTTATAAATAACTGCCCTTTCAATATAGTATAAAATACTAATCTATAAAACTAAATTATTATAGACCAGCTTTCATAGCTTCCCATTTTTCACCAATTTCGTCTTGGTTATCTGCCCAAAACTCAGGGTTCATAAGGATGTATCTTTTTGTGTTAGCAGGTGCTGTTGGCATATGTGGTACCATGTTAGTCTTACCATCTTTAAACCAAGGCTCTCCAGCTTCCATAACTGCGATTGAAGATTTTCTCCAAGGCGCATATGCAATGTACTTAGCACTTCCAGCTAAACCTTCTGAGCTAGTCATTTCTCTAAGTACTTTTAGAGCTGAACCGTCAGCGTAACCTGGACCGTCTTTAACTAATGCAAAGTATTCATAGTCAAGAATTTGTCCATCCCATACTTGTACAAGTGGAGTTCCTTCCATTTGCGCATTAAAGAATCTACCATTCCAACCAGTGGCCATTACTACTTCACCATTAGCAAGTAGTTCTGGTGGTTGAGCTCCAGCATTCCAGAATACACATCCGCCATTTGGATCTTCACATAAAGCTTTTAGTTTGTTCATAGCTCTATCAATTCCACCATCAGCATCAAGTTTTCTGTAAGTTAAGTCAGAACCTTTACCAGGGTTAACACCGTCTGCAGTGATAGCAATTTCTAAGTTAGACATTGCACCTTTGTAAAGAGCTCTCTTACCAGGGAACTTTTTAGTATTAAAAAAGTCTTTCAATGTGCTTGGTTTTTTATCACCAATTGTTGCGTCATTGTAAGCATAGTTCCAAGAGTACAGAATGTTTCCAACTGCACATTTTGAAGGCATACTAGTAAAGAAGTCTTGACTTGCAGGTGTTCCATCTGGAGCAGGTGCGAAGTCTTTATCAAAATCGAATTCATGGAAAATACCTTCGTCACATCCAACGATAGTATCTTTTGCGTATACATCGATAATGTCCCAAGTTATTTTTCCAGCTTCTTTTTGAGCTTTAATTTCTGATAATCCACCAGTGTAGTCTACCCAGTTTACAGGTATTCCAAGTTTCGCTGCTGTAGGATCACCGTAACCCAATTTTTGTGACTCTGTGTAAGCTCCACCCCAAGACACTACAGTAACTGCAAATGCTGAAGTTGTTACAGAAAGTACAAAAGAAAGAGCAAGTAATAATTTACTTATTTTTTTCATGTATTCTCCTATTTAACGTTAAACGTTTTTATTTTATAAAGTGATACTAAAACAATATAGAATAGCTTAGTCAACAGCTGATTATGGCTATTTTGTCTTATATTTATTGGGAATAATTTATACTGATTACTTTGGATCTAAAGCTCTGCAATCGACACTGTTCCAACCGATATTTATTTCTTTACCTTCTTTAATATCCATTCTGTTTGAACTATTTGGAACTTTTAGAATAAATTGATTATTACCTAATAGATCTACTCTTAATCTTGTGTGGTCACCGTGATATATTACTTCTTCAATTTTACCTTTGTGATTGTTATCCATTTTAGTTTCTGGATCAATCAATGCTCTTTCAGGTCTCAAAGATACTGTGGTTTTTTCACCTTTTGCTTTTGCAACAATAGGATTTGCTAAAATTTCTTTACCTGAAGTCAATTTAACTTTGCATTTATCACCTGAAACATCAGATACCTCTCCTGCAAAAGTATTGTTTTCTCCAATGAACTCTGCAACAAAAGAATTAACAGGTCTTTCATATAATTCATCTGGACTTGAAAGTTGCTGAACTTTACCGTCATTAAAAACCGCAATTCTATTAGACATAGTCAAAGCTTCGGTTTGATCGTGTGTAACGTATACAACTGTTACACCAATGCTCTCATGAATATGTTTAATTTCATATTGCATACTCTCTCTTAAATTTTTATCTAAAGCGCCAAGTGGTTCATCCATTAAAACTAGCTGTGGATCAAACACTAGTGATCTTGCAACAGCAACCCTTTGTTGTTGACCACCTGATAATTGCATGGGCATTCTAGATTCAAAACCTTGAAGAGATACCATTGATAATGCTTTATCAACTTTTTTGTCAGCTTCATCTTTTGGAATTTTTCTTACTCTTAATGGGAATGCTAAATTTTCATAAACAGTCATATGTGGAAACAATGCATAGTTTTGAAATACCATTCCAATTCCTCTCTTGTGTGGAGGAATATCTGAGATAACTTTGTTATCTAAGTAAATTTGTCCATTCGTTGGAGTTTCAAATCCAGCCAACATCATCAAACAAGTTGTTTTTCCAGAACCAGAGGGTCCAAGCATTGTCACAAATTCACCTTCTGCAATATCTAGATCTAAACCTTTTACGACTAGTTGCTTACCGTCGTAACTTTTATCTACATTCTCGAATCTTACAAAGTGATCATTACCCATACGACTTTAAAACATTTGTTAGATTGATAATCAAGTAATTTATTTAATATGTAACTCTTTACTCATATTACAAAACAATTCACTGCCATTTTCTGTTACTCTAATAGCTTCAGATGCTTCAACGCCCCAATCACCGAATTGCATAACTGCTATCATATGAAAACAAACATTTGGCTCTAAAACAGTCATGTCCCCTTTATATATATTAAGAGTGTGCTCTCCCCAGTCTGGTGGATAACCAATTCCAATTGAGTACCCAGTTCTTGATTTTTTATCAATCCCATATTTATCTAATATTTTCCAGAACGCTTGCGCTACATCATTTGCAGTATTTCCAGGTTTTACAGCACTAATTCCAGTTTCTAACGCCTCAATAGTTTTTTTCATTGTATCAATTTTTAACTGATCAGGTTTTCCAAGTAATACTGTTCTAGCCATTGGCGCATGATATCTTTTATAAACACCTGACAATTCAATAATAGTCGCCTCACCCTCTACAAATTTATCTTGAGTAGCAGTTAAATGTGATGCTGAGGTACCCTTACCAGTTGGAAGTAAAGTTGCGATACTTGAATACTCTCCCCCAAATTCCTTTGTTCCATAAAATAATGATTTTTGAATTTCACCTACGGCATCGCATTGTCTAACGCCAGGGTTTATCACTTCCATTGCAGTCTTCATTCCTTTTTGAGAAATTAAAGCAGCTGATTTCATAAAACCAATTTCAGCATCAGATTTTACTAATCTTGCCCAGTTAACTAGTCTATCACTATCTACAATTTTAGCATTTGGTAGACCTTGTTTAATTTTTTCATGACAGAATGCCGTATAATAATGAGCATCCATTTCGACACCCACAGAAAGTTTACCCCACTTTCTCTCTTTGATTACTTGAACTAAATAATCATAAGGATGTTTTGGCCACGTATGAATATAATTTTCTTCATAAACAATAATATTTTCATCTTTTAAATATGTTTTAATATATGCTCCACCAGAGTCTTGTGCTCTGACAAAACATAATGGTTCTTCAGCATCAACATGGACTATTGCACATTGAGCATAATAAAAAGACCACGCATCATAACCTGTTAAATAATTTAGATTATTAGTATCATGTGAGATTAATAGTTCGATACCTTTTTTTTGCATCATTTTTTGAACTTTTGTTAATCTTTGTTTGTATTCTTCTTTTGTAAAATCCATATTTCTAATCTTTAAATAATTGTCCGAAACCGTCAATATTTTTATTATAATTAATCTCTTTTAATGTATCCCAGATCAATGTTTGGTTGCTTGAAAGAACAATCTTACCTAATTTTTTTTCTAACTTATGTATTAGTGATAAAACAGGAAGAGCAGTGCAAGAAACAAATAAAGCATCACTTTCAGATAGATCAATTTTAGATAATACTTCAAATAGATAATCTTGATCTACTTTTCCAATATCAAGATCAGATGCAATATCAAAGAAAGATAACGAAACAACGTCAATATTTTCTTTTTTAAAATATTCTGCAACAGACTGGTTAATTTCATTGGTATAAGGTGTGAACACAGAAATTTTGTTAACGTTAAATTTTTTTAAAGCTTTAATAGCTGATGTGATTGGAGTTGTGACTTTGGTATTGGGTTTTGCAAGATTTACTTTTTCGTAAATTGAAGAATATCCAGCAGCTATTGTTCCCGATGTACAGCCATAAGCAACACAATCTAATTTTTGATCTGGTAATATTTCTTTTGTGACATCAGTGATATCATCAGCCATCTTTTTTAATGTTTCGTTAGTCAATGGATTGTAACAATGAATTCGATTAGAAAATAAATCGATTTCCTTTCCATAAATTACATTGTTGAAATCTTTTTCAATTCTAAAATCACTTGCAAGGGTAATTAAACCAATTCTAGGATTAGGTTTTTTAAGGTATTTTGGGTCAATTTTATCAAGTTTCATACGTCAAAGAGATTAAATATATATTGCTAAAATTGTCTAGTTAAATTAGGGTTTCATTAATAGCGATACATAACTCGTCGTAAGACTTCAAAGCTGTACGAAAGTGGGATCGATCGTCTTAAATTTAATTATTTAGGAGGTTTGAATGAAATTTGGATATTTTTGTAATACGACTAATTGGAGTCATAAACCATACAATCAATTATTAGACGAGGTAAAAGAGATCACCACTTATTGTGATAAAAATAATTGGAACTCAATTTGGTATACAGAACATCATTTTAATCATGAAGGAATGGAGTCTTGTACAAATCCCCTAATGATGGGCGTTGATGCGGCGGCAAGAACAAAACAAATTAGAATTGGACAAGCTTGTAATGTAATTACATTTCACAACCCTATCCGATTAGCAGAAGATATTGCTTTACTTGATCAATTATCAAATGGAAGAGTTGATGTTGGAATTGGTCGAGGAATTTATGGGAGGGAAGCTATTAACATGAACAAAGAGGCTGATCTTAAAGATCAAGCAAAAAACTTTAGATTGTTTGAAGAAAGTTTAACCATAATGAAAAAAGCTTGGACTGAAAAGTTTTTTAGTCATCAAGGTGAGTTTTATACCTACCCTTCTCCAAATTTTACATGGCAACATGACATGAGCCCGCCCAGTGAGGAATTTTTAGATACAAAAACAAATGAAATTAAAAAAATAAGTATTGTTCCAAAACCTAAACAAAGTCCTCATCCGCCAATATGGCAAGTTGTCGATGGTGCTAGATCAATTGAATGGGCAGCACAAAATGGATTAAATACCATTATGTGGATCCCAACAGTTAAAGCATTAAAGAAGAGATTTGAAATTTATCAGGAAGCAAAATCTAAAGCTGAGAATAGAGATGTTCCTTTAGGTGAAGGTATATCATTAGTTAGGGATATGTTTGTTGCTGAAACAATGGAAGAAGCAGAAAAAATGGCTGGTGAACATATTGTTAATTATATGAAATGGGTATGTCATTGGAGAGGTTTAGGAAATCATATGGATCCAGGTGAAGAATTACCAGAGACTAAACACAAACTGGATTTATTAAATTATAATTTTCTTCACAAAAGAAATTTATTATTTGGAACTCCTGAATATGTTGTTAATAAAATTAATGAACTTAAATCAGAGTTAAATCTTCAAAATTTACAAGTATGGTCTAATTTTCCTGGTATAGATCATGAGGCTTGTATGAGAAGTATAAAACTGTTTAATGATGAAGTGATACCAAAAATTAATTTTAATAATGATGATGTGGAGAAAGCTAGTTAATGAAACTTGAATTAAGAAAATTTACAAAGTTTGTAGATAAAACTTTTATCGAAGGTGGCAAGGAAGCAAAAGAACCTGTGTTGTTAGTATCGGTTGCAGCTGTTTTTAAAAACCCATGGGCTGATCAAGGTTTTGTTGAGGATTTAAAACCAATCATTTTAGATCTTGCTCCAAAGTTAGGAGACATTCTAGTTCCAGAATTGATAAAAGAAATTGGCTCACCTGATAAAATTTTAGCCTACGGTAAAGCTGGAACTGTTGGTCTTAATGGAGAAATTGAGCATGCATCAGCATTTATTCATACTTTAAGATTTGGAAATAAATTTAGGGATGCAGTTGGTGGAACTTCTTACCTAAGTTTTACAAACACAAGAGGACCTGCGGGATCTAAAATGTCAATTCCAATGATGCATAAAACAGACTCTGGTTTAAGACCTTATTATTTAACACACGAATTCACCATTCATGACGCGCCGTTTGATGATGAGATTGTAATTGCTATAGGTGGTGCTTCATCAGGTAGAGCCCACGCAAGAACTGGAGACCGTTATCAAGATATGAAGGAAATGGGACTAGATCCTAAATAAAATGTCTCAAGGTTTTGACCTGAAGGGTAGCTATTACTCTTATAGAAACAAAGAAACAATTCCATCAGTATTTGTTCATGGCGTTGGTCTTGATCATCAAATGTGGAAACCTCAAATAAATTCATTAAATGAGTTTTCAACGTTAACTTATGATTTATTGGGACATGGAAAATCTGAATTAATAGATAATGAGGTATCTTTAGATGACTTTTCTAATCAACTTAAGTCACTATTAGATTTTTTAAATATTAAAGAAATTAACCTTATTGGTTTTTCTTTAGGATCATTAATAGCTATAGATTTTACAACAAAATTTAAAGAATACTTAAATACATTAACTTTAATGGGGACAACTTATCAAAGAACTGATGAGGAAAGATCAAGAGTTTTGGATAGATTTGAACAAGCTAAATTAAATAAACCCATATCAAGACAAGCATTAAAAAGATGGTTTAGTGAAAAGTATTTAGATGAAAATCCTGAGATTTATAATGAATTCATGAATATTTTAAAAAAGGAACCTAAGGATCATAATAATTTTTTAAAAGCTTATAAATTATTTGCAAACCATAGAGATGATATTGAGTTAATTAAAAAAATTGAAACCAAAACGCTCATTATGACAGGATCAGATGACCCAGGGTCAACCGTTGCAATGTCTGAATCTTTGTCGAAAGACCTTGTAAACTCTAAATTTGTTGAAGTAAAAAATGGAAAACATCTTTGTAGTATCGAGTGTGCAGATGATGTAAATATAAATCTTAAGAATTTTATTTATAATTAAATGTCTGAAATAAAAAATTTTAAAATGTATATTAATGGTGAATGGGTTGAATCTTCATCAGGTAAAAAGATTGAGACTTTAAATCCAGAAACCAATAAGGTGTGGGCTACTGTACCAGAGGCTAGTGAGGTTGATGTTGATAAAGCAGTCAAAGCTGCCCAAGATGCTTTTAATAGTTCTTGGTCCAACCTTCATCCAAAAGAAAGAGCAAAATTTTTAAGAAACATTGCTGATCAATTAAGAACTAATGCTGAGCATTTAGGTAAAATAGAAACAATAGATACTGGAAAATTATTTAAAGAAATAAAAACTCAAGCAAGCTATATTGCTGAATACTATGATTATTATGCAGGATTAGCTGATAAAGTTGAAGGAACAGTTGTACCTATTGATAAGCCTAATATGCAAGTTACAACAACACGGATTCCTATTGGTGTGATAGCTGCAATAATTCCCTGGAATTCACAAATGCTATTAACTGCTGTGAAGCTAGCACCAGCACTTGCGATGGGAAATACTGTTGTAATCAAAGCCTCAGAATTAGCTCCTGTCACACTTTTAGAATTTGCAAAGTTAATTGAAAGCGCAGGCTTACCCAAAGGTGTGGTTAATGTAATTACTGGATTAGGGGAACCATGTGGTAAAGCTTTAACTACTCATGATCTTGTTGAGAAGATTGCTTTTACTGGAGGTCCTGAAACAGCTCGTCATATTGTAAAAAATTCTGCAGAAAATTTATCTCAAGTAAGTTTAGAATTAGGTGGAAAGAGTCCGGTAGTTTTATTTAATGATGCCGATCAAGAAAATGCTTTAAATGGAATTACTGCAGGTATTTTTGCGGCAAGTGGTCAAAGCTGTATTGCTGGATCAAGATTGTATATTCAGTCTAAAATTTATGACGAATTTTTAGATAAACTTGTTAAAAAAGCAGAAGGTATAAAATTAGGATCACCTATGGATCCAGATACCCAAATGGGGCCCTTAAATAGCTTTAAACAATTAGAAAATATTGAAAAAAATATCAAAGCTACAGTTGAACAAGGTGGAAAGGTTAGATGTGGAGGAAAAAGATCATCGATTTCAAATGAAGGTTATTATTTTCCTGCAACTATAATTGAATGTGAAAACCATAATTTACCTACAGCAGAAAATGAATTATTTGGTCCTGTATTATCAGTAATGAAATTTGAAAATGAAGAGGAAGCAATAAATCAAATGAATGATAACCAGTATGGCTTGTCTTCAGGAATTTATACTACCAATCTAGGCAGAGCTATGAGGGTATCAAAAGCTGTTAGAGCTGGGATAGTATTTGTAAATACATACAGATTGATATCACCATCAGCACCATTTGGAGGAATTAAAGATAGTGGATACGGCAAGGAAGCAGGAATAGAGTCTATTAAAGAATATACACGAATAAAAACTACTTGGTTTAATTCATCAGAAGAGCCTATGGATGACCCATTCACAATGGGATAATAGATTGCCTCTAAAACATTTGCTTATTTTAATATTTATTGCAATTGCTTATGGAAGTGCATTTCCAGTTACAAAATTAGCATTAAACAATTCAGTGCCCCCTATCCTTATGGCGTCACTTAGAATGGGAATTGTACTTATAATATTAGTTCCATATTGGCGATTTAAAATACCAGAAAGAAAATATCTCACATCGTTAATTGCTTTTTCAATTTCTATGGGGGTAATGGTTTATGTGTTTATGACTTTGTCACTTTATTATTCATCAATTATTTCACCTGTAATTGTTGGTTCACAATTAGCTATACCTTTTGGGATATTGTTAAGTGCAGTAATGCTAGGTGAAAATATTAGTTCAAAAAAGTGGATTTTAATTTTTTGTGCTTTTTTTGGGATATTAATAATATTCTTTGACCCTGCGTTAGTTGACAATTTTCTGGGTTTGTTTTATGCAGGCTTAATGGCATTGTTTTTTGGTCTGGCCCAAGTTTATTCTAGGCGATTAAAGAATTTAGATGTCAGCTTAACCAATGCGTTTACTGGTCTGTTTGGTTTTGTTATATTAATGGTCTTATCTTATTTTATTGAAGGTCATATAATTTTAAATATTAAATCAATAAATATTAACACTTGGGTTTTCATACTTTATCAAGCTGTTGTTGTTTCTTTGGGTGCACACCTATTAATGTTTTATCTATATAAATTTTATACTGTTGGACAAATTTTTCCTTCATATTCATTATTCCCAATCTTTGGTATTGGGTTATCTTTCTTGATTTTTGGTGAAGTACCTACGCTTCTTTTTCTTATTGGAAGCATAATTGTCTTAACTTCTGTATTTTTACTTCATAAAACGAGATAATTTAATCATTGTAAAATAACAATAATCGTAATTTAATTACCTTTTTATAAATTGTTAACAATTAAAGAGGAAGATAATGAAAAAACTATTTATTGCTGCATTTATGCTTGTTTCAAGTTTAGGAACAAATGTAATGGCAGACGGACATGCGATTAAGATGGGGATTATTTTAGGATTTACGGGTCCTATTGAATCGCTAACGCCAGCTATGGCTGGATCTGCAGAACTTGCTTTTAAAGAAGCTTCTGACTCAGGTTCACTATTAGGTGGAAAAAAAATTGAAGTAGTAAGAGCAGACTCAACTTGTGTTGACTCAGCAGCAGCAACGGCAGCAGCTGAAGGTGTTATTTCACAAGGTGTAGCAGCAATTATGGGAGCTGACTGTTCAGGTGTAACAGGTGCGATTGCATCAAATGTTGCTGTACCAAATGGTGTAGTAATGATTTCACCTTCTGCAACTTCACCAGGATTAACAACTCTAGATGACAATGGGTTCTTTTTTAGAACAGCTCCTTCTGATGCTAGAGGTGGACAAATTTTAGCTGACGTAACTAATGATAGAAAAGTTAAAAGTGTAGCTATTACTTATACTAATAATGACTACGGAAAAGGTTTGGCAGATGTTTATAAAGCTGCTGCTGAAGCTCATGGTATTAAAGTTACAGCCGTTACTGCTCACGAAGATGGTAAGGCTGACTACTCATCTGAAGTTGCAACATTAGCTTCTGCTGGTGGTGATGCTATGGCTGTAATAGGTTACCTTGACCAAGGTGGAAAAGGTATGATTCAAGCTGCATTAGACTCAGGTGCTTTTGATACTTTTGTTTTATCAGATGGTATGATTGGACAATCACTTGTTGATGCATTTGGAAAAGGTTTAAATAAATCTTTTGGAACTATGCCTGGATCAACTGGAAAAGGTGCTGGAGTATTTGCTGAAGTAGCAAAAGCTGGTGGTATTGATTCTTCTGGTCCATACACAGGTGAGTCATACGACGCAGCTGCTTTAATAGTTTTAGCAATGCAAGCGGGTAACTCTGCTGACAGAGCATCAATTGCAAAAAATGTAATGGGTGTTGCTAACGCTCCTGGAACAAAAATTTATCCAGGTGAGCTTAAAAAAGGACTAGATTTATTAGCAAAAGGTAAAAAGATAAATTACGAAGGTGCAACTGGAGTAACTTTTACTAATGTTGGTGAAGCTGAAGGTTCTTTCTTAGAGCAAGAAATTAAAGGTGGAAAATTCAAAACTAAAAAACAAAGATAATTAATATCTTAGTTTAAAAGCCCTCAGCAATGAAAATTGCTGGGGGTTTTTTTTATCTAAAAATTATACAATATTCTTAAAATACCAATCATTGAGATGGTTATCAAAAAATAAAAGACTACTTTTCTGTAAGTTTCTTCTCTACTTTTAACAAAAAATTTATTACCAATAAAAACACCTAACGGTAAAATAATTATAAGTGGAATAGATCTATACAAAGTAGTCATATCAACAATTCCTCCAAAATAACTTAGAGAAAATGCATAAGTATCAGTTATGAAAAATAATGCTGCTAAAGAACCCCTTATAAAGATTGGTTGCATACTTGTGATAAGTAAAAATAAAGCTACCGGCAAACCACCCAAAGTCGATAGCCCATTCAATGCACCAGAAATAGTACCAGTTAAAATTTTTATAAAATTATTATCAATTTTCTTATTTGTATAACCTTTCATTAAAATAATTGAAAAAAATATTATGATAATACAAATCAATAAGTGAGTAAAACTTGGGGAAAAAATTTTTAAAAAATAGAGTCCAATTGGTGAGCCAATAGCAATACCTATTAGAATTTGAAAGACAAATTTCCAATTAATCCTATTCCAAATGTAAGGAATCATAAAAATACTAATTGCCACTTCAAGTATCAGAATAATTGGAACAATTTCTATAGCCGGCAATATAAATGCCAGTCCTGAAACAGAAGTGGCCGAAAAGCCAAAGCCATTAAACCCTCTAATTGTAGATGCAACCAATATAGTCAAGCTTATTACAAAAAGATCAAATAGACTGAAGTTTAAATAATTTAATAAAATCATTTTGATTAGAGTTTTGTTAAAATGTTAGTCTTAACTTTAATAATTAAAACATATACTTGTCTGCCATGTACATGGCCCAAGCTATTGCAGCACCTAATATAATATATTTCATATATAGGTTATTTTATTTCTATTTTCTCTGGAAGTATACCTTTAGGTCGATATCTCATTATCAATAACAAACCTAGACCCATCATTAAATATCTAAAATAAGGAACACTTTCTATTAAATGAATTTTTAAAACGTGCGTATCTGCCATTCCAGAAGTAAATAAATTGATTAAAAACAATGCAATTGGTGCAGCTTCTATCCATAAAAACCATACAGCAAATCCACCTAATATTGCTCCAAAGTTATTACCACTTCCACCTACAATTACCATAACCCAAATAAGAAAAGTATATCTCATGGGTCTATAACTTCCTGGTGTGAATAGTCCATCTTGAGTGACCAACATAGCACCAGCTATTCCAACGATTGCTGAACCTAAAATAAAAATCAACAAATGTTGTTTAACAACATTTTTTCCCATTGCATTTGCAGCTTCTTCATTGTCTCTAATAGCTCTCATCATTCTACCCCATGGAGAGTAAAGAGCTTTTTGTGTTAAAATTAAAAGGACAATAACAACAACTAAAAATAGTCCAGAATAACAAAGTTTAACAAATACTGATGATCCCTCTATAACAAGTTGATTAAGTGCAGCCTGTCGATCTGCCAAATCAGAAATTAAGGCTAATTTTCCAGAATTAAATTTTTCAACTAAATTAATAAACCAATCAGTCGTTTGAAGATCTACTTCGTATGGTGCCGGTCTTTTAAGGCCAATTACATTTTTAACACCTCTAGTTAACCAGTCTTCATGTTTAATTATTGCAATTACAATTTCAGAAATAAGCAATGTGGCAATTGCTAAATAGTCAGCTCTTAAACCTAAGGCAACTTTTCCAACTATAAAAGCTAAACCCGCTGCAAAGAAAGCTCCAACTATCCATGAAAAAATAATAGGCAATCCAAAACCACCGAGAAATCCTGTTTTAGCAGGGTTAACTGCCTCAATAGCTTCAATTCCTGGTTCAGCAGTTATTCTGATAATTACAATTCCAGCAACAATAATTCCAGCAATTCCATAAGTTCTTAATTTAGATTTTTCAAAATTTTTTAAAATAAATCGAATGGCTAATACCATTACTATAATTAACCATAAGCACATTAATATATCAAAACCTCCTGCACGCCATGCTTCTTGAACAGGATCTACAGATATCAAAACTGCTGCTAGTCCACCTAGGGCAGTGTACCCCATAATTCCAAAGTTGATTAACCCAGCATAGCCCCATTGAATATTGGCACCCATTGTCATCACTGCTGAAATTAAGCACATATTAAATATTGATAAAGCTATGTTCCATGATTGAAAAATTCCAACTAGAATTATCAAACCCATCATGATGCTGTAAGCAGCAATTACATTTAAATTTTTTCTCACAAGACTTTCCCTTTAAATATTCCCGAGGGTCGATACAATAGTACTATAACTAATATTGAGAACGAAACTGCAAATTTATAATCTGTTGATAAAAGCTGAACCAAACTCTCAGGCTCCATACTCTCAGGTAAAATATACATAAAGAATTTTTTATAAGCATAAGTTAAAAATATTTCTGAAAAAGCAATAACATAACCCCCTAAAAATGCCCCAAATGGGTTTCCTATTCCCCCCACTATTGCAGCAGCAAATATTGGAAGCATGTTATTAAAGTAAGTAAATGGCTTAAAACTTTTATCTAAACCATATAAAACTCCCCCAATTGTTGCTAAAATTCCAGCAATTATCCAGGTAATCATAACAATTCTTTTTGGATCAATTCCAGAAAGTAATGCCAGATCTTCATTGTCAGAATAAGCTTTCATGCTTTTTCCAGTCTTCGTTTTATTTAAAAACCAAAATAATAATGAAACTAAAACAATAGTTACAAATATAGTTAGTACTTGAGTAGACTTAATGGCCAAACCTTCATTAAGACCAGTCATTTCTTTAAATTCTCCTGCTTTGATAATAAATTTTTGTCCATCAAAAAACCTTTGGTCTGCTGGTCCAATAATAATTCTTACAACTGCTTGAGTGACAAACATTACACCAATACTTACCATGGCAAGTTGAACTGGAGGGCTTTTGTTTACTCTGTAATATCTAAAAACAAATTTATCAATGAAAAGCATGTAGGCAATCATAAACATTATAGCAAATGGAATTGCTACTAGTGCTGTCGGCAAAACTCCCAATGAAAAACCTAGTGATTGCAGATACCACGTAAATAAAATCGTAACCATTGTTCCAAATGACATCATGTCTCCTGTTGCAAAGTTAGCAAATCTTAAAATTCCATAAATTAATGTAACAAAAATTGCACCAAGCGCTAATTGAGAACCATAAGATAGCGCAGGAATAAATATATAATTTAATAAAAGTATAATTGAATTCAGAATATCCATATCATCCACCTAGAAAAGAGCTTCTTACTCTTTGATCGTTTAATAATTCTTGACCAGTTCCTGAATAACGATTTTCTCCAGTTACTAAGACATAGCCTCTGTCTGAAATATTTAAAGCTTGTTTAGCATTTTGTTCTACCATTAATATTGCAACATTAGTTCTTTTAACTTTTACTATATGGTCAAATAACTCATCCATAACAATTGGAGAAACACCTGCTGTTGGTTCGTCCAACATTAAAACTGTTGGCTTGATCATTAATGCACGACCAAGAGCCACTTGTTGTCTCTGCCCACCAGATAACTCTCCAACTAATTGGTTTCTTTTTTCTTTAAGAATAGGAAATAAATTATAAATTTCATCTATAGTATCTTTGATCTCATCATTAACTAAAAAAGCACCCATTTCTAAATTTTCTTCAACAGTCATTCCTGCAAAAACATTTTTAGTTTGCGGCACAAAAGAAATTCCTTTTTTTACTCTATCTTGAGGAGATAATTTTGAAATATCTTTACCATCTATAATTACTGATCCAGATTTTAGATTAAGCAAACCAAGCATAGCTTTCATGGCTGTTGATTTGCCAGCTCCATTTGGCCCAAGAATTGAAACAATCTCACCTTGGTTCACATTCACGGTACAAGAATTAATGATATCTGGTCCATTACCATATCCACCTGTCATTCCATTTCCTTCAAAATATGCCATTAATTTTGATCCTTAAGTTTTGAACCTCTACCAAGGTAACTTTCTATTACTTTTTCATCTTTTTTAGCATCTTCAACTGTTCCCTCAAATAAAACTGAGCCTTCTGCCATGACTATTACGGGATCACACAATCTACCAATAAAATCCATATCATGCTCAATCATGCAGAATGTATAACCCTTCTCTTTATTTAACTTTTCAATAGCTGTTCCAAGATCTTTTAGTAAAGTTCTATTAACACCAGCCCCTACTTCATCAAGTAAAACTAATTTAGCATCTACCATCATAGTTCTACCTAGTTCTAATAATTTTTTTTGACCTCCTGATAAATTTCCAGCAAGTTCGTTTGTTAAATGACCTAGGTTTAAAAAATCTACAACTTCTTTAGCTTTGTCTTTAACTAATGCTTCTTCCTCTTCAACTAGCTTTGGTTTTAATAATGCAGTCATTAATTTTTCTCCAGATTGATTTCCTGGAACCATCATTAAATTTTCTAATACAGATAAATTTGAAAACTCATGAGCAATTTGAAAAGTTCTTAGTAATCCTTTTGAAAATAATTCATATGATGGAACATCTGTAATATTTTCCTGATCAAAAGTAACTGAGCCAGATGATGATTTTAAATTACCTGCAATTAAGTTAAATAAAGTGGTTTTGCCAGATCCATTTGGGCCAATAATTCCTGTTATTGTTCCTTTCTTAACTTTTAAAGAACAATCAGACACAGCTGCTAAACCCCCAAAGTATTTAGATAGATTGTTAATTTCTAAAATATTTTCTGACATTTTTATTTACTAAGTCTTTTATGAATACTATTTAATGTTTTGTCTAATGAATTGAAAAATCCAGCTTTAGTAAGTTCTTTAACACCTTGCTCATTAAGGCCTTTTGGTGTTTGTGACTCTTTTACTAAATACTTTAAATCTTTTTTTGAGTTTACAACTGCATCTTCTGATAATGCTAAGAATAATGATGTTATATATTTTTGAGCATTATTTCTTTTGACTCCTCTTTTAACTAGCCAATTAGTCATACTACTTAATAGTTGATAAAAAGGTGCCATCATTCCTGAGGTAGACCAAAAGTTAATAGATGATTTTTCATTTTTAACTTCGACAGTAGTTCCAATTTTATCAAAGAAAGCTTTTACTTTTTTATCAGGAGGGCATATCGGGACTGGTCCTTTTTTCAATGATATTGGCGGCAATGGTATGGCTCTTATAATCTTAGCTTTAACTTTTATTGCTTTTTTTAATTGAGACAAAGTAATTGTAGAAATAAAACTTATTATTGTTTGTTTTGATTTAAATTTTAGATCTTTAATTATATTCTCACCAACAATAGGTGTAACAGCTAAAAATACCCAATCACATTTATCAACTATTTGCTGATTATCTTTAGCAATAATTATTTCTTTAAATTTTTGTTTTAAACTTCTAGCAATCTTTTTATTTCTTGCTGAGATTAAAATTTTATTAAATGAAATTTTGGATGTACAAATACCAGTAATTACTGAAGATGATATTTTGCCCGTGCCTATAAATCCTAAATTCATAAATTTGAATACTTTATATTGATTATATTGAATTAATTAATAAAAAAAGAGCCTCTAATTCTTAATAATTCTCTACTTAATTCTTCATTTTCTTTAAAAGGTTTTCTTCCGTGTAACCAAAAGTAATTATTAGCAATTATTGAAGATCCAACAGGCAATTTAGTTATAGTTTTATTTTTACTTTCTTCTAAAGCGTCTGATAATCTTTGTAAAAAATTACCTTGTTCCATATTCTTAGGCTCTGGAAACTGATCTATATAAGAAATATTAGGTTTTCCATTTTCATCTGATGAAAAAACTGGATGTTCTACCTTATAATCTACATTTTTACTTTTAGGTGAGCCCCAAACGAAATTCTGTTTTCCAACAGGATCGTTGTATAAATCATCACAATGTTCCCAATCATCGAGGTGTAACATTGCAGTCTCTCCACCTTCTACATTTTGTTCATCAATTTTGGACATTAACAGCCAATCTGTAACCTCTTTAACATAAGTTCCATCTGTGTGTAGATCCATATTTCTGTATGCTTTTCTTAAATACGAGTCACTTTTATCTTCATGCTTCACAACAAATCTCGCATAATACTTACCAGCCATCGAGTCATGATTGGGTGTTCCTATTAAGTGGGCAATAGCAGTAGATAGCTTAACTAGAAATTTATCATTAATTTTTGCTGTAATATTTTTAGGACCAATTACAAAACAACCTGTAGATCTATCTCTAATGATGGAATTCATTAATTTGCTTAACTTATTATTTGTTAAATCATCTAAGCTTTTTGCAATAGTGAATCGCGTAAAGGGTCTAAGTTCTAACGCTGTTAAATCAAATTTATTGAAAGGGAATATTAGTTTTTCAATAATTTCATTTTCAAGATCAATATTAATTATTCTTTTTGAATTATTATGTTCTGAAATTGTTAAACCAGAAATTTTTTCCATTATAAATACTCACTTAATAATGCCATCATGATAGCAGAAATTACAGTCGGATAAACAAAATTTCTTTTAGATAGAAAAAAAATAAATAAGCAAAATAATACCACTGTTATTCTACTTAAATAACTTGCATCAGATAATACTCCTACAGGAAAAATAATTGTTCTAGCTATCAAGGCTGCTAAAGTTGAATAGGCCAAACAATTAAACCATCTAAATAATTTCGAAGTTTCTTTTATTCCTTCTGATGAAATCACACCTAATAATCTTGAAGAAAAAGTTGCAAGTGAAGTGACTAAGATTGCAAGAACTACACTAGTTGACATTAAGTTCTCCTACAAAATAAGCAATGGTTCCACCAACAACGCCACCAAGTAAAATTGACCATTCTGGAGATAAAAAATAAAATATTGGCCCCAACAGCAAACCTAATATTACTGACGCACCTATTTGGATAGTTTTCATTGCACCTACCATCATACATAAAAAATAAATAGGATTTAAAATCGCTAACCCCATCATCATATTTTTATCTAAATAATCTGATGCAAAAAACCCAATAAATGTGCCTACTACAGCAGTAGTCCATGTTGCACAGCCAATTCCAATCCAAAAGTCTATTCTGTGTTTTTTTTCAATATCTTTATAATTACTTTTCATTATTAGCCATGCTGACACAGCAATGAAATGACATGAGAAGTAATACTTCCACTTTGGCTGACTTTTGTGCATCATTAATGGAAATAAAGAAACAGCCATTGGATATAATCGAGCATTAACAAACCAAACAGCTAGAAAAATATTTAATAACGAAGCACCAACTAATAATGACTCAGCCATTACTAGTGATCCAGGTAAAGCATAAGTCAACATTGTTGAAAAAATACTTTCTTGAATATTAAACCCTAAATTTTTAAGTAAAGCTCCAATTGCTATGAAGCAGCAACCAAGTGCAAGTGCTGGGCTGTCAGGTTTTATAATAGATTTAAAGCCTCTAAAGAAAAAATCTTTATTAATCATTAGCCTCCAAGGAATAATCTACCGACATCAGGATTATTTAACAAGTCATCCCCTTTGCCAGCAATAGCAGTTTGCCCTGATACTAAAACGTATCCAATGTCAGCAAACTCTAATCCCTTTTTAGCATTTTGTTCCACTAATATGATTGTTTTTTTTTCTGTTATCTGAAGGTCTCTTAAAATTTCAAAAACCATATCAATATATCTTGGCTCCAATCCAATTGAAGGCTCATCAACTAATAAAACAGATGGTTTCATTACGAGTGCTCTTGAAATTTCCAATAATCTTCTTTCACCACCAGATAAAACTTTTGCTGGTTGGTTTCTTCTGTTTCTTAATCGTTCATATTTTTCAAAAATTCTTTCTGCTTCTTGATAAGATTCATCTGTATTTTCTTTTATATAACCACCCATCAATAAATTCTCTTCCACTGTCATGTCTGGAAAAACAGAATTGTCTTGCAAGATATAGGCGATACCACATGACTTTAATTTTTCTGCTGGAGTTAAGTTTGTAATTTCTTTTTCATCAATTTCTATTTGTCCTGAAAAAATATTTGTAAAACCATAAATTGAATGAAGAATTGTAGATTTTCCTGCGCCATTTGGTCCAATCAAACATAAAGATTGAGCTTTGCTAACTCGCAAATCAAAATCATGAAGAATTTCCATTTTTCCATAACCAGCAGATAGCTTATTAATAGTTACATGATTATTATCAGGAGATAATTTTTGTAACTCCTCTACACCTGGTGGTTTTCCTAATACATCATATTGATTAGACATTATTGGGCCCCCAAGTAAGCATCTAACACACGCTTATCATTTCTAATCTCTTCAGGTGTTCCATCAGCTAACATTTGACCATGAGCTAAACAGAAAACTTTTTGAGCTAAATTCATAATCACTTTCATATTGTGTTCAATAACCAATAAAGTAATTCCATATTCTTTATTTACTTTGATCAAACGATCAATAATTCCATTTATTAATGTTGGATTAATTCCTGCTGTTGGCTCATCTAATAAAAGCATTTTAGGCTCATTCATTAGTGCCATAGCAAGTTCTAATAATTTTTGCTGACCAAAAGAAAGGTCTCCTGCTCTAAGCTTTCTTTTTTGGTGAAGACCAACAAATTTCAATAAAGTTTCAGCTTTATCAGTTAAATCAGGTGGTATTTTTTGAAATACAGTAAGAATTCCATCATTTACAGGCTTATGGCTAATTAACATATTTTCAATACAGTTTAATTTTCCATAGATTCTTGTTTGTTGAAAAGTTCTTAACAATCCCAATTTTGCAACAACTGGTACAGGTAATTCAGAAACTTCTGTTCCATCAAATTTAATCGAACCCTTGTCAATTGGATAAGTTCCAACAATTGAATTAAATAATGTTGTTTTTCCTGATCCATTTGGTCCAATTAACCCAACAATTGATCCTTGTTCAACAGACATTGAAATGTCAACGTTAGCCTTTACACCACCAAAAGATTTACTAACTCCTGTTACATCCAATATAGACATTATTTTAATTCTACCTGCGCCTTTCGATCTGCTTCATCAATTGTTTCACCAAATTTTTCTGGGTATTTTTCTCTTAGCCATCCCATTATTCCCTCAGGAAAGTAAACAACGATTACTACAATTAAAACTCCTAAAGCAACATACTGCCAACCTAAAAAGTATGTCCAAAAACCTTCTTTAAATAAATGAAAAACAGTTGCGCCAACAAGTGGTCCCCATAAAGTTCCTTTTCCACCAAGGATTGCCATTAATACCATGAACACTCCAAAAGTTGGTCCAGCAAATGCTATTTCTGTTGGCTCAATGTAACCATTGATATGACCCATTAGCCCACCAGCTATTCCAACAAAAAATGCTGAAACCATCCAGCCAATAATTTTATATCTCATTGTATGAATTCCCATTGCTTCTGCTTTGTCTTCATTGTCTCTTATTGCATTTAGAACTAATCCAAACCTTGTGCTGTATGCCCACTTTAAAGTAATAAAAGTTACAACTGCTAAAGCAAAACTTAAGTAATATAAAAATTGTGACGAAGACTCGTTAGAACCAAACCCTTTTGGCCAAACAGGAACTGTCATACCTTGACCAGCTCCAATGATTTCTATTCCCCCAGCTATTTCTCCAGCAGCAATTCCTAATGCTAAGGTGCAAATAGCAAAATAGTGACCTCTTAAACCTAAAATTCCATAACCTATAACTCCAGCTATAATCATTGGAATTATACCTGATAATAATATTCCAACTCCAAAACCCTGAAAGAATTGTGGGATGGTATGAACAAAAGTTTTTTCACCTCCAGCGTCTGTCCATTCAGCTAAAGAAAAGAACATTGCAATTTGAGTGCTTGATGCAACATACATTCCAATACCAAAAAATAATATGTTTCCAAATGTGTTGTATCCCATTTGACCACCTTGAACATCCCATGTCATAGCTAATACGATTAGAATATAAAGAAATGACAACTGCAGCTTATAAGCGGGAAAAATAAATGCTCCAATTAATCCAAAAATTAATAGTCCCAGATATAAAAGAGTATTTTTATTTATCATTTTAAATACTCTCTTTTTCTTGATAATTTAAATCTTCTATAAACCAGTATGATTACTAATAACGAAAATACTGCTGCTATTCTAAATTCTGTTCCAAGTAGGTAATCTGCCCACTCTTCAAATACTCCTAATCCCATTCCAGATATTGCTACTGCCGGTAAATTTCCTAATCCAGCAATAATTACAATCATGAATGATCTGACAGTGTAAGGCAAGCCTGTGTATGGATGAAGTGTAAATGTAATTGCTATACATGCTCCTGCTATTCCACATAAAGCTGCGTTAATTCCAAAAGTTGCTGCATAAACTTTTTCAGTATCTACACCTAAAATCTTTGCTGCTCTTGCATTTTGAGCTGTTGCTCTAATTGCACGGCCTAACTTAGATTTTCTCATGTAAACAACAAGAATGATTGCTGATATTACACAAACTGCTCCTGAAAATATCTTGGCATTAGGAATTGTAACCATATTGTCAAACAACATAGTTGTTCCAAAATTTGACTGAGCAACCACAACATCTGCACCAAATGCAAAATTCATTAACTGTTGTGCTAGAATACTTATTCCAAATGTTGCAAGTATTGATGTAAATAAATCTTTATCTACTACTTTGTTAATAACAAGTTTGTACATTCCCCAACCAACACAATACATAATGATTGGTGACACAATTATTCCAAATGCTGGGTGTATTCCTGACAAATACATAAAGTAAGCGATGTAACCACCCATGATTACTAATTCCCCTTGAGCAATGTTAATTATATTCATTACTCCCCATTGCAATGCCATTCCATAAGCAATTAATGCAAACAAAATACCTAATAGTATTCCGTCCATTGACGCTTGAACCATTAACATTGGTGCTTGGAAAATTAGAAAGTCCATAAATTCTTAATGTGTTTTATTTAAAAATGCCCCCTATTACTAGGGAGCATTTTGCATATTAGATATTATCTTTTAGACCAAGATGGAATTGGGTGTACTAATTCAGCAGATGCCCATTTTGTAGGAGCAACAACTTTGTTTTCACATTTACTTCCATCATCGTTACATGATACTTGGAAAAGTACCATTGGCTTAGATACGTTTTGACCACCTTCAGCAAATTTTATGTTTCCATAAAAAGTTTGCATATCAGTAGCAGCTAAAGCATCTCTTACTTTTTTAGTATCAAAAGAATTTGCTCTTTCGAACGCATCTTTGAAAACCAATAAAGCAGCTGATGACTCAGCAGCTTGGTAAGGAGGCTCATATCCAAACTTAGCATTAAAGTCTCCAGCATATTTCATACCACCGCCAAAGAACTTGTCTTTGTATGATAGAGATTTATGCCATTGAGAAGCACAAAGTGCATACTCAGAAGCTTTACCATGTTGTTTAGATAATTTAGCAGCATCACAGTAAGTCATTGCTAACATTGGTACGTCAACTTTCATTTCTGAAATTTGTCTAACTGCTGTTAAAGCACCTTTAGTGTGACCTGAAACCACAAGAACATCTGGTTTAACTGCTTTTACTTTAGATAAAGTAGCAGCCATATCATTTAACTCTTTTGGTAACTTGTCATCAATAATGATTTTTGACTTTGTTCTTTTTGCAGCATCTACGATACCTAATCTCACGTCTTGTGAGAAAGCATCTTGTTCAAACGCCATTGCAATCTTAACTGGCTTACCGCCATTTTTTTCAACTGCAAGGTCAATTGCTACATCAAGATATAAGTTTGCTGGCGCAAGCACTGCAAATAAATATTTATAACCTTTGGTAAACAACGATCTAGATGCACCGTTAGCTTCTACCATAGGTATTCCATATTTTTCAGTTACAGGTGCCATAGCTTTAGTTAAACCTGAGCTGTATGGACCAAGCATGAACTGAACACCATCTTGTTTGATTAATCTTTCTGCAAGTTGAGCTGCTCTACCAGAGTTTGACTCATCATCGTAATAAATGATTTCAAACTTGTAAGATTTTCCACCAACTGTAACTCCACCCATGCTATTAATTCTCTCAACAGCTAAATTGTAACCGTTTTGAGTATGAACACCATTTGATGAATATTTTCCAGTTAATGAAACAGCTGCACCTAAAACAATTTTATCTCCAACAACCTTCGCGAAAGATACTGTTGAAGCTGAAATTAAAAGTGCGATTGCAGAAACCAATGTAATAATTATATTTCTGATTTTCATTTTATTTTCCTCTATTTATTTTTTTAAATTTAAAAACTGATTAAAGCCTTTAATTTTATAACAAACAAGACGGTAATAACAGGTTGCGACTTAATACTTTTGCATAAATACAATAATAAAAGCAATAATAACTAAAACGCACGCTGAAATTGTATTTATGACTTTAGGGTTAGCTTTAATCCAAACAATTAGTTTTCTAGCAAGTACAGCGTAAGCTATTAAAGATAAAAAATCTAAAACAATATAAGTTGTGATTAAAATAAAAAATTGAACAACATAATTTCCATTAAAGTCAATAAATTGTGGAAATATTAATGGAAAGAACATCCACGCCTTTGGACTTGTTCCTGCAACTAAAAAACCATCTCTAAAAAATGAAAATATAGTTTTTGATGAATTATTATCTGAGCTTACATTTTTTGGTTTTGATTTATAAAGATCATAAGCAAGATATAAAATATAAGTTACACCAACCCATTTAAAAATATTTAAAAAGTTTGGATTATCTGAAAAAAAAGATCCTATAACAAAAATTACTAAAGTAGCTTGTATAAAATTTGCAGTGATATCTCCCAATGCAGTCCAAATACATTTTTGAACTCCATAATTCATTGAGTATGAAATGATTACAATTCGAGGAGTACCAGGTGTAATAAATAAAAACAGGATTATTTGTAAAAATAGGAAATAATTTAAGGGAAACATTTTAAGGATAGATAGTCCAAAAAAACCGGGAGCTAAAGATGGCTAAGATGGACTATCAAACAGCATAATATCATACCCTAAAAAAAATGCATTAATCATTTTTTTCAAATATAAAGGATTTATGAAAAAAAAAGGTCACACCCCCATAACTAGAGTTAAAAATCCAGAGCCAAAAGTGGATGATCCAGATTGGATCGTTTGGGCTGCCTGGGCAGATAGGATCACTTTTGAAGAAATAGAAAAAAAGACTGGTAAGACAGAATCTGAGGTTATTAAGATTATGCGAAGATCAGTGAAACCTACCTCCTTTAGATTATGGAGAAAAAGAGTTAATCAAAAAAGTATAAAACATAGGAAAAAATTTGAATACTCTAGAAAAGAAATTACTAGTAAAATTAAAAAGAATGATTATTTATAATATATGAAATCAGTTACCATTTATACAGGGCCACTTTGTAATTACTGTGAAGCTGCTAAGAAATTATTAACTAGAAATAACGTTGAATTTAAAGAAATTAATATTGCAACAGTTGATGGTGCCATGGATGAGATGATTACAAAAGCAAATGGTAAAAGAACTATTCCTCAAATTTTCTTTGATGATCAACACATGGGTGGCTACGATGATGTTAGAACTTTAGAAAAAGAGAACAAGTTACAAGATCTTTTAAAATAAAAAATAATATTATTAAAATAAAATTGAGTTATTTTGGCCTAAAAACCAAACAAATACCGTTGTTACAGTATCTTTTTCCAGTTGGCTCTGGTCCGTCTTCAAATATATGTCCATGATGTCCACCACATTTTTTACAGTGGTATTCGGTTCTAGCGTAACCTAAATGATGATCAGTTTTAGTTTCAAATACATCAGGTAATGATTGATAAAATGAAGGCCAACCAGATCCACTTTCATATTTTGTGTTTGAGTCAAATAATTTTTCTCCACAATTGGCACAATGAAAACTTCCTTCTCTTTTCTCATGGTTAAGCTCACTTGTGCCTGCTAGTTCAGTTCCCTCTTCAAATAAAACTGATTGTTGTTCTGCAGTAAGATTAGGATTAATTTTTTTTGTCATTATTTATTCTATAACTCTTAAAGGTTTCCCTTCAACACAAGCTTCAAGATCTTCAATCATCTGAGTATAAAAAATACTATAATTTTCAGCAGTTACATAGCCAATGTGTGGTGTGAGTAACGCATTTGGCAAAAATCTTAATTTATTTCCTTCTGGCAAAGGTTCTTTTTCATAAACATCTAATCCTGCACCAAGAATAACATTAGTTGATAAAGCAATTATTAAATCATCTTCATTTACAATTAAACCTCTAGAAGTATTAATTAAAAAAGCTGTTTTTTTCATTTGATCAAATTCTTTAATTGTTATGCAATCTTTATAACGCTCTCCACCTTGAACATGAATTGAGATATAATCTGATGTTTTAATTAAATCTTCCTTAGTACATGGAAGCACATCTAATTCTTTACATTTATCTAAATCTAAATTCTCACTCCAAGCCATAACCTGCATACCAAATGCTTTTGCAATTTTAGCAACTTGTGAACCCACTCTTCCAAGACCAATTAAACCAATAATTTTTCCTTTAAGTTCAAAGCCTATCGTTGTTTGCCAATAACCTTGGTACATATTATCAATTTCAGTTTTAAGATTTTTTGATAACCCCAATATTAAAGCCCATGTTAATTCACATGTGGGATTAAAGTTAATCTCAGTGCCACAAACTATAATTTTTCTTTTTTTAGCAGCCTCTAAATCAATCGCTTTATTTCTTGAGCCACTTGTGATGATATATTTTAAATCATTTAGATTATCGATTATATTTTTTGTTATTGGTGTTCGCTCACGCATAATTAGCAGTGCTTCAAAATCAGCTAGTTGCTCGATGGCATCAGCCTCATCCAAAAAAGGTTCACTAAAAATTTTAAACTCATATTTTCCAGATAATTTTTTTAAATCCACAAATTCTTGTGAAACATCTTGATAGTCATCTAATATTGCAACTTTAAGCATTTTGAACTTTCTTATTTGATAAAAATAAACCTAATATAATTAAAATTGATCCAATTAAATGAAAAAATTTAAATTGTTCACTAAAAAAAATTATTGCCATTATTGTACTAAAAAAAGGGATTAATGATAAAAAAATACCCGCTCTATTAGCTCCTATGATTGAAACTGCTCCTGCCCAACAATAATAAGAACCTATGCTTGGGAATAATGCCAGATATATTAAAGTGTAGTAAAGATTGGAGTTAAAACTAACTCTTAGTCCTTGAGAATACTCATAAAGAAATTGTGGAAATATAAATATTAATCCAAAAGTACATAAAACATGAACCAGAGTTAAAAGTGGTAAAGTAAATTTTTTATTTTTTAAAAAAGCAGAATACAAACCCCAGGTAATAACTCCACCAATCATTATAAGATCTCCTTTATTAAAATTTAAAGTTAACAAAACATTTAAATCAAGTTTTGTAATTATCGATAAAATTCCAAATACAGATAATATCAATCCAAGTATTTGAAATTTGTTAGTTTTTTCAATTTTGAATAAAAAACATAAAAAAATTATAGCTGCAGGAATAGCTGTATTAAAAAGAGAAGCATTAATTACTTGAGTGTGAACTAATGATAAATATGTAAAAGTATTAAATAATCCAACACTTGTAAAAGCTAAAAAAAATAACAAAGGTAAATTATTTATAATTATAAGTTTATTTTTAATTATTTCTTTACAAGTAAAAGGTAAAAGAATTAACCAAACAAGAGACCATCTAAAGAATACAAGTGACATTGGTGGAATGTTTTCTAAAGATGCAAATTTTCCTACCATGAAATTGCCTGCCCAAAATAGTGTGGCGCACACTAGCATTATGTACGCTCTTACATTTTGCATAAATTAACTAAATCTTAATGAGCTATAAGGATCTAAATTTAAATTTGTATTTTCATTTGCGATCATTCCAGAAACAATCTTTCCAGAAATCGGCCCTAATGTCCAACCTAAATGATGGTGCCCAAAACAATAAAAAACATTTTTATGATTTTTTGATGGACCCATAACTGGAAGGAAATCTGGTAATGAAGGTCTAAACCCTAACCACTCATCTTCATGTTCAGGTAAATCTCCAAGCATATATTTAGCATTATTAATTAAGTTTTTAACTCTAGATTTTGATATCGGATTATCTAATCCACCAAATTCAACAGTTCCAACTACTCTTAAACCTTGTTCCATTGGAGTAATTCCAAAACCTCTATTTGAAAAAATAACTGGTCTATTTAATAAATGATCACAGCCTTTAAAGTGAACATGATAACCTCTTTCAGTATCTAGAGGTATTCTTTCACCTAAATTATCTGTTAACTTTTTAGAAAAAGCACCACAAGCAATTATCACTTTATTAAAAATAAAACTTTGATTTTCAGTTTTAAAAACTGGTTTTTCTCCATCAAAATTAATATCTTTAATATTTACCTTATTAAATTTTCCACCTTTCTTTAAGAATAGATCAAAAAGTTTTAAAAGGATCTTTCTTGGATTTCTTGCATGTCTTGCATACGGATAATAAACACCTGCGTGATAAAAAGGTTTAATGTGTGGTTCAAGATCATGAATTTCAGATTTATTAACTAATTGCTGCTCAACACCTAGCTCGTCTCTTATCTTAATTTCTAATTCTCTGCTTTTTAGATCTTGATCATTCCAAATATATAGAATTCCTTTATTTTCAACTAAACCCTCTAAATCAATTTCATCAAATAGCTCATCATAAGCAGGTAATGCTAAATCTAAAATTTGATGCATATTTTTAGCAGTGTGCATCATATTTTTTGTTGTAGAATTCATTATGAATTTTAAAAACCATGGAATCATCTTTGGTACATAGTTCCATTTCAAAGCTAAAGGTCCTGATGAACTTAATAACATTGAAGGTACATCTGCTAAAACATCTGGGCGATTTAAAGGAACTGAAGCATAAGGTGAAAAATGTCCTGCGTTTCCATAGGAGGCGGCTTGAGTACCAGGATTGTCTCTGTCAAAAATAGTTACGTCAAAACCTTTTTTTTGTAGAAACAAAGCATTTGATACACCTTGTATTCCTGCGCCTACGATTCCAACTTTAATATTTTTTTCCACAAATGCTTTTTATAATCAAATTTTAATATTTGGTAGTGACAAATTATACTTTATTTATATTAGAATTTTTTAAGCTATAGTTTGTTGGCTATGAACTTTAGCACTCATTACGATGCCAAAACCAATCATTGTTGCAAGCATTGAAGATCCCCCATATGACATTATTGGTAGAGGTGAGCCAACTATAGGCAGCAGCCCTAGCACCATTGATAAATTGACAGTAATATAAATAAAAATAGCAAATGCAAAACCAAAACAAAACAGTCTTGCAAAACTATTTTTTGAGATGGCACCTATTTGAATTATTCTCAGAATAATAATTGTGTATAGCAATAAAAGCCCTAACGAGCCTATAAAACCAAATTCTTCTGAAAATAAAGTAAAAATAAAGTCTGTGTGTTTTTCTGGAAGAAATTCTAAATAACTTTGGGTACCTTGCAGAAAACCTTTTCCTGAGAATCCCCCAGAACCTATAGCAATTTTAGATTGGATAATTTGATAACCAGCTCCTAATGGATCTCGATCAGGATCTAGAAAAGTTAAAATTCTTAGTTTTTGATAAGGCTCTAAATAAGTAATTATGAATGGTAATGAAATCAAAAAAGCTACAAATGACACAACAAAGTACTTTATTTTTACACCACCCAACCATATTACGATTAGCCCACTAGTTGCTATTAATATAGATGTTCCTAAATCAGGCTGAGATAATACAAACATTATTGGTATTACAATTATAGCCAGTGAAACAGAGATACTAGTGAATGAATTTACTTTTTCAATGCTCACACGATGATAATATTTTGCAAGGCATAAAATAATTCCTATTTTCATTAATTCTGATGGTTGTAAAACTAAAAAATATAAATTAATCCACCTTTGTGATCCTGATACTTTTACCCCATATAAAGAAACCCAAATAAGTAACAAAATGATTGCTACATATAAAAAATAAGAACATAGATGCCAAAACTTAATATTAAAAAAAGAAATCACTAACATCAGAATAAAAAAAACTATTAATTTTATTAAATGACTTTTTGTATGGTAAAGAAATTCACCCCCATCAGTAGAATACATTATAAAAACACTTAATGCTGATAAGATAATTATACAAAACAATAAAATAAAATCTAAATTTTTAATTTTTTGAAAAAAATTTTGATCTGAATTTAATCGTTTATACTGGTACATTTAAATATTAAACTCTTTGTAGTCTGGAAGTTTTTTTCTATATTCATGACGATCAACTATTAATTTAAATAATTCTTTTGCTATTGGTGCTGCAGCTGAACTTCCTGACCCACCATGCTCTACAATAATACTAACTGCATATCTTGGATTTTTATATGGACCAAAAGCAACATATAAAGCGTGATCCCTCTCTTCATATGGTATTTGAAAAGTTTTAAGATCAAGCTCTCGCTCTCTTTTACTTATTGACTTAACCTGAGCAGTTCCAGTTTTACCTGCAAATTGATATTTTGGATCTTCTATTCGCGACTTGTACGAAGTTCCTCTTAATTCATTGGTTGAACTAAACATTGCCTCTTGAATAATCTTAATATTTTTTTGATTATCATATAATGGATCATAAGAATTATTCAGTTTACTATCCTGCATATCTTTTTTAACTTGTTCAGATGTTAGTTGATTATCGTCAGTTAAAATTTTAGGCTTAATTTTATAACCACCATTGGCAATTTGAGCTGTCATTAAGCAAAGTTGAATAGGAGTTGTTTGAGTATATCCTTGACCAATACCAGTGATTAAAGTTTCACCTAATACCCAACCTTTACTAAGATTATTTATTTTCCATTTTGTATCAGGGAACTGACCTGTTTTTTCATTTTCAAAATATTCTCCTAAAACTTTTTTTCCTAAACCAAATTTATCAGCAGTAATTTTTAATCGATCTACACCAAGTTTTCTTGCTACTTCATAAAAATAGGTATCACATGATTGTTTCATAGCATTTTTTAAGGAAACATAACCATGACCTCTTTCTTTCCAACAGTGAAAAGTTTGGCCATATAATTCCATTTTACCTTTACAATTAACCTTAAATTTAGTGTCGATTATTCCATTTTCTAAAGCTGATAAAGCAACAATTGGTTTGATAGTTGAGCCTGGTGAATAAAGTCCTGAAATAGTTTTGTTAATTAATGGCTTTAATGGGTTGTTTCTAATCAATTGCCACTCATCTTGACTAATGCCAAATAAAAAAGAATTTGGGTTGTATGAGGGAGATGAATACATCGCAATTACTTCACCTGTATAAATATCCATCACACTTATTGAACCAGCTTTACCAGCCAATAATTTAGCAGATAATTTTTGCACTTCTGTATCGATTGTAATCCTTATTTTTGAGCCTGGTTTACCTTTTTGATACTCAAGATGATTTATTCTTTTACCATAAGCATTGACCTCATATCTTTGTATACCATTCACACCAATTAAATCATTTTCTAAAGTTTTTTCTAATCCCAACTTTCCAATCTTTATTCCTGGAACAAATTTTTCTTGAATCACTTTATTTGCTAAAATATCATCTTCATCAGGTTGACTTACATACCCTAATACATGGGTATAAATGTCGTCAAACGGATAATCTCTTGAAATAGTCATGACAGGTTTTACTCCTGCCAATTCATATAGATAATAGTTAATTTTTGAAAATTCGTCCCAACTTAAATTTTCTGAAATAATTAAACTTTCCCATGGCTTCAATTGTTTTCTTTTTTTTTTATTTTTTCAATTTTTTTTGAACTTAAGTTTAAAATTACTTTTAATCTTGAAAGAAGATAATTAAAATTTTCAACCTGCTCAGGAATAATGTGCAATTGATATACTTTTAAATTTCCAGCAATTATATTTCCAAAATAATCAATTATATTTCCTCGTGTAGGAGGCAGTTTCCACTCTCTAATTCTATTTTTGTCAGATAGTGTTAAATATTTTTTGTTATCATTAATTTGCAATGAAAATAAACGAGCAATTAATCCACTAAAGATAATCAACTTAGCTGCACCAATTATAAACATTCGTCGATTTATAATATCTGATTTTCTTATACCAAAATTTGTTTTAATCATTTTTCTGAATTGTGATTTTTTTTTCTAAAATACTAAATAAAAACAAAAAGATTGGATAAAAAATAAAAGTGAAACCTGAATTTATCATGTACCTTAAATAGTTTACTTCAATTGAGAATATAAAATCTAAAGTTATAATTTGGATAGAGTTAACTAATGAAATGGTAAATAATAATGATATCCAATCATTTATAAATTTTGGTGTAATGGTAATATTTCTCAAATATGCTGTTACTGCACAGATTAACAGATAACAAAAACTGCTAATACCTACCGGTAAACCAACCACTACATCATTAACTAAACCTGCTAGAAATATTGACCCATAATTTAAATATCTTGGATTTTTCAATGTCCAATAAAATATTAAAATATGAGCTATGTTTAATGAAAAATATTTTACTTCTAAGTAATTAAAATCAATTTTATTTAATACAGATAAAAATAAAAAAAATACAGGAAGATAAAATAATAATGATTTTGTGAGATTATATTTATTAAGTGACGACATTAATTACCGCTCCCGATGTCATAAGAAACGATTTTTACATAATCTAATTGTCTAAAATCAGAAAAAAAATTTACTTTATTTTCTTTATTTATATTATCAGAGAATATTTTGCCTACTGGTAAGCCTGATTTAAATAAACCACCATATCCAGAGGTATAAACAATCATTTCTTTGCCATCTATTTTTTGATTATATTCATCTTTAGTGTATTCAATGACACCATGATTTTTTCCTGTTCCAGAAACCACAGCATGAATATCTATTGGTTCTAATAAAACTGGAATTTTACTATTTAAATCAGATAAGAGTAACGCTCTAGAATTGGTGTAATTTACTTCAATTATTTTACCCACTAAATAGATACCATCTACAATTGCCATACCAATTTTGACATTGTCTTTTGAACCTTTGTTTAAAATAATTGATTTTAAATAAGGACTGTCTTTGTCGACTAAAACCTTCGCATACACATCTTCTGACTGTACTGTTTCGTTAATTAGTTCTCTTAATTTATTATTTTCTAAAACTAAAAAATCGTTAGATAGTTTATTTTCCTTTAATTTTTTTAATTCAATTTCATTTTTTTTATACTGATTATAAAAGTTAAAATGTTCCTCTATTTTAATTTTAACATCTTTAAAATAATTTTCTGGAGAAGAGGCAATAAAAGATGAGCGATAAACAACTTCATTAATACCTATTTTTATATATTGAACAGCTTTAAAATTTAAACTTCCTAATATTATTATAACAAAGGATAAAAATATATAAGTTAGTAATGAAAATTTTTGCTGATAACTTTTTTTTAAAAAAGCAGATCTAATTGCAATTACAAAATCATCTCTGCTTGAAGCCATAGATCTTAATATTCAGATAACATGGTGGAAAATGTTTCTTCTTGATCTAACGCTTTTCCAGTACCAACTGCAACACAAGATAATGGATCATCCGCAACATGGACTGGTAAACCTGTTTCTTTTGCAAACCTTTTATCAATATTTTTCAATAGTGCTCCACCACCTGTTAATGTTAATCCCATATCAACTAAGTCAGCAGATAATTCCGGAGGTGTATTTTCCAAGGCTTGTTTAATAGCATTAATCATTTCTTTCATTATGTCATTTAATGCTTCTGCAGTATCTTCTTCTGTAATATTTACTTCTTTTGGTGTACCAGATCTAAGATCTCTACCTTTAACTGGGTATGTATTTTTACCTGACGCTAATGCAGTACCCATTTCTTTTTTAATTTTTTCAGCGGTGCCATCTCCAATTAAAAGATTGTATTCTTTTCGCATGTAATTAACAATTGCAGTATCCATAGCGTCACCAGCGACTCTTAAAGATTTAGAGTAAACCAACCCACCTAAAGACATAACAGCTATCTCACTTGTTCCACCACCTATATCTACAACCATAGAACCTGTTGCCTCAGAAATTGGGAGTCCAGCACCAATAGCAGCAGCGATAGGTTCTTCAATTAATTGAACTCTTCTGGCACCTGCAGCAAGTGCACTATCTTGAATTGCTTTTCTTTCAACCGGTGTTGAGCCTGTTGGAACACAAATTAAAATTCTTGGATTTGCAAATGTACTTCCCTTATGAACTTTTTTAATAAAATGTTTTATCATTTCTTCAGTAACGATAAAATCAGCGATTACACCGTCTCTTAAAGGTCTGATTGCACTTATATTTCCAGGTGTTCTTCCAAGCATTGTTTTTGCTTCATCACCAACTGCCAATACATTTTTTTTTCCATTTTGATCGACTATCGCAACAACAGAGGGTTCATTTAAAACTACCCCTTGACCTTTTAAAACAACTAATGTGTTAGCAGTTCCAAGATCAATTGCCATATCTTGACTCCAAATTTTTTTAACTCTATCGAATAGTCCCATTTTATATACCTCTCACTTTTTCATTTTCTTGCTCCATTGGAGCTGTTTTATCTCGTTTAATAATCATTTTATTTAATGCGCTTAAATATGCGTTGGCAGATGCAACTAATGTGTCTGTATCTGCTGCTTGCCCAACTGTTGTTTTTCCTTTTTCTTCAATTCTAACACTTACTGTTGCTTGAGCATCCGTTCCCTCTGTTACTGCATGAACTTGATACAATTGTAATTTTACGTCATGAGGGTACAAAACTTTTATACATTTAAATATTGCATCAACAGGACCATCACCCGTTTCTGAGGTTTTTTTAACTTCACCATAAACATCCAAAGTCATTTCAGCTCTTTGAGGTTCACCTGTTCCTGCAAAAACTTTCAAAGATTTTAAATTAATTGCATTTATCTGGTTATCAGTAATAAGACTATCATCGACCAATGCCATTATATCATCGTCATAAACATGTTTCTTTTTATCTGCTAAAACTTTGAATTTTCCAAAAGCAGTTTGAATCACATCATCAGTTACATCAGCATAACCAAGATCATTAAGTTTTTCTTTAAAAGCATGTCTTCCAGAATGCTTGCCCATCACTAAAGATGTTTTTTTAACACCTACACTTTCTGGTGTCATAATTTCATAAGTTTCTCTATTCTTTAGCATTCCATCTTGGTGAATACCCGCCTCATGAGCAAATGCATTTTTTCCAACAATCGCTTTGTTAAATTGAACTGGGAAGGTTGCATTCGAAACTATTTTTGAAGCTTTGCTTAATAATTCAGTTTTTATTCCAGTTGAGTATGGCATCAGATCATTTCTTGTTCTAATAGCCATAACTATTTCTTCAAGAGCTGCGTTACCCGCTCTCTCACCGATTCCATTTATTGTACATTCTACTTGTCTAGCCCCTGCCTCAACACCAGCCAAAGAATTTGCTACTGCTAATCCTAGATCATTGTGACAATGAACAGATAGAATTGCTTTATCAATATTTGGAACTTTATTTTTTAATATTGAAATAATTTTTGTAAACTCTGATGGAATTGTATAACCAACTGTATCTGGAATATTAATTGTTTTAGCACCACTACTTATTGCAAGCTCAACTATTTTACACATAAAATCCATATCAGTTCTTGTGCCATCTTCACATGACCATTCAACATCATCAGTTAAATTTCTTGCATAGGTCACACTTTCTTTAATGGCTTCCAAAACTTGTTCTGGAGTTTTATTCAACTTATGTTTCATGTGTAACGGACTTGTTGAAATAAAAGTATGAATTCTGAATCTTGGAGCTGCTTTTAACGCTTCGTGGCACGCATCAATATCTTTTTTACTAGCTCTCGATAATCCACAAGGAATTGAGTTTTTTACAATTTTACTTATTGCTTTTACAGCTTCAAAATCACCGGGCGATGCTATTGGAAAGCCAGCTTCAATGATATCAATGCCAAGCTCATCAAAAATTCTAGAAATTTGAATTTTTTCCTCTAAACTCATAGACGCACCTGGTGATTGCTCACCATCACGCATAGTAGTATCAAATATAAATACTTTATCTTTGTCGCTCATAACAAAATTTTTTTGAAAATGTATAATACAATCTATAAGAGAGAATGCAAAATAATAACTTAAATTACTCTTAATATTAGCTCATTTTAGGCCACCTAAAACTAATTATAAATAGACTCAATTTTAGGCATTAAGTGTAAAAGTTTTTTTGTGTAATCTTGTTTGGGCTTCAAAAAAAGTTCCTCTGTTTTAGCTACCTCACACAATTTACCGTCTTTTAATACTCCAATTCTATCACACATTTGTCTAACTACTGGTAAATCATGGCTAATAAATAAAATGGTTAAATTTAATTGTTCTTGAAGATCTTTTAACAAGTTTAAAATTTGTGCTTGAATACTAACATCTAAAGCAGAGGTTGGCTCATCACACACAAGAAGTCTCGGTTGGGTGGCTAATGCTCTTGCAATAGAAATTCTTTGTCTTTGACCTCCAGAAAATTCATGTGGATAACGATCTGCAGATTTCTGCGAAAGTTCTACAGACTCTAATAAATCATAAATATAATTATTTAAATCAGTACTTGATATCAAGGGATTGTGAAGTTTAATTGGCTCTGAGATTATATCCTTAACCTTCAACCTTCCATTTAAAGAAGAATATGGATCTTGAAAAATCATTTGAATTTGTTTTCTAAATTTCATCATTTCTGATCTAGTCTTAATTTTTGTAATACAAACATTATCAAAAAAAATATCTCCAGCAGATGATTTAAATAAATTTACAATCATTTTAGCAATTGTAGATTTTCCACTTCCACTTTCACCAACTAAACCAAAGGACTCACCTTCTTTAATTTCAAATGAAACATTATCTACAGCCATTACTGAATTTTTAGAACTTTCTGTAAAAAAGTTATCATCAAAACTTTTACTAAGATTCTCAATTTTAACTAAATCTTGTTCTATAATTTCTTTTTTATTCCATCTGTTTAAAATTTTAATATTACTATATTGGTTATTTTTGTTTTCTTTTTCAATTATAACAAATCTTGAAATTTTTTTATTGGTGGGGGGTACTGAACTAATTAAACTTTTTGTATATGTCTCTTTTGGTTTTGTTAAAATTTCTTTTGTTTCACCAATTTCAACTAAATTCCCATTTTTCATCACAGCTACCCTATCTACTGTCTCAGCAATTACTCCCATGTCGTGTGTAATTAAAATTACTGCAAGATTTCTTTCTTTTGTTAATCTTTTAATTAAATCAAGAATTTGGGATTGAATTGAAACATCTAAAGCTGTAGTGGGTTCATCTGCAATTAAAAGTTCTGGCTCACAACATAATGCAAGTGAAATAACTACTCTTTGCCTCATTCCTCCTGAAAACTGATGGGGATAATTATTAAATCTTGTATCCGCATCCTTAATTCCAACTTCTTTCAATAAATTGATTGATTTAATTTTTGCTTCTTCTTTTGTTAAATCAAGATGTGTTTGGATCGTTTCTATTAATTGTTCACCAATTGTTAATATTGGATTTAAAGAGGTTTGAGGATCTTGAAATATAAGTCCAATTTTTTTACCTCTATATTTTACAATATTTTTTGGATCTTCATGAATATTGAAATCACCTAACATTACTGACCCGCTTGACACTTTGCCAGGTGCATCAATCAAATTAATAATTGCATTTCCGACAGTACTTTTGCCTGATCCAAACTCTCCTACTAATCCAAGTATTTCTCCTTTATTAACCTCAATATTTACATCTTTGGCGGCATAAACCGTTTCCTTTCTCATTGGATAATCTACGCTCAAATTCTTTATCTTTAAGAAACTCATTTTTTTAACCTTGGGTTTAAAGTGTCTCTCATCCAATCACCTAAAAGATTAATTGAGAAAGCTAAAATTACTAAAAATATTGCTGGAAAAAAAGTAATCCACCATTCACCAGAAAATAAAAAATCATTTCCTAATCTTATTAGTGTTCCTAAAGATGGAGTTGTTGGAGGAACACCCACACCTAAAAAACTTAAAGTTGACTCAGCTATGATTGCAAGTGCAAGACCAATAGTTCCTATAACTAATACTGGTCTTAAAATATTTGGTAAAATATGTTTAAACATAATAATTAAATTTGAAACTCCAATTATAGTTGAAGCTGAAACATAATCTTTGTTTTTTTCTACCAAAGTTGCTGCTCTTGAAACTCTTGCAAACTGAGGCCACTCTGAAATTCCAATTGCAAAGATTAAAACATAAATTGCCATCTCATCATGCATCTCTCTTGTAATCAATCCCCTTGCAATTCCATCAACTAAAAGTGCCATTAAAATACTTGGCACCGTAAGTTGAACATCCGTTAATCTCATTATTACCATTTCATATTTACCACCAAAATATCCTGCTGTTAATCCTAGCCCAACACCAAGTATCAAACTAAATATGATTGCTGAAAAACCAACAATTAAAGAAATTCTAGAGCCATAAAGAATTGTTGATAACATATCTCTACCCTGACCATCGGTTCCTAAAATAAATTTTGCAAGACCATCCTCGGTCCAAGATGGTGGAGTAAAAGCTTCCATCAGTGATAGAGATGAAGGATCAAATGGATTATAAGGGGTAATAAATTCTACAAAAAAAGAACAAAAGAAAATTATAAATAAAATTACTGATGATATAATTGCAGTGGGAGACTTTATAAAACTATGATAAATATCACTATCTTTAATTCTTTCCCAAGTACTTATAGTCTTATCCACTTGAAACATCTCCTTTAACTCTAATTCTTGGATCTATAAAATAGTATAGAATATCTACAATAAAATTTATCATTACAAAAACAAAAGCAATAAATACTAAATAGGCAGACATAATTGGAATATCAACAAATTGAACTGCTTGAATAAATAAAAATCCCATCCCTGGCCATTGAAAAACTGTTTCAGTAATAATAGAAAATGCAATTAATGTTCCTATATTAATTCCAGCAATTGTAATTACTGGGATCAATCCATTTTTTAATGCGTGTTTATACTTTATACTATTTTCACTAATTCCACGCGCACGCGCGAACTTAATATAATCTGTTTGCAAAATCTCCATCATCTCAGCTCTTACTAGTCTGATTATATAAGTCATTTGAAATAGACTTAGTGTAACTGACGGGAGTATAATTGCCTTTAATCCTGAGATTGTTAAAAATCCTGTACTCCAAAATCCAAGATCTACTACCTCACCTCGACCAAATGATGGTAAAATTCCTAAGATTACTGAAAATAAATAGATAAATAATATTCCAATTACAAATGTGGGAAGCGAAACTCCAAGCAAAGACACTGCTAGAATAATGTCGCTTAAAAAACCCTCTCTATAGATACCTGTGTAAACTCCTAATAATGTTCCGGTTATTAGAGCAATTAAAGCTGAAACTACTACAAGCTCAATTGTTGCGGGTAACCTTTCAACAATTAAATCAGATACTGGTCTTCTTAATTGATAAGAAATTCCAAACTCTCCTTTAGAAGCGTTTACAACAAATCTTGAAAATTGAACAGGAATTGGGTCCATTAAACCTAGTGTTTCTCTTAATTCAGCTCTCTCTTCATCTGAGGTTTCTTCACCAACCATATTGTTTATTGGGTCACCAACAAAATTAAATAAAGAGAACGATACAAAGGCAACAACTAGCATAACCAAAGCAGATTGAAACAACCGTTTAAAAAAATATTTTATCAATTTGAGAAGATCTTTAAGTTACAAGCCCTCTATGCAAATATAGAGGACTTGTAATAATTTTTTAGTTAAAGCTAGCAGTTCTGAATAACGGTTCGTTATTCGGTCTGATAGGTACATTAACTCCACTTTTAGATGCCCAAGAAATTACTTGGTGGTGAAGAGGAAGATAAGAAATATCATCTTTCACAATTTTCCAAGCATTAGCTATTGCAGCATTCCTTTTATCTAAATCAACTTCACCTTCCATAACTCTTATAGCAGCATCCACTTCAGAGTTACTAAAGTTAACTTTGTTCCAGCTAGCACCACTTTCGTATAAATAATGAAATACATAGTGACTATCTAGAGTAGGAACACCCCAACCAAGCATATAGAAATCACCCTGATCATCTTTTAGTTCTTTAAAGTGTTTACTTTTAGTTTGTGCAAATAAATTCACATTAACACCAATTTTACCAAACATACCAACAACAGCAGTACAAATTGCTTCATCATTTACATATCTGTCATTTGGACATCTTAGCTCAACATCAAAACCATTTGGATAACCTGCATCCGCTAATAGTTTTTTTGCAGCGTCAACATCGTACGGTAATCTTCTATCAAGATCTGTGGTGTAACCATTTACACCTGGAAAAGTTATAATTCCTGCTGGTTCACTTAAACCTCTCATAACTTTTTTCTTGATCGCTTCAATATCAATTGCTTGATAAAGAGCTTGCCTTACCTCTTTTTTCTTAAATGGGTTGTCACCTGTATTACCAGTTCTTAACTGATCAGCAGCTTGATCCATACCTAAGAAAATCGTACGCATTTGTGCAGTACTTTCAACTTTGTGTGTAGATGAAGATCCAATTCTTGCTAAATCTTGAACTGGCGCATCTGTAACTATATCAATTTCTCCAGATAATAATGCTGCAACTCTTGTTGCTGCATTTTTAATCGGAAGTAATTCAATTTGTGTTACATCTTTATCTTTCATCTCACCCCACCAATGCATATTTCTTTTAAAAACTGTTTTGGTGTTTGGTTCCCTCAAAGTAATTTTAAAGGGTCCAGTTCCTAAAGCATTTGTCGCAGAATAAGTTTCTTGTCCAGCATCCCAGTTTTGTGGGGACATAGCAAAATTCTTTTCAGACCACGCTTTTGACATTATAAAAATATTAGATAATTGGTTTAATAAAATTGGATTAGGCTTACTAGTGGTAATTTTAACTGAATAATCACCAGCAGCTTCAACTCCTGAAATTGTACTGATATATTCCTTAAAATCAGATGTTCTTTGTTTAGCTCTTAAAACACTAAACACAACATCTTTAGAAGTCATTTTAGATCCATTAGAAAATTTAACATCTTCTCTTAATGTAAAAACCCATGTGTTAGGGTCAGTTGTTTTCCAACTTTTTGCTAACGCAGGACCAATTTTCATGTCTAAGCCTCTCTGAACAAGCGCCTCATAAATTTGTCTTGAAACTTGAGTGGTTGGACCCTCGTTTTGTGCGTGTGGATCTAAAGTTAGACTATCTCCTTGCATTGACCATTTGATAGTTTTAGCCCATGCTGAAGAAAATCCAAATACTAGAACTACAGATAGTAAAACTCTAATAAAATTTTTTATTTTCATTATTTCCCTCTTTTCCTTAAATTTATTTAAGAAAAGTATAAGTGAAATAACTAAATTATTACAGATAAAATTTTAAATAATAATTAACTTTTATCACTATCAACCAATTTCTTTTTACCAATCCAAGGCATCATAGCTCTTAGTTCTGCACCAACTTTTTCTACCGAGTGCTCAGCTAATTTTGCTCTAGTTGCAAGGAAGTTCTTTTGACCATTTTTACATTCATCCATCCATTCTTTTGTGAATTTTCCTGATTGGATATCAGTCAAAACTTCTTTCATTCTTTTTTTGGTTTCTTCTTTATTAACTATTCTAGGACCCGAAACATATTCACCATACTCAGCCGTATTAGAAATAGAATAGTTCATGTTTGCAATTCCACCTTCATAAATTAAATCAACAATTAATTTAACTTCATGAACAGTTTCAAAGTAAGCCATCTCAGGCTCATAACCTGCTTCTGTTAGAGTTTCATAACCATTTTTAATCAACTCAACTAGGCCACCACATAAAACTGTTTGCTCTCCAAATAAATCTGTTTCAACTTCGTCCTTAAATGTAGTTTCAATAATTCCAGATCTTCCACCACCAACTGCAGACGCGTATGATAACGCAAGATCTCTAGCTTTACCTGAGCCATCTTGATGAACAGCAAACAAACATGGTACTCCACCACCTTTTTCATATTCACTTCTAACTAAATGACCAGGACCTTTTGGGGCAACCATAAATACATCTAAATCTTTTCTCGCTTTGATTAAATCATAGTGAACATTTAATCCATGAGCAAATGCGATACTTGTTCCTTCTTTAACTCTTTGTTCAATGTGGTTTTTGTAAATCTCAGCTTGTAATTCATCAGGTGTTAAAATCATCACTACATCCGCCCAAGCAGCTGCATCAGATAAATTCATAACTTTTAAACCTTTAGACTCAGCTTTTGCTACACTTGAAGATCCTTCTCTAAGTGCTACAACTATTTCTTTAACACCACTATCTTTTAAGTTTAAAGCATGAGCATGTCCTTGGCTACCATAGCCAAAAATTGCAATTTTTTTTCCTTTAATTAGATCAACATCTGCATCTTTTTCATAAAACATTTTCATTTTTTTTCTCCTTAATTAATTAGTTAAATATTTCAGCGCCTCTAGTCATTGCAACCGCTCCAGTTCTTGAGACACTTATAAGACCGTGCGATTTTAAATTTTTTGTCATTTTATCTATTTCTCTTCTCAACGCAGTTATTTGAATTACTGCAGACTTATTTGTCTGATCTAATATAACTGGATTAAATTTTTTACAAGCATTTAAAGCCTTTTTAATCTTAGCTGAATTTCCAATTACTTTAAATAACGCCATTTCTTTAAAAATTATATTTTTATCTTCTCTTTTGAAATTACCTACTTTGTGAACTGGAACTAATTTTTTTAATTGTAGAACAATTTGTTCAATTACCTCGGGTGTTCCTGTTGTTACAATTGTAATTCTTGAAAGATTGTTTTTTTGGTCAACCTCAGCCACTGCCAGTGACTCGATGTTGTACCCTCTTCCAGAAAAAAGACCAACCACTCTAGATAAGACACTTGCTTCATTATCTACCCAAACTACAATTATATGTGTTTCTAATTTACTAAGTTTGCTTGGCGAGCTGTATGCTGATTTTGATTTTACCATTTAAACTAACGCTTTTCCTTTGCCTGTAATTTTGTTTTCTTCCTGGTCTTTTGGACCTAATAACATTTGATTATGTGGTTTTCCTGATGGAATCATTGGAAAACAATTCTCAGCTTGGTCAACATGACAATCAAAGATAACTGGTTTATTAACACTAATCATTTCCTTAATTTTTTCATCTAATTCATCTGGATGTTCGGCTCTTATACCAACACATCCATAAGCTTCAGCTAATTTTACAAAATCTGGCAATGCCTCAGAATAACTTTCTGAATAATTTTTTTCATGAAGTAATTCCTGCCACTGTCTTACCATTCCCATATATTGATTATTTAAAATAAATATTTTTATTGGCAAATTGTACTGTATTGCAGTCGATATCTCTTGCATGGTCATTAAAATTGAAGCCTCACCAGCAATATCAACTACTAATTTCTTGGGATTTGCAACTTGAACACCTATTGCAGCAGGTAAACCATAACCCATAGTACCCAAACCTCCAGAAGTCATCCATCTATTAGGCTTATTGAATTTATAGTGTTGCGCAGCCCACATTTGATGTTGACCAACCTCTGTTGTGATAAATGTATCTTGATTTTTAGTTAATTCATAAAGTCTTTGAACAGCATGTTGAGGCTTAATTATTTTGTCACTATTAATAAAGTTTAGAGATTGCTTCGTTCTCCATTTTTGAATTTGCTGCCACCATTTTGAAATTTTTTGTTTATTTGATTTTTCTAAATTTAAATTTTTCTTTTTTAGAGTTTTGGTTGTTGATCTAATAACATCTTTAACATCACCAACAATTGCTAAGTCTACTTTTATAATCTTATTTATTGATGAAGGATCAATATCAATATGTACTTTTTTTGATTTAGGTGAAAACTCATCAATTTTACCAGTGATACGATCATCAAATCTAGCACCAATATTAATTAATAAATCACAATCATGCATAGCATTATTAGCCTCATAAGTTCCATGCATTCCAAGCATTCCTAAAAATTGATTATCATCCCCTGGATAAGAACCTAATCCTTGTAATGTTGTAGTTATTGGAAAGCCAGTTAACGCAACCAGCTCTCTTAAAAGTTCGCTTGCTTTCGGTCCAGAGTTAACAACTCCACCACCTGTATAAAAAATTGGTTTTGAAGCTTTATTCATTAACTCAATTAATTGATCAATGTCTTTTTGCTTAAATCTATTATTATTTTTAATTTCTATTTTTTTTTCTTTTTTTAATGAAACATATTTAGTTTTTGCAAACTGAATATCTTTTGGAATGTCTACTAGTACAGGTCCAGGTCTTCCAGTCGTTGCAACTTCAAATGCTTCATGCATTACTCTTTGAAGATCATTAATATTTTTTACTAACCAATTATGTTTTGTGCATGGTCTTGTAATTCCAGTTGTATCACATTCTTGAAATGCATCAGTTCCTATTAAATGAGTGGGTACTTGTCCAGAGATGCAAACTAATGGTACAGAGTCCATGTATGCATCTGTTAGTGCGGTAACAACATTTGTTGCACCTGGTCCAGAGGTAACTAAAACAACTCCAGGCTTACCAGAAGATCTTGCGTAACCCTCTGCTGCATGACCGGCTCCTTGTTCGTGTCTTACTAAAATATGTTTTACTGAAGAATGGTTTTTAAGTTCATCATAAATTGGAAGAACTGCTCCACCAGGGTAACCAAAAATATGGCTTACCTTTTGCTCTTCAAGGCACTTAAATACAATTTCTGCTCCACTATATAATTTTGGCATTTTGCAATCTAGCTGAAGTTGTACTGATTGGTCAAGTTATAGAATGAATTATTTAATTTTTTTTAAAAATTTATTTAAATCCTGAGGGTGCAATTTTAGCCAACTCATCATGTTACCTCGCGCCCAAGTGCTTTGTCTTTTAGCGTATTGTCTGGTCTTTATTGATATTTTTTCAATAACATCAGTCATATCTTTTCTTTCTAGATATTCTTTGATCTCATTGATGCCGATGGCTTTATTGACGCTCTTATCTTTTCTAACTTTTAATTTAATAAATTTTTTAACTTCTTGAATTGCACCAAACTTAATCATTTTTTTGGATCTTTTAACAATTCTTCGTACAAGTTCTTCACGTGGATAGTCAATATAGATTTTTAAAAAATCATCTTTTTCAAAATATGATTTTGTATTTTGAAACCAATCATGAAGAGATTTTTTGGTAAATTGTTTCACCTCATAAGCTCTGATTGATCTTTGAGCATCAGTTGGATTAATTTTTTCTTTTGAGTTTGGGTCAAGCTTAATAAGTTTTTTATAAAAATTCTCTTGGCCTAGATCATTATGTATAGCCCTTACTTTGTTTCTAAATCTTATTGGAATATTTGGAATATTTACTAATCCATCTGTTAAAGCTTTAAAATATAATCCTGTTCCTCCAACAAAAATTGGTATTCTTTTTCTTTTTTTTATTTCATTAATCTTTTTAATTGAAATTTTAAGCCAATCTCCTGTTGAAAAGTTTTTTTTAACACTATGAAAACCATACAGATGGTGTTTTATTTTTTGATAATCTTTGGGATTAGGTCTGGCAGATAAAATTTTTAATTCCTTGTAAACCTGCATACTATCCGCGTTAATGATTTCACCATTAATTTTTTTAGCAAGTTTAACTGAAAAAGTAGATTTTCCAGAAGCAGTTGGTCCAGAAATTAAAATAATCTTGGATTTAAAATCCATGATTAATCTAGTTTAACACCAATGTATCTTCTTTGATTTTGATTGTTATATATTGCTAGTAAAATTGTCTTTTGATTAGAATTTAAAACATCTTTAACAATTCTTTCTAAGTCTTTTGCGTTCTTAACTTTTATTTTTTGCGCCTCAACTATAATACTATTGGCCTCAATTGATTTAAGTAATGGGCTAGTGTTTCCTATTTTAGTAACAACTAATCCTGAAGTTTGATTAGGAAGTTTTCTAGTTTTGATATCTTCTTTAGTCAATTTTCTGACAGTAATTTTTAAGTCTTCTATTATTATATCTTTGGGTGATTCAGATTTTTTTTCACTTACTTTAAAATCATCTGATGTCTCCAATCTTCCTAAAAGAATATTCTTAATTAACTCTTTTTTATTTCTCCAAACTTTAACTTTAACATTCGTTCCAACTTTTGTTTTTGCAACAATTGCTGGTAATTCTTTCATTTGGTTTATTTTAACTCCATTAAACTCTAAAATAATATCTCCAGCTTTAATTCCACCTTTGTCTGATGGACTATTTTCTGCAACACTTGCAACCAATGCTCCTCTGGGCTCATCTAGTTTTTCAACATCAGCAATTTCTTGTGTTACATCTTGAATTCTAACTCCTAACCAACCTCTTTTAGTTTCACCAAACTCTATCAGTTGATCTATCACAATCTTTGCGCTGTTTGACGGAATTGAAAAACCTATTCCAATTGATCCATTTCTTCCAAGAATTGCCGTATTAATTCCAATTACATTCCCATCCATATCAAACAATGGGCCTCCTGAGTTTCCTGAATTAATTGATGCATCTGTTTGTATGTAATCTTCGTATCTAGATAATCCAATTGATCGATTTCTTGCAGAAATAATTCCCGATGTTACTGTTCCACCTAAACCAAATGGATTTCCGATAGCAATCACCCAATCACCAATTCTTGCTTTATCTGAGTCTCCAAAAGCAACTGGAGTAAATTTGTCACCAGTTTCTAGCTGAAGTACTGCTATATCAGATAAAGGATCAGCACCAATTACTTTTGCTTTATATTCTTCATCCCCATTAACTCTTACTATAATGTCTTCTGCATCTTGAATGACGTGATTATTCGTAACCACTATCCCTTTTGCATCAATTATAAATCCAGATCCTAGGGCAGATGATTTTCTTTCTTGCGGTTTACCAAATTCTTTAAACATATCTTCAAATGGTGAACCTGGGGGGAATTGAAATGGAAATGGATTTGTTGTTGTGGTTACAGTTTGAGTAGTTGAAATATTAACTACTGATGGCATCAATCTTTCTGCAAGATCTGCAAAAGATGCTGGCACTGATTTTGAATTAGATTGTATTGAATAACTAAATGTAAAAATAAGTGTTAAAAATATTAATTTAATTTTTTTCATATTAACCTTTAATATAATAAATAATTACAAATCCTAAAACTGCAAAAATTAGCCCACCTGATCTCAACTGACTATCTTTTACAAATTCTAATTTTCTCAACATACTTTTCATTTTTGATGGAAATATGGCATACAAAATTCCTTCAATAAAAAGTAAAAGACCAAATGCTATGATCAATTCTTTCATATTAAATAGGTTATTCTGATTTAGGTTTTATATTTCCAAAAAACTTAAAAAATTCACTATCAGGAGATAATATTAATGATGTATCTCCGCCAATTAGAGCTGTTTCATATGCTTGCATCGCTCTGTAAAATGCAAAAAATTCTGGATCTCTTCCAAAGGCTTCAGCAAAGATTTTATTTCTTTCCCCGTCACCTTCACCTTTCATAATCTCAGAGTCTTTATTGGCATTTGCTAGAATTACTGAAACTTTTTTATCTGCAGTTGAGGTAATAGTAACTGCCATCTCAGCACCTCTTGCTCTAAATTCTTTAGCTTCTCTTTCTCTTTCAGTCTGCATTCTTCTATAAATTGCATCACTGTTTGCTTGAGGAAGGTCTGCTCTTTTAATTCTCACATCAACAATTTTAATACCAAATTTTTTGGCTTCTGTATTTACACCCTCTTGAATTAAAGACATTTGTTTAGATCTGTCTTTAGAAAGTAAGGTTTGTAATTCTTGTTGTCCTAAAACATTTCTAATTCTTGAGTTAATGATTGTTGCCAATCTTGATCTTGCAACTCTTTCATTTCCAACTGAAATATAAAATTTTAAAGGGTCTGTAATTTGAAATCTTGCGAATGCATCCACAATTAATCTTTTTTGGTCAGATGCAATAACTTCTGCTGGTGGTGTATCTAAATTTAAAATCCTGCTGTCTAAAAAAACAACGTTTTGAATAAAAGGTAATTTAAAATTTATGCCTGGTTCAACAATAATTTTTTTAGGGTCACCAAATTGTAGAACAATTGCTTGATTAACTTCTTTTACAATAAACACTGAAAAGAAAACTAAAGCACCTAATATCGCAACTATAGGAAATAATATTTTTTGTGCTTTCATTTAATTGCTCGCTTTCGATTTACCTAATTCGGGTAATGGAAGATAAGGAACTACTCCTGATCCTGCATTTTTTTCAATAATCACTTTTTCAATATCTGCTAAAACTTTCTCCATAGTCTCTAAATACATTCTTTCTTGAGTAACCTCTTTAGCCTTTGCATACTCATCATAAATTGAGATAAATCTGCTAGCTTCACCTTCGGCTGATGCTACAACTTTTTGTTTGTAAGCTTCAGCTGCTTGTAAAATTTTTGCAGCTTCCCCTCTTGCTCTTGGTATCACATCGTTAGCATAGGCTTCCGCCTCATTTTTAGATCTTTCCATGTCTGCTCTAGCAGCTTGAACATCTCTAAACGCATCAATTACTTGATCCGGTGGATCGGCTTTTTGAGTTTGCACTTGTGTAATTTGAATTCCACTATTGTATTCATCTAAAATTGATTGAATAATTTCTTGAGTTTCTATCTCAATTTTTGCTCTTCCTTCAGTTAAAATTGGCTGAATATCGCTTTTGGCAATTACTTCTCTCATAGCCGTTTCTGCTGCTGCTTTAACAGTTCCTTGAGGGTCTTGAATTTCGAATAAAAATTTACCAGCATCTTTAATTACCCAGAATACTGAAAAGTCAATATTCACAATATTCTCATCCCCTGTTAACATTAAACTTTCTTGAGGAACATCTGCTACACCTCCGCCTGAAGAAAAACCACTATCCCTTTCAGATCTAAAACCAATGTCCATTCTATTTACTTTAGTAACTTTTGGAGTTTCAACTGTCTCCACTGGAAAAGGTATGTGATAATTAAGACCAGGTTGAGTTGTTTTTATAAATTTACCAAATCTTAAAACAACACCCTGTTCATCAGGTAGCACTCTATATAGTCCACTTGCAAGCCACACAAAAAGTAAAATAATTAAGATTAAACCAATTGGCTTTCCGCCCGATTTACTTCCACCAGGTAAAAATTTATTAATTTTGTTTTGAATATCTCTAATGATTGCATCTATATCTGGTGGCGTTGGTCCTTTACCCGAACCATTACCTCCTCCGCCTGGGGGAGATCCCCAAGGGCTTCCACCTCTGCCTTTAAAATCATCTGACATATGACAAAGTATATAGTGTCTTTATTCTAAAAAACAAGTAATCATGAAAATATGACTGATAAAAAACCAGAACTAAGTGACGCAATGAAAAAGAAGCTGGAGCCTAGGAAATTCACTAAAAATCCTATCTTAGGAACAAAATTTACGATTGCAATTTCAAGTGCAAAGGGAGGGGTTGGAAAATCTACATTCGCAACTAATCTCGCATTAGCCTTAAAACAAGTTGGTTGTAAAGTTGGTTTACTTGACGCTGATATTTATGGCCCATCTATTCCAAAAATGTTTGGTATTAATGAAAAGCCAAAAAGTGATGGTCAAAAATTAGAGCCAATCGTTAAATATGATATTCAATGTATGTCCATCGGCTTTTTAGCAGATCAACAAACTCCAATGATTTGGCGTGGTCCTATGGTAACCAGTGCTATTAAAACTTTTACTCAAAAAGTGAATTGGAAAGATTTGGATTTCATTGTTGTTGATATGCCTCCAGGAACTGGAGATACTCAGTTAACTTTTTCACAAGAAATTAAGATGGATGGAGCCATAATTGTCTCTACCCCTCAAGAAGTAGCTTTATTAGACGTTAAAAGAGGTATCAAAATGTTTGATAAACTTGGAGTAAAAATTTTAGGGTTAGTCGATAATATGAGCTACTTTAAAGGAGATGATGGAAAAAAATATAAAATTTTTGGCGAAGGTGGTGTTAGAAAAACTGCAGAAGAATTTGAAAAAGAATTTTTAGGAGAGATCCCAATTAATCCTGAAGTTGGAAAGAACGGAGATGAAGGAAAGCCTATAGTTGAAGCTAATCCTGAGCATGAAATTTCAAAAATATATTTAGATTTTGCTAATAATATTAAATCAACTTATCTTTAAGATCAAAAGCAATCATAAGTTCATTCCATTCTCTTTTTGAAAGTCCTGAACTATCTACATCAACATTTTCACCTTTAATGAGTTTTTGAATAATTGTTTTACCTTTGGCTGAAACTTCAGTTCCACCAACTCTATAATCCATAAATGCATCATAAGTTATTGGAACCCATTTTTTAACAGTATCCAACATAATATCTGCGTACACTCTTATTTCATATTGTGCATGACTATCGGCTCTTAATCTTAAAAAATTCATTAAATTTAATAAATCAGTTTTCCAGTACCACTGCGTGTAAGTATTTAAAGTTAAATTCATTCTTGCAAGCTCTCTAGCCAAACCTTTTTTATTTTCATCTATAGTTGAGCCGTCAAATCTTTCATTCAACATAGTTTCATAATTATCATAAGTTCTTTCAGCATCATTTTTTAAAAGTTCCAAAACTTCTTTTGCCTGTTCACCTTCCAGAACATCTCCCCTACCTTGTCTGTTGCTTGTAGATTGTGCTGCTAAATTTTCTGAGCTTGGTAAATAAAACTCTTTATCTAAAATAGAATATCTAGCTGAATATTCATTTACATTTGCTGTTCTATGTCTAATCCATTGACGAGCAATAAAAATTGGTAGCTTAACATGGTATTTAATTTCACACATTTCAAATGGAGTACTATGCCAATGCCTCATTAAATATTTAATCAGGCCTGCATCTGTTGAAACCTTTTTGGTTCCTTTACCATAAGAAACTCTAGCTGATTGAACAATTGATGTGTCATCACCCATATAATCAATAACTCTTACAAAACCATGATCTAACGCAGGAATTGCCTCATATAGAATATTTTCAAGTGCAGGAGCTGTAACTCTCTTAGTTTGATTCTGTTGAGACTGTTGTTCCTTAATTTCTTGTGACTGTTCGCTAGTTAATTTCATGATTTTTATTGAATCTCTTGTAATTGCTTTTATATTAATAATGTTGGTTTTCCAACTATGACGATAAACGAATTTCGTAATAACCATTGCGGACGTGGGGGCAGTACCCACCACCTCCACCATTACAACTTATGGGGGTGAACTAGATTCGACGGATGACTAAAGGCTATTCTTTTGTTCGGAATTGTTCCACCGTAACGGGCTAATTTATAATTGCTAACGAAAGTTACGCACTTGCTGCCTAATTAACTTTGTTAATTAAGTAGACGGGGTCCGGGGCACCTGGCAACAGAACGCCCCTAAAAATTGAATAACCTTTTATTCCCAACAAAAATTTTAAAGATATTAACTATGTACTTAAAATATTATAATTTTTTATGAACTAACTCCATCCAATTGTAATTTCTATGTATGGCATGAGTGGTAATTATTTTATTATTTTCAAAATCAATTGTAATTGTTTGACCTCCATAACCATCCATGATGAATATTGGTTTATCTCTCTTACCAGAGATACCCATGTGGAATTGACCACCATAATGTTTAGGGTGTGAAAATGCATCTGTGGTATTTCTATTATTTGTTTTACCTTTTTCAATTCTGTTTTCATGCAAAGATTTTAAATACTGACCTTCACATGTGTTAAGATTCCAATCATCTAATATCGCAACTGCGATTCTTAAATAATCATATCTTGTAATATAGAAAGAATAAGTTAATGATTCAGTTTTACTTGAAGCGTCTTCTTGTTTAAATAATAATACATCATGCTGTACGTTAATTTTATCATTAAATATTTCGTTTAATAATTTTCTAAAATCTTTATGACCCATTTTATATAATAGATAACTAGCAACAACGTTGGTATCCATATTACTATAGTTAAATACTTTTTTTCCTGCGACAGTATTTTTGAGTTCTCTTTTCATAGCACTTTTAATTGTAATATTATTAACCCATCTCTTATAATCTTTATTATGATTAAGAGGATTGCCACTTGCCATGTTTAATACATTAATTAATTTAGCATTTTCATAATAAGTATTATCAAATATATCCCAATTCATAGTTTCATTAATACCTGATATATAGCCTCTACAGATAGCATGACCTATCATATAAGATATAATAGACTTGCCCATTGACATAGATTGCCATTTAGTTTTGTCATTAAAATATTTACTGTACGTCTCTGTTTTCTGATCTATTATAATCTCACCATTGGCATACATAATAAAACTCAACAATGCTGTAGTACTTAATTGTTCTGTTACAAAATCATCTGTAATTAAATTTGAATTAAATTTTTTATAATCGCCGTCTGCCTTTACTTTAAATTTAAAACCTTTTCTTGTATTAGAGTGTTTTGAGTATCTATTTGCATAGTATTTCAATACTTTATCTGTTGGATTTGCCCATTCAGGTAATTCGTTTTTAGATGTACTTATATATAATTTACTTTTTTGAGATTTTTTTTTAGTTGTTTCTTTTTTTTCTTCTTTTTTAATTTCTAATTTTTTACCATCACAATTATTATAATACCAAATCTGACTATATTTTTTCTCTTTCTTACAAACATTTGATTTGGCATTTGCAAAATTTATAAAAAATATGAAGCAGAATAAAAATGCTGTTAATTTATGCATCAGATAGATGAATTTTAAACCTAATCACAAATCTATTACAAGAAAAATCCCAAAAGACTATGCACCCAACTATGTGCCTTTAAAAACGTATTTATTTTCATATAAATTGGTTGAGGACGGACAACAGAACGTCCCTAACAATTCTTAAATATTTACTTATTTTTTTAATTCTGCTTGAGCAGCAGCTAATCTTGCAATTGGAACTCTATAAGGTGAGCAAGAAACATAGTTTAAACCTGCTTTAGAACAAAACTCAATACTTTTAGGATCACCACCGTGTTCACCACAAATTCCAAGTTTTAATTTTTTGTTTTGGCTTTTTCCTTTTTCAACAGCGATCTCAACTAAATCAGCAACCCCGTCATCTATCGAAACAAATGGATCAATTGAAAATATTTTATTATCCAAATAATCATTTAAGAATTTTCCACTGTCATCTCTACTAATTCCAAAAGTAGTTTGAGTTAAATCATTAGTACCAAAACTAAAAAACTCAGCATGTTTTGCTATTTCTTTTGCTTTTATCGCAGCCCTTGGAAGCTCAATCATTGTGCCAACCATAAATGCTATTTTAATTTTATGTTCTTTTTGAACTTTGCTGGCAATGTTAATTACTAAATCTTTCATTATTTGAATTTCAGCTTCTGTTGAAACTAGAGGAATCATAATTTCTGGAAAAGCTGATTTAATTTTTTTCTTTTTAAGTTCTACTAACGCTTCAAAAATAGCTCTGCATTGCATCTCGTAAATTTCTGGAAATGATATACCAAGTCTACAACCTCTATGACCCAACATTGGATTTTGTTCATGGAGTTCTTCTATTCTAGATTCTACCTCTTTAATTGAAAGACTGACTACATTTGCAACTTCACTAATTTCTTTTTCCGTTTGAGGTAAAAATTCATGTAAAGGAGGATCAAGCAATCTAACTGTAACAGGTAGCCCACTCATAATTTTGAAAATCTCTACAAAATCTCTTTTTTGATGAGGTAAAAGTTTATCAAGTGCTTTAGCTCTATCTTCTTTAGTTTTAGATAAAATCATTTCGCGAACAGATAAAATTCTTTCTTCATCAAAAAACATATGTTCTGTTCTACAAAGACCAATGCCTTCTGCTCCAAAATCTTTTGCTGTTTTTGTATCTTTTGTTGTTTCTGAATTTGTTCTAATATTTAATTTTCTAAAACTATCAGCCCATGACATTAATTTTGAAAAATCACCAGAAATTTCTGGTTTTACAGTTGCAACACTTCCTGAAATAATTCGACCTGTAGAACCATCTATAGTTATAACTTCACCTTCCTTAATTTCCATTGATGGAGTTTTAAAAGATTTACTCTCATAATTTATATCAATTTCACTTGAGCCAGAAACACATGGTCTACCCATTCCTCTAGCAACAACTGCAGCATGACTTGTCATTCCTCCTCTTGCAGTTAAAATACCTTTGGCAGCGTGCATTCCCTGAATATCTTCTGGAGACGTTTCCACCCTAACTAAAATTGTATCTTGCATCATCCCCGTTAATCTTTCGGCTTCTTCTGAAGTAAAAACTACCTTTCCACTTGCAGCACCAGGAGATGCTGGCAAACCATTTGCAATAACATTGACTGAACTTTTTTCATCTAAAGTGGGATGAAGTAAAGTGTCTAAAGAATTAGGATCAATTCTTAAAACAGCTTCTTTTTTAGAAATTAATTTTTCTTTAACCATATCAACAGCAATCTTTACAGCTGACTTAGCTGTTCTTTTTCCAGATCTTGTTTGAAGCATCCATAGTTTTTTATTTTCAACTGTAAATTCGACATCTTGCATGTCTTTATAATGTTTTTCTAATTTTTTTAAGATTTTATAAAGTTGATTATAAACACGAGGCATCACCTCTTCCATTGATGGAGCTTTTACTTTTGCTTGTTGTCTTGCTTTTTTGGTAATGTATTGAGGGGTCCTTGTGCCGGCCACCACATCTTCACCCTGTGCATTAATTAAATATTCACCATATATTTCATTTAAACCATCTGATGGATTTCTTGTAAATACTACACCTGTTGCACAATCTTCGCCCATGTTACCAAAAACCATTGATTGAACATTTACTGCTGTTCCCCATTCAGCTGGGATTTGATTTAATTTTCTATAAACTTTAGCTCTATTACTTTCCCAAGATAAAAATACCGCACTGATTGCTCCCAATAATTGTTCATATACATCTTGCGGAAAATCTTTCTTAGCTTTTTCCTTAACAGTTCTTTTGAAATCTACGATTAATCCATCCCAATCATTTTCGTCTAAGTCAGTGTCTAAAAGTACTCCTTTAGTAAGCTTGTAATTTTCAATTAATTCTTCAAAATGATAACCTTCAACTCCCATCACTACGTTACCATACATTTGAATAAATCTTCTATAACTGTCTTTAGCAAATCTTCCATTAGAAGTTTTTGCAGATAATGCATTTACCGTTTTATCATTTAAGCCAAGGTTTAAAATTGTATCCATCATACCAGGCATTGATACTCTAGCTCCCGATCTTACAGAAAGAAGTAAAGGATTCTTCAAGTCACCAAATTTTTTACCAACATCTTTTTCAATTACTTTTAATTCTTTTTTGATTTGTGATACTAAATTTTTATTCAATTTTTTTTTATCTTTATAAAAAAGTTCACATACTTTAGTTGAAATCGTAAACCCTGGAGGAACTGGAAGACCCATTCTTCCCATTTCAGATAAATTGGCACCTTTACCCCCTAAAAAATTTTTAGGGTTTTTTATCTTTTTACTATCTTTAGATTTAAAATTTAAAATTAGTTTTTTCATTAATGGGAATCTATTAGAGAAAAATTAACATAATAATCAAACGTTTTACATAACATTTGAATTAGTTCCAGTCTGTTTTTCTTAATCGCAGAGTCCTCCTCATTTACGATTACATTGTCAAAGAAATCAAAAACTACTTTTTTAGACTCTGCTAAATTAGCAAGCGATTGCTCAAAATTCTCGTCTTTATTGATGCTTTGAAAGTATTTTCTTAATTCATTAATTTTTTTAAACAAATTTTTTTCAAGTTCTGTTTTAAAAATACCAGGATCAGTTGTATTTGATAGATCAAGTTTATCATCTTTTAATTCACTATGTAGTATGCTTGATGCTCTTTTGTAGCATGAAATAAGATCAATTCCATTTGGTTTATTAATAATTTTGTTTAAAGTTTTAGCTTTACCAAAAATAACTACGGATTGATCTAAACTACCCAAGCTTGTTGAGGCCTGAATAATATCATGACGAATTTTCTCATCTTTCATATAAAATTTCAATCTATCCATAAAAAAATCAACTAACTCATTTTGCATAGACTTATTTTCAAATTCAAAACCTTGGTCCATATATAAACTGGATGAATAAATAATTAAGTCTCTTATTTTAAAATCTTTTTTATTCTCAACTATTGTTTTAATTACTCCTAAAGCCAATCTTCTTAGGGCAAATGGATCTTTAGAGCTTGTCGGTTTTTGATTTATTCCAAAAAAACCAACTAGCGTATCTATTTTATCGGCTAACGATAGTGCAATACTGTAAGGTTTTTTTGGTATTTTTGAATTTAATCCCGCTGGTAAATATTGTTCACTAATAGCTTTGCAAATATCTTTATCAAAGCCCTGTGCCTCTGCAAAATAACCCCCCATAATTCCTTGAAGTTCTGGAAACTCTCCAACAAGTTCAGAAACCAAATCTACTTTGCAAATAGATGCGGATAATTCAACCATATCTTTACTGATTAACAATTCATCTGAAAGCATCCCCCCAAGTTTTCTCATTCTTTGAACTTTGTCAAAATATGTTCCAAGACCTTTAAAATAATTCATAGATTTTAGTCTTGAAACTCTTTTAACTAAATTTTGTGATTTATCTTTTTGCCAAAAAAACTCAGCATCACTTAACCTGGCCTCTACAACTCTTTCATTTCCTAATTTTATAAAACCTTTTGAGTCTTTTTTATTTGTTACAACTAAAAATTCATTGGTGATATTTCCCCTCTTATCAAAAGTTGGAAAATATTTTTGATGATATTGCATTGTTATAATCAAAATTTCTTTTGGAATATTAAGAAATTTTCTATCAAATTCACACAATATAACATTTGGTTGATCTGTTAGATCTACAACTTCATCGAGTAGTTTTGGGTTGCTTTCAATCTTTATATTTTTTTTATTTGAAATCTCATTCAATTTTTTTTCTATTAATTCTTTTCTTTGTTTGTGATTAATAATAATATTAAATTTTTTAAAAAAATTGCTGTATTCCTTAAAATCAATAAATGTTTTTTTATTTTCTTCGTATTCTTTATCAATAAAAGTTGAGTTTGATGAAGTTAGGTGATGGAAATTAAAAGTTAATTTTTTTTTGTCAAATAATGCCAGTATTGATTTTAGTGGTCTACCCCAATTTAACTCAAAATCACCCCATCTCATTGATTTTTTCCATTGGATTTTTTGTAATACTAGTGGCACAAACTCTTCTAACAAATCTTGGGTATCAAGTTTTTTAGATTTTGTTTTAAAAAAATAAAACTCCCCTTTTTCTGTTACTTTTTTAAATAGATCTTTTTTAGAGATATTATTTGACCTTACAAAACCTTCCAGTGCAATTTCTGGTGCTGTTATATTTGGTCCTTTTATTTCTTCAGACTTTAAAACTACTTGTTTTTGTACGTTTTCAAATACAATTATCAATCTATTTGGAGTAGAGTATGAAGTGCTTTTTTTGAAAGAAATAAATTTCTCAGTAAATAGTTTATTAAAACTATTTAACAATTCTTGTCTTAAATTCTGCTGAAGAGACGAAGGTATTTCCTCACTAAATAATTCTAAAAAAAATTCTGACATCTAGCTTTGACTATTTAGCCAAATACCTGCAGCTGCTTTAGTTATGTCTCGAATTCTACCTATGTATCCAGCTCTTTGAGCCACACTTATTGCTCCTCTAGCATCCAATATGTTAAATACATGACTTGCTTTCAAACATTGATCGTATGCTGGCAATGATAATTTTTTTTCTACAAGAGATTTTGCTTCTAACTCGTGCATATCAAACATTTTAAATAAATTTTCTATATTTGCGTATTCGAAGTTATATGCAGAAAATTCTTTTTCAGCTTGGTGAAAGACATCATGATACTTTACGCCGTCATCATTCCAGATTAAATCATAAACATTTTTCTGTTGCTGTGTAAACATACATATTCTCTCTAATCCATATGTAATTTCAACTGAAACTGGTTTACATTCAAACCCTGCCATTTGTTGAAAGTATGTAAATTGTGTTATCTCCATACCATCACACCAAACTTCCCAGCCTAAACCAGCGGCTCCTAATGTTGGACTTTCCCAGTCGTCTTCAACAAATCTAATATCATGCTCATTATGATCAATTCCAATAACTGATAAACTATTAAGATATAGTTTCTTTATATTATCTGGAGAAGGTTTTATTAAAACTTGAAACTGATAATAATGTTGTAGTCTATTGGGATTATCACCATACCTTCCATCAGTTGGTCTTCTTGATGGCTGAACATAAGCAGCTTTCCAAGGTTTTGGTCCAAGCGATCTAAGTGTAGTAGCAGGATGAAATGTGCCAGCACCAACCTCCATATCGTATGGTTGTAAAACGATGCATCCCTTTTTACTCCAAAATTTTTGAAGATTAAGAATTGTCTCTTGAAATGATTGGAATTTATTTTGTGGTTTTTTTATTTTAGAAACCATATCTTTGCCAGATTGACCTTTCATCTAAGATGTTAGCTAATTGATCTACTTGATTACTTGAAGAAGATAATTTTTGACTCAACCATCCTTTAGATTTTTCAAATTTTTTAATTATAACATCATCACCAAATTTATCTTTTAAAATTTTATGCGCATCTCCTATTCCATCTATCAATCCTAGATCTTTTGCCTTACTACCAGACCAAAATTCTCCTGAAAAAAGTTCAATCTCAGACTTGTTAAGCTTAGATCCTCTACTTTTCTCCACTACATCAATAAAATCTTTATGCAGATCTAATTGGATTTTTTTTAATCTCTCAATATCTTCATTTTTTTCTTCAAGAAAAGGATCTAATGTACTTTTGTTTTTTCCTGCTGTGTGAACTCTTCTTTCTACACCAATTTTTTTTATCAACTCTGTAAATCCAAATGAAGAATAGATCACCCCAATGGATCCAATGATTGAGCTTGAGTTTGCATAAATTTCATCTCCAGCACATGAAATAAGATATCCTCCAGATGCAGCTACATCTTCAGCAAATACAATAACTTTTTTTTTATTTTTTTTAGCTTCTTCTCTAATGAAGCTATAAATTAAGTGTGATTGTACTGGTGACCCTCCAGGTGAGTTTATAGTAATAGCTACACAAGTAGCTTTTTTAAGGGAAAAAGCTTTTTTTATGATCTCTTCTTGACCCGCAAAATCAATCCCTTGTTTAAATTTTCCTGCATTTCCAATAACACCACTAAGTTTTATATGGGCTACAGTCTTTTTCTTTTTAAAAAAAGAGAACATTTTTATTCCTTATAGAATTATTAATTGAATATATATAGGCTACTTATAATTGAAGAATTGGGTGCGTCAATTGATAAGTAATATATAAAACTCAATTATACTAACTTAAATTGATTATGGGAACTGTAGTACAACTTAAAAAACAAATAAACGACTCTTACTTTCAGCTCAAAGATTCTGTTGAGGATAAGCTGATTTTAACTGAGGAAAAAATTAAATCAAAATTAGCCAGTGATGTTGAGTTGGTGGAAAAAATGACAGGCTATCATATTAAAACTGGCGGAAAAAGATTACGAGCCCTTTTAACTTTAGGTGCTGCAAAATTATGTGAATATTCCAGAGGATCAAGAGACGTCAATCTAGCAGCGTGTGTAGAATTAATTCATAGCGCAACATTAATGCATGATGATGTAATAGATGAAGGTGTTTTAAGAAGAGGAAAAGAAACTCTGAATAAAGTTTGGGATAATCATTCTTCAGTGTTGATTGGGGATTACTTGTTGAGCAGATGTTTCGAAATGATGGTTGAGGATGGAAATTTAGAAATTTTAAAGTTATTATCATCGACTTCTTCGAAGATTGCTCAAGGAGAAGTTTTGCAACTTCAACACAAAGGTGAGGTTGACATGTTAGAAGAAACTTACTTGAAAATTATTTCAGCAAAAACTGCAGAACTATTTGCAGCCGCAACAAAAGTAGGAGCAATTTTATCAAATGTAGACTCAAAAAAAAAGGATGCTCTTGAATTTTACGGAAGAAATCTTGGTCTCACCTTTCAAATTGCAGATGACACTCTAGATTATAATTCTGATCTCAAATTATTTGGAAAAAAAATTGGTCAAGATTTTTTTGAAGGAAAAATTACTTTACCTATCATTTTACTTTTTCAAAAAATAGACTTTGATGAAAAAAAATTATTAATTAATCTTTTTAAAAAAGATATAAGAGACAAATATGACTTTAATGAAATAGTTTCTTTAATAAAAAAATATAATATTATTGAAGAATGCTATCAAAAAGCCCAACATTACATTAATCTTGCTTCAAATTCTTTAACTATATTTAAAGACTCAAAAGAAAAAGATATTCTTAAAAATCTTACTTCATTTAGTTTGGCGAGAAATTTTTAAGGGTTTAATAAAGATTTTATCCAATTTCCATTTTTATCAATAGTATAATTTAATCTTTCATGAATTCTACTATCTCCATCTAGCCAAAATTCTATCCTTGTGGGTGATAAATTCCAACCAGACCAATGATTAGGTCTTGGTACATTATTTTCATCATTAAATTTTTGCTTATATTCTTTAATTGACTTTGTAAGTTCCTCTCTACTATTTAGTTCTTTACTTTGTTTTGATGCCCAGGCACCAATTCTACTATCATATCCTCTTGAATTGTAATATTGATCAGCTACCTTGTCTTCTACCTGCGTTATCGCTCCACTAATTCTTACTTGCCTTAAAAGGCTTTTCCAATGAAAACACATTGCAGCATTAGGATTTTCTTTAAGTTCATTTCCTTTCTGACTGTTTAAATTAGTATAAAATACAAATCCATTTTGATTAAACTCTTTTAACAAAACCACTCTAACTGAAGGTAGATTGTCCTTATTAGAAGTTGCCAAAGAAAGCGCATTAGGGTCATTGGGTTCCAGTTTTTTGGCTTCATCCATCCATACTTTAAATAACTGAATTGGATCATCTAGATCTAAAAAACAGTTATTAAGGCCAAGTAAGTTTTTTTGATTCATAATTTAAACAAAATAATCTATATATTATAAATAATGTCATTTAATACTTTTGGAAAGCTATTTCGTTTCTCGACTTGGGGTGAGTCTCACGGCTCTGCTATAGGCTGTATAGTTGATGGTTGTCCGCCAAACATAAGTATAAATGAACAAGATATACAAATAGAACTGGATCGAAGAAAACCAGGACAATCAAAGTTTACTACTCAACGTAAAGAAGACGATAAAGTTCAAATTTTATCAGGTGTGTTCGAAGGAAAAACCACTGGAACCCCTATATCACTTATAATTTTTAACAAAGATATGAGATCCAAAGATTATGGTAATATAAAAGATAAATTTAGACCAGGACATGCTGATTTAACCTATTTTAAAAAATACGGTATAAGAGATTATAGAGGCGGTGGAAGATCTTCTGCAAGAGAGACTGCAGCTAGAGTTGCGGTAGGAGCAATAGCAAAGGTTGTTTTACAAAAAAAATTAGGTAAGAAATTTAAAGTCATAGGCGCAGTTACTCAACTAGGAATATTGGGATGTGACAAAAATCAATGGAATGATAAGGTAATTTCAAAAAATCCATTTTTTTGTCCAGATAAATCAATGATCAAACTCTGGGAAAAATATTTACTAGATATTAGAAAAAATGGATCTTCCTGTGGAGCTGTTATTGAACTGAGAGCAAGAGGTATACCTGCTGGGCTTGGTGCACCAATATATTCAAAACTAGATTCGGACATTGCTTCTGGTTTGATGAGTATAAATGCTGTTAAAGGAGTAAATATTGGATCAGGAATGAATTCAGCACAATTAACTGGAGAACAAAACTCAGATGAGATTTCCCAAAAAGGTAAAAAGTTAAAATTTGATTCTAATAATGCTGGAGGTATCTTGGGTGGTATATCAAGTGGTCAAGAAATTATTGCTTCATTTGCTGTAAAACCAACATCATCAATTTTAACAGCAAGAAAAACAATTAATAAATTTGGAAAAAATACCACTATATCAGTTAAAGGACGACATGATCCTTGCGTGGGAATAAGAGCAGTTCCTGTTGGTGAAGCTATGATGAATTGTGTTTTATTAGATCATTATTTAATGAACAAAGCACAGTGTGGTTAAATCTATTTTTAATTTTTAACTACTTTAATTGAGTCTTTTGTAAATAAAACATCTAAAATTTTCTTTGAAATTTGAGAAGCATTTAGTCCAGCAACATCGTACATTTTTTTAGGATTGTCTTGTTCGATAAAAGTGTCAGGCAATGTCATTGATCTAAACTTTAATCCTTTATCAAATATACCTCTCTCAGCTAGTAGATTTTTAACATGAGAGCCAAAACCACCTATCGATCCTTCTTCTATAGTTATCATTACTTCATGTTGTTGAGCACATTTTAAAATAAGTTCTTGATCTAAAGGTTTGGCAAATCTTGCATCAATAATTGTTACAGACACACCTTTGCTCTTTAATTCCTCAGATGCTAATTTACATTCTTCAAGTCTTGTTCCCAAACTTAAAATACATACTTGGTTTCCTTCTTGAACAATTTTTCCTTTACCAATTTCAATTTTTTCATCAATTGAAGGTAATTCAAGACCCACTCCTGTCCCTCGTGGATATCTAATCGCGCTTGGTTTATCATTAATATCAATTGAGGTGTTTATCATTTTTACTAACTCGACCTCATCACTTGCAGCCATCACAATAAAATTAGGAAGAGTTGATAAATAAGTAATATCAAATGAACCAGCGTGCGTAGATCCATCTGCACCTACTAGCCCAGCTCTATCTATTGCAAATCTTACTGGCAAACTTTGAATAGCCACATCGTGAACAACCTGATCATAAGCTCTTTGTAAAAAAGTAGAATAAATTGCAACATAAGGTTTATAACCTTCTGTAGCTAAACCAGCAGCAAAAGTTACCGCATGTTGCTCAGCTATACCAACATCAAACATTCTTTTTGGAAATTCTTTTCCAAAAATATCCATACCTGTTCCTCCAGGCATTGCAGCAGTTATACCAACAATTTTGCTATCTTTTTGAGCATGCTTGACTAAAGTGTTAGCAAATACTTTTGTATAAGCTGGTAGATTGCTACCACTTTTTACTTGTTCACCTGTTTCAACATTAAATTTTGACACACCATGATAATGATCGGTAGCTTTTTCCGCATATGAATAACCTTTTCCTTTTTGTGTTTTAATATGGATCATGATTGGACCTTCATGTTTCAAATCCCTTGCATTTTTAAGAATTGGAACAAGACTTGTTAGATCATGACCATCAATTGGACCAGCATAATAAAAGCCTAATGAGTTAAATAACGTGCCTCCTGTAACTGCAGATCGCAGAAAATCTTCAGCTTTGCCTGCTTTTGCGCTAAACCGTTTTGAAAACGAAGACATTATCAATTTAATTGTTTCTCTTAGACTAAAATAAATTTTTCCAGTTAATAACTTTGCTAGGTAAGTTCTCATTGCACCCACTGGTTTTGCAATTGACATATCGTTATCATTCAAAATAACAATCATTTTTGTTTTTGATGCTCCAGCATTATTCATAGCCTCATAAGCCATGCCTGCACTTATTGCACCATCACCAATTACAGCTATTACATTTGAGGATTTATTTGCTAATTTATTTGCTTCAGCAATTCCTAGTGCTGATGATATAGATGTTGAGCTATGAGCGGCACCGAAGGGATCATACTCACTCTCAGATCTTTTTGTAAATCCTGATAGTCCATTTCCTTGCCTTAATGATCTTATCTTATTTTTTCTTCCAGTTAAAATTTTATGTGGATAAGACTGATGACCCACATCCCAAATCAATTTATCATTAGGGGTGTCAAAAATGTAATGAAGAGCAACAGTCAATTCAACAACACCTAGGCCTGCCCCTAAATGACCACCAGTTTCGGACACTGCACCAATCATCTCTTCCCTAACCTCCTCAGATACTTTTTGCAAATCATGTTCTGATAACTTTCTTAAGTCAGATGGAAAATTTATATTATTTAAAAAACTATAATTTTTCATTATTTTTCTCTGTGTAAAATATAATTCAATGTTTCTCTAATATTTTTAGAATTTGAACCATATTTTTTTAAATTCTTATTTGTTTTTAAAATAATCCTATCACAATATTTAATTGCATTCATATAGCCAAGTAAGCCTATTAGTGTAGCCTTACCTTTCTTTTGATCTTTTCCTGTTTTTTTTCCAGCTTTTTTAGAGTTACCTTTAAAATCAATTAAATCATCAGCTATTTGAAATAATAAACCTATTTCAGAACCAATATTTTCAAAAAATTTTATTTCTTTAATATTTTTTTTCTTAATAATTGCAGGAGCAGCACAGCAGAAACTAAATAATTTTCCTGTTTTTTTAATTTCCATTTCTATAATCTTGCTTTGAGAGATCTTTTTTTTTTCATAACTAAGGTCTAGATATTGACCACCAGCTATACCCAAGTGACCTGAGCATTCAGACAGTTTCTTAATTAAATCAATTTTAATTTTTTCACTTATTTTTAAAGTAGGACTTGCTAAAATTTCAAATGCCATTGTGAGCAATGAGTTTCCAGCAAGGACTGCCGTGGACTCTCCAAATTTAATGTGTGTAGATGGTTTTCCTCTTCTTATTTTGTCGTTATCCATACATGGTAAATCATCATGAATTAGTGAATAAGCATGAATACATTCTACAGCAGCACCAATAGCAATTAATTTTTTATGATCTATTGCTAATAATGAACCAACATCGATTAAAATTTTAGATCTGATTTTTTTTCCACCAGGAAACAAACCATACTTCATGGCTGGAATTAATTTAGAATTATTTTGCTTATCAAGAAATCTATCTAAAAAAAGGTTTGTTTCTTTTGCAATCCTATCAAGCTTAGTTTTCATTTTTTTTTAATGATTTCTTTAACTTTTTTATTGGTTTCTTCACCTATAGATTTAAAATTTTTATGAAATTTTTTTTCAATAATATTGTTCAATTTTAATAATTGCTGATAGGTTTCTACAGAATTATTTAGATCTTTTTCATTTTCTAAAGATTCAATTATTTGATTTGCTTGATCTGTTAATTCTTCAAGCGAACTTGTATTATTATCAGGTAGTAAATTTTTATCTTTCATATAATAATAATTATTAATACATGAAATCTATTCAATCAAATATCAAAAAAGCTAAAAAATTTTTAGATAAGAATCATTGTGTAGCTGTGCCTACTGAGACTGTCTATGGATTAGCTGGAAATGCTTATTCAAGCTTATCTGTAAAAAGGATATTTAAGTTGAAGAAAAGACCGATGAATAACCCTTTAATTGTTCATTATTCAGATATTGATAGGATTAAAGATGATTGTGTTATTAATGATAATTTTGTCAAGCTGTATAATGAATTCTCTCCTGGACCAATTACATTTATCTTAAAATTGAAAAAAGGTTCCAAAATTTCTAAATTTGTAACCAACAAACAAAAAAGCCTAGCAGTGCGTTTTCCCAAACATACATTATTTAAAAAACTACTTAAAAGTTTGAACTATCCATTAGCTGCCCCAAGTGCAAATATATCAACTAAATTAAGCTCTGTTAAAGCGTCTGATGTTACAGAAGAGTTTGGGGCAAGAATTAAATATGTCTTGGATGGAGGCAAATGTCAGATTGGTTTAGAATCAACAATTATTAATCTTTTAGGCAAACCAACAATACTTAGATTTGGAGGATTAGATGTTTCAAAAATAGAAAAAATATTAAAAAAAAAGGTTTTAATCAAAACTAATTCAAAAAAAAAGGTTGCGCCTGGACAATTTTCTTTACATTACTCTCCTGGAATTCCTTTAAGAACAAATGCAAAAAAACCAAAAGAAGATGAAGCTTTTGTATTGATAAAAAAAAGAAAAACTACATTTAAAAATTACTACTATTTAAGTAAAAAAAATAATCTTAAGCAATCTGCTAAAAATCTATACTCATTATTAAGAAAAATTAAAAAAGATGGCTATAAAATGATTGCAGTTGAAAAAATTCAAAATAAAGGAATTGGCAAAACAATTAATGATAGATTGAAAAGAGCTTCAAGATATTAAATGACAAAATCAAGTGAAGTAATAAATTTACCAGAGAAAGAAAGGTATTTAAATCAATTTTAGCAAATAAATTGGTGCGCCTGCTAGGAGTCGAACCCAGAACCTCCTGATCCGAAGTCAGGCGCTCTATCCAGTTGAGCTACAAGCGCATATAGTATTAATATTACATTTTATGAAAAAAAACATTAATTTTATAGTCAAAGAAAATGAAAACAATCTAAGAGTAGATGTATTAATCAACAAAAGAGAAGAGTTGATTAGCAGGACAAGAATTAAAAACTTAATCTTAAAAGAAAAACTAAAATTAAATGATGAAATTATTAAAAGTCCTTCAAAAAAAGTTTTAACTGGTGATAAATTAAGCCTCAATATCCCAGAACCTGAAGTGGCGTCACTGAAACCCTATGACTTTAAACTAGAAATAATTCACGAAGATGAAAATTTGTTAGTAATCAACAAACCAGCTGGAATAATTATGCATCCTGGGGCTGGAAATTATGACAAAACAATTGTCAACGCGTTAATGCATTATGATAATAACTCTCTATCAACTATTGGAGATGAGCTTAGACCAGGGATAGTACATAGGATTGATAAAAACACATCAGGTTTGGTAGTTATTGCAAAAAATAATGAAACACATGAAAACTTATCGAAACAATTTAGCGATCATACAATCACAAGAGTTTATCAGCTATTAATTTGGGGCAAACTAAGACCTTCATCTGGTAGAATTGATACGTTTATAACTCGAAGCTCAAAGAACAGACAATTAATGGAGGTTAGCAGATCTAAAGGTAAGCATGCAATAACCAATTATAAAACTATAGAAATTTTTGAAAACGATAAAACACCAACATTAAGTTTAGTTGAGTGTAAATTAGAAACTGGAAGAACTCATCAAATTCGTGTTCATATGACTCATATGGGAAACAGTATTGTTGGGGATGATAAATATAAAAAAAAATATAAGAAGCTAAAAAATATTGATATGGGATTAGAAAGTTTAATCTCTAAATTAAATAGACAATTTTTACATGCAAAAACTCTGGGTTTTATTCATCCAAAAACTAATGAAGAAATGATTTTTTCCTCGATTTTGCCACAAGAACTGAATAATTTATTAAAAATGCTTAAAAATACTAGCGAATAAACGATTGAAAATTTAATATAGTTAATTAAATAAATACTTCCATGAACGCAACTTTTAATAGCAATGTGCCAGCTCTTTCAAATGAAGGAGGTCTGTCAGCATATTTAGATCAAATTAAAAAATTTCCAATGCTAGCTGCAGAGGAAGAATACATGTTAGCAAAAAATTGGAAAACTACAGGCAATATCAAAGCAGCTGAAAAATTAGTAACCAGTCATCTAAGATTAGTGGCTAAAATTGCAATGGGATACAAGGGTTATGGATTACCTGTAAATGAAATGATTTCTGAAGGAAACGTTGGTCTTATGCAAGCTGTTAAAAAATTTGAACCTGAAAAAGGTTTTAGATTGGCAACATATGCGATGTGGTGGATCAAAGCTTCTATCCAAGAATATATATTAAGATCTTGGAGTTTGGTCAAAATAGGTACAACTACAGCTCAAAAAAAATTATTTTTTAATCTCAAAAAAATAAAAAATCAAATAGCACCACAGACAGAAGGGGATTTAAGAGACGAACATGTTAATGAAATAGCTAATAAATTAGATGTAAGTAAAGATGAAGTTGTCTCAATGAATAGAAGACTTTCTGGTAAAGAGTTTTCATTAAATGCTCAAGTTGGTGAAGACGGAGATGAATGGCAAGATTGGTTAGTTGATAAAGAACTTGACCATGATCTAAAATTTGCTCATCAAGAAGAAATGGAGCAAAGAAAAGATTTATTAAAAAATTCAATCAAAATTCTAAATGAAAGAGAAAAAGAAATTTTATATTCTAGAAGGTTAAATGATAATCCTACAACTTTAGAGGATTTGAGCAAAAAACATAAAATTAGTAGAGAAAGAGTAAGACAAATTGAGAATAAAGCATTTGAGAAATTACAAAAACAAATGCTACTTATGGCAAAATCTAAAAATTTACTACCTGTAAATTAAATATCAAAAGGATTTTCAACTAAAATGGTATCATCTCTTTCAGGACTAGTAGATACACTGGAAACTTTCGCACCTATAAAATTTTCTATTGCATAAATATATTTTATTGCATTTTCAGGTAAAGCATCCATATCCTTGATTCCATTTGTAGATGTTTTCCATCCAGGAAAGGTTTTATAAACTGGTTTTATTTTTAACTGATCCTCAACTGCTGCAGGCAAATAATCTATTTTTTTTCCATCAAGTTGATACTCAACACACATTTTAATTTCATCCAACTCATCAAGAACATCAAGTTTGGTAAGCGCAATACCATCTATACCTGAAATTTTAATAGTCTGTCTAACCAAAACACCATCAAACCATCCACATCTTCTTTTTCTACTAGTCACTGTACCAAATTCTTTTCCTCGAGTACCCAGCAATTCTCCAATATCATCTGTTAATTCTGTTGGAAAGGGACCTTCGCCAACTCTTGTTGTGTAGGCTTTTGTAATTCCTAAAACATAATTAATTGAATTTGGACCACATCCTGTACCAGTTGCAGCACTTGATGCAACAGTGTTAGAAGAAGTTACATAAGGATATGTTCCATGATCTACATCTAATAAAATTCCCTGAGCACCTTCAAATAAAATTTTCTTTTTTTGTTTTTTGAACTCATCAATTTTGAGCCAAACTGGCTGTGAAAACTTTAATATTTGAGGTGCGATTTTTAATAAATCTGATTTAAGTTGTTCTTTTTCAAAAATTTTCTTTCCAAGACCTTTTCTGATTGCATTATGATGAACTAAAACAGATTCTAACCTTTGGTCCAAATTTTTTTCAGACCTGAGATCCATTACTCTGATTGATCTTCTTCCAACTTTGTCTTCGTATGCAGGGCCAATTCCTCTTCTAGTTGTTCCAATTTTGCTTTTACCTGCTGCATCTTCTCTTATTTCATCCATTTCTCTATGAAATGGCAAAATTAAATTTGCAGCTTCTGAAATAATGAAATTATTTACATCTACATTGACACCTTTGGATTTTATTTCTTCAATTTCTTCCAGTAACGCCCATGGGTCGACAACTACTCCATTTCCAATAATTGAAATTTTATTTTTTCGCACAATACCGGATGGCAATAATCTTAATTTATAAGTCACTCCATCAATTACTAGGGTGTGACCTGCATTGTGTCCTCCTTGAAATCTAATTACAACGTCAGCTTGTTCTGAAAGCCAATCAACAATTTTACCTTTTCCTTCATCACCCCACTGGGATCCAACTACAACTATATTTTTCATTATCTAAATTTTCTTTCTATATTAATTGTGTGAAGATGATTAATTGGACCATGACCTTCTCCATATTTGGGATTAGTTCTAATAGCAGAACTTACATAGTTAATGCCAAGCTCACAAGATTTCTTTATTGGTTTTCCACAAGATAAAAATGTAGTTATTGCGCTAGATAAAGTGCATCCTGTTCCGTGGGAATTTTTGGTTTGAAATCTTTTACTCTTAAAAATTTTAATATCAGATTTTGAAACAAATATATCTTCAACAATTTCTGAATTTAAATGACCTCCTTTAATTAACACATTTTTCGCACCAATTTCTATTAATTTATATGCGGCAAAGATCATATCTTCTTTACATTTAATTTTTGTATTAGTTAATATTTCTGCTTCTGGAATATTGGGTGTGATCAATGTAACTATTTTTATTAATTTATTTTTTAATAGTTTAATTGCATCATCGGCTATTAATTTAGTTCCACCTTTTGCAATCATAACAGGATCAAGTACTATTCTTTTTACTTTAATTATCTTTAAAGAATTAATAACAGATTCAATTACTTTGGTAGAATGTAGCATGCCAATCTTAATCGCATCAGGATTAATATCTTTCGAAGTAAATAAAATTTGATTTGAAATTTCTTTTGGTGGAACTGGAACAATTGATTTAACTCCAGTTGTATTTTGGGATGTAATAGCAGTAATCGCTGTCATCGCATATGAGCCAAGTGCTGTAATAGTTTTGATGTCAGCCTGAATTCCAGCTCCACCTGAAGAGTCAGATCCTGCAATAATTAATACTTTGGAATTAGGCTTCACTTTATTTGTTTTAAAATAATATTTATGCACTTATCTAAAAGATGTTTGTTTTCACTTTCACCCATAACTCTTATTTTTGACTCTGTGCCCGATTCTCTAACTAAAATTCTTCCATGACCTTTCATTAGTTTTTCTGCTTTTTTTACAGATTTTTTTACTTCTAGGTTTTTAATTATAGATTTATTCTTTACTGAAATATTTTCCAAAATTTGAGGAGTTTTTTTAAACTTATTAAAAAAAGAACTAGCTTTTCTTCCTTTTCTTAATGCAAATAATACTTCTAACGCAACCAGCAGTCCATCTCCAGTTGTTGCAAACTTGCCTAAAATAATATGACCAGATTGTTCACCACCTAGATTAAAATTATTTTTTTTCATATTTTCTTTTACATACCTATCACCAACATTTGCTCTTATAAATTTTATCTTCTCAGATTTAAAAAATTTTTCTAAACCATAGTTTGACATCAGAGTACCCACAACACCTCCTCTTAACATTTTTTTATTCTTCCATCTTGTAGCTAAAGCTGCAATTATTTGATCTCCGTCAATTATATTTCCTAATTCATCACTCATTATAATTCTATCAGCGTCACCATCTAAAGAAATGCCAAGGTGAGCTCTATGTCTTTTTACTGCAAGTTTAATCTTATTTGGATATGTAGAGCCACAATTTTGATTAATATTCATACCATTTGGATTTATGCCAATTGCTATTACTTTTGCCCCCAAAGACTTTAACAGTTCTGGTCCTGCTTTGTAGCCCGCACCATTTGCACAATCAATTACTATTCTTAATCCTCTTAAATTAAATTCCTTTGGAAAATTTTTTTTTAAAATTTTTAGATATTTTTTTGTTCCATTTTCTAACCTTTTTACTCTGCCTAATTTTTCTGGTCTTGAGAGATTTTTTATAATTCCTTTATCAATCAAATTTTCTATTTTTTTTTCAATTTTATCAGATAACTTCATGCCGTCAGGGCCAAATAATTTTAAACCATTATCATAATGTGGATTATGAGAAGCAGTTATCATAATACCCATATTAGCTTTCATTGCCTTTGTTAACATTGCCAAACCATTTGTTGGCAAGGGTCCAAGTGTGTAAACATGCATTCCAGCTGATGTCAGTCCTGAAACTAACGCTGGTTCAAGAGTATAGCCAGACAGTCTTGTGTCTTTAGCTATTATTGCTGTTTGTTTTATTTTTTTTTGAGATTTAAAAAATGTACCTGAGGCGAGGCCAAACTTAAAGAACATATCACCATTAATATATTTGCTATTAATTGCACCTCTTATTCCATCAGTTCCAAAATATTTTTTTGTCATTTGTATTTTGTTATTTCTTTAAAGACTTTTATGCTTTGAAGCAATTCATTTACATCATGAATTCTTAAAATTTGCACTCCTTGCATCATTAGATAAATTGACGAAGCAACTGTTCCTCCAATTCTGCTTTTGGTGTCATTTTTACCTGCTATTTCTTTAATAAATCTTTTTCTCGAGTTACCTACCAGTATAGGAAATCCTAGGGAGTGAAAAATAGAAATATTACTTAAAAGACTAATATTGTGTTTTAAATTTTTTCCAAAGCCTATACCTGGGTCAATAATAATATTATTGTGTTTTATTCCAATTGTTTTTAAAAATTTTATTTTTTGTTCAAAAAAATCATAGATATCTAATAATTCATTTTTATATTGTGGCTTATTTTGCATTTTTTCAGGTGTCCCTTGTGAATGTTGAACAACAAAAGGGGTTTTATATTTTTTTAAAACATTAACAGTTTCAAAATCATAATTTAGCCCAGACACATCATTAATAATTTTAACACCATGTTTAATTCCTTTTTTCATAACTTCAGATTTTCTTGTATCTAATGAAATTGGAATTTTTTTACTTATCAACTTAATAAGTTTTTCTATTCTCTTCCATTCTATTTTATTATTTATTGCTTTTGATCCAGGTCTTGTTGACTCTCCACCAATATCAATAATATTTGCTCCTAAACCAAACATCTCTAATGCATGCTTTAATCCTTTATTGTCTTTATTAAATTTTCCTCCATCAGAAAAACTATCTGGTGTAATGTTTAATACCCCCATTATATTTGGTATTTTTAAAAAATTTAAATTTGAAAAATTCTTTTTTTTTGATTTAATTTTTTTTAAATCAAATTTGATTTGTTCTTTTAATGATTTTTTTAAATCGTTTATTTTATTTATGGAAATTTTTTTTTTAGAAGTTCTTGATATTATCTCAATATGATCGAACGAAATTTTTTTATTTCCATTCAGAGGAATTGTTTTATTATTATTTACTAATAGCTTTGACTCACTACCATAATAGAAATTACACGCTCTAGTGTAATATCTTCTCATTTCTTTATGTTAATGAACTATTTTTGGTTTTAAACCCATGGCACCTAAAGCTGAGCTTTGATCATCATTTTCTTTGGGTTCTTCAGTCACTTTATCTTTTGGGTATAAATTTTTATTAATTATATTTTCAATTTCTTCACCAGTTAAAGTTTCATAAGTAATAAGAGCTTTAGCAATTTTGTGTAAATCATCAATTTTTTCTGTTAATATTTTTGTAGCCTCGTTATAACCTTCATCAACTAATTTTCTGATTTCTTTATCTATTTTTTTAGCTACTTCTTCTGAGACCGATTGTGTTTGAGTAACTGATCTACCTAAAAATACTTCTTCTTGATTTTCTCCATATTCTATCGGGCCCATTTCTTCACTCATTCCATATTTTGTTACCATAGCTCTTGCAAGTTGGGTAGCTTGGTTTATATCTGATCCACTACCACCACCAGCACCTGTAGATATATTGTCTTTTCCAAAGATTAATTCTTCAGCAACTCTTCCACCAAAACATACAGCCATCCTTGCTTTCAAATATTTAATTGAATACCCATGTTTGTCTCTCTCTGGTAGATTCATAACCATTCCTAGCGCCCTACCTCTTGGAATTATAGTTGCTTTGTGTATTGGGTCATAAATTGGCATGTTAAATGACACCAAAGCATGACCTCCCTCATGATATGCTGTCAATTTTTTTTCGTCTTCTGTCATTACCATTGATCGTCTTTCAGATCCCATCATTACTTTATCTTTAGCTTCTTCAAACTCAATTAAAGTCACAATTCTTTTGTTTTTTCTTGCTGCCAGTAAAGCTGACTCATTAACTAGATTGGCTAAATCTGCACCTGAAAAACCAGGTGTCCCTCTAGCTATAGTTCTTAAATTTACATCTGGCGCCATCTTAATTTTTTTAACATGAACCTTTAAAATTTTTTCTCTTCCTATAATATCTGGGTTCGAAACAACCACCTGTCTATCAAATCTTCCAGGTCTTAATAAAGCTGGATCAAGTACATCAGGTCTATTCGTTGCTGCAATAATAATAACACCTTCATTTGTTTCAAATCCATCCATTTCAACTAATAATTGGTTTAGGGTTTGCTCTCTTTCATCATTTCCACCTCCTAATCCAGCGCCTCTACTTCTGCCAACTGCATCTATCTCATCTATAAAAATAATACATGGTGAATTTTTTTTACCCTGCTCAAACATGTCTCTAACTCTTGAGGCACCTACTCCAACAAACATTTCAACAAAGTCTGAACCTGAAATAGTAAAAAACGGAACGCCAGCTTCACCAGCGATTGCTCTTGCCAGCAATGTTTTTCCAGTCCCAGGAGGGCCAACTAATAGAGCTCCTCTAGGAATTTTTCCTCCTAATCTACTAAATTTTTTTGGATCTTTTAAAAATTCTACAATTTCTTCTACTTCTTCTTTAGCTTCCTCTACCCCAGCAACGTCATTAAATGTAACTTTACCTTTAAGTTCATTCATCATTTTAGCTTTAGATTTTCCAAATCCCATTGCACCACCCTTGCCACCTTGCATTTGCCTCATAAAAAAAATCCAAACTGCAATTAATAGCAACATTGGGAACCAAGATAAAAGAACTCCAAACAGTGAAGGCATTTTTTCATCTAAAGGTGCAGCTGAAATACTAACTCCTTTATCAGATAGTTTTTCGATTAAGTTAGGGTCATTTGGAGAGTATGTAGAAAAAGAGTTACCATTAGAAAAAACTCCTTTAATATTATTCCCTTGGATCTCAACTTTTAAAACCTCTCCGTTTTCAACTGAGGTTAAAAATTCTGAAAATATAATTTGATTTCCTCCTCTTACGTTTGCTTGAGGATTCTTAAACATGTTATATAGGCCAATAGTTAGGAATACTATAATTCCCCACATAGCAAGATTTTTTAAATTCATAATAGTAAGATAAGAATTATTACAAGATTAACAAGTGACAAAATATCATTAAATATTTACGTTTTGTTACTCTTTAGACAAAATTACAGTTTCATTAACCTTTTTAATAACACAACCACCTAAAGTAACTTTGAAGGAGGATTTAAAATTTATTAAGTGAATAATTTTATCAATTTTTTTTCCTCTGACGGCATAATACTTTTTACCTACAATTTTTATTACCTCGGTTAAAGACCTAAATACAACTTCATTTGACTGAGAAAAAAAATTTTCTTTTAGAATAACATTATTTTTTTGACTTAAAATTGTTACATTGTCCTGTAAATTTTTTTTAGTGTAAAACTCTATATTCTCATTTGCAAATTTTAGGTTTTTAATTGTTAAAAAAAACTTTTTTCTATCAAAACCCTCTAAACTTAATTGTTTTAAAAAATTTCTAATTTTTACTCTTTTAAAATTATCATCTTCATTTGAAGGATCTTTAATATATGATCCAAATATATAATTACTTACATATATCAGGTCCTTTTTATTTATTTTAATTAAAGGTCTAATCAAATTGACCTGATTTTTATGTGTCTCTCTATCTAATGAAATTAATCCCTTTAGACCACTACCTCTTAAAATTCTTATAAAAAAATTTTCAAATAAATCGTCTAGGTGATGGCCAAGGAGAATATTTTGTACTCGATACTTTTTTGCTGCGTCTGTTAATAGCTTGTATCTTTTGTCTCTAGCAATCGATTGAATATTTTTTCTAGGCTTTATACCCTTCCAGGTTAAGATATTTAATTTTATAGAAAAGTTTTTTAATTTTTTTTGAACAGTTCTGGCTTCTAAAGTAGAGTTATTTCTCAACTTATGATCGACTATTAAATATTTAATATTTTTAGATTTTTTAATTGAATAAATTTTTGCTAAAAAAGTTAATGCAAGACTATCTGGACCACCTGAAACTGCTACTACAAAATTTTTTGTAGCAGGCAAATTACTTTCAAATTTTTTGTAAATTTGAAGAGTTCGACTATCTTTTAATTTATCTAATAAAAGCTTATGAGTCTTCTTTGATACATTCAAATTTTTTAAACTCATATTTTGCTTTTTGAATTACTGATTGATTTGCCTTGGGGTATTGTAACACTACACCATTAATCATTTTACAACCTTGATCTTTTTCTCCAATTTGTACCATTGATACACCAAGTTTTAATAGATTTATAGGTGCCTTATTACCTTTTGGGTATTTTTGATAACCTTCCAAATAAGCGGATGCAGCATCAGTGTAAAGCTGTCTTATTCTAAACGTTTCAGCATACCAATATTGAGCACTGCCCGCTAATTCATGATTACTATTAGATACAACAAATTCTTTAAAAGCTCTTTCGGCCGTGTTGTAATCGCCAACTTTTAAAAAACTTGTTGCAAATTCATATTGTTTTTTTGGAGATAAATCTTGTGGTAGTATTTTTTCTTCTGCTTGAAAAGTTTCTGTTACTACAGACGCAGTTGTATCTACAGATTGAATTTGTTGAGATGTTTCAGAAGTCTCAGTATCTTTATAGGATATTGTGCCAAGATCTTGTGGCTGCGAACTCCCTGGTAATATTTCACTTTTTGTTGTGTCTGTTTTTGGTTTAGAGGACAATTGTGTTGTATTATCACCAGAACTTATTGCGGACTCTAAATCTTGAAACCTTATCTGATTGTCAGCCTGAATTTTTGATAATCTATTTGATAATTTATCAAGTTTAAAATTAATTTCTTCAAATTTATTAGTTAATTGTCGAAATTGATCTTCAACTTCAGATAATTTTAATAAATGTCTCGTCAGTACATCTTCTGAATTGCTATCTAGCTCAATATTTGACTGTTCTTTTGACGAGGTATTGATTTCAATTGAACCAGAATAAACTGCTCTTTCAAGAGTTTTGAGGTCATTCTTGATTATTTCTAAAGTTTCATAAATATTATGATTATCTGAAAAAGAATTTTGTAAAAAACATAAATTAAGTAAAATTAGTAATATTAATTTAAATGTAAATCTCATTAGTATTTAGATTTATGGTTATAAAAATGGCAAAAAAAAGACCCTAAAACTTTTACGCTTTAGGGTCTTTAAATTTAATTCTTTAATTTGCTTTAACAGTTACAGATCTTCTATTTTTTGACCATGCCAATGGGTTAGATCCAGCATCAACTGGTCTTTCTTTTCCATAACTTAATACAGAAATTCTGTCAGAAGATATACCGTAGGTCATTAAATAATCTTTTGCTGAATTAGCTCTTCTTTCTCCAAGTGCTAAGTTATATTCTCTTGTTCCTCTTTCATCTGCGTGCCCTTCTAGAACAACATTGATGCTAGAGTTTTTTCTTAACCAAGCCGCTTGAGCTCTTAATGTCTCTCTTGAAGCTGTTGTTAAAATAGTTTCGTTTGTTGCAAAGAAAACTCTATCAGGAACACCGTCAGCTAAATATTTAACTGTTTCATCTCCAGTATAAACATCACTTTGCATTTGGCCTTGTGTTTCAGTTGTTGCTACTTCTTTTTTTGTTGCACATGCGGTTAATACTAAGCATGCTGCAAATATTAAAAGTGTATTTTTATAAATTTTGCTTAAATTCATTAAATTGCTCCTTGCTGCTAATTTCAATTTCATACTTTTTCACAACTAATTAGAGGTTTCAAGTCAAAAAATCAAGTTATTTAACCTAATTACTCAATAAAGATGACCATGATGGGTCAGAGGCATCAGTCTGAGTTTCAACTAAACGCTCATTGTAGCCAGTTAAATCTATTGACCATAACTTAGCAGTAAAACCTTCACCTTCTGCGTTAGTTTTTGTTTCTCTATAAAAAATTAAAACTCTACCATTTGGAGACCATGATGGTGCTTCCTGGTAGTAATTTTCAGTAAGCAATCTTTCACCCTTACCATCTGTTCTCATTACTCCAATATAAAATTTTCCTTTATGTAATTTGGTGAAAGCAATTAAATCTCCTCTTGGTGACCACACAGGTGTTCCATAAATACCGTTTCCAAATGAAATTCTTTTAACATCATTTCCATTGCTTTTCATAATATAAATTTGTTGGTATCCACTTCTGTCAGAATTAAAAGCAATAAATTTTCCATTTGGAGAATAAGATGGCGAAGTATCAATCGAAGGATGATTTGTAATTTTTTCAACCAATCTATTTTCTAAATCCATCGTGTATATGTCTGATTTTCCATCTTTAGCAAAACTCATTATTATTTTTTTACCATCAGGTGAAAATCTTGGTGCAAAAGTCATTCCAGGAAAATCACCTACAACTTCTTGAGTTCCTGTTTCAATATCTAGCAGGTATACTCTAGGTAAATTTTTGAAGTATGACAAGTATGTAACCATTTGACTTGTTGGATTAAATCTTGGAGTTAATACAAGTTCATTACCAAGTGTTAAAAATTTATTATTTGCACCATCTTGATCCATAATTGCTAATCTTTTTTTTCTTTGTGTTTTTGGACCTTCTTCAGCAACATAAATTATTCTAGTATCAAAATATCCTTTTTCTCCTGTCAATCTTTCATAAACTTTATCAGATATAATATGTCCTACCCTTCTCCAATTATTAGGCACCGTAGTAAATGCTAATGCCATCATTTCTTTAGCTGCTAAGACATCCCACAACCTAAATTCAACCCTTAATTTTTCATCAACATATGTCACTTTGCCAGTAATCAGTGCTTGAGCTTTGATTAAATTCCAGTCTTCAAATCTAGGTTTTAAATTTGCAATATCTGGTGATTGTAAAAACGCATCTTTACTCAAGGGATTAAATAAACCAGATGTTCTTAAATTAGTTTCGACTATACTTGAAATTTCAGACGCAATATTTTGATTTTTAAGAATTTTTTCAAAACTTTTTCTGGATTTATCATCAATTGACAATGGTGAAACTGCTAATGGGAGTGGATTTAAATTTCCCCTAGTAATATCTACCTCAATTAAAGCAAAAGCCTTAATTGGAGCTAAAACTGTAAAAAGTAAAATTATAAATATTTTTTTCATCTTTTATCTTAACCTTCTAGCATTTCTCTTGCATCAAAATTTAATTGTAATTCCTTCCACCTTTCATAGCCTGTTGTTGGAACTCTTAATGGTTGGCATAATTTTACAGCTCTTAGTGCACTTTCCGCTAATACTTTGTAAAAACCTTGGCCTGGTTTATTCATTCTTGCATGATCTAAAATTTCAGTTTTTGCCACCGAACCATCTGGCTCAAGCATTAATTTAATTCTAACTAACAAATTTTCATTGTAAGGTAATCCAAGTGGAATACTCCAACACCCAAAGATTTGAGCTTTTAAGGCATCTTCTTCACTTAAAGTTAGTCCAGTGGTTTCAATGTTTCTATCCTGATCTTGAGTAATATCATTATTTTTTTTTATTACTTCTGCGCTATCAACTTTTGCTTTGTCAATTAGTTTTGCGATATTATCTAAATCAACAAATTCCTTTTTTTCAAATTCTGAGACCTGTTTTACCTCTTCATCTAATTTATCTGGATTTTGTTTATTTTCCTTTTTTGTTTCAATTTTTTTTACAGTTTTTTCTGGGAGTGGGATTGCTTCTGGTGTTTTATTGTCAATTTTTTCATTTTGATCAACTGAAACAACTGTTTTCGTTTTCGTTTTCTTTACCTTTTTAGGTGGTGCTTGTTCTGATACTAATTTTTTTTCTTTTTCTTTTACCTTCTCAATTATTTTTTTTGCCTTAGGGGCAAATGGGATATTTGTTTTTTCTGCAATCTGAATTAATTCCACAGAAACAATTGGTGGAATATCTAGGGGTTTTTTAGTTAAAAATGGTAAGCTCATAGCGGTGATAAATATTAATACTGTATGTAAAACAGAAGATATAATTATACTTCTATTCATACAGATCTACCTTTGTTTATATGGCTCAGATATCAGGGCAACCTTAGTAAAACCTGATCCAGATAATAAGCCCATTATCTCTAATACTCTACCATAGTTAATTGTCTTGTCTCCTCTTACATAAATCCTTGTATCAGTTCTGTTTTTTGAAACTGCTAAAACTTTAGCAATAATTTTTTCATATTCTACTTTTGCTTCTTGAATAAAAATTTCACCTTTTGCATTTATTGAAAGTGTTAATGGCTCAGCTTCCTCTGGAAGGGAGTCTGCAGATGTCTCTGGAAGATCTACTTGTACACCTACTGTAAGCAATGGTGCAGTTACCATAAAAATAATTAATAATACTAGCATGACATCTACAAATGGTGTCACATTAATCTCACTAATAGGTCCTTTTGATGAACGATTTAATTTAAATGCCATCTAAATTATTGTTAAAAATCTTTTTGAAAAGTTTTCTAATTTTTGAGAATATTTTTGTAAGTCAGTGTTAAACTTATTATACGCAACAACAGCAGGAATTGCAGCTAATAGTCCTAGGGCAGTAGCAAATAATGCCTCTGCTATTCCTGGAGCTACAATTGCTAAACTAGTGTTTCTAGAAATTGCAATAGATTGGAATGAATTCATTATCCCCCATACTGTTCCAAATAAACCAATAAAAGGTGCGGTCGATCCAACTGTTGCTAGGAATGTAAAACCCTTATCAATTTTAGACATTTGTTTTTCAATCCCAACTTCTAAAAAAGTACTCATTTTTTCACTTAAATTATTTTTGGATTTTTTTTTCAAAAGACTCTCCATTGCTTCCTGAAAAACTACTGCCGTTGGATCATCAACTTTTGTTGGCAAACTATTGTAAAATGTTTCTGCTGATTTTGAGTTCCAAAAATTTTCTTCAAACTCTTCTGAAGATTTATTTATTCTTTTAAATAATCTAAATTTTTCTATGATAACTGCCCATGAATAAATTGAGCAAACTATCAAAATAATAATTACTGATTTAACAACTATATCAGCTCTTGAAAATAGGCTTATTAAAGAAAAATCAGTATTAGTCCCCAATCCTACTGCTTGTGATGCGATATCAGCTTCCATAGTTATTCTTCACACTTAAATGTGTCATGAATTTGTCTTAAATTTTTGACTATTATTTATTTTTGTAAGTTTCATAATAAAAACTTGCTATCAAAATAGCGTCAGCTTTATTAGAGTCTTTTTTTCTTGATAATTGACCTGAAAAATATGGAAAAATTTCAATTGCCTTTGTTCTGCTTGCATCTTTTTCAGAATTAATAAGATTAAAATATTTTTTCCATTTTGCAGGTCTTACAAAATACACAGGTAATTGCATCGCAGAACAAATACCTTTTAAAACTCCAAATGACTGTCCAAAATTAAACATACTAGTTACACCTTGACCTGGCATAGCTGATACCTGCTCTATGACTACTTTAATGTCTTCTTTTTCAAACTTTTTAATTCTATCAGAAATTTCATTAAAAATTTGAGATCCATTTACCTGTTTTTTATTTTTTTTCCCTTCAGCCATTGTTGGCATTTCTACCACATCGATAATTTTACCTTCTTGAAAAAAACAAATTGATCCAGAAATACCTGGATCGATGCCAATTACCAACATTAATTATTACCAAAGTTAACATTTGAAAAAACATTTTGCACATCATCATCATCTTCTAATGTTTCTAAAAAATTAATCACAGTCTCTTCTTTATCTTTCTCAATATTAACACTATTTAAGGGAATCCATTCAATCTCTGTTGAAATAAAATTTGAAATAATTTTTTCTAATTTTTTTTTTACATTATAAATTTCACTCAACTCACATTGAATTTCGTGAAATTCATTATTGGAAATACATTCGTCTGCCCCTGAGTTTATTGCTAATTCAAAAATGTTTTCCTCAGATATTTCTTTTTTATCAATTTTAATGATACCTAATTGATTGAAATTATGAGATGCAGAACCTTGTGTTCCCAAACTACCACCATTTTTTTGAAATATAGTTCTTATGTTTGATGCAGTTCTATTTTTATTGTCTGTTAAAGTCTCTACAATTACTGCAATTTTATCTGGGCCAAATCCCTCATATCTTAAATTTTCAAAATTAGACTCTGCGTTTGCAGAAGATTTATCAATAGCTCTCTCAATATTATCTTTTGGCATATTGGCAGATCTTGCAGCTTGAATTGCAGATCTTAATCTTGGATTCATTGCTGGATCTTTATCACCAAGTTTTGCAGCTACACTTATCTCTTTAGACAATTTTGAGAAAATTTTAGATCTTTGCTTATCTGCTTTTCCCTTTGAGTGTTTAATACTTGCCCACTTTGAATGACCTGACATAATTTATTCTAAGTATTTTTTAACTGACCTCCAAAAATGTAACTTTCAATGTTATTTGCTAATCCATTTTCTATATTACAATCAACAATTACACCACACAAAGTAGCATCACCTATAGCTGGAAAATGTTTAGTTGAATTTTTTTTTAAAAATCTATTCAATGAATTTTCAGTATTCATGCCAATAACAGAATTATAATCTCCACACATTCCAGCATCTGTTTGATATGCTGTGCCACCCTCTAGTATTCTTGCGTCATTAGTCGGAATATGAGTGTGAGTTCCAACAACTAATGTAGCTTTACCATCAAAAAAATGTCCTATTGCATTTTTTTCACTAGTTATTTCACCATGAAAATCAACTATAAGCAAATCATAGTCTTCTTTTAACTTGTGCTGTTTCATAAATTTTTCTGAAACTTCAAAAACGTCGTCACTTTTTTTCATAAAGACATTGCCCATTAGGTTTAACACGCCGATCTTAATATTATTTTTAGTATTATAAATATTAAAGCCTTTACCTGGAGCTGGTTCAAAAAGATTTTTAGGACGTAACAATTTGTGCTCTTTGTCTATAAATTCCATTATTTCTTTTTGGTCCCACACATGATTGCCAGTTGTAATTACATCAACTCCACAATTAAAAAAATCATTACATATTTCTTTGGTTAAACCTACACCTTGAGAAGCTGCATTCTCCCCATTTACAATTACAAAATCTATTTTTTTTGATTTAATTTCATTCATAAGATTGTTCATCAGTTTTGAACAACCTGAAATTCCAACCACATCACCTAAAAATAATATTTTCATCTTAAAATTTCTTTTTCTGTAATTATAAAATCTAATCTTTTATCATGTTGATTTATAGGTATTGATGAAGTTTTTTGGAAAGAAAAAGCTAAACCAATTTTTATTATCTTTTTAATTTTTTCAATTTTTTCAATATAACGATCATAAAAACCACCACCATAGCCTAATCGATTTAAATTACTATCATAAGCAACTAATGGGATTAACAAAACATCTGGATAAAAAACCCTAGATGACAAAGGTTCAGGGATACCAAATTTATTTATCTTTAATAAATCGTTATTTGACCATTTATAAAAATTCATCTGATTATTTTTTGTTATCCTTGGCAATGATGCATTAAAATCTTTTTTTTCTAATAAATCTAAAATTTCTAAATCATCAATTTCATAGTTAGATGGATAATAACCACCAATATTTTTAAGATTTGATATATTTGTTTCTAAATAAGAAATTAACTTACCTGAATTAATTTCAAATTTTTTATCAAATTTTTTTTTTCTGATTTTTAAAATCTTTTTTCTAATTTGGGATTTATTCACAAAAATTTATTGAGAAATATTTTCTAATTTAGTTTTTTCAACAAAATTTGATATTTCATCTGCTGCTTCATCAATTAATTGTTCATATTTTTTATGATTTGCCTCAATTTCGTTTTTAAAATTTGAATGATTGGCATTTAACTTTTTAACCTCTTCCTCCTTTTTATCTCTGTAGTCATAAATAAGTGATTTTAATTCTCTAAATTTATTAGAAAGATCTTTTAATTCATTTTTTTTTTGATCAACCCTTTTTTTAGTTTCATAATACTCATCCATAATTTTAACAGCTGTAATTAAAAGCAATTTATTTTCTCCTAAATTTCCAAGATTGTTTTTTAAATCATTAAACTTTTGATTAATATGGATTAATAATTCTTCAAGATGCTCCTCTTGACCATCCTCACATGACAATAAAAATTCCTTATTGTTAAATTTAATACTTACATTTGCCATTTGTCTATTTCTTCCAACAAAGTATCTGTTTCTTGGTTTAATTCATCAATTTTTTCAGAGAACTCAGTCTGTTTTTTCTCTTCTAATTTTTCATTATTTTGAATTTCTTCAAGTTTTTTTGTTAAATTTGTGTGTTCATCCAATAAAGATTTATACTTATCCTCTAATTGAGATTTTTCAATTTCTAATTGAGTTTTTTGAGAATTTAAATCATCAATATTATTTCTCAAATCAGGATTAGTTAGATCTAAATTTTTTAACTTTGATAAGGCCTCGTTTAATTTTTTTTCTTTTTCGATTATAGAATTCATATATATATGTTTATATTATTAAATAGATTCTTCTAGGTCTAGTCAGGATATTTTTGAATAAACTACATAATGATTTAGCTAATTGCATCAGATTTCTTTCAATTGATGCTGTGCAGAAAGCAAATTCTGGTCACCCTGGTATGCCGATGGGTATGGCAGATGTTGCAACTGTTCTATTTAAAAATTTTTTAAGATTTAATCCTAAAAATCCAAATTGGCTTAATAGAGACAGATTTGTTTTATCTGCAGGTCATGGCTCCATGCTACTTTATTCTCTGTTATACTTGACTGGATATAAAAGTATTTCACTTAGTAGTATAAAAAAATTTAGACAGCTTAATTCAATTTGTGCAGGTCATCCGGAGTATCACTCCAAAACTGGTATTGAGACTACAACTGGTCCTCTTGGTCAGGGAATTGCAAATGCTGTTGGGTTTGCAATTGCTGAGGAAGTTTTAAAAAAGAAACTTGGTAAGGAAATTATAAATCATAAAACTTATGTTCTTGCAGGAGACGGTTGTCTAATGGAAGGAATAAGTCACGAAGCAATGAGTTTGGCAGGACACTTGAAGCTAAAAAATCTAGTAATGCTTTTTGATAATAATTCAATATCGATTGACGGACCAACTAGTTTAGCAGTTTCAGATAACTTTAAAAAAAGATTTGAAAGTTATGGATGGGAATACATTCTTATCAATGGTCATAATGAAAAAGAAATTTTTAAGGCTCTAAAAAAAGTCCAAAATGCAAAAAAACCAACTGTTATTTCATGTAAGACTAGAATTGGTTATGGTTCACCAAATAAATCGGGTAAATCATCGTCTCATGGAAGTCCTCTAGGTTTAGATGAAATTAAATTAGTAAGAAATGCTCTTAATTGGAATTACAAACCTTTTGAAATTCCAAATAAAATTTTAAATGAGTGGAAAAAAATTGGTAAAAAAGGACAAAAACTTGAGAATAATTGGAACAAAATTTATAAAAAGAAAAAAGTAATAGTAAATAATTTACTAAAAAATAATTTTACAAAAATTTTAAAAACAGAAAAACAAAAAACAATTAAAGAACTTAAAAGTTTAGCAACAAGAAAATCCTCAGAACTTACTTTGAATGCATTGACTAGCGTTAGTAATAATTTAATTGGAGGTTCTGCTGATTTGGCAGGATCAAACAATACTAAAACAAAACATCATAAAATAGTAAAACCAGGTGACTTTAATAGTGATTACATTCACTATGGTGTGAGAGAACATGCAATGAGTGGAATAATGAACGGACTTGCCCTTCATAGTAACTTTATTCCTTATGGTGGAACATTTTTAATATTTTCAGATTATTGTAAGCCATCAATAAGATTATCAGCACTAATGGAGCAAAGAGTTATTTATGTTATGACACACGACTCAATTGGTCTTGGTGAGGATGGCCCAACTCATCAACCAATAGAACAATTGTCAGGCTTACGTTCTATTCCAAATCTTAATGTTTTTAGACCTGCAGATAGAATGGAAACTATTGAGTGTTGGGAACATGCGCTAAAAAGCTCAAAAACACCAAGTGTTTTATCTTTGACTAGGCAAAACCTTGATCCAATAAGAATAAAATATTCAAACATCAATAAGTGTTCTTTTGGAGCCTATGAAGTATTACGAACAAATAAAAAGATTGATTTAACAATACTTGCAAGTGGCTCTGAAGTTAATTTGGCGATCGAGACTAGTCATAAATTGGCCAAAGATAAGATATATTCAAAAGTAATATCGATGCCCTGCCAAGATCTTTTTGACTTACAAGCCAATTCATACAAAAAAAAAATTATTAATGAAACAAAAATAAAAATTTCTATAGAAGCGGCATCAACAGATTGCTGGAAAAAGTATGTTGGTGATAATGGTTTAACTTTTGGAATTGATACATTTGGCAAAAGTGCACCATACAAAGAAATTTATAAACATTTTGGTTTAACAGCAGCAAACATTACAAACAAATCAAAAAAACTAGTTAGAAAAAAAATATGACTATAAATGTTGGAATTAATGGAATGGGAAGAATTGGACGGATGGTTATTAGAGCGATCATTGAAAGTCAAAACAAAAATATAAAAATAAAACACATCAATAACAGATCTAATTCTGAAGCAAGTTATGCTCTAATTAAATACGATTCTGTACATGGAAAATTTAATGCAGACCTTGATTGCGATGAAAATCATTTAATTATTAATAAAAATAAGATTACTTTTTCCCAAGAGTCAAAAATTGAAGATATTAATTGGAAGAAACTTGGTGTTGATTATGTTTTTGAGTGTACTGGAAAATTTAATTCAAAAGAAAAACTACTAGCACACATTAATAATGGTGCAAAAAAAGTTATAGTTTCTGCTCCATGTAAAAACGCTGATAAAACTATTGTTTTTGGCGTAAATGAAGGTGAGCTTACTAAAAATGATGAAATAATTTCTGCTGCATCTTGCACTACAAATTGTTTAGCACCTGTAGCAAACGCACTTCATCAAAATTTTGAAATTGAAAAAGGTTTTATGACGACGATTCATGCTTTTACGAGCGACCAAAGAATTTTGGACAATTCTCATAAAGATCCAAGAAGAGCAAGATCAGCAAGCCAATCGATTGTTCCAACATCTACAGGAGCTTCAAAAGCTATCGGAGAAATAATCCCTTCATTGAAAGGTAAGCTGGAAGGTGTCGCTATGAGAGTTCCAACTCCCAACGTATCTCTTATTGAATTAGTTTTTTGTACTAAAAAAGAGATAAGCAAAGAAAAAATTAATGATGCTTTTACAGAAGTAACAAAAAATCAATCTAGAAAAGTGCTAGAAATAACTTCAGAAAAACTAGTATCTATTGATTTTAATCATAATTCATCATCAGCAATTGTAGACGCATCTCTTACTAGTGTTGTTGGTAAAAATATGGGAAAAATTTCAGCCTGGTATGACAATGAATGGGGATTTTCAAATAGAATGTGTGACATAGCAGAATATGTCCACAAAATCACTTGATGAAAAGTATAAAAGAGGAAACAAATCTTAATGATAAAAAGATATTATTAAGATTAGATTTAAATGTTCCTTTAGATGGTGGCAGAATCACTGATACAACAAGAATTGATAAAATTTTACCTACTTTAAAATTCTTAATCTCCCAAAATGCAAAAATAATAATTATTTCTCATATAGGAAGACCAAAAGGGAAAGTTGTAAACGAACTTTCACTTAGACCAATATGTAAAGATTTAGAGATAAAGTTAAGTCAAAATATAAAACTCATTTCAAAAGATGTAAACGAGATAGCCTCTAAAGATTTATTTCATAGTGATAATGAAAAAATAGTTATGTTAGAAAATATAAGATTTTGTCCTGAAGAAGAAAAAAATAACCAACAATTTGCAAAACATCTCTCAACTTTAGCTGACATTTATGTTAATGATGCCTTTTCCTGTTCTCATAGAGCGCATGCATCAATTCATGGGATAACTAATTTCTTACCTTCTTATTCTGGATTACAACTTAATTTGGAAGTTGATGCTTTAAAAAAAATTACTTCTGAAATTAAAAAACCTATAACCTGCATAATTGGAGGCTCAAAAATCTCAACTAAAATTAATATAATTAAAAATTTAATACCTAAATTTGATAATATTATAATTGTAGGTGGAATGGCTAATAATATTATTAAATATATGGGTAACAATATTGGAAAATCCTTACAAGAAGAAAACTCTGATCAAATTATTAAAGAAATTTTTTCACTTTCAGAAACAGAGGATTGTAAAATAGTATATCCAGAAGACGTTATGGTAGGAAAGGATTTAAATGGAAACTCTCAGATAAAAGAATTAAATGAAATTTTATCAGATGAAATGATTTTAGATATTGGTCCAAAAACTATTAATAGTATTAATAATATTATTGATGAAAGTAGTACTATTTTATGGAATGGCCCTGCGGGATATTTTGAAAACCCAAACTTTGCTAATGGTAGTATTAAAATTGCTAAAAAAATTATTGAAAATAACAAGTCTAATAAAATTTATTCAGTTGCAGGAGGTGGAGATACAGTTTCATTATTAAATGGTTTAAATTCGATAAACGATTTTAATTTTGTTTCAACTGCTGGTGGAGCCTTCTTAGAATATCTTGAAGGACAAGAACTTCCTGGTATAAAAGCTTTAAACTAAAATGTCAGAACTTAATAAAATCGCTCTAAAAATTCTTTCAAACGATAAAGGCATACTAGCTGCAGATGAAAGTAACGGAACTATGACTAAAAGATTAGAGTCCGTAAACATTCAATCAACACCAGAAAACAGACTTCTTTTCAGAGAAACACTTTTTACAGCAAACAGCATGAAAAACTGCATTGGTGGTGTTATTTTATATGATGAAACAATCAATCAAATATCAAATGAAGGAAAAACAATCCCCTCTATTATCTCAGACACAGGAGCTGTTCCAGGAATTAAAGTAGACACTGGTGCAAAAGTTTTGGCAAATTCATTAGATGAAAAAGTTACCGAGGGTTTAGATGGTCTAAGAGAAAGATTAAAAAAATATTATGAACTTGGAGCAAGATTTACAAAGTGGAGAGGTGTTTATAATATTGAAGAAAAAAGACCCAGTAAACTTGCAATTATCTCGAATGCACATGCTCTGGCAAGATATTCAGCTTTAGTCCAAGAGAGTGGAATGGTTCCAATTGTTGAACCAGAAGTCTTAATGGATGGTGAACACTCAGCAGAAGACTGTTTAACAAAAACATCTGAAGTAATTCAAAAATGTTTTGAAGAACTTATTGTTCACAAAATTGATCTAACAGGAATAATTTTAAAACCAAATATGATTCTGGCAGGAAATAAATCAAAAAATAAAATCTCGAATGAAGAAGTTTCTTTTAAAACACTTGAATGCCTTAAAAAATCTGTTCCAAATGAAGTACCTGGAATTGCTTTTTTATCAGGAGGTCAATCTGAAATAGAGGCAACAGAAAACTTAAACCTAATCAATAAAAATAATGATACTAATTTTATAATGACTTACTCTTATGGAAGAGCTCTACAACAAAGTGCGCTAAAATTTTGGTCAAAAGATATTAAAGATATCAAAGGAACTCAAAATATTTTTAATCATAGAGCAAAAATGAATACTTTAGCAGCCCAAGGTAAATGGTCTAGCGAACTTGAGAATAAGTAAAAAAAAATTTATTTATCTTATTTCCCCAAACAAAGTGTACCCTCACTTTTATCAGGATTTAAAAAAAGTATTAAAAACTGGCAAGGTAAGTCTATTTCAATTGAGGCTTAAAAAATATTCATTCAAACAAAAAATTATAATTGGGAAAAAAATCAATCAAATTTGTAAAAAGAATGGGGTAAAATTTTTAGTAAATGATGACCCCATACTTTCAAAAAAACTTAATGCTGATGGTTGTCATTTAGGGCAAAAAGATATGAGTTTAAGTGAGGCAAGAAAAATAGTTGGAAATAAAATTATAGGAATTACTTGTCATAACTCTATTAAATTAGCTAAAGTAGCTATCAAAGAAAAGGCTAGTTATATTGCCTTTGGTGCTTTTTTTTCCACTACAACGAAAAAAGTGGAGTTTAAGGCTTCAACAAAGATTTTAAATAAAGTAAAAAAGTTAACCAAAACCCCTGTAGTTGCTATTGGAGGAATAAATTTTAATAATTATAAAAAACTGTTATTGAACAATGCTAATTTATTAGCTATCTCAGGTTACGTTTGGAATAATAAAAAATATAAACCTTTAGAAACTATAGAAAAACTTAAATGAAAATTAATGCAGGAGAAATAAGAGTAGGAATGCTTTTAGAATATAAAAATGATTTATGGCAAGTCCTAAAGACTCAACATGTGAAACCAGGTAAAGGTGGAGCATTTGCTCAAGTAGAAATGAAAAGTGTAGGTAAAAACACAAAATTAAATGAGAGATTTAGATCTAGTGAAACTGTTGAAAAAGCATCACTAGAAGAGACAATATTTAATTATTTGTATGATGATGAAAATAATTATTTTTTTATGGATCCTAAAACATTTGAACAAATTGAATTAAAAAAAAATATTATCGGAGAAAAAGGAAAGTTAATGACTGAAAATCTTGAGGTCTCAGTAAGTTTTTATAATGACAGTCCAATTTCAGTTGAATTGCCAAATCAAGTAAAATGTAAAATTGAAACAACAGATGTAGCTCTTAAAGGTCAAACAGTTTCGTCATCGTATAAACCTGCTACACTAGATAATGGTTTAAATATTCAAGTTCCGCCTTTTATAGACTCTGGTGATGAAGTTATCGTTGATACTAGAACACTTGAATATATAAAAAAGATATAATTTAAATGATTTCTATATCAGCAAATCTCAACATAATGATCAAAGCTGCAGAAAAAGCATCTAAGTCTGTTATAAGAGATTTTGGTGAGGTTGAAAAATTACAGGTATCTAAAAAAGGACCTTATGATTTTGTTACAAAAACTGACAAACATGTAGAAAAAATTTTAATTGAAGAATTATCAAAAATAAAAAAAAACTATTCTTTCATAACAGAAGAAACTGGAATAATTAAAAACAATGACAAAGATAATATTTGGATTATCGATCCAATAGATGGAACAACAAACTTCTTACATGGAATACCCCACTTTGCCATCTGCATAGCTCTTAAATACAAGCAAGAAATTATAAGTGGTTTAATCTTTGACCCAATTAAAGATGAAATGTTTTTTGCTGAAAAAGATAAGGGAGCTTTTTTAAATAATCAAAGACTGAGGGTTTCAAAAAAAAACTCAATTGATGATTGTCTATTCTCAAGTAATCATGAGGGTGTTAAATTTAGCAATTTAAACATGAGGTATAGCGGATGTGCTGCATTAGATTTAGCTTACGTTGCATCTGGCAGACTTGATGGTTTTTTTCATAATAAAATTAACCTTTGGGATATCGCAGCTGGAGAGATATTGGTAAGAGAAGCAGGAGGAATAGTAAACGATATTCATAAATTTGATGTAAATAAGATTGATATTAAGGCTTCAAGTGCTGCAATTAATGATAAAATGTTGGAAAATTTAGCTAACTTTTAATTGTGTTATAATATTCTTTTGCTATAAGTCTCCGTATGAAAAAAGACATACACCCAAACTACCATACAATTAAAGTTGAAATGACTGATGGAGCTCAATTTGAAACAAAATCTACTTGGGGTGCTGAAGGTGATTTACTTAAATTAGAAATTGATCCAAAATCTCATTCTGCATGGACAGGTGGCAAACAAAAGTTAATGGATAAAGGTAGAATAAGTAAATTTAATAAAAAATTTCAAAACTTTAAATCAGATAAAAAAAATTAGATGTCAAACGCACCTTTGATGCCAATGGCTACAGCTGTCTGGTTGGTTGAAAATACAACACTTACTTTTAAACAAATTGCAAATTTTTGTAATTTGCATGAAGTTGAGATTCAAGGAATTGCTGATGGTGAGGTTGCAAAAGGAATCAAAGCTTATAATCCTATAATTTCAGGGCAACTTTCTAGGGAAGAAATTGAATTATCATCAAATGATGAGAACAGACCTCTACTTATCAAGAGTACTGATATTGAAATTTCTAATAGTGAAAAAAAAATTAAAAAATATGTACCTTTATCTAAAAGACAAGATAAACCAGATTCTGCGCTATGGTTAATCAGACAGCATAATATGCTAAAAGATTCCCAAATTGCAAAGCTAGTTGGAATAACAAAAAATTCAGTTACTTCGATAAGAAATAAAAGCTATTGGAACTATAATAACTTAAATCCAAAAGACCCGGTTGCTTTAAACCTATTCAGTCAAAAAGATCTGGTAGATGCACTAGAAAAAGCTGAGAGAAGAATAAAAAGGGAAAAAAAAGAAAAGGAAAAAGCAAAACAAGCAAAAGAAATTTCAAACATTGAATAAATTTAATAGACATCAAAATTTTATAGTGATAATTACACGCATTAAAAATATTTATGAAAATAGAAGTTAAAGATAATAACATTGAACAAGCGCTTAGGGTTCTTAAAAGAAAACTACAACGCGATGGTTTTTTTAAAGTAATAAAATTAAAAAATACTTACGAAAAACCTTCTGAGAAGAAAAAAAGAATTCTACAGGAAAATATTAAGAGAGTTAAAAAGTTAAATAAACTTAAAAATAGAATTTAAGTATACCGCGGGGTGGAGCAGTCTGGTAGCTCGTCAGGCTCATAACCTGAAGGTCGGCGGTTCAAATCCGTCCCCCGCAACCAATTCCAGACTATATTTTAAAATTAGATTTTTTACTATCTACTAGAAATGCTTTAACTGTTTCTTTTGTAAGTTGATCAAATGATTTTCCAAAGTTTTCTATCTTTTCAATAATGACTGGCGGAATAGTTATAATATGACAACCTAATTGCTTTGCTTGCAGATAATTATAAGGCTCCCGAACACTAGCCCACAGTATCTTAACATTCTTAAATCTTTTAGCTAATTTAATACTCTTAACAAATTCTGGCACAGGATCTTTACCTGTATCTCCTGCTCTTCCAGCAAAAATAGAAATAATTACTTTTGTTTTTTTATTAATTAGTTTTAAAATTTTTTCAGTTTGTTTGGCACTATAAACAGCTGTTATGTTAAGTTTCACATTCTGATTATTCAACTCTTTAATAATTCGACCCATAAATTTTCCTTTAGAGTTAACAACTGGCACTTTTACATATACATTTTTTCCCCAAGTATTAATTTTCATTGCTTGAATTTTCATTGACTCATATTCATCAGCAAACACTTCAAGGGATACTGGTTTGTTATTGCAAATTTTAAGAATTTTTTTTGAATAAGATTTATAGTCTTTTGCTCCAGCTTTTCTCATTAAACTTGGATTGGTTGTAAATCCTTTAACAATTTTTTTTTTATTAAATCTTTTTATTTGATCTAATTCGGCAATGTCACAAAATATTCTAGTACTCAAATTTATACCTATAGATTTTTAGTGATATCTTCTGTCATTTTTTTTGCATCTGCAAACAACATTAGGGTATTTTCTTTGTAAAATAGATCATTATCTATGCCTGCGTAGCCAGGAGACAAACTTCTTTTAACAAATAACACTGATTTACATTTTTCAACATCAAGAACTGGCATACCATAAATTGGGCTTTGTGGGTCTGTTTTTGCAACTGGGTTTGTTACGTCATTAGCACCTATAACAAAAGCTACATCTGCGTTTGCAAAGTCATTATTAATCTCTTCAAGTTCAAATACTTCATCATATGGCACATTTGCTTCAGCCAACAAAACATTCATATGACCTGGCATACGTCCTGCAACTGGGTGAATTGCATAAGAAACTTTAATGTCATTTTTTTTTAAAGTATCAACCATCTCTCTTAAAGCATGTTGTGCTTGAGCAACAGCCATACCATATCCTGGTACAATAATTACTGATGAAGCATTTTTCATAAGAAAGGCAGCATCATCTGCATTTCCACTTTTAACCGGTCTTTGTTCTTTATTTTGAGATGTTGACGATTGTTCTTTTGCACCAAATCCACCTAAAATTACATTAAAGAAAGATCTATTCATTCCTTTACACATTATATAAGATAATATTGCCCCAGATGATCCTACCAATGCACCTGTAATTATTAATGCAGTATTTTCTAAGGTAAAACCAATTCCAGCAGCGGCCCAACCGGAGTAGGAATTTAACATTGAAATAACTACGGGCATATCTGCACCACCAATTGGTATTATCAATAAAAATCCAATTAAAAAAGATACAGCTAGCAAGATCCAAAACAAATTAGAAGATTGAGTTGAACAAAGAAAATAAGTAATAAAAATTATTGAAATTAAGATCAAAGCATTCAGTAGATGTTGGCCTTTAAAAGTTATAGGTGAACCTGACATTATCCCTTGAAGTTTTAAAAAAGCAATAATTGAACCTGAAAAAGTTATAGCACCGACTGCTGCACCAATTGACATTTCAATTAAACTTCCAAGTTTAATATTTCCAGGAGAACCTAAATTAAAAGCTTCTGGATTTAAAAAAGCAGCAATTGCAACAAATACTGCTGCAAGTCCAACCAAACTGTGAAAGCCAGCAACTAATTCTGGCATTGCAGTCATTGGAATTTTATATGCAATAATTGCTCCAACTAATCCACCTATCAAAAGAAAAATTAAAACAACCACAAATCCATTTGAAAAATTATCGATTGATAAGAAGGTAACTGTAATTGCAATAATCATTCCTAAAACTCCAAAGAAATTTCCTTGTCTAGACGTTTCTGGTGAAGAAAGTCCTCTTAAAGCTAAAATAAATAATACTCCTGAAACTAAATAAAATATTGCTGATAAATTTGCTGATAACATTATTTATCCTTTTTCTTTTTTTTATACATTGCAAGCATTCTTTGAGTTACTAGAAAGCCCCCAAAAATATTAATTGCTGCTAATGATATTGCTAAAAACCCAAAGATGCTTGATGTGTTAAATATAGTATCAGAATTTCCAGCTAAACCTGCAATAATTGCGCCTACAATTATGACTGATGAAATTGCATTAGTAACAGACATTAAAGGTGTGTGTAATGATGGAGTTACACTCCAAACTACATAATATCCTATAAAAATTGAAAGGATAAAAATACTTAATCTGAATATAAAAGGATCTATTTCCATAGTTTTTTATTTTATTAAAGTTTTCTCAATTATTTCATCTTCTAAATTAATATTCATTTTTTTATTTTCTTTATCGTATAAATTTGAAACAAAATTGAATACATTTTTTGCATATAAATTTGATGCAGAGGTTGGGAGTTTATTTAAAATATTGGTTTCCCCCATTATTTTAACTCCATTTTTATCTACAACTTTATCAACTTCAGTATGAGCTGTGTTTCCACCTTGGATAGCTGCTAAATCATAAATTATTGAGCCAGCCTTCATGTTATTAATCATTTTTTCTTTAATAATCAAAGGTGCTTTTTTTCCTGGAATTAAAGCTGTACAAATTACAATATCAATTTTTTTTAATGTTTCTGACAACAGCTCTTCTTGTTTTTTTTTAAAATCATCTGATGCTTCTTTAGCATATCCTCCTTCAGTCTCTAAATTTTCTGCATCCTCAATTGTTAAAAATTTTCCACCTAAACTTTCAACTTGTTCTTTTGAGGCCATCCTGACATCTGTTGCAAATACTATTGCACCCATTCGTTTTGCTGTTGCAATTGATTGTAATCCTGCAACCCCTGCACCAACAACTAATACTTTTGCTGCAGGAATTGTTCCTGCTGCAGTCATCATCATTGGAATTGCTTTTTCAAATTTAGCAAACGACTCTACTACTGCTTTATAGCCCGCAAGATTTGCTTGTGAGGATAATATATCCATTGATTGCGCTCTTGTTATTCTTGGTAGCAAATCTAGTGAAAAAGTATTAATATTTTTTTCAACTAAACTATTAATTTTATCTTTATTATCATATGGGCTTAACACCCCTATGAATGTTTGATTTTCTTTTAATAAAGAAATTTTGTCATTATTTAAGAAGCCTAATTGAACAATAACATCAGCATTTTTTATAATTTCATTTTCATCTTTTAAAATAGAAACTCCAAATGCTTTATACTCTTCATCCTTAAACCCTAAATGATTTGCATAATTTTCGGGCAAAGAAACCTCAATACCAAGAGAGATATATTTTTTTGCAATCTCAGGAGTAATTGCTATTCTTTTTTCAATATTTTGGTTTTCTGAGATAGAAGCAATTTTCATACATTGATCTTACAACAAGAATATTGCCATTAAAACCAGAACACTGATAACCGCGACAGTTCCCCACAACACAAATTTTGTAAAATTGTTCCAGGTACTTTTATGGTTTTCATTATCCATAAAAATTACTTTTGTCTTGCTTTAAATTTTGGATTAGTTTTATTAATTACGTAAACCCTACCTCTCCTTCTAACAAGTTTGGAGTTAAGATCTCTTTTTTTAATAGACTTTAGTGAACTTTTAATTTTCATAATTTCATTTTAAATGCCGGCAACGTCCTACTCTTCCGTGCCTTAAGACAAAGTACCATTGGCGCTAAAGGTCTTGACTTCCGAGTTCGGAATGGGATCGGGTATAACACCTTTGCAATAATCACCGGCGGATGATTTATACCTAAAATAATAATATTGTAAACAATCTTTTAACTACTTTTTTACGCTAATTTCTGAACTTTTAATGAAATCCTTAATATAATCTTTGAGGTCAATATGACCATAATTTCTTATAACTTTTTTTGATAAACTCATATTAGTTAATGCAGATGCGTATCTCTCGCCTTTTCTAGCTTTTTTATAATCTATTGTAGATCCAAACATTTTAGCAACTTGATTTATAGTGTAAGATTTTTTACTTGAAATACTATAATAATTACACTTATTTTTTTTCCAAGCTTTAAAGCAAATATTTATTGTATCTTCTATGTGGGTAAATCTTCTTGATTGAGTTCCAGGCTTTACAACTGGCAAAGGTTTTTTTTTGAGATAATGGTCCTCAAAAATTCCAATTACTGTTGCCATTTGACCTTCACAAATTTGTCTAGGTCCAAAGACATTATAAAAAAAAATTACTTCATACTTAAAATCAAACCATTCTTTAAGGTTTTTTAAAAATTCTAAATTTTTAGCTTTTGTAAACGCATAAGGAGATAAATTTTTATCGTTACCTCTATTTCCAAGAGTTGCTGAGGTTGCTGAATAAACTAACTTTATATTATTGGTTAAACAAAATTTAAAAACTTCATTTGTCCCTATGGTATTTGACTCTAGACAATCTGAAAATTTTTTAAAACTTTGATAAATTCTTGAAAACTCTCCAAAATGAAAAAGTGATAATATCTTTGATTTATATCTTTTTAATAAAATATTTATATTGCAAGTATTTCCGTTAATATATTTAATTCGTGAATGTTTAAGATGATTTTTTTTAAAACCACTAGAATAATTATCAATACTAATTATAAAAAAATTTGTTCTTTTTAAAAATAACTCAATAAGATTTGTTCCTACAAAACCAGCTCCACCAGTTACTACAATATATTTTTTTTTCATTTACTTGAATTATAGAGATATTCTTTTATTGTAATCTGCAAACCTTTTTGTAAGCTTATTTTTGGTTTCCAGCCGTATTTTAAAGCTAACTTGCTATCAATAACTTTTCTTTTAGTTCCATCTGGTTTTTTTTTATCTAAGGTTATTTTGCATTTAAAATTTAATTCATTTAATATAAATTTTGCATAATCACTTATACTCATTTCATGTCCTGTGCCCACATTTATTAATGATTCCTTTGTTTTTTTTTCTAAGAAAAAAATACATGCATCTGCTAAATCATCTACATACATCAATTCTCTTTTAACTTTTCCAGAACCCCATATGATAATTTTATCTTTATTGTTTTTTTTAGCTTTAATAATTTTTGAAATTAAAGCAGGAAAAAAATGAGATGTTTTAGGATCGTAATTATCTTTTGGACCATAAATATTACATGGCATTAAACATTTATAATTTGTGTTGTATTGAAAATTATAACTTTCACACATTTTTATTCCTGCAATTTTTGCAATAGCATAGGGCTCATTAGTTTTTTCTAATTCCCCTGTTAATAGATATTTTTCTTTAATAGGAAGTTTAGATTTTTTTGGATAAATGCAACTTGATCCCAGAAAAATCAATGTTTTTACATTATTTTGATAACAAGCGTGAATAATGTTATTTTGTATAGCTAAATTGTTATATATAAAATCTGCTTTGAATTTATCATTTGCAAGAATTCCTCCTACAGTCGCAGCAGTATTAATAACAGCTTCAATCTTTTCTTTTTTGAAAAAACTAAATACCTTTTTTTGATCTCTAAGATCTAGATTTCTTTTACTTACAGTTAATAAATTTTTAAATCCTTTGTTTATTAATCTTCTTATAACTGCCGATCCAACTAAACCATTATGTCCAGAAACAAATATCTTAGTATTTTTTCTTAGCATTTAAGTTTTTATTCTTTTTAATTCTTCATCTATCATCTCACTTGCTAGTGAGTAAATATTATGTCTTGGCTTCCATTTCAATTCTTTTCTGGCTTTTCTTGAGTCACCTCTTAATGAAGTTACTTCTGTCGGTCTAAAATATCTTTTATCTATTGATATAATAATTTTATTTTTCCAATATGCTCTCTCATTTAATCCTTTTCCTTTCCAAGTAATTTTCATACCAAGTTTTTTACAAACAATATGAATGAAATATTTAACAGTATATTGTTTTCCAGAAGATATCACGTAATCCATAGGCTTCTTTTTTTGAAGCATCTTCCACATTGCTAAAACATAATCTTCAGCATGACCCCAATCTCTTTTAGCGTATAAATTTCCTAAATAAAGTTTACCTGAGCCTTTTAAGAAAATTTCACAAAGACCCGTAACTATTTTTTTTGTTACAAATGTCTCACCTCTAAATGGACTCTCATGGTTAAACAAAATTCCATTGCATGCAAATATATTGTAGGCTTCTCTATAATTTATGGTAATCCAGTGCGAATAAACTTTTGCAACACCATAAGGACTTCTGGGATAAAATAAAGTTTTTTCACTTTGGGGAGGTTTTGATGCTCCAAACATCTCCGATGTACCTGCTTGATAAAATTTAATTTTTTTTTGCATTTTCAATGTTAATATTGCATCTAGAATTCTAAGAGTACCTAAGGCAGTTACATTGGCAGTATATTCTGGTACATCAAATGATACTCCTACATGTGATTGGGCTCCTAAATTATAAATTTCATTTGGTTTTATTTTTTCAATAATCTTTAAAACAGATAAGGAGTTTGTGAGATCTCCATAATGTAAATAAAAATTAGTTTTTTTATGTGGATCTAAATAAATATCATCAATTCTTTGCGTGTTTAAAGAAGAACTTCTTCTTTTAATACCATGAACAACGTAATTCTTTTTTAATAAAAGTTTAGATAAATATGCTCCATCTTGCCCCGTAACACCAAAGATTAATGCAATTTTTTTCATAAGCTACGTATAAAATATTTTCAAGTAATATACTAACAATTAAATTAATTATAAAATCTATATTTAAAAAGTGTTTTTATTGCCTTAAAACCATCAATGAAAGTAATTTTTTTTCCTTCACTATACTTTCTACCAAAGTATTTAATTGAAACTTCTTTGATCTCAATTTTTTTTATACCTATTTTTGTTGTAATTTCAGGACAAAAACTAAAATCATTTTCATCGAGTTTAATTCTTTTAAAAACATCACTCCTAAACATTTTATAGCATGTATGTGCATCAGTTAATTTTTGGTTATTTAAAACATTAGATAATATAGTTAATACATGATTATAAAATATCCTTAGAAAAGAAGAAAAATTTTTTAAAAAATATCTTTTTTTACCTAGAACTCTAGAACCATATACAACCTTATGTCCCTTTTTAATAAATTTTAACATCTTAAAATAGTCACTAGGATCATATTCCAAATCTGCATCTTGGATAATAACAACATTACCGTTTATAAATTTTTTTGCAGTTTTAATGGCACCGCCTTTGCCGACATTTTTTTTATGAAATATTAATCTATCAATTTTGTCTTTATTTTTTTGTAAAATTTTACGTGTTCCGTCAGTAGAACCATCATCAACCACAATAATTTCTTTTTTAAGATTTTTTAACTTGATAACTTTACTTAAAATTTTATTGATTGTATTTTTTTCATTATATACAGGTATAATTATAGAAAGTATTAAATCATGCATATGTAATAAATGGATATACTATTTTTTTCAATATTTACAAATTTCTTATATTACTGTTCAGGTAAGCTTGTATTATCAACTAATAAATCAGATTTTAATAGTCAGTTTTATGTATATCTCCTTGGCTTAATATTCGTTTCATTTATTTCTTTGTCATTAAATTTTTTTACAAAATTAAGCCCAGCTATAAATTCTTTTGTTTATTTATTAATAATTGCAATTTTTTTATTTAAAAAAAAATTTAACTTTAGTAGAGATGATGTAAAATTTTTACTAATTACTTCAATAATTACTTTTTTGTTAATTATTTTTAGTAATGTCAATCGTCCAGATGCAGGTTTGTATCATTTACCGTTTATTTCGATAATTAATGAACATAAGATTATTTTCGGAATTAGTAATATTCATTTTAGATTTGGACACACTTCAATACTCCAATATTTGTCAGCAATTAATAATAATTTATTATTTAAGGAAAATGGTATTAGTATTCCATTAGCAAGCATAGTTTCTATTTTTTATATTTATTTTTTTTATGATGTTTGGCGTGTAATTAAAAAAAAGGATGAGATAGATATAAGTAAAGTTTTTTCATTATTTATTTTAATCTACATTTCCTATAAAGTTAATAGATATAGTAGTTTTGGAAATGATGCGGTACCTCATTTAACCTTTTTTTATTTGATTTCATATTTTTTAAAAAAAAAATTTAAAGAAATAAATTTCAATAAAGTACTATTAATTTCAGTATTCATTTTCATTAATAAAACAACTTTAGGATTAGTTTTCATAATAACAATAATAACTTTTTTCATTAAAGAAAATTTTAATCTTGTAAAAATACTCAAAGTAACTTTTTCATTTCCAGCTATTCTATTGTACTTATGGTTATTAAAAAATATTATCATTAGCGGTTGTATTATATTCCCAATGAAATTTACTTGTATTAACAGTCTTCCTTGGATGGACAATACTAAAGTTGTCAAAGCTTATACAGAAAGCCAAGCATGGTCTAAAGGTTGGCCAGATAGAACTAATAAAAATATTAGTATGGAAGAGTTTAACGAAAATTTTAATTGGATTGAAGCTTGGAACAACAAACATTTAAATTATATATTAAAAATAATAATTCCTTATATTATTATTTTGACGATTATAACTTTTTCATTAAAACAAAATTTAATTAATAGTTCAAAAAAAAATAGAGATTTCAACAAACGTTTTTTACTTTTAATTTCAACTAGTTTTTTAGGATCTGTTTCATTTTTTCTTATATTTCCAATTTATCGTTATGGTTATTCATTTATAATTACTTTAATTTGTTTATTTTTCATTTTTATAATCAAAGATAATTTTTTATCTAAAAAAAAGGTAAATTTATTTAAATTTTTTTTTATATTTTCATTAATTATATTTTTATCAAAACAACTGCAAAAAATATATGATAATTATGAAAATGATAAATGGCCAAATATCTATACTCTTAACAAAAACAAAATAATTAATAAAAAAAACAAAATAGAAATTGAAGAAAATTTTTATTATTATCAATCTATTAATGGTGATAATTTATGTATGTATAGTCTATCACCTTGTACATCGTATTCGGTGAAAAAAAATATTAATCACTCAATAAAATTAGGCTATTCATTTCTTACTTTAAAAAAATAAAATAAGATATCTGTAAATTTATGATTTTGACTAAATTTTCTTTTTAGTAAGTATATTTTTATTAATTATTAAATATTCAAGATTTGAACGTAAAAACGTGCTGATAGCGTCATCAGGTGACTCACATATAGGTTCGTCAATGTTAAATGAAGTATTTAATAAACAATAAATCCCAGTTTTATTTTTAAATGATTTTATCAAATCATAAAAAAGCTTATTATCATTTACAGAAACAGATTGAACTCTACTTGTTCCATCAACATGAACTATAGCAGGTACCTTATTTTTTGCATTATCTTTAACTTTTACAACATAATTCATAAATGAGCAGTCATAATTATCTTCAAAATACTGACTATAATCATCAACACAAATAGATGGAGCGAAAGGTCTGAAATTTTCTCTTTTTTTAAGTCTTAAGTTTATCTCTTCTACAACTTCTTTCATTGCCGGATTGGCTAATATTGATCTAAAACCTAAAGCTCTAGGTCCCCATTCACTACCAGATTGAAACCATGCAATAATTTTATTAGATTTTAATAGTTCACTTGTCTTATCAACAAGTTCATCATTATTTTCTGCAATTTTAACGGTAATTAAATTATCATATTTTTTAAATATTTCATTTGTCGATAATTCATCATAATTAAATGCATAAGAAATCTTATCTTTTTTTAAAGAATTAAAATTTTTTGATAGTTTGTTTGATAAATATAATGCAGATCCAATAGCACCACCAGCATCACCAGGATTAGAGCCTATATAAATATCCTCTAAATCTGTATTATCTTTTATTTTACCCGCCATTTTCGAATTAAAAAAACAACCTCCTGAAAAACATGCTTTATTTAAATTTGTTTTTTTTTTAATAAAATTTATCTTATCAAAAACAGTCTCTTCAAAAACAGATTGCATAGATGCTGCTATATCATAATGAGTATCTTTTAATTCTTGATTTTTATATCTTGTTGAAATGCCTAATTTTTTTTCAATTTCTCTTGTAAATAGATCATTAAAAATAGGATACCCTGTTGCATTAAATAGATTAAATCCAATTTTATGATGATTAAAATATTTAAGATTTAATTTAAAATTAAATTGACCATCTATTTCAATCATTTCTCTAATTTTGGTTGTAAATTTAGGTTTGCCATAACTTGCTAAAGACATTACTTTATACTCATCACCATATCTTCTAAATCCTAAAAATTGTGTAAATGCTTGATAAAAAATACCTAAAGAATTAGGAAAAAGTATTTTATCTAACATCTTTATTTTTCCTGATTTAATTTTAAAACTTTCTGAAGTTGAGAAATCTCCAGACCCATCGACAGTTAAGCCAAAGCAATCCTCAAAACCAGACAAAAAATATGAATAAGAAATATGAGATAGATGGTGGGGTATATCAATTATTTTTTTTAAATTTTTAAGATCACCAAATTTATTGAGTTGTGAAATCATACTTTTTTTTCTGTTACTTTTTTCTCTGAGATAATTATTAATAAAAGTATATCCCAGATTTGAAAAATTAAATCTAATCTTACCTAAAATATTATAATAACTAGATTTGTTAGTTGTGATATAATCAATATCCTCAATGCGCGTTCCACTAATTTTTAAAATTTGGTTTAAAGATTCAAAAGGAAAACCTGAATAATGTTTAATCCTTTTAAAACGTTCTTCTTCCATAGAATGGACGATTTTACCATCCTTAATTAAACATACTGAACTATCAGCATGAAATAGATTTAATCCTAGTATAATCATAAAAATTATTTATCTTTTATCAAATTTTTAAATTTAAAATCAGTTACTTTGAAATATATTTTAAAGAAATAAAAAATTATAAAATAGTACTTATAATGATTTATAAGAATACTCAGATCTTCCTTTAGCTTTAGTTTGAAATTAGAAAAATTTGTACTTAAACCACCATATTCCATTAATATGCTGTTAAAATTTAAGTGTTTAATTTCACTATAATTTTTGTTTAATCTTATGATTAAATCTAAATCAGCTGCAATCTTATAATTTAAATTATATAGCCCAACTTTTTTATAAATATCTCTTTTTATAAACAATGTCGAATGTGGAATCTTAAATAAATTGAAATTTGTAATTTTTGAAATTTTATGTGACCAGGATCTAATGATATTTTTGTTTTTAGTAAAAACTAAATTATTATAGAACAGCTTTGTATTTTTATTAACATATTTGTTAATTTTTTTTAGTATAATATTATTTACAAAAACATCTCCACTATTTAATACACCAATAAATTTGCCTTTGCTCTTTCCTATTGCATAATTTAAACTATCATAATAACTGACATCATTTCTCTTTATAAATTTAAAATTTTTTTTATCTTTTCTTAAATTTCTTATCTGAAATAAAGTCCCGTCAGAGGAATTTCCATCTACAACAATATATTCAAAGTCTTTAAAACTTTGACTCATAACACTTCTAATTGTTTTAATAATTCCATTCTTATCATTTTTAACTACGGTGATTATTGTAAAATTATATTTCATTTTTTTTTTTGAATAAATTTGATATATAAGTAGACTAATACAAAACCAAATCATTGTTGCATTAACAGTTGAAAAAATTGAACCTGATGGTTTTGGAACAAAAATTAATACAAAAACTAGTGACCTCAGTCCAATTAAAGATAAATTACTACTAAAAAAACCATTAGTTAAAAATGATTTTTTAAATAACATTAAAAAAAATAAAATGAAAAGGGTAAAACCTATTATTCCTTGTTCAACAAGCAGTTCTAAAATTAAATTATGAGGGTGTGTTGAGCAAGCTCTATGCTTTTTTTCACTCCTATCAAAATATAGTGATACATGATCACACTTATTTCTAAAAGATTTTAGTCCATGTCCTGTTAATGGCTTGTTTAAAAATAATTTTAACGATTTTTGTGCGTGTAGACCCCAAGGAGTGGTTAAAATTTTTTGATATTTTGACAATTGATTATTTTTATTCATATCATGAGAGAAAAAATCTATATATCTTCCTTTTATATGTGGATTTAAAGTTATCATTAAAGTTGTAAGAATTATTAATATCGAAACTGACATTAATTTTATTTTAAATTTAATTTTATACTGTAAAAAAATAAAAAAAAATGTGAGTAAGATTGTAATTGTTGCTGATCTTTCTCCAGTTATCATAATTAATAGATATAAAATGAAAATCATAAATAGTGTTATTAAAGTCCAGTTTTTTTTAATTGAATTAATAAATAAAATTATCGAAAGAGAAATTATTGAATAATATCCACCTAAAATTAATTCATCATTAAAAAAACCTGCGTACCTAGTACAAATCAATTTGTCATTAAGGTATCTCTCACCACACATACCGGCAGAAAAACCAAAAATGTTTGTACCATTAAAATATTGAACCAATAAATCTAAAGAAATTAAAGCTAAACAAAGAATGTTGAAATTAATCCAAAAAAATTTTTTTTCTTTTGAGATAAATTTAAAGCAATAGAAAAAAACAAGAGTCAATATAGGAAACCTTAAATAAAAGATAGATTTGATAATTTTTTCAATATTTCCGCCATTATAAATAGTATTAATGGTTAAATATAAGCAAAAAAAAATTATAACTTTTAATTCATTAGAATGAAAAAAACTAAATTGTCTAAATTTTTTAATTTTAAAAAAAAATATAAAAAAAATAAATAAAACAATAAAGTTTGTGATTAGTGAACCAAAAAAAAAACTGAGTGGTAGCAGTAAAATTAGAATAAAAATTATATTATCTGTAGAAAATACAAAAAAGCTATTAATTTTATTTAGTGTTTTTTGTGACATGTAAATATTTATACAATCAAATCTCTCTTACTAATCATGTGTCTTTTTTTATACTCATAAAAACTTATTAATTTTTTTTCAAAACTTTCATCTTTAAAATTTTTTTCAGCATAATTTTTCGTAAATATCTTCATTTCATGCATATTTCTACTGTCCATATTATTAATTGTTTTAAGTTTGTTTGATAGTTCATATACGTTTTTAAGATTTACAATAAAACCATTTTTGCCTTCAATTATAATATTCTTGGATGAACCAGTCATAAAATTTATAACTGGCAATCCAAATGTCATCATTTCATTCGTTGATATTGATGCCCACTCTTGAATTGAAGGGATAACACCAAAATCAGACTCTGAGTACAATTTTTCTAAATCTTTTCGACTCAAGTAATTATAATAATCATAACTAACTCTAAAATTTTTAAATGATCGAATATGATAGTTCTCTAATTTTCCTATAAATATAAAATGAATATTTATTTCTTCTTTCTCTAATTGATTCTGATAGTCAATTATAGAATAATATAAATACTCCCAACCTTTTCTAGGTTCATTAAATTTTTGAATAGGACAAATAATTATTCTTTTTTTTATATCTTTATTCTTATTTTTATTATTATTTTTTATTAAGTTTTCAAATTGTATTGGCCAAAAATCAAATTCTAAAAATCTATAATCTAAATTCAATTTTTTATAAAATAATTTTGCATGATGAGAAGGTAACATAAACAAGGGCTTAATTTTATTAAAATAAAATCTATAATAAGAATAGTTTTTAATAGCAGTTGATTTAAACCATTTCTTTAAAGCCAAACAATTATTGCACTTATCCATATAATTTTCACATTCATTTACATATCTACATCCTCCAGCAAATAAATGATTATCCATTGCAATAAAAATTACTTCGCAGTTATATTTTTTTTTAAGTTCGTATATAGTTTCTAATGAGACTAAATACTCTATCCAAGTAATTACTATTATATCAGGTTTAAATTTATCAATTTTTTTGTAAATTTTTTTTTTATTATAAACACCTATATTTGAATTAAATGAATTAAAATTAAACTTATCTGAAGTTGTTAGAAAAAATCTTTGTAACCGATAATATAATCTTAAAATAAAATATTTTATTTTTAATGATAAGCTTTTTTCATTAGAGATTGAAATAACTTTAATGTCATGTTTTTTAAAACTATTTATAATTCTTTCCGATGCTATACCACCACCTCCTGCTCCTAAAATTTCAGAAAAAAAAAGAATTTTATACTGCACGAGTAAATTTCTATCTATATTAGTATTTTTATGTATTAGTAGTTTCTATTTCAAATGTTAATTTTATAGATTAAATATGTTCTTATTCAATTAATTATTTTGTAAACTATATGATAAATATAAATATAATTTTCTTTTTATTAATCAGTTTAATAGGTCTCTATCTTGCCTATTTTATCTCTCTAAAATTTAATTTAATTGATTTTCCTGATAAAAAAAAAATTCACACAACTAAAACTCCAAATATTGGTGGAACAGCAATTATTTTTTTAATTTTAACTTCTTTTTTTATTTATGATTATAATGATGAATTAAGATTGATATTCATTTTATGTATTTCAGTAATCATAATAGGATTAAGTGATGATATAAAAAATTATAGTGCAATAATAAAACTTATATTAATTTCTGTTCCAGTAATATTTTTTATAAAAAATATTTCAGTTGTTGATAGTCTTGGTATTTTTTTTGAATACAATCTTATATTAGGTAAATTTAGTTTTATTTTTACTTTTCTGTGTATGCTTCTACTTATAAATGCAACAAATTATATGGATGGTATGGATGGATTAATTAGCTTGATGTCTATACTATCATTTTCATATATTCTTATATTAATACCAAAAAATGAATGGATAACATTAATTCCAATAATTTGTTTTTTAATTGTTTTTCTTTTTTTTAATTTTGGCATATTACCAAAACAATTTCTAGGAGACACAGGAAGTTTAGGTTTAGGTTTTATTTTATCTTCATTTTCAATATATTACACTCAAACCTTGAATTATATAGAACCTTCCATAATTATATGGTGCTTGTCATTTTATGTATTTGAATTTTTAACAATTAATATAATAAGAATTAAAAAAAGAAAAAATGTTTTAGAAAAAGACTTAAATTTTATCTTTAATATTCTAAATAATAAAACTAATCAAATAAACACTCTTGCTATTTGTTGCTTAATAAAAATTTTTTTTCTATTAAATGGACTAATCTTAAATTATTATGAATTATATGAAGTTTCAATTTTAATTTTTTTCTTTTATTTTTTTATTTATTTAGGAATACGTATTAAATATTTGAAATAAATAACTATAAGTTAATTTTTCTAATCGATTTTTCAAAATTTAGATATCGTTGTTGATTATCTAACTTTATGTTAATTCCATAGATGCAATCAAAAAAATTATTGAAATCAATATGTTCTACCTTCATCAGATAAAACTCTTCAACATCTAAAAATACAGTTTTAGATGTTGATAATTCAAAATCTAATATGTTTAAAATTAGTGAAAAATGTCCAGAGAGATATTCAGGGAAGTTTTTTTTATCGTATAAAATAAATATTTCTTTTTTATGACCATTACATTTTAGATTATCATTAATAAATTTTTTAACTTTTTTTCTACTTTCTAAATACTTGAGATTTTTCTCATATGCATAATAAATATTATCTGGAACAAAGAAACCATAACTTTTTAAGGGTGTTATCACTACATTAAAAATTAATAATAAAATCAAAACATAAATTTTTTTTTTATAAAAGGACAAAAACAACAAATAAGTTAAAAGTAGAATAGAAAAATATCTTCCAAAAACTAAAAAGCTTAATTTTTGAAAATATGCTTTTTCAATATAAATAACCAATAAATAAAAAATTGTAGAAATTAAAAAATAAATAATTAATTTTTTTTTGTTTTGAATAATTAAAATTGTAATTACAATCAATAGCCAAATAATAATATTTATACCATAAACATTAATTACATTTTTTTTATTAAGGATTAATTCTAAAATCACATTAATTGAAGTGCCAAACGATGAATAATAAATATTAGTAAATAGTAATTTATGAAGATCTGATATGAAACTTATAAAAATTTCATATAAAATATCCATTCTGTCAAATAACTCAAAGGCAGTTGCTGAATAAGTCAATTGTTTAAAAAAAAGAAATTGTATAAATCCTCCAAAAAAAAGAGATGCTATAATAAAATTAATTTTATTTTTTTTTAAAAAAAATTTATAATTTTTTAACGCTATATAGGGGTAAAGGAGAATTATAAAAATTATACCTAATCTGTGAATGAAATATATGCAAAAAGATAAAAAAAATAATAAAATTATATTTTCTTTATCATATTTATTGTGAACAATTATTTTTAAAGCACATGCGGATAAAGCAGCGATAATCGGATCAGCATAAATCGACACAAAACCAAAACTTAAATTATTTAAGAGAAGATAAAATATTGAAAAACTAATCAAAATTTCAATATACTTATTTTTTTTATCCTCAAATATATCTTCCACTAAATAAAAAAAAGTACCAATTAAAATAACATTATTTGAAAAAATAATTATATTTTCAGAAAAATCAGAATAAACCGAAAACAAAAGTTGCCATGAAGTTAGTAGAGGTTGATGATAATAGTCAAATTTTAAATTTTTAACTTCACTAAAATAATAATACGATTTTAATTTTTGACCCCAATATGCAAATTCATCTTCATCCAAAAAATATCTATCATATGTCAATATACTTATTGTGATGTAAGTTATTACAAAACATACATCTAGATAGTTAAATTTTTTTTTCTTTAAAATAATATGATATATTGAAAATAATAACGCTATAGAAAAAAAAATTTTGAATATTAATAAATAATTAAGTTCAATCTTAAATTGAAAATTCAAAAAGGTAATCAATTTTAAAATTGAAAAAGAAAAAAAAATTATAATTAAAATAGATAATATGTATTTTATATTGTGATTTATCTTCAAATTATTATTCAAAAAAACTGATAAAGATAAAATTAATGCCAAAATTGAAAAAGATTGAACAAAATATAGCATAATTAAATTTCTATTCTTTTGATTTGCAGATTAGATAAAAAGCCAAAACTAAAAATAATATCCATCCACCATTAAAATATCCTGCACCTCTGATAAAAGTTTGTGTAAATAATGAAGGAAAAATCAAAAATTTATGCTCAAAAGAAATTTTTTTTGAAAATAAAAAATTGAAAATAATATAAAAAATAATGATGCTAAATATCCCAAATTCTGCAATCAATTTAGAAAAATTGTTTGACCCATCCATAAAATTTAGCTTTTGTGTCATCTTATTTGTTACAATAACTTTATTTATAAAATTTCTAAAAGCTAAATGATAATTGTTTAACCCAAAGCCTAATGGATTTTCTAAAAAAGATAATTTAGCTATATTTAAAGATACAATATATACTTCACTTGATAAATTTTTTGGTTTCCTTGATGTATCTACAGAGGATTTTTTGGTCTTTTCTTTAAATTTTTTATCAAGAATTAAATCTTTTTCATCAATTTTTTGTTTCAAGTTAGGAACAATATTTAGTATGTTTGTTTCTTTTTGACCGTTTCTCTCTGAAGGTTTTACTATTGTTGAAATAACATCTAAAACTAAACTTTCCTTTTTATCTGTCTTTTTTTCTTTGGTAATTAAATCTAACTCTTCAAATTTATTTTTTTGCTTATTTAGTTTTACTGAATCATCTGCCAATTTTTTTTTATTTTCAAGAATATCCCAATTATCAACCTTAATTAGATTAACTAATTTATCAACTTGATTAAAATTATTACTTAATCCAAGAGGAATAGCTAATAATACCAATGTTATTGCTAATTTTTGATATAAATTAAATTTTTTGAAATAAAAAAATAAAAAATAAGATAAGATACATAATATTCCTGCAAATATAGTTAAACTAAAATTCAATGAGATAAAAATTATTAACATCAAAAAAGAAAAGAAATAAAAATCTATCTTTTTTATTTTTAAAATAAGATAAGAAATTACAAAAGATGATATAAAACCAATATGCGAATTTTCTTTAAAAAATTCCAATTTATCATCTATAATTGAATAACAACCTATGTAACATTGCTTGTAATATCCGTGCAATTCATATCTATATAACTCAAAAAAAAAGGAGTAGCATAAAAAAAAGATAAGGAAAAAATTTATTACTAGATCTATATTATCTAAAATTAAATCAGAAAAGTGCCAAATTGTAAAAATAGTAATAAATAAAAAAATTATTGACTTCAAATTATAAATTCTATCAGTAAACTTCATTTCATTTGATTGTCCTTGCCAAATCAAAAAAACAAATATTAAGAAAAATATTAATATGATTTTACTATCTAACCTTAATGACTTGGCGATACACTCATATATTGCAAAAAAAAAGGGAATAAAAATTAATATTCTCAAATCAATATAATCCCTTAAGAAGTCAAAAAAAAATATAAATATTGAAAAAGAAATTAATTGAATTTTTTTGTTTAAGTTAATTTCAAGAGACATTTTTATTTAAAAATAATTGAATAGCATAAATAACCGCTAATGTAATAATTAACGATATTATAAAATTCAGGGTATTTGACACTAGATATCCAAAATTAACTAACCTCCAAACCATACAAAAAGACAAAAATGATGCGAGTATCTGGTTGTTTGTTAAAAAAATTGTAACTCTTTCAAAAGTTAAACAAAATATTGATATCAAAAATATTGATATAAATAAAAATATTTTTGAACCAGCAAAAAATAGATAGCCAAATATACCTGGAAGAATTACTTGATTAGAATTCTTAAAATGTCTTAATCTTTTTTGATTATTTAAAAATTTATTTTCATAGAAACTTTTAGCATTATTAGATTTTTCACTAATTGATTGTTTAATCAAATCAAATCCAAGAATATTTTTGTTCATCTGAGTAACCATAATTCCTTCAATACCAATAGATCTAGTTATTAACAATTTCAGAAACAATACGTCTTTAAGATAACCTTTGTTTACTTTATTTTCGCAAGAGTAAGTAGCTATTTCAATTTTGTCACTATCGATCAATTCATATTTAATATTTCTTTGAAAGTTTGTGGCTATGATGGACGTTAAAAAAATCAAAATTGATATAAAAAAAGAAATGAGAAATTTATATTTAAAAATCTTTAATTGTTTGTATTTATTAATTAAGACAAAATAACCTAAAAATATTGATAAAGAATATAAAATCATATTTCTGCTAAGCATGCTAAAGTTAGTAAAAAATCCTTCTAATAAAATGACAGCAATTAAATAAAAAAATAAATTTGAATTATAATTATGCAAATTGTAAATAAAAAAGCAAATTGCTGCACCAAATCCAATGTTATAAAAATAAGGATAAATAATATTTGTAAAAAAAAATATACTGTTATCAGTCAACAATCCTTTTTGATAAATACCAAATACTAAGTTTGAAATTACTAGAATCGAATATGAAAAAACAAATAATATAAATAATATAAAAAAAAGATTTTTTTTTCTTAATTCATATTTAATTTCTTTTTTTTCCAAAAAAAATTTTGGAAAAAAGTTTATAAATATGACTGATAAAAGAAAACCTAAACAGCCAATACTAGATATCAGTAAAACATTATCAAAATTATCTAAATTAAAATTACATAAAACCCTACCATCAAAAATTTGGTCTGATCTGAAAATATTACTTTCAAATAAACTAAATTTAAGCCAAAATCCCAACCATATTAAAACTCCAAAGATTAATTCAAAAAAATATGTTTTTTTAAAAAGAATCTTATAAATGGTAAAATTAAATACTATTGAAAATAATATATAAATTAACTTACTCCCATCATAGTTAAATAAAGCTTTTACAAAAATCAAAAAAATTATTATCCCAAAAAGATGGGTTAAAAAATTTTTCTTAAAGTTAAGATACTCGTAAATTTTTTTCATTTTATAAGTATTTTCTTTACTAACATTAAATTACCGTGATTATAAATCTATCTATTTTTAATTTTATAATCCTTAGAATAATTGAAATATAAAATAAATATAAAAAAATTATAAATTGCAAAAATCAAAAAAATAAAAGCAAAATACTGAATCTTGGATACATAAACTATGGATAACACGATGGTTATGTAAACTAAACTATTTAAAATATCTATATTGAATACATTTTTTATATTTAAAGAATTTTTAAAAAGTGCAAGCTGCCTATAATATAAACCAATTATCATAAAGATAGATCCAATTAAACTGTAAGAAATTGCATCTAATGTAAAAATCATAATTGATGGAAAAAAAACTATAATCTCACTTTTATCTATCAATAGATAAATAGAAAATAATACAATCATTAAAAATATTAGAAAAAATTTGAATGAAAGCAGGTTCTTTTTATTTTTTACTAAATATGGACCAAAAGTATTATTAAAAATACTGCCAGGTATTGAACCAATAGAATAGCAAGCAAAAAGTGTCCCACTAAGTTTTATAGGTATGCTTTCAAAAATAATAATTCTTGAAACAAAATTGCTCAAAACTATAGATGATGAAGAATAAAAGGAGCTATTATTGATATCATTAAAAAAAATACGAAATACAGAATTTTTTATCTCTTTTAAATTAGTATTTTTAATATCAAAAAATATTTCTTTTAGAAAAATTAAATTTATGATTGTAAATAAAATATTCATATTTTCAAAAATTTTTAAATTTCCAATCAAAAAATTGATTGGAATAAATAAATAATAAATCGCACATATAATTAAATAGAGTTTAATTTTTATAACATTTTTATTTTGCCAGAGATTAAGTAGGTACAATTCATTCACCCATTGTAATATTATAATAATTGAAATTGTTATTGAAATTATATTTAAACTTTTAAAATAAAAAAAATTAAATAAATTTATTAATAAAAGAATTAATATTGAAAAAAAAACTCTCACTAAAATTCTTTTTTTGTAATTTTTTTTAGAAAATTTTATTATTAATAAATTTCTTGAATTACTTGAAAACAATTGTGTAAAAAAAATTGAACATCCTATTATTATACCCAATTCAGCTGCCAAATCTTCGAATCCTAAAAAAGCAGCAAATATAATAATTAAACTAGTGCCAGAAAAATTAAATATATTAGTAATTGATAAAATTTTCATTTAATGAGTATATTTATTTAATTAAGTATAGTAATTATTTTTGTCTAAATAATTTTAAAAATTACAACTAAATTTATGTTCAATTAAATCTTTATGTCTAATAATAGAAAAATTTTTTACGAAAGAATGATAAATGATATTATTTTAGATAAAAAATCAACAATACTTGTAGTAGGTGCAACCAAATACGACTCAGACATATTTCAAAAAAATGGTTTTTCAAATGTTACTATTAGCAACCTTGATTCAAGTACAGATTATTCTCCACACAAGCATTCTTTACAAGATCTTAGAAAAATAAATTATCAAAACCAAAGTTTTGAATACGTTGTTGCTAATGCATGTATACATCACACATCTAAACCTCATGAGGCCATATTGGAGATGTATAGAGTCTCCAAAAACGGAATTATTGTTATAGAAGGCAATGATAGTAATTTAATTAAGATAACTAATTTTTTAAACTTATCTCAAGAATATGAACTATCTGCTGTTATTAACGATGATTATTCTCATGATAAAGGAGGTGTCGATAACTCTTTTATACCAAATTTTGTATATAGATGGACCAAACGAGAAATCTACAAACTAATTTCTAGTTATGAACCACAATACACACATAAAATTAATTTTTTTTATAACTCCGATTTTGGAGGATATAAGAATGTTAAAAAAACAAGTATTATAAAACCAATATTATATATTCTTGAGATATTAGCAAAATTATATTTTATAATTTTTTCATCAGAAAAAAATCTGTTTTGTTTTTTTATTAACAAAAAAGAAAAGAAATTAAAAGAATGGCTTAAAATTGATAGTAAAAATAAAATTCAATTAAATAAGGAATATCTCAATAAAAAAATAAAAAAATAATTATAATGGAAAAAATATCTTTTTTAATTCTAGCTAATAATGAATCAAAAACTATAAAAAAAGAAATTAAAAAAATTTTTGAATTAAAAAAAAAATTAAAATTTAATTTAGTAATTGTACAAGATGGGAGCACAGATGGCACATATGAAATCCTCAATAAAATTTCTAAAAAAAAAGTTATATTGTATAACAAAAAAGAACGGCTTGGATATTATAATGCCTTTTTAAAAGGTGTTGAGCTTTCTAAAGGTAGTGTTGTTTTTTTTTCTGATACAGGAGGAAAATACGATTACTCAAAATTTTTAAAATTTTATGACTTATATAAAAAACAAAAAGCAGATCTCTTTGCTAGTTATAGAATTAAAAGAAAAGATAAAATTCTAAGACAATTATTAACATATTTTTATACAATTTTCATAAATATATTATTCTTTTTAAATTATAAAGATTATGACTGTGGATTTAAAATATTTAATCGAAAAAAATTATTAAAAATTTTAAAAGAAAACTCATTTAATAAAAACTTAATCACATCACAAATTTTTTTGTATTTTATAAAAAATAATTTTAAAATTATTCAACAACCAATTATCTATAAAGAGAAAAAAAATAGAAATTCAAGAGGTATTCCGACTAATAAACTATTTGGAATAGTTATTGGATCTATAATAAATTTAATTAAGATAAGGCTAAACTATAAAACTTTGTGATCCTTTTTCTTCAAAATTAAACTCAATTTGTTTTAATTTAGATAGCTTCTTTCTTACATTTTTTTGAAATTTTTCTTCTACAAAGAACATAAAATAACCTCCACCGCCTGCCCCCAGTAGTTTACCTCCTGATGCTCCAGCTTTTATTGCTTCATCATATATTTCATTTATATGAAAGCTAGAAACCTTAGATGACAAATCTTTTTTTAAAGTCCAATTTTCATGAAATATATTTCCTAAATTAAGTAACTCTCCACTAACAAGTTCTTTTTCAAAATCATCAACTAAATCAACTAATTTGTGAAAATGTTTAAATTGATTTTTATTATTTTTAATTTTTAGTAAAATTTTATCAGCTTTGCGATTTATACCCGTATAAAATATCATAATTTTTTTTTTAAAACTATTTAATCTTAGATTTGACAATTCAAGTTTTGATACAACAACTCCTTTTTTTTTAAATTCAATTTTATTTAATCCACCAAATGATGTTGAGTATTGATCTTGCATACCAATAGGTTTTTTGCATTTATCAACTTCAATTTTACAAGCTATTTTTGCGAGTTGATTTTTATTAAAATTTTTTTTGTGGAATTTACTAATTGCATTTACCAATCCAACTGTAAGAGCGCTAGATGAACCTAATCCACTACCTGATGATGGAATATCTGCAGATGTAACAACTTCTATGCCATTTCTAATCTCAAAAAATTTAAGAGTTTCTCTGATTAACTCATGTTTAATTAGACTAATTTTTTTTACATTTTCAGTTTCTGAATAAGATACCCTAATATTTTTATCATGTTTTTTATTTAATAAAATATAAAGGTATTTATCTATTGAGGTGACAATCACTTTTCCTGGAATACCAAAGTTAGTAAAATAGTCAGTACCACCTCCTACAAAGCTCATTCTTAAAGGTGTTTTTGACAAAATCATAATAAATGATAACTAACTACCATGAAATTTCCGCATAAAAAATATAATAATGTAATTGATTATTTTAATGATTATTTTTTAGATCTAAAATTGAGTCTTTCTTCTATAAATTTTTCTAATTTAAATAAAATAATTAATGTATTAGGTAAAAGTTATTTAAATGGTGATAACAAAGTGTTTGTATGTGGTAATGGTGGTTCTGCAGCCCTAGCTGATCACTTTGCTTGCGATCATCAAAAAATATTACATGAAACAAAAAAATATAGACCTTTTGTCATTAGTTTGGTTTCTAATCACGCCTTAGGAACGGCTATTTCTAATGACGTAAATTATAAATCAATTTTTTCTGAACAATTAAAACAAATGGCAAGAAAAGGTGATATATTAATAGTTATAAGTGCTTCTGGTAAATCTCAAAATGTAATTGAAGCTATAAAATGGGCAAAAAAAAATAAAATGATATCAATCAGTTTAACAGGATTTAATGGTGGACAGGCAAAAAAAATATCACAATTAAACTTACACATTCAATCAAAAAATTATGGTGTTATCGAGGCTAATCATCAATCTTTAATTAATATAATATCTCAATTTATCAAAATTAAAGCTCTAAGTTTAAAAGAAATACAAAAAATCAAATTTTAAATATATGATTTACAGCTGTTTTTAAATTCTTAAAACATAAAGCTGATCTATTTATATCTATTTTACCAACCTTTAAAAATTTTATACCAGTCTTTTTTGCTGCTAAAAAATCATTTATTGTATCTCCAATCATAAAGGATTTTTTTTTATCTATATTTAGATCTTTAATAGCTCTAAGCAGCATTCCATTATTTGGTTTTCGCCAAGTACATTTTCTTTTAAATTTTTTAACTTCACCTTTAAAACCTTTATCTGGATGACACGGACAAAAATAAATTTTATCTAAATATGCACCATTTTTACCAAGTATTGTTTCAAGTTTTTTAAAATCATTTTCTAGTTGGTTTAATGTAATAAATCCTTTGGCTACTGCTGGTTGATTTGTAACTAAAATTGCTAGAAACCCATTTTCATTTATTTTTTTAATAGCCTCAAGGTAACCATCAATAAATTCAAAAGGTTTTTGATACTTAAAGTTGTATCTATCTGTATTTAATACACCATCCTTATCTAAAAAAATTGCTGGTATCTTTGTATTAATATTCCCTTTTTTATATTTTGTTGAATTGAAATCTTTTATTCCACTTTTAAATCTATCTGGTGTACCAATATCTTTTACATATTCACGACTTCTGTAGGAATAAACTTTAAATTTATTTTTTATAATTTTTGGTAAAAAATCTTTACTAAAATCTTGATATTTATTTTTTTTTAAAATTTTTAATAATTTTTTATTGATAATGTAAATTCCTGATAAACATAAATTATTAAAATTCTTTTTTTTATGGGGTTTTTTATGAAATTTTACTACTTGAGAAGAGTTATTTACTTCAATTAAATCACTATCATGAGGATGATTATTAGGGTGGGTAAAAAGAGTTAAATCACTTTTTTTTTTTATGAAATTTTATAAACTTTTCTAAATCTATATTAAAAAGTATATCACTGTATATTACCAAAAAATTATTAATATCATAATTGGATAATACTTCTAAACATCCAGCAGTTCCTAGTTTCTTATTTTCTTTTAAATATATAAATTTTTTCGCTTTAATATTTTTAAGGTTTTTTTTGATGCTGGTATCAGTTTCTTTAATTGATATAAATATTTTTTTATTAATCTTGCTTAATTGATCAATTTGTCTTCTTATAATTGTCTTGTTATTTATTTTTAAAAGAGTCTTTTGTTTATCTTGTGTTAAATATTTAATTCTTTTTCCATCACCTCCAGCTAAAATTACAGCATGCATTATTTTTTTAATTCTAATATAGTTTTTTTTATTGTCTCCAATGAGTTTAATGAAAATTTAAATCCTAGATTGTTAATTTTTTTTGTAGAATATTTATAGTTTGGTACGTCACCTTTCCAACCGTATATCAGTTTTTGAAACTTAACTTTTTTATTAAAATCAAATTTTTTAACAAGCAAATTAACAATATCTTTTACCTTAATACCTTTATCATTATTGCCAATATTGTAATAATTTATAAATTTACTGTGTTTAACTTTTGAGACAAAAATCATACAATTTACAATTTCTGTTGCATGTGAGTAAGGCTTGCATTGATTACCATCTCCAAGAACCTGCAAATAATTTTTTTTTTATCTTTTATCTTATTTGATAAGTCAAAAATAACTCCATGAGTTAAATTTTTTCCAACAACATTTGGTAATCGAAAAACTATACTCTTAATATTATTTAAGTAGGAGTATGAAGAAATAATTGCTTCTGAGGCAAGTTTCATTGATCCGTAATTACTGCATGAATAAAGTGCTGGAGTTGTCTCATTGATGTTTATTTTAATATCACCAAAAACTGCCGAGGATGATGTAAAAATAAATTTTGAATTATGATTAATATTTTTTTTAATTAATTCTAATGTATTATATGTCGTCAAAAATGTATTTTTAAAATCTACATCTGCATTAGAAACACCACTTCTTATGTCTGAGTTTGCAGCTAAATGCCAAATTTCATTTATAGTCTTATTTACTAAAAAATTATTAAGTCTATTATTCTTTATTTTTTTTTCTAAATTAATTTTAAAAAATTTAAAATTATCATTTTTTGTAAATTGCTTAATATTATTTTTTGTACCTAAAATAAAATTATCAATTCCAATAATTATATTATTCTTATCTTTAATAAACTTGTTTGTTAATTCCGACCCTATCATTCCAGCAACTCCGGTAATTAAAATTATTTTCTTATTTTTTTTCATGATTAAAATCTTTTGACATATTGTATGCCTGCAAAATAACTTGGTCTGAATTTAAATACTCCCAACTTCCCCATCTTCCAAGAAAATCAATACCTTTTTTTTTATAAAAATTTAATAATTTATCTACACTATTTCTATGACTTAAATTATAAATAACATAGGCATACTTAAATTTTTTCAAATCTTTAAAATTAACATCAGATTGATTTTTAATAAAATTTAACTCTTTTAATCCCAAAAATATCATTTTAAATATTTGATCATCATTCATTTTACTAATTTTACTATTGTTTTTATATGTAATCTCAATTTGAAAAGTTGTTGAATTTTTTACAGAATAATTTTTTCCTAAAAAATCTAGCTTTGATATTCGATGAAATATTATGTTTTTATTTGGAACCATTAATGCAAAGTTATTACCGCCAATATTCCCTTTTATATTAACCATTGCAATAATTATTGAATTATATTGAAGCTTTTTAGATATTTCTTTTATTTTTTTATTCTTATTAAAATATGAATGAAATTCATTTAATGGTATTGTTGAAAATATTTTTTCACTTTCGAAAGTTCCTTGATTTGACTTAACAAGATATTTTTTATTAGATAAATTAATTTTGTCTAATTGGACTGATGTTAAAATTTTAACCTTCTTATTTAATTTTTTATGAAAAGCATCAAATAAACTTTGAATTCCACCTTTTTTGGGATAATGAAAATATAATTGATGCGTATATCCCTCGGTAATAATTCCTTTTGCACTGTTAATAATATCTTCATCTGGAGGTCTTGGAATTCTTTCAACCATCTGCGTGTCTAATTTAGCAGTATTCATTTTCCAAATTTTGTTATTATATGGTCCTAAATATAAATTAAAAATACCTTCCCCAAAATTTTTTAAAAAAAATTCTTTCATTGTTTTGGGTTTTAATTTAGTGAATTTATTATTTAAAAATTTATTAAGTGCAAATTTTAAATCCTTTTTTGGTAATTTGTATAACTCATTTTCGAAAGGGTATTTAATATATGTGTTTTTATCATAAAGTATTTTATTAGATCTTCTAATTTTATTCTTATTTTTTCCAAGTGTTTTTAAAATTAAATTTAAAATTTTTTTATCTCTTGAAAAAATTATATGAGGGCCCACATCATAAAATATATTATTAACCCTATAAGATCTTAATAATCCTCCAATCTTGTCATCTTTTTCTAATATTGTGATTTCTTCAATCTCTTTTTTGTTTTGAAGAAACTTAGCTAGTGATATTGCAGCTATACCACCGCCTAGAATTAATATTTTCATAATTATTTTTTAAATTTTAATATCTGGTTTAATCTACTTGTTAAAATTGGCAACCAAATAGGAAAGCTATGAGTAACATACCTTGCGGTATTTTCAACACCCCCTAAAAAACCAAAAAAAACTAAAGATAATGGTATTAAAAATTCTAGTCTTTGATTTTTATAAATTTTATTAATTTCATTATTCCAAAAAATATAAGGACTTAAAGCAATTAAAAGAGGTAATAAACTTCCAGAAATTGCAGATTTATTGTAAAACATTTTACTCATTTGCATAATATCAAACCTAAAGTCAAAAAATTCAAAATAACTTTTTCCAATTTTTATTAATATAAAATAAAAAATACATGTAACAATTGAAGTAATAAAAAGAATTATATATTTTTTTTTTCATTAAAGAAAAAAAACCTCAAAAAAAATAAAACACCTGTTATAAAAAAAATTTTCTCACTAACTAAAAATGAAAACAAGATTAATATAATTGATAACTTAATATTATTTATAAAATATAATATGAGAATTAAGTATAGAACAACAAATCTATCTATTGTAAAATGATCTAAGTACTTTATTACTGCATAACATAATATCAAACTAAGATATCCCTCTTCTGTTGGCCTCTTGAGAATTTTGATTTGATAAAAAAGGAAAACAACTAATATAGTTATTAAAATTATATAATTTCCCATAGCGACAGCATTTGTAGCACACACATATTCCTCAGATAAATTTTGTTCAATATTAGTTAACTTCAAGCAAGGAAATGTTTTGTATATTATGAAATAGAATAAAATTGGTATTAATCTTACCGCAGATGGTAAAGTTAGTTTATAGTCATCATTGAAGTTTGAAAAATATAGAACTTGATTTTGATAAAAATCGTATGGAACAAAATTTTCCAACATCATTCTGTATGTATACAAATATTCTCGAAAAAACATTATGAGTAAAATTAAAAATAAAATTAATCCAATTAAAATATTTTTTTTTGAAATCATTTTTTAAATTTATATATTTTTTTTAAAATAAATCACTTTTATTAATAAAACATTTGTCATAATAGTAATAAGAAAAAGAATTTTTATTAATGAAACTAATTAAAGATACTACTGTATGTATATTTGCTTATAAAAGAGATTTAAGTTTATCTAATATTCTTAATGATTTAAAAAAAAATTTGGATTATCAAAGATATACTTATCATTTTTTTGTAGATTATCCTAAAAATATTCAAGACCAAAAAAAACATAAATCTATATTAAATATTATAAATAAATTTAAAAACGGTTTGAAAATAAAAGTTATTTGTAGAAAAAAAAATATTGGACTTAATCAAAACATAATTAAAGGAATTAATTACGTTACAAAAAAATATAGTAAATTTATTGTGCTAGAAGATGACCTAAGAGTTTCAAAATATTATTTAAATTATATACAATTAATTTTAGATAAATTTGAAAATGATAAAAATATATTCACAGTTACTGGATACACCTTTCCAAAAAAAATATTTAAACTAGCCACAAAGAAAAATTCTATTATTTTATCAAAAAGACCAAATTCTTGGGGTTGGGCAAGTTGGTCAGCAAAATGGAATAAGGTTAACTTTAATGACTCATCATACGTCAAAATTTATAGAGATAAGTCAAAATTAAACTATATTTCAAAATACGGAAATGATCTTTCGTATATTCTAAGAGATACATTGCAAAAAAAGATAGACTCTTGGGCGATTAAATGGACTATTTACCATATTCTTAATAATAAATATTGTATTTTTCCATTCAAAACTATGGTCAATGAAGAAGGTTTTATATCCAAACCCACAAATAATAAATTAAGAACAAACAAATTTAATCATTATAAAATTGTTAACACTAAATTTCCAAAAAAATTTAAATTAATTTTAGAGAATAACGAAATTAAAGATGCATTTAAAAAAGTTTACGACTTTCCTTTGTATAAAAAAATTTTAAAGAAATTTATATAATTTAAATTTTTTTATTTATCATTCCATTATCTAAATCATATACATAATCACAAAGATCTAAATTTTTTTTATTATGAGAGACAATTATTATTGTTAAATTTTTATCATTTCTTTTTAAATCATTAATGATTTGTTCTTGAAGATTTTCCTGTAATGCGTTCAAACTTTCATCCAATATTATAAAATCTCTACTAAAATAAAATGATCTTGCTATTGCAATTCTCTGTCTTTGACCCCCAGAAATATTAAGTACTTGATCAGAGATTATTGTATTTTCTTTTTCTTTTAGCTGATTTATAAAATCATCTAGATGTGCTGATACAAGAGATTGCTCAAATTTTTTGAAATTAATATTATCCATATCTTTTTCAAGAGTTATATTTTCTAAGATACTTGCCCCATAAACAAAATTTTGTTGAGATATATATGAAATTTTTGATTGCCAACTTATTAAGTTTTTTTGAATATCAAATCCATTTACTAAAATTTTGCCACTGTTAGGTTTCAAAAAACCAATCATTAAATTTATTAATGTTGTTTTTCCAGATCCAGAATCTCCGCTTAAACCAATTATTTCACCTTTGTTAATTTTAAAATTAGTGTCTTTTATTATATCTGTATTATCATATCCAAAACGAACGTTGTTAAATTCTATTTTTTTAAAATCATTAATTTCATTTAAATTAATATTTATATTTTTTGAATTTTGTTTAACCTCGTTACTAATAATAAGTTGGTAAATTTTATTAATTGAATATATTGATCCTAAAATAGTACCGACTGAATTAAAGATATTATAAACAACTGGTATTATTCTAGCTGCCGAAACGGTAAATATACCAATCAGAGCAATTGAGTTTGATGTGTTTCCGCTAAAAATAACAATTGATATGGTTAAAATCATAATTACAAAAATAATTGAAGACTTCAAGCAAAAATTTAGGTAGAATTAAATTTGTGTCATATTTTAGATGGATATCAGCAAAAATTTTATTTACTTTTTTATATTCATCAAAGAAATAATTGTCTTTTTGTAGAATTCTTATCTCTTTAAACCCATCCATTGTAATCTTTCCATAGTCTAAAAACTTTTGGTCTGCTTCACCTAAAATCGTCCCATATAAGCTCATTTTTTTTCTTATAAAATAAAAATAAAATAAATAGATTAGAGTTAATGTAAGAAATATTAATAATGTTATCTTTACATTAATTGCAAAGAGAAAAATTATTACTGAAATCAAAATTATAGTTTCAGAAAATAAAACAAATATTTTTACTATCGTACTTTGACAAAAAACAATTGTTAAATGATTAATTGCATGTAATAGCTCGCTAGTCTTTTTTTTTAAAAATTCTTCATAAGTTAAGTCTTGAAAAATCTTAATAAATTTATTTCTTAAGTCTTTTTGAATAACAAAACCAGTTTTTATTATTTCTCTGGTTATCAAAAAAGATATAAAAGATTTTAGAGTAAACGATAGAAGTAAAATTATACAAAAAAAAATAATTATATTTTTATGTTCATATTTTTCAAAAGAAGAAGTTTCAAAACTTGTATATTCATTTATAAGATTAAATAACAAGTCAATATCTAAGAATGATATAACAAGTGGGCCAACCACACCAATCCCCACAATGTCAAATAATGAAGACAAAAGACTGCCCAAAGACAAAATAAAAAACTTAAGTTTTTTATCTCCTATTATATAAAATATTTTATTTAAACTTTTTATCACTTAATAGTTTCATTATATACTTGTAATAATCGGTAGAAAGTTTCAGTTTTTCTATATCTTGTTTTAACTTTTTAGGTTTGATCCACTTATTATTTAGTGCAATTTCTTCTAAACATGAAATCAAGAAACCTTGATTAGTTTGAACAGATCTAACAAAATTACTTGCTGCATTCAATCGTTCAGGATCACCCATATCAAGCCAGGCTATACCCCTTCCCATCTGGAACACTTTTAATTTTTTTTTATTAAGTATAATCTTATTCAGATCACTTATTTCTAATTCTCCCCTCGCAGATTTATCCATCTGTTTTGCATACTTAATAGCTTTTGGAGTATAAAAATATATTCCTGGTATTACTGAATTTGACTTTCCATCCTTTGGTTTTTCTATGATTTTCAGTGGCTTTTGATTTTTATCAAAATAAATCACACCAAAATCTTGTGGAGTATTTGACTCAAAAGTTAAAATATTTGCACCTAAAATATTTTTGGAAGCTTTCTGCAAAATCATTGGCACTCGATGTCCAAAAAAAAAATTATCTCCTAGTATTAAACAGAAATTGTTTTTCCCAATAAATTTTTCACCAATTATCAAGGCTTCTGCAATTCCATTAGGCTTATCTTGAACTTCATATGAAATTTTTATTCCAAAATAGCTACCATCTCCAAGTAAATTTTGGAAAGCTATTAGATCTTCTGATTTACAGATTAAAAGTATATCTCGAATTTTTGATAAAAATAACAATGATAAAGAGTAATAAATCATTGGCTTGTCATACACCTGTAACAAGTGTTTTGAGATGCTTAATGTAGCTGGTTTAAACCTTGTGCCATTTCCTCCTGCTAAAATTATGCCTTTCATTTTTATCTACTTAAATACCATTCTATTGTTTCGTATAATTTTTTTTCAAAATTTGTTTTATATTTCCAACCAATAGATTTTAGTTTTATATTATTTAAACTATATCTAAAATCATGCCCTGGTCTATCTTGCACAAATCTAATTAATTTTTTTTTGTCAAAAACTTGTTTTATTTGTTTTTTTTTAAAATAATCACAAATTTTATTTACAAGTTTAATATTTGATAACTCATTTTTGGTACTGATGTTATAGTTTTCTCCAATTTTACCCTTCAAGATTATGTTATAAATTGCATTTACAGTATCTTTTACAAACAACCAATCTCTAATCTGGAGACCTTTTCCATAAACTGGTATAATTTTATTTTTAATGCAATTATTAATTGTTTTAGGCATTAGTTTTTCTGGATTCTGATATGGGCCAAAATTATTTGAAGGATGCACAATTATAGATGGTACATCAAAAGTTATTCTATAAGATCTCACCAAATGATCTGCCGCAGCTTTACTTGCAGAATACGGGGAGTTTGGTTTATAGATATCACCCTCTTTAAATGATCCAGTATATTTTAGAGAACCATAGACTTCATCAGTTGATATTTGAATAAGTTTTATTTTTTTTAAACTTTGCAACTCCTTACAGCACTCTAATATTGTATGAACACCAATAATATTGGTTTTTATAAAGCTTTTTGAATTTACAATTGATCTATCAACGTGAGTTTCAGCAGCAAAATTAATTATGAAATCTGGTAAATTTTTTTTTAATATATTTTTGAATTTTTTTTTATTTGTAATGTCTGTCTTATAAAATTTGTAATTATTAAAATTTTTTAAAAATTTTTTTTCTTTATTTGAAGCATAAGTTATTTTATCAACATTAATTATCTTAATTTTTTTTTTTAAAGCATGAATTATAAAATTAATTCCTATAAATCCTAATCCGCCAGTCACTAGTAATTCCATTGGTTTTCTATAATATGAACTTATGAATAAAGCAATAAAAATAAAGAATATAAGAAAATTCACAAATAAAGGTCAAATGATTATTTTTGATAAATTAGAGAAAAAGAAATTTAATCTAAAAAGATTCTTTACAATTAGTGCTAACAAAAATTTGACAAAAAGAGGAGGTCACGGACATAAGATTTGTGACCAGATAATGATTATAACTGAGGGATCAGCAAAAATTACTGTTTTTAAAAAAAAAATTAAATATTTTAAATTAAAAAAAAATGAGAGCTTATTTGTACCAAAAAATCATTGGGTAGACATACAGTTCATTAATAAAAAAAGTTCTTTGCTCGTTTTATGTAACTATAAATTTGATCTTAAAGAATATATTTTTGATAAGAAAGATATTATCTAATTCTTTCATTATCAATATTGAACAAATCTAAGGTTTTAAATATTAAATTTTTTAAATTTTTTTGAGGTAAGAAACCAATACTCATTACTTTATTATTACTTATCATATAAGACATATTATTCATGATTTTACTAGTTACATACCTTACTTTAATTTTTTTTCTTTCCTTAATAAAATCAATTATATTTTTGACACTAAGATTTTTTGTTACAATGTTATATACAGTATTAATATTTTGTTTAGGGTATTTCACAAATATATAAATAGATTTAAAAACATCCTCAAGAGTAGCGTATGGTCTAATTTGCAAATAAGCATTTTTCCAAACAGTAATTTCTTTGTTAAGACTTGCTTGATAACAAAATTTGTTTACTGCAGTTCCAAATCTCATACCCTTAGAAACTCCAATTATGGTGCCCAATCTCAATATCACAAATTTATTATTTTTTAATCTTTTTTTAATTAAATTTTCTTCGCTCAGTTTAATTTTAGCATATGGTGATTGAGGTAATATTTTTTTTTGGTCTAACTCATAAATTATATCATTATTTATTGAAGTACCGTAAACACTTGTTGAAGACGGAAAAATTAACAATGAATTATTTTTTTTTGCAAGGCCAATAATCTTTTTTGTACTATCTAAGTTATTTTTTCTGTACTCACTTTGAAATTTTATACTATTCTCAGCTTCAGCCATTGCGGCCATGTGGATTATTATTTTTGCATTAAAAAAAATTTTGTCATTATCATCTAATTTCTTAACATCTAAGTCATAAAAACTTAATCGGTTATTTTTTTTTTATTTAAGTTAAATAATGAGGTGTACCTTTTTGAATGCAGTGAATCAATTATTACTAAATGTAGGTTTTTTTGTGTTTTTAAAAACCTCTCACATAGATAAGATCCTATATGTCCCAATCCTCCTGTTATTATAATTTTTTTTAATATTTTATTTTTCACTATTCTCTTTATAAAATTGTTTTAGCAATCTTACTGTTTTAAGTTGATATTTTTTTTTTAACTCAGGATAAAGAGGTAATGTAATTATTTCATCAACTACTTTATCTGTAATGGGTAATTCTACATCATTTAAAAAAAAATTTTTCATTTTATGACAAGGAGTTTTATAATGTATGCCTAAATTTATATTGTTTGATTGAAAAAATTTTATAATTTTATTTCTCAATAATTTTGAGACTCTAATTACATAAAGATGATACACATGATAAAAATTTTTTTTATACATTGGAAGTCTTATTGGCAAATTTTTTAATTCTCTATTATAAAAATTAGCAATATCATTTCTAATTTTATTATTTATATCTATTGATTTAATTTTTATGTTGAGGATGCTTGCTTGAATCTCATCACATCTAGAATTTATACCGTTAATTTCTGAAATTCTATCTCTATCCCATCCATATTGTCTAATTTTTAAAAGTTTTTTATAAAATTTATTATTATTTGTTACAACTGCACCAGCATCACCTATTGCAGACAAATTTTTTGTGGGGAAAAAACTAAAACATCCAAAATCTCCAATGGTGCCGACTTTTTTTTTATTTATCATAGCTCCAAATGATTGAGCACAATCTTCAATTATTCGTATTCTTTTTTTTTTACAAATCAATTTTATTTCATTTACATTAAATGGATTTCCATAAAGGTGCACAACAATAATTGCTTTAGTATTTTTATTTATTTTTTTTTTAAAGTCTTTTAAACTTATGTTCATTGAATCGTTGTCAACATCTAAAAACTTATATTTATAATTCATTAAACGAAGTGAAGTAAGTGTAGCTGTTGCAGTATGAGATGGAACAAGCACTTCATCATTTTTTTTTAAATTTAGACACATTAGTGACATTATTAAGGAGTCTGTACCGCTATTATTTGATATTGCGTATTTAGAACCTAAATATTTTTGAAGATTTTTTTCAAATTTTTTTACATTTTTTCCTAAAATATAATCACCACTACTTATAACTTTGTGAATTTCTTTTATATAAGTTTTCAGGTTTTTTGTATTTTGTAATTTTGGAGATGAAAAATTAATCATTATTTATATAAGTTTAATTCCCTCTTTTAATTTAATTTTTTGTTTCCAGCCAATCTTTTTTAAATTTTCAGAATTAGTAAATCTATTTTTTGGACCACTACTAATTTCTTTGTATAAAATCTTTTTAGATTTAGATTTTGGATATCTTTTTTTAATTGTTTTAAATATTGTGTTCAAAGATAATTTTTCATTTGACCCCAAATTATAAAAAATATTTTTATTTTTATTTATCAGTATCTTAATTATACCTGATATTACATCACTTATATGTATCCAACTTCTTATTGTTTTTCCATCACCCCAAATTTTAACTTTTTGATTATTCTTAATTTTTTTACCCCAAATATTAATTATCGTTTTAGAATCATTTCCATAAATTGAAAAAAAACGGCAGATATTTAAATCATTTTTTTTAAATGATCTATAAAGAACATCTTCACCGATTAATTTTGTTAGGCCATAAATTCCATCTGCATCATAATTAATAGAAATTTTTTTTTCACTATAAAATTTATCATTTACATCATAAACACCTGCAGTAGATGCATAAAAAAAATTAGTGACACCATTTTTTACTGAAAAATTGATTATATTTCTATCAATTAAGATACCATTTAAAATCTGTTTCTCCTTCATCATAGATTTCCTATCAGCTTTTGAACCAGCTAAGTGAATTACAATATCAAATTTTATTTTTAATATTCTTTTTGGAATATTTTTTGTTAAATCACTTTTGATTAAACTGACATTTTTTTTATAAGATCTTAATTTACTAGATTTATACAATGCAAAAATTTTACAGTTATATTTTGATATGTGGTCTAATAAATTTCTTCCAATAAAGCCACTAGCACCTGTAATTAATATTTTTTTTTTATTAAAAAAATTTTTATTTTGATTTGATGTCACTTAATTTAATACCACGAGTGTAATGTCTATCTTTAAATTCATGCGACTCCAAGATGCTTAAATTTAAAAAAGCTCTTCCATTAATTTTATCTTTATTCTTCTTGCTATCTAGTAAATATGTTGGCTCTACTCCATGAAAAAGTCCATTATAAAATAAAATTATATCACCAGAATTTATCTCATGGTCAATAAAAATTTTTTTCTTTTGTCTGTCTAAAACATAAAAGCCCCCCTTATCATAATCTAATGATTTTGAGGTTATATAAACACCACATGTAATTTTTGTAACTTTAACAGGATCACAATGTAAAGAGATATGTCCTCGTTTATAAGGATAAAACATTAAGTGAGCTCTCAAAATATATCTATCTTTCGGAGTATTTTTATACAATTTATAAGGATCATATTTATTTAATTTTGCAATCTGAAAAAAAGTTTTTTTAACTTTTTTCATCAAACCTGTTGTATCTTTATTCCATGGAAAAAAGTACCACGAGTAATCATTTGTAGAATATGCTCCAATTCCTTTTTGTACAGAGCGATAACAAATATTCTTTATACCCTCTATCATTTTAGTATTTTTTGTAAATTTAGGTTTTTTTTTTAAGTCGATTAAAAGTTTTCTTAAATTGTTACCTTTAAAATGGTTTTTAATTATTACAATATTTCCATTTAAAACATTGTTTCTTATATAAGAATAATTTTTATCTAAAAAAAAATCTTTTTTTGAAATTTTAATTAATTTTTTAAAAAACATTTATTTACTCTTAAATATATAATTGAAACTATTCTTTATTCTAAATTTTTTTTCAAAGTTTCCCATATCAAGATTTCCAATTTTATTTAATCTAGTTGTGTGTGAATAGCTTTTGTTGATAATATTATATTTTTTATAGAATATATTTTCAAATTGTTTTAAATTTATAAAACTATGAGGAGCTTCAAAATTATAATGCTGTTGTCGTGTAAAAAATGTTTTAGAGTTTGTTAAGTAAAGATCAATTAAAACTATATATTCGCTATTTTTGAGTAGAATTTCTTTCAAAGTTTCTAATGGATCTTTCAAATATTGGATCGATGATCCAAAAAAAATTATGTCATAATTTTTATCAATACTTTCTAAATTATCAAAATATTTAAGATTATGTTTCAAGTTCAATTTTTTTTTAAACTTTTTATCACCTATGTCGCATAAATCTGTAAGTTCGTAGATATGATAATCTATATTTGATAAAGTTTTTTTATCAAAAACTTCCAACAAATTCGCATATCCAATTCCCCATCCTCCTCCAAAATCTAAAATTTTGTATTTTCTTTTTTTTTTAAAATAGAAATTAATAAGGCTAAATATTGGGTATGCTGTTTATAAAATGCCGGTATTGGATTTTTTTCTTTTAAACATCTAACTATTTGATCAATAATTTTGAATTGTTTTTTTTTATATTCCGTAGAGTTATAAAAGCTTGTCTTTGTTTTTTTTAGACAACTTTCGTAGTCCTCAAATATACCTTTATAAATATATCTAAAATTTTTTGTAATCATTTAGAAATTCATATATTTGAGATATATCTTTAATATCATTTAATAATAAACTTTTACTATTTCTTTTGTCATAATAAATATCATAATCTTTTAAGTTATAAAATTTATAATATCTATAAATTAATTTAACAAATTTTTCTACAAAACTATTTTTAATTTTATTTCTTATGAAAGTTTCAAGTTTATTATTTTTTTTTAGTCTAAATTTTAAGTCAGCTTCTAAAAGTAGGAAATAGCTTTTTTTAAATTTATCAAAATTTTTATCTTTTATTATTTTTTTATTTAAAAAATTTAAAAAATAATAATTTTCTTGAGAAAAAGATTTGTTGAGAACAATTTTATTCAAAAAATCTCTTGAAAAATTTTTACTTGCACTATGTTTTATATTATCAAATTTTAAATATTCTAAATGATTAAATCGCTTACATTTGCCATTAAATAGTGAATATAGATAAATCACTAATTCTGTAATATATAAATTTTGATATTTTTTGTTTTTTAAAAAGAATAAAATTTTTTCTAAACTTTCTCTTCTATGGAGTGTGTTATAATTGCTGTTAACAAATTTTAAACCGTCTAATAAACGTTCTACAGGTTTATTTCTTAAAATATTTAAATTTTTTTCAGGCAATCTAATAAATATTTTTCCTTTTTTTTTATTTATTAATAAATATTCTAAATTTACATTTAAACCACCAGATGAACTATAATCCTTATTTTTGATTAAAAATCTTTCTGATTTAAAAATATTTTTTTCAATAATAAAATCATCATCCTCAGCTAAATAAATAAAATTTGTCTTGATTTGTTTAACGGCCTCATAAAACTTATTAAACATTAGGCCGAAATCTTTTGTATATTTACTTTTATAGTATTTTAAGTTCAGTGACTTGTAAGTATTAAGATCTATAATTTTATTAAATTCTCCATCTTTACCTCCATCACAAATAAAAATATTTATTTTAAAATTTTTTTCTTTCGCATAATCCAGCCATCTCTTTGTGAAATTATATCTATTATATATAGTAAGCAATATTGTCGATTGACTTAGCGAGGACATAAGTTCTTTGAAGCTAGCACATTATAAGAATTATATAAAATATCTTTGATAACCTTTCATATGCTTTTTATCTATGTGTACTAAAAATTTAAGACCTTTTTTTAATTCTTTTTTTTCTTTTTCACATATTTCTTTAAAATGATTCCAGGCAAAAAGAATACATAGCTTTGGCTTAATTTTTTTAAAATTAGTACTATAATCCAATATTGGTATTTTCGATCCAGGAGTTAGTTTGCCTATTTTAGTTTTAGATGTATCAAAAATCCCCTTAACAAAATTTTTATCAATACCACAATAATTAAGTATTGTTGTGCTTTTAGAGGTTGCTCCATATCCATATATGTTATTTTCTTTTGAAAGTTTTGATAATTTTTTATAAAGATTATGTTTAAATTCTTCACATTTTTTTTTAAAATTAATTAGCTTATCATAATCATTTAAACCAAGTTTTTTTTCTAATTTAACAAGATTTTTTAATTTACTAGATTTTTTTCTAATATTTTTTTTTGATAGATAGTATCTCATTGATCCACCATGCGTTTTTTGTCTTTCAGCATGAAAAGCTTCTAAATTAAAGAAGCTTGCAATTTTATTTATAGAATGAATTGAAAATATATAAATATGTTCATCATAAATTTGGTCATAAGAAATTTTTTCTACAACATCTCCCAAATATGGTTCTTCAATTACAAAAATTCCATTTTTATCTAATAAAGTTTCAGCTGTTTTAAAAAGTTGTTCAAGATTTGGTATGTGACAAAAAACATTTGCGCCACAAATCACATCAAATTTCTTTTTTTTTAGACTTGGTGTTTTCAACAATTTTTCATTAAAAAATTTATTAATAACATTCAATTTTTTTTTTTTTGCTATCTCGCATACATTTTTTGAAGGCTCAACCCCCAAATGATCCTGAGATTTAAAGTTTTCTAAAAGTATTCCATCATTACAACCAACTTCTAAAATTGAAAAATTTTTTTTATTTATAATTTTTTTTATTGTTTCGGCATATTTCTTAAAATGATCTTTCATAAAATTAGATGTTGAAGAAAGAAAGGCATAATTCTTATTAAACATTTTATTCGGTGGAGGATTCTCATATAGTTGGACTAGACTTAACAACTTATTAAAACCCAATTTCATCTTAAATTTATATTCTTTGCTCTTACTATTCTTTTTTTTATTTTGAAAACCATTTCCTAAAGGCATGTTTCCAAAATTAATTATAAATTTTAAGTTTTTTTTTGAAGAAATTTTTTTAAAATTTTGCATATTTAAATTGAGGTAAATTAGTATCTTTTTTTGAGAGTATTAGCTTTTTTATTTTTAATTTTTTATCAATATTTTTATATGTGTAATGAAAACCAGAGTCAAATTTGCGTATGTAATTTTGAGACTGATGATAAATAATAATACTTTCTTTATGCAAAGAATAAAAACCATGAGCAAACCCTTTTGGCATATATACAACTTTTTTGTCTTTATCTGATAGTGTGAACATCTCATAATTACCAAAAGTTTTAGAATTTTTTCTAATATCTATAATGATGTCTAAGATTTTTCCTTTTAAAACATACACAATTTGTGCAATAGGTTTTTTTCTTTGAAAATGGAATCCTCTAAAAACATTTTTTTTCGAAATTGAAACAGAGGTTTGCATATTTTCAAAATTGAAGTTTAAATTTTTTTTCAAAACGTTTTTATTAAATATCTCTTCAAATAATCCTCTATTATCTTTATAGCTTTTTATGCTGAACAGCTTTAAGCCCTTAATTTTTGTTTTGTAAATTTTTTTTATCAAAGTATGTTAATATTATTAATATGAAAGATAATATATATACCAAATACTTTAAAAAAAGAAACGAGTCTTTAAAGTCATCTAAACAAAATATTAACTCTAAAAGAGTTTATGAAACTTTTAACTCTGCTCTTAAATACTTCAATTTTAATTCTTTTAATCAAAATCAGCAATTAATTGATCTTGGTTGTGGTGACAGATCTTTTATAAAATATGCTGAAGAAAAGGGCCTTAGCACAAAAGGATTTGATGTTGATGATGGTATAAATTTTGAAAAAGATAAATTACCTTTGGATGATAATTCAATAGATCATATTATTACTAACTCTGTTATTGAGCATCTTTATAATCCAAATATCTTTTTAAGTGAAATAAAAAGAACATTAAAAAAAGATGGAAATTTAATCATAGTTACTCCTAATTTTAGATTTTCTTATGATGAGTTTTACGATGATCCTACTCATGTAAAACCATACACAGAAAATAGTTTAAAAAAAATACTAGAGATGTTTAATTTTAATCAGATACAAGTGATGCCATGGTTTGTTAAAAAACCAAACTTTTATTGGAAAATACCTAATAATTTTTTGTTAGGAAGTTTAATACCATTTAGGGGAGATGCTTCTGAATTGATACCAAATTTTTTAAAAGGTCAAACTAAATCAATATTGGCAATATGCAAAAAATAAAAAATAAAAAAATAAAATTTATATTTTTATTTCCCTTAGATATTTTTTTAACGTTTGTTGGAATTTTATATTTTAAAATCTTCAAAAAAAATCATAATTTTTTTTACCAATCTATGATTAGGTTATTCTGTGTAACTGGGGGTTATTCTAATAAATACATTAACAAATTTACATCAAAAAAAAATAATCTTAATTTAGAAGATAATGATATTAAAGTTGATGAAATTAATAAAATTGTAAATAAGATTCAAAAAGATGGTTATTTTATATATGAAAATTTCCTGCAACAAGATGAGTGTGAAAAAATATTGAATTTTTGTTTAAAATCAGAATTTGAAATAAGACCTAATGATAAAGAAAATTGGAATAATGAATTAGAGAAATCATATTTTAATGAAAAAAATATTAAAGCTGTAATGTATGAAATACCAAAAGATCAAGTTTTTATCGAAAAAATTGTATCTAATTTAATATTTAGTCCTGAAATTTTGTTAATTTGTGAAAAATATTTAAGTTGTATGCCTATATTTGACCACACCAGTCTAAGTATTAGTACTTCGTTTTCTAATCAACCTGATAAAAAAGCAGCTCAATTATTTCATTTTGATTTAGACAGGCCCAAATGGCTTAAATTTTTAATATATATTAATGATGTTGATTATAATAATGGACCTCATGTATTTGTAGAAGGATCACACAAAGATAATGGCATAAAACCAGTTTTACTATCCAATGGATACGATAGAATACCAGATGAATTGGTATTTAAATACTACAATAATAAAGTAAAAAACTTTACAAAAAAAAGAGGCACACTCATAATTGAAGATACTAGAGGTTTGCACAAAGGAACTATGTTGAATTCAGGTTACAGATGTCTTCTTAATATACAATTTAATAGTTCAAATTATGGAACAGAACTGAGTACCCAAGAAATTCAAAAAAAAAATATAAATAATAAGATTTACCAAAATAATCTTTATACTTATCAAAATTTAAAAATAAAATAACAATGAATTATAAAAATTTCAAAAATTCTTTACAAAAAATTAATATTAATCAGAATGATTTAATTATGATTCATACTGATTTATCAAGTTTTTCAAAAGGCTCTTGGGGAGAAAAATGTAAATTATTTTACAAATATTTGGATAAATATTTTGGTAAAAATGGAACCATATTAGTTCCTGCTTTCACATATTCATTTTGCAAAAATCAGTATTTTGATAACTTAAAATCAAAAAGTGAAGTAGGTATTTTTGATGAATATTTTAGGAATCAAGTAAAAGTTAAAAGGTCATATCATCCAATATTTTCTTTTTCATTATTTGGAAAAATCAAAGATACTTTTTTAGAAAATAATAGTAACTCAGCCACAGGAAATGGATCTATATTTGAAAAATTTTTTTCTATGGATGGTAAAATTTTATTTTTTGGTTCAAGATTTATAAATTCATGTACTTTTTTACACTTTATTGAACAATCAAATAGAATACATTATAGATACTCTAAAATTTTTAGAGGAAATATAAAAATAAATAATAAAATTTATAAAGATAAAGATTTTGAATTTTTTGTCAGAGCAACAGAAAGATTAAAATTTTTAGATTATAACAAATCAACAAAAATTGAAAAAGATCTACTCAAATCAAAAATATTAAAAAAAATTACAAATAATAAATTTTCAATTTCAATGTGTGAAAGTAAAAAATTGTATAATTTTGTAGAAAAAAAAATAAAGGTTAACCCTAATTATATTATTGATCACAAGCCTGAAGTTATTTAACTTTATTAACAACTTTAATAATATCTTTAATAGAAGTAATTGATAAACTATCTTCAAAAGAAATCTTAATCTTATATTTTTTTTCTAAATCTGAAATTAAAGTTACATGTCTTATAGAGTCCCAGTCACTTATTTCATCAATTTTAGAATTTAAATTAATTTTTTTTGATTTAAGAAATTTTTGACAAATCTTTAATATTTCTTCTGATTTTATTTTCAATTTTGTCTCTCTAATAAACTAAATCGTATTTTTCCAGTAGGTGACCTTGGAATACTTTTTAGTATTTTAAATATTGTAGGAACTTTAAATTCTCCTAATCTCTTTTTACAAAAAACCTCTAATTTAGATAAATCAAAATTTTTTTTTAATGGAACTATGTATGAAATTGGTACTTCACCATGAAATATATCAGATGTTGAGGTTGTAAAAGTATCAGCTATACGATTAGATTTTAGAATTGTTGTATCAATTTCTCTTGCAGATATATTTATTCCAGATTTTATAATAATATTTTTTTTTCTTTCTATAAAAAACAAATGTCCATCATCACTCCTCGTAAATATATCGCCTGTCTTAAAGTATTGTTGGTTTAAAATTTGATTTTTATCATTAATGTAGCCACTATAAATTGCAGGTGTTTTAACACAGAGCTCTCCTGCTTCATTATTCTTACTAAGCTTATTGTTTTTATTAATTATTTTAAATTTTATACTTTTAAGTATTTTACCTACTGAGTTTAAAGTAAACTTTTTGTCTTTATAATCTGTCATTGATATTGCACAAGTTTCAGATAAGCCATAAATATTTATTATATTTACATTAAAAGTGTCAATAAACTTGTCAGCCACGTCCTTAGAAAGATATGAAGAGCCGCAAGCAACAAATTTAAGAGATTTAATTTTTTGAAGTCTATTTAAATCTTTTGAAAAAATAGTGTTCATCATAGACAATATCGATGGCACAGTCATGATGAAAGTTATTTTATATTTTTCAATGATATCCAGAATTGTACCTCTAATTGACCAAAAATTTTTATATAAATAAACCGTTCTGTGATTAAATGCACAAAATTTAAGTGTAGATCTCAAGGATGAGGTGTGTGCAAGAGGTAATATGCATAAATGATTGTCTCCAGATCCCATTAAAGGAGAGTCTAGTTGCATCTTTTGAGAGTTATATATAGCTCTGTGAGACATTTTAATTAGTTTAGATTTACCAGTACTTCCAGATGAATAGTAAAGCACCGCGATGTCTTCATTGTTTATTTTTTTTCTTTTATATTCTTTTTTGTATTTAATTATAAAATTTAAAAAATTTTTATTCTTAATTATTTGAATTTTTTTTTTAAAAAATTTAATATTTTTTAATGAATTAAATTTTTCTGAACAAAATACCAATTTTGGTTTAATATCTTTAATATTATTTGAAGCTTCCGAAGGTGATAAATAAATTGGTGATAAATTGATTATTAGTCCAAATTTCATAGATGCAAAATAAAGAATTACAAACTCAATAGAATTTTCAAGAATTAACACAATTCTATCCCCATATTTTAAGTTTGATTTTTCAAAATAATTACATGTTTGGTTAATTAGAATTACAATATCTTTAAATGAATAATCTTTCGATTCATAAAATATAAAAGTTTTATCTCCCTTTTTCCCTTTAGAATTTTTTTCTAATACATCTATCAAATTCTTCATATAAACTTTCTATCTTTAAGAATTTTAATATGTCTTAAAAGACGTTTTTCATCAGTGTTTTGGTTAATGCCATGATAGTGGTACACTTTAGATTTTGGCTCATAAACAATTTTATAATTTTTTTTTTGAATTTCTCTTGCCCAACATAAGTCCTCCAAACCATTAATCTTTTCGTCAAATTTATTTGAATTCCAAAGACTTTTTCTAAAGAAAGAACTTGCATTATTGAAATAACTATCTTTTGATTGATATATAGTTTCCGATCTAAAAACCTGAAATAAATCTCTAGTGTCAGATGATTTTGAGTTTTTGGTTGGTATTTGTTTAGAATATACCGCTCCAACATCTATATTTTCAAAATGTTTAACAGCATTATACATCCAATAATTATCATATGGTATACAATGAGCCGATAAAATTGATATTAAATTTCCTTTAGATGAATTAATAGCAATGTTAATTGCTTTTGAATAATTGAATTTAAGATTTTTTGGATAATAAATTATTTTACACTTAAATTTTTTTGCGATTTTAATAGTATTATCTGAAGAGTTGTTATCTATTATAATTATTTCGTAGTTATTAAAATTTTGTTGATTTAATATAAGAAGACATTTTTTTAAATATTTCTCCTCATTTTTTGTTCTTATAATTATAGATATCATTATAAATCAAAAATATTAGAATAGTCTAATAGCTCATCTTTTTTAATATTAGTTGTGATTTTTTTTGCTCTTAATTTTTTAATTTGTTTGATTGATATTCCAGAATAACTTGACTTGAGATAAAAATTTTTTAAATTTATATCACTACCTTTTTTCAAATTTTTAATAGCGTGCAAAGATTTCAAATAATCTTTTAGTTTAGATGGCTGTTCAATTATAACTTTCTTATCTGTTTCTAAACTTTTAAGTAATGCTTCAGAAACTAGTACTGAATCTAAACTGCTTTCGAAAGTAGCTCTTCCAACATTATTTACTGCAATACCATTGATCTTTTTATAAACATCATTAATAAAATTTTTGTAAACATTTATTCCATATCCTTTATAAAAAGTATTATTATCTAATTTGTATTTACCAGAAAAATATGGATTTGGATTCTGAATACCTCCATCTTTATATATAGAAATTCCTCTATTTGTCTGATCACTTTTAAATTTTGCTTCAGTTCCAAAAATTGTTATTCTTTGATCAGAAAATGCATTAGAATTATTTGGGTCAATCCAATTTATATTCATTATACTTTTAAAAATTAAATTGTTTTGCGATTTCCAATCAATTATTGCATGAATTGAGTCATAATTTTTAAATTTTTTTGTAATTAGATAATTCTTTACTCCTGAAGCGTAAACTGAAATAGGTTTAAAATTTGTTAAAAAAGATATCAAATCTACATAATGGATGCCGAGATATTGAAATACATTAGTATTCATTGCCCAATTTTTAAATAACTTTTCTGGTATAATCTTAGGCTGACTATATTCAACAGTGGAATAAATCAAATTACCAAAGTAGTTATCTTCTATCAAAGTTTTTAACATTAAATTTGCCTCATCATTTCTTTTATGAAAGTCCACTTGTGAAATCACTTTCTTATCTTTGGCTAATTTAATTAATTCTAAGGCTTCATTAGAATTTGTTACAAATGGTTTAACGGTAATTACATTAATTTTATTATTTAATAAAATTTTTATATATTTATAATGTAAGTTATCAGGCAAACAAACTATAGCACAATTAAATTTTGTTTTTTTTAATACTTGATCTATTCTGTTTATTTTTGAATACTTAAATCCAATTGTATTTTTATTTTCTTTTAGAATTTTATTAATTTTTTTTCTAGTTTGTGAAATACCAATATTTGAATTACCAAGGATTTGACAAAAATTAATTTTTTTTTGAACATCACTTAATAACAAGCTTGGTATAATGGTTCCATCAGTATTAGTGCCTCTTCCACATACATACATTCCACCTCCAAGTATAAGCAATTTAATTTTTTTCATTATTTAATTTTGTATTTTTTATACCATTTTAAAAATTTTTTTAAGCCTTTATCTGTTTTTGTTTGAAACTCATAATTAAAATGTTTTTTAAATTTAGAGCTATTTGAATAAGTAACTTTCATATCTGCTTTTCTATTTTTATCTAATTTAATTTTTGCTTTTTTTTTTAAAATTTTTTCTATTTGTGATAAAAAATATTTTGTGGTGATTGGTTTACCTAATCCAAGATTATAGATTTCATGTGAGGGTAATTTTTTTTCTTTCTTAAATTTTTTAACAATTTGATAAATTCCAACTACAATATCATCTATATAAGTAAAATCCCTAATACCATTACCTTTATCGTATAATGTAATTTTAGAATTATTTATTATTTTATTTAAGAAAATATATGGACTCATATCAGGTCGGCCCCATGGTCCATAAACCGTAAAAAATCTCAATCCTACAAAATTCATTGAAAAAAGATTTGAATAAACAAAACTAATATACTCATCTGTTATTTTTGTTGCGGAATAAATAGTCAAAGGTGAGTCTATTTTTTGATTTTCTTCAAATGGTGTTTTATTTTTTTTTCCATAAACTGAACTAGAAGAAGCATAAATAATATTAAAAATTTTTCTTTTTTTACAAATTTCTAACAAATTCAGATAACCCATTATATTGTTTTCAATGTAGGCGAAAGGATTTTCTATTGAATACACTACACCGGGTTGAGCAGCTAAGTGAATAACTAAATCAAAACTATTTTTCGAAATAAATAAATCAAGACTTTTTTTATCCAGAATATCGATTTGATTGAAAATAAAATTTTTACCTTTAATCCATTTTAATCTATCTAATTTTAATTTTTTATCATAATAATCTGAAATATTATCAATACCGTATACAATATGTTTTTTTTTACTTAATAGTTTTGATAAATGAGAACCTATAAACCCCGCAGCTCCAGTTACTAAAATTTTCATTTTTTTAAATTTTCTGTAAATTTTTTAAATAATAAAGTTTTTTTACTCTCATTTGATGAAAAAAGTAAATTTTTAATTTCTTCTATTATGTAATTAATATCCTTAGAGCTCTCTTTTTTATACTTATGCTTAGAACTATAACCTGGTTGAATATTAATTGGTGAAGACAATTTCTTAATTATGGTAGTTAAAAATCTATTCAATTCTCTGTCATTATTTGATTTATTTAAGTTGTGTGAATAATATTTTATTATACTCGGAAGACCTAATAATAAAGATATCTTATCAATAGCTTTGATAAACCTAAATATATAATAATTTTTTGGCATAAATTTACTTAAATTGATTGTAGATTTATGAAACATTAGTGATTTAAATCTATAAAAATATTTTAATCTTTCAATTGACCAATTATCTTTTTTTAAAATTATCAATATCTTTTCGAAATATTTTTTTTGGTTATTTTCGTAAAAATCAATATCAGATGGATAATTCATAAAATCTTTAGAAATAGAAATAGTAGGTATACCAAGCATACCAAGATCTTCACCAGCAGATGACCATGCATTTAACAACAATGAAGTTTCCATTCCTAAATTGTGTATAGATATTTTGTCTTCTGGGTAATTAACACACATATTTTTTGGCAAAGATGAAAAAATTTTTTTGATTTTTTTTGTATACTCATTTTCATTTTTTTTTGAAAATTCTCTTGGGTGGGGTCTAAAAATTATAAAATAATTTTTTTTATTTTCAAAAATTTTTATTATCTTTTCAATCCAGTCTATTTGATTTTTAAAAATTCCTCCTAAAGTTTTTTTAGTATATAACAAATAAGCACTCAATACTTCGTCATAACTACTCATTGAAACAAGAATAATTTTTTGATTTTTATTAATCTTAAAATACTTTCTTACATCTATATAATTATTTTTAATTGAATGAGAAAAAGTATGCGAAGTAGTTGAAAAAAATAATGTTTTCAGATGATTAATTACACTAGTTGCTTGATACTTATTAAATGGAATGTGCTTTAATTTTTTCCAATTCTCTTTTATTTCTAAGATTGAGTCAAAATAACTCTTTTTAAATAAATGAATATTAGAAAACCTCTCAGAATTATTTGTTGATCCTATAATTAAATAAGGTGTAGCTTTTTTTTGTTCAAAAAATTTTAAAAATAAATTATTTATTGCATAACTTCCGTTATATGTGATTACTAAATCTGGTTTAAATTGATCACTTATTTTTTCAAAAGCCCATATAGAATTTATACAATTTTCTAAATTATTCATGAGTTTATTAAACTCAAGATTGCTTAAACTTAAGTCACTTTTTTTAAACTCTAAAATAATTTCAAACATTGCTATTTTTCCAATTGGTAAGCCTTTATATTTGTAATCTATGATATTTTTTTTATTTACTTTTTGTAAAATTTTTTTAGTTTTTTGCTTATCCTTTTCACTAACCAATTTATTTAAATCATGATTTTTAATGCTAAGTTTATTATTTAAAAAATTTTTATTAGAAACACATCTATTGCATATCATTCTAGATTTGTAATTATTTTTACTATATTCAACATGGTGAGCGTTTATTGCATTACAGTTTTTAATTAATGCGTTGGAACAATCGATTGTTTGAATTTCATGATTTTGGTTTTTAAGAAATTTCTGAATTATAAACTCTTGATATCTCCAATCCCAAACTGCTGCATAGGGACTAAACCATAAAATTTTCATATTTTTAATTTTTAACTCTTTATTTTTATACTAACACTATATAAATTATTTTATCAAAATAATGCTTATTTAAAAATTAAGAATTTTTTAATTGATATGATATTTTTATTCCCATAATATTAAAATATTTTAATGAACATACTTTAAAGACTTTATTAATCAGTGATAAAATCAGAAGACAAAAATAAAAGTTTTGGGTCTTATATAAGAAAATTAAGACTGCAGCTTGGTATTGGTCAAAGAGAATTAGCCAAAAAAATTGGAATAGCAGCTTCTTTTTTAAATGATATTGAAAAGGAAAAACGATCTGCACCTAAATCAAATATTATTAAAAAAATATCTCTTTTGCTTAAATCTGATATTGATTACCTAAATGATCTAGCAGGATTTTCAAAAAAAACTGTTGCACCTGATATTAGTGATTACATAGAGAGTAATCCTAAAATAGTTTCTTTAATTAGATCTATAAAAAAAAATGAACTTAGCAATGACCAAATTAATGAAATTGAAATGACAATAAACAAAAACTCTTCTAAGGCATTAATTATAGCAGCTGGTCTTGGAAGTAGACTAAAAAAACATACAGAAAATTTACCTAAATGTATGTTGGATTTTGGTGGAAGAACTTTACTTCAAAGACAATTAGAAGTTTATAAAAAATGTGGGGTTAATGATATTTCTGTAATTAGAGGATATAAGAAAAATAAAATTAATTATAAAGGTTTAAAATATTTCGAAAATACAGATTATCAAAATAACAATATATTAAATTCGATTTTCTATGCTGAGGAAGTAATTAATGGAAATATAATAATTTCATATTCAGATATTTTATTTGAGCCAATCGTAGTAAAAAGAACGCTTGAATCTAATCATGATATTTCTGTAGTAGTTGATATTGATTGGAGAGGTTATTATGTGGGTCGTAAAGACCACCCGATTTCAGAGGCTGAAAATGTAATTTTTAATTCTAACAATGAAGTAGAAAAAATTGGTAAAATTAACACTGGTAAAGAAGAAGTTCATGGCGAATTTATAGGTATGATTAAATTAACAAATCGAGGTGCGAATATTTTTAAACAACATTTTCATCGATTAAAAACAATTTATTGGAACAAACCTTTCCAAAGAGCAAAAACTTTTCAAAAAGCTTATCTTACTGATTTTATACAAGAACTTGTCGACATAGGTATCAAAGTCCATTGTGTAATTATAGAAAGTGGGTGGAAAGAGATTGATACTGTTGAAGATTACAAAAAAGCCTTAGTGGGTTTTAACAAAAAATTCAATAAAAAGTAGTATTTTAGCAATTGACTAAACTATACGAATGGTTTAATAATTAACTTGTAAGCGAACAAAATTAATTAAATACAGGATATATTGATGATTAAAAAGACTATTTTTACTTTGTTTCTAATTTTAATTTTTGGGAATATGAATGCCCAAGCGAAAATTTATAGCATGGTATTTGTTCCCGCTAGTGAAAAAGGTGATGAAAGTGATTATACTAACTTAATTTCAATCACAGAAAAACTTACAGGGCTTACAATCAAAACGATCAAAGTAACTGATTATAATGCTGCAGTTGAAGCCATGAGGGCAGGTAGAGCTCACATAGCTTGGTATGGAGGCAAAACTTATGTAAAAGCAGCAGAGATAGCTAATGCAGAAGCTTTTGCCGCAGGTGTAAGGCCTGGAGAAAAAGATGCTGGTTACTATACTTATTTTGTTGTTAAAAAAGATAGTAAATTAAAAAAATTTGTTGATGTAAAAAATAAGATATTATCTTTAAATACAATTGGATCTACAAGTGGAGATTTAATTCCACAAGTGGAACTAAATAAAATTAATCTTTCTATTAAAAACAAAGATCATTTTAAAAAAGTTTTTTATTCTGGAAGCCATGATGCTTGTTTGCTAGCAGTATTAAATAACCAATCTGATGTTTGTGGAATGAGCTCAAGGAATTTTGAAGCAAGAATAGAAGACGGAACTATTAGATTAGAAGAAGTTAGAATTATTCATAAATCTGATAGAGTGCCACCACCACCTTTAGCTTATTCAAAATCAATTCCTGAAGAGGATAGAAAGAAAATTAAAAAAGCTGTTTTGCAAGCTCACTTACACGGTGAAATAGGAGGCTATGGTGGAAAGATGTCTCATTATATGGAAGTTAAAGACTCAGATTATAATGTTTTAAGAGATGTTATTAAGCTACTAAGTAAAAATAATAATTAATTTTTATTTTTAAATGCTTGAAATCATTAACCTAAAAAAAACTTTTAAAAATGGAAGTTCAGCTCTAAAAGGAATTAATTTAAAGATTAATAAGGGAGAATTTGTCTCTATTTTAGGTCCAAGTGGTTCTGGAAAAACAACATTATTAAGAACAATCAATGGCCTTGAAAATATTAGTGGAGGAGAAATTTATTTTGATAATATAAAAATAGGTCATAATTCAATTTTAGAAGTTCAAAAAAAAACTGGGATGATATTCCAAGAATTTAATTTAGTTAACAATTTATCTGCAATAAATAATGTATTAACTGGACTTTTAAGCTCAAGTAATAAATTTTTATCATTATTCTATTTATTCAAAAAAAGTCAAAAAATTAAGGCTTTAAAATCTCTAGAAACAGTAGGACTACTTAATAAATCTTATAATAGATCAGATGAATTATCTGGTGGTCAAAGACAAAGGGTAGGAATAGCAAGGGCTATAATTAAAAAACCTTTACTACTGTTAGCTGATGAGCCTGTAGCAAGTTTAGATCCTAAAGCAGCTAATTTAATTTTATCATTATTAAAAAAAATTAATAAAGAATTTGGTACAACAATTCTATGTAATCTACATCAAGTTGATTTAGCAAAAAAATATTCTGATAGATTAGTAGGTATACTTGATGGAAAAATATTTTTTGATGAAAAGCCTCAAAATATAAATAAAAATAATTTAAAAAAAATATACATATAAAATGAAAAAAAATATTTTGAAATTAAAAATTGATAATAAAGAAAAAAAATTAGAAGAATATTTGAAACCTCAGTGGTCTTGGAAGACTGTTTTAACAATATCATTTTTTTGTTTAGTATTAATCTTTATAATTAAAGATTTAGAAATAGATTTTATTAAATTAATAACAGACTCTTCAAAATATTTTGGAGATATCTTATCGAGAATGTTACCCCCCGATTTTAGTAATTTTAATGAATTGATTTATGCTATGTTTGAGACAATAGAGATTGCTATCTTAGGAACGTTTATAGCAATTTTCTTATCAATTCCATTTGGTTTATTTTCTGCAAAAAATATTACACCTAATTTTTTAGTATATTTTATATCGAAAATAATAATTATATTTTTTAGAGCAATACCAGAATTTATTATGGCAATGATTTTAGTGATAGCTGTGGGATTTGGTGCTATGCCAGGTGTATTAGCATTAGGACTTCATACAATGGGTTTTCTAGCTAAATTTTATGCAGAAGATATTGAACATATTAATAAAGGCCCTATAGATGCTCTAAAATCATCAGGAGCAACAAAAAGTCAAATAATTTCTTTTGGAATTATTCCACAGATTTTACCCTCATTTGTAGCAAATAATCTTTATATTTTGGATAGAAATATCAGGATGGCTACTATGCTTGGGATTGTTGGAGCAGGTGGTATAGGCTATGAGCTGCAATCTTCTTTCAGAATGTTTGAGTATACCAGAGTATCTTCAATAATAATAATTATTTTTGTAACTATATTTATGATCGATAATATTTCATCATTAATAAGATCAAAAATTAAATAAATTAATTTATAATGAAATTAATTAATTGTTTTAATTGATATAATTATTACAATCGTATTATTAATTAGTATTAAAAATGGATAAATTGAGCAAATCATTGGAGGTATCAAATGAGATAGATATCATCTATACATTGATTGCACTTTTTGTATGCATTGTTTGCTCAATAATATTGAAGTTTGTTTATGAAGAAAAGTCTACATCGCTGTCAAATAAATCTCAATTAGCTAACATAATACCAATTCTATCTATAGCTACATTTTTAGTCATCTCTGTTGTAAAATCCTCATTAGCTTTGTCTTTGGGATTAGTTGGAGCTTTATCGATTGTAAGATTTAGAACACCTATTAAAGATCCTGAGGAGCTAGTTTATTTATTTCTATCAATAGCACTTGGTCTTGGTTTTGGTTCTGGACAGATATTAATTACAATAATAATTTACTTTACAATAATAGCTTTTATCTGGTTCTACTTATCTAGAAGCAAGGTAAATTCATCTAGTGATTACAATTTAATTATTGAAAGTGAAGATGAAAATCAGAGCCTTCTAGAAAATTCTGAGTTTATTAAGAATACATTAGATGAATTTTTTGGAAGTGTAATTTTTATCAAATATGATAAAATTGGAGACAAGAAAGATGTAATGATATTTAAAATTTCTTTAAAAAAACTAGAAGATGTTCAACAATTTCAGAATAAAATTAAAGAAAAATTAAATAATTATAGCATAAATTTATTTGAAAATAATACACTTATTTAGAATGGTGTGAAAATTTCAACTATTAAAACTAGAAAGATATTATTAATTATATTTTTTATAATAATAGTTTTTTTTATCTTCGTTAAAATAATTCAAAAATCACCTGGTCTTAAAGGAAGTTTGATTGATGAAATAATAATATTAACTAAACAACCTTATTTGATTAATCATGTTTACAATAGCAATGATGTAGATAAAAAATATTTACTTACTGGCATTATTAAATCAATATATCAAAAACTAATTTACACCTCAAACTATAAGACTTTATATATTGATATGCCTTTTGATAATTATCTTAAAATTAAATCAGATAGAAAATTGGCTTTGAACAAAAATCAAACTTCGCAATATTTAAGTAAAAAAACCAAGGTAAAAGCAGACATAAGATTTGATAACAAAAAAATCAAATCAAAAATAAGATTAAAAGGTGACAGAGCCGATCATTGGGGTAGAAATAAAAGGTTTAGCTTCTACGTAGAGTTATTAGATGGAAATACAATTTTTAAATTTAAAAATTTTTCAATTTCAAATCATAAATCAAGGTCTTTTCCTCAAAATGAGGTTATAAGCAACTCAACTAATAGGGTAGGATTAATAACTCCAAAATTTCAAACAGTAAAAGTAGTTTTTAATGGTGATGACTGGGGTCTAATGTATGTAGAGGAACAATTTTCCTCAAATTTTTTTGAAGATAGAAAAATTAAACAAATACCTATCGCTAGATTTACTGATCAAGAAAACGACCGAATAATATCTGAATTATCGAATGAACGATATTCAAATGAATATTTTGGTGATTTATTAAATCTTCAAGGAAATAAATTCATTAAAATTTATAATAAAAAAAAATATAAAAAAAAATTAAACTCAAATAATTTTATTTCTTTTTATAGATCATTTAATTTACTTACGAAAGATTTGGGTCTTACTGAAATAGAAGAGAAAAATTTATTAAAGTTTTATAACAAAAAAAAATTTGCAACATTATTAGCATACAATTCATTGTTTAATGATTGGCATTCAACCAATCATGCTAACATAAGATACTACTTTAACCCTTATTTGGGTAAAATTGAACCAATACCAACTGATTTTCTTGGTGCAAATTATTGGAATAATTTTAGTAAAATTCAAAATATCGAATATGTAAAAGAAAAATTAAAAGGGCTAGATAAAATATTTGTAAATTTATTTGATGACAAAGATTTTATAAAATTTTTTTATCAAGCTTTATCCAAAATTAAAAATGATTTACCTCTTATGAGCAAAGACCTAGAAGCATTGTGTGTAAATTACTCGAATGAATGTTATAAAGGAATAAATTTTGATAATTTATTACATAATTACCACTTTTTAAAAAAAAATAAAAACTTGTTTAAGGATTTAAAACAAAAAATTTTAATTGATAAAAAAAAATTTAATTATTCAAATATAATCAACTCAAAATATAGTCAAAAACAAGCTATTAAAGCTTTTACAAAAATAAAAAAAAAAATTTATTATAGAATTTTTTCAGATGGAGAAATTTATTTTGAAAATATTACTCCAGTAGAAATATTTGTAGATGAGATTAGATTAAACACTAAAAATGATAAAATTAATTTAGAATATGAATGTATTAAAAATATTAATATTAAAATAAAATTAAAACCTGGTGATAAATTTAGACATAACCTAAAAAAATATAATTATAATAATTTATGTTTAAAAGATGTAAGTCAATTAGAAATGATTATTAAAACTGATTTAAATACTGAATCTTATATGATAGATGTGGAAAATGCTTTCCTGAATAAAAAAAATATTTTTTCTGATGTTTCAATTGATTACATAAACTATTTAAATAATCTTCAATTTATAAAAAAAGTAAATAAAGATTATATATTTGATATTGGCTCACACATAATTAGAAAACCTTTAATCATACCTACAGGTCATAATTTGGTAATAAAAGATGGAACAGAAATTTTTTTCAATGAAAATTCTTTTATTTATATCAATGAGGGAAACTTAATAAGTTTAGGGGATAAAAATAAAATTAATACATTTAAAGCTCTCAAAGATCACTGGGGTGGCATATTAGTTTCAAATTCATCAAAATCAAAAATTATACATACTTCATTTGAAAATATGGATTACTATAGTGATGTTTTTGCCAATATATATTTAACTGGGTCAATAAATTTTTTTAATAGTAATGTAAATTTAAATGGAGTTAATTTTAAAAACTCTATTGCAGAAGATATGTTGAACATTGTAAATTCAAATTTCTTTTTAAATGATGTTGTGTTTGAAAAGTCAATTTCTGATGCATTAGATTTAGATTTTTCTAATGGAAAGATCACAAATTTTAATTTTTTTAGTATAAATGGAGATGCCATTGATACTTCAGGATCAGTTGTAGATATAGAAAATGGTTTGATAGATCAAATTTATGATAAGGCGATATCAGTGGGTGAAAAAAGCAAGCTTGATGTAAAAAAAATAAAAATTTCCAATTCACTTATTGGTTTAGCTGTTAAAGACAATAGTTTGTTAAGTGCAAATGAAGTAATATTTAATAATAATATTAATGATATTTCTCTTTACCTAAAAAAACCTTTTTATGAAAAAGGTGGTACTGCAATGATAAACAACTATATACCAAATGATATAACAATTCAGAAAGATGAATTCAGCAAATTAATTCTAAATAACACAGAATTTAAAAAAATAAATTTTAGTTATGAAAATTAAATTGACTCAATAAATTTCACTTATTTTTTTGTAAAGATCATTTGAGTATAATCTATCATGGATAATATTTTTTTTATTCTGGTATTTATTTTTTATTATTAAAGGCGTGGACCCTATTCGATCTTTTAAAGTTGAATTTATATAATCTTTTCCAATTCCTGTATCACCTTGAACAATAATTATGCTTGAGTCATAAATATTATTATCCTTTAAAGAATTAATGACTTCACCTAAAAAGATATCTGTAAGCTTAAGGTTGTCAATATATGATGATTTTTCCCTATAAAAATCATTAATTAATTTTTTACTATTTGAATTATAGATAAAAGGTTCATGAGGAACAGAGGAATGAAAAAAATAAAAGTCTAAATCATTTTCTTTTAATATATTAATAAAGTTTAAACGTGATTTTGAAAAATTAATTTTACTCTCCAAAAATTCCGATCCATCTTGGGTAAATATTTTTAATTCATTTATCTTAAAATTTTTAATAAGAGTTTCATAAGCGGGCACAATAGAAATGAATTGATATAGAAATGTTCTAACAAATCCTCTAAACTGTAATGTAGTAAAATATCCATATAATGATTGAAAACACTTGGAATAAAATTCTTTAAATAAAGAACAATAAGGATGATACCATCCATTTATATAAATTTTTAAATCTTTATTTTTTACTTTGTTAAATATTGTTTCGTTAACATTCCATAATTTATAATCATTTAAATTTTTTTCTTTAAATTCTAACCTAACTTTATTATCTTTAATTGAATATCTATAATCAGAGAAAAATTTTTCTGATAATATTGATGGAATTTCTTTCGTAGTTTCTTCTGTAACAGGAGTATACTCTTTATAATAATTACTTTTAGATATTAATTTGTAAAAATTATCTAATTGATGTTTTTTTAAAACATCATTCGTAAAATATCTTGAGTCTAATTGATCAAATATAAGCCAAATAATTTTATTTTTTTCAGTTTTTTCTTTAATTAAATAGTTATCATTATTTATTAACAACTTGTGGGTTAGTTGACTATCATATGGATTTAATAAAAATAAATTAATAATTATTTTAAAAATTATTATTAAAAAAAATGGAAATGTAATTAACCCAAATTTAACAAAAAAATTTATAATTAAATTTTTATTTTTCTTAATAGTGAATAAAATAATTGTTATAATTAATAAAAAAAAAATCTGTATTCGTGTATTCTTTAAACTGATGAAATCCATATTTATAGATGATCGCATAGAATTAATTGCTAAAATTAATAATAAAGATAAAAATAACACATATAAAAACTCTTTCTTTTTTAGGTATAAAATTATTGAATAATTTATTGTCACCAACATTAAAAAAGCAAAAAAAATTACAAAAATTAATCCTAAATCATAACCATTTAAAGGATAATTATTATTAATGTTAAATACGTTTAATCTTATCCATGAATTAATAAATATTAAACTTGAAATAGATATGCATGAAATAAGTATTTTTTTATTTGAAATATTTTGATATGTTTTGTCCATGAAATTTAAAAGACTTACTTACTTTGTAGTTATTTATTATTTTTTATTACAAAATTCAGCTTATGCTTATATTGAGCCAGGCACATTATCAATGATAATATCTTTTATAGTCGCAATAGTAGCTTCAATTACTTTTTATATTAAAGATATATTTTATAAAATAAAAAGATTAATTTTAAAAATCAAAAAAAAAAATAATTAAATTAGTTTTGGCCAGCAAATAATTTATAGGCTTCAAGTGCTGAGTTCTTAAAGTTATAAATAAATTTTTCCCTACATTTTATAATAGCATTTTTAAATGACTGGTCATTTACATCTGTGCAATTCATAATGCTTGTAATGTTCTCAATTTGTTCGGGCTCAATAATAAGACCAATTTTATCTCTAATTTTGTCTTCCAGAGGTACCGTTGAAATGTCATTAAAATTTTTATTCATTATTTTTTTTGGAGTATTTATGTATATCACAGGTCTTTCAAATGCAAAAGCATACTCCATTCCTATGCCCGACCAGTCTGTAATTAAAAATTCACAAGTTTCAAAATCATTAAATGAAAAATTTTCTTTTTGAATTTTAAATTTATGAAAATTTTTGAAATTATTTTCAATAATTTTTAATAATTTGCCATCATACTTTAATGATTGAATATGTGGTCTTAATATTACTTCATAATTAGACTCTAGCAATTTTGATATTAACTTTTCTCCACATAAATTAATGATATTTATTTTACCCCAGGAAGGTGCAATTAAAATTTTTTTTTTTTTAATCATATTAACTGAATTTTTATTTTTATAAATTTCATCAAGTTTAAAATATCCAGTTTTGTGTAATTTTTTGTTTTTTAAACTATATTTTTCAATATATTCACTTAATTCCTCAATATGATGATTACCAACACATAAATATTCATCATAATTAAAAAATGCTTTGTCTCTATAAATCATATTTGTGCTTACAGGTGAATGAAAAATATAAATATATGATTTACAATTTTTTGATTTTTTTAAATGGAAATTATTAATATCAGGCATAGTTAAAAACAATTTTTCACAATTTAGAAAATTAAAAAATAAAATTTGTCCTAATACAGGTGAAATATATAAAGCTGTTAAATTTTCATCTTTAATATTAAATATCGGATCATTAATCTGACTAGTTACATATAATATTTTTTTTCTATTTTTTAAAAATTCATTTACAAGCGGCCTTAAGTGAGAAGAATAACTTTCATTCTCAGAAAAAAAAACTCTTTTTTTCCAAATAGAGTTAAGTTTATTAATTTTAATTATTGAGTAAATTGATTTAAAAAAAGACAACATTCTATATATAGCTAGTTTTACCCAACATAGCTAATCCTGTAATATATTTACTATTTCTTGATATTTTAAATGGAAATTCATTAATAAACTTACTTGTTCGATGTATTTCCTTTTCAGGAATTTTTAATTCAATTACTTTTCCAAAGTCATTTTTTCTATCAACATTTTTAGAATTAAATAGCCCATATGATATGTTTCTATCATAAGTAACAATCATATTTTCATAGTAATAATAACTTCTTAAATATTTGACATTAAGTATTGGGAATAGTTTTTTATAACCAATCAAATTGAAAACATTTTCATAATTTTTTTTAAAGATATTGTTGCTAACATTAAAAGTTTCAAAAAGGTTAAGATTTTCTAGGTTTTTACCTAAAGGAAAAATCTTTTTAAAATTAAACCTATTTGATCTTATTTTAAATTCTAAATTTACATGGTTATTATCATTTCCATACCATCTAAGTCTGTATTTGACCCTGTTTGCATAACCATTTATATTATCACTTGCTGACTGTAAATCGTGTGTATCAAAATAAATACTATTAATTTCTCTATCTTGATGCAATCTGTTCAATCTTTTTTTAGACTTACACCAATCCTCGACATAAAAACTCTTGGAATTAATTTTCATTTTTATTTCAAATCTTTTATTCATTTTATAAAATTACTATTATATACACCTACTCTGTTATAAAAATTTATGAGAAAATATCAACAAGGCGAAAAAATATATAAAAAAATTAAACAGCTTTTCCCAATAAATAGAAGTTTGACCGGGAATGGTAATAGAAAATCATTAAAAATTTTACAAAAGATTGCAAAAAAACTTAAAATTTTAGAGTACAAGTCTGGTCAAAGTGTTTTTGATTGGAAAATTCCTAGTGAGTGGAATGTAAAGGATGCTTACGTAAAATGTAATGGAAAAAAAATTATTGATTTCAAAAAAAATAATCTTCATCTAGTTTCTTATTCAGAACCAGTAAACAAAACTATTTCTTTTAAAGAATTGAACAATCATCTTCATTCAATTAAAAAATATCCTAAATCGATTCCATATATAACATCTTATTATAAAAGAAGATGGGGATTTTGTTTGGAGCATCAAAAAAGACAAAAATTAGAAAAATCTAAAAATTATGAAGTATATATTGACTCAGATTTTAAAAAAAATGGTCACATGTCTGTAGGTGAGATTTTGATAAAAGGAAAATCAACTAAAGAAATTCTTTTAAGCACAAATATTTGTCACCCTTCAATGGTTAATAATGAATTATGTGCTCCAGTAATATTAGCTTATGTTGCAAACTATTTTTCAAAAATAGAAAGTTTTTTTTCTTTAAGAATTTTATTTTTACCTGAAACTATTGGTTCAATAGCCTATTTGAATAAAAATTTGAGGACAATTAAAAAAAAATTTAGAGCAGGATTTCATGTAACTTGTTTTGGTGACAAGGGAAAATTTTCAATGATATCAACTAAATATAACAACAGTTATTCTGATCTTGTTACAAAAAAAATTTTGAAAAGTTTTTCTAAATATAATATATTTAAATTTCAAAATTGTGGATCTGACGAGAGACAATATAATTTTCCAGGAATAAATTTACCAGTTGTAACTTTAACAAAAACTAGATTTGGAAAATTTAAAGAATATCATACATCTAAAGATAATTTAAGTATTACCAATCCAAAAAATTTAGAGAAATCTTTTGATTTTATAATTAAAATTATTGAGTTAGTGAATTTTGAAAATAAAAAAAAAGTAATTAATAAAAGTAAAATTAATAATTTTAAAAATTTAAAAAAGAAAAAAACAAAATATGATAAGATTAAAATCTTTAGTTTAACAAAATGTGAACCTTTTTTATCAAAAAGAAATTTATACAGGGATGTTTCAAAAAATTTTTTAACAAAAGATGAATTTATAATGTTTAATTTACTTTATTATGGTGATGGGATAAGCATTTCAAATATCGCTCAAATTCTATCTATTTCTCCATCTAAAATTTATAAGATTGCAAAAATTTTAGATAAAAATAGATTAATCCGAAAGATTTCTTAAATTTAGTTAGTGTCTCTACTTTTGAACCAATCCACAAAATATTTTAAACCTGTTTTGATAGAGGTATTTGGGAAGTACTTAATATTTCTGTTCAATTTTGCAACTTCTGATCTAGAGAAAATAATATCGCCCTTTTTTAAAGGACCCATTGTAATTTTTGTTTTCTTATTTAAATATTTTTCTAAAAGTGAAACTATTTTTGTAATTTTAATTTTATTTCCACCACCTAAATTAAATATTTGAAAGTATTTATTAACTTTATGGTCAACTTTATTAAATTTTTTCAACTCTAGTAACCTAAAAACACATTTAACTACATCATCTATATAGGTAAAATCTCTAAAGTGTTGACCATAATTATTAATAATTATTCCAGAATTTTCTTCTATTGATTTTGCAAATTTATAAATAGATAAATCGGGTCTGCCATATGGGCCGTAAACTGTAAAAAATCTTAAACCAATAATCTGGAACTGATAGTTACTTGCATAAAAATGAGCCAAAATCTCATTATTTTTTTTTGTAGCCCCGTAAAGAGAGATTGGTGTATCGGTATTGTCTTTTTCTGAAAAAAATTTTTTATCATTTGTTCCAGCAACTGATGATGATGATGCAAAAATTATTTTTTTTATTTTTTTTCTTTTTCCATTTTCTAATAAATTATAAAAACCAATTTCATTAGTTTTAAAATATATATCTGGATTTTTTAAAGAATACTGCACACCAGCGTAGGCGGCTAAATTTATAATTATATCTATTTTGTATTTATCAAAAAAATTATCAATTTTTTTTTTATTACTAATATCTATTTTATAAAATTTAAAATTTTTATTTTTTTTTAATATTGAAAGTCTTTTTTTTTTTAATTTATTGTCATAATAATTATTAAGAGTGTCAATACCGATTATTTTATAATTTTTTTTAAGTAAAAAATTTGATAAGTGAAATCCGATAAATCCAGCTGATCCAGTAATTAAAATTTTCATTTATTTTTTTGTAATTTTGTTTAAATTTAAAAGTTCCTGTTTATCATTAATTATGTATGAATCATCTTTATCTAAAACAATATTAGTAATTTTATTAATTTTATTATTCAGGTAAGGTATAAATCTTAGTACTGAGAATGCACCAACATCTTTGTGAATAATATTTTTTTCCAATTTTAGTTTTTTATTTTTTTGGTTAGTGAGAGATTTAATTCCATTTGAACCAAATTTATAATAATTATTTTCAAAATCTGGACTAGTACCAATTACCAGATCACTATTATGAATGATTAAATTACTTATACCTTGTTCTATATAATGTTTTGTCCTAAGGGGATTTTCAAATGTCAAAATTACAACTATATCTGGATTTACTTTTTCATATTGATTTATTGCACTTATAACAGATTTTTTATAGTCCATATTTATTGAAGATAAAATTTCTTTTCTTTTATGAATATAAATCGTCTTCTTATATTTTGTTTTCAAAACTTTAATCAATTCATCATCAAAGGTCGTTATTATTATTTTTTTAAATTGTTTAATCTTTAAAGCCTCATTTATCGTATGAAACAATAATGGTTGTCCCTTGAATAATTCCAATGAATTACAATTAATATCTGCTTTTTTTCCTCTAACAGGAATAACACAAATAATTTTTATTTTACTGGTAATTTTTTTTAAGTTTGAGAATTTATTTAAAATTCTTGTTCTTGTTGTAAATAATTTTTTTTTATTTGTAGTTAGATTATGTCCATGTTTTCTATAATAAAAAAGTGGTAATGATACATGTTTAAATTGAAAATTTTCTAATAATTTATACCATAGGTCATAACCGTCCTGTCTTGTAAATCTTTCATCATATAAATTAACAGAAAATAATGCATTTTTTCTTATTAGGCAACAAGCAGCCAATACAGGTAGATGATCTAAATTATTATTTTTTCTCAAAAGTTGTTTTTCTAATGACAAAATATTATCTTTGGCATCAATTAAATAATAATCTGAATAAACTAAAGCAGTATTTTTCTCTTTCCTTATTGTATTGTAAAGTACTGATAGTGCATTTGGATCAAAATAATCATCAGCATCTAATCTAATTACATATTCACCTCTTGCAGCTTTTATTGCTATGTTAGAAGACTTTATAAGTCCTTTTGATTCTTTATTAAAAATTGCCTTACACAAATTATCTTTTCTATATTTATTAATTATCTCCCTCGAAGAGTTGGTTGAAGCATCATCAATTATGATTAATTCTCTTAATTTAAATGATTGCTTAAGAACACTTTTAATTGCTTTTTCTAAATATTTTCCGTAATTTTTATTTGTAATATAGACTGTTATGACTGGATCTATTATTTTTTTCATATAATTTCACCATTGCTATAATCTTTTTTTGATTTTTTGTTAATTAATTCATAATAATTCATGGAACTATTTGTCAAAAATGGTCTTAAACAAATTATATTTTTTTCAGTAAATTTTTCACCTTTTTTAATATTTTTTTTTGCATAGATTGACCTTCTAAATGATATTAAATTTTTTTGTTCTATTTCACTAATTGATAATTTTTTTTTAATTCCATAACACATTGAATTTCTTTTTAAATTCTTTAAAAATTCATCTACTAATTTCTTATTTAAAGAAATCGCATGATCTCTAAATGTTTTTTTAGATATAGTGTTTGAAAAATGTTTTTCAATAATTTTAGCGCCTGCTAAATATGAATAAAATAATATTTTATCTCCTACCGTATGATCAGAATATCCAATTGTAAGATTTAATTTTTCTTTTAAAAAATTTATTGTTCCTAAATTGCTATCTTCAAAGGGGGTTGGGTATGCTGTATTGCAATGTAAAATGGCTAATTTTTTCCTATTTATATAGGATCGGTCTGTTTTTTTAATAAAATCAAGAGTTATTTTAATATCTTTAAGATTACACAAGCCTGTTGATAAAATTAATGGTTTCTTTGTTTTAATAGCCTTTTTTATTATCTGAAAATTATGAATATCTCCTGATCCGATTTTGAAGATATCAATATAATTTTTGAATATATCTATTTGATCAACATCCCAAATAGAAGCAGAAGTTTTTTTTTTGTAAAATTTAATTATTCTCAAAAGTTCAAAATTCTGTTTTGTAGTTAGTTCTAATTTTTTAAAATGATTATATCTTTGAGCATCATTTTTTTTTGAAACCATATTTTTTGCAGAAAATATTTGTAACTTAACAACATCTGCTTTAGATTTAGATGCATTTTTTACTAATCTTTTTGCTTCTAAAAAATTACCTTCATGATTTGAGCCAACTTCGGCAATAAACATGACTGGATTGACTTTTGAGTTAAATAACATAAAGGTCATATATACAAGTATGATAAAAAATTTCATCTTAAAAATAAAAAAAAAAGAATTCAGTGTATGTATAATTGGGCTTGGTTATGTAGGTTTACCGTTAGCTTCCAGATTATTAAAAAAAAAAATTAAATTATTTGGGATAGATACAGACTCAAAAAAAATTAATCTACTAAGAAAGGGAAAAAGCTACATACAATCAAGCGATCAATCAATAACAAAGTATTTTAAAAAAAATCCTAACAACTTATCCACTAATTATGAAATTGTTTCAAAATGTGATGTTATTATTGTTTGTTTACCCACACCTCTAAAACCTAATTCAACAAAACCTGATATGAGTTTTGTTTTTAATTGTGCAAAAAATTTGAAAAGATTTATAAAAGATAATCATGTAGTTATTTTAGAAAGTACTGTTTATCCAGGGGCGACAAGAGAGTTTGGAAATAAAATAATAAAAAAAAATTTTAATTTAGGAAAAAACTTATTTTTAGGTTATTCCCCCGAAAGAGAAAATCCTGGTGATAAAAATTTTAGCTACAAATCGACTCCCAAAGTAATTAGTGGGTACTCTGATAATTGTAAAATTATAATAAAAAATATTTACAACTTATTTGTAAAAAGAACAGTATTAGTAAACAAAATAGAAGAGGCGGAATTATCTAAGCTATTAGAAAATTTATATAGAGCAGTAAATATTGGCTTAGTTAATGAAATGAAAATAATTTGTAATAAACTTGGCATAGATATTTTTAATACAATTGATGCTGCTTCGACAAAAAATTTTGGATTTCAAAAATTCCTACCTGGACCAGGACTTGGGGGACACTGTATACCAATTGATCCATTTTATTTATCATGGATTTCAAAAAAAAATGGGTATGAACCAAAATTTATAAAATTAGCTGGAATTATCAATTCTCAGATACCTAATTGGACAATAAAACAATTGCATAAAATAATAAAAATTAAAAAAAAAACTAAGATACTTCTTCTTGGTGTTGCATATAAAAAAAATACAGATGACGATAGAGAGTCACCATCTTTTGAGTTTATTAAAATTTTAAATAAGAAAAAAATTAAATACGACTATTGTGATCCATATTTTCCTAAATTAAGAAAAGGTAGAAATGTATCTAAAATTAAATACTCAATTAAACTTACAAAACAAAATCTAAAAAATTATGATGCAACTATTTTGTTAACTGATCACAGTAACTTTGATTATGACCTTATAGCAAATAACTCAAAAATTATTTTAGATACAAGAGGAAAATTTAAAAGTACAAAATTTAAAGATAATTTAAATATTATTTATAGTTAGTTTTCTTAATTAAGTATTTTCCAATATAAAGATATTTGAGACCACTTTTTAAAAACGATTTGATTGCATCTTTTGGCTGAAAAACTATTGGCTCTCCATGAAGATTGAATGAAGTATTGAGAAGAACTCCTATATTTGTAATTTTTTTAAACTCTTTTATCAAATTATAGTATTCAGGATTAATTTTTTTTGAAACAAATTGTGGTCTACATGTTTTGTCAAAAGGATGAACTGCAGCTGAAATTTTATCGATATATTTCTGCTTAACATCAAAAGAAATTGTCATGTATGGGTTTTTATGATTTTTAATAACATGCATTATTTTTTTAGCATCTCCCTCTAAAATGCTTGGGGCGAATGGCATCCAAAAATCTCTAACTTTAATCTTTTTGTTTATCAAATTTATAATGTCCTGCTTTCTAGGATCAGCTAAGATTGATCTATTACCCAAAGCTCTTGGTCCAAACTCATTTGGCTCTAAAGAAAAGCGTGCAATTGGATTTCCTTTTGCTAAAATATTTGCAACTTCTTTGTAAGTTGTTTTTTTAATTTTAACATTTTTAATTTTTTTGATAAAATCTAAATCACTATCTTTAAAACTTATTCCAACATATGGATTTTGCATATCGGATATTTTTTGATTAATTCTATTTTTAGAGAGAAAACAATAAACAGCACCTATACTTAATGACTCGTCCCCTGGACCAGGTGGGACATATATGGATGAAATATTTTTACTTTCTAAAATTTTTTTAGTTGCTTTTACATTTTGAGCTACACCACCTGAAAAAATAAAATCTTTTATATTATATTTTTTTGAAATATTGCCAAACCACTCTAATAAAATATCCTCTAAATACTTTTGTATTGCATAACTAATTGTGTCAAATCTTTCTCCACTTAATTTTTTTTTAAAGTAAAAATAATTATCCTTAATCTTTTTTTTATATTTAAACTTAATACCCTTCAGCCCAAGGGTTTCTTTAAATATTTTCAAAGATTTTTGGTAATATTCACTTTTTTCAAGAGCATATCCTGCTAGCCCCATAACTTTAAACTCGTGTTCTGTTGGCTTCATTCCCAAAATTAAAGTTATATATCTATACATTCTACCTAGATTTCCAATATTGGTTCTATATACATTTTTTAATATTTCATTTTTTGAAATCCATATGGTGGCATTTGAGCCATCTCCACCTCCATCAAGAGTTATTACACAAGTTTTGTTGTTAATAACTCCCCTTCCATAATAACCATAATACGCATGGCATTCATGATGATCAAAAAAAAATATTTTCTTTTCATCTAAAGAAAAATATTTGCTATAAAATTTTTTTCTAGCCATCTGCATTCCGCTAAAATCATCTTCATTTTTTATTTTTGAGAAATCATAGAATAATTTTTTTTTACCTAAAATCTTTTTTTTAAATACATCTAAATATTTAACATTTTTATTTTCATAAATTTTTTTATACCAATAATCATTTTGCTCTTTAATGTAATCATGTAATGAAAATGAGGTGTTTCTTTTAACTAAGTAATATTTTGGAGGTAAATTTTTTGTTGATACTGCTATTGAATCAATTTGACTTTTAGAAATATTATTATGCTTCAGGATTGAATTAATTGATTTTATAGGAAAACCATACTCATTTTTTTTTCTTGAAATTTTTTCTTCAGATAGGGCACTTAGTAATTTTCCATCCTTAAATAAAGAAGCGCCAGAATTGTGTCCATCGTGAATTCCTAAAATAATCATAATATTTTTAAAATATCTATATAATCTTGATCAATATATTTGTTATATAATTTATTAATCTTTATTAAATCATTATTATTATTTATGCTAAAATCTTTTTTAAGTAAATTTTTAAAATTTTTAACTAACCTAAAATTATAAATTTTATAATTCTTGTTATTTTCATAAAAATATTCAAAGATGTGCTCTCTATGTCTCTTTAACATCTTATTTTTTTCATTCTTTAGAAAAATACTTGTTTTGGCTATTTCACAAGCCAATCCTTTGGGGTATGTCCTTGGATATTGATTAGTTATAATATCAAAATTTGAATACAAAAATTTTTTAATCATTTTATCCATCAGTTTTACATCAAAAAAAGGTCTATCAGCACAAACCCTGATAAAAGACTCTAATTTAAACTTTTTGATACAATCTAAATTTCTTTTAAAAACATCATTTAATTCACCACGAAAGATTTTTATTTTATTTTTTTTACAAAATATTTCTATTTCATTGTCACTTTTATTTTTTGACGTTGCTACAATTATGGGTAATTTAAAATTAGAATTTTTTTTTATCCTATCAATAATAAATAATAATAAAGGTTTTGATCCAACTTTTGACATTACTTTTTTTGGTAATCTTCTTGAATTCAATCGGGCAAAGATTATTATTGCCATTCTTTGTTGATTAAAATTTAGTTTCATTTAATTATAGGAATATTATGTGTGGTATAGCTGGTTATATAACTAAAAAAAAGTATTTAAATTTTTCATTTAATCAAGCTTCAATCAATTTAAAAAAATTAATGAAAAATAGAGGTCCCAATCAACAAGGATCATTTCAATTCACTACTAATCAATCAAACATTAATCTATTTTCATCTAGATTGAGAATTATTGATTTAGATAAAAGATCAAATCAACCATTTAAAACACAAAATTTGATATTAATTTTTAATGGTGAAATATATAATTATTTAGAAATCAAAAAATTTTTAATAGAAAAAAAATTTAAATTCAAAACTAAATCTGATACTGAAGTTTTAATAAAATCCTACGAATACTGGGGCGAAAAATGTGTTAATCATTTTGATGGGATGTGGGCGTTTTGTATTTATGATAAAAAAAAAATAAAATCTTTTTATCAAGAGATAATTTCGGTGAAAAACCTTTTTTCTATTATTATGATGGAAATAATTTAGTTTTTGGATCAGAAATAAAATTTATTAATGAGATTTTAAAAAAAAATGTTCAAAAATCTTTAAATGAAAATAAAATTTATGATTATTTAGCAAAAGGCTATAAGTCTTTGCATAAAGATAGCAATACTTTCTATAAAAACATTAAAGAATTAGAGCAAGGTAGCAATCTGACTCTTAATCTAAATTCATTTAATTTAAAAAATAAAAAATATCTTAATATAAATGAATTAACTTCTCAAAAAACATCCAAGGACTCTGTAGAAAATTATGAAAAGATTAAAGATCTTTTAACTGAAAGTATGAAATTAAGATTGAGATCAGACGTACCTTTGGCCTTTTGTTTGAGTGGTGGAGTGGACTCCGCTAGTTTGGTGTCATTATGCTATAAAAAATTTAATCTTAGACCAAAATGCTATTCAATAATTGATAGTGATAAAAGATATAATGAATTAGATAAAATAAATACTTTAAAAAAGGATTTAAATTGTGATGTTGACTTCATTCAACTTAAAAAAGAAAAAAATGAGGATTTTTTAGGTAACCTAGAAAAACTGATCAATTATCATAATGCTCCTATTTCAACTATCTCTTATTACATTCACTCAAAAATTTCAAAAAGGGCGAGTGAGTCTAATTATAAAGTAATATTTTCTGGTACAGGTGCAGATGAAATTTTTACAGGCTATTATGACCATTTTTTATTATTTCTGAGTAGCTTAAAACAAAAAGATATATTTAAAAATGAAACTAACAGTTGGAAAAAGTATATTAAGCCTTTAGTTAGAAATAAATATTTAAGAGACCCAAAAATTTTTGAAAAAAGTCCTAAATTTAGAGATCATATTTATTTTGATAAAGATTTTATTAGCAATTTTATATACAAATTAAAAATTCATAAATTTAATGAAGAGAAATACTCAAATAACATTTTAAAAAATAGAATGATAAATGAGTTATTTCATGAGTCAGTACCTGTAATTCTTAAAGAGGATGATCTAAACTCAATGTACAACTCAATAGAAAATAGATCTCCATTTTTATCAAAAAAACTTGTTAAATACGCTCTAAGCATTCCAGTTAATCAATATATAAACAACTCTTACACTAAATTTCCATTAAGACATGCCATGAAGGGAATTTTACATGATGATATTAGATTAGAGAGAAAAAAAATTGGATTTAATTCAAATCTTAAGTCTATTACTAACTTTAATCAAAACAGTTTATTTAACTTTTTGAATCAAAATAAAACTCTTGCTAATTTAATTAACTTGAAGGAAATAAAAAAAATTAACTTTAAAAATGAATTAACAAACAGTACAAGTAAATTTCTTTTTTCTGCAATAAGCTTAAAAATTTTTCTAGATAAATATTAAGATAAGATGATAAGTATAATTGATTACGAACTTGGCAATACTCTCTCAGTCAAAAATGCTGTTGAAAAGCTTGGATATATTTGCAAAATTACAAACAAGAAAGAAGATATTTCAAATTCTGATTGTATAATTTTACCAGGTGTTGGATCGTTTCACAAAGGTATTTCTAATTTAAAAAAGCTAAACTTAATTGAAATTTTAAATGAGGAAGTTGTTGTAAAGAAGAAAAAAATTTTAGGTATATGTTTGGGTTTTCAACTTATGTGCAAAAATAGTAATGAGTTTGGTTTAAATAGTGGTCTTGAGTGGCTAGATCTTGAAGTAAGAAAAATAAATAACAAAAATTTAAGGTTACCTCATGTTGGATGGAATAGAATAAGTCTAATGAAAAATGATTCTAGTTTTTTTCACAATATAAATAATAACCAAATGTTTTATTTTAATCATACATATGCAATAAAAAATTACAAATTAAATGATTTATCTGATTTAATGACATGCGACTATGGTGAAAAATTTATAGCTGCAATAAAAATTGATAATATCTTTGGTATTCAACCTCATCCTGAAAAAAGTCAAAGACAAGGATTGCAAATAATTAAGAATTTTATTGAAAGCTGATATGGTTGCCAAAAGGATTGTTACAACATTAATGTTAAAGAATGGGGTGCTATTTAGAACTAAAAAATTTTTTCCAGATTATAGATATACTCTCAATTTTGTAGATATGTGGTCTGTAGATGAACTTGTAATACTAGATATCTCAAGAAATTTAAGCTTTAACGATAAAGAAAAAAATATTTTTTTTGATAAAATGAAAAAAATTTCTAAGAATGCTTATATCCCTATTACTGCTGGAGGTGGCATAAGAAAACTCAGCGATATTGAAAAACTTTTAAAAAATGGCGCAGATAAAGTTATTATAAATACTGCCTCAATAATTGATAGAAAAATAATAAATTTAGCAGCAAAAGAATTTGGTTCTCAATGTATAGTTGTTTGTGTTGATGCTAAATTTGAAAATAATGATTATCATTTAATGCAAGAATATGGTCAAAAAAAAAGTTCTTTAAATTTAATTGATTATATTAAAGAAATACAAGATGAAAATGCAGGTGAAATTTTTTTACAATCAGTAAATAAAGATGGATCATTAACAGGATACGATAACGAGCTATTAGAAAAAATTCATGAACATATTAATATTCCTTTGATTATTTCGTGTGGAGCAGGCAATTGGGATCACGTTAAAAAAATATTGTCTTATGAGTATGTATCTGCAGCATCTTTAACTAACATTTTTCATTTTACTGAAAAAAGTATAATAAGTTTGAAGAATCATATAAATAAATCGATATTTATTAGAAGTTAAATGGATAAAATTAAAGTTTGTAATTCTTGTTTAATGCCAAACTCAAGACCTAGAGTTTCCTTTAATAAAGATGGCATATGTAATGCTTGTATTTATGTGTCAAATAAAAAAAATATAAATTGGATTGATAGAGAAAAAGAATTCTTAGATATCTGTAATCAAAATCGATCAAAAGATGGTAATTATGACTGCATAGTACCTTGGAGTGGTGGAAAGGATAGTAGTTCAATAGCTCACAAACTTAAATTTAAATATAAAATGAATCCACTTTTGGTAACTTTCTCGCCACTAATTCCAAGTAAGATAGGGTATATTAATAGACAAAAATTAATAAAATGTGGGCTAGATAATTATTTTTTTTCTCCAAACGGAGATGTATCTAGCTATCTTGCTAATAGATTTTTTGTTGAAAGAGGTAATCCAAAAGTTGCTTGGGATGCTGGAGTTAATTCTTTGCCTCTTCATGTTGCAACAGAAAAAAATATAAAATTAGTTTTTTTTGCAGAACATGGCGAAAGTGAGTATGGGGGTAATGTTCTAACAAAAGATTCTGATAAAATTAGAGATTTAGATGAAGTGTTGGAAAATCAAATTGGTGATATACCTGAAAATTGGGTTGATGACAAAATATCACTTAATGATTTAAATATGTACAGATATCCAGATGCAGAAAAAGTCTTAAAAAAAGATATAAAGGCATATTATTTTTCATATTTTTTTAAGTGGGATGTATTCGAAAATTTTGAATATTGTAAAAAAAATTTTAATTTTCAAACTAGTAAAAAAAGAATAACTGGTACTTTTCAAAACTACGATAGCATGGATGATCATATTGATCACCTCTACTACTATATGCAATATATAAAGTTCGGTTTTGGCAGATGTTTAAGAGATGTTTCTAGAATGGTACAAAATAATCACATGAAAAGAAATGAAGCAATTGACTATGTTAATAAATATGATGGAGAATTCCCAGAAGATAACTTGGATGAAGTTTTGAATTTTTTGAATATTAATCTAATTAAGTTTAATGAAATAGTTGAAATGCACAGAAATAACGAAATTTGGACAAAAAAGAAAAATGAATTAATAAAATCATTTGAGCTTTTATAAAAATTTAAAAATATATATAGCTTATGTTGAAAAAATTAAAAAAAATCGAAAAAAATGTTTTAAAAGTTTATGAAAAAAATAACCCTTCAATACATTTCGTTTTAGAAGACTTAAAAAAGTTTAAACAAAGAAAATCGAATTTAGAAAATTTAATATTTAATAATTTAAAGTTTCCAAAGAAAATGTTTGCACAATCTGATTTAATAGATTTTGGAGCTGGTACTGGAGATACTTCCATTTCATATAATAATTGGGGAGCTAATTGCACCTTGGTTGATATGAATCAACTTGCTTTAAATAGAGCAATGAAAGTATTTAAAAAATTATCAAAAAAAAATACAAAAAATAAATTCGTTAAAGCATCAATTTTTGATAATAAAATTAATAATAAAAAATATGATATTGTATCATCTATAGGAGTTATACATCACACTGCTGATCCTTCATTAGCTTTAAAAAGAATTTCAAAATTTGTTAAAAATGATGGATATTTGATATTAGGGTGTGCAACAAATGAGGGTTTTTTTCAGAGGAATCTTCAAAGACTTATTATTAGTAAATTTGCTGATTTTGATAATCATGAAGAAATTGAAAGAATTGCCTTAGAGCTATTTAGTGAAAACTTGTATAGAGGTAAAAAATTTGGAGGCAGATCAATAAAAGCAATCATACATGACACCTACATAAATCCAAAAATTAAAGGTATTTCATTTAATGAAATTTTAAAAAGTCTTGGAAAAGGATTTGATTATTATTCTTCTGCTCCGGATGTAAATATCATTAAAAGTTTTGATAGTCCATTAAGCTACAAAGAGAATATTTTTTCTAAGTTTCAAAACCTAACAGCAGTTTCTAAGATTTTAATGATGAGTAATTCAGACCATATTAAGAATAAATATAATTTAGCAAATAAAAAATTGCAAAAAATTTTTAACTTGAATTTAAATTTAACTAATAATATTTCAGATTTCAATAAAAGTAAGAAGGTAGATTTAAAAAAATTTAGATATGATTTAAAAAAATATAAATCAAAATTTTCAAAAATAACTTTAATCAATTATATTTTTGATGAACATAAAATATTTATATATGAGCTTGAAAAGCTAATTCTTAATCTTGATAAATATAGTTTAAAAGAAATGAAAAAATATATTAATAGTTGCAAAATTTTGTTTAAAAAAAGTGGTGGACTTGGTAATAATTATTATATCTTTAAACGTAATTTATGATTTTAAACAAAAAAAAATATTTTGATGATGGTTATATAAAAATAAAAAATTTTATCCCTAATTCAATAATATTTGGAATTAAAGAAGAGTTATCAAATATTATAATAGACACTGCTAAATCATTGTCATTAAATATAAAAAAAAATGATTTTAACTATTTGATTGATGATATATTACCTAGGATCTATAAGAATAGCAAAGATAAAGGTGCTTATATTTTTGATGTTTCAAGCAGACTAAATATCTTTAGAGATTTAACAAATTATAATAAAACAATAAGCGTCATATCAAAACTATTAAATTTAAAAAAAAATCAAATTATTTCAGCTAAATTTTCATTATTTTTATTTACAAAATATCATAAAAAAAATGCAATTGGTTGGCATCAAGAGTCTGGTTATTATTCAAATCCTAAAGAAAATAATTTTCAATATTTAAAGAAAAATAATTCTTTATTCACTTGGATACCAATAACTGATACTTGGCCTGGAAATGGAGCTTTGGTTTTAATGCCAAAATCACATAATGAAAAAAATATTTTTCATAATAAAAATTTATTTAGTAAAAGATATGAAGTTAGTCCAAACAAAAGAGGCGAAATTTATATAAAAAATCTAGGCAAAATTAAAAAAAAATATTCTAAGAAAGAAATTTCATCCAAAAGTGGTGACATTATTTTTGTTGACTCAAATACTTTACATAAGTCTGGAGAAAATGTTACTAACAAAACAAGAGTTGGAATAATTATGCGTTTTGGTGAAAGATTCTAAAAAAATATATGATTAATAAAAAAAAAATAATAAACGATTTTTATGGAAAAGGTAAGCATGATGTTGTTCCATATTCAAAAAAATTTACCTCAGGCAAAGAAGTCAATATTGCAAAATATTCTGGGTTAGTATCAGTCATAAAAAGAAGAAGTTCATCAGAAATTGCTGATGATTGGTCGAAGAATATTTTTGGCAATAGTTTTTCAGAAACAAAATATACAGCTAAAATTCCTGCTGTTATTGCAAGACATACTTATGTTTTGGAAACAATTCTCTCAAAATTAAACCTTTTAAATAAAGAAGTTTGTGACTTTGGGGCTGGAGAAGGTGATTTTTTAACAATGTTGAAAAAAAAAATTAATTGTAAAGGGTTTGGAATTGAGCCCTCAAAAAAGAATTGTGCTCTTCTAACAAAAAATAAAATTAAAAATTTTAATGGGACTATTGAGGAATTTTATTTGTTAAATAAAAAAAAGAAATTTGATGTTGGTACAATTATGTGGACCTTATGTAATACTTCTAATTGTTTTGAAATTGTAAGTAATGCCTCAAATTTAATAAAAAAAAATGGGTACATAGTAGTTGCTGAAAGCAGTAGAATTTTAGTACCATTTAAAAAACCTTTGCAAATGTATTTTGGGAAAAATAACCCAGACCTTCACCCATTTCATTTTACCAAAAACTCACTTTCAAATTTACTTGTGCTTAACAAATTTAGACCTGTATTTATAAATAGATATATAGATAGTGACTATCTACTAATTATTGCAAAAAAAATTGATAGAATAGAAGAAAAAAATTTAAAACTTGATAAAGCTAAAGATATTAAAGAATTTTTTAAAAGATGGTTTAAAGAAAGTCAAAATTATAAAAAAGAAGTCGTCAAATGATAAAAAAAAAATATAATCAATGCTATGATGTAAGTGAAAAAAATAAAACTTACCTTCAAACTTCTATAAAGCGATCTAAAGGTATATTTCCTGAAATGGAAGTTGCTAAAGCTCACATGAAAATTTTAAAAAAGTATATTAAAAAAGATGATGCTATTCTTGATGCTGGTTGCCTAACGGGTCATTTTTATAGAAGTTTTTTAAGAGAATTTAAAAATCATAACTTAAAATATACTGGAATAGACCCATGGGCATTACATATTAATGAAGCAAAAAAAATATGGTCTAAAGATAAAAATGTAAATTTTAAAAAAGGCTGGGTCCAAAAATTGCCTTTTAAAAATAATAGCTTCGATATTAGTATTTGTAGCAATGTATTAACTCATATTCCAAGTATAGAAGATCCAATTAAAGAATTATTGAGAGTTACCAGAAAAATTATTTTAATAAGGACCCCTATTCATAAAATTTCATACAGGATACAAATGGTTTTTAATTCTAAATGGTTTAAGTTTACAAACGTTCATCCAAAAGATGAGTTTGATAAAAAAGGAAATCCTAGAGCTTTTGAGTATTTTGATGTTCATTCAAAAGATTATTTTGAAAGTTTAGTAAAAAAATATGAAAAAAGAGCAAGAATAAAATTTATTAAAGATAATTTTTATAATAAAAAAAATATAAATCTTAAAATAGAAAAGAAACAAAAAATTTTATCTACTCGTGTCAATAGTGAGGGAGATCAAGTAGCAGATTTGTTAATTATACCAAATCACTTTGTATTAATTAAAAAATAAATTTTTGTAAAAAAACCCTGTGTTAGGTTGGGGTTAGAAATTATAATATCACCTATCTTAAATAAATTAAAATTTTTTTCAGTGCATAAATCAAGCCAATTGAGCTATTAGTACCAGTCAGCTGCACGCATTACTGCGCTTCCACATCTGGCCTATCAACGTGGTGGTCTACCACGGCTCTATAGGAAGAACTAGTTTTGAGGTGAGTTTCCCGCTTAGATGCTTTCAGCAGTTATCTCGTCCATACTTAGCTACCCGGCACTGCAGCTGGCGCTACAACCGGTCCACCAGTGGTATGTTCAACCCGGTCCTCTCGTACTAGGGTCAACTCCTCTCAATTCTTCTACACGCATAGCAGATAGGGACCGAACTGTCTCACGACGTTCTGAACCCAGCTCACGTACCACTTTAATTGGCGAACAGCCAAACCCTTGGGACCTGCTCCAGCCCCAGGATGTGATGAGCCGACATCGAGGTGCCAAACACTGCCGTCGATATGAGCTCTTGGGCAGTATCAGCCTGTTATCCCCGGCGTACCTTTTATCCGTTGAGCGATGGCCCTTCCACTCAGAACCACCGGATCACTATGACCGACTTTCGTCTCTGCTCGACTTGTCAGTCTCACAGTCAGGCAGGCTTATGCCATTGCACTCTACGAACGATTTCTGACCGTTCTGAGCCTACCTTCGCACGCCTCCGTTACTATTTGGGAGGCGACCGCCCCAGTCAAACTACCCACCATACAATGTCTTGATGCCGGATGACGGCAATCAGTTAGATATCAAGAAAAACAAAAGAGGTATTTCACTGGTGACTCCACAAAAGCTAACGCCTTTGCTTCAATGTCTCCCTCCTATACTAAATATGTTTTTCCTAATACCAATGTAAAGTTGCAGTAAAGGTGCACGGGGTCTTTCCGTCTAACTACGCGAACTCCGCATCTTCACGGAGAATTCAATTTCACTGAGTTGATGTTGGAGACAGCGGAGAAATCGTTACGCCATTCATGCAGGTCGGAACTTACCCGACAAGGAATTTCGCTACCTTAGGACCGTTATAGTTACGGCCGCCGTTTACTGGGGCTTCAGAAGTTAGCTTGCACCAACCGCATTAACCTTCCAGCACCGGGCAGGCGTCAGACCCTATACATCCACTTACGTGTTAGCAGAGCCCTGTGTTTTTGATAAACAGTCGCTTCTCCCTGGCTTGTGCCACCCATCTCTAGTTGCCTAAAAACAGGTCTTCCTTATCCCGAAGTTACGGAAGCATTTTGCCGAGTTCCTTCAACATCATTCTCTCAAGCGCCTAAATATACTCTATTAATCCACCTGTGTCGGTTTAGGGTACGGTCTAATGATGGAGCTATTTCTTGGAACCTTTTCGCGGCATACTCAATCCATTAAGAGTACACAACTTACAAGATCCGTCACTACCATCTGGTTAAGGAATATTAACCTTATTTCCATCGACTACGGCTTTCGCCCTCGCCTTAGGTGCCGACTAACTCTGCGCGGATTAACCTTGCGCAGAAACCCTTGGATTTTCGGCGAAGAAGTTTTTCACTTCTTTTATCGTTACTTATGTCAGCATTCGCACTTCTGATACCTCCAGGATCCCTCACGGGTATCCCTTCACAGGCTTACAGAACGTTCCGCTACCGCTTATAAAACTCGAAAGTTTTATAAACCCACAGATTCGGTATATGATTTTAGCCCCGTTACATCTTCGGCGCAGAAACTCTATTAGACCGGTGAGCTGTTACGCTATCTTTAAAGGATGGCTGCTTCTAAGCCAACCTCCCGGCTGTTAAGGAATTTCCACATCCTTTCACACTTAATCATAATTTGGGGACCTTATCTGGTGGTCTGGGCTCTTTCCCTCTCGACCATGGACCTTAGCACCCACAGTCTGTCTGATGAAGAACAATACTTAGCATTCGGAGTTTTATTAGGTTTGGTAAGAATCTCTTCCCCCTAGCCCATTTAGTGCTCTACCTCTAAGCATCTATTTATTCATCGCACTACCTAAATAGTTTTCGCGGAAAACCAGCTATCTACGAATTTGGTTGGCCTTTCACCCCTTACCACAAGTCATCCAAAGACTTTTCAACGTCAACTGGTTCGGTCCTCCGGTTGGTGTTACCCAACTTTCAACCTGCTCATGGTAAGCTCATTCGTTTTCGGGTCTAATTCATTAAACTAATCGCCCTATTAAGACTTGCTTTCGCTGCGCCTACACCTAGATGGCTTAAGCTTGCTTAATAAATTAAGTCACTGACCCATTATACAAAAGGTACGCCGTCACTCTAAAAAGAGCTTCGACTGATTGTAGGCATGCAGTTTCAGGTTCTATTTCACTCCCCTAATAGGGGTTCTTTTCACCTTTCCCTCACGGTACTAGTTCACTATCGGTCACTGAAGAGTATTTAGGCTTAGAGGGTGGTCCCCCTATATTCGAGCAGGATTTCACGTGTCCCGCTTTACTCAAGAATTTTGTTAAACATTACTCATACGGGACTATCACCCTCTATGGTTAGCATTTCCAAACTATTCAAATTTTTTTAACAAAACTACTGGCCTAGTCCGCGTTCGCTCGCCACTACTAACGGAATCTCAATTGATTTCTTTTCCTCTGGTTACTTAGATGTTTCAGTTCTCCAGGTTGTCTCTTTAAACCTATGTATTCAGTTTAAAGTACCACATAAAGTGGTGGGTTTCCCCATTCGGAAATTTTCGGATCAAAACTTACATACAGCTCCCCGAAACTTATCGCAGTATATCACGTCCTTCATCGGCTTTCAGTGCCAAGGCATCCACTACACGCCCTTAAACGCTTGATTTATGCACAGAAAAAAATTCTTTTTACAGAAAAATTTATCTATGTTGTGATCAAATTTTTATTTTGAACATTAGCTAATAACATTACTAATGTTCGGATATAGATATTGATATTAATTATTAAATTTATTCACAGTTTTTATAACTAAATGTTTCCTGGTGGAGGATAGCGGGATCGAACCGCTGACCTCCTGAATGCAAATCAGGCGCTCTCCCAGCTGAGCTAATCCCCCAGTTAAGTATGGTGGGCCGAGAAAGACTCGAACTTTCGACCCCACCCTTATCAAGGGTGTGCTCTAACCAACTGAGCTACCGGCCCTACAAGAAGGAAACATTACTTTAAGAAGAGAAATGAGGACGGTCAACATTACCGATGTATATTATTTAGAATGAAATTTTACTTTCATTCATCCTTAGAAAGGAGGTAATCCAGCCGCAGGTTCCCCTACGGCTACCTTGTTACGACTTCACCCCAGTCGCTGACTATACCGTGGTCAAGGGTTTGAAACCTTGCCTTAAGGTAGAACCAACTCCCATGGTGTGACGGGCGGTGTGTACAAGACCCGGGAACGCATTCACCGTGGCACGCTGATCCACGATTACTAGTAATTCCAGCTTCATGCACTCGAGTTGCAGAGTGCAATCCGAACTGAGGTATCTTTTAGGGATTTGCTTAACTTCGCAGTCTTGCTTCCTGTTGTAGATACCATTGTAGCACGTGTGTAGCCCAACACGTAAGGGCCATGAGGACTTGACGTCATCCCCACCTTCCTCCAGCTTATCACTGGCAGTTCTTTCAGAGTGCCCAACTTAATGATGGCAACTAAAAGTGAGGGTTGCGCTCGTTGCGGGACTTAACCCAACATCTCACGACACGAGCTGACGACAGCCATGCAGCACCTGTGTTTCGTCCGGCCGAACCGAAAACTCTAATCTCTTAGAGTCGCGACGAACATGTCAAGTGTTGGTAAGGTTCTGCGCGTATCTTCGAATTAAACCACATGCTCCACTACTTGTGCGGGTCCCCGTCAATTCATTTGAGTTTTAACCTTGCGGTCGTACTCCCCAGGCGGTGTGTTTATCGGTTTCCCTGCGACACTGAAAATAAATTTCCAACGTCTAACACACATCGTTTACGGCATGGACTACGAGGGTATCTAATCCTCTTCGCTACCCATGCTTTCGTTCCTCAGTGTCAGTAATGATCCAGAAAGCTGCCTTCGCAATTGGTATTCTTTCTAATATCTACGAATTTCACCTCTACACTAGAAATTCTGCTTTCCTCTATCATACTCTAGCTGAAAAGTTTTAATGGCAGTTCCAGAGTTAAGCTCTGGGATTTCACCACTAACTTTTTCAACCACCTACGAACTCTTTAAGCCCAGTAATTCCGAACTACGCTAGGTCCCTTCGTATTACCGCGGCTGCTGGCACGAAGTTAGCCGGACCTTCTTATTCGGGTACAGTCATTTTCTTCCCCGACGAAAGAGCTTTACAACCCAAAGGCCTTCTTCACTCACGCGGCATCGCTGCATCAGAGTTTCCTCCATTGTGCAAGATTCCCCACTGCTGCCTCCCGTAGGAGTTTGGGCCGTGTCTCAGTCCCAATGTGGCTGATCATCCTCTCAAATCAGCTATTGATCACAGTCTTGGTAGGCCATTACCCCACCAACAAACTAATCAAGTGCAGGCTCATCCAATGGTGCATAAAGCTTTCTCCGTAAAGACTTATCCGGTATTAGCACAAGTTTCCTCGTGTTATTCCAGGCCAAAGGGCAGATACCTACATGTTACTCACCCGTCTGCCACTAAGTATTGCTACTTCGTTCGACTTGCATGTGTTAGGCGTGCCGCCAGCGTACGTTCTGAGCCATGATCAAACTCTCAAGTTTAAAAACGGCGCACACTAGCTTCTATATAAATTCTAAGAATAAAATTTATATAATGTTGAAGTGTGTACGACAAATTTTGGTAACCTTAACCGTCCACACTTCTCTTCTTAAATTTTTACTTTTTAAATAGCTAATTGGGTCTAAAAAGCCCAATAATCCACACTTATCTATTGTGTTAACAATAATATTCGTGAGAAAGTGTGACGCTTATAGGCTAATATAAAAGGAAATCAAGCATTTATGAATAAAAAAAATATTAAAAATTGATGATTTTATTGGGTTTTTTTTGATTTTTTCACCATGCTAAACTAATAATTCTAATCAAAACATTAATAAATGCTTAAAAAATTACAATCACATTTTTTTAAAAACTTAAAAATATCAGGATTAATTTTTCTAGTTATTTTTACAATAACAGTTGCAGTGTTATCTAATCATCAAAAAAGTTTAAGTAAAAATCAATATAATAATTTTATAAATAATATTTATTTCAAAAAAACTCTTAATGAAATTATTAATAACTTAGAACCTAAATATAAAAAATTTAATCACAAAATTAAATCTGGAGAAACTTTTGATAAAATTCTTAATGATTATTCAATTGAAAAAGAAGAAATTAGTGCAATTAAAGAAAGTCTTTTAAAAAAATTCAACATAAATAAATTAAATACTAATCAAAAAATTCAAATTATTTTAGATCAAACTAATAATAAAATAAAAGAATTTATTTTTCAAATCTCAAATACTGAAAAAATTTATTTATCAAAGAATAGTGACGAGTTAAAATTTAACGAAAAAATACTGACTGTAAAATTAGATAAAAAAATTATATATAAAGAAAATACAATACTTCAAAGTCTTTATAAAGCTGCAACAGATAAAAATATACCACCAAACACTATAATTGAATTTGCTAGAATTTATGGATTTCAAGTAGATTTTCAAAGAGATATTCGTAAAGAAGATATATTTCAAATTATGTATGAGGTGTTCGTTGATGAGAACAATAAAATAGTTGAGTCAGGGGAAATTCTTTTTGCAAATCTTAAGTTAAGTGGTCAAGATAATTCATTATATTATTTTGATAAAGAAAATGCTGAAGGTCATTATGATAAAAATGGAAAAAGTGTACAAAAGGCATTAATGAAAACACCTATTAATGGTGCAAGGTTGTCTTCATCATTTGGAATGAGAAAACATCCTATTGATGGATTTAACAAAATGCATAGGGGAACTGATTTTGCTGCACCAAAAGGAACACCAATTATGGCTTCTGGAAATGGTATAATCAAAAAAGCTGGTTGGTGTGGAGGTGGTGGAAATTGTGTTAAAATAAGACACAACTCTACATATGAAACAATTTATGCTCACATGTCAAAATTTGCACGAGGTATTAAAAAAGGTATTAGAGTTAAACAAGGTCAAACTATTGGCTATGTTGGCTCAACTGGAAAATCAACAGGACCTCATTTGCACTATGAAGTCATTGTCAATGGAAAAAAAGTTAACTCTCAGAAGCTAAAGCTTCCATCAGGTAAAGTTTTGAAAGGGAAAAATAGAAAACTATTTGAAACTATTAAAATAAAATTAGATGTTCAAAAGTCTGAAAAAATTATTGGATTAAACTAATTTGCTTCAGTTTTATTTTTCAGAATTGGTTTAATTTCTGCCACAATTTTCTCATCTTCAACACTACCTTCTTCAGATTTATCACGTGATTCCTGTGTTTCCAAAGCATTTTCATGAGATTTGTTTTCAGCAAATTTTAGTTTTTTATAATTTTCTTGTTCGTTCAAAATCCTTGTGAAGTGGTCGGCATGCTGAAGATAATTTTCAGACAATATCTTATCTCCATTAGAAGAAGCCTCTCTAGCTAAATCATTATATTTTTCAATTAACTTCGGAGCATTGTGGTTATTTCTGCCTGGAGCTTTTCTTTTAAAGTTGTCATTATTTGAATAATTTGATCCAAATTTTGGTCTATCTCCATTACTTTTATAATTTCTATCATTTCTTCTAAAATTATTTCTTCTAGTATTATTATTATTTCTAAATGTTACCATATATCTAATTAATTATATTTTGGTACTGACTATACAGCGATCATTCTTAGCAAGATCCTTAACAGTACTATTTATATAAAAATCCTTATTGTTTAATAATTTAATTACTTTACTTTTTTGATCAAAACCAATCTCTAAAATAAATTTTCCGTTTTTTTTTAACAGTTCAGATGATTTTTTTATAACTTTTCTGATTACTGATAAACCATCTAATCCACCATCTAGAGCTAATTTAGGCTCAAACTTTAAAACATCACTCTCCAAATATTTTAAATCACTTTTTTTAATATAAGGGGGATTAGAAACAATCAGATCATATTTGCCTTGAACAAATTTGTCAACATTTGATTTATAAAATTTTACTCTTTCATCTACAAAGAGCTTTTTTGCATTAATTTTAGATATTTCTAATGACTTTTTACTAATATCTATTCCAGTTCCATAAAAATTCTTTCTCTCTTTTAGGACACTCAAAAGAATGCACCCTGAGCCAACTCCAATATCAAGTATTCTTAAGTAATTCTTATTCTTAGTAACTTTTAAAATTTGCTCTATAACAATTTCTGTATCAGGACGTGGTATAAGAGTATTTTTATTGACACAAAATTCACTTTTCCAAAAAAACTTTTTGTTTAAAAGATAAGCTATTGGCTTTCTAGTAGCTCGTTCTTGAACTAATTTTTTAAAATATTCTAAATTATCAATATTTAAAACTTCATCATGATTTAAAATGATGTATTCACGATTTTTACCTAAAGCTTTACCCATTAAAATTTCTGTGTCGAGTTGGGCTGATAAAATAGATTTGTCTTTTAAAACATTTGTTCCTTCTATAATTGCTGACTGAATATTCATTTAATTTAAACTACTCAAACTATCTTCTTGTGCTTGCAGTGTTAATGACTCAATCATTTCATCAAAGGCTTCGCCCTCTAAAAATTCTTCTAATCTATGGAGCGTTAAATTAATTCTGTGATCTGTTACTCTTCCTTGGGGGAAATTATAAGTTCTAATTCTTTCAGATCTATCACCTGTCCCTATTTTTGTTTTTCTATCTTGTGATCTTTCCTGGTCAATTCTTGATCTTTCTAATTCGTATAACCTTGACCTTAAAATTTTCATACCTTTAGCTTTATTTTTATGTTGAGACTTTTCATCTTGCTGGGAAACAGATAGTCCTGTTGGAATATGGGTAATTCTAACTGCACTATCAGTAGTATTAACTGATTGTCCTCCTGGCCCACCGGCTCTAAAAACATCTATCCTAAGATCAGACTCATTTATTTTTAAATCAACTTCCTCTGCCTCAGGTAATACCGCAACTGTTGCAGCCGAAGTGTGAACTCTTCCTTGGGTTTCAGTATCTGGTACTCTTTGAACTCTATGGACGCCACTTTCATATTTTAAAGTTGAATAGATATTAGTTCCTTTTATTGATGCTATAACCTCTTTTAATCCTCCAGCATCACTTCTTGAAATTGAGATCAATTCTAGTGTCCATTTTTTTTTGTGACTAACTTTTTCATACATCTTAAAAAGATCTGAAGCAAACAGGCTTGCTTCCAAACCTCCTGTGCCTGCTCTTATTTCTATGATTGCATTTTTTTTATCAGCCTCATCTTTTGGAAGCAAAAATAATTTTAATTTTTTCTCATTTATTTCAAATTCATTTTTTAAATCTGTTAATTCTAATTCAGCCATATCTTTTAATTCTTTATCTGAAGAATTATCATCTAAAATTTTCTCTAAGTCTTTTTTGTCATTCTCATACGATAAATATTTTTTAGCATTTTCTATAATTTCGTTAACATCTGAATACTCTTTTGATTTTTCTGCAAATATCTTTTTGTCAATTTCACCAGAAGACAAATCTTTTTCTAATGATGAATGTTTTAATATAAGTTCTTCAATTGTTTTTGCTGGTATCATTGTTTTTTTCTAATTCTGAAGCTTTTTTTTCAACTTCAGTGACAACTTTATCAATTATTTCATTTGTTAATACTTTTTTACTCTGAACACCAGAAAGATAAAGCATATTGTTTCCCTTACCACCACCAGTAATACCCACATCTGTCATCGCTGCTTCACCAGGTCCATTCACTACACATCCAATTATAGATAGTGTAACTGGAGTTTTTATATGTGATAATTTATCCTCTAAAATCTTAACAGTATCAATTACTTGAAATGCTTGTCTTGCACATGATGGGCAAGATATAATCTTAACTCCTCTATTTCTTAATCCTAATGACTTTAAAATTTCATTACCAATTTTAATTTCTTTTACCGGGTTATCAGATAGCGAAATTCTTATAGTGTCCCCAATTCCATCTAAAAGTAGTGCTCCAAGCCCAATAGATGATTTTACACTTCCTGAAACAAAACCACCAGCCTCTGTTATTCCAAGATGTAATGGATAATCCATTACTTTTGAAAGTTGTCGGTAAGCTGCAATTGATAAAAAAACATCAGACGACTTAACACTGACTTTGAAATTAAAAAAATTTTGGTCTTCTAAAATTTTTATATTTCTTAAAGCACTTTCCACTAAAGCTTCTGGACAAGGTTCTTTATATTTTTCAAGAATATCTTTTTCAAGTGATCCTGCATTAACACCAATTCTTATTGAACAATCATTATCTTTTGCTGCACTTAAGATATCGTAAATTTTTTGTTTATCACCAATATTACCTGGGTTTATTCTCAAACATTTTGCTCCATTTTCAGCAGCTTCTATTGCTCGCTTATGATGAAAATGAATATCTGCAATAACTGGCAGTTTTACATTTTGAGTTATGTCTTTTAATGCTCTTGTAGAGTCCTCATCTGGACATGAAACTCTTACAATGTCTGCTCCTTCTTCATGAATTGCATTTATTTGATTAATTGTAGCTTTAACATCGGTTGTCAAAGTATTGGTCATTGACTGAACTGAAATTGGATTGTCTCCACCAACCATTACATCACCAACATTTATTACTTTGGTTTTTTTTCGATTAATATTTCTGAAGGGCCTGAGGCTCATAAAATTTAGTCTAATTTAAATTCTTTATGTAATACAGCTATAGCTTTTTTTACTTGATTAGCAGCAACTAAAACTGAAATTTTGATTTCAGAAGTAGATATTACTAAGATGTTTATCTTTTTTGAAGCTAAAGCTTGAAACATTCGATAAGTTATTCCAGGAGTTGTTATCATTCCAACTCCAATAATTGAAACTTTAGATACATTCTTATCAAAAGATAATTTTTTATAGGATATCTTTTTATTCTGTTTTATTAATTTTTCTGCTTTTTTTAGGTCATCACACTTGATTGTAAATGTAAGATCTGTCTCTTTACCATTAAGTGAAATATTCTGAACAACCATATCTACATTTATCAAATTATGAGATAGTGGTTTAAAAATGGATGCTGCTACTCCCGGTCTATCTTTAACTCCTTCAATTGTAATTTTTGCATCATTTTTTGTTGATGAAATTCCAGTAATTATTTGATCACTAAAGGCTTTGGAAGAATTTGTGATCAACGTTCCAGGCTTTGAAACAAATGAGGATTTAACTTGTATATCTATTTTATTCAGTTTTGCATCTTGGACGGAAGTTGGTTGCATAACTTTTGAGCCTAAAGAAGCCATCTCTAACATTTCATCATAAAATATTTTTTTAATTTTTTTTGCATTTTTGTACTGTCTAGGATCCGTGGTATAAACACCATCTACATCAGTATAAATTATACACTCATCTGCTTTAATAAATTTAGCTAACATAATTGCTGTAGCATCTGAGCCACTTCTACCAATTGTCGTTAGTCTATAATTTTTGTTTATTCCTTGAAAACCAGTTATCACAGGAATACCTCCAGTTTTTAGATAGTTTTTTAATTCTTTTGAAACTACCCTATTAATTCTCGCTGCTGAGTATGGACCCTCAGTTATAATCGGTATCTGCCAAGATAACCAAGATCTAGATTTAAACCCAACATGATTTAATCTTCCCGCTATTAAGGCACAAGAAACTTGTTCTCCTGTAGACAATAGAGTGTCATATTCTGCCTTGTCAAAATTGTTACTTATTAACTTTGATTTATTTACTAGTTCATTTGTAACACCACTCATAGCAGAGGAGATTACTACAACTTTATATTTCTTCTTTTTGTAGGAAGATATAATTTTACATACCTTTTTAATTCTATCGATACTTCCTACGGAAGTTCCACCAAACTTTAAAACAACAGTTTTCATTGATCAAAAATATTTATTATAATTTAATAAATAATTGATAAAATACATCTTAGTTGTTATGTCAACTAATTATCGATTATGAGTAGTGTAAATAAAAAAGAAATTGAAAAATTTTCAAAAATGGCAGCTGAATGGTGGGACCCAAGTGGGAAATTTAAACCACTTCACAAGTTTAACCCAATAAGAATTAAATATATTAGAGAAAACATTATTAGTAGTTTTAAATTAAAAGCTAAACAAAAACCTTTAGATAAAATTAATATATTAGATATAGGATGTGGGGGTGGACTTCTTTCCGAGCCAATGACAAGATTGGGCGCAAATGTAACTGGAATTGATGCATCAAATAAAAATATTAATATTGCAAAGTTGCATGCAAAAAAAAATAATCTTGAAATTAATTATTTATGTACATCGCCTGAAAAATTAAAAATTCAAAAAAAATTTGATGTAATTTTAAATATGGAAATAGTTGAACATGTTGAAGATATCAATTTTTTTATAAATTCTTGTTCAAAACTTCTTAAAAAAAATGGTCTTATGTTTGTTGCAACTCTTAATAAAACATTAAAATCATATATGTTTGCAATAATTGGAGCAGAATATGTTTTGAGATGGCTTCCAATAGGAACTCATGATTGGGAAAAATTTGTTAACCCAGAAGATCTTAAAAAAATTTTAAATAAAAATAATTTAAAACTAGAAAAGTTAGATGGAATGAATTTTAATATAATTAAAGATGAATGGAGTGTTTCCTCAGATACTTCAATTAATTATATTGTAAAATCTATAAAACTCTAATTATCTTTGTCCTCTACCCAAGGTATCATCTGAGCATCAATACCCTCTTCTTTCAGCTCAATAAGATCTTTCTTGGAAGCATTTCCATAAATGCCTTTGGGTTTCTTTTTAGGATTATAGTGTATAGATCTAGCTTCATACGCAAAATTTTCACCAACAAACTTAAAATTTTCTTTAATAAATTTTTGATAACTTTTAATAGTTTTTTTTATGTTGTTATATTTATCTAGTTGTAAATCATTTTCTGTATCTTTTTTGTTATTCTTAATACTTGGTGCCATAAGTGTTTTGTCTACTTTTGTAGAATTACAAATAAGACAGGATAAAAGATTTTTTTTTTTAATTTTTCAAATTCCTTGGATGATGCAAACCAACTATCAAAAGTAGTTTCACAATTTTTGCATGCTAATTTGTATTTGATCATATTCCAGAAATAATTATTATCGTAAAATTTTCAACACTACTAACTTCTGTAGTCTGCATTAATATCAATATATTTTTTTGTAAAGTCCATTGTATAAACAGTAAAACTTTTCTTTCCTGTAAAAATTTCAATATCGAGATCAATATTTTCATTTTTCATATACTCTGCAGTCCTTGTCTCATCATAATTTTGATATAATTTTCCATCTTTTACAATTTTCAAATTTCCAAATTTAATTAAAAGTTTTTTCAAATTTATTTTTGGTCCAGCTTTGCCTATTGCCATAATTATTCTGCCCCAATTAGGATCCTCACCAGCAATTGCAGTTTTAACTAATGGTGAGTTAGCAATTGAAAGACCAATCTGCTTAGCCTCTATTTCTGATTTACACTTTTTAACATTAATCGTCACAAACTTTGAAGATCCCTCACCATCTGAAACCACTCTTTTTGCTAAATTTAACAAGACCTTATTTAGAGACTTGTCAAAATTTTGTATTTTTTTATCATTTATATTTTTAATTTGAGCATTATTTGCTTTACCTGTTGCAAAAATAGTTGCCATATCATTAGTACTTGTATCGCCGTCACAAGTTATGGCATTAAAAGTTGTTGATATATTTTTTTTAAGCAATTTATTCAAAATATCATTTGATATTTTCGCATCCGTAAACACATAAGCTAGGGTAGTTGCCATATTTGGATGGATCATCCCTGAGCCTTTTGCTATCCCATAAATCCTAATCTTTTTGTTAGCAATTGTACATTCTTCCATTGCCATCTTTGGTTTAGTGTCGGTTGTCATAATACTAAGTGCAGCTTTCATCCAAATAAATTTATTTTGGGTATATTTAATTTTATTAATTAAACTTGAAATTTGATTAGAAATTTTTTCATAGGGATAAGGTTCTCCAATAGTTCCTGTACAACCAAACATTATATCTTTTGGTATAATTTTTTTTGCCATATCTTCATCTTGTTCTTGTTTTTTAGTTAATTCAGATGAAATAGTTTCTGATAAATTTTTTAAACTTTCATATCCTTGTTTGCCCGTAAAAGCGTTGGCATTCCGAGTGTTGACTAGAAGAGAATAAATTCTTTTGCTATTTTGATTTAAATTCCATTTAATATTCTCAGATACTATTTTTGACTGTGTATATACTGAAGCATAATTGGCTCCATCTCTAAAATAAAACATAGCCAGATCATCTCTATTATCATTGTACAAATTTGCACTAACAACAGCGATAGACAGACCATCAACATGGTCAAGGTCTTGAAAATCAATCATTCTAGCATTTTTTGATTTTGAAGATAAAAAGTTTGATAAATTAATTCCCATAGTGTTTAAAATAATAATTTAATACATATATTAAACAATATAAGTAAAGAATAAATCAAATACTCATGTTTAATCCATTAAATCTAATCACAAAATTTATTAAATCTAGCAATCAAAAAGAACTGGATAGAATTGGTAAAATTGTAAATACAATTAATTCACTTGAAGATGAATTTAAAAAACTAGATGACTTAGATTTTCCAAAAAAAACTCAAGAATATAAAGATCAAATTAATCAAGGAAAAAACTTAGATGAGCTTTTGCCAGAGGCATTTGCGCTAGTAAGAGAGGCTTCAAAAAGAACCCGTAATGAAAGACACTTTGATGTTCAAATGATCGGTGGAGTTGTCCTTCACGAAGGAAAAATTGCAGAGATGAGAACTGGGGAGGGGAAAACTCTCACAATTTCTCTTGCTGCCTATTTAAATGCCCTTGCTGAAAAAGGTGTTCATATTGTTACTGTTAACGATTATCTGGCAAAAAGAGACTCTATAGAGATGGGGCAAATCTACAACTTTTTAGGTTTGTCATCTGGTTACATCAATAACGATCAAGATGATAATGAAAGAAAGAGAAATTATAATTGTGACATCACATATGCAACCAATAGTGAACTTGGGTTTGATTATTTAAGAGATAATATGAAATTTTCAGAAAATGAAATGGTTCAAAGAGAACATTCATTTTCTATAGTTGATGAGATCGATTCGTGTCTAATCGATGAGGCCAGAACTCCGTTGGTTATATCTGGTTCAGCTGAAGATAAAACTGCTCAGTATCTTGCTGTTGATAAACTTGTAAGACAGTTAAACGATAAAGATTATGAAATAGATGAAAAAGAAAAAAGTATTCTTTTAACTAACGATGGAATTAATAATGTGGAGAGAATTTTTTCCAGCGCTGGTATTTTAAAAAATAATAACTTTTATGATCCTGAAAATTTACATTTAGTTCATCATGTCAATCAAGCGCTTCGAGCTAATCATTTATTTGAAAAAGGTAAAGATTATATTGTTAAAGATGAAAGCTTGAAAATTATAGATGAGCTGACTGGTAGAATACTTGAGGGTAGAAGATTTGGTGATGGTTTACATCAAGCACTAGAAGCAAAAGAGCGAATAAATATTCAAGCAGAAAATCAAACCTTAGCTTCAATAACATATCAAAATTATTTTAAACTTTATAAAAAAATATCTGGATGTACTGGAACTGCTGCAACAGAAGCTGAAGAATTTTTTGAAATTTATAATTTAACTGTTGTGATTATTCCAACTAATAATGAAATGATTAGAAAAGATCATAATGATCAAATTTTTAGAACAGAAAATGAGAAAAATAATGCAATTATTGAAAAAATTGTTGAATGTCATAATGATGGTCAACCAATTTTAATTTTCACATCTAGCATTAACAAATCTGAAATTTACTCAACCTTGTTAAAGAAAAAAAATATTAAACATGTTGTATTAAATGCTAAAAATCATGAGAATGAAGCAGATATAATAGCTAATGCAGGTAAAGAAAAATCAGTAATTATCACAACAAGTATTTCTGGAAGAGGGGTAGATATTCAGCTAGGTGGAAGGAAAGGGTCTATAGAAGAGGTTCAACTTAAAAAAGATAAAAACAAAATAAAATCTTTAGGTGGGTTATTTGTAGTTGGAACTGAAAGAATGGAGTCAAGGAGAGTTGATAATCAAGCAAGAGGTAGAGCAGGAAGACAAGGCGATGAAGGTAGCTCCATATTTTATGTGAGTCTTGAGGACGATCTAATGAGAATTTTTGGATCAGAGTCTATGAATAAAATGCTAGAAAAATTAGGGCTTAGGAATGGAGAAAGCATTGATCACCCATGGATTAACAAAGCACTAGAAAGAGCTCAACAAAAAGTGGAAGCTAGAAACTTTGATATTAGAAAAACTTTAATTAAATTTGATAATGTTTTAAATGATCAAAGGCATGTCATATTTTCTCAAAGAAAAAATGCAATGAATAGTCTAAATATATTTGACTACTCTGATGAATTTTTGGAAGAAATAATTCAAGATATCATTAAATTAAAAATTCAAAATTTATCAAATCCTAAAAGTAATGAGTTTAGTAATCGTCTGAAACAGATTGTTGGTAAAAGTTTTGATGAATTAGAATTGAAAGAATTAATTTCTGCAAAAGATGAAGAAATAAAAGAAAAAATTATAAATAAATTTTCAGACTCAAGAAATGAAAGAATTAAACTTTTAGGTGAAGATCATGCAAAAGAAATTGAAAAAAGAATTTTTTTACAGTCAATAGATTTAAATTGGAAATCACATATTCAATATTTAGAACAACTAAGACAGGTGATTGGGCTTAGATCTTATGGGCAACGGGACCCCTTAATCGAGTATAAAAAGGAAGCTTTTGATCTATTTTCAAATTTATTAAATAAATTAAAATTAGATTTTGTAACTATATTAATGAATTTAAAAGTTGTTACAGAACAACAAGAAGAAAACAAAAAAACAATGGTAGATCAAATTAAAAGTGGGAAAAAAATTGGTAGAAACGAACCTTGCTCATGTGGCTCTGGAAAAAAATTCAAACATTGCTGTGGTGCTTTATAAATTTTAAAATAAAGTAAAGGCAATAAGCAATAAAGCTATGCCAACAATTGTAGAGCCTATTAAAAATCTTTTTGATTTTAAAATTTTATCAAAATTATTACTTTTAACTGTCAGAGTGCTTAAATCCTCAGAGTTACTTATAAATCCTTTATTTCTTCCAATTTTTAAAAATTTATTTTTTCTTTCATTCATTATTTCTTCAGATGATAGATCTTTAAAATAATTTAAATTTTTTGATATAGAGTCTCTTAGACCTTCTAACATTTGATCTCTATCTCTGTGAGCGCCCCCTAATGGTTCAGGAATTATCTCATCAATAACTTTTAATTCTAATAAATCTTTTGCTGAAAGTTTCATTGCTTTTGCGGCATCAAGCATTTTTTTAGGATCTCTCCACAAAATAGTTGCACATCCTTCTGGGGAAATTACTGAATAAATTGCATTTTCTAACATAATCACTTTGTTAGATGACGCTAACGCTATTGCACCTCCAGAACCCCCTTCACCAATAATAATTGCTAAAGTTGGAACACTTAGTTCCATGCAACACTCAATTGATTTAGCTATAGCCTCTGCTTGACCTCTTTCCTCAGCTCCAACACCTGGATAAGCTCCTGGTGTGTCTATAAATGATATTATTGGAATATTAAATTTATTTGCTAAATTCATTAATCGAATTGTTTTACGATAACCTTCGGGTCTCATCATTCCAAAATTTCTCTCAATTCTGGTTTCTAAGTTCTCACCTTTCTCTTGACCTATTACTAAAACTGAAGTGCCATTAAATTTAGCAAATCCAGTTAAAACAGATTTGTCCTCACCATAAAAACGGTCTCCCGACAAAGAAATGAAATCATCAAACAAATTATCAATGAAAAACTTAGATTTTGGTCTGTCCTCATGACGAGCAACCATCGTGGTTTGCCAAGGATCAAGGTTTGAATAAATATCTTTTAATTTTTTATCAAGCTCAGCTTGTGTACTAGATATTTTTTGAGTGTCTACCTCAGAAAGACCATCTTGATTATATGGATCTTTCAATTTTTCTATCTCAGATTCTAAATTTTTAATGTCTGTTTCAAAATTGAGATAATTTTTCATGGAGTATTTATAATAGAATTTAAATTATAAAAAAGGCAATAAAATGTTAATTAAAATAATTATTAGCAATATTAATTGACTTAATATTTTTTAAGGATACAAATTTCACATCGGGAGAGACTAATTAACTTTTTAGCGCCGAAGGAGCAACCACCCCGGAAACTCTCAGGCAAAAGGACCGATCGAAGCATAACACTCTGGAAAGAGATTGATTTCCGCCGAAGGAGCAAAACTCTCAGGCAAAAATACAGATGGGGTAACAAAAGTGCTATGCCAGATAAATATATAAACATTCATACTCTCAAAGTTTCAGAAAGTTTGTTAAATTTTGTTAATCAGGAGCTATTAACAGATACAGATATTTCATCTGATAAATTTTGGTTAGGGTTTGAGAAAATTGTTAATGAACTTGAGCCTCAAAATAGAGAATTAATAAACTTTAGACAAACTTTGCAAAAAAAAATTGATGATTGGCATATTAAAAACAAAGGTAATGAAATTAAACTAGATGAATATAAAAAGTTTTTATATGAGATTGGATATTTAAAAGAAGAAGGAGAAGATTTTTCAATAGAAACTGAAAATGTAGATGAAGAAATAACAAAAATAGCAGGACCACAACTAGTCGTACCAATTATGAATGCGCGCTATGCTCTTAATGCGGCAAATGCAAGATGGATGAGTTTATATGATAGTCTATATGGAACTGATGTTATAGAGCAATCTGAAGATAGTGTATCTGAAAGGTACGATCCTTTAAGAGGAGAAATGGTTATTAAATATTCAAGAGATTTTTTAGATAAGCATTTTCCACTTAAAAATCTTAGTTGGCACAAAATTACGAGTATTGCTATTAAAGAAGGTAAGTTAAAAACCCTAAAGGGTGCTGACATATTTGATCTAGCTGAAGAACAAAAATTTATTGGTCATAGAGGTGAGGCTGATAATCCTTCAGCAATTATATTGAAAAATAATAACTTACATATTGAAATTTTAAGAGATCCAAGAGCTTTTAGTGCTCAACAAGATCATGCTGGGATTAGTGATATAATTTTAGAAGCTGCTGTCTCAACAATTTGTGATAACGAAGACAGTGTGGCTGCAGTAGATGCTGAAGACAAAGTTGTTTGCTATAGAAACTGGCTTGGATTAATGAAAGGAAATCTTAAAACACAATTTGAAAAAGATGGTAAATTATTTGAAAGAAAACTAAATCCAAACAGAAGTTATATTTCAAAAGATGGAAAAGGACTTAAGTTACATGGAAGAAGTTTATTGTTGGTTAGAAATGTTGGTCATTTAATGACTAACCCTTCGATAATTTTAAGTAATGGTAACGAAGTGCCCGAAGGTATTATGGACGCATTTATAACTGTTGCTGCAGCAATTCATGATTTAAAAAATAAAACAAATTCAAGAACTGGATCAATCTATATAGTTAAGCCAAAAATGCATGGACCAGATGAAACTGAATTTACAGACTTGATTTTTTCTAAAGTTGAGGAAGTGTTGGGTTTAAAAAAATACACTTGTAAAATAGGAATTATGGATGAAGAGAGAAGAACATCATCAAATTTAAAAGAATGTATAAGAACTTTAAAAAATAGAGTTTTCTTCATTAATACTGGATTTTTAGACAGAACAGGTGATGAAATGCACACTTCAATGGAAGCTGGACCCATGATTAAAAAAGGAGATATGAAATCCTCTAAATGGATTTTGGCATATGAAAATAACAACGTTGATGTTGGGCTAAAATGTGGCTTATCAGGAAAAGCTCAAATTGGAAAAGGAATGTGGGCAATGCCTGATAAAATGAAAGATATGATGGAGCAAAAAACAGGACACTTAAAAGCAGGAGCTAATTGTGCCTGGGTTCCCTCTCCAACAGCAGCTGCCTTACATTCATTACATTATCACGAAATCAATATCTTTGATGAACAAAAAAATATTACAAAAAGAGAAAAAGCAAAATTAGATGATCTTTTAACAGTTCCTGTTGCAAATAGACCAAATTGGTCAGTAGAAGAAATAAATAGTGAAATATCAAACTCTGCACAAACATTACTTGGTTATGTAGTTAGGTGGATTGATCAAGGGGTTGGATGTTCTAAAGTTCCAGATATAAACAACATTGGACTGATGGAAGATAGAGCAACACTTAGAATATCTTCACAACATATTGCTAACTGGATACATCATGGAATTACTACTAAAATTCAGGTTACTGAAATTATGAAAGAAATGGCCAAAATAGTAGACAAACAAAATGAAAAAGATTCTGCACATACTAGAAGTGGAAGAACTGGATACACCAAAATGTCCGACGACTTTGATCGATCTTTAGCTTTTCAGACTGCATGTAACTTAATTTTCAAAGGTAAAGAACAGCCTTCAGGTTACACTGAACCATTGTTGCATCAAAACAGATTAAAAAAAAAATTTAATCTGAATTAGAATTTAAATTAGCTCTATTTTTAAAAGCAGAAAATAAAGTTCCGTCATCTAAATTTTCAATTTCACCACCAACTGGTAAACCTTGAGCTAGTTTAGTAACTTTTGCATTAGTATTTTTTAAACTATCTTGAATATAATATGCAGTAGTCTGACCCTCGACAGTTGCACTTGTTGCAAGTATAACCTCTTCAATACCCTCTCTGATTACTCGTTCTACTAAAGAGTTAATTAAAAGATCTTCTTTTCTTTGTCCTACAGAAGAAATTGTTCCACCTAAAATATGAAAGTATCCCTGAAAGATATTTGAGTTTTCAATTGACCACTGATCTGCAATATCTTCCACAACACAAATTTTTGTATATTTTTCTTTTTGACTTTCACAATTTACACATCCATTTAAATTAGATTTTAATGAACCACATGAGTTACATCTTGTTACATTTTTATAAACCTGAGCTAATGTGCTTGCCATGGGTTTAACTAATTCGTCTCGGTTATTAATTAATTTAAGAACGATTCTTTTAGCTGATTTAGGACCTAGTCCAGGTAGCCTTGAAATTAATTTAATTAATTCCTCAATCTCATTAATATTTTGCATTAATTATAATGGCCACTTAAAACCAGGTATTCCAAAACCTCCTGTGGCTTTTGAAATTTCCTCTGTGGTCTTAGTTTTTAATTGTGATTTTGCGCTATTATGAGCAGCAACAATTAGATCTTCTATTATCGACTTGTCTTCTTTAATAATTTCATCTGATAATTGAATTTTTTGCATTTCTCCCTCTCCATCAAGTGTAATTTTAACTGAATTAGATCCTGAGATACCTTCTGCTTTAATCTCTTTGATTTTTTCTTGGCTTTCTTTCATTTTAGCTTCTAATTCTTTCGCTTTATCTAAAATTTTTGTAAAATCAGTCATTTTTATCCTCTTTTTTTTCATTTAACTTAACGTCTAAAAGTTCTGCATCAGGAAATTTTTGCATTACTTTCTTATAAATCTCTAAATCTTTAACTTCATTTATTAATTCATCTTTTTTGTTTTTTTGTTTTTCTTTAATTGACATCTCGCCTTTAGATTTACTAAAAGTAATAATCCATCTTTCACCAGTCCACTCATGGAGTTTTGAAGAAAGATCTTTTACAAAATCTTTATCTAAATTATCATTAAACGAAATTTCAATTCTATTTTTTTCAAATTTTACTAAATTTACATTTTTTTCTAATTCATATTTCAATTTAATTTCTTTTTTTAAAGCACAGACACTAAGAAGATCATCAAATGAATTGATTAAACTTTTATCAATTGCTTTTATCTCTGGTTTAACTTCTGGTTTCTGTTTTTCCTCTTGAGCTATATTCTTAATTTGATCAATAGTTCTTGGATTGCCCTCTAACTTCTGTTCGTCTTCTTTTTTAGCTCTATGATTAACTAAAGTATCATTACTTCCTTCTTGATCTAAATTTTTATTTAACTTAATTAAACTTAAATGCATTAATCTTATTAAAAACATTTCTATTGATAGATGTTGGTTGGAGACAATATCTAATTCTTCAAGTGATGATATTGCAAACTGCCAAAATAATATTAAAACTTCAGAATCTACCTGATTAGAAATATCTTTGATTTTTGAAAACTCCTCATCGTTAAGAGAGAAATTTGTACTTTCCAGAGATAATGAGTTAATATTTTTAAAATAATAAAGTATTTCTAAAAAATCATTCATAAATACTTTTGGTTCAACGCCTTGATCGTAAATTTTACTATAAATATTAATAACTTTTTCCTCTTCGCCTCTTAATATCAATTCAAATAATTTAATTAATTGAGATTTATCGAAATATCCAAAAATTTTTTGTGCAGCATTAAGATCTAGTTCTGTTTTTTCATCTAAGCTCAACAAGGCTCTATCCAATAAAGATAGGGCATCTCTTACAGACCCTTCTGATATTTTAACAATCAGCTTCAAAGCTTCATCTGAAGCTTTACCTTTTTCTTTTTCTTTAATATCTTTAATGAACTCAAATAATTCTGATGATTTAATTCTAGACAAATCAAATCTTTGACACCTTGAGACCACTGTAATAGGTATCTTTTTAATTTCTGTAGTTGCAAAAATAAATTTTAAATATTCTGGTGGCTCTTCAAGTGTTTTTAACAAAGCATTAAATGCTTGCTTACTTAACATATGAACTTCGTCAATTATAAAAATCTTATATTTTGCTGACGTTGGGCCATATCTAGAAAATTCAATTAGATCTCTTACATCATCTACACCTGTTTTGCTGGCCGCATCCATTTCAAGCACATCGATATGGCTTGAATTAGCTATAGATTTACAATTTTCACATAAATCTTTCTTACATAAATTTTCAATTCCATTTAAACAATTGAGCCCTTTAGCAACTATTCTAGCGGTTGTAGTTTTACCGATTCCTCTAATTCCAGTGAATAGATAGGCGTTAGGAATTTTATCTGCTTTAATGGAGTTAGTTATAGTTTCAGCCACTACTTCTTGACCAATAAGATCATCAAAAGTTTGTGGTCTATATTTTAAAGCTAATACTTTAGAGTTGTTGTTCATTTTATTTATTTAAAGGAGACTAGAACCTGAATAACTGTCTCTACGACTGCTTCCGTTAGGATCTGGTCGGGTTCAAGCAGCATCCACCTCTAGCCTCCAAGACTATTATAGCAGTTATATTTTCTATTCTACAAGAAAAGATTATTTTTTTTTATCTCTTAACCTGTCAGCCTCAAAAACACCTAAGACGTGAAAATCTTCACAATGAAGTCCTAGTTCCTCTAAAGATTTTTGGACTTTTAAATCTTCTATATGTCCATCTAGATCACACAAAAAAAAGAATGAGTCGAATGTATTTTTTTCAGGATAGCTCTGTAATTTTGTCAAATTCACTCCATTAATTGCAAATCCACCAAGAGATTGATAAAGAGCTGCCGGCTTACTTTTAAGTTTAAATAAAAAAGAAGTAATATATTTTTCTTCTCCAAATTCAGGTTGAAAGATATTTTTTCCCATTACTAAAAACCTTGTTAAATTACCACTTTCATTTTCAATATTCTTTTTAACAATATCTAACCCATAAATTTTAGCGCTTAAAGAAGAGGCTATTGCAGCTTGCCTAACATCTTTTGTTTTTGAGATCATTTCTGCAGAACCAGCTGTGTCAGCTCTAATATGTTCAGCTATATTATTCTCTTTTATGAATTTTGAACATTGAGACAAACCTTGAGCATGAGAATATACTTCTTTAATGTCATTAAGTTTTGCACCAGGTTGACCTAGTAAATTGTGTTCTATTTTTTGAAAATGTTCTTTGTAGATATTAAGTCTGTGTTTAAAGATTAAATATTCAATACCAATATTTCCAGTAATTCTATTAGACTCAGGAATGATTATTTTACATTCTGGCTCTAAACTTGCTCTATTAAAACATTCATCAAATGTTTTACAAGGTAATATTTCTGCATCTGGATCAACTGATAAAGCTGCTAAATGAGAATATGCACCAAAAGTTCCTTGAAAATAAATTTTGCTCATTAAACTTTATATTCCATAATTTTTTTTAAGGCCAGATAATCTTCTTTGGTGTCTACTCCTATTGGAGAGGAACTAGCAAGAGCAACATTTATTGCGATATTATTATCTAATGCTCTTAACTGTTCTAATCTATTTTCAATTTCATTTTTTGACTGATTAAGTTCAACAAATTTTCTCAATGTTTCTGTTGAGTAGCAATAAATTCCTACATGATGATAAATATTTGCTATATTTGGTGAGCTTCTTAGAAAGGTATCTGCTTTAGAAAACTCGTCTTTATTTAAATCTTTTTTAGTTATAACTTTTACAATATTTTCGTTTTCTAAATCTTTAAAATCTTTTATTATTGCAGCAAGAGTACCCATTTTAGATTGACTGCTTACCATCTTTTTATTTAAGCTTATAATGTCATCAATATTAATTGCAGGTTCATCGCCTTGTAAATTTAATATCAAATCTACATCTTTTATCTTTAACTTTTCAAATGCCTCATAAATTCTATCAGTTCCCGTTTTGTGATTTTTACTTGTTAAAATAGCTCTACCTCCATTTTTAATAACATCATCTGCTATTTCTTGATCTTCTGTTGCAACGATTACTTCGCCAATATTTGCTTCCTGAGCTTTTCTAAATACATGAGATATAATTGATAAATTATTAATTTTTAACAAAGGTTTACCCGGCAATCTAGTCGCTGATAATCTTGAAGGTATAATGGTTAATGTTTTCATTAATAAATGAATTATATTTATCACTATTAAATAGAAATAGAGGCAAATTTATACATTAAATTTTAGTAATTTTTCAATTTATCGTGATATATGTTCCTAAATAATATTTAGAAAAATGGATTCTTTTGAAATAAATAAAATAGTTGCTGCTGTATTAATGGTAGCTCTTTTAGTTATTGGTATTGGAAAACTATCAAGTGTCATATTTCATGTAGAAAAACCAACAACTCCTGGTTATGCAATAGAAGTAGAGCAACCTACTACTGTGTCGTCGTCCACGGAAACAGCAGTGGAAGAAAAAGTTGATATTATAGCATTGATGGCAATGGGTGACGTAACTGTGGGTGAAAAAATTTTCAAAAAATGTGCAGCTTGTCATTCAATTATTAAAGGTGGTAAAAATAAAATTGGTCCTGCATTATACAATGTAGTTGAAAGAAAAGTTGGAGGAGTTACAGATTATAAATACTCAAAAGCTTTGGCTGCTTACGACAAAAACTGGACTTTTGAAGAATTAAATGGATTTCTTAAAAAACCAGCTAAATATATTAAAGGGACAAAAATGGCCTATGCTGGACTAAGAAAAGAAAAAGATAGAGCCTCAATTATAAAATACTTAAATCAAAATTCAGACAGTCCAGTATCACTACCTTAATTTTCCAAAACAATATAATAAAATACTTTTTTGAACATGAACTCTATTGAGAGCTTGTTGCCATACGTGAGATTTTTTTCCTAAAAAAACTTCATCACTTACTTCAGATCCACGAGGTAAACAGTGAAGAAAAATACAGTCTTTTTTTGCATAACTCATTAATTTTTTATCTATCTTAAATTTTTTAAATTGTTCAATTTTTTTCTTTTTATTTACTTCATCATTTAGAGAAATAACTTTATCTGAAAATATAACATCAGCTCCTATGGCAGCTTTTCTTGGATCATTATAAATAAAAATTTTTTTATTATTTTTCTTTACCCATATTCGCACTTCTTTACCTGGTTCAAAATTTTTAGGACAACCTATGTTAAGTTTAAATGAAAATTTTACAGACGCTGCTATTAAGCTATCTAAAACATTATTAGAGTCTCCTATCCAGCAAATATTTAATTTTGAAATTGGTTTTTTTTTTATTTCTTCCACAGTAAAAACATCAGACAAAACTTGAGTTGGGTGTGAAGATGGACTTAAGCCATTTATTATTGGAATTGATAAATAATTTTTAAAATCTTCAATTTTTTTATCACTATCTGTTCTTAACATAAAACCATCACCATAAGTTGATAGTATCTTGGCTGTATCTGATATACTTTCACCACCTTGGCCAAGATGTAATTCATTAGATCTTAAGGTTAAAGTTCCTCCCCCAAGCTGCTTTATTGCCAAATAAAAGCTTATTCTTGTTCTCGAACTTGCTTTTTCAAACATCTGGATAAGCATTTTACCCTTTAATGGAGACCCTTTATCAACCTCTAAAGTGCTTAATTTTTTTCTATGGTTTTTTCTTTTTTTTGCATCAACAATGATTTTTCTAAGATCTTTAGCTGGTATATCTTTTAAATTTATAAAATGTTTCATTTTAATTTAATTCTGAACAAACTTTTTTTATTATTTTTAGCGATTGGTTGATTTCATTCTTTTTTACATTGAGTGGTGGTAAAATTCTAACAACATTTTCAGCTGCTCTTATTGTTAATAAATTATTTTCCATAAGTTTCTTTATAAATTTTGCTTGATCTGTTTTAAGCTGTATTCCAATTAATAGGCCTCTACCTCTTATTTCTTTAATAATGTTGGGATATTCATTTTGAATTTTAATAAGATTGGTTAAAAAATATTCTGAAATACTTTTCACATTTTTTAAAAATTTTTTATTTGAAATTATATCCATTACTGAATTTCCAACAGTCATTGCTAATGGATTGCCACCAAAAGTAGATCCATGGGTTCCGGCAGTCATTCCTGAAGCAACTTTTTTATTCATTAAAACTGCTCCTATTGGAAATCCACCTCCTATACCTTTTGCAATTGGTACAATATCTGGTTTTACCTTTGATTTTTCAAAAGCAAAAAAATCACCTGATCTCCCAATTCCACATTGAACCTCATCTAATATTAATAGAATATTTTTTTTATTACAAATTTTTCTAAGCTCTCTTAAACACCAATCTGGAATTACCTTAATGCCTCCCTCGCCCATAATAGTTTCAACCATTATGGCTGCTGTATTTTTTGTAATTTTCTTTTTTAATGATTCATGGTTACCAAAATCAAAATGATCAAAACCAGTTACTTTTGGCCCAAAACCTTCTGTCATTTTTTTTGAACCACTTGCGTATATTGCTGCTAGTGTTCTTCCGTGAAAACTATTTTTAATGCATAAAATTCTATTTTTTTTAGGTTTTCCAATCGAATAAAAAAATCTTCTTGCAACTTTTATTGCTGCTTCTGTTGCCTCTGCGCCACTATTTTGAAACATAACATAATCAGCGAAAGTTTTTTTGGCTAGCTTTTTTGCTAAAATTTCTCCTTCTGGAATTTGAAATGCATTTGAAACGTGCCAAAGTTTTCTTGATTGTTTGTTTATAGCATTAATTAATTTGGGATGTGCATGTCCTAAAGAATTTACAGCTATACCTTGAACAAAATCTAAATATTTTTTTCCATTGGTTGAATATAAAAAGCTTCCTTTTCCATATTTAAATGAAATTTTTTTTCTGTTATAATTTTTTGTTAGATAGCTCATAATTTAATAAGTTTTTATAAATTTTAATTATCAGATACAAGTTATGATTGAAAATACCAATAAACCAATTTTAATTTATTTTTGTTAATAACTCTTAAATTTTACTTGTTTATTCTCTTCACATATCGGTATATTGTTATTTTTAGAAAACGTAACACAATATGTTGATATGAGCTGGAACGAAGAAAAAGTCAATAAACTGAAAGAACTTTGGGGCAAAGGTAATACTGCAAGCCAAATTGCTGAAATTATTGGTGGTATTAGCAGAAATGCAGTGATTGGTAAGGCCCATAGATTAAATCTTTCAGCAAAAATTAAAACAAGAGCAGCAACTTCAAATCAAAATTTTGAAAATTCTTTAGAGGAAAAAAATATCAAAAGCCAAAGAGGAAGAAAAAGTAAGTTTAAATCTTTGATTATCGAAAAGGACTTTGAGCCAGAAAATCCTAAACAGTTAGAAGAATTAGATGAAAGCTCATGTAAATGGCCAATTGGACATCCTGACGAAAAATCATTTTATTTTTGTGGAAGATCCTCATTAAAAGATTTTTCTTATTGTAAATTACATCTTTTATATGCTTACCAGCCTAAAGGTAAAAAAGAGGAAGTTACAGATAAAGAAGAGGTGCCAGAATTTATTGAGAAAAAAATAAAGTCTGCTTAAAAACTAATTATTAATATTATTCTCTAAATCTTTGTTCGCCAGATATTTTTCAGTGGAAAATTGTCCACCCTCTCTCCACATGTAACAATACTTCTTAACTTCCTTATCAAAGATCCTAACACTAGGAATCCCTATGTCTGAATTAGTTTTATATTTTCCAGATGAAACATTGTTATATTTGAGCAATCTCAATTGGTCTCTTGTTAACAATGGAGTTGGTAAAATTTCAAAAAATCTTGCCATCAATTCAGCAATTGGTAAAGGGAAAGGTAACAAAATTCTTTTTTTTCCAATTAATATCTGTAATTTTTCCAAAAGTTCTTTAAAAGTTATAACTTCTGGACCTGTGCATTCAATTATTTTTGAATAAATATTTTTAGAGATTATATGATAAATTGTATCTGTTAAATCAGAACAATGGATTGGTGCAAATTTTGTTTTACCTTCATAGTAAATTGGGAAAACTGGCAATCTATTTAGTAAGGTCATAAAGTTAGTAGTAAAATTATCATCTACAGAATAAACTACTGATGGTCTTAAAATTGTGGCTAATGGAAAATTTTTAAACACATTACCTTCTCCCTCTAATTTACTTTTTGCATAATTAGAATCTATTGCATCATTTATTCCTAAAGCTGATAAATGAATAAAATGCTTAAGATTATACTCTTTACAGAGTTTAGCTAATAATGAAGGTAGAACTGAGTGAATATTTTTAAATGTATTGCCTCTTTTTTTTTCAAATAAAATTCCAATTAAATTTATGCAAATATCTGCTTTTTTAAAAAGACTTCTAATTTTATTTTCATCAAAAATATTGGCCTCTACTACATCAATATAACCAGCGTTGGCCTGTGTTTTAATTATATAACTCTTTTGATGAATATTTCTCGTTACAACTGTTACTCTGTAGTTATTTTTTGTGAGCTTCCTAATTAAGTTTCGACCAATTTGACCACTACCACCAAAAATTAGACAATTTTTTGCTTTCATTTGAATTCCATTATATATGTTTAGAAATGAGTAATAATATTCAACTTCACAAAAATGATTTACCAGATGATTTAGATTTAGGCAATCTAATAGCTGTCGATGGTGAGTTTATGGGTCTGAATGTCAGACGTGATCCTCTATGTTTAATTCAGATATCCTCAGGAAATTCTGATGCCCACATAATCCAATTTGATAGGAAGAATTACAACGCTCCAAATTTAACAAAATTACTTGCTGATGAAAATATTACAAAAATATTTCATTATGGAAGAGCAGACATGGCTCATATCAAATACTATTTAAATACAGACACTAATAATATTCTTGATACTAAAATTGCATCAAAATTAGCAAGATCATACTCGGATAGTCACTCATTAAAAACATTAATTAAAGAATTTATTAATGTTGATATAAGCAAACAGTTTCAAAGTTCAGATTTTGGTGGGCAACTATCTCCAGCTCAACTAAAATATTGTGCCAATGACGTGATGTACTTACACAAAATTCACGAAGAACTAAATAAAATACTAGAAAGAGAAAATAGAATAGATCTTTATAAGGATTGCTTAAAATTTTTACAAACTAGAGTAAACTTAGACTTGGCATTATTTAAAGATGATATCTGGTCTCACTAATGACTAAAAAATTTATACCCTTAGCAAAAAAAGTAATTGATCTTGAGATACAGGCATTACAAAAATTAAAAAAAAAAATTGATAATTCATTTAATAACGCTGTAATTGAAATTGCAAAATGTAAATCTAAAGTAATTTTGTGTGGTGTAGGCAAAAGTGGTTTGATAGCAGCAAAAATATCTGCAACTTTATCTTCTGTTGGAACTCCATCTTTTAATTTATCTGCAAGTGATTCATCTCATGGAGATTTAGGAAGTATTTCAAAAAAAGATGTTTTAATTTTAATTAGCTATTCAGGTAAAACTAGTGAGTTAAAAAACATAATTCAATATGCAAACAGAAATAAAATTATGCTTATAGGAATTATGTCTAAAAAAGATTCTATTTTGTACAAAGCATCAGATATTAAACTTATAATTCCTGAGGTAAAAGAATCAGCTGGTATTGTTCCAACTTCAAGCACCACAGCACAGCTAGCCTTAGGAGACGCATTAGCAATATCAGCTATGCAGTATAAAAAATTTGGTAAATTTGATTTTAAAAAAATACATCCTGCAGGCAATCTTGGAGCTCAATTAAAAACTGTTGAAGATATAATGTTAAAAGGAAACAAAATTCCTTTTGTAAAAGAAAATTTAAATATGAAAAATGCTATCAAAATATTAAGTAATAAAAAATTAGGGGTTTTAATTATTCAAAATAAACAAAAAAAAACTATTGGTGTAATTACTGATGGTCAAATTAGACGTTATAACGAAAAGAAACAAAATTTAAATGAAATGAATGTTGCAAAAATAATGACAAAAAACCCAATTAGTATTGATAAACAGTCTCTAGCAGTGAAGGCATTAGCACTAATGAATGAAAAAAAAATTACTTCACTTTGTGTGCATGATAAAAGAAATAAACATAAAACTATAGGTGTTCTTCATATACATAATATCCTGCAATCAAATATTGGTTGATGAAAAAAAAAAATTTCTAAAGATAATATTAATCTTATCTCTAATAATAATAACTTGGTTTGTTTATTTAGAATATTTTAAAAAAGATAAAAGCTCATTGTCTAAATCAATCAACCCAACAACAAAAATTGAGGACAAGACTGTCTACAATTCTAATATTATCAAAGATATAAATTATACCTCAAGAGATTTAAAAGGTAATGAATATACTCTTGTTGCAAAAGAAGGTGAAATTGACTTGAAAAATAATGATATAATTTTTCTTACTGATGTTACGGCATATATAAAATTAGTTAAAAATTCTGAATTAATTGTTATTACCTCTAATTATGGCAAATATAACACCATAAATTATGACACTATTTTTTCAAAAAACGTAAAAATAGATTATGTTGACAATATAATAACAGGTGATTATTTAGATTTCTCCATGATGAAGAATTTACTTATTATTTCACAAAATGTAGTTTACAAAAACCTAGAGAATACAATGAAAGCAGATGTAATTGAACTTGATACAATATCTAAAGATACAAAAATTTTTATGTATAATTCAAATGAACAAGTTAACGTTACGAATATAAAATAAAATGGGATTAGTTAAACAATTTAGAATTAAATCTCATAAAAAACCAAATTCAATTATTTCTTTTGAAAATATAAATCTTTCTTATGGGAATAGATTAATTCTAGATAATATAAATTTTAAAATTAATGAAGGTCAAATTTTTGGAATGCTGGGCCCAAATGGAGTTGGGAAAAGTACAATTTTTAATTTAATAACTGGATTAATACAGCCAAATAGTGGAAAAATTAAATTAAATAATACAGATGTTTTGGATTATCCAACTTATTTGAGAACAAAAAAATTTCACATAGGTTATGTTCCTCAATATGGTGGTTATTTTAATGATCTAACTTTATATCAAAATTTAAAAGCGATCGCAGAAATTGTAATCAATGACAAAAGTAAAGAAAATTATAAAATCAATTCCTTAATTTCAAAATTTGAACTAGATAATTTAAAAGATGTTAAAGCTAAATTTTTGTCGGGAGGTCAAAAAAAAAAATTGGTTATTGCTTTATCACTATTAAGTGACCCCAAGGTTCTTCTTTTAGATGAATGTTTTGCTGCACTTGACGTTTTAACAATTAAAATGCTGCAAGAAATAATCGTAAATTTGCAAAAAGAGTCAAATATAACAATTTGTATATGTGATCACCAAGCAAGAGACTTACTTGCTTGCGTAGATAAAGCCATGATACTTAGTAACTGTAAAATTGTTGCAGAAGGCTCACCTCAAGAGTTAGTAAATAATATAGATGCTAAAAGTGCATATTTTGGTGACTCGTTTAATTTTAAGTAAATTTAATGGCCAATCAAATTATTGTAGAAAATAAAATTAAAGATTTCAATAAAAGCATAACTGTTTTGGGAGATAAGAGCTTAAGTATTAGGTGGGTTTTATTTTCCTCAATCGCAAAGGGTAAATCAAAAGCTTATAATTTACTTTTATCTGAAGATGTTCTGGCCGCAATAAAAGCTGTAAAAAAATTAGGGGTAAAAGTAAAATTAAATAAAAATTACTGCACAATCATTGGTAATGGACCAGGTGGCTACAAGTATAAAAAAGATATAATAATTAATTCAGAAAATTCTGGAACTTTGGGACGATTAATTATGGGTCTACTGATTGATACTCCTCATAAAATAAAAATTATAGGGGATAAAAGTTTATCCAAAAGAGATTTTAATAGAATTGCAGAGCCATTAAAAAAATTTGGTGCGGACATCAAGCTAACAAATAAAGGATTGCCCTTAACAATAAAAGGAAGTGAAAATCCTTTGCCAATTAATTATTTAGAAAACAAAGGTTCAGCACAATGCAAAAGTAGTGTTATTTTTGCTGGTTTAAAAACATCAGGAAAAACTTTTATCAAAGCAAAAAAGTCAAGAAATCATACTGAGCTATTGTGCAAATATTTAAAGCTACCTTTAAAAGTAAAAAACAAAAAAAACTACGATTTAATAGAAGTTGAAAAAGTTAAAAAAATAAAACCTTTAAATTATAAGATACCTTCGGATATCAGCTCAAGTGCTTTTTTTATCGTTTTAACTGCTCTATCTAATAATTCAAAATTATTGATTAAAAACGTAAACATCAATCCATCTAGAATTGGGATAATAACTATTTTAAAAAAAATGGGTGTAAGTATTCAATTTAAAAATAAGAAAAATTATAAAGGTGAGCTTGTAGCTGATATTTCAATTACTAGTGCAAAAAAACTAAAAGCGATTAACTGCCCACCAAAATTAAATAGTGGAGCCATTGATGAATTTTTAATAATTTTTTTAGTTGCTGCTAAAGCAAGTGGAATATCTTACTTTAAAGACATTGGTGAGCTTAACCAAAAAGAAAGTCCTAGATTGAAATGGGGTGCAAAAATTTTAAATAAGATGGGAATTAAAACAATAACAACTGATAACTCAATCAAGATATTTGGTAACCCTAATTTAAAAATTAACAAAAAGATTGTTATTAAAGATTATCTAAAAGATCATCGAGTTTTCATGACAAGTGTTATCGCAGCCTTAGTTTTTGGGGGAACGTGGAATATACATGACAAAAACTCTATTAGAACTTCTTTTCCTAGTTTCTTAGATATAGTAAATGATTTAAAAAAAAATGATTAAAAGAAAAAATATTATTAAAGTTGCAATTGACTCCCCAGCTGCTGCTGGGGCTGGTACATTAGCAAAGACAATTTCTAAACATTACAATCTTTTTTATTTAGATACTGGTAAAATTTATAGAATGATTGCTTATCTAAAAATTAAATTTCCAAAAAAATTTAATCAAAAATTTATCGAATCTAAAATTAAGAATCTCAAAGTAAAAGATCTTGCAAATAAAGCTCTATTATCGGATGAGGTTGGTACAGAAGCATCAATTATATCAAAAGTAAAAAATACGAGAAAACTTGTTCATTCTTTTCAATTAAATTTTGCCTATAATCCTCCAAAAAAATATAAAGGATCCTGTCTTGATGGAAGGGATATTACTTATAATATTGTGCCAGATGCTGATTTCAAATTTTTTATAACAGCAAATGTAAAAACAAGAGCTCTTAGAAGATATAAAGAGCTAAAGAATCTGAATAAAAAAATTTCCTTAAAAGAAGTGCTTAAAAGTATCAAAAAACGGGATAAAAGTGATTATAACAGAAAAGTTTCACCCCTGAAGAAAACTAAAGATTCAGTGTTGCTAAATACATCGAAACTTACTAAAAGAGCGTGTTTTTTAAAAATAAAAAAAATTATAGACAGGAATATTAATATTTAATGGAAATTTACAAAGATCTATCAAATCCAGCGTCCCAAGAATTCGAAAAACTACTTAATAGCCAACTCTCTAAAGTTCAAATTGAAGAAGGTAAAATCATTGAGGGTAAGATTAACAAAATTACTGAAAAATTTGTTTTCTTATTTGTTGAAGGTTTAAAAAGTGAACCAGTACTTGATGTGAATGAGCTAAAAAGTATGGGTCTCGGAGAAAAAATTAAAGTTGGTGAAACTATCTCAGTATTATTAGAAAAAATTGAAGATAAGCATGGTGAAGTGTTAGTTTCTGCAAGTAAGGCTCAAAAAATTAAAGGTTGGGACAAACTTGTTGAGGCTTATGAAAAGAATGAGCCAATAATGGGTAAGATTACATCAAAATGTAAAGGTGGATGTATTGTTGAACATATAGATACTGGTTCCCTTATGTTTTTACCTGGATCACAAATTAGTGATAAACCATTAAAAGATATTAGCCATTTAATGAATGAACCTCAAAAATTTGCTCTTATAAAATTGGATAAGGTGAGAGGTAACGCTTGTGTTTCAAGAAGAGAAATAATTTCATCATTTAAAAAAGAGGATAAAGCTAAAATTATAGAAAAATATAAAGTTGGAGATATTATTAAAGGTGCTGAAGTAAAAGGATACAGCTCTTTTGGATGTTTCTTTAATGTTAATGGAGAGCTAGATGTTTTAGTACACTTGCAGGAAATTTCTTACTCTAGAGTAAATCATCCTGATGAAGTTTTTAACATTGGTGAAAAGCACGATTTAAAAGTAATCACAGTAGATAAAGAAAAGTTACAAGTTGGTTGTTCTGTGAAACAACTTTCTCCTGATCCTTTTGAGCATATTGAGAACTACGAATTAAATAAAATTTATAAAGTTAAAGTTGTAAAACTAATGGATTTTGGTGCTTTCTGTGAATTAGAACCAGGACTCACAACTTTACTTCACTCAAGCGAGCTGAGTTGGACTAAAAAGAATTTATCAGCTAAAAAAATGTTTAAAGTTGGAGATGAGATAGATTGTATAATTACTGAAATTGATAAAGAAAAAAGACGTGTCGCTATTTCACACAGATTAACACAAGAAAATCCATTTGAAACATTTGAAAATAAATATCCTGTTGGCACAATTGTTGAAGGTGAAGTTGTGAATAAAAACGAATATTCACTATTTGTAAAAGTTGAAGACTTGGATGTAGATGCATTTTTACACTGCAATGATTTAACATATCTTAACAATGGTGAAGAAGAATTAGAGAAGTATAATAAAGGCGACAAGATTAAAGCTAAAGTACTTGAAATAAAAGCCTCTGAACAAAAAATTAGAGTTGGTTTCAGGCAAACTCAAGCTGATCCTTTTGATTGGTTTAATGATAAATCTAAAAATCAAACAATTACTGTTAAAGTTGTATCTACTGATAACAAGGGATTGACTGTAAGACCCGAGGGTTGTGAAATGGATTTTCAAATTAAAAAATCAGCTATTGCAATTAATGCTGCCGATGCTAGACCAAGCAGATGGACTGGTGGAGAAAAACTTGACTGTGCTATAGCTGAACTTGATTTAGATAAGAGAAAAGTCTCATTAAGTATTAAATTATTAGAAGAAATTGAGAAAAAAGAAGCTTTAGACAAATACGGATCTGAAGGTTCAGGAAAAAACTTACCATTCTCGTCGCTTTCTGAAGATTTAAAGAAAAAAGAAGAAGATAAAGATTAAACAGAAAATTTAAATTGGCTATTGTAAAATCAAAGCTTTTAAAACAACTCTCAGATAATTATCCTAATTTTCTTAAAAAAGACCTAGAGAAGGTCACTAATATAATCTTAAATGAGATTAAAAGAGCTCTTAAAAGAGGAGATAGAGTTGAATTAAGAGGATTTGGTGTATTTTCAACAAATATCCAAAGAGCACGCATCTCAAGAAATCCTAAAACAGGTGAAAAAGTAAACACACCAGAAAAGAAAACAATTCACTTTAAAATGTCAAAAGACTTGTTTAAAAAATTAAACAATGAAACATAAAAACATTTTTGTTGCTTGCGATACTTCAAATTTAAGTGAAATTAAAAAAATCATAAAACAAACACAGACAAACAAACTCAAGGTTGTGCCAAAATTTGGCTTACAATTTTTTTATTCTAAAAATGGAAGAAAATTTTTGGAAAATTTTAAAAAAGACTTTTGGTTAGATTTAAAAATTAATGATATTCCTCAAACAGCATTATCTGCACTAGATAGTTTAAAAGATCTAAAAAAATGTAAATATATAACTGTCCATGCAAATGGTGGTCTTGAAATGTTAAAGGCCATAAAAAAGAAAGCTAGATCAATCCATAAAAATTTAAAAGTACTTGGAGTTACAATTCTTACAAGTCTTAATAATAAATCGCTTAAAGAAATAGGCCATACAAAATCTGTAGAACAACTAGTATTAAAACAAGCTGGTCTAATAAAAAAATCAGGTTGTGATGGTATCGTTTGCTCTGCTCGGGAAGCAAAAATAGTTAGAAAAAAATATAAAAACTTATTTATTGTCACTCCTGGAATAAGATTACCCGGAGATAGCACTAATGATCAATCAAGAGTAATGACTCCTAATGATGCTTTTAAAAATAAAGTATCTGGTATTGTAATGGGAAGATCGTTAATAAAAGGAAATATCAAAAATAATATTCAAAGATTAATTGATCATTTAAATAAATGATCAATGGGTCTAAAATCTGTGGGATCTCAGATCTTAATACTCTTGATTTTATAATCAATCATCCCTACCCAGCTCAATTTATTGGTTTTATTTGTAATTATAAAAAAAGCTCGAGATATGTTGGGGTTGAAAAATTAAAAAAACTGTTAACTTTAGATAAAAAGAAATCTAATTTTGTAGCAGTTCTTGTAAAACCTGATGAAGATATTTTAGAAAAAATTAAACACCTTCCTTTTGATTATTATCAAATTTATGACTGTACACCTGAAGAAGTAAAAAGAATTAAGAAAAAGTATAATAAAAAGATTATTTTGGCTCTTACAGTATCTAATCAAGATGACGTTAATAAGTACAAAAATTTTGAGAATATTGCTGACATATTACTTTTTGACTCTAAAGGTTATGAAAAAACTCAGTCTTTTAATCACAATTTTTTAGATAATATAAATAGTTCAAAACCAATTATGGTTGCTGGAGACATCAAAACTGATGATTTAGATAATTTTAAGGATAAGCCTTTTTTCATAGATGTCAGTGGCAATTTAGAGTCTGAAAAAGGTATTAAAGATATAAATAAAATTGATAAGTTTTTAAATACAGTCCATAATATAAGTTCTTAAAAATTATCTATGACAAAAAATTCGTTAAAAAAAGGTCCAGATGAATTGGGTTATTATGGTGAAGGTGACGCTGCTATGGGTGGAATGGCAGTTGGCGAAACACTTATGCCCGCACTGCATGAATTAAGTAAAGGGTTTGAAGAAGCTATTAAAGATAAGGATTTTTTAGATGAATATGCTTATTATTGTAAACACTACATTGGTAGACCTTCACCATTGTATTATGCAGAAAATCTAACAAAAAAATTAGGTGGTGCAAAAATTTTATTTAAGCAAGAACATTTAAATCATACTGGAAGTCATAAAATCAATAACAGTCTATTTCAGATCTTGCTTGCAAAAAGAATGGGTAAAACTCATTTAATTTGTGAGTCTGGAGCTGGACAACATTATAGTGCGACAGCTGCAGTTGCTGCAAAATTTAATATGCCTTTGGTAGGTGTAATGGGTGATGTTGATGTAAAGAGAGTTAATCAAAATATCATCAAAGCAAAACATTATGGTGCAAAATTAGAAACAGTTCCTGGTACTCTTAAAGAAGCAATTACATCTGCAATTAAAATTTGGTCTAGTAATCCAGATTATGCTTACATATGTGGGTCTGCTGTATCATCAGCACCTTTTCCCAAACTAGTTGCATTCGCTCAAAGTATTATTGGAAAAGAAATAAAAGAACAATCAATGGAGCAAGAAGGAAAAATCCCAGATATGATCGTGGGTTGTGTTGGAGGTGGCTCAAATTTTGCAGGGGCTATTTATGAATTCTTAGATGAACCTAGTGTTACAAAAATAGGAGTAGAAGCAGCAGAAACTGCTGCATTATCAAATGGTACACCTGGAATTATGCAGGGTATGAAAACTTATATGTTGCAAACTGATGATGGTGCTAAATCTTTAGGTGGAATGAGTTTGGGTGCTGGAATAACATATTTTTCAGTTGGACCTATGCATTCATATTTAAAAGACCAAAAAGCTGTTAGCTACTCATCTGCAACTGATCAAGAAATGCTAGATGCATATAAAATGATTGCCCAAACAGAAGGGATTTGTTCGGCCTTAGAACCTATGGCAGGCGCTGCTGAAATCATTTTTAGACAAGCAAAAGATAAACCTAAAGATTACATCATATGCCTTAGCCTATGCGGCAGAGGTGAAAAAGATTTAGACACAATTCAAGAACACATTGGTAAAGATTTTGAGTGAAAGATTAGATAAAATTTTTAAGTCACCTAGCCCTAAAACAAAATTAGTTTCTTATTTTGTAGGCTGCTACCCAACTCCAGAAATAAGTTTAGAGTTGATCAAGCAAACAATTGATAATGGGGTGTCTATATTGGAAATTGGCTATTGCACATCTGAAGCAAGTGCAGAAGGACCTATAATTAAAGCTGCTCATGACCATGTATTGAATAATGGACATAATCTAAATGATATTATTAAACTAGTTAAGGCTATAAGAGATTATAATCAAGATGTAGGAATTGTATTGATGGGCTATATTGCTAATTTATACAAGTACCCTATTTCAAACTTTGTAGACGATATTAAAGTTGCTGGCGCTGATGCTGTTTTAGTTGTGGATGCCCCTCATGAGCTGAAAGAAGAAAATCAGCTAAGGGAAGCTCTAAATAAAAATGGATTATCACTTATTAAACTAGCTGCTCCTACCACTGATGATAATAGACTAAAGGATATTATTAATATAGCCTCTGGATTTTTGTACCAGGTCAATGTTTCGGGTGTAACAGGAGTTAAATCAGCAAACGAAACTGATGTTACAAATTTTGTAAAAAGAATCAGAAATTTAACTGACATCCCTATTTGTTCTGGATTTGGAATTAAAAGTCCTGAAGATGCTAAAAAAATGGCAAATAGTGGTTGTAATGGCGTTATTGTTGGATCAGCATTTGTGAAATATATTCAAGATAATATTAAGAACAAAGATTTACCACAAAGTTTAGGCAATTTAGTAAAAAATTTTACAAAAGAATTAAATTAATATGGTCAATTGGATAACTAAAATAATTAAGGCAGGAGAGAAGATCAAAACTGCTTTACATGAAAGAGCTTCGAAAGAAGATATTGCAAAAAGTGATTGGACTAGTTGTTGTAGAGGTCCCATTCTAAAAAAAGATTTAGAGCAAAACTTATGGGTTTGCCCTGATTGTAACAAGCATCACCGAATAAAGCCTAGCCAAAGATTTGATATTTTATTTGGTAAAAATAATTATGAAGTATTTAAAACCCCTATTCCAAAAGATGATCCTTTAAACTGGACTGACTCTAAATCTTATAAAGATAGATTAAAAAGTGCTCGTAAAAAAACGGGTATGGAATGTGGAATGATGGTTGCTTGTGGAACCATCAACAATATTAAGATAACAGCAGTTGCATCAGACTTTGACTTTCTAGGTGCTTCTATGGCTGCAGCTGAGGGAGAAGCTTTTTTATATGGCATTCAACATGCTATAGAAAACAGAACTCCTTTTATATGTATTAGTGCTGGTGGTGGAATGAGAATGATGGAAAGTTTAATTTCATTGTCTCAAATGACCAGAACAACTCTTGCAATTAATGAATTAAAGAAAAATGGTTTGCCTTATTTAGTATGTATCACCGATCCTACAGCAGGTGGTATTACAGCCTCTTATGCAATGTTGGGAGATATCCACATTGCAGAACCAGGTGCCTTAATAGCTTTTGCAGGTGCTAGAGTTATTCAAGGAACTGTTAAAGAGGAATTGCCTGAAGGGTTTCAAAAAAGTGAATATGTTGAAAAAACAGGTTTTGTCGATCTAATTGTTGAGCGTAAAGATCTTGTATCAAAAATAGGAACTTTATTATCAATATTGTTAAAACAAAATTCTGTTATAAGCTCTGAACAAAATGAAACTTCAGAAGATAGTCAGTCGCTTACAAGAGCTGCATCCTAAAGAAATAGATCTAAGTTTAGATCGTATTCAAGATCTCTGTAAAAGATTAGGCAACCCTCAAGATAAACTTAAGGCCATTTCAATTGTTGGCACAAACGGTAAGTATTCAACAATTCAAGCAATGCTTGCTATTTTAAAAGAAGCAAATATAAAATGTAATATCTACACAAGTCCTCATATTAAAAGTATCAATGAAAGGTTTATTTTTAATAATGAAGAACTTAACGATAAAGAATTAGCAAAATTATTTGAAGAAATTGAAAGCGCTAACAATAATGAACCTGTTACCTTTTTTGAGATACTGACTGCAGCTTATTTTTTAAAAGCTTCTCAATATCCAGACAATATAAATTTGATAGAAACTGGCTTATTTCATAGGTTTGATGCCACTAATATTTTAAATAAAAATCTAGCAAGTATAATAACCTCAATTGGTCTTGATCATTTAGATTGGTTACCTGAGAACGAACAAACTATTGAAAAAATTATCTATGAGAAAACTTCAACACTTTTAAATTCAAATATTATTGTTGCCAAACAAAGTGATAGAGAAATTACAAGCCATATCAAAAAGACAATCTCAAGTAATAGTTCGAACAAAATTTTTTATAATGAAGATTATAGCTTTACCATGAAAGAAAATGACTTCTTTTATTATGAAGATCGATTTGGAGGAATAAAGTTGCCAATGCCAAATGTAAAAGGTCAATTTCAATTAGAGAATGTCTCAACAGCTATAGCAACTCTAAGAGCTTTAAAAGATTTTGATATAAAAGATGATCACATTCAAAAAGGAATTACAAAAATAAATAGTATTGCAAGATTACAAGAGATCAAATCTGGCAACCTTAAAGAACTTGTTAAAGATCATCAGCTTTTTGTTGATGGATCTCATAATCCTTTAGGTGCAAAAGTGTTAAATGAATACTTGGAAAGTTTAAATTGTAACAAACATATTATTCTTGGGATGATGGCCAACAAAGATCATAATGAATATATGAGTTACTTTAAGGATGTTGCAACCTTGACCACTATTGATATCCCCAATCAACCTAATTCAATTAAAGGAAAAGAACTTAAAGATAAGCTTAATAGCTTTAAAAACATTAATTACAAAGAAAGCATAGAAGAAGCTATTAAATCAATCCCTGTTAAGGAGAACGACATAATACTTATTACAGGATCATTATATCTTGCTGGGGAAGTATTGAATTTAAATTAGATATTTTTATCTAAAAATTCTTTCATGTGACTTTCAGGAACTCCACCAACTTTTCTGTCTACTTCAACACCTTTTTTGTAGATTATAACTGTCGGTACACCTCTAATCCCTGCAGCACTTCCAGTATTAATTCCACCATCTTCGATGTCTGCATAATAGAAACCAGCTTTATCTTTATATTCGTCCGAAAGCTTGGTCATTACAGGAACAAGTGCTTTGCAAGGTCCACACCAAGCAGCACTGAACTGAATAACTGAAATATCTTCGTTTTTTATTTTACTATCAAAATCGTCGTCTTTAAAATCATTAAGCATATATCTGATATAATTGATTCAATTGATTATTCAATGGGCAAAAGTAAACTTTTTTTGATTTATTAAATTATGCGTCTGAATACTTTTGTTCTAAATTCATCACATAATCATTAATTCCATCAAGAAATTTAAGCTTTTCATCTACTGTTTTGAAGGAGAACATCTTGTCTTCATTTTCTCTAATCTCATCGCATTCTGAATAAAAGGCAGAAATTGTCCACCATTTCTCTTTATTGGTACTTAAAATTCTTGAAGCTATTCGACGTTTAATTTTTTTATGAATTTCTTTAGGTAAAATTTCAGGTGCCTCATTAAATATCAATCCATGGCCAAACGTAACAAGTCTTTGATCATCAAACTTATCTAATAATGCAAATTTTTGTTTCCAGTCACCAGTATGAAATTTAGGAAATAAAGCTTGGTCTTTAGCAGAGGTAAATCCTCCAGAATAAATAGATTCTTCTGGTTCAATATCTTCTTGTGAAGAAATTTCTATTTTCTCTTCTGCTGCTTCTCTTAAAATATTACAAATATCTTGTGAAAACTTTTCGTTAGTTTTAACTAACTCAGCTCTTTTTCTTATTAGGTTTGGATCTAGTTTACTATAAGGCTCAACTTTCATTCCAAAACTTTGATCTAAAATGATTGGTGCTTTATTTGATCTAATAGTTCTTAAAAACTTAGGAGATTTTTTCATCTCTTTTTTTAAGTCTTCGTAATTTAATTTCTGAATAGCTTCCACATCAACTCTTAGATCTACAGCTTGACCCCATTTATAAACTGGATGCATGCAAGCATTTGGATGTAGTGGAGCACACAAATATAAACGGCTTGTTCCATAAAAATATTCATTCAATGTAAATATTTTTTCCTGCTTGACCATATTCTCAACAATAACCTTGCTGCTTGTTTTAAAATATTCTTGCCACAGCGTTGGTTGTTTTTGTTTAATTAAATCTAAAACCTTAACAGTAAGTTCTGTATCAAATAATGCAGAGTGAGCACCAGCAGATTCGAAGCCATTTAATCTAGCTAAAGACTCTAGCTTCATTGATTTATTTCCTTTAGGATTTAATTCTGTTTTCAAAACATCATCATCTATAGCAAATGCTGCTCTAACAATATTTAAAGCATCGTGACGAACATTTCCCTCAGTATTTGTCAAATATGGCTTTCTTAAAGATTTAAAAAATTCTTTTCTAATTACTTCATCGTCAAAGTTGATGCTTGAATAACCCAAAAACGTTGCAGGTGACCATCGTCTAAATTTTTGTTCCACCTGAGTTAACATTTCGTAATGACTTAGATTGCCTTTGGTTAATAAGTCAACATTTGATTTATTAATACAAAGAGCGGTAGCACTTGGAACTCTATCTTGGGGTAGTCTACATCTTGCTGAAAAACGCTCTAGTTCTTTAAAGTTTTCGTCTAATAATATTCCACCTATTTCAATAATAGTTGCCCAATCTGTTTGAGCAGAATCTGTTTCAATATCCCATACTACGTAATTCAATTTGCTCTCCTTTGTGCATAAAATTGTTCAACTTTTTCTAAAAATTTATTTTGATAATCTTTTAATCTTTCACCATCTATTAAAAACCTTTGAAACATATTGTCTTTTGTACAAAGTAAAATAACAGCCTGAGTGATATTAGATCCATGTACAGTATCATGTGCTAAAGCATAAGCACTACATTGCAAATAATAATCGTCAATCCACTCATCTTTTTTGGGCTTATTACTTTGTTTAAAATCTATAATTGTCTCTTTATTTTCATAGACACCCACACAGTCTGCAGCTCCTGCATATTTACCTGGGTAATATAATGTTGCTTCACAGCCCCAAATTTCATCCAATTTATTTCTTAAACCATTTTCAATGATTTGATCAGCCATCATTCGCTCTCTGGTGTTATCTCCCAATAAATCTAAATTTAATTTTCCAAGTAGAAATTTTTCCAAATACTCATGCATTGAACTACCTCTGCTACTAGCTTCTTGAGTAATAATTGCTGCTTGCTTATGACCTACTCTTTGCTTCCAAGCTTGAAGAGATGCTTTTTTTTCTTCAGACTCAGTTGCTTTTAAAATAGTTGTCACTGAAGGTAATCGTTCTTCATTAACAGAATAATGTCTAGAGCCATCTACTATTGATCTAGTTGATTTTGGATAAATATATTTATTATTCCACTCCATGTGATTTCTTATATTCGCTATTTTAGAAAAAAAGAAATTAATTATTTGCTTGTTTTGAACGATCAACAAATTTTTCTACATTTTCTGTTTGGACTGCTTTTTCAAGTTGTTCAGGATCTTTAATACTTTCAAGTGTTCTGGTAATTGATCTTGCGTCTGTTCCAAACTTATCCACAACAGACATGGCTTCTTCTAATTTTTTTCTAAGAGAAACTATGTTTTCAAAATGTTTTCCAAATCTTGAACTTATTGTTTTTAAATGATTATAAATTTCTGTTGCACCTTTTTGAACTTTTAAAGATTGAAATCCCATATGCAAAGATTGCAGGTAAGCTGAAAGCGTATTAGGTCCACAGATTACTACTTTATGTTTTTTCATTAATTCTTGAGTTAATAACTCTTTAGTGCTTGGATCTTGGTATTCAGTTAATTCTTTGTATAAACTTTCAGTTGGAGCGTATACAATTGCAAAATCTGTAGTTTTTGGTGGAACAATATACTTTTCATTAACACTTTTAGCTTTAGCTTTAAAAGCAGTGGCCAATTTTGCTCTAGCATCTGCAACAGCTTTTTTGTCCTGCGCGTCATGACCATCGGTAATTGCTTTGAATTTTTCTACTGGAAAATGACTATCAACTGGAACTAAAACATCGCCTTGAAGCTTAATTGCAAATTCAACGTTTTCACTTGTGTCCTCTTTCATCTTTACATTGGTCATAAATTGAGTCGCTGGTAATAAATCTTTAATCAAAGCATCCAAACTAAACTCAGCAAGAGTTCCATACTTTTTAACACCAGCTAAAATTTTAGTTATACTCTCTTGGCTTTTATTTAATAATTCAACCTGACTATTAAAGTTTCCAACTTTTTCGTCAACTTTAGTCAAAGCCTCTGTCATATCTTTAGTAACACCAGTAGATAAGTTGTTAAATGAAGTCGACATTGAACCCAGCGAGGTGTTAATAGTATTGTTTAAGGTGTCTTTTAAACTTTGTATTTCAGTCTTTAAATTAGCTATCTCTTCAGCTTCCTTATTATCATTCTCGTCTTTAGGCTTGGATCTTAAATTTAAATAAAGAATTACCGAAGCAATTCCTACTAGTAAAACTAACAATGAGATTAAAATTATATCCATGATTCTATAATTTTATTTTATATGAAAATTTGATTAATATATTAAAATATTTAAAATTTATCCGATGGAATTATTCTTAATATTAAAAATTGTATTTATTATTGGGGCTGTTGTAGCACTTTATGCTGTTGCCAGAAACCTTGATATTATTAAGATTATTTTAATTTATTGGAAAGATCTAATTCTTAGAAAGTAGTTTAATTAATTTTTTAACTTCTGGTTTTTTAACAGATGATTTTGATGTCATCATACAAGCTACAGACTCTAAGATCTCACCATCTTTTAAAATACGAAGATTGTTGGCTTTTAAAGTCTCACCAGTTGAGGTTATGTCAGTGATAATTTCACTTGATCCTGTGAACGGATAAGCCTCAGTAGCTCCCAAACTTCCAACTAATTTAAATTGAGTAACTCCTTTTGAGAATAAAAATTCTCTAGTTAAGTTTGGATATTTGGTTGCAACTCTTAATCTTTTCTTCTTTTTATCTTTAAATTCAAATGCAATTTCTTCTAAATCTGCAACTGTTTGAACATCAATCCAAGGATCAGGAATAGCCACAACTAAAGTTGCTTTTCCAAAATCATATCTTTTACATACATTAATTTTATTTTGAATATTTACTTCACTCTCTTTTAATAAATCATATCCTGAGAAACCAAGATCTAATGAACCATCTCCAAGTCTTTCAACTATTTCTCTGGCATGGAGATATAAAACTTTAATATTCTTTAATTGTTTTATTGATCCCAATAAATCTCTTTCTCCTCTTTCAGAAACTAAACTTAATTTATTTTTTTTAAATATTTTTAGAATATCTTTTCTAAGTCTACCTTTGCTTGGAATACCAATATTAATTATATTTTTGCTCATTAGTAATTTAAATTTAAAGCAGCTCCAACTGCTGCTACTTGATTTTTGGCCCCAAGATCTGAAATTAATTTATCATATCTTCCACCATTAATTATATTTCTGATCTTTGATTTAGATTTGATGTCAATTTTAAATACCATTCCTGTGTAGTATTCTAATTGTCTTCCAAATGAAGCTGAGAAAACAACATTAAGTTTTGATATTTTATTATTTGAGATTGGAAAATATTTTTGATCAACTATTAAATTGATCTTACTCTTTTTAAAAAATTTATTTAGTTCATTTGCAGCTTTATTAATTGGGCATTTAATTTTTAAAAACTCTTTAATAATCTTTGAAACATTTTCACCTTTTTTTGCTCCTCGTGGGTCCATAATCTTATTATCAAATCTTTTTAAAATTTCATTAATTGACCTTCCTGCGATGACTTTGGATAGATCTTCTTTTAACATTTGAAAATATCTTTTTTTATCAATCTCAACAATGGTTGGGTCTACATCTGAATTAGTCTCTAATCTTTTTAATAGATCATTAAAATATTTCTCTCTCCAAAAATGCCTTGATAATCTTAACTTCCAACGTTTTGGAATATCTAGTTTTGAAATTAATAAATTAAAGATCTCAACATTACCAATTGTTAACGTACCTGATGTATATTTAATATTTTGTAGAGATTTTAGAGAAGTGTTTATGATTTCTTTATCATCATTCTTCTCATCCTTGGATCCTATTATCTCAAAACCTACTTGATCTCTTATTATAGAGTCTTTTTTATTTTGTGATTTTCTATACGCCTGACCGCTATAAAAAATCTTCTCTTTGCCATTTAAATTATTCTCTAGATATCTAAGACATGATGCAATAGTTAGGTCAGGTCTTAAACAAAGCTCACTACCATTTTGATCAATGAAAGAGAAAATAAATTTTCTAAAGTTTTCACCTGATCTTTGGACAATATGATTGGCCTCAATTACTGAGGGTAAATCAATATACTTAAATCCTTTAGATTTTACTGATCTAAGGATATTTTCAGATAAGTTTTTTGACTTCATTAATTAAATCAGCTTTTGGAATTGTTTGGTTGTTTTCACCCTTAACACCTCGAAGGTTCTTAATGGTTACAGTGTTATCATTAAACTCGTTTTCTCCACAAATAATCGCAACTGGTAATTCACGTTTATTTGCAAAGGTTAATTGCTTACCTAGATTTTTTTTACTATCTAAAAAAATTTCAGCATTAATATTATTTTCTCTTAATTCATCAACTAATTCATAATAATTTTTCAAATATTTTTGATCCATGACACAAACCAAAACTGGTTTTTGATCCTCAACCTTAATTTGATCTAACTGCATTAAAGCAAATAACAATCTATCAACACCAAAACTTATTCCTGTTCCTGGAATATCTACTCCTCTAAATCTTGATATCAATTTTGCATAAGCTCCACCTGAACATATGCTTCCAATATCTACTTCTTTACCTTTGTTGTTTGTCACTTTAAAATTTAAGTTGGTCTCTACAATAAAATCTGAATAATAAGCCAAACCTCTCACGATTGTAAAATTGGTTTTAACTTGATTTAAATTTGATCCATATCCTAGTACTTCAAATACATTTTCTAATTCATTTATACCTTCTTGAGATAATGGATTTTTTAAAGTTTCCTTTAATTCTTTTAAATCTTTTATTTTTAGAAAATTTAATATTTGTGCAGCTTGATCATCTGATAATTCTGCACCTTTTGTGATGGCTCCGCTTTGGTCTTTTCTCTCTTTTTTGAGTAAATCTTCAACTCCTTTTAATCCAAAACCAGGTTTGTCTAGTTTATCAATTGCTCTAATGACTTTAGTTTGTTTTTCTTCAGAAATTTTTAATTCATCAATTAAGCCTTGCACTATTTTTCTATTACTTACATTGATTGTGAATTGATTTTTGTTTAAGCCACAATCTGATAATGTGCTTGATATTAAATTGCAAAGTTCAGCATTTGCTTGTGCAGGATTTACATTTCCAACTATATCAAAGTCAGCTTGCATAAATTCCCTGTATCGGCCATTTCCAGCTTTCTCGTTACGAAATACATTTTGAATAGCGTAACGTTTATAGATAGAGGGCAGTTCCTGATTGTTCTGTGCAACAAATCTTGCAAGTGGACTTGATAAATCATATCGAAGAGTGATGCTTTTTTCACCATCTTGAATTGAGAATACATCAGACATAGGATTAGCCTCGTCTTCCGCAAGAAAAGATCCTATATTTTCACTAATTTCAAACGAAGGAGTCTCAAGAGCTTCTGCTCCAAACTTGATAAAATTATTCTCAATAGCTTTTAATAGCTTTTTTTTGAGAAGAAGTTTTTTATCCCAACGATCTTCAAAACCTGAAGGTAATCCAGGTACTAATTTATTTTCTTTATTCATTTTTTGGTACCCGGGCTGAGAATCGAACTCAAACTTAAAGTTCCACAAACTTTCGTGCTAACCGTTACACCACCCAGGCATTCCTTGTTTTTATATTATTTTTGTGTGGATTAAAAATTATATTATAAATAAATAGCCTACAGGCTATGGAAACATATTCTATGAGTGCTTCTTGAAGTTTCTCTGAATGTAATATTTATAATCATTGGTGTTCTTTTAGACAATAATTGTCATTATTCAAGTAAAAATAAAAAGGACGTTAATCTAATTATAAATTTAACGCCCTTTGAAATATTTGAGAATTAGTCTATTTTTTTTAGATTAACTGCAGAAGGACCTTTTGGGCCATCCTCTAATGAAAACTCTAATTTATCCCCTTCATTAAGATATCTCATACCAGCTTCTTTAACTGCTGATGCGTGTACAAAGGCATCTTTTTCTTTGTCATCTCTTTCGATGAAACCATAGCCTTTTGCTCCGTTATACCATTTAATTTTACCAGTTAGTGTGCTCATCTTATTTCTTAGTCCTTATGTTATTTATTATTTTATAAAGCTAATTTGATTTTTTAATAATTTCAAGATGAAAAAAGTTGATGGTGGTGGTGCCTCGGGAAGGATTCGCACCTCCGACACAAGCCTTTTCAGGGCTCTGCTCTACTCCTGAGCTACCGAGGCAAGTTTAACCTCTAAAGATTATTCTGCCTTTTGTAAGGTCATAAGGTGTCATCTCTACAGTCACGTTATCCCCTTGCAATACTCTAATTCTATTTTTTCTTAACTTACCAGCAGTATGAGCTGTAACTGTATGCCCATTCTCCAGCTTAACTCTAAACATTGCGTTTGGAAGTAGGTCCATGACCTTTCCTTTAAATTCAAGCAAATCTTGTTTAGACAATTTTATTTTCTCCTAATTCTTTTTTTAACAGATTGAGCATGTCCTGCTAATCCTTCATAATTTGCAAGTGTTATAACTGAAGGACCAAGACTTTCAATACCCTTTTTAGATAAGTTTATATAAGAAATCCGTTTATAAAATTCATTCACACTTACTCCACTTGAATATTTTGCTGAACCATTGGTTGGTAATATATGGTTTGAACCGACATTATAGTCTGTCATTGCCATTACAGCATATTTTCCAAGACAAATAGATCCTGAGTTTTTAATTTTTGGCACAAAAGAATTATAATTTATAACATTTAGTTCTAAATGTTCGGGTGCTATTTTATTCACCACATCAATTATTTTCTTATCAGAATTAATATGCATTAAAAATCCATTACTTGATAAGCTTTGTCTTGCAATAGATGACCTTGGAATTTCTTTTAATTGTTTAGAAATTTCATTTTGAACTTTATCAATTAAAGATTTATCTTTTGAAATTAAAATACATTGTGCAAGGCTATCATGTTCTGCTTGTCCTATTAAATCACTTGCAACCCATTCTGGATTTGAAAATTTATCACAAACAATAGTAACTTCAGAAGGGCCCGCAGTCATTCCCTCTATTCCAACATCTCCAAAAACTTCTTTTTTGGCTGCTGCCACATATGCATTACCAGGGCCTACTATTTTATTAACTTTATTTATTTTCTTTGTTCCATAGGCTGCTGCTGCAATTGCAGAAGGTCCACCTATTGAATAAATTTCTTTAATTTTACATTTACGTGCCGCATATAATACTGCAGGATTTTGTTTTCCTTTAAATCCTGGATTAATCATCACAACTCTTTTAACTCCCGCAACAATTGCTGGGATAGCATTCATTAATACACTAGATGGATATGAGGCTGTTGAACCAGGTACATAAATTGCGACAGATTCTAAGGGTATATATTTATACTCAAGTTTATTTTTATACTTATCGACGTAAGAAATATTCTTAAATTTTTGAAGTGAGTGAAATTTGTAAATTCTATTGTAAGCAACATCAATTGCCTGCTTCACCTTTTTATTTAATGATTTTATTGAATTAGAAATCTGTTTTTGAGAAGGAATAATTATAGTGTTTTGATTAAATTTTTTTTCATATTTTACTAAAGCTTTGTCTCCATTTTTCTTAACATCTTTAATAATACTTGAAACTGAAACTGAATTAGATTGTACTTTTTTCTTTCTTTGTAAAAGTAAACTATCTAAGTTTTTATCAAAATTTTTACTATTGCTGTTTAATATTTTCATTAATCTTTAATCTCGTTTTGATCTTCCAGTCTTACTTCAATTGTTTCTGTAGTCAAAGCAATGTGAGCATTATTGTTGAAAATTAAATTAATCTCATAATCATCATTATTTTTTAGATAATCTATTGCTATCAATTCTAAAACTAAATCTTCATTTTTTTGATCTATATTTTTAGATTTAACTTTATCTACACAATCAAACCTACAAATGCTGTTAATTTTCTTATCTTCCTGGTCAGTTTCAATTTTGGTTCTCTCAACTGATATCAAGAAAACTTTATTTTCTGCTAGGTATTTTATATCTGAAACTTTAACCTTTGCCCCAGCAGTACAAGCTGAAATCATTTGTAAACCTTCATTATCCGAAGCTATAATTTTTGCTAAATATTTCTTATCCATTAATTAACTCTTCTAATTTTTGCTCCAACTTTTTTTAGTTTCTTTTCTATATTTTCATATCCACGGTCAAGATGATAAATTCTATTAATCACTGATTTTCCTTTTGCTGTTAAGGCTGCTAAAATTAATGAAACAGAAGCTCTCAGATCTGTTGCCATCAATTCTGCTGCCGCAAAATTAATGTTACCAGTAACTTTAGCAGTATTACCATTAGTAGAAATTTTAGCACCCATTCGATTCAATTCAGCAACATGCATAAATCTGTTCTCAAAAATATCCTCTTTAATCACAGATTGCCTGTTAGCTTTACACAACAATACCATTATTTGAGCCTGTAAATCAGTTGGGAAACCAGGATATGGTGCTGTTTTGATTTTCGTACTTTTAACCTTTTTATTACCAATAATGTGAACTTCATCTTTCTTTACATTAATTTTTGCACCTATTTTTTTTAAAGTATTAATTTCTGTTTGGATTATTTTTGGGACAATATTCTTTATTTTTAAATTTCCAGCTGTTACTGCAGCTGCAACTAAATAAGTTCCAGCTTCAATTCTATCAAACATAACCGGATAGGTAATTTCTTTTACTTCTGATACCCCTTCAATTTTTACTGAGCGCTTGCTAGTCCATTTAATGTTGCATCCCATATTTTTTAAAAAATTAACTAAATCTTTTATTTCGGGTTCAATTGCACAGTTACTTAAAACAGTTGTTCCTTTAGCAAAACTTGCTGCTATTATTAAGTTTTCAGTAGCACCAACTGATATTTTTGAAAATCGAATTTTATTCCCAATTAATCCTTTTGCTGCGATTGCGTGAACGTACCCTTGAACAATTTTATATTTAACTCCTAACTTTGATAAAGCATCTAGATGTATGTCAACAGGTCTAGTACCAATCGCACAACCTCCTGGTAGAGATACTTTTGCCTTACCAAATTTTGCTAATAAAGGCCCAAGAACTAGAATTCCTGCTCTCATAGTTTTAACTAAACTGTAAGGTGCAAAACTTTTGCTTTGTTTTATGTTATCAATGACTAAGTTATTTTGATTGAATTTAATTTTAGATCCTAAGGATTGTAATAAACTAACCATTGTCTCAATATCTTTTACTCTAGGTAAGTTTTTTAAGTAAATTTTTTTTCTTGAAAGTAAAGTTGCAGCTAAAATTGGTAAGGATGCATTTTTTGAGCCTGATATTTTTATTTGTCCTTTGAGCTTATTAGCTCCAAAGACTTCTAGTTTTTGCATAACTAAACTTTAGGTAACGTTACCCCAGTTTGACCCATATACTTTCCATCACGATCAGCATATGTCACTTCTGGTTTTTCATTTCCCTTTAAAAAGACAAATTGTGCAACACCCTCATTTGCATATATTTTTGCAGGTAAAGGTGTGGTATTAGAAAATTCAAGTGTTACGTACCCTTCCCAGCCTGGTTCTAAAGGTGTAACATTTACAATAATCCCACATCTTGCATAAGTAGATTTACCAAGACAAATAACCAATACATCATCTGGAATTTTAAACTTTTCAACTGTTCTGGCTAGAACAAATGAATTTGGTGGAATAATACATTCTGATACATTTTTTGTAACAAAGTTTGTTGGTTTAAAATTTTTTGGATCCACTATTTCTGAATTCACATTTGTAAAAATCTTAAATTCATCAGAAACTCTAGCATCATAACCAAATGATGATAGCCCATAAGAGATGCTGTCTCCTCTGACTTGTTTTTCTTCAAAGGGAGAAATCATGTCTTCTTCTTTAGACATTTTTCTAATCCACTTATCTGAAAGAACTGACATTATTTAGTTTTCTTCTTAGTTTTTTTTTGAAAAAGTTTTCGTTTTTTTAAATTTTTTCTTAACGCTAAGCTTAAACGCTCATTTTTTTCTTTTGAATTCATTCTTTATCTGGATTAGTAAGGAAGTCTAATGTAATTGGCTTTGAGGCATCTAAAGTTTTAGGTTTAACTTCCTCTTCTTTTGGACCTTCTTTTGCTAAACGTTTAGCTTTTTTTTCTGCAAGCTTCTTCTCTCTTTTAGCTTGCTTCTCCATAAGCTTATTACCTTTAGTAGATTTATAATCGTAATGAATTCCCATAAAATTTTCCTCACGTAGATATAAAGCATAATAACCAAAAAATTAAGGCAATATTTTGAAAAAAATGCTTTATTATCAATAAATATTATTTTGTTAATAAGCTCCTATAGATAAATGGTATATCAAGTCATTGGTAATGACTAATTTCCTGGTCAGTACAGGGTGGGAGCACCAGAATTAATTTTTGTTGAAAAGTTTTCTTAAAAAAACTGATAATAAAATTAAACCAACAAAAGCTAAAATTGGTAAATAAATATCTGCTGAAAAAATAATATCAGTTATTCCAGGAATTTCTGAATTTTGATCAATAACTTTTTCTAAGCCACTACCGATTGAAACTCCTAGGAATATTTGAGGTATGATTCCAATTAAAGTTGCAAAGAAAAAATTAATCAATTTTACATTAAAAATAGTTGGCAAAAGACAACTTAATTGCCAAGGTATTCCTCCTATAAAACGATATAACAGCAAATAAATAAATTCTGATTTTTTAAATTTTTGTTCAAGGTTTTTAAATCTATTTAAAAATTTTTCTCTAATCAATTCTTTTAAAAAATAATTACCAAATAAATAAATAAAAGTTGCACCAATACTTAATCCTAAAACAACAAGTAACGTTCCAATCCATTTTCCAAATATAAATCCCCCTAGTAATGCAACTGGTGACCCAAATCCCAAAAATGGAAATACCCATAATATTGTAAGAGCTAAAAAAATTACTGATAATAAAAATAAATTAGAATTTTTAAGTTCAAAAAAATAAGATCTATTTTCTCTAATGAAATCATAAGAAGTTAATTCCTGAAGGCTAAAATTTGAAAAGAAAAAATATAAAAATATACAAATAGCTACCAGGTAAAATAATCCTATAAATAATTTAATTTTTTTAGCTTTTTCCATTAAATACAATGCTAATTCTATAATCTTCTATTTGCTATTTATATATTTAGTTACTATAAAGAGCGAAAAATTAATAAATTTTAACCACATTTTATGAAGCGAACATATCAACCATCTAACGTTAAACGAGCCAGAAAACATGGTTTTAGATCAAAAATGAAGACTAAGGGTGGACAGAAACTTTTGGCTAGGAGAAGAGCAAGAGGAAGAAAATCGTTAACCGTATCAGTCTAGATAAATGAAAAGCAAAATACTTGCTCTTTCAAAAAACGAAGAATTCAAAAATCTACTAAAGCAAAAAAAAATTTCTAACAAATACGCTACAATTTTTTTTGGCAATCTAACCAACAAAGATAACAGTAAACTAAATATTAGTTTTGTGACCAAAAAGAAAATTGGAAATGCAGTAAAAAGAAATAAAATTAAACGTAGATTAAGAAATATTGTTAATGAAGCAGTAAAAAAAATAACATTAAAATTTAGCTATTCATATCTTGTTATTGCTAAGTCAACTATGCTAAACAATGATTACAAAAATATAAAAGAAACTCTATTTCAGGATTTAGAAAAAATTAAATAATGAACATTTTCACAAATATTTTAATTAATTTTATTAAAGGATATAAATTTCTTATTAGTCCATTGCTAGGTCAATCTTGTAGATATTTGCCAACTTGTTCTGAATACAGTATTGAGGCTTTAAAAGAATTTGGTTTTGTTAAAGGAAGTTTAATGAGCTTAAAGAGAATATTATCGTGTCATCCTATAAAGTTTTTAGGGGGTGGTGATGGTTTTGATCCAGTTAAAAAAGAAATGAGTGCTAAAAAATAATGGATACTAAAAACGTTATTGCAGCTATTTCTTTGTCTGCTGCAGTTATTATTTTATATAGCTTATTTTTTGCACCTCCCCCAATTACAAAAGAGAACTTAGCTGAAAAAAATAAAACTGAACAAAATTCAGATGCGCCTAGTTTGGATCAAAAAGAGACTATAACTGAAATTACAAGAGAAGAGGCTTTAAACCAAAATAAAAGAATTCAATTTGAAAATCAAAATATAGTTGGTTCGATTTCTTTAAAGGGTGCTGCAATCGATGACTTAACTTTTAAAGAATATAATGTAGCTTTAAATAGTGATGAGAAAGTTACTCTTTTAACACCAAGAAATACTAAAGATGGATATTTTATAGAGAGTGGTTTTATAACTTCTGATAAAAATATTGATATTCCAAATTCTAATTCAGTTTGGTCTGTATCAGGAAATAATAAATTAACTGACCAGTCGTCTGTAAAATTATCATGGACTAATGATCAAGGAATTACTTTTGAGAAAGAAATAACTTTAGATGATAAATTTCTTTTCACAATTAATCAAAGAGTAATCAATTCAACTAAAAAAGAGTTTGATTTTTACACTTATGGTCAAATTATCAGAAAAGAAATTCCAGATATTTCCAATTTTTACATTCTTCATGAAGGTTTAATAGCAACATTAGATGAAGAATTAATTGAAGAAGATTATGATGATATTCAAGAAGAAAAGTTTTCAAAAACTTCTCAAAAGGGGTGGCTTGGAATTTCAGACAAATTTTGGATAACCTCATTGATTCCACCAAGTGGTAAAGAATTCAAGACTACATTTGATTATAAAGAAAAGTTTCGTGCTAATTTTGTAGGTACAGAACCTCTAGAATTAAAAGGAAACTCGAGTATCGAAGATAAATTGCAAGTAATAGTAGCTGCTAAGAGAGTAGACGTAATTGATGGATACGCAGAATCTCTAAATATAGATAAATTTGATTTAGCAATTGATTGGGGATTTTTGTATTTCATTACAAAACCTTTGTTCCATGGCATAGATTACTTTTTTAAATTATTAGGAAATTATGGTCTGGCAATTATAGCAATTACATTTTGTATAAGACTAGCATTCTTTCCACTTGCAAACTTCTCGTTTAAAAGTATGGCAAAAATGAAGGCTCTCCAGCCTGAAATGGCTAGACTTAAAGATCTTCATAAAGAAAATAAAATGAAATTGCAGCAAGAAATGATGGCTCTTTATAAAAAAGAGAAAGTTAATCCCATGTCTGGATGTTTACCTATACTAGTTCAAATTCCAGTATTTTTTGCATTATACAAAGTACTGTTTGTAACAATTGAAATGAGACAAATGCCATTTTTTGGATGGATACAAGATTTATCAGAGAGAGATCCTACATCACTCTTCAATTTATTTGGTTTATTGCCTTATGATGTTCCTTCATTTTTAATGATTGGTGCTTGGCCTATTGCAATGGGTGTATCAATGTTTATTCAGCAAAAACTTAATCCTGCTCCGACAGATCCTATGCAGGCAAAAATATTTATGTTCTTTCCACTTTTCCTAACAGTAATATTAGCACCATTTCCCGCAGGATTAGTAATTTACTGGACTGTTAATAATATTTTAACAATGGCTCAACAAGTGTTCATTATGAAAAGAACTACCATTAAAACAACCACTTAATGTTGGAAGTCAAAGAAGAAGAGTTAAAAAAGATACTACCATTTGATGGTCCCTCAATTAATGAAGTAAAAAAATATTTAGAAAAATATAATGACGAATACATCGTTATTAAATGTGGTGGAAGTGTACTAGTTGATCAGAATTTATTTAATATTTTTATAAAAGATATTACCACACTAAATAAATTGGGATTTATTCCTATCGTTGTGCATGGTGGTGGTAAAAGAATAAGTAGCAAATTAAATGAATTAGGAATTAATAGTGAATTTATTAAAGGACTTCGGGTTACAGGAAAAGAAACAATTGAAGTAGTCGAGAAAGTTTTAATAGAATTTAATCAAGAGATAGTTGAAGCTTTAAAAAAACAATCTTGTAATAGTGAAACAATTAACTCTAAAAATAATAATATCATTAATGTAATTAGAGAAAATGATGAATTAGGATTTGTTGGAACGCCCACTAAAATTAACAAAACTATTATAGACAAAATTGTTAATGATAAAAAGGTTCCAGTAATTGCACCTTTAGGTTTAGATGAAAGTAATCAAACTTATAATATAAATGCAGATACCACAGCTGGCTCTATTGCAAAGAAAATTGAAGCAAGAAGATTAATAATTATGAGTGATGTTGAGGGTGTTTTAGATGATAGTCAAAAACTAATTCCTGAAATTAATTCAATTTCAATTAAAGATTTAATTGATAATGAAACAATTACTGGAGGTATGATTCCTAAAATTAACAATTGTTTAGATGTTGCAAGTAATGGGGTAAAAGGTGTTGTAATAATTGATGGCCGAAAAAACCATTCTATTCTTTTTGAACTATTATCTGATAAAGGATCGGGAACACTGATAAGACAATGAAAGATTTAGTTAATATAAAATACTGGATATTTGATCTTGATAACACTCTTTATAGTGGTCAAACTCAGGTTTTTTCTGAAGTTGATAAAAAAATGTCTTCATTTATCTCTGAAAAATTTAATGTTGATCTTGTAAAAGCAAAAGAAATTCAAAAAAAATACTTTTATGAGTATGGGACAACACTCTCGGGTCTAATGAACCATGATAATATCAATCCACAAGAATTTTTAGAATTTGTTCACGATATTGATATTAGTTGGCTGCCAAAAGATGAAGTTTTAAGAGAAGAACTTATTAAGATAGAAGAAAAAAAGATTATTTTTACTAACGGTTCTCATGCTCATGTTGAAAATGTCACAAAACAACTTGGTATTGATGGCTTATTTGATGGAGCTTTTGATATAACTGATGCAAATTATGTTCCAAAACCTCACTTAGATCCATATCAAAAATTAATTAAAAAGTTTGATTTAGATCCAAAACAATCAATTTTAATCGAGGATATCGCTCACAATTTAGAGCAGGCTAAGAATTTAGGAATGAAAACATGTTGGTTAGAAAATGAAGAAGCCTTTGCCAAAAAAGACTCGGACAAACCATATATAGATTACAAGATTAAGAACTTGCCTTCTTTTCTTCAAGAAATTAATATATTAAAAAACAATTAAATTAACTATCTAAAAAAAATATGAGCGATATAGAAAAAATAATAAATGAAGCATGGGAAAATAGAGATAACGTAAACCAAAACTCTGAGCAAAGTTTAAAAGATACAATCAATCAAATGATTGCTGATTTAGATAGCGGTAAAGTTAGAGTTGCTGAAAAAATTAATGGTGAATGGGTTACTCATCAACATATTAAAAAAGCTATAATGCTAAGCTTTAGAATTTACCCAATGGAAAATTTAAATGGTCCCTACAGTAGTTGGTATGACAAAGCACATTTGTTGAAGGGTAAAACAGCTGGTTGGACAAAAGAAGATCATGAAAAAGCTGGATTTAGAATGGTACCAAACTCTCCTGTTAGAAAAGGATCATTTGTTGGAAAAAATGCAGTGCTAATGCCATGCTATGTGAATATTGGAGCTTATATCGATGAAGGTACTATGATGGATACATTTAGTCGAGCTGGTAGCTGTTGCCAAATAGGAAAAAATTGTCATATCTCAGCAGGAAGTGGAATTGGTGGAGTATTAGAACCTGCTCAGGCATTACCAACTATTATCGAAGATAATTGTTTTATTGGTGCAATGTCAGAAGTTGTTGAGGGTGTTATTGTTGGAGAAGGATCTGTTTTGAGTATGGGAATGTACATTGGACAATCTACTAAAATAGTAAATAGAAAAACTGGAGAAGTAACTTATGGAAAAATTCCTCCTTATTCTGTAGTTGTACCTGGGTCATTACCTGATAAAAATAATACCTCTGCCCCATCACTATATTGTGCAGTTATAATTAAACAAGTTGATGAAAAAACAAGATCTAAAACTTCTGTCAACGATCTTTTAAGAGAATAGATTTATTATGCCTTCTATAAATGAACTTCAATTAGCTAAGGAGCTAATTAAATTCCCATCTGTGACGCCTATTGATGCTGGAATAATGAAGTTCTTAGAAAAAAAACTTAAAACACTTGGGTTCAAAACTAAAATTTTAGAGTTTAAAGAGAAGAATAGTAAACCAGTAAAAAATCTTTACGCAAAACTTGGTAAACAAGGTCCAAATTTCTGTTATGCAGGTCATCTAGATGTTGTGCCAGCAGGAAATTTAAAAGAATGGACAGTAAACCCGTTTAAACCCTCTGTTAAAAAAGGACATCTAATTGGAAGAGGTGCTAATGATATGAAAAGTTCGATTGCAGCATTTGTTTCTGCGGTGAGTAATTTTGTTAGGAATAATAGAAAATTTAATGGCTCTATTAGTCTTTTAATTACAGGAGATGAAGAAGGAGTGGCAATCAATGGAACTAAAAAAGTAGTCGATTACTTAAGAAAGAAAAAAGAAAAAATAAATTTTTGCTTAGTAGGTGAACCTACAAATCCTAATAAATTGGGTGAAATGATTAAAATAGGACGAAGAGGAAGCATGAATGGTAGACTTTCAATTATAGGTGTTCAGGGTCATGTGGCTTATCCTCAAAGAGCAAATAATCCATCAACTGCACTTGTACAAATTTTAAATGAACTAAAAAAAATTAAATTTGATAATGGTACAAAGAATTTTCAACCAACAAATCTTGAGATTACTAAGATAAATATAGATAATTCTGCAGATAACGTAATACCAGGGTTAGCTAGTGCTAAATTTAATATTAGATTTAATAACAAGCACACTTCAAGTTCTTTAAAAAAGAAAATTGATAGTATTATAAAAAAAATAAGTAACAAAAATAAATCAAGATACAAAATTGATTATAATGTTTCTGGAGAAGCATTTCTTACAAAACCAAATAATACAACTTTTATGATAAGAGATATCATTAAAAAAATTACAAAAATTAAACCTCAGCTCTCAACAACTGGGGGTACCTCTGATGCAAGATTTATTAGAAAAATAGCTCCCTGTTTAGAATTTGGTTTAGTTGGTAAAACAATGCACAAAGTAGATGAGGCTGTTTCGTTGTCTGATTTAAAAAAACTTACATTGATTTATTCAAATATTTTACAAAATTATTTTAAGTGAAAACTGGTTTAGTTACCTCTGATACTTATCAAAATCACAATACAGGCGAAGGGCATCCAGAAAAAATTGATAGAGTTACAGCTGTTATTGATAACTTTAAGAAAATTAATAACAAAGAATTGATTTGGAAAAAACCAAATAAATTTGATCAATCTTTTTTAATTAATACACATTCTTCCGAATATATAGATTTAGTAGGTAAATCATTTCCAACAAATGGTTTAGCTTTTCTTGATGGAGACACAGTTGTTTCACCGGGAAGCAAAGAAGCAACAAAAGATGCTGTAGGATCCATAATTACAGCCATTGATGGTGTTCAGCAGAAAGAATTTAAAAATGCATTTTGTGCAGTAAGACCTCCAGGACATCATGCAGAAAAAAATAAGGCAATGGGATTTTGTATATATAACAATGTTGCTGTTGGAGCTAATTATCTAATAGAAAAATATAAGTATAATAAAATTGCTATTATTGATTTTGATGTTCATCATGGAAATGGAACACAAGACATTTTCTACAATAATGAAAAAGTGTTGTATGTTTCAACTCATCAATACCCCTACTATCCTGGATCAGGTTCAGAACAAGAAAAAGGTAAGTTTAATAATATTCTTAATATTCCACTTGAAGCTGGCACCACTGCTGAAGCATATCTAAATGCATACGAGCATGTTTTAAAAAAATTAAAAGAATTTAAACCTGAATTTTTATTGTTTTCTGCAGGTTTTGACGCACATATTGATGATCCTTTAGCACAACTAAGGTTGAACTCAGAAGATTTTTATCAATTAACAAAAAGAACATTGGAACTTTCCAAATCATTTTGTAATGGGAATGTTGTTTCTATTCTTGAAGGTGGATATGATCTTAAAGCACTTCAAGACAGTACTAAACGTCATGTAGATGCTCTTATAGAATTTGATTGATAATTCTAAATAACCCTCTAAATAAAAACTTTATGAAATTGTATAAAATTAATAAATCTGTAATTGATAAAAAAGGTAGAGGACTTTACGCTACAAGAGACATCAAAGAAGGAACCAAAATAATTGATTATGTTGGAAAATTAATTACTAAAAAACAAACCGAAGAGTCTGATAAATATGATAATGGAAAACCAATTTATTTATTTACTATAAACAAAAGATATGATCTTGACGGAGATTTTGCTTGGAATACAGCGGGTCTTATTAATCACTCTTGCAATAATAATTGTGATTATGATGGTAAGGGACTTAAAATTTGGGTTAAAGCAATCAAAGATATTAAAAAAGGTGAAGAATTTACTTGTGATTATGGATTTGGTTATGATGAAAATTACAAACAATTTCCTTGCAAATGTAAATCAAAAAATTGCTGTGGTTATATTGTAAGAGCAGAGTCTAGATGGCGAATAAATAAAAAATTTTCAATGAGTAACAAAAAAAAACTAATAAATAACTCTCGCTAGAAAAAGTCCCTCAGGTGGTGCGGGTGGTGCACACAATATTCTTTTTTTTGACCTAAAAGCTTTGTTAAAAGTCTTTAAATCCCATTTTTTTTCACCTAAATATTTCAAACAACCAACCATAGACCTAACCTGTTTTTGCAAAAAGGATTGTGAATTAAATTCAATTTCTATTTTATTTTTTGATGATTTAACTTTTACTGATTTGATTGTTTTAATTGGACTTTTTGCATGACAGCTAGAGGACCTGAAAGTAGAATAATCATGAGTTCCTACTAATTTCTTTGCACCTTTTTTAATCAAATCTAAATCCAATGGTTTTCTTACATGCCAGCCTCTTTTTTTTTCAATTACTGGAGCACTTATCTGGTTAAAAATTATGTATTTGTAAATCCTTTGTTTTGCAGAAAATCTTGAGTGAAATTTATTACTTCTTTTCCTTATTTTTTTTATTGAAACACCTTGATCGTTTAAAAAATGATTAATTGATTTTAAAAACTTTGTTAAATCTGCAATCTTATTTTTACAATCAAAGTGACCAGACTGTTCAATTGCATGAACGCCTGTATCTGTTCTACCAGATCCATTTAAGATTATTTTTTCTTTAAGAAGCTTTGTCAATTTTTGCTGTATAAGACCTTGAATAGTTGATCCTTTTTTTTGAATTTGCCAACCTCTAAAGTCTGTACCCACATATTCAATAAGCAGTTGATACCTAGCCATTTAGATAACTGCACCTTGTTTTATTTGAGATCCAAGCATGAATTCACCAATATTTTGAGGCTTTTTTCCTTGTCTTTGGATTTCTTTGATTTTTATTGTTTGTTTGTCACCGCAAACAACCTCTAAATAATTTGAAACAACCTCGCCTGGTTTTCCAATCCCATTACCAATTTCTGCTTTTAGAATTTTGTATCTTTCGCCCTTGTATATAAAAAAAGCACCAGGTGTGGGATACAAACCATTTATTTTTCCAATGATAATTTTTGAATTGTCTTTCCAATTGATTTCTCCTTCGGCTTTTTGAATTTTAGATGCATATGTTGCTTTTGAATGATCTTGATTAATAAATTTAGCTTTATCATCCAATATATTGTCAATATTATCTAATATTTTTTCTGCAGCTATTAAAGATAATTTATCAGCTATATCACTTGCATTTAAATTATTTTCTAAATTTATTTTGTAAGTGTTACACACTGGACCTGTGTCAAGCTGTTCAGCTATTTTCATAATACTAACCCCTGTTTCTTTATCTAAATTCATTATAGATCTTTGTATAGGTGCTGCCCCTCTCCACTTGGGTAGAAGAGATGCATGAATGTTAATAAATCCTTTTTTAGTTAAACTTAAAAATTCTTTTGGAATAATTTGTCCGTACGCAACAACTATTGCTAAATCAGCATTTATACTTTTAAAATATTCATACTCCTCCCTGTTATCTTTTAAATATTTTGGAGTTCTAAACTCTAAATTTAAAGTTTCTGCAATTCCTTGTATAGGTGATTTATTTATTTTTTGTCCTCTTTGTGATTTTTGAGGAGGCTGTGTGTACACGTCTGAAATTGGATAACCATTTTGATACAATGATTTTAAAATAGGCACAGCAAACATTGGTGTACCCATAAAAACTATCTTTTTTGCCATAAATTAAAGAATTGCAGTATTTGATTTTAATTTAGATAGTTTTTTTATGATCATAGATTTTTTTAATTTTGATAGATAATCAATGAATAGTATTCCCTCTAAGTGATCCATTTCATGCTGTATACATGTTGCAAGCAACCCATCAGCTAATAACATTTGTTTTTTTCCATTGTAGTCCAAATACTCTACTTTACATTTACTTGGTCTGTCTATTTCCGCAAATTGTTCTGGTACTGACAAACATCCTTCCTCATGTGTATTTTTAATTGGATCTTTATTCACAACAACTGGATTTACAAAATATTTTGGTTCTTTTTTTTCATCCTTACTAATATCCATTACTATAATTCTTTTTGGGACACCTATTTGAATTGCTGCAAGCCCTATACCGTTAGCATCATACATAGTATCTAGCATATCATCCATAAGTTGCTGTTCTTCTTTACCTACACTTTCAACAGGTTTTGAAATCTGTCTAAGTAATTTATTAGGTTCAGTGATTATAGTTTTAACAGCCATGATGGATTATTTTATTATAATTTCTAAACTTTAAAAGGAAGAACTTTTAATAAAAGTTTATTCCTAATTAAGTCAGCATTTAATTGATTCAGCGTATTAATTATAAAATATACTGTATCATCATCTATATCTTCAATTTTTTCTGGTCCAATAACCTCTATAATTCTAAGTAGCGCTGCTCCAATTTCTTTATTATCTATCATTTTTTGGATATCTGTCGGCATCTCTGATTTGTTAATTTCATAAAGATTTTCATATTTTTTTGAGATTTCAATTCCGTCAGATTTTAATGCTTCGAGGAAAATTATATCTTTCTTTGATAAGAAATATTTTTTGTCTTTTTTTATTTTTTTTAAAAACTTATTTAGATCTTCTTCAATTTTTGATTTAGCATAATCCCCATTAAAATAATTTACTAACTTTGATTGATGTAATATTTTATTATTATATTTAATTTTTTTATCAATAATTTCATCATTTTTTATATGCTGATTATAAAAAGTAGTAAAATTAGAAGGTACATCTGTTTCATCAATTTTTTTTAAAAATTTTCCTAGCTTTAATTCAAAAGCATTACCAATACCCTCAGACTCAAAAATATCTTTCAAAATTTTCATCAGTTCAAGTTTTAGTTTTGGTTCTTCTGTTAAAAGTATTCTTTGATATACTAGGGCCTTACCTTCAATAGAGGATAAGGATTTATAGGACTCTTTGGTGTTTAACAGCTGATTTATGTTAAATTGAAATCGCTTATAAAACTCAAACAACTCTTCTTCTGAATAATTTTTATCATGGGTGGCTTTTTCAATAGTAGAAATTTTATCTATATCGGTAATTTCTAAATCTTGAATTCTATATAATAAATTAGATGTTGATAAATACTTCCAAATTAATTTAGGAGTGTCTTTTTTTGGTTCAAATGAAAATTCAGGATTTGTTCTATGGGCTAAATGAAAATCTAAAATAGAATTCTCAGAGACTTCTTTATTTGCTTCATCTATGTATCCAAACAAATAATTTACTTTATTTTCAAAATATTCATCTTCAAAGCCTAATTCTTTTTTTAAATCTAAAATTAATTGAGCTTCTTCATTTTTTCCATAGTTTATTAAACAATATAGATTGAATTTTGATAAATATTCATTTTCTAAAGGTTCATTAATTTTTGAAAATATTTCACATGATTTTTTTACATTCGATTGAGACAAATAATTATCAACCATATATTTCATCAATTCTGGATGCAAATTTGTTATTTGATTTTTAATAAGATATTCTTCAATTAATTCTAAGTTAGAGTCTTTTATTAACCAATTTGTTTTAAATTTTATAAACTCTTTATCTGTAATATTTTGATTTGGATAATAAGCGTTAGTTAATAATGAAATATTTAAAATTTCAGATGCATCTTTTGAAAGATTATATTTATCAATGCTTTTAAAAAGTTTTTTTAATTTTAACCCATCAGAATTTGACCACATACTAATACTCAAACCATAATCCTGTGGATCATATAATCCAGCAATTTTAATTGTTTTTGATGTTAAGTCTTCGTCTAGTTTTATGGAGTCTTTGTTTTTATCTGTTTGTGTTTCGTAGATGCTACTTTGTGATACTTCTTCAGTTTTTTCGACTGTTATTTTTTCTTCAGATGCAGTATCTATTTCTTGTTTATCTAGGTTCCAAATATCGACTGGTTTTTCCTCAGCAATAGTGGAAATAAATGATAATAAAGAAATAATTATAATTGATAAATTTTTCTTATTTAACAATTTTAAAATTTTCATTTGGAATAATTTTTTCTATTTCTTTTTTTGGAGCTGGAAAATCAACTTTATTAATAAAAAACATAATCCCCATAATTACTGTAAGACCAATAATAGATTTGATGGTTAGACCAATAAAGCTGGTTTTGCCTGAACTTGTATTTTTATTAAATTGCATATAACTTTAGTTAATTTCAAATTAAGACATATTTGTGTTTTTTCAATAAAGAAACTTATGAAATCAAAAGAAAATCTTGTGTTTTTAGGTATGATGGGATCTGGGAAGAGTTCTATTGGTTTGTTAGTTGCAAAAAAATTAAAATTAGATTTCATAGATGTTGATAAAGAAATCGAAAAAGAACTAGGCCTATCGATATCAGAAATATTTGAGATAAAAGGTGAAGACTATTTTAGAAAATTTGAAGAAAAAATTACTTTAAAAATACTAAAAATTAATTCATCTGTAATATCTCTTGGCGGAGGAGCATTTGTAAACAACGTCATTAGAAAAGAGATATTAAAAAATCATATTTCTTTTTGGTTAAACTGGGATAATAAAACATTACTTAATAGAATTAAAAATAGTAAAAAAAGACCTCTTGCTTATAATTCCACAGAAAATGAATTGATTGATTTAATAAAAAAACGATCTAACATTTATTCAAAAGCTTTATATGAAATTAAATGTGACAAACTATCAAAAAAAAATATTGTTAAAAATGTTATAAAAAATTATGAAACCTATTAAGTTAAAAATAAATACTAGAACCCAGAACTATTCAATTATTATTGGTTCAAATTTAGTATCAAATATATCAAAAATTATAAAAGAAAATTCAATAGATTTTAAAAAATGTTTACTTGTTGTTGATAAAAATATTTCAAAACAATCAGTTTCAGAAGTCAAAAAATCTTTGAATCAAAAAAAACTTTATGTTTATAATTTCAATGCTAACGAAATTAACAAAAATTTTAACAGTGTAAATAAGATCTTAGATGTTTTATTAAATAAAAATTTTTCAAGAGAGGATTGCGTAATTTCCATTGGTGGGGGAATTACAGGTGATATAAGTGGTTTTGCAGCATGTCTATTTAAAAGAGGTTTAAAATTCATAAACATTCCAACTACCTTATTATCGCAAGTCGACTCTTCCATTGGAGGTAAAACTGGTGTTAACACTAAATATGGAAAAAATTTAATAGGAAGTTTCTATCAACCAAATTTAGTTATATCTGATATTCAATTTTTAAAAACACTACCTAAAAGAGAAGTGATTTGTGGTTATGGCGAAATTTTAAAACATTCTTTGATCGCTAATAAAAAATTTTTTAATTTTTTAGATAAAAATAGTGATAAAATTTTAAAGCTTTCATCTCCATCCATTGAAAAAGCGATCTATGAAAGCTGTAATATTAAAAAAAGTGTTGTTGAAAAAGATGAAAAAGAAAAAAATCTTAGAAAAATTTTAAATTTTGGTCATACTTTTGCACATGCTTACGAAGCTTCTTTAGGTTATTCAAAAAAACTCAATCATGGTGAAGCTGTAATACTTGGTATGAAAAGTGCGTTGAGTTTTAGTTTAAAGAATAATTTGCTTAAAAAAAATGACTATAATTCAATTATAAATCATATTTCTAGAGCAAATTTACCATCTAAAATCAAAAATTTTTTTAAAATTAAAGATTTAAATAAGATATTATCATTCATGATTAAAGATAAAAAAAATAATACAGATAAAATTAATTTAGTTTTATTAAAAAGAATTGGATTACCTGTTATAAACAAAACATATAAAAAAAATAGTTTGCGTGTATTTCTAAAAAATGAGTTAAGAAATTAATATTTGTATTGAATGAATATTCTCTTTTAATTCTTTATCTAAAATTTTATAGATTTTTTTATTACTTTCGATTTTACTCAAAATCTTTAATTCATTTGAATTTAAAATAATTTTTAAATGAAATTTGCCCTCTTGATTGCCAATATGATTTTTATGAAGAAATGATTTGTCCTCAATTTTTATACTTTCAAAATTAATTTGATCAGTAAGTTTTTTTTTTACAATTGCAATTAACTCGTTTATATCCATAAATTGAAACTATTATACATCATGAAAAATATTTGCGACTGGAATAATTGTAACGAAATTGGTGATTACAGGGCACCAGTAGAAAAAGATAATAGTAAAAAGTATAGAATGCTATGCTTAGAGCATGTGAAAGAGTTCAATAAAAATTGGAATTATTTTTCAGGTATGAATGATGACCAGGTTTTAAATTTTTTAAAGTCAGATATGATTTGGCATAAACCAACTCAAAGTTTTAGTTCTTCAGATAATTTTTTTAAAGTTCTTTGGAATAATACTTTGAGAGACGAGCTAGATAAAGATAAGATTAATGGTGAGTACGATCATATGCGTCAATTTAAATTTAATCACAAAGACATCAAAGCCTTTAGTATATTAGGAGTTTCTGTAGGATTGAAATGGAAAAAAGTGCAGGATAAGTTCAAATTGCTTGTCAAAAAATATCACCCAGATATAAATGCTGGTAACAAAAAATATGAAGAAAAACTTAAATTAATTACTTTGGCTTATACACAGCTTAAAAATACATATAGAGAAAAAATTGACACCAAATCTAAATATTCAACCTGATATAAAAGTTTCATTAAAACAAACCTTTGGTATTGATTCCGAAATGGAAGTGGAAGCGTTTTCAAAAAAAAATGAATATGTTCCTGAAATAGATAAAAGTTATAAATTTGATAGAGATACTACGATGGCGATAATCTCGGGTTTTGCTTACAATAAAAGAGTGTTGGTTCAAGGATATCACGGTACTGGAAAATCAACTCATATAGAACAAATTGCAGCAAGATTAAACTGGCCATGTATTCGAGTAAATCTAGATAGCCATGTAAGTAGAATAGACTTAATAGGAAAAGATGCAATTGTACTTAAGGATGGAAAACAGGTTACTCAATTTAATGAGGGTATTTTGCCCTGGTCGATACAAAATCCAGTAGCACTTGTTTTTGATGAGTACGATGCTGGAAGACCTGACGTAATGTTTGTAATCCAAAGAGTTTTGGAAGCTGAAGGTAATTTTACTCTTCTTGATAAAAATAAAGTTATTAAACAAAATAAATTTTTTAGATTATTTGCAACATCAAATACTGTTGGCCTAGGAGATACAACAGGCCTTTATCATGGAACCCAGCAAATAAATCAAGGGCAGATGGATAGATGGAATATTGTTACTACCCTAAACTACCTAAGCCTCGAAAGAGAGCTAGATATAGTTCTAGCAAAAAATAAGAGCCTTAATAACGCGAAGGGTAAAGAAAAAGTTGCCAATATGATAAAAGTAGCCTCATTAACCAGAAAAGGATTTATTGCAGGTGATATATCAACAGTAATGAGCCCTAGAACAGTTTTACATTGGGCAGAAAACTCAGAAATTTTTAAAGATACAGGGTATGCTTTTAGAGTAACTTTTCTTAACAAGTGTGATGAAATTGAAAAAAATACTATCGCAGAATATTATCAAAGATGCTTTGGGGAAGAGCTTCCAGAGTCGTTGATGAATATTCAGATTTAAATGAACGATAAGATAGATAATTTAAAAGAAAAATTTAGACTAGCCTTAACATCAACAGCAAAAGTAATTTCTGATGATTTCGATTTAATCAACAAATCATCTGAAAATGATAAAAAACAAAATTTACAATCTGTTGAAATTGATAATTTAACAAAACCAAGTGACTTTATTAAATTGAGAGCAGAAACAGACTCTTCTGCTTTAAAAAAAAAATTTTCTAATGAATTCATTTATAAAAAAAACCTTCCTGCTAACACTTCATCAAGATCACTCTATAGTATAGCTGAAAAAATAAGATATGAGGCCTTAGGTGGCAAAATGCTTAAAGGTATTGAAAAAAATTTTCAACAAAATTACTCACATATAATAAATACAAAAAGGAAGGATCAGTTAAAAACAAAAGAAGATGTTCCTGTAACTGAAGCATTTGAGCTATATATGCTTAAAAATTTTCATCAAATAAAATTAAGCGCTTTAACAACAAAAATGTTAAATTTTTGGGAAAAAGACTTTGAACAATCGATAGAAAAACATAAAAAATTTTTGCAAGAAAATCTAGAAAATCAAGACAACTATGGCTCACGATTCTCCCAAATTTTAGAAGAGATGGATATTTTTCAGAGTGAAGAAGACGAAGAAAAAAAAGAAGATAATCAAGATCAAGAACAAGACAATCCATCAAATGATGATCAAGATAAAGATCAAGAAGATAATAAAGATGAAAATAATGATCAAGAAACTCAAGCCACTTTGGACGCTGATTACAATGTAGATGAATTTAATCTTGATGAACAACTTTCAGATACTGAGTCTGATGAACAGAGCTCAGAACAAATTGCTCAAAAAAATCTTGATAATATCAATTTAGATTATAAAATTTTTACAACTCAATATGACGAAGTAACAAAAGCTGAAAAATTAGAAAATGCAGAGGAAGCAGCAAAACTTCGAAGAACACTAGACCAACAATTAGTTGGTTTTCAAGATGTAATAACAAAGCTTGCAAATAAACTTCAAAGACAATTGCTTGCAAAACAGAATAGAGCATGGAATTTTGATTTAGAGGAGGGACTACTTGATAGTTCAAAATTGCCAAGAATTATTATGGACCCCTATAACTCATTATCATTTAAAAAAGAAAAAGACTTGGATTTTAAAGACACAATCGTAACTTTGTTAATAGATAATTCTGGATCAATGAGAGGAAGACCCATTACAATAGCAGCAATATGTGCAGATATATTATCTAGAACTTTAGAAAGATGTTCTGTTAAAGTTGAAATTTTAGGGTTTACAACAAAAAACTGGAAAGGTGGCCAAAGCAGAGAACTTTGGAATAAGAACTCTAAACCCAAAACCCCTGGTAGATTAAATGATTTAAGACATATAATTTATAAAGGTGCCGATACCCACTGGAGACAAGCTAAAAATAATCTAGGCTTAATGCTAAAAGAAGGTTTATTAAAAGAAAATATTGATGGAGAGGCTATTTCATGGGCTTACAATAGAATTAAAAAAAGAAAAGAAGAAAGAAAAATTATGATGGTAATTTCTGATGGTGCACCAGTTGACGACTCTACACTTTCAGTTAATTCAGGTGATTTTTTAGAAAAACACCTTAAAAAAATGGTAAAATTTATTGAAAACAAAACTGAAATTGAAGTACTAGCGATTGGTATTGGTCATGATGTTTCAAGATATTATGATAAAGCAATAAAAATTACTGATGTAAATGAATTAGGAGATGTTATGGTATCCCAGTTAAGCTCTTTGTTTAAAACTAAAAAAAAATTTCACTAAAGATTAAATAAATCTTTATTATTCCATTTAATAATAACCTCTGCTCCACTTCTTGTTTGGGAGTTTCTACAATTAATTGAAGCAAAATTTTTTTCTAAAAGCGTTTTACCAATAAATAAACCTAATCCTAATCCTGTTTTTGACTTATCAATTGTGTCTTTTGATTTTAAATATGGTTCTCCAATTTTTGATAAAACATCCTTTGGATATCCATTTCCATCATCTTCAATTATAATTTCTGTAATTTCACTATCACTTTTTAAATTTATATAGATTGTTTCTTTAGAAAATTTATTAGCATTTCCAATAAAATTTCTTAAACCATAAACAATTTCTATTGATTTTGTTATCTTTTTTATATTTGAAAATTGATCATAATTGAAAATAAAATTTTTTTTACTTATCTCTCTGAATGACGAAATAATTTCTCTTAAGTAATCTCTCATTGTAAGATCAATATCAATAAAATTATCCTCTTCTACTGGATTCAAAGTTAATCGTTTTAAAATGTCATTACATCTTTCTACTTGGCTAGATAATAACTCTATATCTGTTTTAACATCTTCTTTTTCTTTGAATTGTTTCTCAAGATCATGAGCAATAATCTTAATTGTGGACAAAGGTGTTCCAAGTGAATGGGCTGCAGCTGCAGCTTGTCCTCCTAATGATAAAAGTTCATGTTCTGTAGCCATAACTTCTTCCATTTTTGCTAATGCTTCTCTTCTTAATCTAGATTGTGCTCCAAATGACATTGCTAAATAATTTAGAAAAATTAAAGCTATTGTTAAAGCAATTGGAATTGAATAAAAATAATACGGACTTACATGAAAATGATCACTCATAGGAGAGGGCAAATCTAATGAATAAAATGTAAGTATAAAGATTATAATTATTGATAGAAATACTAATAAAAAATTAGTTTTGAAACTTAGATTTGATGATGAAAAAACACTTGGAATTAATAAAAAAATAACAAATGGATTGGTAACACCCCCTGTTAGATAGAGTAAAGCACCTAATTGTAATATATCTATTACTAAAAAAATAAAAGCTGATCTATCTGATAATTGTGTTTTTTTATAAATAAATATTAAAAATAAATTACTTAAAATACCTAAGAATATAACCAGATTAGAAATTATAAAATCAAACTTAAAATTTAAGAAAAAATATACAAAATTAATTGATATTAATTGCCCAATAATACCAATCCATCTAAGGCTTATATAAGTTGATTTTTTAAAGAAATGATATTTTGAAGTTTCAAAGAACTTCATTATTAAATATCAAGATTTTGTACATTAATTGCATTTGAAATTATAAAGTCTTTTCTCAATGCAACATCATTACCCATTAAAGTATGAATTAAACTTTGATCTTTCTTTAAATCCTTTGAATACTGTACTTGTAATAAATTTCTTGTTTCAGGGTCTAATGTTGTGCTCCACAACTCTTCTGGATTCATTTCACCTAGTCCTTTAAATCTTTGTATGTTCATTTTTGATTTTTCTAGATCTAATTCTTTAATAAATTCTTTAGATCCTTTTTTAATTTTTTTTAATTCTTTATTATTATTAACAATATAATCCTCTAATTCTTTTTCATCTTTAATATAAATTCCTTTTGATCCTTTATTTATTTTAAATAATGGTGGTTGGGCTAAATACACGTGTCCATTTTCAATCAGTTTATTAAATGGTTTGTTATTAAAAAAAGTTAATAAAAGTGCTCTAATATGAGACCCATCTACGTCTGCATCGGTCATAATAATAATCTTTCCATATCTAAGATCTTTTAGATCTATTTCTTGTACTTTTGGATCTAAACCTAATGCATTAATTAAAGTAACTATTTCATTGGATGAAATCATTTTAGATAAAGCCTTTGTTCTTTGTTGCTCTGAACCATCACCATTACCGTTCTTTTTAGAGGCTAAATCTTCTACGTAAGTATTTAAAATTTTACCTCTTAAAGGCAAAACGGCTTGATTAGCCCTGTTTCTACCTTGTTTTGCAGATCCTCCTGCTGAATCACCCTCTACAATAAATAATTCTGTGCCATCTTGTTTTCCAATTTGACAATCAGCTAATTTTCCTGGAAGACCACTTAATTCTAGAGCACCTTTTCTTCTTACATTTTCTCTAGCTTTTCTAGCCACATCTCTCGCCATTGCTGCTTGAATAACTTTTGCTAAAATTATTTTAGCGATCGAAGGATTTTGATCAAACCATATAGATAATTTTTCATTAACAATGTTTTCTACAATCATTCTGACTTCTGATGAAACTAACTTATCTTTTGTCTGGGAAGAAAATTTTGGATCAGGAATTTTTGTAGATAACACACAAGTAAGTCCCTCTTTAATGTCGTCCCCTGAAATTGCTAATTTATTTTTTTTAAGTAGATTGTGTTCGTTCGCATATTTATTAACAACTCTTGTTAATGCACTTCTAAAACCTAATAAATGTGTTCCACCATCTTTTTGATAAATATTATTAGTGTAAGGAAAAATATCTTCAGCATAACTTGCATTCCACTTCAAAGAACACTCAAGTTCAATATTATCTTTTTTTCCCTCAATATAAATTGGTTTTTTAAATAAATCATTTCCATTTTTATTTTGTAGTTTTTCTCTTTTTTCATCTAGAAAATCTACAAATTCAAGTACACCACCATCAAATTTAAATTGGGATACTTTTTCTTTTTTTAAACTAGCATCTGTAAAAATTATTTTAATACCCTTGTTTAAGAAAGCTAACTCTCTCATCCGCTTTATAAGAATATTCGCACTAAATTTTATAGAAGAAAAAATTTCTTTTGAGGGTAAAAATGTAATTTGAGTTCCAGTTTCTTTAGAATTTCCTGTGACTTTTAAAGGAGCTTTGGCTTCACCATTTTTAAATTCTATAAAGTGTTTTTTTCCATCTCTACTTATTTCTAATTGTAATGTTTCAGACAATGCATTTACAACAGAAACTCCAACGCCATGCAGTCCACCTGAAACTTTGTAAGAATCATGATCAAATTTACCACCAGCATGAAGTTGTGTCATAATAACTTCTGCTGCTGATTTTTTTTCTCCCTTGTGCATATCAACAGGAATTCCTCTACCATCATCATTAACAGTGATAGTTCCGTCAGAATTTATTCTTACATTAATATTTTTACAATGACCTGCTAAAGCTTCATCTATAGAGTTATCAACGACCTCATAAACCATATGATGCAAACCAGTTCCATCATCCGTGTCCCCAATATACATTCCCGGTCTTTTTCTGACCGCCTCAAGACCTTTTAAAACCTTAATTGAGTCTGCTTGATATGTATTTTTATTTGTCATTTTTTAATTTAGGAAAGGTAAAATTATAACATTTTTTTTAAAAAATGCTGATTTATCTTTGCTTATATAGTCAAAAAAAGACTAATTTAGCCTGTAAAATATTGCTTATTTGATGGCGGAGAGAATGGGATTCGAACCCATGAAAGGATCACTCCTTTACACGCTTTCCAAGCGTGCGCCTTCAACCGCTCGGCCACCTCTCCAATTATTTCTCTTTTGAAATCTTGAGAACACCAATAAATGCTTCCTGGGGAATTTCTACTCTTCCAAATTGTTTTGATCGAGCTTTTCCTTTTTTTTGTTTTTCAAGAAGCTTTCTCTTTCTGTCTGTAGCTCCACCACCATGAATTTTTGTTAAAACATCTTTTTTAAAACCCTTAATAGTTTCTCTAGCAATTATCTTGCCTCCTATTGCAGCTTGAACAGGTATCATAAAATTATGCCTTGGTATTAAATCTTTTAGCTTTTCACAAACTTCTCTTCCTGTTCTTTGAGCAAAATCTTTATGTATCATCATTGCTAATGCATCAACTGGTTCTGCATTAACTAGAATTCCTAGTTTTACCAGATCACCTTCTCTATGTTCAATAATTTCATAATCAAAACTAGCATAACCACTAGTCATCGATTTTAAACGATCATTAAAATCAAAAACTACTTCGTTTAAAGGTAGCTCATAATTTACAACTGCTCTGTTTCCAGAATAACTTAAATTAGTTTGCACCCCTCTTTTATCCTGACACATCTTTATTATCGAACCTAAATATTCATCTGGCGTAATTATTGTTGCTTTTATCCACGGTTCTTCAATTAATTTTATTAATGTTGGATCTGGTAAGCTTGATGGATTGTGTAGATCAACAATATCTCCATTATTCATATAAACTTTATATACAACTCCTGGTGTAGTTGTTAACAAGTTCACATCAAATTCTCTTTCCAGTCTTTCTGTAACAATTTCTAAATGAAGTAATCCTAAAAACCCACATCTAAACCCTAATCCTAAAGCTGAAGAAGATTCAGGTTCAAATGAAAAACTTGCATCATTTAATTGTAGTTTAGCCAATCCATCTTTTAATTTTTGATATTCTGAACTATCAACTGGAAACAATCCACAAAACACCACAGGCTTACTTGGCTTAAAACCTGGCAAGGCTTCTTTTAATGGTTTGGCAGCGTCACATATAGTGTCACCAACTTTTGTTTCAGACAAAACTTTTATTCCAGTTGTTATGAAGCCTATTTCACCTGCATTTAACTCATTAATATCTGTCGCTTTTGGCGTAAATACCCCAACTTTTTCAATAATATATTCTTGATTTGTAGACATCATTTTAATTTTCATATTTTTTGAAATTTTACCGTCAATTACTCGAACCAAAATAACAACTCCAAGGTAAGTATCGTACCAGCTATCAACCAATAAACATTTTAAATCTCCTAAACTTTCACCTTTAGGACTAGGTAAGACTGTAATAATTTGTTCTAATATATCACCAATACCTTCACCTGTTTTCCCTGAACAAGGAATCGCACTTTCTGTATCAATACCTATTACTTCTTCGATTTGTTTTTTTGTTCTATCTAAATCTGATGCTGGAAGATCAACTTTGTTCAAAACTGGTACTATCTCATGATCTATATCTAAAGCTTGATAAACATTTGCAAGTGTTTGTGCTTCTACCCCTTGAGTACTATCAACTATTAAAATTGAACCTTCACAGGCATAAAGAGATCTACTAACCTCGTAACTAAAATCTACATGACCAGGAGTGTCAATAATATTTAAAATATAATTTTTACCATTTTTTGCTTTGTAATTAAGTTTTACTGTCTGAGCTTTAATTGTAATTCCTCTTTCACGCTCAATATCCATTGAGTCTAATACTTGAGCTTTCATTTCTCTTTCTGTGAGCCCTCCACAGCTATGAATTATTCTATCTGCTATTGTAGATTTACCGTGATCAATATGCGCAATAATTGCAAAGTTTCTAATGTTATCGATATTACTCATTTGCTTTAAGATCGTATCTTAGCGCCAGTTTTATTTTCAACTGTTTTAATTATAGAATTATTGATGTTTTCTAAATCACTATCATTCAATGTTTTTTCAGATGATTGTATGGTCACACTAATTGCTATTGATTTTTGATTTTCTGGAATGTTTTCACCCTCATAAACATCAAAAACTTTAATATTACTAATCAGTTTTTGATCCACACTTGAAACAGCATTAATTAAATCTTGCGCTTCAACTTCTTTATCAACTATAAAAGCAAAATCTCTCTCAGATTTTTGATAATCTGATACTTCAAATTTAGTTTTTTGGTCTTTTAATGTTTTTTTTGGTAATTTTAAATTATCTAGAAAAATTTCAAAACCCACTAAAGACTCTGTTTTAATATCTATCATTTTTAAAATATTGGGATGAATTTCACCAAAATAAGCTGCTACTTGATCTTTGCCTCTATTTAAAAATAATCTACCTGACTTGCCTGGATGATAATAATTTGGTGTTTCGCTATCTATAAAAAATTTATCTGAATTGTACCCAGCTTCAACTAAAGATTGAACTACATCTCTTTTAACATCAAATACATCAACATTTCTCTCATTTTCAATCCATGACAATCTTGATCTTTTACCTGCTGACAAACCACAGACTACAGTATTTTGTTCACCTGGGTTTGAGCCAGTAAAAATTGGTCCTATTTCAAATATTGATAAATCTTTAAGACCTCTGTCCAGATTTTTATTCATATGCATGATTAAATTAGAAAATATTGAGTTTCTCAAAACTCCTAATTCTGAACTTATGGGATTTACAATTTTAATTTCTTTATTCTTATTTTTAAAATGATCATTATAATTTGAGTCAGTAAATGACCATGTTATTGCCTCTAGATAACCTTTTGAAGCAACCGCTCTTTGTAAAAAATGAAATAACTTTTGAGTCTGAGTTAAAGTAGATTTGGTTCTTTCTTTTATTGGATCTATAATTTCAATCTTATCATAACCAGTTATTCTTACTAACTCTTCGACAATATCTATTTCTTGTGAAATATCTGGTCTCCATGTTGGAATTGTTAATTTTAAATATTTTTTTTCTTTTTTAATTATAAAACCAAGATCTTCTAAGATTTTAATCATTTCTTTAGTTGAAATTTTAAATCCAGTTATTTTTTTAAATAAATCAGTGTCAAATTTAATGTTTTTAATTTTGTTTGTTTCAATTGTTTGAATATCAATTTTACTAATTTCTCCACCACAAATTTCTTTAATTAATAATGATGCTTTATTTAAACCATCTTCAATTGACAATGGATCAATACCTCTTTCAAACCTAAACTTTGCATCTGTATCTATATTTAGTTTTTTTGATGTGCTTCTAATTGATCTAGGTTCAAAATATGCTGACTCTAATAAAATATTTTTAGTATCAAGTTCTGTACCAGACCTTGTGCCCCCGATAATTCCACCTAATCCCAATACACCTTTACTGTCACTAATTACACACATTCCATCTTCTAGTTTGTAATTTTTATTATCTAAAGCTGTAAATTCTTCTCCAGATTTTGAATTTCGAACTATGATACCTTTTTCAATTTTTTCAGCATCATAAGCGTGTAATGGACGATTGATATCAAACATAACATAATTTGTAATATCAACTATTGCTGAAATTGGTTTTTCACCAATTGAAACTAATTTATCTTTTAACCATTGTGGGCTTTCAACATTTTTTACATTAGTAATTAAGCAACTTCCAAATGCACTACATCCTTGGTTTTTTTCTTTATTAATTTTTACTTTTACAGTTTGTTTAAATTTTGATTTTATTTTTTTCTCTTTTAAATCTTTTAATTTTCCAAAACCTGAAGCGACAAGATCTCTTGCTATTCCTCTCACACCAAGACAGTCTGGTCTGTTGGGGGTAATTGACAGATCTATAAGATTAGAGCTTGATTCTGAAAAATAACTTTTTCCAATACTCTTTTCAAATTTTTTTGAAGATAATTCTGTTATTCCATCACTTTCGTCAGATAAATTTAATTCGGATTCAGAACAAAGCATTCCATATGAAGTAACATCTCTAATCTTAGCTATCACTAACTTTACTTTACTTTTTGGAACAACAGCCCCAGGAGGAGCGTATATTGTTATCAATCCCTCTCTTGCATTAGGCGCACCACAAACAACTTTTTTTATTTCTTTTTCTCCCACATCAACATCGCAGACTTTAAGTCGATCTGCATTTGGATGTTTTTCTGTCTTTAAAATTTTTGCTATTTTGAATAATTCAAGACCAGCAGATAAATTTTCTACACTTTCAACTTCTAGCCCAACACTTGTTAGCTGTTCTAAAAGCTTGTCTTCTTTTAATTTTGTATCTAAATGATCTTTTAACCAATCAAATGTAATTTTCATCGACTCAAGCCTCTATAATTTGTTGGTACATCCAAAGGATCAAAACCGAAATGATTTAACCATCTATAATCACAATCAAAGAAAGCTCTTAAGTCATTAATGCCATATTTAAGCATCGCTAATCTATCAATCCCAATTCCAAATGCATATCCTTGATATTTTGATGGATCGACTTTTACATTTTTCAAAACATTAGGATGAACCATTCCACAGCCTAAAATTTCAAGCCATTGATCACCTTCTCCTATAATTAATTTTCCATCTTTAATTTCATAACCAATATCTACTTCTGCTGATGGTTCAGTAAATGGAAAGTGGCTTGGTCTAAATCTCATTTTAATTTTTTCAACTTCAAAAAACTCTTTAATAAAATAATTTAAACAACCTTTTAGATGTCCCATATTTATATCTTTATCTATATGTAAACCCTCTACTTGATGAAACATTGGTGCATGTGTTTGATCACTATCAGATCTGTAAGTTCTTCCAGGTGCAATAATCTTAAATGGAGGTTTGTCTTTTAACATTGTTCTAATTTGCACTGGCGATGTGTGAGTTCTTAATAGAATTTCTTTATTCTCATCAAGATAAAATGTGTCATGCATATCTCTTGCAGGATGATTGTCAGGAGTGTTTAGCGCTGTAAAATTATTATATTCATTTTCAATATCTGGACCCTCTTCAACACTAAAACCTATCTCGGAAAAGATCGACGAAATTTCATCTATAGTTTGTGAAACAGGATGAATTTTACCTCTAACAAATGATCGCTCAGGAAGAGTTACATCAATTTTTTCTTTTTCTAATTTTTCATTTATTCTTTTTGATTCAATTTCATTAATTTTATTGGCTATTGAATTTTGTAACTCGTTCTTAATTTGATTTAGATCTGATGCAAATTTTTTTCTGTCTATCTCTGGTATAGATCCAATATTTTTGAATTGAGAAGAAATCAGACCATTCTTGCCAAATAACTCTGTCTTGATTTGATTAATTTCTTCTAAACTTAAATTTTTATTAAGCTTAGTCGAATAGTCATTTTTAATATTTTTTATGTCTGACATATTGATAGATTATTTCCTTAAGAAATAAAAACAATAGAGAAGATTAATTTAAAGCTGATTGAGCTTTTTGTACAATTGTTTTAAATGCTTCTGGACTGTCGTAAGCAATTTCAGCAAGAATTTTTCTATCAATTGTAATACCACATTTTCCTAGGCCATTAATAAATTTAGAATAAGTCAAACCTTCGGCTCTTACACCAGCATTAATTCTTTGTATCCACAATGATTTGAAATCTCTTTTTTTATTTCTTCTATCTCTGTAAGCATATTGCATCGCTTTTTCCATCGCTTGCTTTGCAACTCTGATCGTATTTTTTCTTCTGCCCCATTGACCTTTGACAGCTTTTAAAACTTTTTTATGTTTTGCTTTGCTAGTTACGCCTCTTTTTACTCTTGCCATTATTAACCTCTTAAACTGTAAGGCATGTATGATTTAACAATTTTGCCATCTTGCTTAGACATAGTTGTTGTGCCTCTTAATTTTCTTATTTGAGAATTCGTTCTTTTAATCATGCCGTGTCTTTTACCAGCTTGGGCTGTCATAACTTTACCCTTTGCAGATATCTTGAATCTTTTTTTAGCTGAGCTTTTTGTTTTTAATTTTGGCATAATTCTGCGGTCTTATACAAAGATTGATATAAATTTACAACCTATATTAAGGCCTATAAAGGCTGAATTACCATAATCATTTGCTTACCATCAAATTTAGGATGCAATTCTACCTTGCCAATATCCTTCATGTCCTCTTTGATCTTATCCATCAATTCTTTTCCTAAATGAGAGTGTTGTAATTCACGGCCTTTGAATCTAACGGTAAATTTTACTTTATCTCCCTTAGCTATAAATTTTTTTGCATTTTTAACCTTAAAATCATAATCATGAGTCTCTGTAACAGGCCTCATTTTAATTTCTTTTAATAAAACAATTTTTTGTTTTTTCTTGGCAATATTTGCTTTCTTTTGGGCATCATATTTAAATTTACCCATATCCATAATTTTACAAACAGGCGGGTTTGCATTAGCTGCTATCTCTATTAAATCTAATCCCTGATTTTTTGCCATTGAGATTGCCTCATTAGTATTCATCACACCAAGGTTTTCACCATCACTTGCTATAACCTGAACATCAGGAGACGAGATTCTATTATTAGACCTAGGACCTCTATCTTTTGTTCTTCTTTGAAAATAATTTTGTTTAAAATCTGCCACTTAGTTTGAAGATGCTTTGTTTAAAGCAGAGAAAGTTTTTAAGAATAAATTTAAATCCATATTTTCTTGTTTGTTCGTGTCTAATCTTCTAATCGTTACCGAGTTAGAGTCAACTTCTTTTTTACCACAAATTAATAAAAGAGGTATTTTTGCTAATGAATGATCTCTTATTTTGTAATTTAAATTATGTTTTTTTAAATCAACGTTTGAACTCATCCCTGCTTGTTTAATTTTTTTTGACACTTCGATGGCATAATCATCAAATTCTTCTGATATTGGTATCACAACTGTTTGCAATGGGGAAATCCAAAAAGGAAATTTGCCCGCATAGTTTTCTATAAGAATACCTATAAATCTTTCTAAAGAACCAAATAGCGCTCGATGAAGCATAACAGGTACTTTTTTAGTTCCATCTTTGTCAACATAAGAAGCATCCAATCTACCAGGTAAGTTTAAATCGACTTGCAAAGTTCCACACTGCCAATCTCTACCTATTGCATCTCTTAATACAAATTCAATTTTTGGGCCATAAAATGCACCTTCACCCTTATTAATGCTATATTCCAAATTAGATGCTTTGACTGCTTCAAGTAAAGAAGTTTCTGCTTTATCCCAAACCTCGTCTTCACCAACTCTTATATCTGGTCTATCTGCATATTTAAGAATTACATTTTCAAAACCTAAATCTTTATAAATATCTAAAATTAAATTAGTGACCTCTAGACATTCGCTTGTAATTTGATCCTCAGAGCAAAATATATGAGCATCATCTTGTGTAAATGCTCTTACTCTTAATAGGCCATGTAACGCTCCTGATGGTTCATAACGATGTACCTTTCCAAATTCTGTAATACGTAAAGGTAGATCTCTGTAACTTTTTAAACCTTGATTAAATACCTGAATATGTCCAGGACAATTCATAGGTTTAATTGCAAATACTTTTTCATCTGGTGTTTCTGATGTATACATATTTTCACCATACTTTTCCCAATGACCAGATTTTTCCCATAATTGTCTATCTAATATCTCTGGTGTATTAACTTCTTTGTAGCCCGCAGCATCCTGCCTGGCTCTCATATAATTAATTAATTTTTGAAATAAAGCCCATCCTTTTTCATGCCAAAATACTGAACCTGGACTTTCTTCTCTAAAATGAAATAAATCCATTTCTTTTCCAAGTTTTCGGTGATCTCTTTTTTCAGCTTCTTCTATTCTTTTTAAATATTCATCTAAATCTTTCTGAGTTGCCCAACTTGTACCATATATTCTTTGCAACATTTCATTGTTAGAGTCGCCTCTCCAATAGGCTCCTGAAACTTTTGTAAGTTTAAAAAATTTTCCAATTTTACCAGTTGAAGAAAGATGTGGCCCCCTACAAAGATCATGCCAGTCTCCATGAAAATAAATAGACACATCTTCATTTTCCGGGATTGCTTGGATTAACTCTGCTTTATAAGTTTCTCCTTTTTCTTTAAAATGTAAAATAGCTTTATTTCTCTCCCAAACTTCTCGTTTTGTGATTTCATTTCTATCCACAATTTCTTTCATCTTATTTTCAATTTTTTCTAAATCATCTTCAGTAAAAGGTTCTTTTCTTGCAAAATCATAGTAAAAACCATTCTCAATAACTGGCCCAATAGTAACTTGTGTTCCTGGAAATAATTCTTGTACTGCCATTGCTAATATATGTGCTGTATCGTGTCTTATGGTTTCTAGGCCCTCAGGATTTTTAGACGTAAAAATTTTAATAGAACAATCTTTTTCTATTAAAAAATCTAAATCTTTTAAATCACCATCAACACTTATAACCATGGCTTGTTTAGCAAGTGACTTACTAATTTTTTCAGCTACATCTAGACCTGTAACTTTGTCTGGAAATGTTAAATTATTTCCATCTGGTAATGTAATTATAGGCATTAATTTAATATTCTTTTATACTCTGAATAAGTAGAAAAGCACATTTTTTCAACATTAAATTTTTGAATTATGTTTTTTCTTCCTTCTTTACCAATCGATTGTAATGATACCTCATCCATAGAAAGTACTTTTAAAATTTTTTTACTTAATGATTTCGCGTTGTTAGACTCAAATAAAAAACCAGTTTTTTCGTCAATTATAGTTTCATTAGACCCACCAATATCACTTGCTATTATTGGTTTTTCCATTGATTGAGCTTCAACAGCTACTCTTCCAAAAGCCTCCGGCTCAATTGATGCAGATATCACTATATCTGAAATTTTGTAAGCTAAAGCCATATCATTACAATGATCAATAAATTTTACCTGATTATTTAATCTATGTTGCTCTGTAAGTCTGATAAGTTTTTTTTTATATAAATCTCTACCTTGATCACTTCCAAGTATTACAGCATAAAAAGCCTCATACCCAAGTTCGATATTAACTAAATTAACTGCTTCTATAAAAACTTCTTGTCCTTTCCATCCTGTTAGCCTTCCAGGCAAGAGAATTATCTTTTTATCTTTTTCAATTTGCCATTTTTTTAATAATTTTTTTTCATCACTATCTAGTTTGGTAGTTGGATCAAAATAATCAACGTTGATACCTCTAAAGATAACTAAAAGTTTTTTTTTAACATCAAAATATTCTTTATAATTTTCTTTTATATGAGAAAAAATAAAATTAGATCCTGCTATAATTAAATCTGACCTAACCATCACAGAATTATAAAATTTTTTAATTTTACTGTTAAAATTATAGGTCCCATGGAATGTGGTAACAAATTTTCTGCCAGTAATTTTTGCTGCTAACAAACATGACCAAGCAGGAGCCCTACTTCTAGCGTGCACAATTGAAATATTGTTAATTAATATCACACCAATTAAAGCTAAAAAATTTATAAATATAATTAATGGATTTTTACTATGAACAGGAAGTTTTATTATTTTTACTTTTTTTTTATCAATAAATTTAAGAAGTTCTCCACCACTAGTTACAATATAAGATCCACAATCATTTTCTGGTAAATAATGAGCAATGTCATAACAGCCTGTCTCAGCTCCTCCATAACCTAATTTTGGTATGACTTGTAAAACTTTTAAATTAGATGACATTTGATATGATTATATAATATTAGATTAAACATATAAACGATTATGACTCATTTCAAATATCACAAAGTTTCAAAAAGTAAGAAAATAAGATTTATTTGTAACATTCATAAAGGTGCCCCTTTTATTGTTTTTTTACATGGTTTTATGTCTGATTTAGAGGGAAAAAAACCTAATGCTTTTTTAAAATTTGCTAAGCAAAATAAACTAAGTTTTTTAGCGCTTGAATATTCAGGACATGGAAAGTCATCAGGAAAATTTATAAATGGCAATATTACTAAATGGAGCAATGAAACATCTGCTCTTATTAAAAAATTTGTTAAAAAGAATGACTTTACTATTATTGGTTCAAGCATGGGTGCGTGGTTAGCCCTTAAACAGTTTCAAAAATTTAAAAATCAAATAAAAGGATTTTTAGGCATTGGTTCTGCGCCTGAATTTTTAGAAAATTTGATGTGGAAAAAATTCACAAAAAAAATGAAGTCCGAAACTATTCAAAAGGGAATTTTACAATTAAAACATGGCAACTATGAATATCCAATTACTCTTCAATTGATAAAAGATGGCAGAAAAAATAAGGTTTTAAACAAAAAAATAAATTCCAAAATAAATGTTACTATGGTTCACGGTCAAAAAGATGAAGTAGTGCCGGTTTCTTATTCAAGAAAAGTTTTAAAAATATTTCAAAAAGCAAAAAAAAAATTAGTAATTATTAATGATGGTGATCACAGTTTATCAAGTCAAAAGTGGCTTAAAACAATAATTAAAGAACTTAAATTGATTATTTAACTAACTTCTTTAATAACTGGTTTGAGGCTAATTGGATTACTTAACTTGTCTAACATTTCTTTTGGACAAACTTGAACAAAATTCTTTAACTCTTCATTATAATTCTCAATTAACAACTTTGATAAATTAGACCCTGTTTCGTCAAAATGCTCTTTGATTAAATCTTTAAGATATGTTTTCCAATAATCTGTTTCTACATTTTGCCACACAACAGACTCTTTGTTTACCTTTTTTTCAAATTCTCTTGATTTGTCATAAATGAATGCCATACCTCCTGTCATTCCAGCTGCAAAATTATCACCTACATCACCTAAAATTATTACTGTTCCACCTGTCATATATTCGCAGCCATTTGAGTCACATCCTTCAATTACAGTAGTCGCTCCAGAATTTCGAACAGCAAATCTTTCTCCCGCTTGTCCAGCTGCAAATAATTTTCCTGAAGTTGCACCATATAAAACTGTATTACCTATAATGGTGTTTTCATTTGAAATTAAATTACTTTCATCAGACAATTTGATAGAAATTGTTGCACCAGACAATCCCTTACCCACATAATCATTAGCATCTCCTTTAAGAACAAGTTTTAAGCCTTTTGCTGAAAAAGCACCAAATGACTGACCTGCTGATCCTTTGAAATTTAATACTAAAAAGTTTTCATTTAGTTTTTCATATCCATATTTTTTATAAAGATGATGAGATATTCTTGTTCCAACAGCTCTATTAGTATTTTTAATAATGTATTCTTTTTCAAACTTTCCAGAATTATCTAAAGTTTTTTCAATCTCTGGCCAAATTTCTTGATCAAGTGTATCTGGTACATGATTTATTTCCTGATTTTCACAATATCTTTTATTATTACCATTATCTGCCTGTACAAAAAGTGGGTTCAGATCTAAATCATCAAGATTTGGAGAAGCTTTACTGACCTGCATTAAAAGATCTGTTCTACCAATTATATCATTCAATGATTTAAAGCCTATTTTTGCTAAAATTTCTCTTACTTCAGATGCAATAAAAGTAAATAAGTTAACTACTTTATCTGGAGTACCTGTAAATTTTTCTCTAAGTTTATCATCTTGAGTACAAACGCCAACTGGGCATGTATTTGAGTGACACTGTCTAACCATAATGCAGCCCATCGCAACTAAAGCAGTGGTTGCCACTCCGTATTCTTCGGCTCCCATCATCGCTGCAATAACAACATCTCTTCCTGTTTTAATGCCACCATCAGTTCTAAGAGTAACTTTGTGTCTTAGGTTGTTTAAAGTTAAAACTTGATTGGCCTCTGTTAAGCCCATTTCCCATGGTATTCCAACATACTTAACACTAGTTTGTGGTGTTGCACCAGTACCACCATTGTGTCCTGATATTAATATTATATCAGCTTTCGCTTTAGCAACACCAGCAGCAATAGTTCCTACACCTGATGAAGCAACAAGTTTAACTCCAATTCTTGCTTTAGGGTTTATTTGTTTTAAATCATAAATAAGTTGAGCAAGATCTTCTATAGAATAAATATCATGATGTGGCGGAGGAGATATTAAAGTAACTCCAGGTGTTGAATGTCTTAGTTTTGCAATCTCATCTGTAACTTTAAACCCTGGTAATTGCCCACCTTCTCCTGGTTTTGCTCCTTGAGCTATTTTAATTTCAATTTCATTACAATTATTTAGGTAGTTTACAGTGACGCCAAATCTTGCTGAAGCTATTTGTTTTACTCTAGAATTTGCACTATCTCCATTTTCTAATACTTTAAACCTGCTCTCATCCTCTCCACCTTCGCCACTACATGAGGCACCTTTAATTCTATTCATTCCAGTTGCAAGCGTTTCATGCGCTTCCTTTGAGAGAGCTCCATGTGACATGCTTCCACTTCCAAATCTTTTAAGAATATTTTCTATAGGCTCAACCTCTGAAATTTCTATCGGTCCTTTCAATTTTTTTGATCTAAAATCAATTAAATCTCTCAAATTTATTGGCGGCAAATTATATATTCCATCAGCATATCTCTTGTATGCCTCATAAGAGTTAGATCCTACAGCACTTTGTAATAAATGAATTAATTTTCCTTGATACTGATGTGTCTCACCATTTTTACGGTATCTATATATTCCACCTATTGGTAAAATAGTTTCAGAACTTTCAAATGCTTCTTTGTGAATAGATCTAATTTTTTTTTCTATTCCTGTTAATCCAATCCCAGATATTTTAGATACAACACCTGGAAAATAATCAGCAACAATTGTTCTGCTTAATCCAACAGTTTCAAAATTACATCCTCCTCTATAAGAGCTTAAAACAGAAATTCCCATTTTAGACATAATCTTTAAGAGACCAGCATTCACTGATTTGATGTATCTCTCCACACATTCATCAAAGCTAAATTTTCCAAAAAGTTTTTTTTCGTGTCTTTGATACAAACTATCAAAAGCAAGATATGGATTTACTGTGGTTGCTCCTACACCAATTAAAGTAGCAAATGAGTGTGTATCTAAAGCTTCTCCAGATTGGACGTTTATGGAAACATATCCTCTTAATTTTTTTTCTATTAAGAATGAATTGATTGCTCCTACGCATAAAAGCATAGGAATAGGCAAATTAGTTTCTGATAATCCTTTATCACTTAAAATTAATTGAGTAACACCCTGTCTTACAGCTATCTCTGCATCTTTTTGAACTTGTTTTATTGCCTCAAATAAAGACTGATTTTTAGAAAAAGTACAATCTATGACTAACGAATTTTTACCAAAAAAATTAATAAACTTGTCAAATTGAGAGTTTGATAAAATTGGACTATTTAAAACATAAATATTTTGCTTAGTTAAATTATCAAAGTCCAGAATATTACCTAAATTTCCAAACCTTGTTTTTAGACTCATAACCTTATTTTCTCTTAATGAATCAATTGGAGGATTTGTTACCTGGCTAAAATTTTGTCTAAAGAAATGGTAAAGAGGTCTGTATTTATCTGACAATACAGCAAGTGGGGTATCATCACCCATAGAACCTATTGCTTCTTTTGCATCTTCAGCCATTGGGTGCAAAATAAGCTCTAAATCTTCTAGGCTAATTCCAAATGTATATTGTCTTCTTCTTAAATCATCTCCAGAAAATGAGTGTTTTTCTCCAGAAATAGTAATTTTTTCATCTAAATCAATAATTTGAGAATTAAAATGTTTATATTCCTTGGCCAAATAATCTTTAATTTTACTATTAGTAAATACTTTTCCCTTTTCAATTCTAACTCCAATTATTTCTCCAGGACCTAATCTTCCCTTAGTTAAAATTTTCTTTTCATTAAGTTCAATCATTCCTGTTTCTGAACCTGCAAATAATAAATTATCTTTAGTAATTGCATATCTCAATGGTCTCAATCCATTTCTGTCATTTGCAGCAATTACCCACTCATTATCCGTACCAGCAATAGCTGCAGGCCCATCCCAAGGTTCCATAGTGCTGTTTAGAAAATTAAACAATTGCTGATGATCTTTAGATAAAGTTTTATTTTTTTTAGACCAAGCATCTGGCACTAACATTAATTTTGCTAAAGGTGCTGGCTGACCTGAAATATTTAATAATTCAAAAACATTATCTAATGCCGCTGAGTCTGATGCACCTTGTTGAATTACTGGTTTTAAATTTTCTATGTCATCAAACAATGGACTATTCATTTCTTGCTCATGAACTTTCATCCAATTTTTATTACCACGATATGTATTGATTTCTCCATTATGGGCAATAGCTCTAAAAGGTTGAGCTAAATTCCAGCTTGGTGCAGTGTTTGTAGAAAATCTTTGGTGAAAAATTGCATATCTTGAGATAAATCTTTCATCTTTTAAGTCTAAGAAAAAATCTGAAATAGCCTCTGCTAAAAACATTCCCTTATAAATGATTGATTTTGAACTGAGAGAACAAATATAAAAATTATTTAAAGAAATTTGAAATGCTTTATTTTCAATTATTCTTCTTGTTTCATAAATCTTTCTTTCAAGATCTTTGTTTAATAATTCTGGATTGTTAGACTTAAAAAGCACTTGAATAATTTCTGGCATTGTTTGAAATGCTTTTTCACCTAAAACCTTTGGATTAACTGGAACCTGTCTCCAACCATAAATACTAAAATTGTTTTTTGTTAATTCGCTTTCAACTATTGTTTTGCAACTCTCTTGTGCTGCATAGTCATTTCTTGGTAAGAAAATCATTCCAACGCATATTTCTGAATTATCGTAGGAGTGACCGGTAACTTCTATTTTTTCTATAAAGAAATCTTTAGGTATTTCTACATGAATTCCTGCACCATCACCTGTTTTTCCATCAGCATCAACCGCTCCTCTGTGCCAAACTGCTTTTAAAGCTTCAATTCCATACTCAACAACTTTACGTGATTTCTTTCCTTCAGTAGATGCAATTAAACCAACACCACAAGCATCGTGCTCCATCTCCTCAGAATAAACATGGTTTTTCTTTAATAATTCAAAATTTTTTTTATAACTTTTCATTAAGCTACTTTTGATTGTTTTGAATGCTTATTTTCTAAGTGCTTTTTAATTGAAGTGGCTGCATCTCTTCCATCTTTAATCGCCCAGACAACTAAAGATGCACCTCTAACTATGTCACCTGCAGCAAAAACCCCACTCAAATTTGTTTCCATTGTATCAAAATCAGTTTTCACAGTTCCCCATTTTGTTACTTGTAGTTCACTTGAGTCAAATAAAGTTGGCAAATCCTCAGGATCAAAACCTAGGGCTTTAATAACCATATCAGCCTTTACCTCAAAATCTGAATCTTGTTGAACTTTTGGTTTTCTTCTTCCACTTTCGTCAGGTTCACCTAATTTTATCTGATCAACTATTAATTTTTCAACTTTGTTGGTTCCTCTAAATTCCTTGGGACTTGATAACCAGACAAACTCAACACCTTCTTCTTCAGCATTAGCTACTTCTCTTGCTGATCCGGGCATATTTTCTTTATCTCTTCTATATAAACATTTAACAGATTTAGCTTTTTGTCTTATTGATGTTCTTACACAGTCCATCGCTGTATCACCACCACCAATTACAACAATATCTTTTCCTTCTGCGTTTAAAATTCCTTTATCAAATAATTCTACTTTATCACCCAATCCTTTTTTATTTGATGCCATTAAAAAATCCATTGCGGGAAAAATATTATTTAAATCATTACCTGGAAGTTCTACCTCTCGAGCTTTGTAAACTCCAGTTGCTATTAAAATAGCATCATGTTTTTTTCTCAATTGTTCTAAGCTTGCATCTTTTCCTACTTCAAAATTTTGAATAAACTCAATTCCTCCATCTCTTAAAAGTTTAGTTCTTCTCTCAACAACTTCTTTTTCAAGTTTAAAATTTGGAATTCCATAAATCAATAATCCTCCAGCTCTGTCATATCTGTCATAAACTGTAATTTTATATCCACTTTTTCTCAATTCCTCAGCAGCTGCTAAACCAGCTGGACCAGCTCCAATTATTCCAACACTCTCATTTTTTTCATTAGAAATATCTATAGGTTTTACCCAACCTTGTTCCCACGCATTATCAGTAATATATTTTTCCATTGAACCAATTGTTACTGTTCCATGACCAGATTGCTCAATTACACAATTACCTTCGCACAATCTATCTTGTGGACATATTCTTCCACAAACTTCTGGCATATTGTTTGTACTTTGAGACAGTTCATAAGCCTCCTGAAGTCTTCCTTCCGCAGTAAGTTTAAGCCAATCTGGAATATTATTACTTAATGGACAATGAACCTGACAAAAAGGAACTCCACACTGAGAACATCTACTTGATTGTTCTTTTGCTTGACCGCTAATAAACTCATCATAGATCTCATTAAAGTCTTTTTTTCTGACATCACTCTCTCTTTTAGGTGGAGTTTGTTGACCTATTTTTACAAATTTTAGCATTTTATCAGTCATAAATTATTTTTGTTCTGGCAAGTTATATGTTGTTTTTATTAATTAAAGTAAAAAATAGGTCAGTTATTATGACCTTATTAACTTATATAACTTTGAAAATTATAGTATTTTTAACATTTGCATAGCTAATATGTCTAAATCGAATTGTTTTAAATAAATATTTTTTAAGTTAGTTAGATAAAATGTTTCAAAACATAATAGAAGTTTTAATACTCTCAGCTATTCAGGGTATATCAGAGTTTTTACCCATAAGTTCATCAGCACATTTAATATTAGTTTCAAGTTTGTATGAATTTAAATCTAGCTCATTATTAATAGATATCAGCCTCCATCTGGGGTCTTTATTTGCAATTATCTATTATTTCAAAAAGGATTTAATGGATATTAAAAATAATAAGAGACTTTTAAGCCTTATTATTGTGGGATCAATTCCATTAATTATTGTTGGATATATTTTGTATTCAACAGGTATTATTTATGAATTAAGAAATGTTAAAGTCATTGCATGGTCAACTTTAATTTTTGGAATTGTTTTATATGTGGCAGATAAAAATCGTTTTGATAAAAAAATATCTTCAAACTTAAATCTTCAGTCAATTTTATTTATAAGTATTTTTCAAATTCTTTCATTAATACCTGGGGTTAGCAGGGCAGGTATAACCATTACTGCTGCAAGGATTTTAAAATTTAATAGATTGGACTCTAGCAAAATATCATTTTTACTTTCTATCCCAGCTTTAAGTGGTGCGAGTTTTTTAGGGTTAAAAGATATATTTTCTCAATCAGTTGAATTTAGTTATTTAGCAATTATTGCAATATTGACTTCATTTATTTTTTCTTTTTTAACAGTAAAGTTTTTTCTAATTTATATAAATAAATTTTCGATGAATGCTTTTGTAATTTATAGAGTTATCATAGCATTAATTTTATTTGCTGTGATTTATTAAGAATATTTTTTTTTAACTAAAGGTAGTAGTTGAGACAATAAAACACCACAAAGAATAAAAAAGCAGCCAAGTAAATTATTAATATCTAAAATTTGATTTAAAATATACCAAGCTGCAATAGTTGCGAATACTCCTTCTAAAGAAAAGATTATAGCTGCAGGGGCAGGGGTTATATTTTTTTGAGCATAGATTTGTAAAACAAAAGCAAAACCTCCTGATAAAATACCAGCATATAAGATAGAGTTTATTTCTTTTATAATTTCAATATAAATAAACTCTTCGTAGAAAAGTCCTATTGCAAAAGAAAATACAGAAACAATAAGAGTTTGAATAGCACCAAGGGTTAAAGGAAGATCATACTTTTTAACAATTATTCCTGTGAATATAATATGAGTACTCCAAAATAAAGCTCCAAGAATTACTAGGCTATCTCCAAGTCTTACTGTTGCATCATAAAAATTTGTCAATAAATAACCTCCAATTAAACACAAAATAACAGATGGCCAAACACTCCAATGAATTGATTTTTTTTTAAATATAAAAATTATAATTGGAACCATCGGAACATAAAAAATTGTGAAAAATGCAGCGTTTGCAACATCTGTATAAAGAAGTGCAACTTGTTGTAATGCAGAACCCAAAAACAATGACAAACCAATTAAAATTGAAAGATTAATGAAAGATTTAATGTCAGATTTAAACTCTGACTTAAATTTTTTTAACTCAAATAACAAAACTAACGGCGTGATAGCTAGGAAACCAATAAAAAATCTAACTGCATTAAATGTGAATGGCCCAATGTTGTCCATACCTGTATCTTGAGCAATAAATGTTGTGCCCCAAATAAAAGTACATAACAAGGCACTTAATAATGAAGTAGTTTTTGACATGACTTATATTAGACAGCTAGTTTGTAGGCAAAATTTTTACCTAAATTTTCTTTTAAGTCATTATTAAATCGTGCTGCCTCAGCACCATCTATAATTCTATGATCATAAGATAAAGAGATTGGCAACATTATTCTTGTTTCAAATTTTCCATTTATAAAAATTTGCTTTTTTTGCGATTTACCCACTCCTAAGATTGCGACCTCTGGGTAATTTATAATTGGAGTAAAAAATGATCCACCTATTCCACCTAAACTTGTAATAGTCATAGATCCACCAAATAATTCTTTTTTATCGATTTTGAGATTTCTGCAAAGTTCACTAACTTCTTTTAATTCATTGCTGAGTAATGAAATTTTTTTGTTATTAGCATTTCTGATTTTAGGAACCATTAAACCATTTGGTGTATCGACAGCAATCCCAATATGAAAATATTTTTTTAATGTCATTTTTCCAGTATCAATTTCATCAATAGAGGAATTAAAACTTGGGAATTTTTTTAAAGATGCGACTAATGCTTTAATTATAAATGCTAAAGGAGTAATTTTAATTTTTTCTCCAGTATACATATTGGTCAGAGAACTTCTGAAGTTTTCCATTTCTGTTATATCTGCCTCATCATGATTTGTAACATGAGGTATGGTTGTCCATGAATTAGTTAAATAGGTTGAGGATAATTTCTTTACTCTTGGAATATCTTTAATTTCAATTTCTCCAAAATCAGAATGCTCAAATTCATTTTTAATTTTATTTGACTTATTTTCTTTAACTTCATCAATATTTTTTGGTTTAGAAGAAACAAATTTTTTAATATCGTCCTCAATAACTCTTCCATCTTTTTCACTTCCCGCAACTTGACTAATATCTACTCCAAGTTCTCTTGCAAATTTTCGAGCTTTTGGACTTGCATAGGAAATATCGTTGGATGTATTTCTATTTTGAATTTTTGTAGTTTGTTCTATTTCAGGTTTAATTACTTTAATTCTTTTAAATTCTTTTTCAATTTCTGGTTTTTTTTCAGCTACTTGGATTATTTGTGACTTGCTATCTAAAGTTAATATCAAATCACCTTCTGAAATTTTATCTCCTACTTTTATTTTTAAATTTTTAATTTTTCCCTCAAAGTTAGAAGGGATCTCTACGCTAGATTTGTCACTTTCAATCGTTATCAAGGGATCGTTTTTTTTAATTATTTGGTCTTCTGAAACTAAGACCTCTATTACTTCAACATCTTTAAAATCTCCAATATTTGGTACTTTAACTTCAGTTTCTGACATTATAATTTGGTTGGCATTGGTTTTTCACCATCAATATTATATTTCTTTATTGCTTCTTCTGCATATTTTGAGGCTATCAACTGCTCTTTAGCCAAAACACTTAAACTATAAGCAACCAAGTGCTCTTTATCTACCTCAAAAAACTTTCTTAAATTTTTTCTAGTATCACTTCTACCAAAACCATCTGTTCCTAGAGAGTAAAAACTTTTGTTAGCATATGGTCTTATTTGATCTGAATTCATTCTCATATAATCTGATGCTGCCATTATTGGACCTTCAGATTTTCCTAGACATTTTTCAACAAATGAAGTTTTTTGTTCTTTGTCAGGATTTAAAAGATTATACCTCTCAACCTCCATTCCATCTCTTCTTAATTCATTAAAACTTGTCACACTCCAAATTTCACTATCAATTTGATAATCATTTTGAAGCACTTCGGCTGCAGCTATCATCTCACGAAGAATAGTGCCTGATCCTAAAAGTTGGATTTTTGTCTTCTTAAACTTATTAAATTCTTTAATCTTATACATTCCTTTAAGAATACCTTCTTCACAATTTTTATCTTTTGGCATTTCAGGATGAGAATAATTTTCATTCATTGTAGTAATATAATAAAAAACATTTTCCTTCTTCTCATGCATTCTTCTTAGACCTTCTCGAAAAATTACAGCTAGTTCATAATGAAAAGTTGGGTCATAAGTTACACAATTTGGTATTGTAGAGGCTATTAAATGACTGTGTCCATCTTGGTGTTGAAGTCCTTCTCCAGCTAAAGTTGTTCTCCCAGCAGTAGCACCAATTAAAAATCCTCTTGCTTGACTATCGCCTGCAGCCCACGCAAGATCACCTATTCTTTGAAAACCAAACATGGAATAAAAAATATAAATTGGTATCATTTCTATATCATGATTTGTATATGCTGTAGCAGCTGCAATCCAAGATGACATCGCTCCAGCTTCGTTAATTCCTTCCTCTAATACTTGGCCACTTTTATCTTCACGATAAGAACTTAACTGTGCAGCATCTTCTGGTTCATATTTTTGTCCCTCGTGTGCATATATTCCAATTTTTTGGAAAAAACCTTCCATTCCGAATGTTCTTGCCTCATCAGGGATGATTGGAACTAATCTTGGTGAAATATTTTTATCTCTTAGTAAATTAGTAAACATTCTTACCATTGCCATTGTTGTTGACATCTCTTTTTCACCAGTTGAAACTTTCATAAAATCAAAAATATCTTTTGATGGTGCTTTAATTGGTTTTGCATAAGTTGTTCTTTCAGGTAAATAGCCACCTAAATTCAACCTTCTTTCTTTTAAGTATTTAATTTCTGGTGATTTTTCATCTGGTTTAAAATATTCGATATTTCTAACTTGTTCATCTGTTAGAGGAACATCAAAACGATCTCTGTAATACAACAAATCATCTACATCTAATTTTTTTGTTTGGTGAGTAGTATTTACACTTTCGCCTGTCTTACCCATTCCATATCCCTTAATAGTTTTGGCAATAATAACTGTCGGGCTTCCTTGGTTTTTTGTGGCTTTATCATAGGCAGCGAATACCTTATGAGGGTCGTGACCACCTCTATTTAATCTCCAAATATCTTTATCTGATAAGCTTGAAACTAATTCTTGTGTTTCTGGATATTTACCAAAAAACTTTTCTCTTACATAAGCACCATCTCTAGCTTTCATCGCTTGATATTCGCCATCTACTGTTTCATTCATTATTTTAACTAAATGACCTGTTTTATCATTTGCTATCAACGAGTCCCAATACGAACCCCATATTACTTTTATTACATTCCAACCAGCTCCACGAAAACTACCCTCTAATTCTTGAATAATTTTTCCATTTCCTCGTACAGGTCCATCAAGTCTTTGTAGATTGCAATTAATCACAAATATTAAATTATCTAGTTTTTCTCTAGCAGCTAATCCTATTGCACCCATAGACTCTGGTTCATCCATTTCTCCGTCACCTAAAAAGGCCCAAACTTTTCGACCTTCATCTTTTATAAGACCTCTATTAATAAGATATTTCATGTATCTTGCCTGATAAATTGCAAGCATAGGACCAAGACCCATTGAGACAGTTGGAAATTGCCAAAACTTAGGCATCAACCATGGATGAGGATATGAGGAAAGTCCACCAGAATTAACTTCTTGTCTAAAACTATCCAATTGTTTTTCGTTTAGTCTTCCCTCTAAAAATGCTCTAGAATATACTCCTGGAGCACTATGTCCTTGAAAATAAACTAAATCTCCACCAAATTTATTATTTTTTGCTCTCCAAAAATGATTCATTCCAACATCATATAATGTAGCAGCCGATGCAAATGTTCCTATGTGTCCACCAAGTTCTGGGAACTTTTTGTTTGCTCTTACAACCATTGCAGCTGCATTCCATCTTATTAAAGACCTAATTCTTCTTTCAATATTTTGGTCTCCATTTGATTTGACCTCTGCTTCTGGTGGGATTGTATTTATATATGGCGTATTTTGCGTATAAGGAATGTTTGCTCCTTCACGATATGCTTTATTAATTAATTCTTTAATTAAAAAATGAGCTCTTTGATTTCCATCTTTTGAAATTACTTCCGACAAAGATTCTAACCAATCTTGAGTTTCTAAAGGATCAATATCATTTCCATTAGTTACTTGAATAATTGATTGTTCTTTTTTTTGAGTTGATTGTTTAGAAACCACAATCTCTTCCTCTTTCTTAGTCATAGCTACTTCGGCTTGTTTTATGATGCTTTCAGTGTCTTTTGGGATTGGAGCAGTTTGTTTATTTTCACCTGATGAAACAATGTTTAAGATTAAACTTCCCTTTGAAACTTTATCTCCTACTTTAACTTCAATTGTCTCTATTTTACCTGAGACTGTTGACGGAATTTCAACACTCGATTTGTCACTTTCGATTGTAATTACTGGATCATTTATATTTAGTTGATCTCCTTGTTTTACAAGAATCTCTATAACTTCAACTTCGTCAAAATCTCCAATATCAGGGACAAGTAATTTTTCACTCATTATTTTTAATGTTTTATATACCTAAAAAAAATTTATTGATTTTTATTTTAGCACATTAATTAGGGTTTTTTTGAGAACATATATTTTAATTGAGCAAAAAGTTGTAAAAATAAAACAAATTGGCGCTTTTTAGGTTCTTTCAACACACATTGCGATACCCATTCCGCCTCCGATACAGAGTGCAGCACATCCTTTTGTTTTATTTTGTTTAATCATTTCATGAATAAGTGTAACTAATATTCTAGTCCCTGATGCACCGATAGGATGTCCTAATGCTATTGCGCCACCATTTACATTTACTTTAGACTGATCAATTTTTAAGTCTTTTATCACGGCGATACTTTGAGCTGCAAATGCCTCATTTATTTCAAACAGATCAACATCTTTTAAGCTCCAATTTGCTTTATTAAGTGCTTCTTTAACAGCTGGTATTGGGCCAAGACCCATTAAAGATGGTTCAACACCGCAAGAGGCCCAGGAAGTTATTTTAACTAATGGTTCTAGTGATTTATGTTCCGCCTGTTCTCTTGTCATCAATACTGCTGCTGCTGCTCCATCATTTATTCCTGAAGAATTACCTGGAGTAACTGTTCCATTTTCTTTAAAAACAGTTTTTAACTTTTTTAAATCTTCTAGTTTTAAATTACTTCTTGGATGCTCGTCTTTATCAAGTTCAAAGCTTTCTTCATTATTATTTATTTGTAATTTAATTAATTCATCTTTAAATTTATTTTTATTCATTGCTTCTTGAGTTTTCTCCTGAGAATTTAATGAAAAGATATCTTGCTCATCTCTTGTTATTTGAAATTTTTCAGCAACATTTTCTGCTGTAACTCCCATATGGTAATCATTAAAAGAGTCTAATAACCCATCATTAATCATGGTATCCACTAATTTTTTTTCCAATAATTTTTTATCTTCTCTATAAAATATTGAGTGTGGTGCCCTTGACATATTTTCCTGCCCACCTGAAATAATTATTTTGTTTTCTCCAAGTTTAATCGATTGATAGCCTGAAATTACAGCTCTTAATCCAGATCCACATACTTGGTTGATAATATGTGCAGGTTTTGAAACAGGTACCCCAGCTCGAATAGATGCTTGCCTAGCTGGATTTTGACCTAAACCAGAAGTAAGAACATGTCCCATTATTACTTCGTCAACCTCATCTGCTTTTATTTTTGAATTATGAATAACTTCTTTAATAACTAGTGCACCTAATTTATCCGCACTAATACTTTTTAAAGATCCCTTATATGCACCTATAGGTGTTCTTAGTGCAGATGTTATAACAATATCATCTAGTTTTTTACTCATTGATAGCTCAACATAATATTTAATAAGTTAAATTACATCAAAAACTTTGATATATGGAGATAATTATTTAATAAGGACCGCTGGCCAAATTGGATAAGGCGCTCGGCTACGAACCGGGAGATTCCAGATTCGAGTTCTGGGCGGTCCACCAAAAAAGGAGTTAAAATGTTAGATTGGTTGATAAAAGCATCATTACAAAAATCAGTTATTTATTTTTTTATAATTGTTTTAATAATTTTATTAATTTTAACTTTTGTATTATAAAAAAACTATGAGCAATGATTATGAACAAATAAGCATTAAGCCAGGATTTATGAAACACAATGGGGGTGTTTTGTTTAAAACAATATCAGAAACAGAATATGAATTTAAATCTACTATAAATGAAAATCATTTAAATGCTGCTGGAATAACCCATGGTGGTTATTTATCAGCTTTAATAGATGCTGGAGCGGGCACAGCAGCTCATAGGACATCTGGCAATGCACCTTGCGTAACTATTTCTTTAGATTTAAAATTTATTGGCGCTTCTAAAGAAGGTGATGAAATAAAGGGATTCACAAAAATACTAAAAAAAACAAATACACTTGTATTTTTATTTTGTGAATTAAGATGTAATGACAAGATCATTACTTCAGCCTCTGGGGTTTGGAAAATTTTAAAAGTTAAACCTTCAAATTTAGGTCCAGGTGGTTAATTATTCTTTTCGTCTATAATTCATATAACCAAAGAAAATTAAAAGCAAAATTGCAATAGGATAAATAACACCCTTATTAGGTCTATTTAAATTTTCTATTTTAAATTCACTTATATAATCACCCATCTCAAATCCACTTTTTTTAGCTTCTCCATTCCATTTTAGATTATCAACGATAATTCTATTCTCTTCTTTCACTAAACTAATTCCGTATTCTTCTAAATCATATTCTTTTTCAAAAGTATTTTTGTTAATTACAAATAATTTATATCTTTCTCCATATGGACTAGGTCTTATAATTTTAAATCGCACTTCCTTTTTTGGATCTAATATAACTGAATTAATTACACTAATATTCTGATAATTATATTTAGGATAAAATTTATTAAGAACAAACTCGGGGGACAATAATGAGATAGAAATTATTAAAAAAATGATTATTTCATACCATTTTAATTTATTAATAAACCAACCTTGTGTTGCCGAAGTAAACACTAATATTCCTGCTAAAGAAGTAATAATAACAACTAATGCATGCCAAATATTTTCTATTCCTATTAAAAGTAATTCATGATTAAATAAAAAAACAATTGGTAGTATTCCTGTTCTCAAACTATACCAAAATGCTTGTAACCCAGTTTTTAAAGGATCACCTCCTGAAATAGCTGCAGCAGCATATGAGGCAAGACCCACTGGAGGCGTTACATCTGCCATTAAACCAAAATAAAATACAAATAGGTGAACTGCTATTAATGGAAAGATAAACCCTGATGCATTACCAACATCAACTAAAACAGTTGCCATTAATGAAGCAACAACCACATAGTTTGCTGTTGTTGGCAATCCCATTCCTAATAACAAACATAAAATTATAGTTAAAAATAATAATATTGTAACATTATCTTTTGCTATCGACTCTATAACTATAATTAAGTTTGTACTTAATCCTGTTGATCCAACAGCTCCAACTATTATTCCTGCTGTTGCTATAGCTATTCCAACACCAACCATATTTAAGGCACCTTTTTCAAAACCTACAATAGTTTGATTAAACCAAACTTTAAGTGAGTTTTTTAAATCCTCACCTTTAATAGATAGGTAAATTAAATTAACAATAATGAGCGAAATAGTTGCGTAAAAAATAGAATAGGAAGCGGTAAACCTTAGGTAAACCAGCATATAAATTAATACAAAAATAGGTATCAAAAAATGGAGACCAGAAAGAAATGTTTTTTTTAAATTTGGTACGTCTTCTTCATCCATTCCTTTTAAATTTAATTTTAAAGCTTCTAAGTGAGAAATATAAAATAGCGCTACGTATGAAATTATTGCTGGTAAAAAAGCATGCTTCACTATTTCAAAATACGTAACTCCGATAAAACTTGCCATTACAAAAGCTGCGGCACCCATAACAGGTGGCATCAATTGACCATTAACAGATGATGAAACTTCAATAGCACCAGCTTTTTCTTTTGAAAAACCAGTTTTCTTCATAATAGGAATAGTAAAAGTTCCTGTGGTCACTGTGTTGGCTATGGATGAGCCTGAAATTAAACCTGTCATTCCAGAACCTAGAATTGCAGCTTTTGCAGGTCCACCTCTCATTTTTCCTACCATTGCAAAAGCTAAGTCTAGGAAATATTTTCCACCTCCTGCTGTTTCTAAAAGAGCTCCAAATAGTACAAATAAAAATATGAAATCTACAGAAACTCCTATTGGAATTCCAAAAATAGCTTCTTGATCTAGCCATTGAAAACCAATAAGTCTATTTAATGAAAGCCCTCCATGAGAAATTATTTCAGGGGCATATCTTCCAAAATAAGAAAATAACAAAAAACATATTGCAATAATAACTAGAGGCAAACCTATCGCCCGTCTAGTTGCCTCAAGTAAAATTATAATACCACAACTACCAATGATTAATTCAACTGGAAGATTATAATTTTCTCCAATTTGAAGATTTAAAAGAACTCCACCACGATCAACAAGCTGATCATAAAAGAAATATATATAAAGACATGAAAAAGCAGCTATGAAACTAATTAAAATATCGAATATTGTAATCTTTTTATCTTTTGTAATTGGGAAGATTAAAAATGCTAAAGTTAGAGCAAAACCTAAGTGAATAGCTCTCGCTGGCAACCCTTTAAACATACCAAAATTAAACATGAAAGGGAATGGGGATGCATACCAAAGTTGAAATAATGACCAAATGATTGCAATAGCTGCAACAACTTTTAGATGAAAGCCTGTAAGATTTTTAGTTGGTGATAAGTCTTCGCTAATCTTACTTTTTACTTTTTCATTTAAACTTTGATTCATTTTTAAAAAGATACTCTATTATAAAAAAAAGGCCCGATAAAAATCAGGCCTTTTAATTAAATTTCTTAATTAGATTACATTAACCCAACTTCTTTATAATATTTAATTGCACCTGGGTGTAATGGAGCAGATAAACCATCTTTAATCATGTTTTTCTTTTCCAAAAATCCAAAAGCAGGATGTTGATTTTTGAAATCATCAAAATTTTCCATCACAGCTTTTACAACTAAATATACAAGCTCTTCAGAAACATCAGCAGAAGTTACTACAGTAGCTTTTACACCAAATGTAGTCGCATCTTTTTTCTGTTTTGTATAAGTACCTTTAGGAATTACAGCTTGCGCATAGTAATCAGCACCATCTATTAAACCTTGTACTTCAGGTCCTGTTAAGTTAATTGGCGAAGCTTTAGCAGCACAAGTAGCTGCTTGTTCCATGGCACCATTTGGGAAACCTACTGAATAACCAAAAGCATCAATTTTACCATCACATAAAGCTTTTACTTGCTCAGATGAAGTAAGTTCAGTTGTTGATTTAAAATAACTATTATCAACACCCATTGCTTTCATTAGTTCTTCCATAGTTCCTCTTTGACCAGAGCCTGGATTACCAATGTTGACAACTTTTCCTTTTAATCCAGCAAAATCTTTTATCTTTGCTTTTTTTCTAGCCCAGATTTGAAAAGGTTCATTATGAACTGAGAACACAGCTCTCAAGTCACTATATTGTTTACCTTCCCATTTGCTAGATCCATTCACAGCATGATACTGCCAGTCTGATTGAGCTACACCAAATTGAAATTCACCAGCTGCTATTTGACCAATATTATAATTTGATCCACCAGTTGATGGTGCGGTACATCTATATGCTTTAGCAGTACCTTTTTTTCTTCCGTGATCAGCACTTATTGCTGATTTGTGTAACATTTTACAAATGGCATTTCCTGTCTGGAAATATACTCCAGTAGGTCCGCCAGTTCCTATCGTAAAGAACTCTGCCGATTTTGCTACACCAGTTAAAGACAAAGATGCAACCAATATCAGTAAAGCACTTGATAGAGATGTAATTATTTTTTTCATTATTTCTCCCTCTATATCGTTTATTTTTAAAAGTTAATTTTAACAGTAAATGTTTGGGTATGTATAGTAAGATTTTATATTGATTCAGACCATTTTTTTAACTTATCAACACCTTCAATAATTTTAGGTGCAAATTCATTTATAAGATCACTATCAATTTTTTGATTTACATCAATTTTATTCATAAATTTTTGACCATCAAAATCAGTAAAGCTCAATCTTGCCAACATTTTGTTTTGATCAAAACCAAAATCAGATCCAGGTAACAAGGCTACACCTGTACCATTCAATATACTGTCACACATTTCTGATGAAGTATTAAATTTTTTATTTAAAAACTCAGGCATTAAATAAAAGCCTCCTTGAGGCTCATTGATCAAAATTTTATTAGATTTTAGATTTTCATAAACATAATTACCAACTGCACTTAAAATTTTTCTGGATATATTAATATAGTGTGAGTGATCATTATTATAAGCTGTTATCGCTGCATATTGAATAGGCGCACTAACAGCAGAAAAAGTTTCGCTAGCTAAGACGTTAATCATATCTCTAATTTGTATTAATGAGTCTGGTACTAAAAAATAACCCAACCTCCATCCACCAGCTCCACACCATTTGCTTAATCCAGTACTAACAATTGTTTTATCAGGGCAAAAATTAGAAATAGATTGATAATTATCTCTAAAACTTAATTCTGAGTATATTTCATCGGACAAAATAATAAGATTATACTTTTTAGCAATATCAGCAATTTCCTTTAAATTTTCACAAATTTGACCTGATGGATTATTTGGTGAATTTAAGAATAATAAATAATTTTTATTTTTATCCTTTAAAATAATCTCCTCAATTTCCAAGGCGGTTGGAAACCAATTATTCTCTCTTTTTGTTTGTAAAATTTGTGTTTTATTTCTGCCCAGTATTGCTTGTGGAGCATATGAAACCCAACTAGGAGCAGGCAATATTATTTCTCCATCAAATATCACATGTAATAAAAACATTAATTCTTTTGAACCAGGTCCAATAATTACATTTTCAGATTTATATTCATGATTTTTTCTTTTTGATGTGTATTTTGCTACTGCCTTCCTTAATTCCAAAAGACCCTGCATTGGTAGGTATTTATTTTGATGTGCATTATTTTTAAGTTCTTCAACAACATCCTCTGGAACTTTAAATGGTGACTGTCCAAAGCCAAATTTATATATTTTTTTTCCTTGTTCCTCTAATTTTCTTGAAGTTTCATTGATCAGTAAAGTAGAGGATGGTTTTAAATTTTTAACTAAATTTTTTAACATTCTTTTTTTTTAAATTACTATTATAGAATTAATCTTAATTATGCTAATCTAAGTATAGTTTGTAGCAAAATGAGAACTTTTTATCCTCCGATTCGGTCATGTTTTAGTCTATCTTTGTTCTTTAACACCAACAATATCTGGTAGGTATAAAAAAAAGTACACCAAAGGTAGAAATGACTAAATACAAAATTACTGCTGTTCTCGGACCCACTAATACTGGAAAAACACATCTGGCTATCGAAACTATGCTTTCATTTGAGTCAGGCATGATTGGTTTTCCTTTAAGATTATTAGCCAGAGAAGTTTATGACAAGGTCATAAAAAAAGTCAGTGTAGATAAAGTTGCTTTAATAACTGGTGAGGAAAAAATTATTCCAACCAATGCTAAATATTTCCTATGCACAGTGGAATCCATGCCAATTGATAAACATTTAGATTTTGTTGGTGTTGATGAAATTCAAATGTGTGCTGATCACGAAAGAGGTCATATCTTTACAGATAGACTTTTAAACATGAGAGGTGAAAAACTTACAATGCTTATGGGTTCTAATACTATCAAAAATATAATTTCTAAATTAGATGGTGATATAGAATTTATAAATAGAGAAAGATTGTCAAAATTAACATATGCAGGTCATAAAAAAATTTCAAGAATAAATAGAAAAACAGCAATTATAGCTTTTTCAGCTGAAGAAGTTTATGCAATAGCTGAATTAATTAGAAGACAAAAAGGTGGAGCAGCAATTGTCATGGGGTCTTTAAGTCCAAAAACTAGAAATGCTCAAGTAGAACTCTACCAATCTGGTGATGTTGACTTTTTAGTTGCAACTGATGCAATAGGAATGGGCATTAACATGGACTTAGATTATGTTTATTTTTCTAATCTTAAAAAGTTTGATGGAAAAAAATTAAGAAAGCTAAATTTATCTGAAATGGGTCAAATTGCCGGTAGAGCTGGAAGATATTTAAACGATGGTAGTTTTGGTGTTACTGGTGATTGTAAAGAAATTACAGCTGAAGATGTAGAGCTATTAGAAAACCATAAATTTGAAGATATAAGAACTTTATTTTGGAGAAATTCAAACTTAAATTTTAATAATACTTTTAGTTTGATAAAATCTTTAGAAGAAAAACCACAGATGGGGTGGTTACGTAAAATTCATGAATGTGAAGATGAAAAAGCTCTTAAATATTTTTTAAAAGATAAAAACCTATTAAATTTAAATTTTGATAAAAAATTACTCGGTCTTTTGTGGGAATGTTGTCAAATTCCTGATTTTGTCAAAAAAACATATGGAAATCATTATGAAGTCATAGGAAATGTTTTCAAATATCTCAGTAGTGGAAAACACCAAATCACAGATGATTTTATGAGATTACAGCTTATAAAACTTGATAAATTAGAGGGAAATGTTGATTCTCTATCAAATAGAATTGCAAATGTTAGAACTTGGTCTTATGTTTCAAATAAAAATAATTGGACAGAAAATCAAGACTATTGGATTGAAAAAACAAAACACCTAGAAGATAAACTTTCAGACAGACTTCATGAAGAACTTACTAAAACATTTATTGATAAAAGAGCAAGTGTTCTCGCAAGAGGTTTAAAACAAGATATGGAATTTAAAACAGATATACTTGAAAATAACGATGTAATGATTGATGACCAATTTATTGGCAAAATAAATGGTCTTAAATTGGTACTGGATTTAAAAAAAGGTGCTTTAGAAACGGATATCAAATCTTTAAAAAAAGCTGCAAGACAAACTATTGGACCAGAGCTAGAAAAAAGAATTCAAATTATTATTGACACAGGATTGATTGAATTAAATGATGATTTTAAAATTTATTGGAATGATTTTCCAATTGCAAAATTATCTTCTGGGCATGATTATTTAAATCCAAATTTTGAACTCATAGTTGATGATATTATTGAACCTATTCAAAAACAAAAACTTAGTGACTATATTAATAAATGGATACAAGATAAAATTAACTTGGTTCTTAAAAGCTTAGTAGATCTAAAGAATCTTAAAGATAAAAATTCATCGATCAAAGCTTTAGCCTATCAACTTTATGAAAATAATGGTGTTTTAAAAAGAGAACAAGTTTCTGAATATCTTAAGTCGCTTGGTCAAAATGAAAGAAAAATTTTAAGAGATTTAGGTGTAAAATTCGGAAGATACCACGTATTTTTATACCAATTAATTAAGCCAGAAGCAGTATCATTAAGAACATTGTTGTGGAAAAATTTCCATCAGAAATATTATAATATCAAGCCACCTACATTTGGTCTAAATTTTTTAGATGATAAAGAGCTTAGAAATAAAAATTTTATGCTTTTATGTGGGTTTGAAAAATTTGACACACTATTTGTAAGAATAGACATTCTTGAGAGATTATTTATGCTAATCATAAACTCATCAAATTTAAAGGAAAATAAAGAAATTAAGATGATACCAGAAATGCTTAATTTATTAGGTTGTAGTAAAGATAATTTTAAGAAACTTTTACAAAAAATGAATTATAAAATATTTGATAAAAACGATGAAACTTTTTTTAAATATAATCCAATTAAAAAATTTAAAAAGAATTCAATAAAAGAAGTTTCAAGTGAAAATCCATTTAAAATCTTAAAAAATTTAAATCTCGGTTAATTCTGATGTTTTTTAAAAAAGATTTACCTGTTACCGAAATTAACTTTTTAGTTAGAACATGTGCATTATTAATTTATGCAGCTAAAATTGATGAAAATTATACTGAAAGTGAAGAAGAAATTATTAAAAAAACTCTTTTAGAATTAGGTGCAGACAATAAAGATATATCTAAAATTATCCAAGAGGCAAAAACTATTGAAGAAAATTCAAATCAAATATTAGATTTTACAAAAGAAGTAAAAAACTTACCTGAAGCTGACAAAATTAAAATAATTGAAGCTCTATGGTCTATTATTTACTCTAACAATGATGCTGATATTTATGAGACAAATTTAATGAGACGTCTAGCTGGCTTACTTTATATTGACAGTTCAACAATGGGCGATATTAAAGACAGAATTAAAAAAGAAAAATTATAATGACTTATATAGTTAATGATAAATGTATTAAGTGTAAATTAACTGACTGCGTTGATGTTTGCCCAGTGGATTGTTTTTATGAGGGCAAAAATATGCTTGTAATTAAACCGGATGAGTGTATAGATTGTGGCGTTTGTGAGCCAGAATGTCCAGTAGATGCCATAAAAGCAGATACTGAGTCTGGGAGTGAACAGTGGCTAGAAATCAACAAAAAATATTCAGAAATCTGGCCAAACATAAGTGAAAAAAAAGATCCTCCAACGGATCATGAAAAATTTAAAAATGAGCAAAATAAGTACGAAAAATATTTTAAAGAAAATCTTTAAAGCTAAACCTGAAAAAAAAGTGAAGAAGAAAGTTCCAACTAAAAAAGTAGCTAAAACTAAAAAATTAGTAAAAGAAAAAGTAAAAAAAACTAAAAAAGTTGTAATCAAAAAAACAACGAAAGTTTTAAAAAAAGTTGCTCCTAAACCAGGTAAGATAAAAAAAACAGCAAAAGCCTCTGAAACCAAAGAAGAACCAAAAGTTGATAACTTAAGAATTTCTAAAAGTAATGAAATAAAACCTGAAATAAAAAAAGTTAAAAAACAAGAAACTGAAAAAAGAGAATATAAAATAAAAGACCACATTGTTTATCCAAAGCACGGCGTTGGTCAAATCACAGAATTTAAAAAGATAAATATTGGTGGTATTGATGTAGAAACATACGTCATAAAGTTTGAAAAAGATAAAGCCAACGGTATGGTTCCAGTTAATAAGCAATCTCACTTGAGACCTCTGGCAACAATCAATCAAGTTAATAAATGTATTTCCATTTTAAAAAGTAAGCCAAAAATTAAAAGATCTATGTGGAGTAGAAGAGCACAAGAATATGAAGCTAAAATTTCTTCTGGTAAAATTTATGAATTAGCAGAGGTAGTTAGGGATTTAAATAAAGGCGATGATCTTATGGTTGACCAATCTTATAGTGAAAGACAATTGTTTGAAAAAGCATATGAAAGAATTTTATCAGAGTTTCAAATTGTGCTGAATGTATCTTTAGAGGATACACAAAAGAAACTTGATAAGGCGTTAAAAAGAAATTTAGGTGGACAGGCACAACCAATAGCTTCTGCACCAAAATCACCTACAGCAGAATTACCTGTTGAAGAGCCTCCAACTGATCCAGACGAAAATTTAGACGAATAAAAAAAACGCCTCTCATACAGTTTGTAATGAGAAGCGTTTTTAGTAAAGATTAGTAAATTACTATCTTTTTCTTTTTTTAGCTTTTTTAGCCTTTTTTGCTTTTTTCTTAGTTTTCTTTGCTGCTTTTTTCTTAGTTTTTTTAGCAGCTTTTTTTCTTTTCTTAGGCATCTTTAGCTCCCTGTTTAAGTTAAACGAATCAAGTTGATTCGCTATTACTATATTTTTATTTTTTTATGTAAGTTATGTCAATTCTTTAATTAAAACTGAATTTTTAAATAAATTTTTTATTTTTTATTTTTTATTTAAAATTTTATTTAATCAATTTAATTAATGTTTATGCGGATAATAAACACACTTAATAATAATATTTAATAAAGTTCTTCTAATTGATTTTTATATTTATTAATTATTTTATATCTTTTTAATTTTAACGTTGGAGTCATTAATCCATTTTCAATTGTGAATTGTTCTTCAGCAACAATAAATTTTTTTATTTTTTCTATTTTTGGTAAATTTTTATTTATTATTTCTATTTCACGATCAATTTCATTGTTAGAAGTTTTTTTAAATTCTTTATTTAAGATTAATAGAGCAACTAAATAAGGTTTACTATCTCCATATACTAATGACTGTTCTATAAAATTTATTTTAGCAAGATCATTTTCTATCTTAACTGGAGAAATATTATCTCCTCCAAGGGTAATTATAATATCTTTTTTTCTATCAGTAATTTTTAAATATCTATTATCAAAATGACCAATGTCACCTGTATATAACCACTCATCTTTTAACACTTTATCTGTTTCTGCCTTATTATTCCAATATCCTAACATTACATTTTCTCCCTTGATCAAAATTTCTCCATCATCAGCTATTTTAACTTGATTTCCTGTGAAGGGAGGTCCCACAGTTTGAATTCTTATATCGTGAATTGGATTGCAGCTCACAACTGGAGAAGTTTCGGTTAAACCATAACCTTGCAGCGTTGGAAGTCCTATTGAGTTTAAAAATACTCCAACTTCCTTATCAAGTGCTCCTCCACCTGATATAAAAGCTTTTAATGATCCTCCAAATTGAGATTTTATTTTTTTTCTAACTAATGTTTCACAAACTAAATTTTGTAAAGACTCAAGTAAGGAAAATTTTTCTTTTAATAGTTTCTTTTTACCTAACTGTAATGTTTTATTTATTAGATAATTTTTAAAACCCTTGGTCTTCTTAAAGCTTGTACCAATTTTTTGATACAAATTTTGATAAAACCGTGGCACAGCCGTCATTATATCAGGGCTACAATCACTCATATTCTTAATTAGTTTATCAATACTTTCTGCATAAAAAACCTGAGCACCAATTGCAATCTGAACAAATTGTACGGTATGCTCATATGAATGAGACAAAGGTAACCAAGTAAGAAATTTTGGTTTTACTGAAATGATTTCATTTAATAATAAAATTGATCCCTCACAATTACTTAGTATGCCTCCATGACTTAACATTACACCTTTTGGGTTACCTTGTGTACCAGATGTATAAATTATACATGCTAAATCTTTTCTTTTTATTTCAAGATTTAATAAATTCTTTTCTTTAAATTGTTTTTTTTTAAAAATTTCTTTTATGCAAATTATTTTATGATCGTTTTTGAAGCTTTCAAATGAAATTATTTTCTTAATAAATGTTTTATTACTTATAAAATTCTTTATCTTTTCGTATTGATTTTCATCAGAAACAATTATTACTGATGGTTCGCAATCGTCTATCAAATATTCATAATCTCTTTCGGTATAGGTTGTGTAAGCTGGAACTGTTACGCCTTTAGATAACATAATGGCTAAATCGGAAATCATCCACTCTGGCCTGTTTTCTGAAATTAACAAGCATCGATCACTATTATCAATAATTTTATCTAATTCTTCAGCCAACTTTAAAATATTTAGGTATGTATCTTGCCAAGTAAATTTCAAGTTATGGTCTTTTAGTGATTGAAGAAAAATTTGATCAGGTTTTTCTTTTACAAATTGATAATGAAACAATTCTAAAAGGTTGTTATATTGATCTATATTCATAAATTCTTGGTGGGCGAAGAGAGAATCGAACTCTCACTTCTTGCGAAACACGATTTTGAGTCGTGCGCGTCTACCAGTTCCGCCATTCGCCCTTAATTATTAATAAAATAATATTTTAAATAGTATAAGAACTAAAATTATAATAAAACCAAAAAATGTTTAAAACTCTTTACCTAAAATGTTTAGATTTAGCTTCTCATAAAAATTCTAATTTTTTTTTAGGTATAGTTTCTTTCGCTGAAAGTTCTTTTTTTCCAATTCCTCCTGATGTTATGATCATTCCAATGGTCATTGCTAAAAAGATTAAATATATTAAGATTTTTATAATAGCGTCTATTTTTTCAGTTTTGGGTGGTATATTCGGATACATGTTAGGTGCTATATTTTTTGATATGGCAATGGGAGTAATTGAGTTTTATGGCTATGAAAACAAAGTTTCTGCCTTAAAAAATAGTCTAACACTTGAAGAAGGTTTTCTGGCTTGGTTAGGGGTGCTTTTTCTAGCTGGCTTTACTCCATTACCCTATAAAGTGTTTACTATTGCAAGCGGATTAATTGGTTTTAATTTATTAGGCTTTATATTGGTCAGCTTAATTTCAAGAAGTTTAAGATTTTTTATCATAGCTTATTTATCATATAGATTTGGTCATTTATTTACACAGTTCATGAGCAAATATGGTTCTAAATGGTTTGCTATTGTTGGCATATTATTAGTTTTAATATTTGTTATTATATATTTAATTCACAAGTTTAATGCTTAGTCTAATTCAAAAAAATTTATTCAAAACTATTTTTCTAATTAGTTTAATTTCATTAATTTCAGCTTACTTTATTGAGCTTGTTCTAGGCCATCAACCTTGTAATCTTTGTTTATTGGAAAGAATACCCTATTTCTTTTCAATAATTATAATTATTCTAAATTTAAAATTTAATCATTTTGAAAAATTTTTTATTTTCTTATTAATAATAGTGTTTCTTGGTGCAACACTACTATCTTTATACCACTTCGGTATTGAGCAAGGCTTAATACAAGAATCACTTGTGTGTGATCTTCAAAATGCATCTGAAACTCTATCTAAAGAAGAAATACTCAAGCAATTGCAACAAAAAAGTGTTAGTTGCAAAGATGTAACATTTAAAATCTTTGGATTATCGCTTACAACATTTAATATAATTATTTCATGTTTAATAACTATTATCTTAATAAAAATATATTTTGAATATGACAAAAATAGATAAAAAAAAAATTGAAGAATTCATAAGAGTTGATCATGCTGGTGAACGTGGAGCAGTTAAAATATATGAAGGTCAATTACTAGCTCTTAATACATTTATAAAAGATGAAAGTTTAAAAAAAACTATTGAGGAAATGAAAATACATGAAAAAGAACATTGCGAATTTTTTGAAAATGAAATTAAAAAAAGAAAAATTCCTCCGACAAAATTGTTGCCTCTTTGGGATTTGCTTGGTGTTGGTTTAGGTTTTGGTTCAACTTTACTTGGTAAAAAAGCAGCAATGCTGTGTACAGCTTCTGTGGAAGAGGTAATTGATGAACACTACTTAAATCAAATAAAACAGCTTGGAAGCAATGAAAAAAATTTAAAGAAAAAGATTACTAAATTTAGACAAGATGAGTTAAATCACAAAGATATAGCTTACGAAAAGGGTGCAACAAAAAAGGGTGCCTATTCAATTTTAGATTTAATGATTAAAACTGGCTCTAAAATTGCAATTAATATTTCTGAAAAAATTTAAGACTCTAACTCAACATCCCAATATAAATAATCCATCCAACTTTTATGCAAAAAATTAGGTGGAAAGTTTTTACCATTTTTGTGTAAATCTTCAGTTGTAGGTCTATAAGGATTTTGATTAAGCGACATACCTGAATATTTTAATAATTTTCCTCCTTTTCTCACATTGCACAAAGAACATGCGGTAACCACATTATCCCAATTTGTTTCACCTCCTTTTGATCTCGGTAACAAGTGATCAAAAGTAAGCTCTTCATTACTTCCGCAATATTGACAAGAAAACTTATCTCTTAAAAATACATTAAACCTTGTAAAACTAGGTTTTGATTGTGGTACGATATAATCTTTTAAAGCAATGACACTTGGTAATTTCATATCAAATGATGGACTTCTGATTGTTCGATCATAATTACTAACAATTATAACTCTATCTAGAAAAACAGATTTAACAGTATCTTGCCAAGACCATAAAGATAATGGATAATAGCTTAATGGTCTGTAATCAGCATTAAGAACTAAAGCTGGGCACTTTTCTAATGAAACATTTTGTTCAAAAAAATTATTCATTAACTATTTTTAACTTAGTTGAGTTATTTTATCAATAATAAGAGATATTAAAATTTTTTTAAAATATAATTAAGAGCTGTACTTGATGCTTCCATAGGAATATGATGATCACAATTTTTAATTAATAGAGTCTCAACTTCAATATTATTTCTAATTAAAAAGTCTTTTGCTTCTAATAAACTTGTTGAAGGTACTATTTGATCTGACTCACCATGTATCAATAAAGTATTTGTAGAATTTTTTATTCTATTTTTTAGATTATTCTGATTGATAATTTTTCCTGAAAAACCAACAATGCATGAAAATTTTTTCTCAGAAGTTAAACCCACATTAATTGACATCATGCATCCTTGGCTAAATCCTGATAAACATATTTTATCATTAGTTAAATTAAAATCTTGCTTAATTTCATGAATAAATTTTTGAATTTTATTTTCAGCCTTTATAGATTGTTCAAGGATATATTCAGGATCATCCTTAGTTAAATCAAACCACTGAAATCCTGATGGATTAATTGAGCAAATTTCATGTCCATTAGGACAAATAAAAACTGTATTTGGCATATGTCTTTTCCAATTTAAAGACAGCATGCTTATATCTTTGCCATCACCTCCATACCCATGAAGTAAGATTATAGCATTTTTGATCTCGTTCCCATTTTCTGGTTTTATAATTATAGAGTTTAGGCAAAATGTCATAGTCAATTAATTATGTTTTTTATTTTTTAAAACACACTACAATAATTATATGATTTCAGGAATATTAGTTAAAATTATATCTATTGTACTTTTATTAGCAGTTGGAATTGTTTTAATTTTAGGTATTGGAACTCTATTTAAAGGTGGAGAGACTAGTAAAAAATACTCTAATAAATTAATGCAATTAAGAGTTCTTTTGCAATTTATAGCAATACTTGTTCTTGTTGCGTTTGCCTATTTTTTTAAAAACTAATTATAATTTTTTAACCACTCAATAAATTTTAAATTATCAAAATCTATTGAACCCATAATCCTTGCGAATTCTTTGCCCTCAGTATTAAAAAGTACTGTTGTTGGAACTCCACGTAGTGAAAGTTTTTTTGCTAAAGTTATTGGATTGTCAAAATAAGGTTCTAAATTTTTAATATTCAATTCTTGTAAAAATTTATTAACCTTTTTTAAATTTTCTTTTTCAATATTAATTACAAAAATTTTTAAATTATTAAGTTTTGGATTATTTTGAAGTCTATCCAATGATGGCATTTCTTCCTTGCATGGCTCACACCAAGTTGCCCAAAAATTCATTAAAACCAAGCTTCCATTAAAATCTTTAATATTAATTTTTTGATCTTTTTTGTCTAAAAAAATTAGATTATCGTATGTTTTTGGGTCTTTATGTATGACTATATTTTTTATTTCAGACAATTCATTTGCCGCAACACTTGTTATCAAAAAAATAAATAATATTAAGAATCTCATGTTAAATAGGTATAATTAAATAACATGAGAAAAAATAAAAACAACCAAGCAATTTGGAATACTAGAATTAAAAAAAGTTCATCGACTTTATTTCAAAAAGTAGGTAATTCTTTAGATATCGATAAGAGACTTTACCTAGAAGATATTCAAGGGTCCATTGCACATGTTGAAATGCTCTTTAAACAAAAAATTATTTCTTTTAGAATTAAAAATAAAATTATCTATGGTCTAAATAAAATAGAAAAGGAAATATCGAATAAAAAATTTGAGTTTGATAAGAAATATGAAGATATTCACATGAATATTGAAAAAAGACTTTTTCAAATAATTGGTGATGAAGCAGGTTATGTTCATACAGCTAGATCAAGAAACGACCAAGTTATTACAGATTTTAAAATTTGGATGAGATCTGCAACCAAAGAGATTAACTTTAATTTAGATAAAGTAATTAAAAGTACATTAAAATTAGCTGAAAAAAATATTGAAACCATAATGCCTGGTTTTACACACCTTAAAAATGCTCAAGCTATTTCATTTGCCCACTATTTAATGGCTTATGTTGAAATGTTTAATAGAGACAAAAAAAGATTTAATAATAATTTAGATAGCTTAGATGAAAATCCATTAGGAGTTGCTGCTTTGACAGGCACTTCTTTTAATATAGATAGAAATTATACTAGTAAAAAACTTGGTTTTAAAAGACCAACAAATAATTCAATTGATACTGTTTCAGATAGAGATTTTGTTTTAGATTTTTTGTATAGTATTTCTGTATGTTCAATGCATATTTCAAGAATTGCAGAGGAATTAATCATATGGAGCTCAGATGGATTTAGTTTATTAAATTTATCAGATAAAGTTGTAACAGGCTCCTCCATAATGCCACAAAAGAAAAACCCTGATCTTCTAGAATATTTAAGAGGAAAATCTGGGAGCAGTTATGGAAATTTATTCTCTATGCTTACGATTTTGAAAGGATTGCCTTTATCTTATTTCAAAGATCTTCAGGATGATAAGGAAATTGTTTTTAAATCTAATGACATTTTAATAAATAGTCTAAAAATATTTGATGAAGTACTTAAGAATTCTAGCCCTAATAAAAAAAGAATGCTTGAACTTGCTAATACGGGCTACATTACTGCAACAGATCTTGCAGATTATCTTGTAAAAAACCACTCCATGTCATTTAGAAAAGCTTATCAAAAAACAGCTGCTGTGGTTAATTTGGCTGAAAAGAAAAAAAAGAAACTAAATGAGTTAAGCTTAGAGGAATTAAAAAAAATTGAGCCAAAATTAACTAGCGAAGTTTTAAAAGTGTTTGATTTAACAAATTCTGTAAATTCTAAAAAATCTTATGGAGGAACAGCTTTTGAAAATATTAAAAAAATGATAATAAAATATAAAAAACAAAAATGATTAAAAAAATTATCTTTACCTTTTTACTTAGTTGTTTATTGATCTCTTGTGGAAAAAAAGGAGATCCTGAATATAAAGATCCAAAACAAAAAGCTGAAATAATAATCCTTACCAATAAGGCTTGATGAAATATATCAAAAAAATACTAACAATTGAAAAAGTAAAAGTTCGAGATATTGCTAAAAAATTTGATACACCAACTTATTGTTATTCTTATAATCAGTTAAAAAAAAATATTAATGACTTTAAAAAAAATTTTGAATCTTTTTCTCCATTAATCTGTTTTGCAATTAAATCTAATACGAATGTAAATTTAATTAGAGAAATCAAAAAATTTGGTTTAGGAGCAGATGTTGTATCAATAGGAGAACTTATGATGGCTCTTAAAGCAGGTATTAATCCAAAAAAAATTGTCTTTTCAGGTGTTGGCAAAACATCAAAGGAAATAGCTTATGCTATTGATAAAAAAATATTATTAATAAATGCTGAGTCTAAAAGTGAAATCAAAGAAATTGATAGAATAGCAAAAAATAAAAAAAAGAAAGTACAAATTGGTATTAGATTAAATCCAAATACAGATGCAAATACTTTAAGTCAAATTTCAACTGGTAAAAAAGAAAATAAGTTTGGTGTAAATGAAAAGACATTTTTAGAGCTTGTTAATTACTGCATGGGTTCCAAAAATATTAGTCTAAAATGTTTGAGTGTTCATATTGGGAGTCAAATTTTAGACCATAAACCTTATGAAAAAATGCTTAATGTGATTGATAAAATTATTGTTAAAACTAAACATAACTTTGAATTTATTGATTTAGGTGGAGGAATGGGAATTTCCTATGGTGATAATAATAGAAAACTTAATTACACCAAATACAATATTGCCATCAAAAAATTTTTAAAAAAACATTCTACAAAAATCATTTTTGAACCAGGAAGATCTATAGTCGGAAATATAGGTTTTTTAATTTCTAAAGTCATTTACATTAAAGAAAATGATGAGAAAGATTTTGTTATACTAGATGCGGCCATGAATGATTTAATGAGACCCGCTTTATATGGAGCAAATCACAAAACATTAACCTCAATCAAAACAAATCGAAAATCAAAAAAAACCTATGAATTTGTAGGTCCCATTTGTGAGAGTACAGACAAATTTGCGTCATTAAAAAATTTTCAGAAATTAAAGGAAAAAGATATTATTGTGATGTGTGATGTTGGTGCATATGGGATGTCATTAAGCTCAAATTATAATGTTAGGCCAAAACCAGCAGAATTACTAATTGAAGAGTCAAAAATTAGAATTATTAAAAAAAGGCAAAAGCACAAAGATTTGATGTAGCTTTAATGATAAGAAACTTTATATTTTCAATATTCTTTTTTTCTGGAATAATTATTATTTCATTATTTTTTTTACCTGCTTTTCTTTTACCTCAAAAAGTTGTTTTATTTGGCGGTAAATTGATGGGTTATTGGACAAGTTTTTGTTTAAAGTTTTTTTTATCCACAAAAATAATAATTAAAGGTAAAGAAAATATTATAAATAATGAAAAATTTTTTATTGCTGCATCTCATCAATCAATGTTTGAAACATTTTATCTTCAAACTATTTTCAATTCACCAGTTTTCATTTTAAAAAAAGAGTTACTTTTAATTCCAATTTTTGGCTGGTATCTTAAAAAAATTGGATCAATATCAATTAAGAGAAATAAAGTTACCAAGGATAACTTGGGATTCTTTGAAGATATCTCTAAAATAATTGATGAATCTAAACGACCATTAATAATCTTTCCACAAGGTACTAGGGTTCCGCCAAGTGAAAGACCTCCTTTTAAAAAAGGTGCATCAAGAATTTATGAAGAATTAAAAATTTCTTGCCAGCCAGTTGCTGTTAATTCGGGTTATGTTTGGCCTAAAAAGGGTCTAAAACATAGCAATAAAGTAATAACTATTTCAATCTTAAAACCAATAATAGCAGGTTACTCGAAGAAAGATTTTATCAAAATTTTAGAAAATAATATTTATGAAGAACTTAATTTGTTAAACTAACCCTTCATAGGCATAACCACAAAAATACTATCAAAATCACCTGGATCTTTTATTAAAGCTGGTGAGCCTGTGTCATTAAAAAATATTTCAACTCTTTCTCCATCTAATTGCGAAGCAACATCAATTAAGTATCTTGAGTTAAAACTTATTTCTAAATCATGATCAAATTTTACATTTAATGTTTCTTTACCATCACCACTATTTGTATTATTAACCGAAAGGTCTAGAGTATCTTTTGATAAATTGAATTTAACTCCATCTTTTTTATCCAAAGATACAGAAGCAACTCTGTCAACAGAATTTAAAAATAACTTTAAATCTATTTCTAGTTTTTTTTGATTATTCTTTGGTATTACCTGAATATAATTTGGAAATTTCCCATCAATTAGTTTTGAAATCAATATGCTATTATTTAACTCAAATTTTATCTTTGATTTAATGTTAGATACTTTAACATCTCCATCATAACTATCTAGCAACGAGCATAATTGAAAAATAGTTTTTTTTGGAAGTATAATTGGTTCAAAATCAATTTTTTGATCTAATCTTATTTTTGAAATGGACATTCTGTGACTATCAGTTGCTACAGCCGTTAAATAATTTTTATCCTCAACTTCTGTCTGATGAAAATAAATCCCACTTAGATAATGTCTTGTTTCATCATTAGAAACTGAAAATTTACATTTATTTAATAATTTTAAAAGCTGTTTAGATTTTATTGTAAATTCATTTTGATTAAAATTTTCATCAGTTAATGGAAATTCAGTTGCACTAATACAATTTAAGTTGAATATAGATTTTTCTGACTCTACTTGTAATTTACTGACGTCTGTCAAAGATAAATTAATTTTTTTTCCAGAAGAGAATTTTCTTATGATATCATACATAATTGAAGAGGTTGTTGTTGTTCTTCCTTCTTCTAACACTTCAACATTATTTAATTGGTGAATAAATATTAAGTCTAAATCTGTTGCTGTAATTGTTAATCTGGAATTACTTGCGTCTAATAAAATATTAGACAATATAGGTAGAGTACTTCTCTTTTCAATTACACCCTGGCAGTAATTCAATGCTTGCTGAAGATCTTGTTGATTTACGTTAAATTTCATTATCTTTATTATTATATAATATCTGGTTTTTTAATTTATTAATATTATCTACCATCTCAGGATTTTTTTCTTTAATTTTTTCAATGGTTTTAACTGAATGTATTATGGTAGTATGATCCCTATTTGAAAACTCTCTTCCAATTTCTGGTAAAGATTTTGATGTCAAAATTTTTGTTAAATATATAGCGGTTTGTCTAGGTCTAACTAAATATCTGGATCTTCTTGATGAAAGCATTTCATTCTTACTTATTTTAAAGAATTTACATACTGTTGTTTGAATTAAATCTATTGTTACTTTATTTTCAGCCAGATTTAACAAATCTTTCAAAACAACCTTTGTTTCAGCCAAATTTGGAACTTTGTTGTAGATTCTAGAAAATGAAACTACTCTATTTATTGCTCCAACTAATTCTCTAACACTTGCTGTAATTTCAGTACTTATAAAATCTTGTATTTCTTTTGATACTTGTAGTTGGTCTGCATATAAATTGTTTAATTCCTCAGTTTTTTTTTCAACAATTTTTTTTCTAAGTTCAAGATCAGGTTTTTGAATATCGACAACTAAACCACCAGAAAATCTAGACTTAATTCTATCTTGAATTCTTGATAGTTTGTTTGGTGCTCTGTCAGCTGATACAATTATTTGAGAACCTTTATCTAATAATGCATTAAATGTATGAAAAAATTCTTCCTGCATCGCTTCTTTACCACTTATAAATTGAATATCATCAATTAATAAAATATCTGTATTTCTAAAATATTCCTTAAATTTAACCATATCATTAGCTTTGATCGATTTCACAAACTGATACATAAACCGTTCAGCTGATATAAACATTACTTTGTTATTTTTTTTAAGTTCAATTCCAATTGAGTTTAATAGATGGGTTTTACCCATTCCCACACCACCATAAATGTAAAGTGGATTATAATGAGATATATTTTCTGAAACCTTTAACGATGCTTCATAAGCAAGTTTATTGCTTGTACCAGTTATAAAGTTGTCGAATCTTTTATTTGGATCAATTCGATTATACTGCAAATAAGAATCTTTTATAAATGATACATTTTCACTTCTATCGGGTAATTGTTCATTAACATTTATATTTTCAAGATTTTGATTTGTATTTTTGTCATCAATTTTAAATTCAATTCTAATAATATCTTTTTTATATAAACGAATTATTTGTAAAATTTGATCAATGTATCTTGATGTAATCCAGTCTCTAATAAATCTTGTTGGAACAGATAATAATAAATAATTATTAAATTCATCCACAAAAGTAATTTTTTTAAGCCAGCTTTCATAAACGTCTAGTCCTAGCTTATTTTTCATTTCAGACTGAACTAATTTCCAATCAAAATTTTCAGACTTAAAACTATTTAAATTATTTATATTTGTAGATTTGTTCATAACTTGTAGGGAAATCTCAGTTAGAACGAAATAAAAAAATTTGCAACCACTTAATATTTTTTTTTAAAAATAAATTAAATCTATGATTGTAGAATTTAAT